>NZ_CP067394.1:0-1356211 GCF_004210215.2 Cryobacterium sp. SO1
ATGCCAGACGGGGAACAGCCCATCAGCGAAACCTGGCGGTCAGTCCTGACCCTGCTGGAGTCCGACGACACCGTCACTCCGATGCTGTACGGCTTCCTGAACCTGGTCGAACCGAAGGGCATCGCGGCCGGCACGTTCTACCTCGAGGTGCCCAACGAGTTCACCGCGAGCATGCTCAACGTGCGCATGCGGGTTCCGCTGCTCACCGCGATGGGTCAGCTCAGCGAGTCAGTCGCCGTCACCACCTTCTACGTCGTGGTCAATCCGGAACTCGAGCAGGAATCCCTGCGCCCGGTGCAGGAACCCATCCAACGCCAGCCCGACATCGAGACACCGGCCACCCCACAGTCGGTCTTCGAGAGCGCCTCCCCCGAGCGCCCGCACGACACCCGGTTGAATTCCAAGTACAGCTTCGACAACTTCGTGATCGGCCAGTCCAACCGGTTCGCCCACGCCGCGGCCGTCGCCGTCGCCGAAGCTCCGGCCAAGGCGTACAACCCGCTCTTCATCTACGGTTCCTCCGGACTGGGCAAGACTCACCTGCTACACGCCATCGGCCATTACGCCATGAGCCTGTACCCCGGCATCCGGGTGCGTTACGTCAGTAGCGAGGAGTTCACCAACGACTTCATCAACTCGATTGCCAACAACCGCGGGTCGGCATTCCAGAACCGCTACCGCAACATCGACATCCTGATGATCGACGACATCCAGTTCCTGCAGGGCAAGGCGGAGACCCAGGAAGCCTTCTTCCACACCTTCAACACCCTGCACGACCACAACAAGCAGGTCGTCATCACCAGCGACCTGCCACCCAAGGCCCTCACCGGGTTCGAAGATCGGATGCGGTCCCGCTTCGAGTGGGGCCTGATCACGGATGTGCAGGCTCCCGACCTGGAGACCCGCATCGCGATCCTCCGCAAGAAGGCGCAGAGCGAAAAACTGCAGGTGCCGCACGACATCCTTGAGTTCATGGCGTCCAAGGTGTCGTCCAACATCCGCGAATTGGAGGGCACCCTGATCCGGGTGACCGCCTTCGCGAGCTTGAACCGCACGCCAGTGGACATGAACCTGGTGCAGACCGTGCTGAAGGACGTGATCACCCTCGACGAAGACAATGTGATCGCGCCGGTGGACATCATCACCAATACCGCCGATTATTTCAAGCTCACTGTCGACGACCTGTACGGCTCGTCCCGGTCGCAGGCCGTCGCCACCGCCCGGCAGATCGCCATGTACCTATGCCGTGAGCTGACGAATCTGTCCCTGCCGAAGATCGGGCAGCTGTTCGGTAACCGCGACCACACCACCGTGATGTACGCGAACAAGAAGATCAGCGAACTGATGAAGGAACGCCGTTCCATCTACAACCAGGTCACGGAACTCACAAACCGGATCAAGCAGGACCACCGTTACAAGTAAGAGAAAATTTTTTGTGTTTCGTACCTGTGGATAACCCTGTGGAAACTGCCCGGACAACTCGGGTCAACCTGTAGAAACGCACGGCCCACTTGTGAAAACTCCGAATTACAGAACGCAGTTCCTGTCATTCATTGGGCTTAGCGCTCACAGGGCGTCCACAAATTACAAGTTTGTAGTTCCCAGTCACTGAGCGCTATCCACCGAGTTATCCACAGTTTCCACACCGGTTAAGAATATTAACGATTAACTTCATTAGCTCCAGGTCCAACAACCTTCACTCGCCGCCGGCTCACAAGAAATAGGCCGTCGGCAAACCCGACTAGCATTGAGGCCGTATCCAGGTCTCCACCGACAGGAGTGACTTCGTGAGATTTCAGGCCAATCGGGATGTCTTCAGCGAAGCCGTTTCTTTCGCTGTCAAACTCCTTCCCCAACGCACCACCCTGCCCATTTTGAGCGGCGTCTTGATCGAGGCGACAGAGACCGGCCTGATCCTGTCCTCGTTCGACTACGAAGTGTCGGCGCAGACCGAGATCGCAGCCGATGTCGAAGAGACCGGCAAGGTCCTGGTCTCCGGTCGTCTTCTGGCCGAGATCGCCAGCCGGATGCCCAACGCTCCGGTACGTTTCTCCACCAGGGACTCCCGCATCACCGTGAGCTGCGGCACCGCAAACTTCACTCTGCTGTCTATGCCGGTAGAGGAATATCCAAGCATTCCCCAGGTCAGCGCCCAATCCGGCCTGGTACCCGCCGAGGAATTTGCTGCGGCCGTTTCCCAGGTAGCCGTCGCGGCATCCCGCGACGACGTCACCCCGGTGATCACCGGTGTACAGCTGCAGATCACCGAGAACAGCATCAGCCTCGTCGCCACCGACCGGTACCGCGTTGCCGTGCGCGAGATCGACTGGGACCCTGGAGCCAACCAGGCCCAGGAACCGATCACCGCGCTGGTGCCGGCCCGCACCCTGCAGGAGGTCGGCAAGACCTTCGGCCACAGCGGCACCATTTCGGTAGCCGTCACCAACACCGACGACCGTGAACTGATCGCCTTCACCGCCGACAAGAAGACCGTCACGTCGCTCTTGATCAAGGGCAACTACCCGCCGGTCCGTCGCCTCTTCCCCGAGAACGTCGACAACTACGCCGTGATGAACACCGCGGAACTGGTCGAGGCCACCCGCCGCGTGCAGCTGGTGCTCGAGCGTGAAGCCGCACTCCGGTTCAGCTTCACGGCCGACGGCCTCACGCTCGAAGCGATCGGCTCCGAACAGGCCCAGGCCTCCGAGACCATCGACGCGATTCTCGCCGGCGGCGACACTGTCGTCTCGCTCAAGCCGCAGTTCCTTCTGGACGGGCTCGGCGCTGTGCATTCCGAGTTCGTGCGGATCTCCTTCACCAAGACCGAAAACCCCAACAAGCCGGGACCCGTGCTCATCACGAGCCAGACCTCCCGCGAGCAGCCGGGCGCCGACAGCTACCGCTACCTCCTGCAGCCGAACCTGCTCCTGCGTTAGGCACGACAGTCTCGCCAGCACGACACGAACCACGAAGGACAGCCATGCACATCGGAATCGTCGGCCTCGGCAAAATGGGTGCCAACATGCGGGACCGGCTGCGGGCAGCCGGTCTGACCGTGACCGGCTATGACCGCAATCCCGATGTGAGCGAAGTGGCCGGCACCGCCGAGCTGGTGGCAGCGCTGCCGGCTCCCCGGCTGGTCTGGGTCATGGTTCCGGCCGGCGCGATCACGACATCGGTGATCGCCGACCTGGCCACCAAGCTCTCCCCCGGTGACCTGGTCATCGACGGCGGTAACTCCAGGTTCACCGACGACTTCACCCACGAGGCGCTGCTCGCCGAGCAGGGCATCCACTACGTGGACGCCGGTGTCTCCGGCGGAGTCTGGGGCCTGACCAACGGTTTTGGACTCATGGTCGGCGGTTCGGCTGCCGACGTCGAGCGGGCGATGCCGGTCTTCGACGCGCTGCGCCCGGAGGGCCCGCGCGAAGAAGGCTTCGTGCACGCCGGCAAGGTGGGCGCCGGCCACTACGCCAAGATGGTGCACAACGGCATCGAATACGCCCTGATGCAGGCCTACGCCGAGGGTTACGAACTGCTCGAGAAGCGCGACGACCTGATTCACGACGTCCCGGGCATCTTCACCGCGTGGCAGCGCGGCACCGTCGTGCGATCCTGGTTGCTCGAACTACTGGTGCTCGCGCTCAAGGACGACCCGCAGCTGGGCGACATCGACGGCTACGTCGAGGATTCCGGCGAGGGCCGCTGGACCATCGAAGAGGCCATCAAGAACGCCGTTCCGGTGCCCGCGATCAGCGCGTCGATCTTCGCGCGCTTCGCCTCCCGTCAAGACGATTCCCCGGCCATGAAGGCCGTGGCCGCGCTGCGCAACCAGTTCGGCGGCCATGCCATAAAGAAGGCAGACTGATCCCGCGTGCGGGTCGCGCACCTCTCCCTCACTGACTTCCGCAACTATGCCCAGGCGGAGGTCCCCTTCGGCGCCGGACCCAATCTGATCGTCGGCCGGAACGGCCAGGGCAAGACCAACCTGGTCGAGGCACTCGGTTTCCTCAGCACCCTGAGTTCGCACCGGGTGTCCCAAACCGGTGCGATGGTGCGTTCAGGGCAGGACGCAGCGATCATCCGGGCCCGGCTGGAATACAACGGCCGAGACCTTCTCGCCGAGGTGCAGATCAACCGGTCCGGACTCAACCGGGCCCAGATCAACCGGTCGGTCATCAAGACCCGCGAACTCCCCCGCTACTTCTCCAGCGTGCTCTTCGCCCCTGAGGACCTGGCTCTGGTGCGCGGCGATCCCTCCGGCCGCCGGCGGTTCCTCGACCAATTGCTGGTGCTGCGCAACCCCCGGTTCTCCGGGGTGCTCACCGACTACGACCGGGTACTCAAACAGCGCAACACCCTGCTCAAGTCGGCTAGGGCATCCGGCTTGAAGACCACCCAGCTGGGCACCCTCGATATCTGGGACGAGCGGCTGGTTGCCCTCGGCTCCGAATTGATCGACGCGCGTGCCGATCTCGTGGCCGAGCTGCTGCCGCCGTTGCACAGCGCGTACAAGTCGGTTGCCGGCGCCGACCACGGGCCGAACCTGGTGGCGTCCCTGAGCATTTTGGGCGCTGATGAAGACGAAGGCTCCTCCTCCCCCGCCGCCGCGCAGCCCGGCGGCAGCGGCTCGGAGACCGCGGAAACCTTCCGCACCGCGCTGGCGGGCCTCCGCCGCAAGGAACTGGACCGCGGCATGACCTTGGCCGGGCCGCACCGCGACGACCTCGTCTTCGAACTGAACAATCTGCCGGCCAAGGGCTACGCCAGCCACGGCGAATCCTGGTCGTTCGCCCTCGCCCTCAAACTGGCCTCGGCCGAGCTGCTTCGACGGGATTCCACCAGCGGCGACCCGGTGCTGATCCTCGATGACGTGTTCGCCGAACTCGACCAGTCCCGCCGCCGACGCCTCGCCGAGGCTGTGACCGGCTACGAACAGGTTCTCATCACCGCCGCCGTGTTCGAGGATGTTCCCGCGGTGCTCGCCGCCCACGCCATCCACATCCACGCCGGCGCCGTCGTCGACGGCCCCGCCGCGGAACAGGGCGCCGAGCATGGCTGAACACAGCGAGGCCGCCAAGGTCTATCTCAGGTTCAAGGACGTCTTCGGCGACCCCAATGCCAAACGAACCCGCGCCAGGCGCAAGGCCAGCCCCCAGATCGGGTCGAGCGTTCCGTTCGGCGCCGGCCGGGACCCGCGCGGGCTGGGCGAGACCATCAACTCACTCACCGCCCAGCTCGGCTGGAACTCCCCGATGGCCCAGTCCGATCTGCTCGCGTCCTGGATCGAACTGGCCGGTGAGGAAACCTCGAAGCACTCCACCCCGGCGGGCATCGACGAGGGCATCCTGACAGTGCACTGCGAGTCAACGGCGTGGGCCACACAGCTGCGAATGATGCGCGTCGAAATCATGACTCAGATCATGCAGAAGTTCCCGGATGCTGGCATCGCCGCGATTCGTTTTCAGGGACCCAACGCCCCCTCGTGGAAAAAGGGTCCCAGATCAATCCCAGGGCGTGGTCCACGCGATACCTACGGCTAGGTAGCCAAAACAGGTCAACCCTACGAATAAAACGCGTCAAACGGCGGTTTTGGCCGCTGAGGCTTGGGGGGGTTGGTAGGCTGAAGGGTCGCCTGTGCGACGGTCAGGAGCCCAATTTCACATGACAATTGAACCGAAAACTGAGCCGGAGCAGCACGCTTACGGCGCAGAAGACATCCAGGTTCTCGAAGGCCTTGAAGCTGTTCGCAAACGACCCGGAATGTACATCGGTTCAACCGGTCCACGCGGTCTGCACCACCTGGTCTACGAGATCGTCGACAACTCCGTCGACGAGGCCCTCGCCGGCTACTGCGACACCATCGACATCCGCATCCTCGCTGACGGCGCCGTCCGCGTGCAGG
Source organism: Cryobacterium sp. SO1 (assembly GCF_004210215.2). NCBI lineage: Bacteria > Bacillati > Actinomycetota > Actinomycetes > Micrococcales > Microbacteriaceae > Cryobacterium > Cryobacterium sp. SO1. The sequence goes on from NZ_CP067394.1 coordinate 5,906, forward strand.
ACAACGGTCGTGGTATCCCCGTGGACATTCACAAGGCCGAGGGCAAGTCCACCGTCGAAGTGGTGCTCACGGTGCTGCATGCCGGCGGCAAGTTCGGCGGCGGCGGCTACGCGGTCTCGGGCGGACTCCACGGCGTCGGCAGCTCCGTCGTCAACGCGCTCTCCAGCCGCCTCGAGGTCGAGGTGCGCCGGCAGGGCAACGCCTGGCGGCAGAGTTTCCACAACGGTGTTCCGAACGAGTCACTTCACAAGGACGAGGTCTCGGACGAGACCGGAACCACGATCACGTTCTGGCCGAGCTCGGAAACCTTCGAGACCGTCATCTTCGACTACGAGACCCTGCGCGCACGTTTCCAGCAGATGGCCTTCCTCAACAAGGGCCTGCGTCTCACGCTCACCGACGAACGCCCGGACAGCCTCAACGCCGAGGACAAGCCGCTCAGCAACAGTTTCATGTACGAGCAGGGCCTGATGGACTACGTGGCCTACCTCAACCGGGCCAAGAAGGCGGACCTGGTCAACGAGGAGATCATCTCCTTCGAATTCGAGGACACCGAGAAGAAGATCGCCCTCGAGGTGGCCATGCAGTGGACCACCGCATACACCGAGAGTGTGCACACCTACGCGAACACGATCAACACCCACGAGGGCGGCACCCACGAAGAGGGCTTCCGCGCGGCGCTGACCACCCTGGTGAACAAGTACGCCCGCGAAAAGGGCATCCTGAAGGAGAAGGACGACAACCTCTCCGGCGACGACGTGCGCGAGGGCCTGACCGCGGTCGTGTCGATCAAGCTCGCCGAACCGCAGTTCGAAGGCCAGACCAAGACCAAGCTGGGCAACACCGAGGCCAAGGCCTTCGTGCAGCGTGTTGTCGGCGACCAGCTCACCGACTGGTTCAACCGCAACCCGGTTCAGGCCCGCGAGATCATCCGCAAGTCCCTGCAGGCCGCGACTGCCCGCATGGCAGCCCGCAAGGCGCGTGAAACCGCCCGCCGCAAGGGCCTGCTCGAGGGTGGCGGTATGCCCGGCAAGCTCAAGGACTGCCAGAGCAAGGACCCCGCGGCGTCCGAGATCTTCATCGTCGAGGGTGACTCGGCCGGCGGTTCCGCCGTTCAGGGCCGCAACCCCGAGACCCAGGCGATCCTGCCTCTGCGCGGCAAGATCCTCAACGTGGAGAAAGCCCGGCTCGACCGTGCCCTGGGCAACGCCGAAGTACAGGCGATGATCACGGCGTTCGGCGCCGGCATCGGCGAGGACTTCAACCAGGACAAGGTGCGCTACCACAAGATCGTGCTGATGGCCGATGCCGACGTCGACGGCCAGCACATCACCACCCTGCTGCTCACCCTGCTGTTCCGCTACATGCGGCCGCTGATCGACCTCGGCTATGTGTACCTCGCCCAGCCACCGCTCTACCGGCTCAAGTGGGCCAACTCGGCCCACGAGTACGTGTACTCGGATGCGGAGCGGGACGCCCTGCTCGCCGACGGCGCCGCCGCCGGCAAACGGATCCCGAAGGACAACGGCATCCAGCGCTACAAGGGGCTGGGCGAGATGGACTACAAGGAGCTGTGGGAAACCACGATGGCCCCCGAGTCCCGCACCCTGCTCCAGGTGACCCTGGATGACGCGGCAGCCGCCGACGAGATTTTCTCCACCCTGATGGGCGAAGACGTCGAATCCCGACGCAACTTCATCCAGAAGAACGCGAAGGACGTGCGTTTCCTTGACATCTGACGACACCACCGGCATCACGCCGGACGCCCCCGACGCCGCCGGGCTTGCTGCGGCAGCGGCGCACCTGACCCAGCACGGCAAGATCGACCAGGTCGACCTGCAGCTGGAAATGCAGCGTTCCTACCTCGACTACGCCATGAGCGTCATCGTCGGGCGCGCGCTGCCCGACGTGCGTGACGGCATGAAGCCCGTGCACCGCCGTGTGATCTACGCCATGTACGACGGCGGCTATCGTCCGGACAAGGCGTTCTCGAAGTGCGCCCGTGTCGTCGGCGACGTGATGGGCCAGTTCCACCCGCACGGTGATTCCTCCATCTACGACGCCCTCGTGCGCCTCGTGCAGCCGTGGAGCCTCCGTTACCCGCTGGCCCTCGGCCAGGGCAACTTCGGCTCCCCCGGCAACGACGGCGCCGCCGCCCCCCGGTACACCGAGACCAAGATGGCCCCGCTTGCCCTCGAGATGGTCCGCGACATCGACGAAGACACCGTCGACTTCCAGGACAACTACGACGGCCGTACCCTGGAACCCACCGTTCTTCCGGCCCGGTTCCCCAACCTGCTGGTGAACGGCTCCGTCGGCATCGCCGTTGGCATGGCCACCAACATCCCGCCGCACAACCTGCGCGAAGTGGCCGCAGGCGCCCTGTGGTACCTGGAGAATCCTGACGCCACCCGCGAAGAACTGCTCGAAGCACTGATCCAGCGCATCAAGGGCCCTGACTTCCCCACCGGCGCGCAGATCCTGGGCATCAAGGGCATCCAGGATGCCTACCGCACCGGCCGCGGTTCCATCACGATGCGCGCCGTGGTGAACATCGAAGAGCTGCAGGGCCGCACCTGCCTGGTGATCACCGAGCTGCCCTACCAGGTCAACCCGGACAACCTGGCGATCAAGATCGCCGACCTGGTCAAGGACGCCAAGATCACCGGCATCGCCGACATCCGCGACGAGACCAGCGGCCGCACCGGCCAGCGCCTTGTGATCGTGCTCAAGCGCGACGCCGTGGCCAAGGTCGTGCTCAACAACCTCTACAAGCACACCTCGCTGCAGGAGAACTTCGGCGCGAACATGCTCGCGATCGTCGACGGCATCCCGCGCACCCTGGCCCTGGACGGCTTCATCAGCGCCTGGGTCGCCCACCAGATCGACGTGATCGTGCGTCGCACCCAGTTCCGGTTGAACAAGGCCGAGGCAGATGCCCATATCCTGCGCGGGTATCTCAAGGCGCTCGACGCTCTGGACGAGGTCATCGCCATGATCCGCCGCTCCCCCACCGTGGACGACGCGCGCGCGGGCCTGATGGACCTGCTCACGGTCGACAAGCTGCAGGCCGACGCCATCCTCACCATGCAGCTGCGTCGCCTGGCCGCCCTGGAGCGTCAGAAAATCGTCGACCAGGCCGCCGAGCTCGAGCTGCAGATCGTCGAGTTCAAATCGATCCTGGCCAGCCCCGAGCGTCAGCGCAGCATCGTCAGCACCGAACTCGGCGAGATCACCGACAAGTTCGGCGACGACCGCCGCACCGAGATCATGTTCGGCTTCGACGGCGACATGTCGATCGAGGATCTCATCCCCGAAGAGGAGATGGTGGTCACCGTCACCCGCGGCGGCTACATCAAGCGCACCCGCAGCGACAACTACCGCAACCAGCACCGCGGCGGCAAGGGCGTCAAGGGCGCCCAGCTGCGCGCGGACGATGTGGTCGAGCACTTCTTCGTCACCACGACCCACCACTGGCTGCTCTTCTTCACCAACACCGGCCGCGTCTACCGGGCCAAGGCCTACGAGGCGCAGGAATCCGGCCGCGATGCCAAGGGCCAGCACGTGGCCAACCTGCTGGCGTTGCAGCCCGGTGAGGAAATCGCCCAGATCCTGGACATCCGGGACTACGGCGTCGCCCAATACCTGACCCTGGCCACCCGCGAGGGCCTGATCAAGAAGACCGCGCTGAGCGAATACGACACCAACCGCACCGGCGGCATCATCGCCATCAAGCTGCGCGAGGGTGACGAACTCGTCTCCGCTCTGCTCGTCGATGAGGACTCCGATCTTCTGCTGGTATCGAAGAAGGGCATGTCGATTAGGTTCACCGCCTCCGACGAGGCGCTCCGCCCGATGGGCCGCAGCACCTCCGGTGTGATCGGAATGCACTTCCGCGGCAAGGACACCCTGCTGGACGCCTCGGTCGTCTCCGACGATGGTTTCGTCTTCGTGGTGACAGAGGGCGGCTACGCCAAGCGCACCTCCGCCGACCAGTACCGCCTGCAGAACCGCGGCGGTCTGGGCATCAAGGTGGCCAAGTTGAACGATGACCGCGGCGACCTGGTCGGCGCGCTCATCGTCGACGAGGAGGACGAAGTGCTTGTGGTCCTTGCCAGCGGCAAGGTGGTACGCTCTGACGTCGCCGAAGTGCCGGCCAAGGGCCGGGACACCATGGGCGTTGTTTTTGCAAAGTTCGCGACCGAAGACAGGATCATTGCGATCGCGAAGAACACCGAGCGCAATCTGGTAGTCGAACTTGAGGCTGCAGCCGAGGGCGATCCGGGGAAAGTAGAATCAGCAGATGAGTAGTGTTGCCGAGAAACTGGCCAAAAAGTCGAGTCGGGGTGCAATGTCGTCCAAGCAGGTACGTCTGAAGCTCGTCTATATCGACTTCTGGTCGGCCGTCAAACTGTCCTTCCTGATCGCCGTGTGCCTGGCGGTGGTCACCATCGTGGCCACGTTCCTCACCTTCACGGTGCTGAACGGAACCGGCATCTTCACCCAGATCGACGCGCTGTACACGGATATCGCCGGGAGTGCCTCTGAGCTCACGACGATCCTGTCGATCGGCAATGTGATGGGCTTCGCCGTGGTTGTCGCGGTCATCAACGCCGTCGTCGTGACCGCCCTGGGCGCGATCTTCGCCGTGCTGTACAACCTGAGCGTCAAGGTCACCGGAGGCCTGCTCGTCGGATTCACCAACAACTGACCGTCGGATGCCCGATCGAGGTCGCCTGCCGGCCTCGATTGGGACTTTCCGCCGGTTTCCGGTAGTCTCAAATCTGCCCAATGGGGGGATATAGCTCAGTTGGTTAGAGCGCTTCGCTGATAACGAAGAGGTCCCAGGTTCAAATCCCGGTATCCCCACGTATGACAAAAACACTGTGTGTGTCACAAAAACACTGTGTACTGAATAGCCTTACATCTCCGCCAGATCCTCACCTTGTGAGGAACCGGTTCGGGGCCATAGCTCAATTGGTAGAGCGCCTGCTTTGCAAGCAGGAGGTCCGGGGTTCGATTCCCCGTGGCTCCACAATTTCACTTCCGCATAGCAGGTGGGCCGTGTGTGCCCCGGAATCTCGCGGCGAGCGGCCGCTTGGGCTCTAGCGGTGCGGCAAGACCCTGAGCCGTTCCTGCGTGGGCGCCCATCGCGATCGCTTTTCCTCTGGCGTTCGGCTGAATGTCACATTCGTGACGCATTCGTCCTTTAGCGTTCCTGATACGAGCATCACCGGACTACCAGGAACGAGCCAGCATGGCAGAGTCTACGGCGGGATCCACGAGCGCAACGACAGCACGAATTGTGTGGGAGACAGCAGACAAGCTCCTTTGCAACATCGTCGACGAGGAAGATTACGGCGACTTCATCTTGCCATTCACTGTTCTGCGGCGTCTGGAATGCATGCTTGGGGATACTCAGGCTCAGGTGACGGAGTTCATGGCGTCTCGATCCTCGCTCCCGGCGCATCTTATCGAGATCGCCGTGAAGGATCGCTTCAAGCTCAGCTTCTACAACGTCTCGCCGCTCGATCTCGCCACGATCGCCTCCGTCGACGACAACGTCGAGAAGTCATTGACGAGCTACATCGATGGTTTCTCCGATAACATCGCGGACATCTGGGTGGCCTTCGACTTCGCTCGCCGGGTGAAGGTCCTTGCGGAGGCGAACCGCCTACACGCTGTCGTCAAGCACTTTTCCACGTTGGACCTTGGCCCGAGCAAACTCGACAACACCGCGATGGGCGACGTGTTCGAGGACATCATGTACCGCGCATTCAATAAAAAGGGAAAAGCCGCTGGCAACGTCTACACCCCACGCGATGCCATTAATCTGATGGTCGATGTCCTCATCGCGCACGAAGACGAGACGCTCGCCGGTGAGAGTGCAGCGCGCTCGATTTACGACCCGACCGCGGGGTCCGGCGGGATGTTGCTCATTGCCCAGGACGCGTTGAAGCGAATGAACGCGACGATGGACGTGACTCTGTATGGTCAGGAACTCACGCCGTCCGCATTCGCCCTGGGAAAGGCTGATCTGCTCATCCAGGGAGGCCACCCGGACTCGATTAAGCAGGGGAACACTCTCGTAGACGACCACTACGCGAATCAGACCTTTGACTATGTGCTCTCGAATCCGCCGTTGGGCATGGACTGGTCGGTGGACCAGAAATCGGTCCATGACCAGGCCGGTTTGCATGGGTCGCGATTCAGTCACGGCCTGCCGGGAACTGCTGATGCGCAGATGCTATTTCTCGCGCACTGCGCTTCCAAGCTGAGCCCAGCGGCACCTAACGGGCAAGGCGGTCGCGCGGCAGTCGTCTCTAGCGCTTCGCCCCTGTTCAACAGTGACCAAGGCCCTCCTGGGATCCGTGAGTGGCTTCTCGAAGAGGACCTTGTTGACGCTATCATCGCCCTGCCGACAGACATGTTCTACGGTACCGGTACTGCGACATACGTCTGGATTCTCGACACGAACAAAGATCCTGAGCGCCGGCACAAGATCCAGCTGATCGAAGGATCCGGCCAGTGGGGGGCGTTGCACAAACCTGTGGGCGAGAAGCGACGTGAGATGCGCACGGGTGATCGAAACGCGGTACTCGAGGCGTACAAAGCGTTCGAGAATGCCGATCCCGCGATTTCGCGTGTGATGACTCCCGAGGACTTCATGTTTCGTGAGGTGTGTCGCCCGTCCAGTGAATTGACGATGGCCGCGTCAACCTCGGTGACGATGTGAGGGTCTGAAAAAGCCCGGCCGGCGGACGGGGGTTTGCGTGGGCGGGCGTTGAGTTCCTGCGCGACGTGTTCGAGGTCTTCGGGCCCATAGGCGGTGAGATTACCCCGCCGAATGGCACTACCGGCTCATTGACCCCCAGGCGCGCTGTGATCGCCCCGGAACGGCCCATCGCCCACAGACACACGCCCAGGCTCCGCATCCGCCCACGCGACACACAGGGCCTCGAGGACGGAAACGTTGGGGCGGGTGAGGCGCCGTTAGGCGGGTGGCGCGCCGCCCGCCTAACGGCGCTTGGCCCGCGTACCGCGCACGGCGTGTGCCAGGCGCTCAAGGCCGGGCCGGCGTCCGGACACGCAACAAGGCCCCCGTCAGAGACGAGGGCCTTGTCGGCGATGCTGCGAACTAGATGTCCGTGGGCTTCTCAATCGGCGAATCGAGAAGCGACTCGTCTTCGGAGACCCACAGTTCATCGTCGGCACGGAAGGTCTGCCAGATTGCGTACGCCACACCGGCTGCGGCAGCGATGCCCACACCGATGGCGATGTACGTTCCCGCACCCAGGCCCTGCTTCTGAACCACGACGGGCTTCTGGAAGCGAACGCGGTTGAGCGCGGCGATGCGTGCGTCCTTGGCGAAATCCCCCACCGACATGACAGTGCCCAGTGCGGTTCCGATCCCCGGCAGAACCTTGTCCGTGACCTGGTGGCGAACGCCACCGGCAAAATCTTGGGTCGCGTGCACACCGGGGAGGAGGTAGTGCTCATAGCCCTGGCGAACGCGGGGTACTACTTCTTCACGAGTGAGCACACTGGCCTGACGGCCGGCTTCACGTGCAATCTCGTTGGCGCGGTCGAGAACTTCCTGCTGATTACTCCACAGCTCATCCGCGCTCTTGCGCAGACGAGTGAGTTCCTTTCGGCGCTTGCGTGACAGGCTCATCTGGACCCTCCATCGTTTCTTGTGGTTAACACAGCCCATCTTGCCACTGAATAGCCTGTGAGCGCTCTGAATGCCTGACAAGCAGACGGATTCGTGCAATCTTCGCTGTGCAAGAATTATTCCTATGTCTAAGCACACTGCAGTCGCAACGCTCCATACAACCCTCGGACCGATCAAGGTCAACCTCTTCGGGAACCACGCTCCCAAGACCGTCAAGAACTTCGTCGGCCTCGCCACCGGCGAGATCGAGTGGAAGCACCCGGCAACGGGCAAGACCTCCAACGACCCGCTGTACAACGGCACAGTCTTCCACCGCATCATCAAGGACTTCATGATCCAGGCCGGCGACCCGCTGGGCCAGGGCACCGGCGGACCCGGCTTCCAGTTCGACGACGAGATCAGCCCGGAGCTCGACTTCACCCAGCCCTACGTCCTCGCCATGGCCAACGCCGGCATCCAGGGCGGTCGCGGCACCAACGGTTCGCAGTTCTTCATCACCGTCGTGCCGACCACCTGGCTTCAGGGCAAGCACTCGATCTTCGGCGCCGTCGAGGACGAAGACTCCCGCAAGATCGTCGACCAGCTCGCCGTCGTGCCCACCGACGGCCGCGACCGTCCGCTCACCGATGTCGTCATCGAGAGCATCACCGTCGAGCAGGTCTAGGACCTCCCGAGATGACCAGCCTGCCCGGAACCGCCGCCAATTTCTGTTACCGGCATCCGGGCAGGCAGAGTTTCATCCTCTGCCAGCGCTGCGGTCGCACCATCTGCCCCGAGTGCCAGACCCAGGCGGCCGTGGGCGTCATCTGCCCCGAGTGCATGCGTGAGCAGCGCCAGAGCGCACCACGCACCAAGTCGGCCGCCCGCACCAGGCTCGGACGCATGACCGCGGCCGGCGAGCCGGTGGTCACCTACTCGATCATCGCGCTGACGCTGGTCATCTTCATTCTGCAGCTCATTCCCGGACTGGGCGTGACGAACGCGTTTCTGTACGCCGGCGCGTTCTCGTATCCGGGCGACTTCGAACCGTGGCGCATGCTGACCAGCGTCTTCGTGCACTCCACCGGGTTCATCTTCCACGTGCTGCTGAACATGTACACCCTGTGGATCTTCGGCCAGATCCTCGAGCGGATGCTCGGACGCGGCCGGTTTCTCACCCTGTACCTACTCAGCGGCCTGGCCGGTTCACTCGGCGTTCTGTTCCTGGCCGACCCGTATGTGGCCGTCGTCGGCGCCTCCGGGGCCATCTTCGGGCTGATGGGCGCGTTCCTCGTCATCCAGCGCAAGCTCGGCGGCAACGCCACCCAACTGCTGATCCTGGTCGGCATCAACCTGGTGATCGGCTTCCTGCCCGGACTCAACGTCGCCTGGCAGGCACATGTCGGGGGCCTCATCGGCGGTGCCGTCATCGGCCTGATCTATGTGCAGACCCGCCAGCGCAGCAAGCGCACCCAGCAGTTCCTACTCCTGGGCGGCTTTGCTGCCCTGCTCGTGGCTTTGAGCCTGAGCAAGTTCTTCGTCTAGGCCGCTCGGCCACTAGGTTTCCCCAGGGTTATCCACACCCGGGGAGAAAGTTATCCACAGGAGTTTCCACATTGGGGATAATTACACGGCTGTAATTGACTCCCCGAACGGGTGGTTAAACCACACGGAACGGGTGGTGAACAGTCGGGTCTCAGCGCCAGCGGGTGGTCATCAGGAAGCCGATGAAGGCGATCCCGAATCCAACGAGGATGTTCCACGAGCCGAAGGCCGGGACGGGCAGTGCGCCCTGGCTCACATAGAAGACGATGATCCAGGCCAGCCCGATCAGCATGAAACCGAACATCACCGGTTTGAACCAGACGGCGTTCGGGGCGTCTTCGCCCGCGCGGGCCTCGGGACGGGCGGGCTTGGTTCGGGGATTTGTGCGTGCCATGCCTGAGATTCTAGCGTCCCCGCCTGCGTTGCCCTGCCGGAAGCACTCGGCGGATCAGTAGGTTCGCCCCGATTAGAATCGACTGCATGACCGAGCCGGCCACGTCCGAAGTTCCGGCCCTGCGCGGGCGGACAGCCCAACGCGGGTCGAAGAAGCGGGCGCGCGCCCGGGTGAGCGTCTTCGGAGTCCTCGGTGAGGTGCTGATGACCGGGGGCGTTCTCGTATTTCTCTTCCTCGGTTGGCAGCTGTGGTGGAACGACGCCGTGATGGCCGCCTCCCAGTCTCGGGCCGCGGCGTCGATCAGTCAGGGCTGGCTCGACGAAGCCCAGCCGGACCAGGCCCCTGCCCCAGCAGTCGAGGAGGGATATGGCGACCCCGCAGTGGCCGCCGCGCCCAGTGATGCGACGGGGTTCGCCGTGCTCTACGTGCCCCGGTTCGGCGACAGCTACCAGCGCACCATCGCCGAGGGCACCGGCACCAACGTGTTGAACAGCCCCGACCTGGGCATCGGTCACTACCCGGGAACACAGATGCCCGGCGAGGTAGGCAACTTCGCCATCGCCTCGCACCGCAGCGCCAACGGCGGCGGGATGCACCTGATCAACGAGCTGCAGCTCGGCGACGCGATCTACCTGCAGACCGCCGACGGCTATTACACCTACAGGTTCCGAGACTTCGAGTACGTGCCGCCGAGCGCCGTGGAGGCCATCGCGCCGGTGCCGCACGACCCGGACGGTATTCCCGTCGACCGGCTGATCGCCCTCACCACCTGTAACCCGCTGTTCTCCACCGCTGAACGGATCATCGCCTACGGTGTGTTCGAATCGTGGCAACCGACAGCCGTGGGGCCTCCAGCCGAGCTGGCGGCCCTGCTCCCCGCCGCCTAACATCCACCCAGCCGTCATACAGAAGAGTTAAGGACCAACCGATGTACGCAGCAATCTGGCGCCTCCTGCCCGGACCGTTCTGGGTGCGTGTCCTCGTCGTTCTCGTGCTGCTAACGGCTATTCTCTATTGCCTCGTCACCTGGGTTTTCCCCTGGGTCGACACTTTGGTCAACAATCAGGAAGTGACGGTGGGCGTCCCATGACCCGCATCCTTGTAATCGACAACTACGACAGCTTCGTCTACACCCTCAACGGCTACCTGCGCGAGCTGGGCGCCGAGACCGAAGTGGTGCGCAACGACGCCTTCGCCAAGACGGATGTGGCCGCCCGCCTGGCCGAGTTCGACGGGGTGCTGGTCTCCCCTGGGCCCGGTAAGCCGTCGGACGCGGGCGTCTCTATCGCGGCCGTGGAAGCGGCCCTGGCCGCCAACCAGCCATTGTTCGGCGTGTGCCTGGGCCACCAGGCGATCGCCGAGGCCTTCGGCGCGACGGTGACGAACGCCGAAGAGCTCATGCACGGTAAGACCTCCCAGATCACCCACGACGGCAGCGAGTTCTACGACGGGGTCCCCCAGCCCTTCACGGCCACCCGCTATCACTCCCTGGCCGTTGTGAACGGCACGGTCCCCAGTGACCTGGTCGTGACGTCGCGCACCCAGGGCGGCGTGATTATGGGCCTGCGGCACGTGTCGGCGCCGATCCTCGGGGTGCAGTTCCACCCGGAGTCGGTCCTGACGGAGGGCGGCTACCTGATGGTGGCCAACTGGCTGGCGTTGGCCGGTCTGCCAGACGCGCGCGAAAAGGCCAAGCACCTCACCCCCATGCTCAAGCTGAGCTAGACGCGCCAATACCCCAACCCGGCCTGTAGAGCGAGGCCACGCGTTGGTCGAGCTTGTCGAGACCCGGCGAGACGGCCGACGGCGAGGCGGCTGGTTAGCCGGCGCAGTAGGTCAGGACGACCGCGGACTTCTGCGGCACGTCACCGGCAGGGAGGGACTGTTTGGTGACCGGTGAGCCGCTGGCGCTGTCACAGGTGTAGTCGGGTTCGAGTTCCGGCTCCAATTGCGTCGCATCCGCCTGCAGGAGCGCATTGGCCGCGGTGAGCGCCTGGCCGACGAGGTTGGGCATGGTCACCAGTCCGCTGGACACCGTGAAATCGACCGTCGAACCGACCGGTGTCTGGTCCCGCGGTGCGGGGACGGTCTCCAGAACGATGCCCTCCGGGACGTCCGCAGAGTTCTGGGTGGTGACCGACCCCGAGACGAAGCCGCGCTCGGTGAGGAACGGTTCCGCCGCGGAGAACGGCTGGTCGGTGGTGTCCGGCATCTCTACGAGTTCGGCACCGGTCGAGACATAGACCTTGATGACGGTGGTCGGCAGCGTGATCGTGCCGGATGGCGGATCGGTACGGATGACCTCGTCCTTGGCGACCGTGGGACTGCTCTCCTCGGCCTTGGTGGCCGCGAGGTCCAATTCGAGGAGTGCATCCTGAGCATCGTCGTAGCTGAGGCCGGTGAGCACAGGAACCCGTCGTGACGAGTCGGGCAGCTCGTTGTTGGGGGTGAGGCTGAGGGCCCAGAACATCACCGCGATGACGATGACGATGACGCTGACGATGCCGGCCCAGATCCAGATCACCGGTGGGCGGCGCTGGGTTCGGTCCATGGTCTGGTCCTCGGCGAGTTGCTTGAGGGCGAGCTCGGAGGTGGACTCCACCTCCGGCGGGGCACCGAAGAGGCCCCCGGCGACGTCGTCGGCGGTGCGCTTGACCGGAATGTGACCGGCACCGGCCGTCTCAACGTCGTTGCGGAACTCGACAGCGCTCTGGTAGCGGGCGAACCGGTCCTTGGCCAGGGCGTGCACGACGACGGTGTCCAGCGCCGGCGACACCTTGGGGTTGAGGGAACTGGGCTTGACCGGAGGTTCGCTGACGTGCTGGTACGCCACTGCTACGGGCGTGTCGCCGCGGAAAGGCGGACGGCCCGTGAGCATCTCGAAGAGCACCACGCCGCTGGAGTACAGGTCGGTGCGCGCATCCACCGACTCGCCCTTGGCCTGCTCGGGGGAGAAGTAGGAGGCGGTGCCGAGGATGGCCGTGGTCTGGGCGACCGTCGTGGCCGAGTCGGAGATGGCCCTGGCGATACCGAAGTCCATCACCTTCACCTGGCCGGCCTTGGTGATCATGATGTTGCCCGGCTTGATGTCCCGGTGCACCACGCCGGCGCGGTGCGAGTACTCCAGAGCGGTCAGAACACCGTCGATGATGCGGACGGCCTCGACGGAATCGATCGGGCCTTCGCGGATGATGTCCTTGAGCAGGCGCCCGTCGACGAACTCCATGATGATGAACGGGATCTGCGATTCGCTGCCGTCGTCTTCGGAGATGGTTTCTTCGCCGGCGTCGAAGACGCGCACAATCGTGGGGTGCGCCATCCGCGCGGCCGCCTGGGCCTCCTGACGGAATCGGGTGCGGAAGGCGGGGTCGGCAGCGAGGGAGGATTTGAGCAGCTTGATGGCCACGGTGCGGCCGAGCCTGGAGTCGGTGCCGATGTGCACGTCGGACATGCCGCCGTGACCGATGGACGCTCCCACGCGGTATCGACCAGCAAGCAGACGGCCCTCATCAGTCAATGCAAAACTCCCTGCTCGCGGACAATGTTGATCATTTTAGCCAAGATCCGGTCGGCACCCTGCAGGCACCCACCGGGGACGCCTACCCTGCCGGCGGCGTGGCCGGCGGGGTGGCCGGCGGGGTGGGCACGTCAGGCCCCGTGACGGTGACGGTGGTGGAAGCCGAGTAGTCGGAGGCGACGTCGCCGCAGAGGTACCGGAACTTCACGGTGAAGTTGCCGGTGCCCGCCGTGACGGTGGCCGTGGTCGTGTCCGCACCGGTGGGCGGCGGGGAAGAGACCCCGTTGCCCTCGGCGAGGAGCTCGTAGCCTGAGAGTTCCTGCCCGGCTGGGCAGGTCTGGGCGGGCCAGGTGACCGTGACGGTTCCGGCCGGCGCGACGGTGGCCGGTGTGGCCGTCGGCGTGCCTGAGGGCGCGTCGGGGAGAGGCGGAACGAACTCGGAATAGACCCGCACCGTGATCTCGGTGCCCTCGGCGACCCGCCCGGTGGGGTTGATGGCGTAGACCCTGTCGGCCTGGTCCTCGGCCGGTGCCGCCTTGTCGGCTACGACGTTGGCACTGAGGCCGAGCCCACTGAGCTTGTCCCGTGCTTCGGTGCTGGTCAGACCGAGGAAATCGCTCTGATTGAGCTCCACGGAGGTGGACGACGGGGTGGGGGTCGGCGTGACCTTCGGGGGAGTCGGCGCCTGTGAAGTCTGTGTCGGCTCCGGCTCCGGCGCCGCGGCCGGCTGCATGAACAGCGTGACCAGGGTGCCCACCAGTACGAGGGCGAGGATGGAGATGAGCGCGACCAGGGGCCAGGTCCAGGGACTGCGCTTCTTCTTTTTCTTCGTATCCGCGGCCGCAGCGGCGGCGGCCGCTTCTGCACGGGTGCTTGGCTGCGTCACTCCGCCGGCGGCGGGCATAAGCTGGGTGGTCTGGTCATTGCCGGCACCGGGCATCAGCATGGTCGCGGCCGTGGGTGTGAGGCCCGTCATGACGGCGGGCACGGATGCGGCCGCTGCCGCGACATCGCCGCGGCGCAGAGCGATCGCGGCGCGCGCGAGGTGCGCCGCGGAGGCGGGACGCTCCGCGGGGTTCTTGGCCAGGCAGGAGATCACCAGGTTGCGTACCGGTTCGGAGACGGTCTCGGGCAGCGGCGGCGGCTGCTCGTTGATCTGCGCCATGGCGATCGCCACCTGGGACTCACCCGTGAACGGGCGGCGGCCGGCGAGGCTTTCGTAGGCGACGATGCCCAGGGAGTAGATGTCCGTGGTCGGCGACGCCGAGCGTCCGCTGGCCTGTTCGGGCGAGAGGTACTGCACGGTGCCCATGACCTGGCCGGTCGCGGTGAGCGGAACCTGGTCGGCGATGCGTGCGATGCCGAAGTCGGTGATCTTGACGCGACCCTCTGGGGTGATCAGCAGGTTGCCCGGCTTGATGTCGCGGTGCACCAGGCCGGCCGCGTGTGCGGCGTGCAGGGCGGCGGCGGTTTGCGCGACGATGTCGAGGACCTTGTCGGCGGGCAGTGTGTGCTCGCGCTCGAGGATCGTGGAGAGCGCCTCACCGGGCACCAGCTCCATCACCAGGAAGGCGCTGCCGTCTTCCTCGCCGTAGTCGAACACGTTCGCGATGCCCTCGTGGTTCACCAGGGCGGCGTGCCGGGCCTCAGCGCGGAAGCGCTCGAGGAAGCCGGGGTCGCCGAGGTATTCGTCCTTGAGGATCTTGATGGCGACAGTGCGCCCGATCACCAGGTCGACGGATTGCCAAACCTCGCCCATACCGCCGATGGCGATGCGGGATTGCAGTTCGTATCGTCCCCCGAAGGTGAGCCCTGCTGTGGGTCTCATTTATTCAGCACCGCCTCTAGTACCTGTTTCGCTATCGGTGCGGCAAGCAAGTTGCCGTACCCGGTCTGACCGAGTCCCCCACCATTTTCGATGAGAACGGTGATCGCGTATTGCGGGTCTGCTGCAGGCGCGAATCCGGTGAACCACAGGGTGTATGGATCGTCGGCGCCGTTCTCCGCAGTCCCCGTTTTTCCCGCCACGTCGACTCCGTCTATTCTTGCATTGCTCGCGGCCCCGTCCTGGACCCCGTTCATCATCATCTGGGTCATCGTGGCCGCGGTTTCGGCACTGAGCACGCGGTCGGCGGCCACGGGTTCGAAGGTCTGCAGCGGGCTGAGGTCCGGTGCCAGGATCTGGTCGACGAGGTTGGGTTGCATCTCGATACCTCCATTGGCGATCGTGGCCGAGACCAGGGCCATCTGCAGCGGCGTGGCGCGCACGCTGGTCTGGCCGAACGCCGACAGCGCCGTCTGGGCGTCGTCGGGGTTCTCGGGGTACTCGCTGGCGGTGACCGGTAGCGGGATGCTGAACTCGGAGTTGAAGCCGAACTTCTCGGCCATGGCGCGGATGGCGTCATCGCCCAGTTGCAGGCCCAGCTCGGCCATCGGGATGTTGCAGGAGAGCCGCAGGGCCGTGGCGATGGTGACGGTGTCGCCAGGTCCGCAGGCGCCGCCACCGGAGTTGATCACGACCGAACTGGAATTGGGCAGCGTGTAGGTGGCCGGGTTGGGGAAGGTGCTGTCGGGGGTGAACTGGCCCGACTCAAGGGCTGCGGCCACCACGACGAGCTTGAAGACCGAGCCGGGCGGGTTGAGCGAGTTGATGGCCCGGTTGATCAGGGGGTCGCCGGGGGCGTTGACGAGGGCATCGTAGGTGTCATTCACCGCGGCGCTGTCGTGCACGGCGAGGGCGTTCGGGTCGTAGCTCGGCTTGGAAACCATGGCAAGCACCCGGCCGGTCTTGGGCTCGGTGACGACCACGGAGCCGGTGTTGTCGCCGAGGGCATCCCAGGCGGCCTGCTGCGCGACCGGGTCGATGCTGGTCTCGACGGCGGCGCCCTTGGGGTCCTGGCCGGTGACCACGCTGGAGATCTGGTCGAAGAACTGTGCGTTCGAGGTGCCGCTGAGCTCCCCGTTCAGGGCCTGTTCCAGTCCGGTGGGGGCGCCGTTGACCGGGATGAAGCCCGTGATCGGGGCGTAGAGCGGGCCGTTGCTGTAGGTGCGCTGGAACTTGTAGTTGTCATCAACCGGCATCGACTGAGCAATGGGCTCCCCGCCGGCGAGGATGGCGCCGCGTTCGACGGAGTAGCTGTCGAGCAGGGTGCGGGTGTTTCGGTCATCCGCCGACAGGTTGTCGGACTGGAAAACCTGCACGATGGAGGTCGACCCGAGTAGGGCAACGAACATGAGCATCACGACGAGGCTCACGCGCTTGAGTTCACGATTCAACTAGACCACCAGCCGAGGTTGGTTGCGCACTGTGTCACTCAGTCGCAGCAGCAGCGCGACGATGATCCAGTTGGCAACGAGGGAAGAGCCACCGGCGGCCAGGAACGGGGTGGTAAGGCCGGTGAGCGGGATGACGCGGGTGACACCGCCGATCACGATGAAGCACTGCAGGGCGATGACGAAGGACAGCCCGACGCCGAGGAGCTTGCCGAAGTCGTCCTGGCCGGCGAAGCCGATGCGGAAGCCGCGGGCGACCAGGAGCAGGTACAGGGCGAGGATCGCGAAGATGCCGGCCAGGCCGAGCTCCTCGCCGAGGCTGGCGATGATGTAGTCGCTCTGGGGGACCGGGGTGAGCTCCGGGCGGCCCTGGCCGAGGCCGGTGCCGATCAACCCGCCCTTGGCGAGGCCGAACAGGCCCTGCACCAGCTGGTAGCTGCCGCCCGCGGCGTCATACACGGCCGGGTTCAGCGCATCCAGCCAGTTGGTGAACCTGCCGTTGACATAGTCGAGGGTCTGGCTGGCGATGAGGGCGCCGCCGAGGAACAGCGCCATGCCCAGCAACACCCAGCTGAGCCGGCCGGTGGCCAGGTAGAGCATCACCAGGAACAGACCGAAGTACAGCAGGGCGGTGCCGAGGTCGCGCTGGAAGATGATGACCGACATCGACAGGGCCCACACCACGAGGATCGGGCCGAGGTCGCGCAGGCGCGGGAAGCGCATCCCCAGGAACTTCTTGCCGACCATGGAGAGGCTGTCACGGTTGCGCACGAGGTAGCCGGCGAAGAACACGGCCAGGGCGATTTTCGCGATCTCACCGGGTTGGAAGGTGGCGAACGAGCCGAAGCCGATCCAGACCCTGGCACCGCTGACCTCACGGCCGAGACCCGGAACCAGCGGCAGCAGCAACAGCAGCACACCGACAAAACCGGCCACGTAGGTGTACCGGAACAGCACCCGGTGATTGCGGATGATGAGAAGCACGGCGATGGCGCAGGCGATGGCCAGGCCGCTCCAGACGGTCTGCCGCACGGCGGCGCTGGCCCAGCCGGATTCGTTGTTGGCGATGTCGATGCGGTAGATCATCGCGATGCCGATGCCGTTGAGCAGGGTGGCGATGGGCAGGATGAACGGATCGGCTTCCCTGGCGACGAAACGAAGCACGACGTGCATCGCGAAAACCAGGCCGGACAGGCTCGCGCCCAGCAGCACCAGGGTGGTGTCGATCAGGCCGAGCGCGCCCAGTTGCACGAGTACGACGGCGCCCAGGTTGATGCCGCAGGCGATGATCAGCAGGAACAGCTCGAGATTGCGCAGCTTCTGCGGCAGGTGCAGCCGACGGATCTTGCCGGTTTGGGGAGCGGCCTCGCGGGCATCCGTGGAGGGATTACTCTGCCGGGGCATTGCTCAACCGTTCGACGATGAGTTTGGCGTCCTCCAGGGAGGACGCGTTGATGGTGCGCTCCACCTGCTGGCGGTCGTAGACGCGCAGCTGGTTCAGCTCCAGGTCGGTGTCTTCGTAGACGCTGGAAAGTTTGATGGGCCCCAGATCCTGCTGGATGCCCTGATAGATCGCGACGGTGCTGCCTTCGACGCCGACGAAGTACCGACTCTGGGTCCATTGGTAGCCGAGCAACCCGGCGCCGACGATGGCGACGATGAGCAGCACGATGGCGGCCAGCCAGGTGACCTTGCGGCGGCGGGCACGGCGGGCGTCTTCCTCGATCAGCTCGGACAGGTAGTCCTGCGAGTCCGGCTCGAAGTGGGTTTCCCGCACCGGGTGCAGGCGCAGCGACGGGATGCGCGGGGCGCGGGTGCGCACCGGCTCCTCACCGAAGGCGAGCGGGGCGGATGCGGAACCGACCACAACGGGCTCACCGAGGCGTTCGCCGCCGGAGCCGATGTCGACGACGACGATGGTCACGTTGTCGGGGGCACCGCCGTCCAGGCTTTCCTTGACCAGGCGGTCGGCGACGGCCTGGGCGTCGAGCGAGGATTTCAGGGCGTTGGCGATACCGGTGTTCGACACCACGCCGCTCAGCCCGTCGGAGCAGATCAGCCACCGGTCGCCCGCCCGGGTGGCCAGGATCGAGGTGTCGATCTCCGGCGAGGACTCGACGTCGCCGAGCACCCGCATCAGCACCGAGCGGCGCGGGTGCACCATGGCTTCGGCCTCGGTGATGCGGCCGCTGTCAACGAGCCGCTGCACGAAGGTGTGGTCGGTGGTGATCTGGGACAGTTCGCCGTCGCGGAACAGGTAGATGCGGGAGTCGCCGATGTGCGCGATGGCGACCTGGTCGTCCAGCACCACCAGGGCGCTGACGGTGGTGCCCATGCCGGTGAGCTCGGCGTGTTCGAAGACGGTCTCGGCCAGCTGGGAGTTGGCGGCGATCAGGGCGGCCTGCAGCGCGAACTCGGCGTCCTGGGCCGAGAGGTAGGTCGTGTCGGCCTCCATGATGCGCTTGGTGGCAATGGCGGAGGCGACGTCGCCGCCCGCGTGCCCGCCCATGCCGTCGGCCACGACGAACAGGGTATGTCCCGCGTATCCGGAGTCCTGATTGTTGGAACGAATCTTGCCAACGTTGGACGCGGCTGCGCTGTGACTAACCGAGGCCATGCATTACCGCCGAAGCTCGAAGCTGGTCGCGCCGATTTTCACGGTGGTGTTCAACGGCACCGACGTCGGCACGGCAACACGTTTGCCGTCGAGGAAGGTGCCATTGGTGGAATCGAGGTCCTGAACCATCCAGTCGTCGTGCCAGAGCATCAGCCGCGCGTGGTGGGTGGAGGTGTAGTCGTCACGGATGACCAGGCTGGAATCGCTGGAGCGGCCGATGGTGATGGGTTCGGAGCCGAGCGGGAACTCGGTGCCGGCCTTGGGCCCTGAGGTGATGACCAGGCGGGTGGCGCTCTGCGTGGTGGCCTTCTCCGGCCCGGCTGGCGGCAGCGGTGCGGCCTTCTGGCGGGAGAACTGCTCGGTGGGCGCGGAGGCCGCCGCTGCCGGCGCCTGGGCGAACGCTCCGGCGGGCACCGGGGCGGGCGGCGGGGTGGCGAACGGCACGGCGGCCGCTGCGGGCGCATCCGTGGACATCTTGCGCACCCGTTGGCCGAACAGATCGCTGCGCAGGGCGTAGACGATGCCGAAGATGAACAGCCACAGCACCAGCAGGAAGGCCAGACGCAGGACCAGCAGGGTCAGTTCACTGGGATTCATGTGTTCGGCCCCCAGAACCCGCCCATGTCGTGCCGTTGGGTGGATTCGTCGACCCGGCGCGCCTCGGAGCGTTCGGTACCGGCCTGGGCGACGACCCTGAAGACGATGCTGGTGCGCCCGATGGTGATGACCGAGTCGGGCTCGAGGATGGCCTGCTTGACGGGAGAGCCGTTCAGCTGCGAGCCGTTGGTGGAACCGAGGTCGCGCACCTGGGCGCGGGTTCCGTCCCAGATGATCTCGACGTGCCGGCGGGAGGTGCCGGAGTCGTCGATGGTGATGTCGGCGTCCGAGCCGCGGCCGATGACCGTGCGGGACTTGACGAGCTGATGGCGGTGACCGTTGATGTCCACGACCGGGGTCCAGGCGACGGAGCCGTTCACCGAGGTGGAGTCGATCTGTACCATGCCCTCGCTGAGACCGGGGTCGTTGGCGAGGGTGATCGAGACGACGCCGGTGAACTGGTAGCCCTGCGAGGATGCGTGCTGCTGCACGAGCTGGCCGAGTTCGTCGATGAGGGCGGGGCCCAGATCGGACATGCGCCGGAAGTCGGGCTGGGCCAGACGCACGGTGAAGCGATTGGGCGCGAGGATGCGGTCGCGCGACACGACCGCGGCTTTGGTGTCGAGCTCACGACGCAGCGCTGAGGTGATTTCCACCGGCTGCACGCCCGACTTGAAGGTCTTGGCGAAAGCACCGTTTACGGCGCGCTCAAGACCTTTCTCAAAGTTGTCCAGTATGCCCACAGGTCTCCCGATCCGGTCCGTTTGGCTATGAGCATGTTACTTGCCTCACGTGTTAACTCGCCCAATGGGTGGGTCAGGGCACGGGAAGTCATCCTACGGGGGTACTAGGGCCGGACCACTAATCGGGGTAGTGTTACGGCTCCTCTGGGCGGCAGTACCGACCCGCACACGCTCGAATGGCGTTTCGGTCCCACGGAATGCTAGGATTTCAAAGTTCGCGCGAGTGGCGGAATTGGCAGACGCGCTGGCTTCAGGTGCCAGTGTTCGAAAGGACGTGGGGGTTCAAGTCCCCCCTCGCGCACGGTTGGTACGTGCACGATGGATGAATAATCTGCGCGAACAGTAAGGCCCCCGGGAAACCGGGGGCCTTTCGCCATTTCGGGAGGGTCAGGGCGCATCCCAGCCACCCGCCTCGGTGATGGATTGACTGCCCCGGCTTCTCAATGGCATCGATACATGTTGTTGTACTTCTGGTCTGCGCGTCCGTACGGTGGAAAACACACCATGGCGGCGCGAGATGCCCGATCGTGCAGCACCCGCCGCCCGTGGATCACCTGAGAGGACCACTGTGAAGCGTTTCACCATGCCCGGTACCGAGATCGTCGCCCCGAACGTTGTGCTCGGCCTGATGCGGATCCAGGACAAGACCGACGACGAGGTGCGCGAACTGGTGCGCACCGCCCGTGACTCCGGTATCGACTTCCTCGACCACGCCGACGTCTACGGCAGCGCGCTGCACGGCTGTGAGCGCCGGTTCGCCGAGGCGATGCAGCTGACGCCGTCTCAGCGCGACGAGCTGACCATCCAGACCAAGACCGGGATCGTGGGGGAGGGGCCATACTTCGACTTCTCCTCTGAGCACATCATCGAATCTGTGGACGGCTCCCTGGCCGCGCTTCAGACCGACCACATCGACATCCTGCTGCTGCACCGCCCGGACGCGCTCGTTGAGCCCGAAGAGGTCGCGCGGGCCTTCGACGAGCTGGAAGCCGCCGGCAAGGTGCGCGCCTTCGGCGTCTCCAACCACACCCCGCGACAGATCGACCTGCTCAAGAAGTACGTGCGCCAGCCGCTGGTGGCCAACCAGCTGCAGCTGTCCATCACGCACGCGCCGATCGTGGCGCAGGGCGTGGCCGCGAACATGGCCGGCGAGCAGCAGTCCCTCATCCTCGACGGCGGCGGGATCCTGGACTACTGCCGGCTGAACGACATCACCGTGCAGGCCTGGTCACCGTTCCAGGCCGGCTTTTTCACCGGGGTCTTCCTCGGCTCCCCGGAGTACCCCGAGCTGAACGCGGTCATCGACCGCCTCGCCGCGGCCTACGACGTGCCCGCGATCGCCATCGCCACCGCGTGGATCACCCGCCACCCCGCGCAGATGCAGGTCGTGCTCGGCACCACCAGCCCCGAGCGGGTCGCCGGGGCTGCGTTGGGCTCGGAGATCCCGCTCACCCGCGCCGAGTGGTACGAACTGTTCCGCGCCGCGGGCTACCGGGTGCCCTGAGCGCCGCGTCGGTTACCCGGACAGCACGCAGCGCGCGGCGACCGTGATCGAGATGCCCTCCGTGCCGCCTCGGATGGAGAGGGTGTCGAGGCTCTTGTCGGCCGCCGAGTAGAAATCCGTTCCCATGGCGCGGTCGGACTTCCGGATTCCCTGGCGCTCCCAGCCGGTGGTGATGGCGTCGAAGGCCTCGTCGGCGCTGTCCGCGATCTCGAAGATGGGGATCACGACGGAGCCCTGCACCTGCTGGTTGGCGCCGGTGGCGCAGGGCCCGATCGTGACCGTCGCGGGCCCGCGGATGCCCGCGGCGTCGCCGGCGGCATCCAGCAGGGCGGTCACCACGGCGCGGTCGCGCTGGAGCTGGTCGGCCGCGGCCGCCGGGTCGAAGGCGTCGTCGGCGGCGGGGTTCGGGGTGCTGAAGAAGCGGTCGTCGGGCTCCGCGGAGCCTGGTGGCAGGCCCAGGTAGCCGGTTTCGGTCGGGGCGGCGTTGCTGCGGGTGGAGACCGTGAAGGAGGCGCGCGGCACTCCGTCGACCGTGGTCTGGGAGTCATCAAGAGCGGTGAGCATCCCGGCGACGGTGTCGACGTCGCCGGTTGTGGACACCACCGCGTGCAGCTCCGGCCGTTGCGCGGCGAGGTCCCGCCGGACGTCGATGCCGGTGAACTTGACGGAATCGACGGCCCGGTCAGCGCTGAGCTCGCCGAGAAACCGCACGAAATCGAGGCTCGGCGAGGCCGCGTCGAGGGTGAGTGAGGCTTCCCCGCGCTCGTTCCCGTCTTGCCCGCTGTGCAGGGTGAGCGCGGACAGGGCGTTGAGGCCGAAGTCGGGCAGGGCCCGCACCGAGGCCGTGAGGTCGGCCCAGCGGTCGGCGCCGGCAGTGACGGTGGCCGGGTCGCCGTGGTCGAACACGGCGACCGACCGGGCTCCCGGCAGGTCGCGCAGGGCGAGCACAGCGTCGGCCATCTCGTCGGGTTCGGTGATGATATTGGTGGCATCGGGAAGCGGGGTGAAGTTGAACTGTGCATCGGCGGCGCCGTCCTCGCCCGGGATCCGCAGCAGAGCGGTCGTGGAAACTGTGCCGATGGCGGCGTTCCGCCCGACCGATTCGGCCAGGGCGCGCACATCCACACCGGATTCGTCGGCGTCGATGGTGATGGTGGCCGTCCACGCGCCCGGGTTCGACAACGGCCCGCCGTCCTTGAGGTCGCGGGGGCGGATCTCAGAGGTCGCGCCGGCCACGCCGGCGCTCTGACGGATCGCCTGCGTCGCCCTATCGATCGCGGCCGTGACCTCGGCCGGCGGGTGTGTCAGCAGGCTGCACCCGGACAGGGCCGCGGCGAGGGTGAGCAGCACCGCGCCCGCGACAGCCCGGTGGCGCCGGCGCGTTAGCATCGGCTCGAGTGGGTGTGCATGGCTTCCCCCGAATCCCCCCGGCTACTCGCCAAGGGTGCCAGTATGACGCATCCTGTTACTGTCGATTGGTCGCCCGGCACCGGGCCGGCACCATCTTGCAGGGAGCTCACGTGAACCAGCCACGCATGAACGTCGAGTCGTTCAACCTCGACCACCGCACCGTCGTCGCACCCTACGTGCGCCTGGCCGACACCAAGGTGCTGCCGTTGGGCGACGTCATCGTCAAGTA
Organism: Cryobacterium sp. SO1; assembly: GCF_004210215.2. Classification (NCBI taxonomy): domain Bacteria; kingdom Bacillati; phylum Actinomycetota; class Actinomycetes; order Micrococcales; family Microbacteriaceae; genus Cryobacterium; species Cryobacterium sp. SO1. The sequence goes on from NZ_CP067394.1 coordinate 29,389, forward strand.
CGACGTGCGGTTCACCCAGCCCAATGTGGCCCATCTGGAGATGCCGGCGGTGCACTCGATCGAGCACCTGTTCGCCGAGCACTCCCGCAACCACTCGGCCCGGGTCGTCGACTTCTCGCCGATGGGCTGCCAGACCGGCTTCTACCTGATCCTGCAGGGCCAGCCGGAGTTCGCCGAGGTTCTCGAGCTGATCGAGGCCACCATGACCGACATCCTCGGCGCCACCGAGGTGCCAGCGGCCAACGAGGTGCAGTGCGGCTGGGGCGCGAACCACTCGCTCAGCGCCGCGCAGGAGGCCGTGACGGTGTTCCTGGCCGGCCGCGCGGGCTGGGCGAACGTCACCGCATGAGCCGTGTCGACACCAGGGCAGCCGACACCAGGGCAGCCGGCACCGGCAGCCCCGGCCCGACCAGCCCCGCCGCGATCATCATGGTCGCGATGGCGGAGGAGGCCGCGCCGTTCCTGGCCGCGGCAACCGTCTCGTCAGCACCGGTCACCGTGGGCAAGGCCCTGCAGTACCGGCTCACCCTGGCCGGGCGCGAGGTGCTGCTCGTGCAGGGCGGCATCGGCCTGGTCAACGCGGCCGGGGCGACAACATCCGCGATTCTCGCCGCCCGGGCGACCGACCCAGGGGCCGCACCGCTGGTGATCAGCGCCGGGTCGGCCGGCGGTGTGGGCGTGGACGTGCGGGTCGGCGAGGTCGTGATCGGCAGCGACTGCCTCAACAGCGACGCGGACGCGCAAGCGTTCGGCTACGCGCTCGGCCAGGTGCCCGGCATGCCGGCCCGGTACGCCGGTGCGGACGCGGCCCTGGACGCCGCCGAAACGCCGACCCGGATGCCCGACGGGTCGCCCCTGGTCGTGCAGCGCGGCCTGATGGTCTCCAACGACAAGTTCGTGGGCGCCGAGCTCGCCGAGAGCCTGCGCGAGCTGTTCCCCGGAGTGCTCTGCACCGACATGGAATCCGTGGGCATCGCGCAGACCTGCTTCGTGCACGGGGTGCCGTTCGTCGCCATCCGCGGCATCTCGGATCTGTGCGGACCGGTGGGCGACCACCTCACCCACGTGGACGACGCGGCCGAGCGCTCGGCCGTGGTGGTGCTGGAGACCCTGCGGCACCTCTAGCACCGGCCCGGCCGGCCCCGTTCACGACCAGCTGTGCCCCGTGCGGACAAGTGCGCCCGGTACGCCGGGTGCAGTTGTCCGCAGGTGTAACAATTGCGGGCGGGGCTTGCGGGCGGGGCCGGGCGCGGCTCAGTCGAAGAGGATGATCTGGCGCACGGCGTTGCCGTCGGCGAGGGTGTCCATGCCCTCGTTGATGTCCTCGAGCCCGATGCGGCTGGAGATCAGGCTTTCCACGGGCAGCCTGCCCGTCCGCCAGAGCTCCGCGTAGAACGGAATGTCCCTGGCAGGCACGGCGGAGCCCAGATAGCTGCCGATGATCGTGCGTGCCTCCGCCGTGATGGTGAGCGGGGACACCGACGCGAGCTGATCGGGCGCGGGCAGCCCCACCGTGACCGTGGTTCCGCCGGCCGCGGTGATGCGCACAGCGGTCTCGAAGGCGCGGGGATGCCCGGCCGCCTCGATGACCACGGTCGCCCGGATGCCCTGCTCGAGCGCCTCCGCCGGCGTGTACACCGCGCCGGCGCCGAGCCTGCGGGCCTGGTCGAGTTTCGCGGGCACCGAATCGATGCCGATGACCCCGGCGACGTCGAGGGAGAGCGCGGTGATCAGCGCGGCCATGCCGACACCGCCGAGGCCGACGATCGCGACGGTGTCGCCGGGGCGTGGCCGGCCGGCGTTGATGACGGCGCCGCCGCCCGTGAGCACCGCGCAGCCGAGCACGGCGGCGATGTCCGGCGGCACGTCGTCGTCGACCGGCACCACCGAGAACCGGTTGACGACGGCATGGTCGGCGAACGCCGAAACGCCGAGGTGATGGTTGACCGGGCTGCCGTCATGCTCGAGCCGCCCGGCGCCGCCGAGCAGGGTGCCCGCGTTGTTCGCCGCGCTGCCGGGGACGCAGGGCAGCTTGCCGTCGGTATGACAGCCGGCGCAGTCACCGCAGCGGGGCAGGAACGCCATCACGACGCGCTGGCCAACCCGGAGGTCGTCGACCCCGGCGCCCAGCTCCACGACCCGGCCGGCCGCCTCGTGGCCGAGCAGTATCGGCGTGGGACGCACCCGGCTGCCGTTGACCACCGAGAGATCCGAGTGGCAGAGGCCGGCGGCCTCGATCTTGACGAGGATCTCGCCTGCACCAGGGTGTTCGAGCTGCAGGTCGAGGATCTCCAGGGGCCGCGACACCCGGTAGGGCCTGGCGGCTCCGGTGGTCCTCAGGACGGCCCCGCGGATGGAGAGTGGCGGTCGGGCCTGCTCGGCGGGCGGAACGGCTGCGACGACGGTGTCGGAATCCACGGTGATCTCCTCGGTGACGGGTACCCCCCTAGTATCCCCGAGCCCGCCCGGCGCATCCGGTATCGGCGCAATTGTTGCCGCTTCGGACTTTTGCGCCCGGTGCGCCGGGACCATTTGTCCGCGACGGGAAACAGGTGCGGCGCCGGCCAGCTACCCCGGCGGCGCATCCGTTCTAGGGTGTGCACATGGACACCACACTCGAGCTTCTGCACATCGTCGCCGCCGTCTTCATCGTGGGCCCGATGGCCATCCTGCCGATGACCGGGCTTCGGGCCCTCCGCGCCCGGGAGGCCGGACCGATCACGGTGCTGGCGAAGTCGGTGAACCTCTTCACGCTGCTCTCCCTGCTGGTGGCGCTATTCGGTTTCGGCGCGCTGGGGATGAGCGAGCGGGCGTCGTTCGCGTCGACCTGGATCTGGCTGTCCATCGTGCTCTACGCGATCGCGCTCGGAATCAACCTGTTCCTCGTCGTGCCGGCGCTCCGCACCGCGGCCGAGGAGGTGACGGCGAACGCGTCCGGCACCGCCCGGCTGGCCGTTTACCCGCGGATCGCCGCCGGGTCCGGCATCGTGACCCTGCTGCTGGTCGGCGTGACCGTTCTCATGGTCTTAAGGCCTTGACCTTCATCCCGCTTATCCGACACGCTCCTCCTCCTCCTCCTCCTCCTCCTCCTCCTCCTCCTCCTCCTCGTCGCCGGTGGCGAGCATAACTCCTGCAGATTCTCGCCGCGGCTGGACATATCCGCGTGATTCCGGCATCCGGAACCCGTCGTCAGAACAATCGCAGGAGTTATGCATCCCGCGCCCGCTGACACGACGGTCACCCGGCGCAGGTCACGCGGTTTCGTGCGCCCGGCTCAGCCAGTGGGGCACCTCGGGGTGAGGCCGGCCGGGCCCCCAGGCGGGGCCGGTTGGTGACCATGCTGTTCCACCTGTCGGATGCTTGCAGCGCCTCGACGCCGTCGACGCTGGCCACGCAACAGGGCCGCGCATCCGCTCGCCAGGCGAGAGGAGGCGCGGCCCTGACCGATACGAACGCTAGTCGAGCGTGGGCATCTGCTCGGTGATGTGCGCGATCGTGGGGATCGACGAGGTGATGACGGTGCCGTCGGCACGTCGGCTGCTCTCGATGAGCGCCGCCGTGGGAGCCCCGGGGTCGCGGGCGCCCTGGTGCGACAGAGGAATCGTTTCCGGCTGTCCGGCCGTCACGACGACCTGCAGGCCGCGAACGGTCAGGCGAGCCTCCGTGCCCTCCTCGATGCTGAGGTGCACGCTGGTCTGGGTGACTGCCACGCGCAGACGGCTGCCCTTGAGCGTGACCCGGAAGATCAGCTCATCCCAGTCCGCCGGCAGGCGCGGGTCGAGCGTGATGCGTCCGCTGTGGTCGCGCAGGCCACCGAACCCCATCACCAGAGCGCTCCACACTCCACCGGCGGATGCGACGTGCACACCGTCGGCCGCGTTGTGGTGCAGGTCGGCGAGGTCGACGAACAGCCCGGAGGTGAAGTAGTTCAGCGCGAGCTCGTGGTAACCCACCTCGGCGGCGATGATCGACTGCACGACATCCGACAGTGTCGAGTCGCCCGTGGTCAGCGGGTCGTAGTAGTCGAAGTCGGCCCGTTTCTCTTCCGGGGTGAACTGGTCGCCCTGCAACAGGAGAGCCAGCACCACGTCGGCCTGCTTGAGCACCTGGAAGCGGTAGATCACCAGCGGGTGGTAGTGCAGCAGCAGCGGCCGGTTCTCCGGCGGCGTCGCCGCGAGGTCCCACCGTTCCTTCTCGAGGAACTGGGCGTCCTGCGGGTGGATGCCGAGGTTGCGGTCGAAGGGGATGTGCATCGCCTCCGCGGCGAAGGACCACTCCATCACCTCGGCCTCGTCGAGCTTGAGGCGGGCCGCCATCGAGTCGAACGAGGCCCGGTCCGTCGACAGCAGCCGGCGCACGCTCTTCACCGCGGCGCGCAGGTTGGAGCGCGCCATGATGTTCGTGTACAGGTTGTCGTTGACCACGGTGGTGTACTCGTCGGGCCCGGTGACGCCGTGGATGTGGAAGACGTCATTGCCGTTGCCGCGCCAGAAGCCCAGGTCGGCCCACATCCTCGCGGTTTCGACCAGGATGTCGATGGCTTCGCGGGCGAGGAAGTCCTCGTCGCCGGTGGCCGCGACGTACTGGCTGAGCGCATAGGAGATGTCGGCGTCGATGTGGTACTGCGCCGTGCCGGCCGCGTAATAGGCACTGGATTCGAGGCCGTTGATGGTGCGCCACGGGAACAGGGCGCCGAGCTGGTTGAGCTCGGTAGCGCGGGCGCGGGCGTGGTCGAGCAGGCCGTGCCGGAACCGGAGGGCGTTACGCGCCGCGTTCGGCGACGTGTAGGTGAGGAACGGCAGCACGTAGACCTCGGTGTCCCAGAAGTAGTGCCCGCCGTACCCGGAGCCGGACACCCCCTTGGCCGAGACGCCCTGGCCGTCGGCGCGCATGGACGCCTGGGCGAGCTGGAAGAAGTTCCACCTGGTCGCCTGCTGCAGGGCAGGCTGGTCGGGCAGTTCGACATCGGTGCGGGCCCAGAACGCGTCGAGCCAGTCGCGCTGCTCCTGGATGAGCTCGGCGACGCCGGTCTCCCTGGCACGGTCCAGGGTGCGGTCGCAGCGGTCGGCGAGCTCGTGCGTGGGCACGCCGGCGGAGGTGTGGTAGCTGATTAGCTTGGTGATGCGGATGGAGTTGCCCATCTTGGCCTTGACCTTGTACACGTGCTTGGCGAGGTCGTCGCCCAGCTGCGACGACTCGTCGAAGTCGTTGATCGTGTCGATCGAGTGGTCGGACGCCGTGGCGATGGTCATGCCCGAGTTGGTGCACCGGAAGCCGAGGATGTAGCGGCCGTTGTTGGCGCGCTTGAACCGTGGCTGCAGCACCCGGTCGGTGAACATCTCGGCGCGGCGGGGATCCCAGTCGTTCGCGGAGCCGGACTTGGGCCGGTCGTACTCGCCGATGCCGTCCTGCCGGTTGAGGGTTTGGCTGGAGATGACGACGGAGGCGTCCGCGTCGAGCATGGTGACCTCGTACTCGAGCACGGCGAGGTGGCGTTCGGTGAACGAGACCATCCGGCGCGAGCGGATGAGCACCTGCTTGCCCGACGGCGTGCGCCAGACCAGCGAGCGCGACAGGATGCCGTCGGCGAAGTCGAGCCGGCGCTCGTAGCTGAGCAGCTCGGCCAGGGTGAGCACCAACGGCTCGTCGTCGACATAGATGCGGATGATCTTCGCATCCGGGGCGTTGACGATGGTCTGGCCGACACGGGCGAAACCGAACGCCTCTTCGGCGTGCCGGATCGGCCAGGTCTCGTGGAACCCATTGATGAAGGTGCCGTGAACGTGGCCGTCGCGGCCCTCGTCGACGTTGCCGCGGAGGCCCAGGTAGCCGTTGCCGACGGCGAAGATGGTCTCGGTGCGGCCCATGTCGTCGCCGGAGAACTCGGTTTCGACCAGGGCCCACTCGTCCAGCGGGAACCGGCTGCGGTCCAGCGGGTCGGCGAGGTTCTGGATGGCGGCGTCGAGGGTCATGCGTGCACTTCGCTCTCGGGGGACAGGACGGTGCTGCCGATCAATGGCAGCAGCTCATCGAGGTCGGCCACGACGGTATCGGCGCCGGCCTCGAGCAGAACGTGGGATCCGACGCCGCGGTCGACGCCGAGCACCAGCCCGAAGTGGCCGGCCCGGCCGGACTGGATGCCGGATTCGGCGTCTTCGACGACGACGCACTCCGCGGCGGTGAGGCCGAGCAGCTCGGCGGCGAAGGCATAGGTGTCAGGCGCGGGCTTGCCGGCCAGTTTCTCGGCGCGGGCACGCACACCGTCGACGACAATCTCGAACCTGTCGCGGAGGCCCGCCGCGGTGAGGACCATCTCGCCGTTGAGGGAGCTGGTGACCACGGCCACCTGCAGGCCGGCAGCGACGACGGCGTCGAGGAACCTGAGCGAACCGGGATACGGGCTGACGCCGTCCTCGGCGAGAGTTTCGTTGAAGGCCTTGTTCTTGCGGTTGCCGAGACCGCAGACGGTCTCCAGTTCCGGCGCGTCCGACGGGTCACCGTCGCGCAGCGAGAGGCCGCGGGAAGCGAGCAGCGATCGCACGCCGTCGTATCGGGGCTTGCCGTCGATGTAGCCGAAGTAATCGGCATCCGTATACGGTTTGACGCCACGGGAGTCCAGGAACGGCGTGAACAGCCTCGACCAGGCGCTCATGTGCACCTCGGCGGTGGGGGTGAGCACGCCGTCGAGGTCGAAAAGCACGCCGCGCGCGGTGAGAACCCGGTCTCGGGTCTCAGCTGGCGAAAGGGGGGAGTGGGGGGAAGTCAATATGGTGCCCTGCTTGGTAGTTGCGTGAAGAGATGGCTAAAAACCGGGTAGTCGAGCTTGTCACTTGCCCCGGCGATCACGAAATCTTCCGGAGCCGCCGGCGGCTCCGGGGCAGGGAGCCGTCGTGCGGTGCACATCGATCCTAGAACTTCGATCTGTCCGGTGTGGTGTCCGCGTGTTAACGTTCTGTTGCCAATTCGCCGAACGGGCGCATTGGGCGGCCAACCTCTGCTCAGTGCGCCATGGTCGGGGCGTCGTGTGTGCCGGTGACCGACACCGCCGGCTTGCGGATGAAGAAGGCCAGTGGAATCGCGAAGAGCGAGATGATCGCGCCGTAGAGGAACGCGCTCTGGGTGCCCGCCGCGGTGGCGGCGATCTCGCCGGCGCCGTTGGCGATCTGCGTGGCCGCGGTCGAGGACATCACCGTGACGAACAGCGCCGTGCCCGCCGCGCCGGCCAGCTGCTGGGCGGTGCCGACGATGGCGCTGCCGTGCGAGTACAGCGCGGGCTTGAGGGAGCCGAGCGCCGACGTGAACAGCGGGGTGAACAGGAACGCCAGCCCGAAGCTCAAGGCCACGTGGGCCACCAGCACCCACCAGACCGGGGTCGTCGCGGTAAGCATGGTGAGGAACCAGAACGCACCGCTGACGATGATCGACCCGGGAACGAGCAGCACGGTGGGGCCGAACCTGTCGAAGAAGCGGCCGACGAACGGGGCGAGCAGGCCCATCGTGAGGCCGCCGGGCAGCAGCAGCAGGCCGGTGGTGAGCGCATCCAGGCCCAACACCGTCTGCATGTAGATCGGCAGCAGGATCAGTGTGCCGAACAGGGCCATCATGCTCACGGCCAGCATCACGATAGCGAAGGTGAAGGTGCGCGAAACGAAGGTGCGCAGGTCGAGCAGGGCCCGGTCGGCGCGCTGCAGGGCGATCTGGCGCCAGACGAACAGGGCGATCGCCAGGGCGCCGATGGCCAGCGGCACCAGGCCGGCCGCGGCGCTGCCGGTGGCGGATTCGCCCAGGTTGCTCAGGCCGTAGACCAGGCCACCGAAACCGAACGCCGAGAGGATCACCGAGATGACGTCGAGGGGCACCTTGGTGGGAGTGGTGACGTTCTTGATGCGGGCGGCGCCGAGCACGAGGGAGCCGAGGGCGATCGGCAGCACCAGGAGGAACATCCAGCGCCAGTCGAGCACGCTGAGGATCAGGCCCGAGATGGTGGGGCCGATCGCCGGGGCGACCGAGATGACGATGGAGATGTTGCCCATGGTCTTGCCGCGGGCGGCGGGCGCCACCAGGGTCATCACGGTGGTCATCAGCAGCGGCATCATGATGGCCGTGCCCATGGCCTGCACCACCCGGCCCAGGATCAGCACCTCGAAGCCCGGCGCGATCGCGGCGATGAACGTGCCGGTGCTGAACAGTGTCATCGCGGCCAGGAAGACCGGGCGGGTGTTGAACCGCTGCAGCAGGAACCCGGTGATCGGGATCACGACGGCCATGGTGAGCATGAACGCGGTGGTCAACCACTGGGCGGCGCCGGCGGTGATGTTCAGGTCCTTCATCAGGTGCGGCAGCGCCACACCCATGATGGTTTCGTTGAGGATCACAACGAACGCAGACACCAGCAGCAGCGAGATGACGAGCTTGGTGCCGGCGGCATCCGGTGTGTTGCTGGTCGCTGCGTTGCCGGTCGGTGCGTTGCCGGTCGGTGCATCGGCGGTGCTGGTGGTGACAGAGTCGGTCATCGGGGTCCTAACGAACGGGCACTGGTGCGACCCCGGTATGAGGTACCCATGCCATAACCAGAACGCGCCTGATATGTTCCCGAATCGGACATTTGCGTCCGGCGCACCGGGTGCAGATGTCCGTACGGGGGACAGTTGTGGCCGGCCCGGGTTGGCAGCAGATCGCCGAGGATTGGCAGGCGCCAGCGCCCTCCGGCCACAGAAACGTCCCTACGCTGGGGGAATGCCGATCACCCCCGACACCAAGGACTGGACCTGGGTGCTCGAGCACCCGTGTCCCGAGTGCGGATTCTCCGCCGCCGACCTCGACTACGACGACGTTCCCGCCCTCGTGCGGGCGAACGCGGCCGCCTGGGCGCCCGTGCTTGCCCGACCGGATGCGGCGGTGCGGCCCGACGCGGCGACCTGGTCGGCGCTGGAGTACGCGGCCCACGTGCGCGATGTGTTCCGTATCTTCGACACCCGGCTTAGCCTGATCCTCGGCGAGGACGACCCGCTGTTCGCGAACTGGGACCAGGATGCCACGGCCGTGGCCGAGCGCTACAACGAGCAGGACCCGCAGGCCGTGGCGGCCCAGCTGGCCGCGGCCGCGGCAGCCGTCGCCGACAACTTCGCCGCGGTGCCGCCCGCCGACCGGCAGCGCACCGGCCGCCGCAGCGACGGCGCCCGGTTCAGCGTGACCACGCTGGCCCAGTACTTCGCGCACGACCCCACCCATCACCTGTACGACGTCGCCGGCTGATTGCGGCGGCCTGACTGTTGCCGATGCGGACAAGTGCACCCGGCGAACCGGGACCACTCGTCCGCACGGGGAACAGTTGCGGGCCTTCGACTGGTACGCCGAGGTCATTCGGTCGAACGGTGCCAGCCTCACGCGCTAGCGTCGAGAGACACGTTGTACACCTTGGGTGGTCTTGGGGATGCTGGTCCCCCGGAGACCGCCTCGTTTGGAGCTCCACATGATTTCGCCCCGCATCGCCTTCCTCGACGTGGACGGCACCCTCATCGACTCGGGCGAGGTGATCGCCGATTCCACCATCGAGGCGGTGCAGACCGCCAGGGCCAACGGGCACCTGGTCTACCTGAGCACCGGCAGGGCGAGCGTGGAGATCTACCCCCGGATCCGGGATATCGGCTTCGACGGGGCCATCAGCGCAGGCGGCGGCTTTGCCGAGATCGGCGACGAACTGGTCATCAAGCGCACGATGCCCGAAGCGGCGGTGGAGCGAATGGTCGACTTCTACGAGGAGTCCGGGTACGACTTCTACCTGCAGGCCTTTGATGAGCTGTACCCGAGCCCCGGGGTGCGGAACCGTTTCGCGAGGTACCTCGACGACGACAGCGAGCGCAAGGGCGAAACCCGCACCGACCTCGCCTCGGTGACCGACGCCGACGAGCACCCCGCACTGAAGGCCTTCGCCGACGTGCGCCCACTCAGCTTCACCGGGATTGCGAAGTCGGTGTTCCTGGCCGGCGACCTCACCGCGTTCGACCGGGTCAGTGCGGCGCTCAGCGGCGACTTCCACGTGATCACCGGCACCATCCCGCACATGGGCAAGGGCAGCGGCGAAGTCACCCTCGGCGGGGTCAACAAGGGCTCGACGCTGCTGCAGTTGCTCGACAGGCTCGGCCTGGGTGCGGCATCCGCCATTGGAATCGGCGACAGCAATAACGACATCGAGATGTTGCAGGTCTGCGGCGTGGGCATCGCCATGGGCAACGCCACGGATGCGGTGAAGGCGCACGCTGACGAGGTCACCACGAGCGTGCTCGATGACGGGGTCTGGAACGCGTTCCGCCGCCACGGCCTGATCTAGCTCGCGTTAGCACCCGTAACTGTTCCCCGTGCGGACAAGTGCACCCGGCACACCGGGGCCACTTGTCCGCACGGGGAACTGTTAGCGCGGCGGTGCGGCTAGACCGCCTCGAGGATGCTGACGTAGTTGGCCACGCCGACGCCGCCCATGTTCTGCACCAGGGCGCGTCGGGCGCCGGGCAGTTGCATGTCGCCGGCGGTACCGGTGAGCTGCATGGCCGAGACCACGTGCTGCGAAACCCCGGTGGCGCCCACCGGGTGCCCCTTGGCCTTGAGCCCGCCGGACAGGTTGACCGGCAGCCGGCCGCCCGGCGCCACCCAGCCCTCGTCGATGGCCCGGCGGCCCTGACCCGGCATGGTGAGTCCCATGGCCTCGTAGAGCACCAGCTCGGCGATGGTGAAGCAGTCGTGCAGCTCGGCGAAGTCGATGTCGTCCAGGCCGACCCCGGCCATCGACAGCGCCCGCTCGAACGAGACCCGGGTCGCCGCGAACGCCGTGGGGTCGCGCCGGGCGGCCGGGAGGAAGTCGTTGGCCTGGCCGAAGCCGGCCAGGCGCACCGGGTCGGTGGCCGCGCCGGAGCCGCGGCGGGCATCCGTGCTGAGGATCACCGCGGCGGCGCCGTCGGAGACCGGCGAGCAGTCGGTGCGGCGCAGCTGCCCGGCCACGATCGGGTTCTTCTCCGACACGGTGCGGCAGAACTCCTCACCGAGGTCCTTACGCAGCTGTGCGTACGGGTTGGCCACGCCGTTGCGGTGGTTCTTCGCGGCGATCGAGCCGAGCACATCACCGATCGCGCCGTACCGCTCGGCGTAGGCGTCGGCCACCACGGCGAACAGGCCGGCGAACCCGGTGCTGGATGGTGTGCCGGCCAGGTCGTAGTCCGCGCCGAGCAGCGCCGACCCGACCTGGTCGGCCGAGGCGTGGGTCATCTTCTCGGCACCGATCACCAGCACGGTCTTGGCGGTGCCGGCCAGCAGCGACTTCACGCCCTGCTGGAGGGCGGCCGACCCGGAGGCGCAGGCGTTCTCGACCCGGGTGGCCGGCACGTTCGCCAGCACTGGGTCGGCCTGCAATACCAGCGAGGACGGGAACGCCAGCGGAACCAGGGCGGAGTTGAACTGGCCCAGGTAGACCTCGTCGATCTCGGCGGCGTCGATGCCGGCGCCGGCGATGGCCTCCCGGGTGACCTGCACGATGAGGGACTCGAGGGTGTCGTCGGTGAGCTTGCCGAACCGGCTGTGCCCCCAGCCGGTGAGCAGCACGTCGGTGCCGAACTGTGTGGCGAGGCTCATGCGATCGCCTCCGCCGCGGCATCCACCGTGAAGGCAGCCTCGGTGCAGTCGCGCAACTGCTCGACGGTGACGCCGGGGGCGAGACGGACCAGCTGCAGGCCGGCATCCGTGATGTCGAACACGGCGAGGTCGGAGATGATGCGGTCGACCACGCCCACGCCGGTGAGCGGCAGGGTGCACTCGGTGACGATCTTGGCGGAGCCGTCGCGGGCGACGTGCTCGGTGAGCACCACCACGCGGGGGGTGCCGGCGACGAGGTCCATCGCGCCGCCCATGCCCTTGACCATCTTGCCCGGGATGGTCCAGTTGGCCAGGTCGCCGGCGCCGGAGACCTGCATGGCGCCGAGGATGGCCACCTTGACGTGGCCGCCGCGGATCATGCCGAACGAGGTGGCGGAGTCGAACACCGCCCCGCCCGGCAGGATCGTGACGGTCTGCTTGCCCGCGTTGATCAGGTCGGCGTCTTCCTCGCCGTCGAAGGGGAACGGGCCCATGCCCAGCAGCCCGTTCTCACTCTGCAGGGTGACCTGCACCCCGGCGGGCAGGTTGTTGGCCACCAGGGTGGGGATGCCGATGCCGAGGTTGACGTAGTCGCCGTCCTCCAGCTCGGCGGCCGCGATCGCGGCCATCTCGTCGCGGGTCCAGCTCATCGCAGTGCTCCCTCGGGGCTGAAAGTGGTGTTGACGGTGTCGCGCTGGCGCACGGTGCGCTGCTCGATCGGCTTCTCGCGGGTCGTGGCCGGCACGAGGCGTTGCACGTAGACACCGGGGGTGATCACCCGGTTGGGGTCGAGTTCGCCGGCCAGCACGATGTGCTCGGCCTCGGCGATGGTGAGGCGGCCGGCCGTGGCGACCACCGGGTTGAAGTTGCGGGCGGTGTAACGGTAGGTGAGGTTGCCGGCGGTGTCGGCGGTGTGCGCGCGAACCAGGGACACATCGGCAACGATCGCGCGTTCCTGCACGTAGCGCTGACCGTCGAAGTCGGCGTGCGGTTTGCCGTCGGCCACCTGGGTGCCCACCCCGGTCTTGGTGTAGAACGCGGGGATGCCCGAACCGCCGGCCCGCAGCCGCTCGGCGAGGGTGCCCTGTGGGCTGAACTCCACCTCGAGGCGGCCGTCGAGGAACTGCTCGGCGAAGAGCCTGTTCTCGCCCACGTAGGAGGCGATGACCTTCCGCACCTGACCGGCCTCGAGCAGCAGGCCGAGGCCCAGGCCGTCGACGCCCATGTTGTTCGAGACCACGGTGATGCCTCTCACGCCGGAGTCACGCACGGCCTCGATCAGGTCGGCGGGGATGCCGCTGAGGCCGAAACCGCCGACCGCGAGCACGCAGCCGTCGGTGAGGGTGCCGGCCAAGGCCTCGGCGGCGCTGAGGTGCAGTGTTGTCATCGGAGTCTCCTCTGGGTCACGGTGGGGCAGGATGGGCGGGATCGCTCAGGCGGTCCAGCCGCCGTCCATCAGGTACGACGAGCCGGTGACCATGGCCGCCTCGCGGGAAGCGAGGAATGCCACCAGGGCGGCGACCTCGGCGGGTTCGACAAGCCGTTTGATCGCGTTCTTGGCCAGGATCACCTCGTGCATCACCTCATCGGTGGGGATGCCGTGCGCCTCGGCCTGTGCCGTGATCTGGCGTTCGAGCAGGGGCGTGCGCACATAGCCCGGGTTGACACAATTGCTGGTGACCCCGTGGTCGCCGCCCTCGAGCGCGGTCACCTTGGACAGGCCCTCGAGGCCGTGCTTGGCGGTGACGTAGGCGGACTTGAACGCGGAGGCGCGCAGCCCGTGCACCGAGGAGACGTTGATGATGCGTCCATGCCCCTTGGCGTACATGCGCGGCAGGGCGGCCCGGATCAGCAGGAACGGCACCTCCACCATGAGCGTCTGCATCCGGCGGAACTCCGCCGGGTCGAACGCCTCGATGGGGCTGATGGTCTGGTACCCGGCGTTGTTGACCAGGATGTCGGCCTCGAGTACGAGCTCGTCAAGCGCGGCAGTGTCGAGCAGGTCGACGACCCAGGCCTCGCCCCGGACCTCCCCGGCCACCCGCTCGGCGGCCTCGGCATCCCGGTCGGCGACGATCACGTGGGCGCCCTGGGCGGCCAGGGCCGCCGCGCAGGCGGCACCGATGCCGCCGGCGCCGCCGGTGATGACGGCTGTTTGGCCGGAGAGGTCGCTGACCATCAGAGGCTGCCGACGGGGGTCAGGCCGTGCTTCTCGGCATCCACCTTGTCGACCTCGCGCAGGGAGATGCCGCGGGTCTCCTTGAGGGTCACCACGGCCACCAGGGTGACGGCGCACGCCGCGGCCACGTAAATGGCCACCGGCAGCCAGGAGTTGTATTCCTTGAGCAGCGCCGTGGCGATGATCGGGGCCATCGATCCGGCCAGGATCGAGGTGACCTGGTAGCCGAGCGAGACGCCTGAGTAGCGCATCCGGGTGGGGAACATCTCGGCCATGATCGCGGGCTGGCCGGCGTACATCAGCGCGTGGAAGCAGAGCCCGATGGTGATCGCCAGCACGATCAGTGCCGGGTTCTGGGTGTCGAACATCGGGAAGGCGAAGAACGCCCAGGTGGAGCCGAGGATGGCGCCGGCGAGGTAGACGGGCTTGCGACCGAGGCGGTCGGAGAGCTGGCCGACCTGCGGGATCACCAGGAAGTGCACAACGTGGGCGATCAGCAACGCCAGCAGCAGGCTGCTGGTGTTGTACTCGTGCACGGTGACCAGGTACACGATCGAGAAGCTCACGATGATGTAATACAGGATGTTCTCGGCGAAGCGCAGGCCCATGGCGCCCAGGATGCCCTTCGGGTATTTGCGCACCACCTCGAGCACACCGTAGTTGGTGGCCTTGTCGGCCTCCACCTGGGCGCGGGCCTCGAGGAAGATCGGTGCTTCGCTGACGTGGGTGCGGATGTAGTAGCCGACCACGACGATGATCGCGGAGAGCCAGAACGCCACGCGCCAGCCCCAGCTGAGGAACTGGTCGGCGGGCAGGGTCCAGGACATGGTCAGCAATACCAGCGTGGCGAGCAGATTGCCCACCGGCACGGCGGACTGCGGCCAGCTGGACCAGAACCCGCGGGACTGGTTCGGGCTGTGCTCGGCCACGAGCAGCACGGCGCCGCCCCACTCGCCGCCGACGGCGAAGCCCTGGATGAAGCGCAACGCCACCAGCAGAGCGGGCGCCCAGTAGCCGATGGTGTCGAAGCCGGGCAGGCAGCCCATCAGGAAGGTCGCGACACCGACCAGCACGATGGTGAGCTGCAGGGTGTGCTTGCGGCCGAGCCGGTCGCCGATCTGGCCGAAGACGATGCCGCCAAGCGGCCGGGCGATGAAGCCCACCGCATAGGTAAGGAACGCGGCGATGATGCCGTCGAGCTGGCTGCCCGCGTTGGGGAAGAAGACCGTGGCGAAGACCAGGCTCGCCGCCGTGGCGTAGAGGAAGAATTCGTACCACTCGACGACCGTGCCGACCATGGAGGCGGCAACGACCTTCTTCAGGCCCGAGGTTTCGCTGGTGGGGGAGGGGCCGCTTGTGGCGGTGGTGACACGCGAGTTCGCGCTCATGGGGATCTCCTTGAGTATCGGCATTGACACTGGATGGGGGAAGGACTCGTCGTTCTGCACGCGAGGGGCCGCGAACGGCTCCCCTGAGTATTCCGTCTCCCCTTGGCTGCGGCAATGACCACTTCACCACTCCGGATGTGCATAATTGCAGATATGACCGACTCTCGCGTCGCCACCCCGGCCAATCCCGACGACCTGCTGGTGCTGCTCGCCGTGGCGAGGACCGGCCGCTTCACCACCGCCGCCGAATCCCTCGGCCTCAGTCACACCACAATCTCCCGGCGCATCGCGGCCCTGGAGGCGGCGCTGGCCGGTCGGGTGCTCTCCCGTACGGCGGGAGGCTGGGAGCTCACGGACCTGGGCACCCGGGCGGTGCGCGCGGCCGAGAACGTGGAGGCTGCCCTCGATCTGTTGGGCGGGCAGGCGGACGGCGGGGAGCTCTCCGGGGTGGTGCGGTTGAGCGCGACGGATGGCTTCAGCGCGTTCATCGCGGCCCCGGCCGTTGTCGACCTGCAGCGCACGCATCCGGGGCTGCGGGTGGAAATCGTCACGGTGACCCGTCAGGCGCTGCAGCACCGCTCCGGCCTGGACATCGAGGTGGTGGTCGGCCGGCCCCAGGCGCATCGGGCCGAGGCGTTCGAACTCGGCCGCTACACCCTGGGAATGTACGCGTCGCGGGAGTACCTGGCCCGGAACGGCACGCCGGCCGACGTGGCCGAGCTGGTGGAGCATCCACTGGTCTACTTCGTCGACTCGATGCTGCAGGTGGACGATCTGGATGCGCCCCGCCGGCGGGTGCCCACCATGCGGGGCTCGCTGAGTTCGACGAATGTGTTCGTGCAGATCGAAGCCACCCGGGTGGGCGGCGGTATCGGCCTGCTGCCCTGCTTCATGGCCGACCGGCACGACGACCTGATGCGGGTGCTGCCGACGGAGTTCGCCGAGGAACTGCCGTACTGGATGGTGCTGCGGCCCGAGGCGCAGCGCCAGCCGGTGATCTCGGTCGTGGTGGAGGCGCTGCGGTCGCAAATGGTGACGGTGGCTTCGGCGCTCCGCGGCTGAGTCCCGCCTTCGGCTGGACTCTCGACGCCGACAGCGTCCAGCGCCCGGCACGAACCCGCGAGCCGTGAGCTGAAGCCCCCGACAGAGTCGAATTCTCGGGCGCCGCTCGCCGCTCGCGGGCGTGCGGGTGGATCAGGCGGGGCGGGTGGCCGTGAGGTCGCGGACGGCCGCGTACTGGTCACGCACCCCAGGGGTGGGCGTCGCGCGGTAGGTGTCGCTGTGGGAGAGCGCCCAGGCCGGTGGTCGGTCGCCGCCGAGCAGGGCCCAGGCGGCCTGCCTCGCGGCGCCGTCGGCGACGTACTCGCCCTGGCTCGGCACGGTGACGTCGAGGCCGAGCACGGCGGGGGCGAGGCGTCGTACCGCCTCGGACTGGGCGCCGCCGCCGATCAGGAACACGTGGTGAACGGGCACGCCCTGGTCGCGCAGCGCGTCGAGGCCGTCGGCCATGGCGCAAAGCATGCCCTCCACGGCGGCCCTGGCGAAGTGCGCCGGGGTGGTGTTCACGTTCCGCAGCCCGTGCAGGGCACCGGTGGCGTTGGGCCGGTTCGGGGTGCGCTCGCCCTCGAGGTACGGGATCAGCACGAGGCCGTCGGACCCGGCCGGCGCCGAGAGCGCCAGGGCGCTGAGCCCGGCATGGTCCACGCCGAGCATTCGGGCGGCTGCGTCGAGCACCTGGGCGGCGTTCAGGGTGCAGGCCAACGGCAGGAAGGCGCCGGTCGCATCGGCGAACCCGGTGACCAGTCCACTGGCATCCGTCGTGGGGGTGGCGGAGATCGCCGAAACCACACCGGAGGTGCCGATCGAGATCGCCACGTCACCCTCGGACAGGCCGAGGCCAAGGGCCGCCGCGGCGTTGTCGCCGGCGCCGGCACCGAGCACGATGCCGCCGGGGGTCTGGCCGGCGATGGCACCGGGCCCGATCACCGTCGGCAGCACCGTGTCGTGGCCGAGGCCCAGGATCAGCAGGTCGCGCCGGTAGTCTTCGTCGATCGGCGACCAGTAGCCGGTGCCAGAGGCATCCGACCGGTCGGTGGTGAGGCAGGCCAGCCCCGCTGCCCCCGACCCGGCGCCGTTTCCGGCCAAACGCCAGGTGAGCCAGTCGTGCGGCAGGGCCACCGCGCCCACCCGCCCCGCGTTCAGCGGCTCGGCGTCGCGCAGCCAGCGCAGCTTGGTGACGGTGAGCGATGCCACCGGAACCGAGCCGATGATGCTCGCCCACGCCGCCGCGCCGGCCACGGGGTCGCCGTCGCCGAGTTCGGCGATGAGGTCGAGGGCGGCCTGGGCCGACCGGGTGTCGTTCCAGAGCAGGGCGTCCCGCACCACGGCTCCGGTGGAGTCGAGCGCCACCATTCCGTGCTGTTGCCCGCCGACGGCCAGTGCCGAGACATCGGCCAAGCCGCCCGCGTCGGTGATCGCCACCTGTAGGGCGTGCCACCAGCGATCCGGGTGGATCGAGGTGCCGTCGGGATGCGAGGCCCGGCCGGTGCGCACGAGCGCGCCGGTCGTGGCATCGCGGATGACGATTTTGCAGGACTGGGTGGAGGAATCCACACCCGCGACCAAGGTCATCGGGCGCCGAGGCTCTCGGGGACGGATGCGACGACGACGTCCCGGTCTGACCCCAGCAGGATCTCCAGGGTGCGGCGGGCGCCCACGCTGTGCAGTAGGCCCAGCGCCCGGTCGTACTCGGTCACAAAGATCTCGCTCTCGATCAGGCTGCCGAACAGGTCGCGGTCGCGGAGGAAGGAGTGGCTGTCGATCGGGTAACCGGCCGCGCTCGCCATGACGCGCTCCTTGATGCGGTCGCACACATCGATCGGCGCGCCCTGCTCGTCGACACCCTCGGCGTAACGGGCCCAGCTCGCCACGATCGCGGCGGAGAGCTCAACCTGGCCGCCGGCGGCCAACTGGTCGTTGACGACCGGCAGCAGCCACTTCGGGATGCGGTCAGAGGACTCGTTGCAGAGCCGCGCCACGGTGTCGCGCACGCTCGGGTTGGAGAACCGTTCGATCAGGTCCGCTTTGTAGGCCTCGAGGTCGATCCCGGGAACCGGCTTGAGCGTCGGGGTGCCCTCGCGGTCCATGTAGGCCCGCAGGAACTCGGCGATCAACGGGTCACCGGCTGCCTCGTGCACCAGCCGGTAGCCCATCAGATGAGCGAAGTAACACAGGCCCTGGTGGCTGGCGTTGAGCAGGCGCAGCTTCATCAGCTCGTAGGGCTCGACGTCGGCGACGAGTTGGGTGCGGCTCTGCTCCAGCGGCGGGCGTCCGTCGGTGAAGGTGTCCTGCAGCACCCACTGGAAGAACGGTTCGCAGACCACGGGCCAGTCGTCGGTGACGCCGAACGTGTCGGCGACGAGGGTGCGGTCGGCGTCGGTGGTGCCGGGGGTGATCCGGTCGACCATGCAGTTCGGGAAGGCGACCTCGGCGTCGATCCAGGCGGACAACTCCGGGTCTTTTGCGGCGGCGAAGGCGACGAAGGTGCGGTGGGCCACTTCACCGTTGTTCTGCAGGTTGTCGCAAGACATCACCGTGAACGGGGTGATACCGCGGTCGCGGCGTCGGCGCAGGGCCTCGACCGTGATGCCGAACGCGGTGGCCGGCCTGCTGCCGGGCTCGAGGTCCGCGGCGACCTGCGGGTTGGTGAGGTCGAAAGCCCCGGTCACGGGGTGGATGTTGTAACCGCCCTCGGTGACGGTGAGGGACACGATGCGCACGCCAGGGCTCGCCATCCGTTCGATCACGGCTTCGACGTCGTCTGGGGCGAACATGAAGTCGATGATCGAGCCGATCACCCGGCCCTCGAGGTGGCCGTCGGCGTGCTTCTCGACCAGGGTGTAGAGGCCGCCCTGGGAGCGCATCACGTCGCGCATCCTGGCGTCGCCGGGCAGGACGCCGATGCCGCAGATGGCCCAGTCGCGGGCCAGGCCCTGACCGAGCAGGTCGTCGATCATGAGCGCCTGGTGCGCGCGATGGAAACCGCCGACGCCGAAGTGCATGATGCCGGCGGTGAGGCCGGCGCGCTCGTAGCCGGGAACGGTGACGGTCGCGGCCAGGGTGGCGAGGTTCTCGGGGCGGAGGGCGGTGGTGGGAGTGTTCGATGCGGTCATTGTCTTGTCCTTGCTTGGTGTTGCAACAATCGGTGGGGTTGACGCGCTAGCGGGTGAGGAGGTCCATCTCCGTTTCCCGGATGCCGATGGCCGGCGGCACGCCGTCGAAGCCGGGCTGGGTGCCGCGCAGCGCTGCGGACATCGCGGCAGCGACGAGATAGAGCGCGGAGAAGAGCACGACGAGGCCGAAGGCTCCGAGGCTGCTGTAGAGCAGGGCGACGAGCAGCGGGCCGGCAAAGACGGCGGCGCCGATGCCGAGGTTGTACGAGCTCATGGCGGCGCCCGGCTGCTGGGGGGCCAGGGAGACGGCGATGGCCGAGAGCGGCACGAAGCCGGCCAGGCCGATGCCGAAGATCGCACCGACGAGCAGGGTGAGGGCGTAGGCGAACGGCCAACCCTGGCTGATCGCGAAGTCCGGCACCACGTAGAGGCCCAGCATCGACACGGCGCAGAGCACGGCGCCGTACCAGGTGACCGTGCGGCTCCAGCCGTTGCGGTCGCCGAGCCAGCCGAAGAACAGGTTGAACGGGATGTTCACCGCGTAGATGACCGTGGTGAGGATGAGGAACTGGCCGATGCTCCAGTGGAACCTGTCGACGAACAGGGCGGGGAAGAAGATCGCCATGCCGTAGGTGGGGATCGAGTTGATCATGCGGGTGAGCATGACCATCAGCACCTTGGGCTTCGTGGCCAGCAGTTTGAGGCCGAAGGTGAGAACCGTGAAGACCTCGTCGGAATTGGTCACCAGGGGGGCGCGGCCGATTTTCTCCTTGACGCCGATCAACGCGACGGCGGTGCCCAGCGCCGCCAGTCCCAGCGACACCCAGAGGGTCTGGAACATCGACAGGTGGAAGATGTCCAGGGTGCTGGTGGCGACCAGAGCGCCGAGGGTGGGCAGGCCCGCGGTGAATGCCACGTAGAACCAACCGATCGAGCTGGCCAGTCGCTTGGGATTGGCGGTGGCGGTGATCCAGACCAGGAAACCGTAAGCGAAGAACGGGTAGCCGAAGCCCCGCAGTCCGTACGTGATGAAGATCAGCACCACATTGCTGGAGTTGAGCGCCAGGATGAGGAAGGCGAGCTCAAAGAACACCCAGATGCCGGCGCCGATCATCATCACCCGCCGCGGGCCCCACAGGTCGGAGAGGGCGGCGGAGAAGAACGCCGCGATCGCCACGGCAACGCCGTAGACGGTGACGAGCAGGCCGACCAGGGGGATGGAGAAGCCGTGTTCGCCGGTGAGGAACGGGGAGAGGATGTTCGTCTCGACCCCGTCGCCGATCATGAAAAGCGCCAGTCCGACGAACCCCCAGATGAGTGGGCGGGGTAATCCGAGCCTGTCGAGGATGCCCTCTCGGGTCTCGGTCTTCGATCCGGTGGGCGGGTTATGCGTTGCCTGTGATGCCATTATTCGCGTCCTTACGATGGGCCATCAAAAATCAATTCGCCAAAAGTAACACAGTTATTACCATAATTATCATTCTTGATGATAAATCTGACTGAAGTGCGGAATCTGACGTATCATTGTGAACATGGAAGGTGAGACATCCGAGGAGCGCGATGTGGCGCAGTCCCCCCGCGACGGCCTGACCGCAGCGGCGCGGCGCGGCGAACTCGTGCGGTACATCGACATCCACTCCGTCGCCAGGGCGGAAGAACTCGCCGAGGCCTTTGCGGTGAGCCCCATGACCATCCACCGAGACCTCGACTTGCTCTCCCGCGAGGGTCGGATCGAGCGCATCCGGGGAGGTGCCCGTGCCCTGCCGCACGCCTTCCTCGAGCGGGACGTGCGACTTCGCCGAGCTACCAAAGTCGCGGAAAAGGTGGCCCTGGCGCGGGCCGCCGCCGCGCTGATCCGGGCGGGCGACGTTGTGGCCATCGACGACTCCACCACCGCCGCGGCGATACTGCCGGTGCTCGCCGCTCGGGCGCCGTCAACGGTGATCACCCATTCCCTGGCGCTGATGCACGACCTCACCCGAGCGCATCCGGAGATCAAGCTGCTCGGCCTGGGCGGTCAGTATTACCCGGAGACGGACTCGTTTCTCGGCACCGTGGTGATCGAGCAAATCAAGCGCATCTCCGCCGATGTCGCGTTCATTTCCACCACCTCGGTGAAAAATGATGCACTCTTCCACCCCGACGCCGAGTCGGCCCGCACCAAGCAGGCGCTGGTCGAGATGGCCGACCGCAAAGTGCTGCTCGTTGACGTGACCAAGTTCGGCGCCAAGGGGCTGCACCACGTGGTGAACCTCGACGTTTTCGACGACATTCTCGTGAGTGCCGACCTCGCGGCCGAGCACCGGGACCAGCTCGACCGGCTTGACGTGGCTGTGCATTACGTGCCCACCCCCGAGCCCTAGACAGCGCAACTCTGATGGAGCGGGCGGCGGGCCCCCGAGAGCTGGCGGCGGTGGCCGCGTCCGGGCATCCCCGGCCTGGGCGCAGGGCGGTGCCACGCCCACCTGGCACGCCCGAACCGCCCGGGCCGTGGCGCTGTGGGAAAGCCACCACACCGGCAAAAAATCGAATGGAACTTTCAGCATCGAAGCGTAGTGTCGGGCATACGCATTGCGGAGTTCTATGTGGTCACACTGGAGGTTGCTCGTCATGTCCCGAACCTGGCTGAAGTGGATGCCCGCCGTGGCGGTTCCCGCCGTGATCGTCGCCGGGGTCCTCGCGGTTCCCCTGCAGGCCGGCGCGGCCGTCGACCTGCCGGACAAGACCCCGCAAGAGGTGCTCGAACTGGCCGCAGGCAGCACCGTCGACACCTTCTCCGGCACCATCGAGCAGACCTCGGAGCTGGGGCTGCCCGAGATCCCCAGCACCGGGGATGCCGCCACCGCCGAATTCGCCGACGCCCTCGACCTGCTCACCGGCAGTCGCACCGTGCGGGTCTACCAGAACGGCGCCGACCAGAGCCGGGTGCAGGTGCAGGACACCATGTCCGAGCGCAACCTGATTCGCAACGGCTCCGACGTCTGGCTCTACGACTCCGCCGACAACACCGCCGTGTACACCACCCTGCCCGCCGATGCCGCCCCGGGCGCCGGCGCAGAGAAGGCCGGCGCGAGTTACACACCGAGCGAACTGGCCCAGACCTTTCTGGACGAGGTGACCCCGAGCACCGACGTGACCCTGGCCGGGAACACCCAGGTCGCCGGCCGCACCGCCTATGAGCTCGTGCTCACCCCCGACAGCGCCGACACCCTGGTCGGCTCGGTGTCGATCGCGGTGGACTCCGGGACCGGACTGCCGCTCCGGGTGCAGGTTGCCGCGCGGGAAGCCACCGACCCGGCCATCAGCGTGGCCTACACCTCGCTCAGCCTCGAGGCCCCACCCGCCGACCTGTTCGCCTTCACCCCGCCGGCCGGCGCAACTGTCTCAGAGGAGACGCTGCCCACGAAGGATGACGCCGGCCATCCCGAGGCCGACCGGAGCGGTGTGACTGTGGTCGGCACCGGCTGGGACGCCGTCGTGTCGATGCCGGCCGGCGAGGATGCCGCGGCCCTGGCCGACCTCACCGCCTCACCCCTGTACAGCCAGCTCACCGACGCCGTCGACGGCGGCCGGGCACTGAGCACCACCCTCGTGTCGGTGCTGATCACCGACGACGGCCGGGTCTTCGCCGGGTCCGTTCCCGTTGAGCGGCTGCTGGCCGCCGCAACCCAGGAGTGAGCGTCGCCGCCCGGGTCGCCGACCTGGCGATCGAGACCCGGGCCCTCACCAAACGCTTCGGCCAGCAGGCCGCCGTCGATGCCATCGACCTCGCGGTGCCGATGGGCTCGGTGTTCGGATTCCTCGGGCCGAACGGCTCGGGCAAGACCACCAGCATCCGGGTGATGCTCGGCCTCGCCGCCGCCACCAGCGGTGAGGTGAGAGTGCTCGGGGAGCCGATGCCGGGCCGGCTCGCCCGGGTGCTGCCCCAGGTGGGCGCCCTGGTGGAGGGCCCCGCGTTCTATCCGTTCCTCTCCGGCGCCGCGAACCTGCGCCGACTCGATTCCGCCGACCGCGCGGCCCCTACCCGCAACCGCCGGGCCCGGGTGGACCGCGCGCTCGAACGGGTCGGCCTGTCCAACGCGGCGGGCAAGAAGGTGTCGGCGTACTCGCTGGGCATGAAGCAGCGCCTGGGCATCGCGAACGCCCTGCTGATGCCGCGCCGGCTCCTGGTGCTGGACGAACCGACCAACGGACTCGACCCGCAGGGCACCCGAGAAGTGCGTGCCCTGGTGCGGTCGCTGGCCGGGGAGGGCACCACGGTCTTTGTCTCCAGCCACCTGCTCGCCGAGGTCGAGCACATGTGTACCCACGCGGCGATCATGAGCGCCGGACGCCTGGTGGCCCAGGGCACCCTCGACGAGTTGCGCGCCGGTGAGTCCAGAGTGCGGGTGCGCACCCCGGATGCCGCGGCCGCCATCCGCGTGCTGGCCGGCGCCGGCCTCATGGCCGAGCTGGAGCCCGCGCCGAACGATCGCGGCACCGAGAGCTTCCCGGGCGCCTCCGCATCCTCGGGCCGATCCGCCGACCGATCCGCCGACCACTGGGTGAGCGCCCCCATCGACGTGCCCCGCAGCGGACGAGCCCCCGCAGACCCGGGCGGCTGGTCCGCAGGTGGGCAGCTCGAGGAGGAGGACCTCGTCGCCGCGCTCGTGGCGGGCGGGGTGCGGGTGCGCGGGTTCGAGGTGCAGGACACCAGCCTCGAGGACCGCTTCGTGGCGCTCACCGGAGAGGGGTTCGACGTTGTCCGATAAGACGTCCTCTGATGGCCGTCCAGCGGCATCCCCGGTGGCAGCGGCAGCCGAGACGACCGCCCGGCCCGGCGGCGCCTGGGCGCTGCTGGTCTCCGAACTGACTGTGCTCTTCCGCCGCCGCCGCACCTGGGCGCTGTTGCTCGCGCTCGCCGCGGTGCCGGTGCTGATCGCCGTCGCCGTGCGGCTCTCCTCACAGGAGCCCACGCCCGGACGCGGTCCGCCGTTTCTCGACCAGGTCACCCAGAACGGCCTGTTCGTCGCGGTGACCGGCCTGATCGTGTCGATCCCCCTGTTCCTGCCCCTGACCGTCGGTGTGGTCGCGGGCGACACCATCGCCGGCGAGGCCGGGCTGGGCACCCTGCGCTACCTGCTCGTGGCCCCGGCCGGCCGGGTCCGGCTGCTCGTGGTGAAGTACGTCGGCGCGGCGGTGTTCTGCGTGGCGGCCACGCTCACTGTCGTCACCGCCGGGGTGCTCGCCGGGCTGGCGCTGTTCCCGGTGGGGCCGCTGACCCTGCTCTCCGGCGACACCATCAGCCTGGGCGAGTCGTTCCTGCGCGCCCTGCTCATCGCCGGCTACGTCACCGTGTCACTACTCGGCCTCTCAGCCATCGGCCTGTTCTTCTCCACCCTCACCGTGGTGCCCGTCGGGGCGATGGCCGCCACCATCGTTCTCTCGGTGGTCGCGCAGGTGCTTGATTCGCTGCCGCAACTGGACTGGTTGCATCCGTGGCTGTTCAGCCACTACTGGCTCGACTTCGCCGACCTGCTGCGCCAGCCCGTCGACCTCAGCTCCTTCGGCGCGAACGCGCTGCTGCAGGGCGGCTATCTGCTGGTCTTCGGAGCGCTGGCGTACGGCAGGTTCGTCACCAAGGACATCCTGAGCTGAGCCGGTGGCGGGCAGGCCGGGCCGTCGCACTACAGCCGGCCGCGGGTCGGTTTCTATGCAGTTCATATGAGTGTGGCCGAACGGACCGCTATCGCAGATCCCTTGCAGGAGGGGCGCTTACGGTAATAATGTGCCCTCATTCGGGGGTGAATCCGGAGGCGTCTGTTTTGGCAATCGAAAGTACCCCACCCGTTGTGCGGCCGAGCACCCCGCCGCAGGTTCGCCTGGAGGACATCGCGGGCCGGGCTGACACGTCGAGTGCCCTCGCTGACGCGGGCACGATCGTCTCGGGCATCGCCCTGTCCACCCAGTCCGTGCAGCCGGGCGATCTCTTCGTGGCCCTGCCCGGCAAGAACGGCCACGGCGCCGCGTACACCGACAGCGCCGTGCAGGCCGGCGCGGTGGCCGTGCTCACGGATGCTGACGGTGAGGCCGCCGCCCGCGCCGCCGGCGTACCCGTCATCGTGAGCGACAACCTGCGGGGCCGGCTGGGCGAGCTCAGCGCCTTCATCTACGGCACGGCCGACGGCGCCCCCACGATCTTCGGCATCACCGGTACCAACGGCAAGACCACCACCGCGTACGTGCTCGAGGCTGTGCTGCGCCAGATGGGCCTGGTCACCGGGCTGTCCACCACGGCCGAACGCCACATCGCCGGTGAGGTCTTCGTCTCCCGCCTGACCACCCCGGAGGCCACCGACGTGCACGCGCTCCTCGCGCGCATGAAGGAACAGCACGTGGAGGCCGTGGTGCTCGAAGTGAGCGCCCAGGGCCTCACCCACGGCCGGGTCGACGGCATCCTCTTTGACGTCGCCGGCTTCACCAACCTCTCGATAGACCACCTCGACGACTACGGCACCATGGAGAACTACTTCGACGCCAAGGAACTCCTGTTCCGGCCGGATCGCTCCCGCACCGCCGTCGTGAGCCTGGAAACCACCTGGGGCCGGAAGTTGCTGGCCGAGCCGACGATCCCGGTGGCGTCGATTTCCGCGGATGCCGCGACCGATCCGGACTGGCGCCTGGAGATCCTCGAGGCACTGCCGGAGGGCACCCGCTTCCGCGTGCACAACCGGGCCGGCGATTCCGTCGAGACGACGGTCGCGCTGCTGGGTGACCACCTCGTCGCCGACGCCGGGCTCGCCGTTGCGATGACCATCGAGGCCGGCTACGCCGCCGACCGGGTTCAGGCCGCGCTGCAGGACGGCATCGAGGTGTACATACCGGGCCGCACCGAGAGCGTCTCCGGTCCGACCGGACCGCGAGTGTACGTGGACTTCGGCCACAGCTCCGACGCCTTCGAGAAGACCCTGCGGGCGGTCAAGGCCGTCACCCCCGGCCGGGTCATCATGCTCTTCGGCGCCGACGGCGACCGCGACCCGGTCAAGCGCCCCGAAATGGCCCGCGTCGCCGCGGCCGGCTCCGACATCGTGGTCATCACCGACCACCACCCCCGTTTCGAAGACCCGGCCAGCATCCGCCGGATGCTCGTGGACGCCGCCAGGGAGGCCTTCCCCAACAAGCAGATCGTGGAGGTCTCCCCGCCGGAGGCCGCGATCGACTACGCCGTCGACCTGGCCCGGGACGGCGACGCCATCCTCTGGGCCGGACCCGGCCACCAGGACTACCGCGACATCCGCGGTGTGCGCACGCCGTACTCGGCCCGCGAGCTGGCCCGGGACGCCCTCGCCCGACACGGCTGGCCGGTCTCCTAGCCCGCGAACTGTGAGCTAAGCACCTCAAACGCTGGGTTTTAGGTGCTTAAGTCACGGTTCGCGAGAGGGCGGGCGCGGGCACCCTCGGTCCAGGTGGCCACGCAGAGCTGCATGCCCGGCCGGTAGGCCAGATGCGCCACCGAGGGGGCGTCGAGCACCTGCAGATCGGCCCGGCCGCCGATCCGGAGCGAGCCGACGGCATCCGGCCCGTGCTCACGGCCGACCGCCCGAGCCGCGCCGCGGGTGGCCGCCCAGATCGCCTCCCGCACGGTGAGGCCCATCTGCAGCACCGCCGTCGCCACGCAGAATGGCATCGACGTCGTGTACGACGTGCCGGGGTTGCAGTTGCTGGCCAGGGCGATGTGCGCGCCGGCGTCGAGCAACCGGCGGGCGGGCGGGAACGGTGCCCTGGTGGACAGGTCGCAGGCCGGCAGCAGGGTGGCCACGGTGTTCGAGCCGGCCAGGGCGTCGATGTCGGCGTCGTCCAGGTGGTTGCAGTGGTCCACGCTGGCGCAGCCCAACTCCGCGGCGAGGCGCACGCCACCGCTGAAGCCGAGCTGGTTGCCGTGCAGACGCAGGCCCAGCCCGGCGGCCCGGCCGGCCAGCAGCACCTCCCGGCACTCCTCGACGTCGAACGCGCCAGTCTCGCAGAAGGCGTCGACGAAGTCCACGTACGGGGCCACGGAGGCCAGCATCGGGCCGGTCACCAGGTCGAGGTAGTCCCGCCGGTCGATCCCCGGCGGCACCACGTGGGCGCCGAGGAAACTGACCACATCGGCGACCTCGGCGGCCGCCCTGGCGCTGCGGAGCTCGCCGGCCAGGTCGAGGCCGTAGCCGGTCTTGGTCTCCAGGAACGTGGTGCCCTGCGCCTCGGCCTCCCGGCGGAGGCAGCGGGCGTTGGCGACGAGGTCGGCCTCGTTCGCTGCCCTGGTCGCCAGCATCGTGCTGACTATTCCGCCGGCGGCATATCTCTGTCCGGCCATCCGGGCCTCGAACTCGGCGGCCCGGTCGCCCGCGAAAACCAGGTGGCTGTGGGTGTCGACCCAGCCCGGCAGCACCGCTCGCCCGTGCACATCCACGACGCTGTCGGCGGCGGGCGCTTCGGCGGCCGGCCCGAGCCAGGCGATGCGGCCGTTCTCGATCACGAGTGCGGCACCCAGCAGTCGGTCGTCGTCGTGGCTGGATTCGGCGGCCTGTGTGGTGAGCTCGGCGATCCCGGTGAGCAGTTCAGCGGTCATCGTGGGGCCTTCCGGTCGGGGACAACGGTGGGTGCAGTCGGGACGGGCGGGGTGCGGCTAGACCTAACTGTTCCCGTTCCGGACAATTGTGCCCGGTGTGCCGGCCACAATTGTCCGCACGCGGAACAGTAGAGCCGGGCGGGTGCGGTCATGCTGGACTCGGGGCTTCGGCGGACGGGGTGGGGTCGGCGGGCCGGCGGGCGTCGGGGGTGTCGGGGGTGCCGCGGGTGTCGAGCGCGTCGCGGAGGAGCGCGGCGGGCGAGCCGCGGGGTGCAAGCGCGGCGGCGGCGGTCCCCACGAGCCGGCCGGTGTCGGCCACGAGGCGGCCGGCCACGATCACCCGCCGCACGTCGGCCGCCGTGGCGGCGAGCACCAGTTGGTCGGGCCGGGCGCCCATGGTGCGGATGCTGTGGGCGTCGACCTCGACGAGGTCGGCCGGGTCACCGGGCGCCAGGCGTGCCGGGCCGAGGCCCAGCGCGGCGTAACCGTCGGCGCCGGCGGCCCGCAGCAGCGCCGCGGGGGTGAACCGGCCGCGGCTGCCGGAGGCCAGGCGCTCGCCCATCTCCAGGCCGCGCATCTCCAGGAACGGGTCGATGACTGCGTTCTGATCGGAGCCCAGGGCGATCGGGCTGCCCGCGGCGGCCAGCTCCCTGGCCCGGCCGATGCCGTCGCCGAGGTCGGCCTCGGTGCTCGGGCACATCGCCACGGTGACACCGGTGCGGCCGAGCATCCGGAGGTCGTCGTCGCTGAGGTGGCTGGCGTGCACGACGCTCAGCCGCGGGGTGAGGGCTCCGAGGCCGTAGAGAAGCCCCGTCGGGGTGACCCGATGCACTGCCAGGCAGTCGGCGTTCTCCTGCGGGTGCTCGGAGAGGTGGATGTGCAGCGGCACCTCCGCCGGCAGCCCGGCCAGGATCTGCCGCATGGCGTCACGCGGCACGGCCCGCACCGAGTGCAGTGCGGCGCCGAGGGTGACCAGGGCCGGCTCGTTCGGCCGGCCCGCGGCATCCGCTGCGAGGGTCTCGCGCAGCCGCGCCCACCGCGCCAGCCAGCCGGCCGCCGACCCGTCGCTGAAGCCCTGTTGCTCGGGGCGCAGCGGGGTGTCGAGGCCGCCGGCCAGGTAGCTGGTGTCCAGCAGCGCCAGGCGGATGCCCACCTCGCGGGCTGCCGTCGCCAGAGCGAGCTCCATGGCGTGCGCCTGCGGATAGCGGGTGCCGTCGGCCTTGTGGTGCAGGTAGTGGAACTCGCCCACGGCGGTGTAGCCGCTGACGAGCATCTCGGCGAAGACCGCCCGGGCCATCAGCAGGTAGCGCTCGGGAGTGAGCGCCCGGGCGACGGCGTACATCGACTCCCGCCAGCGCCAGAAGTCGCCACCCTGGTCGTGGGTGCGGCCGCGGAGGGCCCGGTGGAACGCGTGCGAATGCGCGTTCGCGAGGCCGGGCAGCACGGTGCCGAGGCGGATGTCGCCGGGCTCGGCGGGAACATCGTCTGCACGGCCGGAGATCCGACCGTCGGCGCCGATGCTGAGGCGTACGCCGGCGGTGACGACGCCGTCGACCAGCAGCGACTCGCACCAGTAGGTCGCCAGCGGTGCCGCGGTCACAGCAGCTCCCGCAGCAGGGTGTCCAGGGCCTCGACGCCGGCGACGCAGTCCTCGAGGGTGGCGAACTCGTCGGGCGAGTGCGAGATGCCGGTGGGGTTGCGCACGAACAGCATCGCGGTGGGCACGCGGGCAGCGAGCACCCCCGCATCGTGGCCGGCGCCAGCGGCCAGCGCGGGCAGCCCGCCGAGCGTGCGGACGAGCCGGGCGGCCAACTCGGGGTCGAAGGTGACGGTGCTCGTCCAGGAGTCCTCCACCACGGAGGTGGAGCAGCCGGCGTGCGGCGCCTGCACCCGTGCGGTGATCTCGGCCACCACGGCGCGGGCCTGGGCGTCGGTCTCGGCGCGCGCATCCAGCCAGGCGTGCACGACGGAGGGGATCACGTTGGTGCCGCCGGGCACGGCCTCGATGCGTCCCACCGTGGCGCGGGACCCGGGGCTGGCCAGGGCCGCCTGCTGCACGGACACGATGGCGTGCGCGGCGGCGACCATCGGGTCACGCCGGTCGGTCATCGGGGTGGCGCCGGCGTGGTTGCCCTGCCCGGTGAAGCTCAGCCGCCAGCGGCCGTGCGCGAGGATCGACGAGGCCACCGCGAGGGGCTCACGGAGATCGATCAGTCCCCGGCCCTGTTCCACATGCAGTTCGAGGAATATACCGATGCGGTCCAGGGACTCCTGGTCCCGGCCCAGGTGCGCGGGGTCGAGGCCGGCCGTCGCCGCGGCCTCGCCGAGGGTGATGCCGGCCCGGTCGGTGAGGGCGCGGGCCCGGTTGGCGTCGATGGCACCGGAGAGCAACCGGGAGCCGAGGCAGGCCACGCCGAAGCGGGAACCCTCCTCCTCGGCGAAGACCAGGACCGCGCAGGGCCGGCCGGGCGTGAAGCCGGCGGCCTGCAGCCGGGCGACGGCCTCGAGCGCGGAGACCACGCCGAGCGGCCCGTCGTAGGCGCCGCCGCCGGGCACGGAGTCGAGGTGGCTGCCGACCACCACGGCATCCGACCCCGGTGCGCCCCACCAGGCCCAGGTGTTGCCGTTGCGGTCCACCTCCACGTTCAGTCCGAGGCGCTCGGCGCGTTCGGTGAACCAGGCCCGCAGTTCGAGGTCGGCGCTCTGCCAGAGGTGCCGGGAGTAGCCGCCGGCGCGCCGGTCGCGACCGGTGTCGGCGATCTCGTCGAGACCGGCGAGCACGCCGTGAGCGACGAGGTCAGGCATCGGGCGCATCCGTGACTGTCGTACCGGCAGCGGTATCGGTCTCCCACATCGGCACCCGCAGGCCACGCTCGCGGGCCACCTCTTCGGCGCGTTCGTAGCCGGCGTCAACGTGGCGCATCACTCCGGTGCCGGGGTCGTTGACGAGCACCCGGGAGATCTTCTCGGCGGCCAGCTGCGTGCCGTCAGCGACTATCACCTGGCCGGCGTGGATGCTGCGGCCGATGCCGACCCCGCCGCCGTGGTGGATCGACACCCAGGTGGCGCCGGACGCGGTGTTCAGCAGCGCGTTCAGCAGCGGCCAGTCGGCGATGGCATCCGAGCCGTCTTTCATGCCCTCGGTCTCGCGGTAGGGCGAGGCCACCGATCCGGAGTCGAGGTGGTCGCGGCCGATCACGATCGGGGCGGACAGCTCGCCGGAGGCGACCATCTGATTGAATGTGAGCCCGGCGAGGTGGCGTTCCTGGTAGCCGAGCCAGCAGATGCGGGCGGGCAGGCCCTCGAAGGGCACCTTCTCGCCGGCCGCGGTGATCCAGCGGCGCAGGTGTTCGTCGTGAGGGAAGAGTTCGACGATGGCTCTGTCGGTGGCGGCGATGTCGGCCGGGTCACCGGAGAGCGCGGCCCAGCGGAACGGGCCCTTGCCCTCGGCGAAGAGCGGCCGGATATAGGCCGGCACGAAGCCGGGGAAGTCGAACGCCCGCTCGCAGCCGCCGAGCAGCGCCTCGGCGCGGATGGAGTTGCCGTAGTCGAAGACCTCGGCGCCGTACATCTGGAAGTCGACCATGGCCTGCACCTGCTTGGCCATCGAGGCGCGGGCCCGGTCGGTGAACTCCTCAGGCTTCTCGGCCGCGTAGGCGTGCCACTCGGCCACCGTGACGCCCTCGGGCAGGTAGGCGAGCGGGTCGTGGGCGCTGGTCTGGTCGGTGACGATGTCGATGGGCACCTCCCGGGCGAAGAGCTCGGCGAAGACCGTGGCGGCGTTGCCCACCAGGCCCACCGACAGCGGCCGGCGCTCGGCCTTGGCGGTGAGCACCCGGGCGAGGGCGTCGTCGAGGTCGTCGGTCATCTCGTCGAGGTAGCCGTGTTCGACCCGGCGGGCCAGGCGGGACGGGTCGACGTCGACGATGAGCACAACACCCTCGTTGAGGGTGACCGCCATGGGCTGGGCGCCGCCCATGCCGCCGGCGCCGCCGGTGAGGGTGAGGGTGCCGGCCAGGGTGCCGTTACTGTGCTTGTATTTCCCGTCCTTTCGGGCGGCGAGCTTGGCGGCCACGGCGGCGAAGGTCTCGTAGGTGCCCTGCAGGATGCCCTGGGTGCCGATGTAGATCCAGGAGCCGGCGGTCATCTGGCCGTACATGGTGAGGCCGAGGGCCTCGAGCTTGCGGAACTCCGGCCAGGTGGCCCAGTCGCCGACGAGGTTGGAGTTGGCGATCAGCACCCGGGGAGCCCACTCGTGGGTGCGGAACACACCCACCGGCTTGCCGGACTGCACGAGCAGGGTTTCGTCCTTCTCGAGCGTGGTGAGGGTGCGCACGATCGCGTCGTAGGCCGCCCAGTTACGGGCGGCCTTGCCGGTACCGCCGTAGACCACGAGCTTCTCCGGGTGCTCGGCGACGTCGGGGTCGAGGTTGTTCATCAGCATCCGCAGCGGGCCCTCGGTCTGCCAGCTCTTCGCCGTGAGGGTGGTGCCGCGGGCGGCGCGCACCACGCGCGGCGGATGCGGATCGGTGGGCGGCGCATCCGTCGGCGGGGTGTTGGTGCCGGTCGGGCTGGTCTCGGGCAGGTCGGTCATGAGCGGGCTGCTTTCTCGAGAGCGTGGCGGGTCAGTGCGTGGCGGATCAGTACAGCGCGCCGGTGGCGCTCTGGGCGGCGGCGAGCACGGCGCCGCTCCGCACGGAGGCGGCGACGGACTCGATCTCGGGGGAGAGGAACCGGTCGGGGCCGGGACCGGCGACCTCGCGTCGCACCTCGGCGAGCACCGCGCCGGTGGCGGGGCCGGGCTTCAGGGGTGCGCGCAGGTCGAGGGCACGGCCGGCGGTCATGACCTCGATGCCGAGCACCCGGGCGAGGCCGTCGATGCCGGTGCGGAGCTTGCGGGCGGCGTGCCAGCCCATCGAAACGTGGTCCTCCTGCATGGCCGAGGACGGGATCGAGTCGACCGAGGCGGGCACCGCGAGGCGCTTGAGCTCGGAGACGATGCCCGCGGCGGTGTACTGGGCGATCATCAGGCCGGAGTCGACCCCCACATCGTGGGCGAGGAACGCGGGCAGGCCGTTGCTGCGGGCCGGGTCGAGCATCCGGTCGGTGCGGCGCTCGGACATGCTCGCGACGTCGGCCACGGCGATGGCGAGGAAGTCGAGCACGTAGGCGACCGGGGCGCCGTGGCAGTTGCCGTTGGATTCGACGCGGCCGTTGATCGTGACGACGGGATTGTCGATGGCGCTGGCCAGCTCACGCTCGGCGATACGGCTCGCGTGGTCTATCGTGTCGCGGGCGGCGCCGTGCACCTGCGGGGCGCAGCGCAGCGAGTAGGCGTCCTGCACCCGGGTGCATTCCGGGGTCTTGTGGCTGGCCACGATGGGGGAGCCGGCGAGCAGGTGGCGGAGGTTGGCGGCGGAGGCCTGCTGGCCCAGCTGTGGGCGGAGGCCGGCGAGGTCGGCGGCGAAGGTGGCATCCGTGCCGAGCAGTGCCTCGATGCTCATCGCGGCGGCGATGTCGGCGGTGGCGAGCAGGGTGTGCAGGTCGTGCAGGGCCAGGCTGAGCTGGCCGAGCATGCCGTCGGTGCCGTTGATGAGGGCAAGGCCCTCCTTCTCGGCCAGCAGCACCGGTTCGAGGCCGGCGGCCGCCAGGGCGTCTGCAGCGGACAGCTCGGTGCCGGCGGCATCGCGCACGGTGCCCTCGCCCATCAGCGCCAGGGCGCAGTGGGCCAGCGGGGCCAGGTCGCCCGAGCAGCCGAGCGAGCCGTACTCGCGCACGATCGGCGTGATGCCGGCGTTGAGCAGGCCGGCATAGGCCTCGGCGGTCGACAGGCGGATGCCGGTGCGGCCGGTGAGCAGGGTGGATAGGCGCAGCAGCATCAGCGCGCGCACGGTCTCCCGCTCCACCTCGGCGCCGGAACCGGCCGCGTGCGAGCGCACCAGGCTCTGCTGCAGCCGGGTGCGGTCGGCCGACGTGATGAAGGTGGTGGCCAGGGCGCCGAACCCGGTGGAGATGCCGTAGTGCGGGGCCGCGTCGGTGGCGAGCACCTCGATGGTGGCGCGGCTGGCGGCCACGGCGGCGCGGGCGTCCTCGCCGAGGTGCACCGGGGCGTCGTGGCGGGCGACGGCGACGACATCCGCCACCGAGACCGGGCCGGTGCCCACGGTGACGGGGGCCGGAGCGGTTCTGACGGTGGGCGGGACGGTGTCGGCGGTGTGCATGCTCCTATCTGACTCCTGCACGGCCTCCGCCGCAGCGGCTTTCTCCCGGTTCGTGTCTCGTATACGAGACACACGCCGCCATCGCCTTCGACCCGCGTGCACAACTCCTGCAATTTTGGCCCGAATCGGGAAGAATTGGAGGAGCAGGCGGGGTTAGGGTGGGCGGACGGTGGCGGGTTTGGCCGCCTCGACACTGGAGGTACCGAATGCTCTCAACCGACCTGATGACGGATGCCTTCGGCCGGGTGCAGGAGGCGGTGCACGCCGTGCTGGTCGGCGCCGGGTCCGATCTGCTCGAGTTCCGTGTCGACCCAGAGGCCAACACCATCGCCTGGCTGGTCTGGCACCTCACCCGCGTACAGGACGACCATGTCTCCGACCTCATGGACGAGCCGCAGGTCTGGACGGCCGGAGGCTGGCAGAAACGCTTCAATCTTCCCTTCGCCGCCGGTGCCACGGGGTACCGGCAGAGCGCCGGCGAGGTCGCGGCCGTGCGGGCCGGCGCCGACCTGCTGCGCGGCTACTTCGACGCGGTGCACGAGCGCACGATCGCGTACCTGGGCACGCTGCGCGAGGACGACTTCAGCCGCGTGGTCGACACCCGCTGGACGCCGCCGGTGACCGTGGCCGTGCGGCTGGTCAGCGTGATCGGCGACGACCTCGAGCACGCCGGCCAGGCCGCGTTCGTGCGCGGGCTGGCGATACGGGCCGGCCCGCACTGAGCCGCCTCGGACATGGCCGGCACGTAATCGGGTCCACGTTCCGCGAAAGCGGCCGTGTGGTTGCCTCGGTGCGCTGTGGTGACCGTTGCCCCGCTCTCGCGAGCGGGCGGTCCGGGCGAGAGCCACGGGCGGGGCGGGCTCGCGCGACCGACGCCCGGCTAGGCTCGGGGCAGTACCTCGACCCTGGAGAGCCTGTGGCCCACTCGTATCCGCTGTATGTCAATGTGCTGGCACAGTGCTTCTGCTGCCAGTCGCTGCAGCCGTTCCACTTCACCTCGGCGACCGATCAGGTGGTCTGCACGCACTGCCTGCGTCACCTCGGTGCAGAGAAGGCCGAGCAGCGCGACACCGACCACATCAAGCTCTGGCTCGGGCAGTTCGCCGCGCAGCAGGAGACCCTGCACGAGCTCGAGGCCACGAGCACCGCCACCATCGCCGAGCGTGACGCCGAGATCACCGCACTGGACGCCCAGGTCGCCGAGTTGACCGGCATCGTGGCCGGCCGCTTCGACCGCGGCCCCGACGCCGGGCTGCGTGGCCTGCTCGAGACCGAGGTGCTCAAGCGTGCCGAGCGCAAGGCCGAGCTGGGCCAGCGCCGCACGGATGCCGCGATGGCCGTGCTCTGGCAGATCGGCCGGCTGCACACCGTGACCCCGGCCGACCCGCAACGCTGCGGATGCGGCAACTCGGTCGCCGCCTGCCCCGAGACCCGTGCCCTGGGTCCGGTGCGCCAGGCGCTGGGCGACTGGGAAGCGAAGAACCTCAAGCTCCACGCCGCCGGCCAGCGCCACGCCCTGCCGCCCCGGCATCCAGAGTTGTCTTGACGATCGCTCCCGGCCACAGGCCACACCCGCCCTGGCTGGCGCAGACCAGAGTCGCCCATTCTCGCTAGTGCGGGAGGGCCGCGAACCAGCTAAAAAGGGCGAGTCTGGGTTTCTGTGTGCGGGGGGCTGGCTGGCGCAGACCAGAGTCGCCCACTTTGGCTGGTGAGGCAGCGCCAGGACTATCGAGAATGGGCGAGTCTGGGTGGCGGATGGGCGAGTCTGGAACAGTGGGGTGTCGGGCGGGGCTAGGGAGTGGGGCGGGCTACCGAGGACTGGCCGGGGTCGCGGGCGCCCAGGGCCGAGGAGCCGGGGCTCGGCGTGAGACCCAGGCGGCGCACGATCTCGGCGGCCTCCTCGGCGGGCTTCCGGCCGGCGTGGATCGTGATCGCGTTCTCGTCGGGCTCCGGCGGCTCGAGCGCATCCACCTGCGAGTCCAGCAGCGAGGTGGGCATGTAGTGGTCGTGCCGGGTGGCCAGCCGCCGTCCGATCAGGTCTTTCGAGCCGGTCAGGTGCACGAAGGTCACGTTGTGCTCGCGCAGCACGTCCCGGTAGCGACGCTTGAGCGCCGAGCAGGTGATGATGCCGGGCACGCCCGCCATGGTGTGCTCGATGATCCACGAGGAGATGGTGTCGAGCCACGGCGCGCGGTCTTCATCGTTGAGAGGCTGACCGGAGGACATCTTGTCGATGTTCTCTTGCGGGTGCAGGTCGTCGCCCTCTTCGAGGTCCCAGCCGAGCTGGCCGGCGAGGATGCCCGCCACGGTGGACTTGCCGGAGCCGGAGATGCCCATGATCACGAGCACGGGTTGCTGATTCTCGAACACGGCTAGATCACCACGTTCAGGAGGAGGACCCCGGCCAGGCCGGTGATGGAGATGAGGCACTCCATGACCGTCCAGGTCTTCAGGGTCTGCGGAACGCTGGTGCCGAGGTACTCCTTCACCAGCCAGAAGCCCGCGTCGTTGACGTGCGAGAGGAACAGCGAACCGGCGCCGATGGCCAGAACCATGAGCGAGACATCCGTGGCGCCGAGGCTGGCGGCGACCGGCGCGAGGATGCCCGCGGCCGTCACGGTGGCGACGGTGGCCGACCCGGTGGCCACGCGCACCAGCGCGGAAACGACCCACGCCAGCAGCAGTACCGAGACGCTCGAGCCGTTGACGGCGTCGGCGATGACGGTGCCGATTCCGGTGTCGATGAGCACCTGCTTGAAGCCACCGCCGGCGCCGACGATGAGCAGGATGCCGGCGATCGGGGGCAGCGAGTCGGCGAGCGACTTCGACACGGCGGCACGGTCCATGCCGCCACCACGACCGAAGACGATCATGGCGTAGAGCACGGCGATCCCCAGCGCGATCATCGGGGTGCCGAGGAAGTCCAGGGTGGCGTTGAGCGGGTCGGTGGAGCCGGGGTTGATGGCGTCGGCGATCGAGCGGGCGAGCATCAGCACGACCGGCAGCAGGATGCCCGAGACGGTGGCGATGAAGCTCGGCCGCTTGATGTTCTCCTCGAGGCCCTGGTCGGCGGCGGTGATGAACATTTCGGGTACCGGCACCTTGACCCAGCGGGCCGCGAACTTGCTGAACAGCGGGCCGGCGATGATCACGGTGGGGATGGCGATGAGCACGCCGATGGCCAGGGTGAGGCCGAGGTTTGCGTTCAGGGTGGTGACGGCCACGAGAGGGCCGGGATGCGGCGGCACCAGGCCGTGCATGACGGACAGGCCGGCCAGGGCCGGGATGGCGATGCGGATGAGCGACTGGCCACTGCGCCGGGCGACGAGGATGATGACGGGGATGAGCAGCACCAGGCCGACCTCGAAGAACATCGGCAGGCCGATCAGGCCACCGATGAGCGCCATGGTCCACGGCAAGGTGCGCACGCTGGAGCGGCTCACGAGTGCGTCGACGATGCGGTCGGCTCCGCCGGAGTCGGCCAGCAGCTTGCCGAACATGGCGCCGAAGCCCACCAGCACACCCACGCCGGCCATGGTGGAGCCGAAGCCGGCGCCGAAGCTGGTGACCGCGGCGTTGGGGGCCATGCCGGCGCCCACACCCACGCCGACGGCGCCGATGGAGAGAGCCAGGAAGGGATGTACCTTGAGCCACGTGATCAGCACGATGATCACGGCGACGCCGATGGTCGCCGCGAGGATGAGTTGGAGAGTGCTGCCGGCGGGAACCACTGGTTCCACTGCCTGAATCGCGCGGGTCACATTCATCTCGAGAATCCGTTCCGAGGTCGCGTCCCTGCGACCTCTTCGTCATGTGGTGAGCACGCAGGTCCCCCTCACGGCGCGGGATGCGGCATAGTGAAGGAGGAAGTACGTAATCTGATTAATCTGATTAATCGGATTTATGAAGTGTTACACAACAACGGTGATGTGGTCAACAACACCGAAACGGCGGCCCGCGACGACGCCGGTTGAAGCGGATCGGTGCGACGGGGTCGCCCCGAGGGAGTGAGGGTGTGAAAGTGACTGCAGTGGGCGGCGAAACCTGGCGGGACCGGGGATTGCACGCACGGGTGGTGAACGCGCTCGGTCAGGAGATCGTCGACGGCACGTATGCGCCCGGCGACATCCTCAATCTCGACCGGCTGAGCGAACGCTTTGCCGTGTCGCGCTCCGTGCTGCGGGAGGCCCTGCGGGTGTTGCAGTCGGTGGGCATGGTGGAGCCGCGCCAGCGGGTGGGCACCCAGGTGCTGGCCAGGCGGTCGTGGGACCTGTTCAGCCCCCAGATCATCCAGTGGCGCGGCCAGGGCGACTACTTCGCCCAGATGCGCGAGATGCTCGAGCTGCGCCTGGGCATCGAACCCGTGGCCGCGCGGCTGAGCGCCCGCCTGATGACCGCCGAGGAACGGGAGGCCGTGGCCAAGGCCGCAGCCGCCATGGTGCAGGCCGACCGAGCCCAGGACGGCCGGCGCTACCTTGAGGCCGATGTCGAGTTCCACACCCTGATCCTGCAAGGCGCCGGCAACGCCGTGATGGGCCACTTCGCGAGCACCGTGGCCGCCCTGTTGCGCACCCGGGAGCAGGAGAAGCGCTTCACGATCACCGACTACACCCCGGCATCCGCGCATCGGCACAACGACCTGGCCGAGGCCATCGTGGCGGGCGACGAGGATGCCGCGTACGCCTCGGCGTATGCCACCATCGAGGCCACCCTCACCGAGTTCGTGCAGGAGTCGGCCGACGCGACCAGCAGCGCAGGCTAACCTGCGAAGCGGCGCTGGCGCCGCTCAGAGCCGGGCGAGCCGGTCGATGTCCTCGAGAAACTCGGCGGCCACCTGCGCCGAGACCGTGGTGCGGGTGCCGCGGATGCCGGCCAGATAGTCCGAGGTACCCGGCCCACCGGGCGCGGACTCGTCGGCGCCCGCGGAGAGGGCGTCTTCCAGCGCCTGCTGGGAGGCCCGTCGGGCGGCGTACTCGATGTCGGCGGGGGAGAACCCGTCGCTGGCCGCGACCAGCGCGGCGAGGTCGACGGTGCCGGTCACGGCGGCGGGAAGGTAGCGCTCCCAAATTGCGTGCCGGGCCTCGGCATCCGGCAGCCCGATCGGCACGACGTAGTCGAACCGGCCGTGCCGCAGGAACGCCGAGTCGAGGGTGCGGATGAAGTTGGTGGCGCAGACCAGCAGTCGCCCGGGCCGCTCGCGGAAGGCCGGGATGAGCTTGAGTAGCTCGTTGGTCACGCCCTGCAGCGGTGAGGGCGGTTCGCCGCCGCGCTGGGCGGCGATCTCCTCGACCTCGTCGATGAAAACCACCGCGTGATCGAGGTCATCGATCTTGCCGAAGGTTCCCCGCAGCGCGCCCGCCAGACCCTGCGGGTCCGTCGCCAGCCGGGACGGGAACACCTCCACGAACGGCCAGTCCAGCCGGGAGGCGATGGCCTTGGCGAAGGTGGTCTTGCCGGTGCCGGGCGGGCCGAAGAGCACCACGGCCTTTGGTGGTACGACGCCGTACCTGTCGGCCATCTCCGGCCGGGCCAGGGGCATCACCAGCCGCCGCTCGAGCATCTCCTTCTCCCGCACCATACCGCCGACGCCCGCCCACAGGTCGCGCGGCAGGATGCGCCCGCCGAGGTCGGCCAGAGCCCGAATCTCCTGGCCCTGCACGGGGATGCGGCGCTCGAAGTAGCTGAGGTGGTTCTTGATCTCGAAGCCGCGGTTGAGGAACGCGTCCACCCGGGTGGCGGTCTCCGGCATGAGCGCGGAGAGTTTCGTCAGCGCGTGCGGCGCCATCCGCTTTTCGAGGGCGGCCAACAGGGCGGAGCCTATGCCGTGGCTTTGCCACGGTTTGGTCGTGGCGAGGAACACGACCCAGCCCTGAGCGTGGGCGGCCCGGCCGACCGCGGCCCCGACCACCTCGTCGCCGTGCACGGCCACGACCGCGTCGTCCTTCTGGCAGGAGGCGAGCACCTCCGACAGCCCATAGACCGGGTCGGTGCTCGACGCGGTCACCTCCTCCCAGAGGCGCAGGATGCCGTCGAGGTCGTCGGTGTGAAAGTCACGGATGCGCCACTGAGTCATCGGTCTCCCTCGGGGGTCTGCGGCCACTATGCCACCCGAGACCCTTTTCCTCCCGCGAACCGTGAGTAAAGCACCGAAAATTCGTGATCTTCGGGGCTTTTCTCACGGTTCGCGGATGGGCGGGGCGGGCTACCGCAGGCCGTCGACCGAGACCAGGCCGTCGTGGCGGCGGCCGTCGAAGATGATCGTGGGAATCTTCACGGTGGCGATCTTCTCCTCCACGAGGGTCTTGTTCGCGGCGATGATGTCGGAGACGGTGTCGGAGTCGGCCTCGGTGACGATCTCGTCGATCTGGTCGGCGGACAGGCCGAACTCGCCCAGCCAGCCGACCAGGGTCGCGGTGGCCTCGTCGGCATCCATCGAGTTGATGGTCTCCTGCCACGGCAGGCCGGACTCCGCCTTCTCGGTGAAGATGCGCTCGAGGACCTGCCAATCGACGGGGGTCTCGGCGCCGTCCAGCGGGTGCAGCCGCAGGGCCTCGAGGTAGCGGGTGACCAGCAACGAGTTGGGGAACTTGTAGCCGTCGGTGCCCGCGATCGGGTAGGCGATGTAGGTGAGGTTGTAGGAGGATTCGAAGCCCGCCTCCTCGATGTTCGCAAAGAGCGCCTTGCAGAAGGTGCAGCCGGGGTCGATGACCTCGACGGCGATCGGGTTCGCGGCGTCCTCGGTGAGGTAGCTCGGGTTGGCGGGCAGGTAGTCCTCGGCGGTCCAGGTCTGGAACCGGGCCGGGATGGCCGCGAAGGTCTCGCCGAGGCTGCCGAATTCATTGCCGAACGCGCCGAGCACGTCGAACTCGCCCAGCGATTCCATGAAGCCCGGCGTCTCATCCGGGATGGAGCAGGCCTCGGCGCCGAGGGTGCAGGATGCCGAGTCCTGCTTGTTGCAGGTGCCGTAGACGTAGAGGTTGACGGCGCTCTTGACCACCGTGTAGCCCGACCAGATGGTGGTGACGAGTACCAGCACGGCGAGGATCTCCAGGCCGATGCTGGCCGGCTTCACCAGCCCGGGCCGACGCATGGCGATGGGGGCGAGCAGGTGGTCCTTGATGTCCTGCTTGAAGGTCGTGTCGCAGGGCCGGAAGGTGACCCGGCGCCAGGTGCAGTTCCA
Source organism: Cryobacterium sp. SO1 (assembly GCF_004210215.2). NCBI lineage: Bacteria > Bacillati > Actinomycetota > Actinomycetes > Micrococcales > Microbacteriaceae > Cryobacterium > Cryobacterium sp. SO1. Next base: position 70,741 of record NZ_CP067394.1, read on the forward strand.
GGCAGTGCCGACGTAGCGCCGGTACCTCGCCGAGAAGGCGGCCATGACGACCAGGATGATGAACGCCGCGATACAGAACACTTAGGAGAGGCCTTTCATCAGCCGAGCGAGGGCCTGGGTGGCCGTGTCGATGTCCGACTCGGTCGAGTGCAGGCCGAGGGAGAAGCGCAGCAGCGGGGGCAGCCCGAGCTGTTGTTTGAGGTAGTGATGCGCGCAGAAGTAGCCGCTGCGCACCATGATCGTGGAGTGCGACAGGAAGACCGCGAGCCGGTGCGAGTCCTGTGTGGGCGCGTACAGGCTGATCACCGGGCTGGCCGCGGTGTTCAGCAACGTGAGACCGGGGATCTCGGCGAGGCTGTCGTGGAGACGTCGGGAGAGCGCGCCGATGTGCTCGGCGGGAGCCAGGCCGCCGGGGCGGACGACGCCCAGCCAGTCGATGGCGCGGCCCAGCGCGATGATCTCGCCCCACGCCTGCAGGCCGGGTTCGAGCAGCGCACCCGGGTCGCCCTGCACGAGGTCGAAGTCGCTCTCGCGCACATCCTGCACCATGCCGCCGCCCACAAAGCCGAGCTCGAGCGAGCCGAGCAGCTCGTGCCGGGCCACCACCACGCCCAGGCTGGCACCGTACATCTTGTGGGCGGAGAAGCACACCGCATCCGCCTCGGTCTTCTGCAGCAGTGCGCGAGCGTGCCCCATGGCCTGCGCCGCGTCGACGATCACGATGCCGCCACGGGCGTGGGCGTCGCGCACCAGGTCGGTGAGGTTGGTCAGCAGGCGGCCGTCGATGTTGGACGCCGCGTTGACCACGACCACCGCCTTCTCCAACTGCGCGGGGTCGTAGAGCAGGGCGCCGTCGGCGGCCCGATCCAGCACCAGGCGCTCGACACCCAGCCGACGGGCGGCCGTGATGGTGGGCAGGAACACCGAGTTGTGTTCGATGTGGCTGGTGACGACCCGGGCGAAGCGGCCGAGCGGCAGTTGTTGCAGCAACAGGTTGAGGCCGTAGGTGGTGTTGAGGGTGAACGACACGGCGTGGCTCTTGGCCGAGAGCCCGAGCAGGCCGAGCACCGCCAGGCGGGTGTCGGCCACGGCGTGGTCGACCTTCTGGCCCCAGGCGTACTTGACCCGGCCGCCGCAGGCGTTGTAGCTCGTGTAGTAGTCGGTGAGGGCGTCGATCACGCTCTGCGGGCGGAGGCTCTGGCAGGCGGCGTCGAGGTAGATCTCGCCGGGCTGCAGATAGCCGAAATCACCCTGCCGACCCGTGTCGAGCGGTGCGGCGGCGGGCCTCTTGAACAGCGTGCTGCGCTTCATTGATTCCAACTCCCGGCTCAGCTTAGAATCGCCGCCGAGCCGGGAACGGGGACCAAGGTCCCGTTTGACCGGGTGTGGCGCCTTTACACAGCTAGCTCCAAGCGTTGCGCGAGATAGGGCGCCGTGTGGCTGTGCGGATGCGCCGCGACGGTAGCCGGGGTGCCCTCGGCCACGATGCGCCCGCCCGCGCTGCCGCCGGACGGCCCCAGGTCGATGACCCAGTCCGCCGCCGCGACCACGCCCATGTCGTGCTCAACCACCACCACGGTGTTGCCCGCGTCGACCAGCCGGTTCAGCTGGGTCATCAGCAGTTCAACGTCGGCCGGGTGCAACCCGGTGGTGGGCTCGTCGAGCAGGTACAGCGTGTGCCCGCGGCGGGCGCGCTGCAGCTCGGTGGCCAGCTTGATGCGCTGTGCCTCACCGCCGGAGAGTTCGGTCGCAGGCTGGCCGAGCCGCAGATAGCCCAGGCCCACCTCGCGCAGGGTCTCCAGGCTGCGAGCCGCGCTGGGCACGTCGGCGAGGAACGCGGCCGCCGCGTCGACCGTGAGGCCGAGCACGTCGGCGATGGACTTGCCGTTGTAGAGCACCGCGAGGGTCTCGGCGTTGTACCGGGACCCGCCGCAGGTCGGGCAGGGCGCGTAGCTGCCCGGCAGGAAGAGCAGCTCCACCGCCACGAAGCCCTCGCCCTGGCAGGTGTCGCAGCGGCCGCCGGGCACGTTGAAGGAGAACCGGCCGGCGCCGAAGCCGGCCGCCCTGGCCGCGGCAGTGGCCGCGTAGGTGGAGCGCACGGCGTCGAAAAGTCCGGTGTAGGTGGCCAGGTTGGACCGCGGGGTGCGGCCGATGGGCTTCTGGTCCACGCGCACCAGGCGGTCGATGGCGCCGGCGCCGGTGACCGTGTCGAGCACTGTGGTGCTCTCCTCCTCGCCGGTCGCCTCATCGGGGTCGGCCGCGGCGTCGCGGCCGGCCGGCGCGGTGTCGACCGGGCCCTGGCGCAGCTCCCGGCCCACGGCATCCGCCAGCACCTTGCTCACCAGCGTGGACTTGCCCGACCCGGAGACGCCGGTGACGGCGGTGAGCACGCCGAGCGGCACGTCGACGTCGAGGTCGACCAGGTTGTGCCGGTTGACGCCGGCCAGGCCCAGCCACGCGGCCGGCTCGCGGGGCGCGGGCGCGGCCGAGTCCGGCGCGGTCGGGAACAGGTACCCGCGGGTGATCGAGCCGGCCACATCGGCCAGGCCGGGCACCGGGCCGCTGTAGAGCACCTCCCCGCCGCCGTCGCCGGCCCGGGGGCCCACATCCACGATCCAGTCGGCGCGTCGCACGACGTCCATATTGTGTTCGACCACGAACACCGAGTTGCCGGATGCCTTGAGCTTTTCGAGCACCACCAGCAACGGTTCGGCGTCGGCGGGGTGCAGACCGGCCGAGGGCTCGTCGAGCACGTAGATCACGCCGAAGAGGCCGCTGCGCAGCTGGGTGGCGATGCGCAGCCGCTGCATCTCGCCGGGGGAGAGGGTGGGGGTGGCGCGGCTCAGGCTGAGGTAGCCCAGGCCGAGGTCGATGAGCACCTCGAGGCGGCGCACCAGGTCGCCGGCCACGGTGACCGCGACCTCGGTGACCTCGCCGGACTGGGCTGAGCGGTGTGAGCCGGTGGCGCCGGTGAGTTCGGCGGTGGGCCGCAGCACTTCGGCGAGCTCGCTGAGGGTGAGGGCGTTGAGTTCGTTGATCGGCCGGCCGGCGAAGCGCACCGCCAGGGCTTCGGCGCGCAGGCCGCTGCCGCCACAGAGCCGGCACGGGCCGGTCTCCACGAAGGGGAGCACGCGCTGGCGCATCTGGGCACTCTTCGAATCGGCCAGCGTGTGCATCACGTAGCTCTTCGCGCTCCAGAACCGGCCCTTGTACGGCTTGGCCACCCTGTCCCGCTGCGGAGTGACCTCCACGACGGGCTGCTCCTCGGTATAGAGGAGCCAGTCTCGTGCCTCACGGTTGAGCCGGCGCCAGGGCAGGTCGATGTCGTGCCCGAGCACCGCCGTGATGTCGCGCAGGTTCTTGCCCTGCCAGGCGCCCGGCCAGGCGGCGATGGCTCCGTCGCGGATGCTCAGGCTCGCGTCAGGCACCAGCAGCGACTCGGTCACGGTGTGAGAGATTCCCAGACCGTGGCATTCGGGGCAGGCACCGGTGGCGGTGTTCGGGGAGAACGCGTCGGAGTCCAGGCGCAGGGCTGACCCGGAGGGGTAGGTGCCGGCTCGGGAGTAGAGCATCCGCATCGAATTGGACAGCGTGGTGACGGTGCCGACGCTGGACCTGGAGCTGGGCGAACCGCGGCGCTGCTGGAGGGCCACGGCCGGCGGCAGGCCGGTGATCAGGTCGACGTGCGGGGTGTGGCCCTGCTGGATGAGGCGCCGTGCGTACGGCGCGACGGATTCGAAGAAGCGGCGCTGGGCCTCGGCGAAGATCGTGCCGAACGCCAGGGAGGACTTGCCGGAGCCGGAGACGCCGGTGAACGCGACGATGGCGTCGCGGGGAATGTCGACGTCCACGTCGCGGAGGTTGTTCTCCCTGGCGCCGCGCACGCGCACGAAACCGTCGGCGGCGGGGTGGGCGGAGTCGGCGGGACCGGCCGGGGAAGTCCGTGCCGGCGAAGCCTGTGCCGGAGAAATGGAGGGAGTGTGAGGCATTCGATTCACTCTAGTTCGACCCCCTGACACTGGGCCCGGCGCGGCACGCGTATCGTGGAGAGGTCGAACCGCGAAAGGCTTTTCCCAGATGCGCCGCACCATGTTCAAATCCAAGATCCACCGCGCCACCGTGACGCACGCCGCACTGCACTACGTGGGGTCGCTGACCGTCGACCTCGACCTGCTCGACGCGGCCGACCTGCTGCCCGGCGAACTGGTGAGCATCGTCAACGTGAACAACGGCGCCCGCTTCGAGACCTACCTGATCGCCGGGGAGCGCGGCAGCGGCGTGATCGGCGTCAACGGCGCCGCCGCGCGGATGGCGCACCAGGGTGACCTGGTCATCATCATCTCCTACGCCCAGATGAGCACTAAGAAGGCCAGGGCGTACGTGCCCACGGTGGTGCACGTGGACGAGAACAACGCCATCATCACCGTGGGCACCGATCCGGCAGCCGCTGACGGCGATGACGACCTGGAGCGCCCGCCCTTCGCCGTCTGAGCTTCGCTGCCCGGCGGCACCGAGGAGAAGCAGCGCGCCCGGATCAGGGGGGGCGGAGAAGGTGTGAAAAAAGTTCTCCACAGCCGTCAACTTCATCACACAAACGTTCTATACTGAGCTATTCTCACTGCATGGTCACCATCGCAGCCGCCTTCGAACCCGGTACCCCGCCGGATGTTTCGGTGCCGGCTACCACGGTGCCGGCTACCACGGTGCCGGCTACCACGGTGCCGGTTACCACGGTGCAGGATGCCGAGGTGCCGACGGCTTCGGTGCCGACGGCCGCGCTGTCGGCCGATTCGCTGCCCAGGCCATTGATCGCCGCGGTTGAAGCGGTGGAGCACCTGGGGGCGTGCAGCGCCGACTACGACGCGCTCTCCGACGCGGAATTGATCGCCGGCCAGAAGGACCTGGCCAGGTTGCGTGGCTTGGTGGAGACCCGATCGGTGTGGCTGGCGAAGACCCTCGCGCACCGTTCCCGGCCCGAGTTGGGCCAGCGGGGCCTCGCCGCCCGGCAGGGTTTTTTGTCGCCGGCCGAGCTGATCCAGACCCTCACCGGTTCCACCCGCGCCGATGCCCGGAAGCTTGTGGATGTGGGAACGATGCTCGGCGATGCCGAGGCCGCTCAGGCCGCGGTCGAGGGCGAAGCGGCCCGCCGGCTCCTTGACGAGCAGGCAGGGCTCGGCGGTGCCGGCCGGGACGGAGTTGGTGGAGTTGACGGGGCCGACGCAGTTGGCGGCGTTGACAGGGCTGGCGGGACTGGCGGGGTTGATGGAGTCGGCGGTCTCGATCGCCTCGCCTGTGCCGATCCGGCTCTGTTGCCCTGGTACAGCCCGATCTCCGCCGCCGTCGCCACCGGAACCCTCTCCGTCGCCGCGGCACATGCGATCCGTGCAGGCCTCGGGAAGATCGACGAGGTGATCACCGCCGAGGCTCTGTGGGCTGCCGTGCAGAAGCTCCTCGCCGAGGCCAAGGAGACGACTGTCGACGAGCTGCTCAAACGCTCTCGCCGCATGCGCGACACCCTGGACGAAGCCGGCATCGCGACCCGCGAGAAGAAAGCCTGGGACGACCGCTACCTGCGGATCTGGACCAGCGACTCCGGACAGGTGCACCTCAACGGACAGTTCCCACCCGAGCAGGGCGCGTTCCTGCTCTCCGTGTACGACAGCGCCACGGGACCGCGGCGTGGCGGAGTGCGCTTCGTCGACCCGAACCGGGCCGCGTGGGCCAAAGCAGTCCAGGACGACCCGCGCAGCACCGACCAACTCACCGCCGACACGTTCGTCGAGCTGCTCAAGGCTGGCAGCACGGTCAACCCGAACCGCATGCTGGGCGGCCGCACCCCCGCCGTCCGGGTCCTCGTCACCGCGACCAAACCGGTCGACCCTGGACCGGTCGGCCACACACAGGCCACGCCATCGCCGGCTGCGCGTGGCGACACGGCCACCCAGCCGCAGCCGCAGCCGCCGGCTCCGGGCGCACTATCCACCCCGCCCGCAGCATCGCCGCCACCATCTCACGACCCGACCGAGGTGCTCGTGGCGATTCCCGACGGCACCGGGCATGGCTTCATCGAAGGCCACCCCCAACCAGTGTGCCGGGAAACCATCAACCGGATGATCTGCACCAGCGGCACCATCGAGGTCACCTTCGATGACGACGGCCAACCCCTCAACCTCGGCCGCGAAGAACGCATCTTCACCGCCGCGCAACGCATCTCACTGGCCGCCCGCGACGGCGGCTGCCGATGGGGCGACTGCGACAGACCCCCCTCCAGAACCGAAGCCCACCACCTCGAAGAATGGGCCCGCGACCACGGCGCCACCGACATTCGCGTCGGAATCCTGCTTTGCCCGCCCCATCACCGATTGCTACACGCCCAGGGCTGGCAGATATTCGAAAACCGCGGGGTCTACTGGCTGAGGCCACCGGCAACCGTTGACCCGGGACAGACACTGACCCGGATGCGCAATACGAGCGCCGCCGCCCTGGGCGAGCATGCGAACCGAGGCGATGTCAGTGGCTGTCGTCCACCAGCTTCAGGCCGATGACACAGCCGATGAGACCCAGAATGAGCAGAATCTTGATCAGGGACGCCGGCTCCCCGCCGAAGATCATTGCGTAGAGCACGGTCAGGGCCGCGCCGATGCCCACCCAGACTGCGTAGGCGGTGCCGATCGGGATGCCGCGCATCGCGAACGCGAGGCCGCTCATGCTCAGCACCAATGCCACCCCGAAGATCACGGTGGGCCAGAGCTTGCTGAAGCCCTCGGACTTGCCCAGGGCTGTCGCCCAGACGGCTTCGAGAACCCCGGACACGATCAAAATGATCCACGACATGACAGCACTCCCGCGGCCAGTCTTGTCGCGTTCCGGGTACTGATCCCTCGTCCGGGACCGCAGTGAGCGGTCTCCCCGAAGGCTATCCCGGCGGCCTGTGCAATAACTGGGCAGGCCGCCGGGCGTGGCTACGCAGCCGCGATGATGTCGACGACGAAGACCAGACTGTCGGTGGCGCTGATGCCGGCCGTCTCGTTGCCGCCTTCGTAGCCGAGCTCACCCGGCGGGATGACGATCACGACCTGGGAACCCACGGTCTGCCCGACCATGCCCTGGGTGAAACCGGTGATCAACCCGGAGACCGGGAAGGTCGTGGGTCCGACGCCCCAGCTCTGGTCGAACACTTTGCCGGTGGCCCAGATCGCGCCGGTGTACTGCACGGTCACCGTCGAGGTGTCCGCTACGACCGCGCCGTCGCCCTTTTTGAGTACCTCGACCGCGAGGTCCGCGGGCGGGTCGCCCTTGGGCATGGTCACGGTGGGCTCGCCGTCATCGGCGAGCTTCACGGCGGGGAAACCGTCGGTGGGCTCCTGGTCTTCGCCGGTGGCGCGGGTGGGCAGCTTTTCCTTGATGTCGATCACGAAGAGCAGCTGATCGGTGGCGGCCACGCCGAGGTCGGTGTTGCCGGTCTCACCGAAGCCATCCGCGGGCGGGAACACGACGGCCACCCTGTCGCCCACGTTGGAGCAGGCAACGCCCTTGAGAATGCCCGGGATGACACCCTGGCCGTCGACCACGTTGATGGTGAGGCCGGCGTCGTCGCCGAAGCCGCCGGCGGTGAGCTTGGCCCCGGTGGTCGCGTTGTACGCGGTGTAGGAGATGGCAACGGAGTCGCCGTCCTTCACCGCGTCCCCGGTGCCCTCGTTGACGACCGTCCGTTCGGTCTCCTTCGCGGCCAGGGGTGCTTCGAAGGTCACGGTCGGTTCGACACCGGCATCACCGGCGACGGTCACAGCGTCCGAGGTGGAACCCGGATCGGTGCAGGCGATCGCCGCTTTCGTGGCCGACGGGGTCGCCGCCGGATCGGGCGATGCCGCACACCCGGTGAGGGCGACGGCCGCAACCGCGGTCAGGGTGAGGAAAGTAGGAAGTGTGCGCACGCAGAAGTCTCCAGTCAGATTCGGGCCTCGAATAGTCTGACCCCTGCACCTATGTATGCGCTGAATCACGGCGGCTCCCAGCCACCTCCCAGACAGAACCCAGGCACGTCTTCGAATTGGGACTTTCGTCCCCTGACGACGCCGGATGGCGAGATCTAAACTGGACACACGGCCCCAGAAATCCATCAGGCCGAGCTGGTCGATGGCGACCGAACCCACCGACAGTGGCGCCACGCATCCCACGGTAATGTTCTCGTTCGATTGACGCCCTGCCTCACCCGTCGAACGTCGCTCGACGTGGTGAACGCACGTCAAGAGAAGAGTCATTCGTGTCCGACCCGAAGTCCACCTCAGCACATGCCGTCAGCATGGACCGCTGGGCAAGCCTCAAACGTGAGTACTTCTGGCGCACGCACCGCAACGCCCCCGCCCCGGCGCCGGCGTCCACGGTCGCCGACCCCAACGCCGAATAGCCGCCGGCTCACCGATAGCCGGAGTGCGAGCGTAAGCACGTCCGGCTCGTGGCCTCGTAGACGTGCCTCACTTCGGTGAGGCCAGATCTGCCGCTGCCGCTGATTGCGGCGTGACCGGCGACCCGACCGAACGGGACCTTCGTCCGGGTCCGCCGTCGTGATAGCGCGATATGATGAATTCATGGAACCGATGAAGCAGGACCCGATCGATAACTTCACGGATGCGAACCGTCCGCTGTACGAGGTGAAGGCCAATCTGTTCAAGGGCTTGGCGCATCCGGTGCGGGTGCGGGTGCTCGAGGTTCTCGCCAACGCCGAGGCGGACCTGTCGGTCTCCGACCTGCTCACCGACACCGGCCTGGAGGCCTCGCACCTCTCCCAGCACCTGTCGGTGCTGCGCAGGCACAACCTGGTGGTGGCCGAGCGCCGCGGCAGCCTGGTCTTCTACAGCCTGGCCTACCCGCAGGTGGCGGACCTCCTCGCGGTGGCCAGGCAGCTGCTCGTCGAGATCCTCGAGACCACCCAGCAGCATCTGATCAGCACGGTAGGCCTGCCCAGGCTTGCGTCGACGGATGCGCGCTCCAGCGCGCTGACCAGCGACGCGGTGTCCCGGTGAGTGTGATCGGCACTGCTGCCGCCTCATCCGGCCGCTACCTGCGCGCCCTGCTGCCTAGCTGGCAGGACTATCGGGACGTGAAGCGCACCTGGCGCGGGGACATCGTCGCCGGGCTCACCGTGGGCATCATCGCGCTGCCGCTGGCCCTGGCCTTCGGGGTCAGCTCCGGCGCCGGCGCCGAGAGCGGACTCATCACCGCCATCGTGGCCGGGGTCATCGCCGCCGTGTTCGGTGGCTCCAACATCCAGGTGTCCGGGCCCACCGGCGCCATGGTCGTGGTCCTCGGCCCGGTCGTGGCCGCCCACGGTGTCGGCGTCGTCGCCGTGCTCAGCCTGATGGCCGGCCTCATCGTGATCGCCGCCGGCGCGCTCAAACTCGGTCGCGCGGTCAGCTTCATCCCGTGGCCGGTGATCGAAGGCTTCACACTCGGCATCGCCGTGATCATCTTCCTGCAGCAGGTGCCTGCCGCGATCGGCTCCAAGGCCGGGCCGAGCAGCAACGCCTTCATGGCCGCCGTGCAGTCCTTCGAGACCGTGGACTGGTCCACGGTGATCATCCCGGTGGCCATGGTGCTCGTGGTCGCCGCGATCATGCTGCTGGCCCCGCTGGTGCACAAGAAGCTGCCCGGGTCGATCGTGGCCATCATCGTGGTGACCGTGATCGCCAACCTGGCCAACCTGCCGCTGGCCCGCATCGGCGAGCTGCCGAGCTCGCTGCCATCGCCGATGCTGCCCCAGCTCGATCCCGGTCAGCTCGGCTCGCTGGTCGGCCCCGCGCTCACCATCGCGGCGCTCGCCGCGATCGAATCCCTGCTCTCGGCCCGAGTGGCCGTCACCCTCTCCGACACCGGCCCGTACGACGCCGACCGCGAACTGGTGGGCCAGGGCCTGGCCTCGATCGCCTCCGGCTTCTTCGGCGGGATGCCCGCCACCGGCGCGATCGCCCGCACGGCCGTCAACATCCGTTCGGGCGGCCGCACCCGGCTGGCGGCCATCGTGCACTCGATCGTGCTGATCGGTGTGGTCTATCTGGCCACCGGGGTGGTCTCGCAGATCCCGCTCGCCGCCCTGTCCGGGGTGCTCATGATGACCGCAGCGCGCATGATCTCGATCGCCACGGTGCGCAGCATCATCGGCTCCACGGGCTCGGACGCCACCGTGTTCATCATCACCGCCCTGGTCACCGTCTCGGTCGACCTCATCGTGGCCGTCGGCATCGGCATCGCCGTGGCGGCGTTCTTCGCCCTGCGGTCGGTCTCGGCCTCCAGCGGAGTGCACCGTGAGGAGCTACCCGGCGAACCCGCGCCGGGCGACGAACGCATCGCCCTGTTCCGGCTCGACGGCGCCCTGTTCTTCGGCGCCGCAGAGCGGATGCTCGAACGCGTCAACCAGACCAGCCACATCACCGTCGTGATCATCCGGATGTCGCAGCTGCAGATCCTCGACGCCACCGGCGCCCGGGTGATCACCGAGATGATCCAGGCCCTGGAGCGGCGCGGTATCACGGTGCTGGTCAAGGGCATCCAGCCGCGGCACCTCAAGCTCGTCACCCGGGTGGGCGTGATCACGTCACTGCGGCACCGCAACCATCTCTTCACCGACCTGGACGCCGCGATCGAGCACGCGCGTAGCCACGTCACCCGGGCCGCGACGGCCGGCGGCGGCGCGGATGCCGGAGACTTCGGCTGGACCAGCGCGATCCGGTTGCCCCGCGACTAGCGGCTGCCCCGAGGCGCGGCTGCCCCGAGGCGCGGGTGCCGCACAAAAGGAATAAGTGAGATTACAAGGACGGAATCGGAGCTCTGGTCCTTTCCTGCGACCTTTGTCCTGATAACCGTGCGTCCCTAACGGGCCAGCGAGGCCAGCTCGGCCCGGGTGGCGGCGCCCACCTTGCGCAGCAGGTTGGCCACGTGGAACTTCACGGTGTTCTCGCTGATCGAGAGCTCGGCGGCGATGGCCTTGTTGCGCGCTCCCGACGCGACGAGAGCGAGCACGCCCTGCTCGCGCGGGCTCAGCCCCCACTCAGCGGCCGGGGCCAACGGAGCCAGCGGGGCATCGAGCGGTAGCGACACCGCGAGCTCGGAGCCCCAGCCGGCGGTGGCCTGCACACCGAAGGTGCCGCCGAGGGCGGCGACCCTGGCCGTGAGCGGGCCCACGCCGGGGGAGTCGGCGGTGAGGTTCCCGGCGCCGTCGTCGCGGATCTGGATGAGCAGGTTGCTGCCGTCGCAGTCCCACTGCACCCGCACCCGGCTGACCCCGGCCTGTTCCACCAGGGCGAGCACGGCCCCGCGCACGATGGCCCGGCCGGCATGGGCGACCTCGCCGGGCAGCGCCCGCCCGTTCGCCGGCGGTTCGACGAACTGCACGTCGAGGTCGCCGAAGCGCACGAGCGGCCGCAGGTCGTCCCGCAGCCGGGCGAAGGCTTCACCCACTGGCTCCTCGGCCAGCGACCTGTCCCGGTCGGAGACCGCCCGCAGGCTCACCATCGCGCTCGCGGCAAGGTCTGTCGCCGTCTGGCGGGCGGCCTCTGCGCTCACCGTGGGCGAGCGCAGAACGGCGAGTATCGACTCCAGGGCGGTCGAATGGGCATCCGTGAGGTCGGCGATGAGCTTGGCACGCTCGGCCGAGGCCGCCCGCGAGTCGAGCAGGTAGGCGGGGGCGGCCGCGGCCACCTGCTGGCGGATGCTCGTGGCCACGAGTTGCCACAGCCGGCCGGCCAGCGCGAGGGTCGACTCGGGGTCGGCCCGGCCGGCCGGGGTGAGCTCGGGATCGGTGAGCACCAGCAGGGCACCGGTACCGGCCAGCCACGCGGTGATCGGGCGGTCGGTGCCACCGATCACGGCTCGCAGACCCCACGGGTCGGCGGCTTCGGTGTTGAGGGACCGGCGTACGGCGTCCAGCTCGAGCAGGGTGACCTCGTCGATGATCGCCGGTTCGCCGGCCTTCTTCTGAGGCCGGCCGGTGCAGTCCTCCGTGAAGATCACCAGCGCGGTGTGCCCGATCAGCGGTTGCAGCAGCGCGGAGAAGCCGCCGGCAATGTCGAGGAGCGAGCTGGCCACGACAGCCTGCAGGGCATCGAGCAGCTCGATGGAACGGGGGTTGGTGATCGACTTCACCGAGTCAGCCTACCCGGATGCCCGCGGCCGGACCACCACGCCTACCCATCCGGGTAGGCTGGCTGCCCGTTCGGTGGGCCGCACGCGGGGGCGGGGGCGGCAATCATTGAGGGATGCTCCGCACCGAGACCGCCCGCACCGAGACCGCCAAGGTCGACCCCACCCGAGCCGAGGCCGCCAAGGTTGACCCCGCCCGAGCCGAGGCCGCCAAGGTTGACCCCGCCCGAGCCGAGGCCGCCAAGGTTGACCCCGCCCGCGCCGAGTCTGCCGGCGCCGTGACCGCCGGCACGGCGACATCGGCGGTACTCGCCAACGTGCAGTCGATCCTGGCCGAGAACACCACCGTGGCGCGCCGGCTGGCGGCGGATCCCGGTGCGGCCGCGAGCCTCGATGCCATGGCGGCGGGCATCGCCGCCGCCGACCGGGTCTTCGTGCTCGGCGCCGGCCGGTCCGGGCTGGCGTTGCGGATGACGGCGATGCGCCTCATGCATCTCGGCCTCGTCGTGCACGTGGTCGGCGACGTCACCACCCCGGCGATCACCGCCCAGGATGCCCTACTGGCGGCCAGCGGCTCCGGCAGCACCGCCGGAATCGTGCGCGCCGCCGAGACCGCGCATGCCGCCGGCGCGAGCGTTCTCGTGCTGACGACGGCGCCCGAGTCACCGCTGGCCGACCTGGCCGACGTCACCGTGGTGCTCCCCGCCGCCCAGAAACAGGATCACGGCGGCACCCGGTCCGTGCAGTACTCCGGCGCGCTGTTCGAGCAGTCGGTCCTCGTCGTCGGCGACGCCGTCTTCCACACCCTCTGGCAGGCATCCGGTGCCACGGCCGACGAGCTCTGGCCCCGGCACGCCAACCTCGAATAGCCCAGACCCCACTCTTTTCGAAGCACCCACCGACAACAGAAAGCAGATCCCATGAAGCTTCAGGTAGCAATGGACGTACTCACCACCGACGCCGCGCTCACCCTCGCCGGCCAGGTGGCCCCGTACGTGGACATCATCGAGCTCGGCACCCCGCTGATCAAGGCAGAGGGCCTCCGCGCTGTCACCGCGATCAAGCAGGCGCACCCCGACAAGATCGTCTTCGCCGACCTGAAGACCATGGATGCCGGTGAGCTCGAGGCCGACATCGCCTTCACCGCCGGCGCCGACCTGGTCACCGTGCTCGGCACGGCCGGCGACAGCACCATCGTGGGCGCCGTCGCGGCCGCCACCAAGCACGGCAAGGGCATCGTCGTGGACCTCATCGGCGTGGCCGACAAGGTCAGCCGGGCCCGCGAGGTGATCGCGCTCGGCGCCGTGTTCGTCGAGATGCACGCAGGCCTGGACGAGCAGGCCGAGGAGGGCTTCAGCCTCGAGACGTTGCTCAGCGCCGGCGAAACCGCTCAGGTGCCCTTCTCCCTGGCCGGCGGGGTTTCCACGGCCACCATCGCGGCCGTGCAGCGCGCCGGTGCCGAGGTGGCCGTCGCCGGTGGCGCCATCTACAGCGCGGCCGACCCGGCCGCCGCCGCCGCTGAGCTGCGCGCCGCCATCAGCTAGCAGCCGCAAGCCGCACCGCAAGCCGCACCGCAATCCACTATCGGCGAGTTGCGTCGAATATCCCCTGCAGCGCTACCGGAGGGGGTATTTGCGGCAAGTCGGCGCCCGCGCATCCGCACGACGTGCCGAAAAATGCCCTTCACGATGCGTGAAGGGGCATTTTGCGGCAACTCGGTGCAGCGGGCGGTCCGGCGGCGCGGATGCTGCGGATCCGGGCAGGTCAGCCCAGGAGCAGCTTGCCGAGCTGGTCGGTGGAGTGCACCACGGCGGTGGCCAGGGCGGCCTCCTCCGGGGAGCCGTAACCCCACTCGACGAGGATCGTGGGCACGCCGTTGGCGTTGGCGCCCTCGGCGTCGTAGACCCGGTCACCGACCATGACCACGGCGGAGGTGTCGACCCCGGCCGCGCTGAAGCGCACCAGGGCCTCCTCGACGATGTCGGCCTTGTTGCTGCGGGTCTCGTTCTCGGTGGCCCCGACCATGACCGTGAAGTACTGGGCCAGCTCGAAGTGCTCCAGGATCGCGATGGCGGTGTGCTCGGGCTTGCTCGTGGCCAGACCGAGAGGGATGCCGGCCTCGTGGATGCGTTCGAGCAGGCCGGCGACGCCCGGGTACACGGCGGTGTCCAGCGACGCGGGGCCCTGGTAGTCGGCGCGGTACACGGCGATGGCCTCGAGGGCCTCGTCGGGAGTCATGCCGGCGTATTCGACGAATGCGGCCAGGAGGGGCGGGCCGACGTACTTCATCAGCTCGGTGTCGGAGGGAATCGGTCGACCGAGCAGCGCGAACGTGCGGGCCAGCGAGTTGGTGATGGCCGGGGCGGAATCCGTGATGGTTCCGTCGAGGTCGAAGAGGATGGCGCTCCAGGTGCGCGTCAGGGTGGGGTTCACTCGCAACAGCTTAGGGCCGGGGTGCCCAAACCCTTGCATGTGAACCCTCACCAGAGCAGGTGCGACACACGCCGGCGTTCAGAAGAGCTTGGAGGCCGTGTCGTCGAGGCCGCGCATCGCGTCGTAGTCAAGCACCAGGCAGCGGATGCCGCGGTCCTCGGCCAGAGTGCGCGCCTGCGGCTTGATCTGCTGCGCGGCGAACACGCCGACGACGGGCGCCAGGTGTGGGTCGCGGTTCATCAGCTCGAGGTAGCGGGTGAGCTGTTCGACACCGTCGATGTCACCGCGGCGCTTGAGTTCGACGGCGACCGAGGCGCCCTGGGCATCCCTGGCCAGGATGTCGACGGGGCCGATCGCCGTCATGTATTCGCGACGCACCAGGGTGTGACCGTCGCCGAGCAGGTGGATGTGCTCGGCGAGCAGCTTCTGCAGGTGCGCCTCGACGCCGTCCTTGATCAGGCCGGGGTCGATACCGAGGTCGTGGGCGGAGTCGTGCTCCACCTCGTAAATGCTCACGATGAGCTGGTCGGCGGTCTTGGCGTGCGTCACGGTCCACAGCTCGGTGATACCGGCCTCGGCCTGCAGGTCGTCTGGCGTCGAGACGGCCAGGCTGCAGGGCGGGCTCATCCAGTTCAACGGCTTGTACGAGCCGCCGTCGGAGTGCACGAGCAGGCTGCCGTCGGACTTGACCATGAGCAGGCGGGTGGCCAGCGGCAAATGCGCGCTGAGTCGTCCTGCGTAGTCAACTGAACATTTTGCTATTACGAGGCGCACTGAACGAGCTTAACCGGCGGCAGGGGTGCGCGTGCGCTCGCGGGCGGCCGGGGCGGCCAGTCCGGCCAGGGCCATCAGCACCACGATCACGAACAGGGCGTTCAGGATGCCCACCTGCTCACCGATCAGGCCCAGCAACGGCGGCCCGACCAGGAACGCGAAATAGCCGATCATGGCGACGGCGCTGACCCGGGCGGCCGCGTTGGCGGTGTCGTCGGCCGCGGCCGACATGCCGACGGGGAAACCCAGCGACGCGCCAAGGCCCCACAGCACGGTGCCCACGACGAGCAGCCACACCGCCGGCGCGAGGATCACCAGCAGCAGCCCGGCCACGCCGAGCAGCGAGCAGGCGCGGAGCACGGGCACCCGGCCGAACCTGTCCAGCACCGGGCCGCCCGCCACCCGGCCCACCGTCATCGCCGACACGAACACCCCGAAGACCAGCGCGCCGGTGGCGTCGCTCTGCCCGCGCCCGTCAACCACGGCCAGGGCGAGCCAGTCGCTGGCCGAGCCTTCAGCGAAGGTCATTCCGAGCACGATCACCCCGATCATCAGGATGCTCGGGTCGCGCCACACGGCGAGGCTGTCGCGCATCCGTTCGGCCCAGTTCGGCCGCACCAGGGTGTGATCGGTGGGATCGCCGAGGGCGGGCCGCAGCGGCACGAACCGCACCGCGATCGCAGCCGCGGCCAGCGCGAGGACGGCGACGCCGGTGAGGTGCCAGCCCACCGACACGGTCAGGCCGGCGGCCGCGGCGCCGAGCAGCGCTCCGGCCACGGTGCCCAGGCTGAAGCAGGCGTGCAGCAACGGCATCAGCGTGACGCCGAGCTCACGTTCGACGGCGGCGCCCTCCACGTTCATCATCACGTCGGTGGAGCCCATGCCGAAGCCCACCAGGATCAGGGCGGTGAACGCGAGCGGCGCCGACCCCCACACCGACGCGGCGACGCCAACGAGGGCCAGCCCCGTCGAGGAGACCGCGATGCTCGCCACGATCGCCCGGCGGGCGCCGAACGCGGACAGCAGCCAGACCGCCGAGACCAGGCCGAGGATCGATCCGGCGGAAAGCCCGAAGATCAGCAGCCCCACCTCGTCGGTGCGGAGTGCCAGGCCGTCACGCACCGTGGGGATGCGGGACACCCACGAGGCCAGGCTGAGCCCGCTCACGAAAAACAACACAAAGATGGCGTTTCGCCACCCCACCGGTCCTCTGCTCACCTCTGTGTAATCGCATCACGTTGTTTACACACGTTCTCACCTCCTTGTTTACAACCGCTCTCATGACGTTGTTTACAACCTGTGTCGCCACGTTATGTACAACCAATCGCACGACGTTGATTACAGCCGGCGCAACTGCCCGGCCGACGAAGTCGGCAAGGACGTGTAGTCACGATCCGCCGGAAAATGCTCCTTCTCGTAGGTCTGATGTTTGTGGAGCCAGGCTGGTTTCGGGTCGCGGATTTTCGCTCCCTCGATTTGCCAGAGCGGGAAGGGTTCTTGGGCGGCGTCGGTGCGCATGGGCAGTGGGAAGTAGATGCTCTCGACTCCACTGAACGCGTCGAACATAGCGAATTCGGTCTCGGTGGTCACGACTTGGTAGGTCCCGACCAACGTCGTCGGGACCTTGATTCGGAGGCCGTGGAAGTAGAACTGCGGGTTGGCTCGCGTGATGACGACGTGGTCCGAGGAATCGCGCAACCGGCCACCATGCGGCACCTGCTGCGCGCCAGGCTCGGCGGGAATCGTTGTCTCCCTCAGATCGACACCTCCAAAGACAGCTACGCCCGACTGATCGGCGAGGGATTTGTCCCGGTACGAATCCGCTCGCGCCTGAAGCACGTCGTGGCTAATCGGGGTGCCATCGGCGGGGCGGTGTTCCGCGGCGTCCCAGGCCTGCCCGGGTGTCATCGATCCGGGCAGCGCCTGGTGCCGTCGGCGGTAGTTGTAATAGGCGCGGTAAGCAATGATCAGGGCGGTGAGCTGCTCCAGGGTATCGGGGGCGTTGGCATCGAGGAACCGCAAGATCGTTTGGTGGCTGCGTTCGTTCTTCCCCTGGGTCTGGGGGTGGCTTCCGCGCCCGGTGATGCCCAGACAGCCCCGGTCGGCGAGGAACCGTTCGGTGGCGGAGATGTTGCCGCGTCGGGCCTGGTTGAACGCAGTCCCGTTGTCGCTGAGTAGTTCTTTCGGAACCCC
This sequence comes from Cryobacterium sp. SO1, assembly GCF_004210215.2. NCBI lineage: Bacteria > Bacillati > Actinomycetota > Actinomycetes > Micrococcales > Microbacteriaceae > Cryobacterium > Cryobacterium sp. SO1. Next base: position 88,276 of record NZ_CP067394.1, read on the forward strand.
GTGGTCGGTGATGGCGGAACGAAGCGTGATGATGGCGTCGGTGCTGTTCTCCGGAGTGGCGAAGCACATCGTGCCGACGTCGAAGCGGGTGGAGTCGTCCAGCAGCTGGTAGACGGTGACCTTGGTGCCCAGCGCATTCGGGCCCTGCGCGTCGGCGAGACGGTACTCGAACGCGTCCAGCTGCCACATCTCCATCGCCGCGGCACGGGAGAACCGAAGCCAGGCCGTCCGTGGCCGTTTCCGCGGGTTCGCGTTCGTGACGCCGGATGAAGCGAGGATGCGGGCGATCGTCGCCACCGACGGGATGGGAGAAGCGAATTCGCCGGTGTCGATCCCGGTGAACCAGATTGATTTGGGCCCGTTGTCCCATCCTTCCTTCTTCAGTCGGGCGCGGATCCTCAGAACGATCTCGGTGGTCTTCTGGTCAAAGGTCCGCACCGGGTTCAGCGGCGCTGACGAGCGCGGATTCAGCGCCGTATTGCCCTCACGGAGGAATCGTCGCCGGATGTTGTAAAACGACGGACGGCTGATGTTCAGTCTTTGGCAGAACTCGGTAACGCTGGGCCCGTCGGCGGCAAGCGGGTCGTATTCAATGATCTGGCGGCGGACGGCGGGAGAAAGGGATCTAGGCACTCCCAATTATCAAAAACCACGTTCAGGGCGTGCTTCCTTGACCGCCGAACCTGTAATCAGGGTCGTGAGACATCCCGTAAAGAAGGTCCTGACACATGGTGACAACAACGTCGTGAGACAGGTTGTAAACACAGAGCTGAGACATCACATCCTCTGCTCACCTCCCCACGCTACCAAGCCCGCGAACCGTGAGCAGAGCCCCCAAAAACCCAGGAATTCGGTGCTTTGCTCACGGTTCGCGACGGGGTCAGGCGCCCAGGTGCACCCAGCGGGTGCCCCGGGCGCGCAGCGACAGCGTCACCGCGCGGGCGCCCAGGAAGCCGAAGGCGAACGCGGCCATCAGCCAGGCAAGCCCGTCGGGGCCGTCAGGGGCCCAGAGCAGCACGAGTCCGGCGAGGGGCACGAACGCGGCGAGGTTCACCAGGCCGGTCAGGGCGAGGTAGCGGGCGTCGCCGGCGCCGATCAGCACGCCGTCGAGCACGAAGACCAGGCCGCCGAGCGGCACGGACAGCCCGAGCACGATCAGCGTCGGTGGCAGCAGCGCCGTCACCTCGGCGGCGCCGGTGAACACGCCGCCGAGCACCCCACTCACGGCCACCAGGGCCAGGCCGAGCAACGCCCCACCGCCGATGCCCCATTCCAGGCACCGGCGCAGCACCTGCCTCACCTGCCGCTCGTCGCCGGCGCCGAGACCACGGCCCACCAGAGCCTGCGCGGCGATCGCGAGGGCGTCCAGGGCGAACGCCAGCGTGGCGAACAGGGTCATCGCGATCTGGAACGCCGCGAGCTCCGGTGAGCCAAGGCTGGTGGCCACGAACACCGCCAACAGCATGGCTGCGCGGAGGCTCGCGGTGCGCAGGAACAGCCAGCCGCCGCTTGTGGCCCCGCGGGCCAGGCCCGCGCGGTGCGGCCGCATCGGCGCCCGCTCGCGCCGGGCATGCCGCACGACGACGACCAGGTACACCGCCACCATCCCCCACTGGGCCAGCACCGTGCCCAGCGCCGACCCGACCAGGCCCAGGCCCAGGCCGTAGATGAACCAGAGGTTGAGCAGGATGTTGACCATGAAGCCGAGACCGGCGACCCAGAGCGGCGTGCGGGTATCCTGCAGGCCGCGCAACAGCCCGGTCGCGGCGAAAACCAGCAGCATCGCCGGCACGCCGAACATCGACAGGCCCAGGTAGTCGGCGGCGGCGCGGGTCACCGCGGTTTCGGCACCGAACGCGCCCACCAGGGCGGGCGTCGCGAACCAGCCGGCCACGGCGAGCACCAGGCCGAGGCCGAGCGCGAGCCACAGGCCATCCACCCCCACCGACACCGCGCGACGCCGATCACCGACCCCGAGCCAGCGGGCCACCGCGGGGGTGGTGCTGTAGGCGAGGAACACCATCAGCCCGATGATGGTCTGCAGGACCGCGCTGGCCAGGCCGAGGCCGGCCAGGGGCACCGCACCGAGGTGCCCGACCATGGCCGAGTCGGTGAGCAGGAACAGCGGTTCCGCGACGAGCGCGCCGAGGGCGGGCAGGGCCAGCCGGCGGATCTCGCGGTCGATGGGTTGGGGGCGTAGAAGTCTGATCACTCGACTCTAGTTATTTCGCCCCCGACCACCGAACTGGCACCCGTTCGGACAATTGCGCCCGGCGCACCGGCTGCAATTGTCCGCGACGGCAACAGTTGACGGCTTACGGCAGGATGACGAGCTTGCCGCGTGCGCCGGACTCGAAGTCGTCGAAGGCCTCTGCGACGTCTTCGAGGGCGTAGCTGCCCTGCACGGTCACCGAGGTACGTCCGGCGGCCAGGCTCTCGGCCAGGCTGGCCAGCACCTCGGCGGTGGGGTCGGCGAGGATCGGGACCACGGTCACGGTGTCGGTGGCGAGCTGGTCGGCCGAACCGATCAGGGTCGACACCAGGCGACCACCGGCGCGCAGAGCGGGCAGCACGGTCGCCGCGTCCCCGGCGAAGTGCAGCACGACGTCGACGCCGTCGGGGTGGGCGGCGAGTACGGCCGCGCTGAGGTTCTGGGTGTGGTCGACGACCTCGCTCGCGCCGAGCAGGCGCACCTGGGCGATGCCCAGAGCGGTGCGCGCGGTGGCGATCACCGTGGCGCCGGCTGCGGCGGCCAGCTGCACGGCCTGGTTGCCGACACCGCCGGTGGCGCCCACCACCAATACGGTGCTGCCGGGGGTGAGCTGGGCGGCATCCACGGCGGCCTGCGCTGCCGTGCCGGCCAGGCCCAGGGCGGCGCCACGGGCGAAGTCCACCTGATCCGGCAGCTTCGCCAGGCCCGTCGCAGTGGACACGACCACGAACTCGCCGAACGAGCCGTCGCCCAGGTGGGCCTTCGTGACGACGCCGAATACCCGGTCGCCCACGGCGTAGGCCGTGACGCCGTCGCCGAGGGCGTCCACGATGCCCGCGAAGTCCTTGCCCAGCACCACGGGGAACCGGTGCTCCATCAGGCCGTTGAGGTAGCCGGCGGCCACGGCCAGGTCGAATCCGTTGACGGATGCCGCATGAACGCGCACCCGCACCTCTCCTGCGGACGGCTGAGGGGTGTCGATCTCGCTCAGTTCGAGGGCGGAACCGAACTCGGGCAGGGTGATGACGCGCATGGGGACCTCCTGGGTCAGAGGCGACCCGTGTGGAGCGCCGTTCTGCTTATGCTCCCACGCCCGCCGCATCCGCCACCATGGCCCATGGTCCCATGACGCCGCGCCGCGCCGTGCCCGCCCCACCCCGTTGCGGTGAGGATTAGGCTGGGCGGATGACTGATCAGGTGACTGCATCCGGAATCGACACCGACGAACTCGACCCGGGCGTGCGCCCGCAGGACGATCTCTTCCGCCATGTGAACGGCAAGTGGATCGCACGCACCGAGATCCCGAACGACAAGGCCCGCTGGGGGTCGTTCTATCTGCTGGCCGAAGAGGCCGAGAAGGCCGTGCAGGAGATCATCCTCGAGGCGCAGACCGCCGCCGAGGGCACCGAGGAGCGCAAGTTCGGCGACATGTACGCCAGCTTCATGGACGAGGAGCGCATCGAGCAGCTCGGCGCCACCCCGCTCGCCGCCGACCTGGCCACGGTGGACGGCATCAGCAGCGTGCCGGTGTTCCTGGCCACCCTCGGCCGTCTCGAGAGGGCCGGCGTCGCGGGCACCTTCCAGCTCTACGTCGACAACGACCCGGGCAACCCCGAGCGCTACCTGGTCTTCGTCGAGCAGGCCGGCCTTGGCCTGCCGGACGAGTCCTATTACCGCGACGAGAGATTCGCCGATGTGCGCACCGCCTACCTCGCCTTCGTCGAACGGATGCTGACCCTCGCCGGCGTGCACGACGCGCCGGTGCGCGCCGGGCGCATCTTCGCCCTGGAAACCGAGCTCGCCAGCCACCACTGGGACAACGTTCGCACCCGCGACAGCGAGAAGACCTACAACCTCAAGACCTGGGACCAGCTGTCCGCGCTCGCCGCCGGCGCCGACCTCGACCTGTGGCTGGAGGGCCTGGACGCCCCCGCCGTGGCGTTTGCGGAGGTCGTCGTGCGCCAGCCGAGCTTCGTGGTCGGCCTGGCCGAGATGCTCACCGTCGACCGGCTCGACGCCTGGCGGGACTGGCTACGCTGGCAGGTCATCCGCTCGAGCGCGTCGTACCTGTCGAGCGATTTCGTGGAAGCGAACTTCGACTTCTACGGCCGCACCCTCACCGGCACCCCGCAGATGCGCGCCCGCTGGAAGCGCGGCGTCTCGCTCGTGGAGGGCTCGCTCGGCGAGGCCGTCGGCCGCATCTACGTCAACAGGCACTTCTCGCCGCACGCCAAGACCAGCATGGACGTGCTCGTCAAATACCTGGTCGAGGCCTACCGGGCCAGCATCACCGGCCTGGACTGGATGACGGAGGAGACCCGCGCACGCGCGCTGGAGAAGCTGGACAAGTTCACCCCCAAGATCGGTTTCCCGGTCAAGTGGCGCGATTACTCCAGCCTGGCCATCGAGCCCGGCGACCTGATCAAGAACGTGCGCGCCACCGGCGAGTTCGAGTTCCACCGGGAACTGGGCAAGATCGGCAACCCGCTGGACCGCGACGAGTGGTTCATGACCCCGCAGACCATCAACGCCTACTACAACCCCGGCTTCAACGAGATCGTCTTCCCCGCCGCCATCCTGCAGGTGCCGTTCTTCGACGTCAACCGGGACGCCGCCGCCAACTACGGTGCGATCGGCGCCGTGATCGGCCACGAGATCGGCCACGGCTTCGACGACCAGGGCTCCAAGTACGACGGCGACGGCCGGCTCACCGACTGGTGGAGCGAAGCCGACCGGGCCGCGTTCGAGCGGCGCACCGCGTCGCTGATCGAACAGTACGACGCTCTGCGGCCGGCCCAGGTGCCCGATCACCACGTCAACGGCGCGCTTACCATCGGTGAGAACATCGGTGACCTCGGCGGCCTGTCGATCGCCTGGAAGGCCTACCTGCTCTCTCTCGAGGGCGCCGAGCCGCCCGTCATCGACGGCCTCACCGGCGCCCAGCGGTTCTTTCTCTCCTGGGCGCAGGCCTGGCAGATGAAGCTGCGCGACGAGGAGGCCATCCGCCTGCTCGCGATCGACCCGCACTCGCCGAACGAGTTTCGCTGCAACCAGATCGTGCGCAACATCGACGAGTACTACACGGCGTTCAACGTGACCGAGACGGATGCCGCGTGGCTCGCTCCTGAGAAGCGCGTCACGATCTGGTAGCGGCCCGGCCATGCCTCGCAGCCCGTGGGTTAGGGTGTTCGCGGGGGCTCAACAGCACCGATAGTCAGAGGAAATCGAGAGCAGTGGTCGCGCCAGCACAGGAATCCGAACGGCGGTCCCGGCACGCTGTCGCGCGTGGTGGGAAGCACCGGCAGTCCGCGGTGCCGTCCAGCTTCGAACGCGGCTTCCACTCCCTCGGCGAGCTCGCCATGGGGGGTGCCCAGGTGTCCGCGCGGGCGACCGACCTGGCCACCGGGCGGGTGCTGTTCTCGGTCGACGACCACGTCGTGATGCCCACCGCCGGCATCGGCACCGTGCTGCTGCTCATCGAGGTGGCGTCACGGCTGCGCGACGCCGACTTCGGCGCGTACACCATCCTCGACCGCACCCCGCGGGACTCGGTGGACGGCTCCGGACTTTGGCAGCACCTGCAAGCCCCGTCGCTGCCGGTGGCCGACCTGGCCGCGCTGGTGGGCGCCACCAACGACAACCTGGCCACCAATGTGCTGCTGCGCGCTGTGGGCCTGGAGGCCGTGCGCCGACGCACCGAGGAGCTCGGCCTGTCCGGCACCGGCCTGCTCGACCTCGTGCGCGACAGCCGAGGCCCCGACGACGCCCCCAACCTGTCGATCGGCAGCGCCCGCGAGCTCACCTGGCTGTTCACGGCGTTGGCGCGCGGTGAGATCCTCGACGACGACGGCAGCGAACGGGTGCTCGGCTGGTTGTCGCTGAACTCGGACCTGTCGATGGTGGCCAGCGCGTTCGGGTTCTCGCCACACGCGCACCGGGGGCCCTCGCACGGGGTGCTGCTGGTGAACAAGACCGGCTGTGACAACGGGGTGCGCAGCGAGGCGGGCGTGTTGCGCGGCCCGCGCGCCGGCGTCGCCTACGCCGTGTCGATCTTCTTCGACGACCACAACCTCTCCTCGCGCCTCTCGGTGCTCGACGGCATGCGCTCGGTCGGTCTCGACCTCCTCGAATACGTGCACTAGCCCCCTGCCCCCTCCGCGAACTGTGACTTAAGCACCTAAAAACCCGAAACTAGGGGGCTTTTCTCACGGCTCGTGGATGGGTCGGGCCTAACGGGCGCGCTCGTTGCGACCGGCGGCCTCGGCGGCGTCGCGGATGCGGGCCGCCCGGGTCTCGGGGCGTTTGGCGAGCACGATCCACTCCAGGATGGCGCGGCGCGGGGAGCGCGGGAACGCGTCCCAGTTCGCCCGGGCGCCGTCGGTCGCGGCCAGGGCCTCGGCCAGGTCGGGCGGCACGATCAGGTCCTCCACCTCGTCTAGGCGGGTCCAGGAGCCGTCCATTTCGGCCGCGCGCATCGCGGCCTCCCCGGCCGGGCGCAGCAACCCCTCCGCGCGCAATCGCTCGATCCGCTGCTTGTTCGGTCGTGACCACGAGCTGCCGCGCCGGCGTGGGGCGAAGTAGAGCATGGTGCGCGTCTCGTCGAGCCGGGCCCCTTTGCTGTCCACCCACCCCACGGCGAGGGCCTCGAGCACCGCGTCCTCGTAGGTGAGCACCGGCATCCCGGCGCCCTGGCGCCAGGTGACCAGCCAGACACCCGTCCTCACGGTGTGGTTCTCCGCCAGCCACCGGCGCCAGGCGGCCCGGTCGTCCGGCTGCACCCGCTCAGCATCCGTGTTCACGCCGACGAGCATACCCGCGCCCGCAACGAGGATTCGCCCATTTTCGCTAGTCGAGACCCCCATCCGACTCGTAGAAATGGGCCACTCAGATTGTCCCCTCGGAGCGGTCTACCGCACGTGTCGGAGGGCCGCGTTCTGATGACTGGCCCGTATCGGCCAATCCGGATGCCCGTCCGACTAGCAGGAATGGGCGAGCCATGATCACTGCTCGCGAGTAGTCTCGTCGCATGAGCGACCAGACCACCGCGCTGAGCGTGGAGCGCAACGGCATCAACTCGATCGATCAGAGCGAGCACAAGGGGCATCCGAGGGATCTGTTCTGGCCGTGGTTCGCGGCCAATGTGTCGGTGCTCGGGGTCAGCTACGGGTCGTTCCTGCTCGGCTTCGGCATCTCGTTGTGGCAGGCCACCCTGGTGGGACTGACCGGCATCGTGGTGTCGTTCCTGTTCTGCGGCTTCATCGCCCTGGCCGGCAAGCGGGGACACGCCCCCACCATGACGCTCAGCCGGGCGGCCTTCGGGGTCAACGGCAATCGGGTGCCCTCCGCCATCTCCTGGCTGCTCACCGTGGGCTGGGAGACCGTGCTCGCCTCGCTGGCGGTCCTGGCGACCGCCACGGTGTTCCGGGAGCTCGGCGGGGCGGGCGGTGATGCGACCAAGGTCGTCGCGCTGATCGTGGTGGCCGCCCTGATCGTGGCCGGTGGCATCATCGGCTTCGACTTCATCATGAAACTGCAGATGTGGATCACCATCGTCACCGGTGTGCTCACCGTGGTCTACATCGTGCTCACTTTCGGCCAGATCGACGGTGCCACCCTGGCGGCGATCCCGGCCGGCGGGGCGCCCCAGGTGATCGGCGCGCTGGTGTTCATGATGACCGGCTTCGGCCTGGGCTGGGTGAACGCCGCCGCCGACTACTCCCGATACCTGCCCCGCACGGCGTCGAGCGCCGGCGTGGTCGGCTGGACCACCTTCGGCGCCTCGCTCGCGCCGATCATCCTGCTCGTGTTCGGCCTGCTGCTGGCCGGCTCGTCGCCCGAGCTCAGCGCGGCGATCGCCCTGGACCCGATCGGTGCGCTGACCACCATCCTGCCGGTCTGGTTCCTCATCCCGTTCGCGCTCACCGCGGTTCTCGGCCTGGTCGGCGGTGCCGTGCTGGACATCTACTCCTCCGGCCTGGCCCTGCTCAGCACGGGCCTGCGCGTACCCAGGTTCGTGGCCGCCGGCATCGACGGGGTGCTCATGGTGCTCGGTGCGATTTACGTGGTGTTCTTCGCGGCCGACTTCCTCGGCCCCTTCCAGGGCTTCCTGATCACCCTCGGAGTGCCCGTGGCCGCCTGGTGCGGCATCTTCATGGCCGACGTGTTGATGCGCCGCACCGGCTACTCGGCGAAGGACCTCTTCGACCCCGCCGGACGGTACGGCAACGTGCGGGTCCTCGCGATCGTGCTCATCGCGCTGGGCTCCGTGATCGGCTGGGGCATGGTCACCAACGGCTTCGCCGGCTGGCTGGCCTGGCAGGGCTACCTGCTCGAACCCTTCGGGCTGGGCGGCAAGGAGGGCGACTGGGCCTTCGCCAACCTCGGCGTGCTCGTGGCCCTGGTGATCGGTTTCGGCGGCACCTGGCTCTTCGGCCGTGGCACCGTGCGCCGCCAGGAGGCATTACCGCTGGCCGACGGCGACCACCTGACCGACGAGCTGGATGCGGCGGCCCGGGCATGAACCTCGGCTCCTGGCTGGTGCTGATCGACCTGCAGCGCATCTTCGGTGAGCCGGCGAGCCACTGGTTCACCCCGCGGTTCGCCGACGCGGCGGCCGGCGCCGTACGGCTGCGCGAACTCTTCCCCGGCCGCACCGCGCTCACCCGGTTCCTGGCACCGGAGACCCCGGCGGGCGCCTGGGTGCCGTACTACCAGCAGTGGCCGTTCGCCCTGGATCCCGCCAACGCCGACCTCTACGACCTGGTGCCGGCGCTGCCGCCCGGTGACGCCGTGCTGATCGACCGACCCACCTTCGGTAAATGGGATGCCGCCACCCGGGCGGCCCTCGGCGACGCCAGCGACATCATCCTCGCCGGGGTCTCCACCGACTGCTGCGTGTTGTCAACGGCCCTGGCCGCGGCCGACGACGGCGTGCGGGTGCGGGTGGTGGCGGATGCCTGCGCCGGGCTCAGCGACGCCGACCACCGGCGCGCCCTCGACGTGATGGCGTTGTACGGACCGCTGATCGAGATCACCACCGTCGAGGAGATCCTCGCCGAACGAGGGCTCGGCCGGTGAAACCGGCCTCGGGCCCTCGACCGGCCGGCCAGCCGGATCGCGCGCTCGGCGCGCTCACCGGTCTGGCCATCGGCGACGCCCTGGGCATGCCCAGCCAGATGATGTCGCGCCCCGAGGTGCTGCGCCGGTTCAACGGACGCGGCGTCACCGGGTTCGAGCCCGCGGCCGACGACCATCCGCTGGCCGCCGGCATGCCCGCAGGGTCGGTCACCGACGACACCGAACAGGCCCTGCTGCTGGCCTGGACCCTGGTGGCAGGGGCGGGTCATCTGGACACCGCCGACTACGCCAGGTCGCTGCTGGACTGGGAGCGGGCGATGCGGGCCAAGGGTTCGCTGGACCTGCTGGGCCCGTCCACCCGCGGCGCCCTGGCCCGCATTCTGGCGGGGGAGTCCACGGCCGAGTCCGGCAGGTTCGGGGTGACCAACGGTGCCGCGATGCGGGTGGCGCCGGTGGGCGTCATGATGCCAGCTGACGACCTGCCGGCCCTGGTGGACCGGGTGGTGGAGAGCGCGCTCGCCACCCACAACACCGGAGTGGCCATAGCCGGCGCCGCCGCGGTGGCAGCCGCCGTGAGCGCCGCGATCGACGGCGCGTCCGTGGCCGAGGCGACCGAGCTGGCCATCGAGACGGCCCGGCTCGGCGCCACACGCGGGTTCTGGGTGGCCGCCGGGCAGGTGGCACCGCGTATCCGCTGGGCGGTGGGACTGATGGATGCCCGCCGGCCGGGGGAGTCGCTCGACCTGGTCTACGAACTCGTCGGGACCAGCCTGGCCAGCCAGGAGTCGGTGCCGGCGGCCTTCGCCGTGCTGGCCCTGTACCCGGATGACCCGTGGCGGGCCTGCCTGGCCGCCGCGTCCCTCGGCGGCGACAGCGACACCATCGCCGCGATGGCCGGCGCGATCGGCGGCGCCGTGCACGGGGTTTCCGGATTTCCCGTTGAGGCGGTTGGCACGGTTCGCCGGGTGAACGACCTGGACCTGGCGCCGGTCACCGCGGCGCTGCTGGCGCTGCGCCCACCGGGCCGGTGACCGCAGTGACGGCCGGCCCTGTGCACCCGGCGGCCGGCCCGATCCACCGGCTGGTCAGCTTCGGCACCGTACTGGTCGACCTCGTCTGCGTCGTTCCCGGCCTGCCGGAGCCGGGCGGCGACGTGTTCGGCTCGAGCGGCGCTCTCGTGGCCGGCGGCGGTTTCACCGCCATGGCGGCCGCCCGGCGCGGGGGCCTTCGCACCCTGCACGCCGGCACCACCGGCACCGGCCCGTTCGGCGACCTGGCCAGGGCCGCGCTCGCCACCTCCGGCATCGAAACGGTCCTGGCCCCGGTTGTCGGTCTCGACACCGGCGTCTGCGTCGTGCTGGTGGATGCGAGCGGTGAACGGACCTTCGTGACGATGCCGGGCGCGGAGGGCCGGTTTGAGCCGGCGTGGCGTGCCCAGGTTCCGGTGCGGCCGACCGACGCGGTGCTCGTGTCCGGTTACGGCCTGGTGCACCCGGTGACCCGGCGCACCGTCCTGGCCGTGCTCGCCGGGCTGCCGGACCGGGCCACGCTCGTCGTCGACCCCGGTCCGCTGGGTCACGAACTGGATCCCGCCGCCCGCGAGGCACTGTTCGCACGGGCCGACTGGTTCACCTGCAACGACCGGGAGGCGACCCTGCTCACCGGGCACACCGACCCCGCCCTCGCGGCGTCGGCGCTCGCCGAGCAGCTGGCCAGGGCCGCACCGGGCCTGGATGCGCCTAGTCGCCAGGGCGCTCACGCGGTCGTGCGGATCGGCGCGGCGGGCTGCATCCTCGCCGGTACCGGTGCCATGCCGGTCCTGGTGGGCGCGGCGCCCGCGTCCGTCGTCTCAACCAACGGGGCCGGCGATGCCCACACCGGGGCCTTGGTGAGCGCGTTGGCGGCCGGCCGGCCTCCCCTCGCTGCCCTTCGGCAGGCCAATGCCGACACCCGGGATTTCCTCAACCGGCGGGAGTCGAACTCCTGACGGTGCCGTCCTGAAGTTGACGGACCACAACGGGGTCAGGCCGCACGTATCGCCCCCGCGTCCCGTCAGGAGGCTCAGCATCGGCAAGCTCATCCACGACGGCATCGAGGTTGAGTTCGAGGCCGAACCTGCGCCGCAGCGGGCCTGGGCCGGGGTCAGAGGGTCGCGTCGTAGGCGTGTTTGAGCCACGCGGCCACCTCGGAGTCGACCTGGCTGGCCGCGGTGAGTGGAATCCGCCCCGGGAAGTCCGCCCCGAGCTTTGTGGTCGGCCGCAACCGGGTGCTGGGTGCAGCCGCCGGAATGGCGATCCGTAGTCCCAGGTCGACCCGGTGCCTGGTGCTCGGCTGCACCACCGCGAAGGTGCGCTGCGGCCCTGACAACGCCACATGGGTGGTGCGGGTCTGGATGCTCACCTCGTCCAGGTCTCCGGCGTACAACAGCACGGCATCCAGGATCGGCCGCAGCGACGGGCGGTCGGCGTACTGCGCGTCGATCAGCTCATCGGCGGCTCGCACCGTGGAGTCCGGGTAGCCGAACGTCTCGTGCACGAGCAGCGCGCGTGGATAGCCGCTGACCCCCTCGGTGCCGAGCCACTCGCGCAGTGCCGCCTCGGTGGGCGGGTCGAGATCCCGGATGCGGGCGAGCCAGTGCTCCAGACCGCTCCCGGTGGCATTCTGCAACTGGCCGATCTCCCAGAGCCGGATGTGGTCCCAGGGAAGCGGCACATGGTCGGTCATGCAGGCAGGGTACGCCCGCTCCCGCACTCCCGCACTCCCGCTAGCCGTGAGACAAGCCCCGAAAACTCGCCTTCTGAGGGGCTTTTCTCCCGGTTCGCGAGTCAGTCGATGCGCCCGGCGGCGTGCAGGAGGTGGAGGACTTCGACGCCGGCGGGTGGGCAGCGGTGCGCGTCCGCGGAGGTGGCCCAGTGCAGGGCGCTCACCTCGGCGCTCGCCGTCGGCTCTTCGGCGGTCTCAGCGGCGAATACCACCATCCGCACCAGCCGGCCCTCGGGTTCGCCGTGGGCCTGGATCAGCACCGTGAACAACGGTTCGAGGGCGGCGGGGTCCAGGCGGAGCGTCACCTCCTCCCAGGCTTCCCGAGCGGCGGCATCCGCCTCGCTCTCGCCGGAGTCGATCTTGCCGCCGGGCATGAACCACACGTCGCGGCCACGGGCGGTAACCATGAGCACCCGGCGGTCGCGGATGAGGGCGACGGCCGCGACCAGGATGTCGGCGTGCCCGGCGTGCACCGACACGACGTCGTCACCGCGGGCGCCGGCCACGGAGCCGGCGACGCCACCCAGGTCAGGTGTCGGCGCGTCGCTCACGCGCGGGCGAAGGCCGACGCGACCCGCACCTGCTCGTTCGTCGGCCGCACGCCGGTGTAGCGCTCGAACTGTTCGGCGGCCTGCAGGGCGATCACTTCGGCTCCGGTGATGACAGTCTTGCCGGCCGCGCGGGCCGCGAGGATCAGCGGCGTCTCGGCGGGCAGGGCCACGACGTCGAAGACGGTGTCAGCGGCGGCGATGGCTGCGGCCGTGAACGCCGACTCGGTGGACTGCGCGCCGCCGGCCATGCCGATCGGAGTGACGTTCACCAGCAGCGGCGCGGTGGCGTCGCCCGGTTCGGCCAGCCAGGCGTAGCCGACCTCGTCGGCCAGCGCCCGGCCGCGGGTCTCGTTGCGGGCCACGATGGTGCCGGCGGCGAAGCCGGAGTCGCGCAGGGCCGCCGCGACGGCCTTGGCCATGCCGCCGGAGCCGCGCAGCAGGAACGGGGTGGCCGGGTCCAGCCGGTTGCTCTTCAGCAGGTCGGCCGCGGCGATGTAGTCGGTGTTGTACGCACGCAGGTAGCCGTCGTCGTTCACGATGGTGTTCACCGACTGGATGGCCGTGGCCGAGGCGTCGAGTTCGTCGACGAGGGCGATGACATCCTCTTTGAACGGCATCGACACCGAGCAGCCCCGGATGCCCAGCGCCCGCACCCCGGCGATCGCGCCGGCCAGGTCAGTGGAGGTGAACGCCTTGTAGACGAAGTCCAGGCCGAACTGTTCGTAGAGGTAGTTGTGGAACCGGGTGCCGAAGTTGCTCGGCCGGGCGGCCAGCGAGATGCAGAGCCGGGTGTCCTTGTTCAGCGGGGGCTTGGTGGGTGTCGCACGCGGGGGGATCGTTGAGTCAGTCATCGTCTCCAATGCTACGGCCCCCCCGGTTCACACCCGGGCGGGCCGTAGATCACGCATCGTGGGAAGGCGGGCGCCGCGTCAGCAGCACCGGCCCTGCGGGTTGGTGTCCTGCCGATCGGTCTGGTCGCGCCAGAACTCCCGTTCGGTCAGCACGGGCACCTGGGCATCCGTGCCGTGCACCGACTCGTGGTGCGCCAGGTACTTCTCGTAGGCATCCTCACCCATGACCGCCCTGACGTACCAGGCGAGCCCGGCCGCGGCCGAGCGCACCGCGGTGGCCACGCCCATCAGCGCACGCCCATCAGTGCACAGCCATCAGTGCTCGCGAGTCTTGCGCTTACCGGTGCTCGGTCGGGCGTCCCACAGTGCCTGGGTGGCCTTCTCTGCCGGGGTGGCCATGATGCCGGACGGCGCGAAGATCCGCGACGGCACGGCCAGGTCCTCGTTGGTGGCATTCGAGTGGGTCTTCCATGCATTCCAGGTGGCCTGCAGCGCGGTGAAGATCACGATGACGGCGAGCGTGACGAAGACGATCGACAGGATGCCCTGCACCATGGTGTTGCGCACAACGGCCTCCATCGCCGCGACCGAGGTGGCCGTGCCGAAGCTCGTCTCGCCGTCGGCCAGCGCCTGGGAGAACGCGGCGTTCTGTGCGAAGTAACCCACCGACGGCACGGTCGAGAAGATCTTCATGATCGAGGCCGTGATGGTCACGACGGCCGCGAAGCCGAGCGGCACCGCCACGATCCAGATGTACTTGAACATGCCGCGCTTGGCCACGATGGCCATGCACACGGCCAGGGCGATCGCGGCGAGCAGCTGGTTGGCGATGCCGAACAGCGGGAACAGCGTGTTGATGCCGCCGAGCGGGTCGGTGACGCCCATCACGAGCACCGCACCCCAGGCCGCCACCATGATGCCGGTGGTGAGCCAGGCGCCGGTGCGCCAGGAGGTGTCCTTGAACTTCGGGAAGAAGTTGCCCAGGCTGTCCTGCAGCATGAACCGGGCCACGCGGGTGCCGGCATCCACCGCGGTGAGGATGAACAGCGCCTCGAACATGATCGCAAAGTGGTACCAGAACGCCATCATGCCGCTGCCGCCGGCGACCTGTTGCATGATGTTGGCCAGGCCCACCGACAGGGTCGGCGCGCCGCCGGTGCGCGAGACGATGGTCTCCTCGCCCACGTTGAGCGCGGTCTGGGTGAGCAGCTCCGGGGTGACACTCACGCCCGTCAGGCCCAGGCCGTTCACGAACGCGGCCGCGCCCTGCACGGTGCCGCCGGTGAGGGCGGGGGACGCGTTCATGGCGTAGTAGATGCCCTGGTCGATCGACAGCGCGGCCACGAGTGCCATGATCGCCACGAACGACTCCATCAGCATGCCGCCGTAGCCGATGAATCGGCTCTGGCGTTCCTTCTCGATCAGCTTGGGCGTGGTGCCCGAGGCGATCAGGGCGTGGAAGCCGGAGAGGGCGCCGCAGGCGATGGTGACGAAGAGGAACGGGAAGAGCGTGCCGCTGACGACGGGACCGGCGCCACTGGTGGCGAACTCGGTGACGGCGGGCACGGTGATCTCGGGCCGCACGACGATGATCGCCACGGCGAGCATGCCGATCGTGCCGATCTTCATGAAGGTGGAGAGGTAGTCGCGGGGGGCCAGCAGCAGCCAGACCGGCAGGATCGCGGCGATGAAGCCGTAGACGATGATGCCGATGGCCAGCGGCACCTTGTCGACGGTGAACAGCGCAGCTCCCCACGAGGTGCCGGCGATGGCGCCGCCGCCGACGATCGCGGCGATGAGCAGTACGAAGCCGATGATCGAGATCTCGGTGACCTTGCCCGGACGGAAGAAGCGCAGGTAGCAGCCCATGAACAGGGCGATCGGGATGGTCATGCCGACCGAGAAGACGCCCCAGGCGCTTTCGGCGAGGGCGTTGGTCACGACGAGGGCGAGGATGGCCACGATGATGACCATGATCGTGAGCGTGGCGATCAGGGCGGCGGTGCCGCCGACCCGGCCGAGCTCGTCGCGGGCCATCTGGCCCAGCGACCGGCCGCCGCGACGCATCGAGAAGAACAGCACCAGGTAGTCCTGTACGGCGCCGGCGAAGACCACGCCGACGATGATCCAGATCGTGCCGGGCAGGTAGCCCATCTGGGCGGCCAGTACCGGTCCCACCAGGGGGCCGGCGCCGGCGATGGCGGCGAAGTGGTGGCCGAAGAGCACCCGGCGGTCGGTGGCGGCGTAGTCCTTGCCGTCGGCCTTGTACTCGGCGGGCGTGGCCCGGCGGTCATCCGGGCGCAGCAGGTGCTTCTGGATGTAGTTGGAGTAGAACCGGTACCCGATCAGGTAGGTGCAGATCGCGGCGAAGACGAACCAGATGGCGTTCACGGTCTCGCCGCGCACCACGGCCAGCATCACCCAGCTCAATCCACCGAGCAGCGCGATGGCCACCCAGATCGCGATCTTCACCGGCGTCCAGTGGGCTTCTTCGGCCTCGTGGATTGTCGGGTCCAGGGCCACCGGCGGCAGCGCGGGGTCCTGGGTGAGGTCTGGTTCGTTGATCGCGTCGTGCGGAATCTTGGACGTAGCGTCCATATTCTCCCCTTTGAGATGCAGAGAAACTCACAGCTGATTGCCGGGTAACTCCCTAACGGTAACAGCCGAGAACTCCTCAGGAGAGGCCTTTAGTCCTGCGTGTGTCGCGCAGACGTCCTCCCCGCCGGCCTCGCTCAGGGGTGTGAGGCGCTGGTGAAGACGTCGTTTGGGGGTGACCGTGGTCTGGCCCCGGTGGTGCAGCTGGCGGCTCAGCTGTCCGAAGACATTGGTCACCGATTCGACGTTGAGGTGCCCGATCACCGTGCGCTGAGGCAGGAACCCCCGGTGGTCGCGAAGTCCACCACCAGTTGTTCGGTGATGAGCCCGGAGTGCGCAGGGTGAGGGCGAGGCCGTCAGGCGGCGAGGGGCGTGCTGCGGGGTGGGCAAAGCTCGTCAGCAGGCGCCATGCCCGCATCGCTAAAATGGACGAATCCGTACCCGGGCCCCTGCCCGGCATTTTGACCATCCTTTTGGACCATTGGAGCCACCGTGGCCGCACTTTCCCGTCTTGATTCCGTCATCGCCCTCGCCCGCCACCGCGGCTTCGTGTTCCAGGCCGGTGAGATCTACGGCGGTAGCCGGTCGGCCTGGGACTACGGGCCCCTCGGCGTGGAGCTGAAGGAGAACATCAAGAAGCAGTGGTGGCGCTTCATGGTCACCAGCCGCGACGACGTCGTGGGCCTGGACTCCTCCGTCATCCTGCCGCGTAAGGTCTGGGAGGCCTCCGGCCACGTCGAGGTGTTCTCCGATCCGCTGATCGAGTGCACCAGCTGCCACAAGCGCTTCCGCGAAGACCACCTGGTGGAGGAGTTCGAGGAGAAGAAGGGTCGCCCGCCCGAGGGCGGTGTGGATGGCATCGCCTGCCCCAACTGCGGCAACCGGCACACCTGGACCGAGCCGCGCGCGTTCTCCGGCCTGCTCAAGACCTTCCTCGGCCCGGTCGACGAAGAGGCCGGGATGGTGTACCTCCGCCCCGAGACCGCGCAGGGCATTTTCGTGAACTTCGCCAATGTGCTGCAGGCCGCGCGCATGAAGCCCCCGTTCGGCATCGGCCAGATCGGTAAGAGCTTCCGCAACGAGATCACCCCCGGAAACTTCATCTTCCGCACCCGCGAGTTCGAGCAGATGGAGATGGAATTCTTCGTCGAGCCCGGCACTGACGAGGAGTGGCACCAGTACTGGATCGACCAGCGGATGGGCTGGTACACCGGCCTCGGCATCAACCCGGAGAACCTGCGGCTATTCGAACACGCCCAGGAGAAGCTCTCGCACTACTCCAAGCGCACCGTCGACATCGAGTACCGCTTCGGCTTCTCCGGCAGCGAGTTCGGCGAGCTGGAGGGTGTGGCCAACCGCACCGACTTCGACCTCAAGACGCACTCCGAGGCATCCGGCAAGGACCTCTCGTACTTCGACCAGACCAAGAACGAGCGCTGGGTCCCGTACGTGATCGAGCCCGCGGCCGGCCTCACCCGCTCGCTCATGGCGTTTCTGGTGGATGCCTACCACGAGGAGGAAGTGCCCAACGCGAAGGGCGGCGTCGACAAGCGCACCGTGCTCAAGCTCGACCCGCGCCTGGCCCCGATCAAGGCGGCCGTGCTGCCCCTTTCGCGCAATGAGGCCCTCTCGCCGATGGCCCGCTCCCTGGCCGCGCGCCTGCGCGAGTCGTGGAACGTGGACTTCGACGACGCCGGCGCCATCGGCCGCCGCTATCGCCGCCAGGACGAGATCGGCACCCCGTACTGCATCACGGTGGACTTCGACTCGCTCGAGGACCAGGCCGTGACAGTGCGTGACCGCGACACCATGGCGCAGGAGCGGGTGCCCCTGGCCGAGCTGGACGCGTACCTGGCCGTGCGACTGCGCGGAGCCTAACCGCCGCGCGTCCGGTCGCGCCCGGCATTCGGTCGCCCCCGGTCGGCGCGCCCGGTCCCATAACGGCGCCCGGTCCCATAACGGCGCCCGACCCGCATATCGCGTGATGCGGGGTAGGCGCCGTTCTGCGGGTGGCGCGCCACCCGCGTAGCGGCGCTGTGCCCGCATGGCTGCGGATGCCGCGCTCTCGGGTCTCCGGTTGTCCCTGTGTTCGTAGCGTGCCCCCGCGCGGCAGCGGATGCTCCGCGCGACGTGCTCTGCGGGGTAGGCGCCGTTCTGCGGGTGGCGCGCCACCCGCGTAGCGGCGCTGTGCCCGCATAGCTGCGGATGCCGCCCACGCCGCCGCCCCCGCGTAGGCCTGTGCCGCCCTCCGCACGGCCGCGCCGCCGCGGCGTTACGGCAGGGTCAGGTCGATCACGGTGACACCGGCCGCGGGCAGCGGCGCCGACATCGCGGCCAAGGCCGCCGGCGCATCCGCCAACGGGATGCGGTGGCTGATCAGGTTTTGCGGGCGCAGTTTGCCGCTGGCCACGAGGGCCATCAGCTCGGGGTAGTCGCCGGCGGGCATGCCGTGGCTGCCGAGCACGGCGAGCTCGCGGCCGATCACCAGGCCGAGTGGCAGGCGGGGGTCCTCGGCGAGCAGGCCGATCTGCACGTGCCGCCCGTGGGTGGCCAGCGAGCGGATGGCGATGCCCACGGTGTTCTCCCGGCCGAGCGCCTCCACCGACACCTGGGCGCCGCCATCGGCGAGCAGGCGCACCCGCTCCACCACCGCGGCGTCGGTCATGCCGGTGGAGTTGACCGTGTAGGCGGCGCCGGCACGGGCCGCGGCGGCCAGGGCGTCCACGCTGATGTCCACGGCGATCACCCGGGCGCCCAGGGCTGTGCCGATCATCACGGCCGACAAGCCCACCCCGCCACAGCCGATCACCACGAGGGTTTCGCCGGCCACCAGTTTCGCCTGGTGCACGAGGCCGCGGTACGACGTGGCGAACCGGCAGCCGAGCAGGGCGGCGGCGCCGGCGTCGAGGGAATCCGGTACCGCGATCAGGTTCACATCGGCGTGGTGCAGGGCGACCCGTTCGGCGTACGACCCCCAGTGGGTGAACCCGGGCTGCGTCTGGTAGCGACAGACCTGCGCGTTGCCGCCGGCGCACTCCGGGCAGTCGCCGCAGGCACAGACGAACGGCACGGTGACCCGCTGGCCCACCGTGAACCTTCGCACGAGCGGGCCGACGGCGTCGATCACGCCGACGAGCTCGTGGCCGGGAACGTGAGGCAGGGCGATGCCGGCGTCGTGGCCCAGCCAGCCGTGCCAGTCGCTGCGGCAGAGTCCGGTGGCCTCGACCCGCACCACGACACCGGCGGCGCTGGGCTCCGGATCGGCCACCTCGCGCACGACGGGCAGCTCCCCGAACTGATCGAACCAGACGGCTTTCACGTCAGAACCACGCTCCGCTCAGAACCACGCCCGGCTCACCACCGGGCCGGGCCGATGAACCGACCACATCAGGACGCGGCGTCGGAGATGCCGACCACCGCGGGCAGTTCGGACGGTGCCTCCGTCGACTCCGGCAGGGTGACATCGATGCCGAACAGAGCGTCGAGCCCGCCGAGGAACGCATCCTGGTCGCCGGCCCTGGCGAGCTCGCGCGAGCGGACCATGGGGGTGTGCAGCAGCACGCCGGCGAGGTGCCGCAGGGCGGACTCGGTCGCCTCGCTGGTGTCGCCGCGCTTCCTGGCCCGCGCGATCTCACCGTCGAGGATGTCGAAGACATGGCAGCGCAGCGCCACGACGGCCGGTGCCAGGCTCTGCTCCTCGGCCACGGCGGAGAACTTCTTGGCGGCCCGGCCCACCAG
Source organism: Cryobacterium sp. SO1 (assembly GCF_004210215.2). Classification (NCBI taxonomy): domain Bacteria; kingdom Bacillati; phylum Actinomycetota; class Actinomycetes; order Micrococcales; family Microbacteriaceae; genus Cryobacterium; species Cryobacterium sp. SO1. The sequence continues at coordinate 108,063 of NZ_CP067394.1, forward strand.
CTTGCGAGCCTCGCTGGTCGCATTGAGCTGTTCGAGGGGCGCGTGGATGCGGATTGTCTCGAGGTCGAGCAGCTCGACTCCGGGCACGTCGCTGACGTCTGGGTCCACGTTGCGGGGCAGGCCGAGGTCGATCACCAGTTGGCGGGCGTCGTCCGGCTCAGTGCCGACGGGGCAGGTACGCACGCCATCCGGCCCGGCCACCAGGGCGGGGACCTCCGTGGCGTGCTTCGCGGCCACGAGGGCGCGGCCGGCGGTGAGGATGCCCGCGTCGATGACGTGGTGCTCCGCGGTGGTGCAGGTGAGGATCAGGTCGGCCAGGGCGGTTTCGTGGGCCAGTTCGGCGGCATCCGTCAGCACGGCCCCGATGTCGTGTGCGGTGGCGAACTTCACGGCGCGGCCGGACGGTGAGTAGACCCGCACGTCGGTGACGCCGAGGTCGCGGAGGGCCGCCAGCGACGCGCCGGCGTACCGGCCGGTGCCGACCAGCAGCACCCGGGTGTGCGCCCAGTCGGTGACCCGGCTCTCGGCCAGTTCGAGCGCGAGACGCACGAGCGAGCGGCCGGCGGCGCCGATGCCGGTGCGGTTCTTCACGCCGCGGGAGGTCTGGGAGGCACGCTGGAACAGCCGCTCGAGTTCGGGACTGGTGGTTCCGGCGGCGCGGGCCTCCTCGAGGGAGCGCCGAACCTGCCCGGCGATTTCGCCCTCGCCGACCACGACGGACTCGAGTCCGCTGGTCACGGCGAAGAGGTGCTCGGCCACGCCGTTGCCGTGCACTACGTCGAGCGTGTCGCGGAGCAGGTCGGCGCTGACGCCGGTGCTCGCGCTCACGGCGTCGATCGCGGCATAGACCGCCGGAAGCGGGGAGACCCCGAACGGTTCGTCGAGGTCGAGGTAGGCCTCGAATCGGTTGCAGGTGGCCACGACCACGGCCCCGTTGAGGGCATCGTGACCCGTGAGCATCCCGCCCGCCGCTGCATCCGCGCCAACAGACAGCTTTTCGAGCACGTCGAAGCTGGAGTTCTTGTGGTTCGCGGACAGACAAATCAACACCGCTTGATTCTACGTTGTGTCGAACAACACCTCGAATCGTTCCCCCAGCTTATGTAGAGGACAATCGAGGGTGATGAACCTCGACACGACGCACCCACTTTCTTCCGGCCTCACCTCGGACTCCCGCCTGGTGCGGGCCTACCAGGGCACCCGCCCTGCCGTGACCCCGGTGTGGTTCATGCGCCAGGCCGGCCGCTCCCTTCCCGAGTACCGCGAACTGCGGGTGGGCACCCGGATGCTCGACGCCTGCCTGGACCCCGCGATGGCCAGCGAGATCACCCTGCAGCCGATCCGCCGGCACGGCGTCGACGCGGGCATCCTGTTCAGCGACATCGTCGTGCCGCTCAAGCTCGTGGGCGTCGACGTGGAGATCGTCGCCGGCAAGGGCCCGGTGCTCGCCGAGGCCGTGCGCACCGCCGCGGATGTCGACCGCCTCATCGCCCTGGACCCTGCCGTGCTCGACACCGCTTTGGCCCCCATCAGCGAGGCCGTCGCCCTCACCGTCGCCGCGCTGGGCTCCACCCCGCTGATCGGCTTCGCCGGGGCGCCGTTCACCCTGGCCGCGTACATCGTCGAGGGCGGGCCGTCCAAGGACCACATCCACGCCCGCACCCTGATGCACTCGGACCCGGAGGCCTGGACCAAGCTGATGGCCTGGACCGCCGAGGTGACCGGCCGGTTCCTCCGCGCCCAGGTGCTCGCCGGTGCCAGCGCCGCGCAGCTGTTCGACTCCTGGGCCGGCGCCCTCTCGCTCGACGACTACAGCCGCTTCGTCGCCCCGGCGTCCACCGCCGCGATCGGGCATGTCCGCGACCTCACTTACGTGGAGTCCGCCGGTGACCTGGCCGCGGACCCGGAGTCGATCCGCCGCAATGTTCCGGTCGTGCACTTCGGTGTCGGCACCGGCGAGCTGCTCAAGGCCATGCACGGTATCGGCGCCGACGTCGTCGGCGTGGACTACCGGGTGCCCCTGGATGAGGCCAGCCGGCGCCTCGGCGGCGTCGTGCCCGTGCAGGGCAACATCGACCCGGCCCTGCTGAACGCGCCCTGGCCGGTGCTCGAGGCGCACGTCCTCGACGTGCTCGAGCGCGGCCGCACGGCGCCGTCCCACGTGCTCAACCTCGGCCACGGCGTGCCGCCGGAGACGAACCCCGACGTGCTCACCCGGCTGGTGCAGTTCGTGCACGAAACCACGTCAACTCCCTCCCCCGCGGAGCGCCCCGCCTCGTAGCGCACCGCTTCCGGGAGCCGCTCACCAGAGCCCAGCTCACCAGAGCCCGTGCCGGCCGCAGACGCCGGCGGAAAGCAAGGTCATGAAGGACGTCTTGGTCATCGGCGGAGGTGTCGCCGGTCTGGTGGCCGCCCGCGAGTGCGCCCACCTCGGGCTCAGCGTTGTTGTGCTGGAGGCAGCCGGCACGCTCGGCGGGGCCGTGGTCGGCCACGAGGTCGCCGGCCTGCAGCTGGACGCCGGAGCGGAGAGCTTCGCCGTGCGCGGCAACACCGTGGCGGCATTCATCGCCGACCTCGGCCTCACCGATCAGATCGTCGAGCCGAACCCGGCCGGCGCCTGGCTGCACCTGCCCGGGCACCGCCCCGGCGGCGCCCCCGTGTCGGTGCCGCTGCCCAAGGCCGGCGTGCTCGGCATCCCCGGGTCGCCGCTGGCCGAGGATGTGCGTCTGGCGATCGGCTGGTCCGGGGCGCTTCGCGCCTATGCCGACCGGCTGATTCCGGTGCTCAAGATCGGCCGGGAGCACAGCCTGGGCGCGCTCGTGAGCAAGCGGATGGGCCAGAAGGTGCTCGATCGCCTGGTCAACCCGGTCGCCGGCGGGGTCTATGCCACCGCGGCCGCCGATCTCGAGGTGGACGTCGTGGCCCCCGGCCTCAACCGCGCCCTCACCTCGGCCGGGTCCCTCTCCGGCGCGGTCACCGCAATGCGCACCGCCGCGCCGGCCGGTTCCGCCGTGCGCGGGTTGGACGGCGGCATGCACCGCCTGGTCGACGCCCTGGTCGCCGACCTCGGGCGCTACGACGTCCAGATCCGCACGCACGCCGCCGTGACCGGCTTCACGCCGGTCGACGTGCCCAAGACCGGCGCGGACGGCAGCCAGACGACCAGCCGCAGCTGGGTCGTCGAGTTCGCCCCGACGACGGATGCCGACGCCGCAGCCGACGCCGCAGCCGGTGACACGGCCGCCGCGAACGCCGCCTCCGCCGACGCACCCGACGCACCCGCCACGCCGGCCGAGCCGCGCACGCTCGAGGCCCGGCACGTGATCCTCGCCGTTCCCGCCGCCGCCGCCCTGGGCCTGTTGGCCCCGCTCGGCACCGACTTCGCCGCCCTCGCGGCCCTGGACTGGCCCGCACCGGCCGCCGTCGAACTGGCCACCTTGGTGCTCGACGCGCCGGCGCTGGACGCGCACCCGCGCGGCAACGGAGTGCTCGTGGCCGAGGGCACCCCGGGGGTCACCGCCAAGGCGATCACCCACGTCACCGCCAAGTGGGCCTGGGTGGATGCCCTCACCCCGCCCGGCCGGCACATCCTGCGACTCTCCTTCGGCCGCGCCGGCGCCCCGGTGCCCACACTGAGCCTCAGCGACGCCGAGCTGCAGCAACTCGCCGTGCACGACGCCGCGGCGATCCTCGGTGTCGACCTCGCCGGAGCCCCGGTTGTGGGATTCGCCCGCACCCTGTGGAGCGACGGCCTCTCGCCCGCGACGATCGGCGCGCCCGAGCGCATCCGCCGGGTGCGGGAGAGGGTCGAGGCCACAGCCGGCCTCGACGTCACCGGCGGCTGGCTCTCCGGCACCGGCCTGGCCTCGGTGATCCCCGATGCGCTCGCCGCGGGTATCCGCGGCAGACGGGCAGTGCTAGACCTCTGATCAGGACTGATTCAGGCGTTGCACACACGTGCCTCCCCGGGCCGGGGGGTTACGCTTGGCACTACATGAACGTAACGGAATGGAGTCACAATGCGGGGAAAGCTTCTGTTCATCACGGGTGGCCTCGTCGGCTACGTGCTGGGTGCACGCGCCGGACGTAAGCGCTACGACCAGATCGCGTCGGCCGCCTCAGACCTGTGGAACCGTCCTCCGGTGCAGCGGCGCGTGAACGAGGTCAAGGACTTCGCCCTGGAGCGCGTCGGCGACGTGCCCGGCGCCCTGTACGAAGCGGGCAAGAAGGTCGCCTCGGCCGTCGCGAACAAGTCCGACAAGACCAAGGATGCCGCGGCATCCCCGTCTGGCATCAAGCGTGGCACCACGCCCGGCGAGGCCACCGCGGCCACCAAGGCCGCCGCCTCTGCCACGAAGTCCGCCACGGCCGCCGCGGCCTCTGCCACCTCCGCGGCCGAGTCCGCCCAGGCCGCAGACGACACCACGGCCGCGCAGTAACCTCACGACGACAGTCCAAGGAAGGATGCCAGTGAGCAACAGCGGGTACAACCCCAAAAGCAAGCAGTCACTGTTCACGCTCCTCAGTGAGCTTCCTGGCCAGATCACTGATCTGGTCAAGGCCGAGATTGACGCCTTCAAGGCCGACATCTCCGGCAAGGCGAAGAATGTCGGCATCGGCCTGGGCCTCTTCATCGGCGCGGCGGTGTTCGCATTCTTCGCGATCATCGTCTTCATCGCGTTGGCCGTCATCGCGCTCGACCTGGTGCTGCCGCTCTGGCTGGCGGCACTGATCGTGGCCGTCGCGCTACTCCTCATCGCGGTGATCCTGGCCCTGATCGGGCTCAACCGGGTCAAGAAGGGCACCAGCCACGATCCGGAGGGCGTGACCGCGAGCATCCAGAAGGACGTCAACGCATTCAAGGGAGTTGGCGAATATGAGCACTGACAAGACCCCGGATACCACCCCGGACACCACCCCGGACCACCGGAGTACGGCCGAACTGCGCGCCGAAGCCGACCGGGCGCGTGCCGCGCTCGCCGGCACCCTGGACGCCATCGAGTACAAGCTCAACGTGCCCAAACAGATCAAGATCAACACCCGACGCTTCACCCTGGGCCTGCATAGGCTCGGCGAGGACAACCCCATCGCCCTGGCCGGCATCGCCCTCGGTGCTGCCGCCACGGTGGGAACAGTCGTCTGGTGGGGCGTCAAGACGGTCCTCGACCGCCGCTGAACGGCCGGGTGGGCTGGGCTACTTTTGGCTCTCCGGGCAAAGCGGTAGAGACTAGTACACATGACTCACCCGGCTGCCGGAGAGGCAGTAGACAAGACCGTGCCCACCCCCGAATCACACACCTCGTCCGAGGCTGAACCCACCGAGGCTTCCCCCTCCGGATTCACCCTGTTCACGGTGCTGCGCAAGGACCCGTCCAACCCCGACGACCTCGACGGCCGTGACGTGCCGCGCTTCGTCGACGAGCTGGACGACATCATCGCCCTCGTCGAAGCCGAGGGCGTGACCTTGCGCGGGATCTACGACGTCTCCGGCCTCCGCGCCGACGCCGACGTGATGCTCTGGACCCACGCCGACGAGGCCCAGACCCTGCAGTGGGCCAACCGGGAGCTGCGCCGCAGCCGTCTGCTCAAGAGCCTGCTGCCGACCTGGAACGCCATGGGCGTGCACCGCGACGCCGAGTTCAACAAGAGCCACGTGCCCGGTTTCCTCCGCGGCGTCGAGCCCAAGGGCTGGCTCACCGTCTACCCGTTCGTGCGCAGCTACGAGTGGTACCTGCTGCCGGAGTCCGAGCGCAGCCGGATGCTCGCCGACCACGGCCGCAAGGGTGCCGCATTCCGCGGGGCCATCGCCAACACCGTCTCGTCGTTCGCCCTGGGCGATTACGAGTGGCTGCTGCCGATCGAATCCGACGAGCTCACCGAGCTGGTCGACCTGATGCGCGAGCTCCGCGCCACCGACGCCCGCATGCACGTGCGTGAAGAGGTGCCGTTCTACACCGGCCGTCGCATCAGCACCGCCGAGCTCGTGGAGGTGCTGCAGTAATGACAAGCTATGACGCCATCCTGCTCGCCGGCTTCGGCGGACCAGAGGGCCAGGACGACGTGATCCCGTTCCTGCGCAACGTCACGCGCGGCCGCGGCATCCCAGAAGAGCGCCTTGAAGAGGTCGCGGTGCACTACCGTCACTTCGGCGGCATCAGTCCGATCAATCAGCAGAACCGCGTGCTGCGGGCCGCCCTGCAGGCCGAGCTGGACCGCCGCGGCATCAACCTGCCGGTGATCTGGGGCAACCGCAACTGGGCGCCCTACCTGCCCGACACCATCGCCGAGGCGCACGCCAACGGCCAGGACCGCCTGCTGGCCATCGCCACCAGCGCGTACAGCTCGTACTCCGGCTGCCGCCAGTACCGGGAGGACTTCGCCCAGGCGCTGGACACCACCGGGCTCACCGGCACGGTGCAGATCGACAAGATCCGCCAGTTCTTCGACCACCCCGGCTTCGTCACCCCGTTCATCACCGGCGTGCGCCAGGGCTTGGCCGATATCGAGGCCCAGATCCCCGGCATCAACCTCGCCAGCGAGGTCGAGGTGCTGTTCTCGACCCACTCGATCCCGTCCACGGATGCCGCCAAGAGCGGCCCAGCGGAGCGCGGCTTCGGCCCTGACGGCGCCTACGCAGCCCAGCACATGGCCGTGGCCGACGTGGTCATGCAGGGCCTCGAGTCCCCGTGGCAGCTGGTCTACCAGTCCCGCAGCGGCCCGCCAAGCATGCCGTGGCTCGAGCCCGACATCAACGACGCCATCGCGCTGCTGCCGGCGCGCGGCATCCGCGCCGTCGTCATCGTGCCGCTCGGCTTCGTCAGCGACCACATGGAGGTCATGTGGGACCTCGACAACGAGGCCACCGAAACGGCCAAGGAGCACGGCCTCTTCTCGGTGCGGGTGCCCACCCCCGGCGCCGACCCGGTCTACGTGAGCGGTCTGATCGACCTCGTCGAGGAACGTCTGAACGACGTGCCAGCCGAGGACCGCCCCGCCCTGACCGACCTCGGCCCCTGGTATGACGTCTGTCGCCCGGGCTGCTGCGAGAACGTGCGCCTCGGCTTCAAGCCGGCGGTCGCTGGAATGGCGCCGTGAGCGTGATCCGCGTCGGCACCCGGGGCAGCGCCCTGGCCATGGCCCAGACCTCGGCGGTCGCGAATCGTATCCAGGCGGCCGTCGGCGGGGACGTGGAGATCATCCCGATCACCACCCACGGCGACGTGTCCCGCGAGTCGCTCTCCAGCCTCGGCGGAACCGGCGTCTTCGCCAGCGCCCTGCGTGAGGCGCTGCTGAACGACGAATGCGACGTTGTCGTGCACTCGTTCAAGGACCTCCCCACCGACCCGTACGCGGGCCTGGTCATCGGGGCGACGCCCAAACGCGCCGACGCCAGGGACGTGCTCTGCGCCCGTGACGGCTTCACCCTCGCCACGCTTCCGGAGGGCGCCAAGGTCGGCACCGGGTCGCCGCGCCGCGCCGCGCAGCTGCGGGAAATGCGACCGGACCTTGAGGTCGTCGACATACGCGGCAACGTGGGTACCCGCCTCGCCCTGGTCACCGACGAGACACTGCACGCCGTCGTGCTCGCCGCCGCGGGCCTGGGCCGGCTGGGCCTGCTCGAGAACATGGCCACCGACTACCTCGAGCTCTCCGACTGGCCCACCGCGCCCGGCCAGGGCGCCCTGGCCATCGAGGTGCGCCAGGGCAAGCCCGACCGCCTGCTGACCAAGGCCCTCGCCGTGCTCAACCACGCCACCACCCAGGCCACCGTCACGGCCGAGCGCCACGTTCTCGCCCGGCTCGAGGCCGGCTGCGCCGCGCCGATCGGTGCGACCGCCGTGATCGACGACGGCCTGCTCTTTCTCACCGCCACCGTGTACAGCCCGGACGGCACCCGCCGGATCACGGCCTCCCACGCCGCGACTCCCGAATCGCACTCCACCGCCGACCTGCAGGATGCCGCCCTCGACGTCGCCGAACGCGCCGCCCGCGATCTCCTGGCCGGCGGCGCCGCCGAGTTCGCCCCCCTGTCGGTGACCTCGTGAGCGCCGTGCGGCACAACCCCGACAAACCGCTGGCCGGCTGGCGCGTCCTCGTTCCCCGCGGCGGGCCCTGGGGCGACCAGGTCGCCGCCAACCTGCGCAGCCGCGGCGCCCTGCCGGTCGTCGCACCGATGATCAACTTCGCCCCCACCGACGACGCCGCCGCCCTCGACACGGCGCTGACCAAGCTCGCCGCCGGCGAATTCGACTGGATGACCGTCACCAGCGCCACCACCGTCGACGTGCTCTCCTCGCACCGCGCCGTCGTGGCACCGGGCACCCGCATCGCCGCCGTCGGTGAGACCACCGCGGCCGCCCTCGTGGCCGCCGGCTACCATGTCGACATCGTCCCGTCAGAGGACAACTCCGCCAAGGGCCTGCTCGCCGACTGGGAGGCCGCCACCCACGGCGTCATCCCTCTGCGCGTGCTCACCTTGCGCTCCGAGATCGCCAAGCCGCTGCTCACCGAGGGCCTGCGCCGGATCGGCCACAACGTCGAGTCGGTCGTGGCCTACCGCACCGTGGGCGTCCCGGTCTCGGACCGGGTCTTGGCCGACGTCAAGGCCGGCCGGGTGCACGCGGTGCTGGTCACCAGCGGCAGCGTCGCCCAGCAGGTGCAGGACCAGCTCGGTCCCATTCCCGAGACCACCCTGGTGGCCTGCATCGGCCCGCGCACGGCGAAGGATGCGGCGGCCATCGGCCTGCGCGTCGACGTCGTCGCCGACGAGCGCAGCGCCGAGTCCCTCATCGAGTCCCTCGTGCGTCTGGCCCCCCGCGACCTCTAACCCACCCCCTCACCCCACGGCCCGGTCGTTGCGCATAACTCCTGCAATTTCCGGGTCGCTGGGCAGCGGATACCGGAATTCCGCGGAAGTCTAACCCGCCGCCTGAATTCTGCAGGAGTAGTGCTCCCCTCAGCGGGGCGGGGCGGGGCGGCCGGGCGGGTTCGGCCTGCCGTGCCCGCACTCAGGCGGGAGGCCTAGGCTGGTCGGGTGATAACCCCCGTCATCCGCCCGCGACGACTGCGCAGCACCCCCGCACTCCGCCGCCTGGCCAGCGAAACCCGTGTCCACCCCGCCGAGCTCGTCCTGCCGATGTTCGTGCGTGAGGGCAACGACTCCACCCCGATTTCCTCGATGCCCGGCGTTGTGCAGCACAGCATCGACGGGGCCCGCCGCGCCGCGGCCGAAGCGGCTGCGGCCGGCATCGGCGGCGTGATGCTCTTCGGCGTGCCCGCGGTGCGCGACGCCACCGGAACGGGAGCCACCGATCCCGACGGCATCCTGAACGCCGCCACCCGCGCGCTCGTCGCCGAGGTGGGCGACGCCCTCGTGGTGCAGACCGACCTGTGCCTGGACGAATTCACCGACCACGGCCACTGCGGCGTGCTCGCCGCCGACGGCCACGTCGACAACGACGCCACCCTGCTGCGTTACAACGAGATGGCGCTGGCCCAGGCCGAGGCCGGCTCGGCGTTGCTCGGCCTCTCCGGCATGATGGACGGCCAGGTCGCCTCGGTGCGTGCCGCCCTCGACGACGCCGGCCACGCCGAGACCGCCGTGCTGGCCTACTCGGCCAAGTACGCCTCCGCCTACTACGGCCCGTTCCGCGAGGCCGTGCAGTCCACCCTGGTCGGCGACCGCCGCACCTACCAGCTCGACCCTGCCAACCGCCGTGAGGGCGTGCGCGAGGCCCGCATCGACATCGACGAGGGCGCCGACGTCGTGATGGTCAAGCCCGCGGGCAGCTACCTCGACGTGCTCGCCGAGGTCGCCGCCGAGAGCCCGGTGCCCGTCTGGGCGTACCAGGTCTCCGGCGAGTACGCCATGATCGAGGCCGCCGCCGCGCAGGGCTGGATCGACCGCCGCCGCGCCATCGAGGAGTCGGTGCTCAGCATCCGCCGGGCCGGCGCCGACGCCATTCTCACCTACTGGGCGGTCGAACTTGCCGCCTGGCTGACCGAAACGGATGCCCGATGACCCGCACCACGCACAACGACGAGCTCTTCGCCCGCGCCCAGCTCTCCATCCCCGGCGGCGTCAACTCGCCGGTGCGCGCCTTCCGATCCGTCGGCGGCACCCCGTTGTTCCTGGTGAAGGCGGCCGGGGCGTACGTCACCGACTCGGACGACCGCGAGTACGTCGACCTGGTCAGCTCCTGGGGCCCGGCGATCCTCGGCCACGCGCACCCCGCCGTGGTCGCCGCCGTGCAGGAGGCCGCCGCCCTGGGCCTGTCGTTCGGTGCCTCCACCCCCGGCGAGACCGTGCTGGCCGAGCTGATCAAGAGCCGGGTGGGCGCGATCGAGAAGCTCCGCCTGGTCTCCACCGGCACCGAGGCCACCATGACGGCCATCCGCCTGGCCCGCGGCTTCACCCAGCGCGACCTGCTGATCAAGTTCGCCGGCCACTACCACGGCCACTCCGACGGTCTGCTGGCCGAGGCCGGCTCCGGCCTGGCCACCCTGGCCCTGCCCGGTTCGGCCGGCGTCACCGCGGCCACCGCCGCGCAGACCCTGGTGCTGCCGTACAACGACCTGGGCGCCGTGCGTGCCGCGTTCGAGGCCTACCCCGGCCAGATCGCCGCCGTGATCACCGAGGCCGCCGCCGCGAACATGGGCGTCGTCGCCCCGGATGCCGGCTTCAACGCGGCCCTGTGCGACCTCGCGCACGAGTACGGCGCGCTGCTCATCGTCGACGAGGTGCTCACCGGCTTCCGGGTGCACTCCGGCGGCTTCTGGGCGCTGCAGGCGGCGGACGGCGAGAGCTACACACCCGACCTGTTCACCTACGGCAAGGTCATCGGCGGCGGGCTCCCGGTCGCCGCCCTCGGCGGCCGTGCCGACGTGATGGACTTCCTGGCCCCGGCCGGCCCGGTCTACCAGGCCGGAACGCTCTCCGGCAACCCGGTGGCCGTGGCCGCTGGTATCGCCACCCTGACGGCGGCCGACCACACCGTGTACGCGCGGCTCGACGAGACCGCCGAGCTGCTCGCCGACGCCGTCTCGAGCGCGCTCTTCGCGGAGGGTGTGGCGCACAGCGTGCAGCACGCCGGCAACCTGTTCAGCTTCGTCTTCGGCCAGGAAGCGGCCGTCGCCCCGCCGCGAAGCTACGCGGAGGTCAAGCTCCAGGAGACCTACCGGTACGGGCCGTTCTTCCACTCGATGCTGGAGAGCGGCATCTCGCTGCCGCCGTCGGTGTTCGAGGCCTGGTTCGTCTCCGCGGCGCACGACGGCGACTCGATCGGCAAGATCCTCGAGGCGCTGCCCGCAGCGGCCAAGGCCGCCGCCGAGGCCCGCCCCGCGGTCTAGCCCGGTCGACGGCCAGGCCTTCCGCTAACTGTTCCCGAAGCGGACAACTGCACCCGGCGCACCGGGTGCATTTGTCCGCACGGGCACCAGTTAGCCGGGTTTCTGGGCAGGTTCCACCGCGGCGGCGTTACGGCTTTGTGAGTTAGCGACAGGGGGTTTTCCAGTCGGACCGGGCAGACTGGGGCAATGGCTTCTTTGCGCGTACATCCCGACCGGCTGGAGATTCACCTGACGCCCGCGGAGAAAACGCTGGCCTTCCGCCGAGAGAACGTGGTGATCCAGCGGGACAACATCCGGTCGGTGACGATCACGGATGATCCGTGGATCTGGGTGCGCGGCATCCGTGCCCCCGGCGCACTCGTGCCACTGGTCGTGGCCGTCGGCGTGTGGAAGTTCCACGGCGGCAAGGACTTCCTGGCCATCAAGCGCCGCCGCCAGGCCGTCGTGATCGACCTGACCGGCGACGATTTCGCCAGGGTGATCCTGTCGACCAACCACGCGCCAGACCTCATCGCATCGCTCAAGCTCGAAGCCACCGACGCCCAGGACGTGCCGGAACTGGACGAGTCCGTCGCGCCGTCGGCCGAGTCGACCGAGACCACGACGCCGGCCGAGTCGGCCGGGTCGGCCGAGCCGACCGCACCGACCGCACCGACCGCACCCGTAAAGCCGGCCAGACGCACGCGTACCCCCAAGCTCGTCAAGCCGGTCGAGGAGACCGACACTGCGGAGCCGACTTCTCGTGCCAAGCCCGCCAAGCCCTCCGAGCCTGCCAAGCCCGCCAAGCGGGTCAGTCCGGCCCAGGCCGTCGCGGCCGCCGAATTCGCTGAAACCGCCGGTTCGGCCGAGTCCGCTGACGTCGCCGGTTCGGCCGACCCCGCAGCGCCGGTCGACCTCTCTGCGCCGGTCAAGCCGGCCAAGCGGGCATCCCGCGCCAAGGTGGCCCCGGCCGTCGACCCCACCACCGAGCCGGTCGCCGACCCGACCGCGGAGCTTCTCGCGGAGTCTGCCGACCGGCCCGAGGCATCCGCCTAGATCACCCCTGCCGGGTCAGCGAACGGTGCTGGCCCGCACGTGGATGCGTTCGCCGGTCTGGCCGAACAGGCTGATGATCTCCGTGGGCTCCGGCCCCGCGCTGTCGAAGGCGTGCGGCACGCGGGTGTCGAATTCGGCGACCTCACCCACCCCGAGGAGCATCACGTGCTCACCGAGCGCCAGCCGGAGCCGCCCGCTGAGCACGTAGAACCAGTCGAAGCCCTCGTGGGTGCGCTGCTCCAACGGCTCGTCGCTGGTGCGGCCGGGGATGATCACTTTGAAGGCCTGCAGCCCGGCGGCGGTGCGGCTGAGCGGCACGAAGGTGCGGCCGTGGCGGGTGAACGGTCGCTGGTCCAGGCGCGGGTCGTCCTCGGCCGGTGAGCGCACCAGCTCGTCGAGCGTCACGTCGTGGGCGGCGGAGAGGGCCAGCAGCAGCTCCAGGGCTGGTTTGCGCTGTCCGGACTCAAGCCGCGAGAGGGTGCTCTCGGAGATCCCGGTGGCCGCGGAGAGTTGCGCCTGAGTGCGCCCGCTCTGCAGGCGCAGCGCGCGGAGCCGGGCGCCCACGGTCTGCAAGACGGATGGCGTGTTTGAGGTCATCCTCATATCGTGCCAGATCGGCAAGCCAAGTTGCGCTCCTCGTGCGAGCCTCGTCCCGCGAAAACGAGTTTGTGGTTGCTCAGCGCACCGAGGCAGCCACACGGCCGCTCTCGCGGACTCAGGCGAGGCGGTCGAGGAACGCGATCGTGCGCGCCAGGATGAGTTCGGCGATCTCCTCGTCGTACTCGCTGAGGCTGGGGTCTGCGACCAGGTGAGCCGAGCCCGGGTAGATGAACAGCTCGGCAGCCCCGGCGTCCTCGGCCAGTTGCTCCACCTCGAGCAACTCGATCCACTCGTCCTCCGCGGTCACGTGCAGTTGCAGCGCCACCGTCGCGGGCCAGTCCGACCCGAACATCGCGGCCGGAACCCCGCCGTGGAACAGGACCGCGCCGAGGGCGCCGCTGCGGGTCTGGGCGAGCTTCTGGGCGGGCAGGGTGCCCAGCGAGAAGCCGGCGTAGACGGTATCCGGCCCCATCGCATCCGCGGCCCGTTCGCCACGCTCGATGATGGTGTCGAAGCCGGTCTTCTCGGCGTGCGCGACGCCGGCGTCGATGGTGTCGAAGGTGAGGCCGTCGTAGAGGTCGGGCACGACGACGTTGTGGCCGGCGTCGCGCAGGCGTTGGGCGAAGTCCGTCACCCCTTCGGTGAGGCCTTGCGCGTGGTGGAAGAGGATGACGTGGGTCACAACGGTCCTTTCGGCGGGGTCCTGCCGGCCGGGATCTCTAGGCGAACAGGAAGAGGATGAATCCGATCAGCGGCAGCGTACCCTGGGTGAGGGCAGACCTGACCTTGCCGGAACCCGAAGTGGTCAGAACTATCGCGGCTATGAACATCGACGCCGTGCTGAACAGGATCAGTGCCGCCCCGGCCTGCTCAGGCCCGCCGAAGTAGAGGAACAGTCCGATGACGGCGCCGACCGCCAGAAAGAGGTTGTAAAAACCTTGGTTGTAAGCCAGAACCCGGGTTGTCTCCGCCTCGGTCTGGCTGGCCAGGCCGAAGCGCTGCCAGATCTTCGGCTGGGTCCACCAGGCGCTCTCCATCAGGAAGATGTAGACGTGCAGGACGGCCGCGAGTGCGACGAAAACGGATGCGAGGAGGCCCATTCCGTCAGCCTAGCCGGGGGTCGCCGGCCCGCGAGGGCGCGTCCCGTGCGATACGCGGGGTCAGCGTCGCACGCTGACGACGGTGCGGCCGTGCAGCCGGCCGGCCAGGATGTCAGCGGCGGCGGCGAACGCGTCCTCCAGCCCTATGACCGAGGTCAGGCTGTCGAGCAGATCGAGGTCGAGGTCGGTGGCGAGGTGCGCCCAGGCCTCCTCGCGAAGCGGCAGCGGGGCCTCGACCGAGTTGATGCCGGCCAGGGTGACGGCTCGCAGGATGAAGGGCATCACGGTGGTGGGTAAGTCGGCGCCCTGGGCCAGGCCGCAGGATGCCACCACGCCGCCCTGGTGCGTCTGGGCGAGGATGTTGGCGAGGGTGAAGCTGCCGACGGAATCGATGGCCCCGGCCCAGCGCTGGGTCTGCAGGGGCTTGCCGGCCTCGTCGAGGGTGTGCCGGTCGAGGATCTCGGCCGCTCCCAGCCCGCGCAGGTAGTCGCCGAGCTCACCGCCGCGGCCGGTGGAGGCGACCACCCGGTAGCCGCGCGCCGCGAGCAAGGCGATGGCGATGGAGCCCACGCCCCCGGCCGCGCCGGTGACGAGCACATCGCCGGAGTCAGGGGTCACCCCGCCACGTTCGAGGGCGAGTACGGCCAGCATGGCCGTGAAACCGGCGGTGCCGATGGCGGCGGCACGCGAGGCGCTCACCCTTTCCGGCAGCCGAACCAGGGAGCCACCGGAGACGCGAGCGCGCTCCGCGAGGCCGCCGTGGTGGCTCTCGCCGATGCCCGCGCCGTTCAGAATGACTCTGTCGCCGACGGCCCAGCGGGGGTCGGAGCTCGACTCGACGGTGCCGACCAGGTCGATGCCCGCGATCAACGGCCAAACCCTGGCCACGCCGGGCCGGCCCAGCAGGGCCAGGCCGTCCTTGTAGTTGATACTGGAGAATTCCACCCCGACGGTGACATCACCGTCCATCAGGGTGTCGTTCCCGACCGTGGTCAGGGCCGAGGATTGAGTGCGTTTGCCCGACTCATCCTCGGTACGGGTGACGATGATCGCGCGGAACTCGGTAGCAGCCATGCCTTCACCCTAGACCCGGGATCAGTGCCGGATCCGGGCGGATACCGGGCCTTTCTGCCCGGAACTTGCCTAGGTGACGTCGCGTTTCCAGCTGATGAAGTAGCCACCGACCGTGGCGAGCAGCCCGTAGGCCAGCAGCACCAGGCCGCCCTGCCAGCTGGTCAGAAGCGCTCCGCCTGGGCTGGCCAGGGTGAAGAAACTCTCTCCCACGAGGGCGTCCGATGCGGCGCCGGGCAGGAACTTGCCGATGTCGGCGGTGATCTGGGTGAAGGTGGACGCGAAGCGCAGCAGGGGTTCGATGAATTGGGTGAACGCGAGCACGATCACGATCGAGGCCACCTGGCTGGGCACGAGCACCCCCAGGCCTACTCCGATCACGGCCCAGATCGCCATTGCGAGCACGGTGCGGCCGATCAGCCCCCAGGTCTCACCGTCGGCCAGAAGCGGGTCGATCCCGAAACCGCCCAGCACCAGCGCGCCGATCCCGACGGACGCGGCCAGCGCCACCACACCGAGCGCCGCGCCCATCACGAACAACGCCACGGTCTTGGCACCGAGCACCCGGCCGCGCTTCGGGGTGGCGAGGAACGTGGGGGTGAGGGTCTGGTGCCGGAACTCACCCGTGGTCGCCAGCGCACCCAGCAGCACGGGGAACACGTAGCCGACCGAGGCGGCGAAGCTGTAGATCAACGGAGGAAAGCTGCCCAGGCCGGTCAGGCCGGCGGTGCCGCCGCCGCTGTTCACGGCATCGGGGCTGATGACACCGCTGTCCAGGCCGCCGAACAGGGCGGACAGGCCGCCCGCGATCAGGGCGATGTAGCCGAACAGGACGAGAGCGAGGATCCACCACATCCGCGTGGTCAGGATCTTGCTGAATTCGGCGGCCACGGGGCGCAGGATCAGGTTCACAGCGAGTCGCCTCCTTCGACGAGGGCGAGGAAGGACTCTTCCAGGCCCGCCTTCTGCCGGTGCAACACGTTCAGTTCGACTCCGGCGGCGAAGGCGATATGTCCCACCTGGCCGGGGTCGGGCACGGCGACGATCAGGCCGGTGCGGCCGGAGGTGAAGGCCAGTCCTGCCTCGGTGAGGGCGGTCACGAGGGCGTCCCGGTCGGGGGAGTCCACGATGACCTGCGGGGCGATGTTGGTATCGAGGCTGGACAGCGGGCCGGAGTGCACCAGCTCGCCCTTGGCGATGATGATGACGTCGTCGACGCTCTGCTGCACCTCGCTGAGCAGGTGGGAGCTGACCAGCACGGTGCGTCCCTCGGCAGCCATGCTGCTGAGGAAGCCGCGGATCCACTTGATGCCTTCCGGATCGAGGCCGTTGATCGGTTCGTCCAGGACCAGCACGCCGGGATCGCCCAGCAGCGAGTAGGCCAGGCCCAGGCGCTGGCGCATGCCAAGCGAGTAGCCGCCGACCCGCTGGGTGGCGTGTTCGGCCAGTCCCACGGTGTGCAGCACCTCGGCGACCCTGGTGCGAGGAATGCCGGCGGCTGTCGTGTACACGCCGAGGTGATGGGCGGCGGTGCGGCCGGGGTGGAAACTGGCGGCCTCGAGGGCCGCGCCGACGGTGTTCAGCGGTCTGGGCAGATCGCGGTAGCGCAGCCCGCCGAAGGTGGCGGTGCCCGACGTCGGGGCGACGAGGCCCAGCAGCATCCGCAGTGTGGTGGTCTTGCCGGCGCCGTTCGGGCCGAGGAAGCCGGTGACCCGGCCGGGCTCGACGGTGAAGGACAGGTCGTCCACCGCCGTGATCTGGCCGAACCTCTTGGTGATGTTGGTGAATTCGATGACAGCGCCGATCGGCATCCGTGTCCCCTTTGTTGCTTGGTGCCCAGCTTATGGGGAGAACGGGCCGGTCCGCCGGGGTTTTTTCGGCCAGGCCGACAGAATCAGGGCCGAAGGCGGTCAGCGGGGCGCGAACTCGGTGACGGCCGCGAGGAGCGCGTCGATCTCGCCGTCGGTGCTGTACGGGGCCAGGCCGATGCGCAGCGCCCCGGTCTCGCCCAGGCCCAGGTGCCGGGAGGCCTCAAGCGCGTAGAACGAGCCGGAGGGGGCGAGGATCCCGCGCTCGAACAGGAACTCGGTGGCGTCGGCGGCGGGCCGGTGTGCGAATCCCACCAGCACCGTCGGGGTGCGCTCGGCGGAGCGGGAATACACCGTCACCCCGGGCAGGGCGGCCAGTCCGGTCTCCAGCCGGCCGCGGAGGGCATCCTCATGCGCCTCGGCCAGTCGCAGTGAGGTGCGGAGGCGTTCCCGGCGGCTGACGCTGGGGCGCGGTGCCACCCCGGTGGCCAGCTCGCCGAGGCCGGCGAGGAAGTCGACCGCGGCGATGACCCCGGCCAGGGTCTCGTAGGGCAGGGTGCCGAGTTCGAAACGCTCAGGCACCGCATCTGTCGAGGGCAGCAGTTTGTCGGGGTGGATGCCGGCCAGACGCGCCGGGTCGGCCGCGAGCACCCCGCAGTGCGGGCCGAAGAACTTGTACGGCGAGCAGACGAAGAAGTCGGCGCCGAGCGCGGCGAGGTCAACGTATGCGTGCGGCACGTAATGCACGCCATCGACGAAGAGCAGTGCCCCGGCCCGGTGCACCACGGCGGCGATCTCGGCGATCGGCGGCCGGGTGCCGATCAGGTTGGAGGCGGCGGTCACCGCGACGAGGCGGGTGCGGTCGGTGAGTACCGCGGCCACTGCGGCCGCGGGCAGTTCCCCGGTGGCGGGGTCGAAGTCCGCCCAGACCACTGTTGCACCCGCGTGACCGGCGGCCTGCAGCCACGGGCGGATGTTGGCGTCGTGGTCGAGCCGCGACACCACGATCTCGTCGCCGGGGCCCCAGTCCCGGGCGAGGTGGCGGGAGAAGTCGTAGGTGAGTTGGGTGGCGCTGCGCCCGTAGACGATGCCGAGCGGGTCGGCGCCGAGAAGGTCGGCCATCGCCGAACGAAACCCGGTGACGGCGTCGTCGGCGTTTCGCTCGGAGAGGCTGCGGCGACCGCGGATGGACAGCGGGCCGGTGAGGGTGTCGAGAATCGCCTGCCCCACGCTCCGCGGGGTCTGCGTGCCGCCCGGACTGTCGAAGTGCACGGTTCCGGCGGACAGTGCGGGAAAGTGGGCGCGGATCGATTCGACGTCGTAGGTCACCCCGCCATCCAAGCATTGATCCGCCGGACACCCACCCCGCACGCCGGCACCGAACTACGATGGCGCCATGCCAGAGATCGCGGCGGGGCCATCCGGTCGTCGGCGCGTCTCGCCCGGGGCCGTTGTCGACTCGTTCTTCTTCGTGCTGGCCGGATTCGCGTCGGTGTGGCTGGCGGTGCTGCTGGCCACCGAGAGCCTGGCCCTGGGCTGGGGGCTGCTCTGGTTCGCGGTACTTTTCTGGGCGCTGCTGGCCTACCTGGTCTTGCCGAGGCTGCACCGCATCCTCACCAGGCTCTACGTGCCCGATTACTTCATCGGCCGCACCCGCACGAGCGACGGCCTGCTCGGCGACCCGGTCAACCTCGCGGTCACCGGTAGCGCCGAGCAGCTGCACGCGGCGCTCGCCGCGGCGGGCTGGATCCGAGCGGACGACGTGACGCTGGCCTCGAGCTGGCGCATCGTGACGGCAACGGTGCGCCGGCGCAGTTACCTGCAGGCGCCGGTGAGTCCGCTGCTGCTCTTTGAGAGGGTGCAGGACTTCGCCTACCAGCAGGAGGTGGCGGACAATCCGGCCAAACGCCACCACGTGCGCTTCTGGCGCTGTCCAGACGGGTGGATGCTGCCCGGCGGGCACCGGGTGGATTGGCTGGCGGCCGGCACGTTCGACCGGTCGGTGGGGTTGAGTCTGTTCACGCTGCAGGTCACCCACAAGATCGACGAGCACACCGACATCGACCGCGACCACATCGTGGCCAGCATCCGCCAGGCGGCGCCGGAGACCCGCATCGTGCTGCTGCGGGACTTCGCCACCGGCTATCACTCCCGCAACGGCGGCGGCGACAGCATCCAGACGGATGGAGATCTGCCGGTGATCGACCTACGCGGAATGCCGCCGGCCGGAGACCGGACCGGCGAACCTGAGCCCGGAACGCCGGCGCGCGGCGAGCCCGGCGCCGTCATCGAGCTCACCGGGCTGTCGTGACGACCTCCGGAGCCCCCGCCGGGATCAGGCGCCCCGCCTCGGTGGTCGGCGGGGTGCTCCTGATGTGCGCCCGGGTCGTGTCCGGCGGGTTCGTCATCTTCACGGTCGTTGTTTCCTGGGACACCTTCGCCGCCACGATCGTGCTGGATGGCCAGAAGCCCGGGTCGCAGACCGCGGGTGTGGTGCTGGGCTCGATTCTGGCGGTGTACGGGGTGTACCTGTTGCTCTACCTGGGCCTGGCCGGGCTGGTGTTCACCGGCCGCAACTGGGCCCGGGTGGTGGCAATGTCGTTCGCCTCGGTGAGCATCCTGATCTCGTTCGCGGACTATTCCCTGAACGGCGCCCAGATCACCCTGCGCACCTCGTTGGTGAGCGTCACGATCGACATCCTGATCCTGCTGGCGCTCTCGAGCACGAAGGCGCGCCACTACGCCAGGGCCGCCAGGGCGGAGCGATGAACCGGGACAGCCGGCGAACTCGACCGGGTCGGGCCGATCCGCAAGCCGGTGTTCGGGCCGTCGATTCGGGGAGGTCAGGAACCGGTGCTGACGAGCGGGGCGGCGGTCGTCGCGGCGCTCGCCGCGGCGCTCGCCGGAGTGAGCACGCTGCGGCGGGTGGCGGCGACGATCATCACGATCGCCGCGGCCGCGGTGATCGCGGCTCCTGCCCAGAGCGGTGACGTGTAGCCCAGGCCCACGCTGATGGTGATGCCGCCGATCCAGGCGCCGAGGGCGTTGCCCACGTTGAACGCGGCGATGTTGGCGCTCGAGGCCAGGGTCGGCGCGGTGTCGGCGTAGAGCATGATGCGGGTCTGCAGGCCGGGAACGGTGCCGAAGCCGAACCCGCCCATCAGCACCAGCGCGATCACGGTCGCGACGGGGTTCGCGGCGGTGAGGGCGAACAGGACCATCACCACGGTGAGTCCGATCAGCAGCACCACCAGGGTGAGGTCGAGCCGCCGGTCCGCGGCCTTGCCGCCGAGGATGTTGCCCACGAACAGGCCGGCGCCGAAGACCACGAGCAGCCACGGCACGGCCGCGCTGGAGAATCCGCTCACCTCGGTGAGCGTGTAGGCGATGTACGTGAAGGCACCGAACATGCCGCCGAAGCCGAGCACGGTGACCACCAGCGAGAGCCAGACCTGGCCCGACCTGAACGCACGCAGCTCGCCGCGCAGGTTGCTCACGTGCGCGGTGTCATCGGTCGCGCGGGGCACCAGCGCCACGATGCCGGCCAGGGCGATGACGCCGATCGCGGTGATGGCCCAGAAGGTGGCCCGCCAGCCGAAGCTCTGGCCGATGAAGGTGCCGAACGGCACCCCGAGCACGTTGGCGAGGGTGAGGCCGGTGAACATGATGGCGATGGCGCCGGACTTTTTGCTCGCCGGCACCAGGCTGGCCGCGACGACAGCGCCGATGCCGAAGAAGGCGCCGTGGCAGAGGGCCGCGATGATGCGGCCGAGCAGCATGATCGAGTAACTGGGGGCGAGGGCCGAGACCAGGTTGCCGAGGATGAAGAGCACCATCAGGCCCACGAGCACGTTTTTGCGGGGCAACCGGGTCACGGCGGCGGTGAGCAGGATGGCGCCGACGGCCACGCTCAGGGCGTACCCGGAGATGAGCCAGCCGGCGGCGGCCTCGGTGACGGCGAAGTCGGCGGCCACCTCCGGCAGCAGGCCGGCGATGAAGAAATTCGGTCAGGCCGATCCCGAAACCGCCGAGGGCGAGTGCGATCAATCCAATGGGCATCAAAAATCCTTCAGGTTTCTGGGCGGGTTCTTGCACGTCCGCATGGTGTGCGCAGATAGTTGCAGGCGCGCTATAAATGATTGCATACGCTAGATAAGGGCGCAAGCAACTACATTGCGGGATGGCTGTCGGCTCGGTCCCGCGGGTCGGCTCAGGCGGCGTGCGCCGCACAGGCCGGGGCGGCCAGGGCCACGCAGTCCAGGCACATCACGAGTTGCTCCCGGCAGGACAGGTCCCGGCAATTGAGCATGTTCTTGGTGCCTGCGCCGCAGACCTGGCAGTGCCCGAACACCGCGGCGTGATCGCTGAAGTCCACCGAAATCCGCTGGTCGAACACATACAGGGAGCCGTCCCACAGGCCGTCGTCGCCGTACGCCTCGCCGTAACGCACGATGCCGCCCTCGAGTTGATAGACCTCGCCGAAGCCGCGGTCCTTCATCAGCGACGAGAGCACCTCGCAGCGGATGCCTCCGGTGCAGTAGGTCACCACCGGCTGGCCCTTGAGATGGTCGTACTTGCCGCTGTCGAGCTCGGCCGCGAACTCGCGGGTGTTAGCCACATCCGGCACTACGGCGCCCCGGAACCGGCCGATCTCGGCCTCGAACGCGTTGCGGCCGTCAAAAAACACCACGTCGTCACCGCGTTCGGCGACCAGGGCATGCAGCTCGGCCGGAGCCAGGCGGGTGCCCCCGCCGACGACGCCGCCGGCGTCCACGCTCAGGGACTCCGGTGAGCCGAAGCTCACGATCTCGTCGCGCACCTTGACAACCAGGCGCGGAAAGTCCAGGGTCGCCCCGGCCACATCCAGGCCGGTGCCCTCGCTCCACTTGAAGTCGATCTCGGCGAACGGGGCGTATTGGCGGGTCTTGCGCACGTAGCGCTTGAGCGCGGGCAGGTCGCCGCCCACGGTGCCGTTGAGGCCGTCCTTCGAGATCAGGATACGGCCGCGCAGGCCGAGCGACTCGCAGAGGTCACGCTGCCACAGGCGAATGGCCTCGGGGTCGGCGAGCGGGGTGAAGACGTAGTAGAGCAGGATCTTCGGGATGGCCATCCCCACATTTTATGGCCGGTGCACGCGCGACAGGAGCGGTGCGCCGGGATGCTGCTCCACGTAGGCTGAGTCCACCAGATCGCCACCAGTGCAATGGAGTGTGTATGCCCACGACCGATCCCTTCGCCCGTTTCGGCGAGGTGCCCCTGTTCAGCCTGACCAGTTTGGTGATGACCGACGGCGGCCCGCTGGCTGCCGCCCAGTACGGCGGCGGCGCCGGCGGTGCGGATGTCTCGCCCGACCTGCACTGGAGTGGCTTTCCCGCCGAGACCCGGAGCTTCGCGCTCACGGTGTTCGATCCGGACGCCCCGACCGGGTCCGGATTCTGGCACTGGGCGGTGTTCAACATTCCCGCCGACGTCAACAGCCTGCCCACCGGCGCCGGAGTCCAGAACTCGCCCCTGTTGCCCGCGGGCGCCGTCGTGATGCCGAACGAGGAGCGCCAGCCCACCTTCATCGGTGCCGCCCCGCCGCCCGGAACGGGCACACACCGCTACCAGTTCGTGCTCCACGCCCTGGATGTCGTGGACCTCGGCGTCGACCCCGCCGCGACACCGGCCGTGCTCGGATTCAACGTGCACTTCCACACCCTGGCCCGAGCGGTGCTCGAGGCCACCGGTGTGGCCGGAGGAGCCGCCGCGGCTGCCTAGCCGGCCGGGCTCGCTCCCTCGCCGGCGCCTGCCTGCCTGCCGCAATCTGATGCCGCCGGGTGCCGCGCGCCGCGCACCCCCGGTCGTTCCAGGGGCCGGATGCCGCCGGGCGGGGCAAGGCGCGCGCACCCGGTCGTTCCAGGGGCCGGATGCCGCTGGGCGGGGTAGGCGCCGTTAGGCGGGTGGCGCGCCACCCGCGCAGCGGCGCCTTACCCGCCTAGCGCTGGAGAGCCGGCCCAGAGCGCTCGGTGCGAGCCCACACCGGTTGCAGGCGACCCCGGTCGAGCCCACACCGGCACTGAGGGATTCTCAGGTGATCTCAGGGTGTGACGCCTAACGTCGTCTCGCGGCACAAAACGATGCAAGCGCTACCAACGCCAGATCGGCAGTTCGACGCCGCATCCGGTAGCGCCTCCTCGGCAGTAAGGCACCATGTTCCACACCTCCCCCCAGTCCAGCAACAGCTTCGACCCCGCCGCCGGCCCTGCCGCGAACTCGCACCTCACGCACCGGGAGACCGGTTTGTCCAGGGTGCCGGTCTGGCTCTGGAAAGCCCTCATGACGCGAATCGCGCCGGGGGAACTGCACAAGTTCAACGCCGACCCGATCGACGACGTCGACTACAACTTCGACCTCGACTACGTGGGCGACGGCATCCGCGACCACCGCCTCGACGTCCTCGTGCCGCACGAGCGCCACGACAGCGACAGCCACGACGCTCAGCACGGGCCCGTCGCGGGCTCGAGCAGAGACCCGCTCCCCGTCTACATCTACTTCCACGGCGGCGGCTGGACCTCCGGCGACAAGGCACCGCTCACCAAGTACGCCGCCAGCCAGGCCGTCGAGGGCATGGTGGTCGTCAACGCCAACTACCGCATGGCCACCCGCTTCAAGATCGGCCACATGCTGAGCGACGCCAACGCCGTGCTCACCTGGGTCAAGCGCAACATCCTCGACTACGGCGGTGACGCCACCCGCATCGTCATCGGCGGCGACTCCGCCGGCGGGCACATCGCGGCCCTGCTCACCGCCGCGGCCCACGACGAGGACCTCGCCGCGCACTACAACCTCGACCTGCAGGTCGAGCCAGAGCACCTGCGCGGACTCGTGCAGCACTGCAGCATCGCCGATTTCTCGGTGATGTTCGAGCGCGGATTCGTGCTCAGCCTGAATTTCCTGCGGATGCTGCTGCCCGAGCGCAGCCGCGGCATGTCCCTGCGCGACGCCGCCCGATTCCTCTCGCCCATCGAGTGGCTCGACAAGGGCTTCCCGCCGGTCTTCATCACCACCTCGGAGCGCGACTACTTCTACCGGGCCAATCTCAACTTCATCAAGGCGCTGCGGCGCCGGTCCATCCTGGCCGACACCGTGATCTACGGGCGGCACCGCACCAACACTCGGCACACCTGGCAGCAGGATGCCCGGCACCCCGAATCGCAGGAGGTCTACCGCCGACTGGGTTCATTCGTGCGCACTGTTGCGGCGCTGCCCGCCCAGGCCGCGCACGCGCTGACCGCGACTGCTCCGGGCGAACCCGTCCCGGCCTAGTTCCGGCCGGCTCCCCGGCGGCGCGGCCGGCCTGCGCGCGTGGGCATGGTAGACAAGTTCGGTACCTGCCAGGCCATCCGGGCCGCGCCACCCAAAGGAGCACAGATGAGCCAGGCCGACACGTTCCCGGTGACCGGACTTCCCAAGACCGGGCTGCCCACCCGCGCACTCGTGGTCGGTGACCCGTTCCGGGCCGAGCAGATCTCCCACCAGCTCGACAACGTGCGTGAGGTCGCTCACCAACGCGAGTACCGCTCATTCGTCGGTGACTGGAACGGCACCCCCGTCATCGTCTCCTCGCATGGCGTCGGCGCGCCGGGGGCGATCTGCCTGTTCCAGGAGCTGATGGATGCCGGCGTGGACACCATCATCCGGCTCGGCACCGCCGGCGCCCTGCTTCGCGGTATCGGCGACGGCGACCTGATCATCGCTGAGTCCTGCGTGCGCGACGACGGCGTCACCCACCAGCTTGTGCCGGAGAGCTATCCCGCCGCCGCCAGCGCAGAGGTCGTGATCGCGCTGGCCGACGCGGCCCGGCGGCACGACGCCCCGCACCACCGCGGCGTCGTCTGGACCCGGGCGGCCTTCTACCCGGGCATCATCGACCTCAACCAGGCCGGCTACGTCAAACTCGGCGTGCTCGCCATCGAGATGGAGCTATCCGCCCTGCTGGTGCTCGCCTCCACCCGCGGGGTACGCGCCGGCGGTGGCCTCGTGATCGACGGCGCCACCGCTGACGACCTCGTCGACACCACCGGGTACGACCCGCACCGCACGGTGGTGGCGGATGGCGTCGGCCGCGGCATCGCCGTCACGCTCGACGCCCTCGTGGCCCTGCCGGAGCTCGTCTGATGGCCGCCGAGCCGGTCGACCTGATCCTCACCGCGGATGCCGTGCTCACCGTCGACGCCGCGGGCACCGTCGTCGAGGCCGGCGCCGTCGCCATCCGGGCCGGGGTGATCGTGGGCGTCGGGCCGGCCGTCGACCTGCTTGCCCGCTTCGTGGCAGGGGAGGTGCTCGAGAGCCCTGGCTGCGTGATCGCCCCCGGCTGGGTGAACACCCACACCCACCTGGCCATGAACCTGTTCAGGGGCGCGGCCGACGATGTCACCCTCGAAGTCTTCCTCGAACGCATGATCGGTGCCGAGATGCGCACCCTGAGCGCCGAGACCGTGTCGATCGGCGCCCGCGCCGGCATCGCCGAATGTCTGGCGGGCGGCACCACCACGGCCCTGGACATGTACTGGTTTCCCCGGGCCAGCCGCGCCGTCGCCGCCAAGGCGGGCTTCCGGCTGCTGAACGGCCCGATCTTCATGGGCAATCAAGACCCGGAAGGCCGCGATTTCGCCGGCATGCTCGCCGAGGCACGCGCCATCCTCGCCGACAACCGGGCCGAGACCCCCGACGAGGACCTCTGGGTGATGCCGCACTCCGCGTACCTGCTCGATCGCGGGCAGCTCGAGAGCATCCGCGCGTTGGCCGACGACGTCGGGGCCCGCGTGCACACCCACGCCTCCGAAAGCCACGGCGAGGTGGCGATGGCGACGCAGGTCAACGGTGACCGGCCGGTGGCCGTGCTCGATCAAGCCGGGCTGCTCACCGCCCAGACGGTTCTGGCTCACGCCGTGCACCTCACCGACGGCGAGATCCACCGCATCGCGGCCAGCGGCGCCGCCGTGGCGCACTGCCCGATCTCCAACCTCAAGCTGGGCTGCGGCATCGCCCGGGTGCCCGAACTCCTCGCCGCCGACGCCGCCGTGGCCCTGGGCACCGACGGGGCCGCATCCGCCGGCGCCCTCGACATGTTCGCGGCCGTGCGGATGGCCGCCCTGCTGCACAAGGGCACCACGAACGACCCCACCATGATCAGTGCCGAACGAGCCGTGCGACTCGGCACCGTCGACGGCGCTCGCGCGGTGGGGCTGGCGGATGTGGGTACCATCGAGGCCGGCATGCAGGCCGACCTGCAGGTGGTGCGGGTCGCGACCCTGAACGCGCAGCCCACTCGCGACCCCTGGTCCGCACTGGTTTACGCCGCCACGGCCACCGACGTGCGGCACACCGTTGCGCGGGGCCGGATCGTGCTGCGCGACCGGGTGCTGCAGACCATCGACGAGGACACGGCCCTGCGCGAGCTTTCGGAGGCCGCCGCCCGCTAGGAGGCCGCTGAACAACTTTGGGTGCGGGTGTCGCTTATTTAAGGCGCGCCTGCGGCGGGTCGGCTCTTGGTCGTTAAGACTGGGGTGATGCAGGGTTGTGATGATGGTCAGCGTGAGATTTACGATGTCGATGCCGTAGCGGGGCACTTGCTTCCGCCTGGATCGGTGTTCGCTTTCCTTGCAGCGCACCGTCGGGAGCTGTTTCCCGACGATGCGTTTGCGGACTTGTTTTCCTCGCAGAACGGCCGCCCGTCAATACCGGCGGACGTGATCGCGTCGGTGATGGTGTTGCAAACACTGCACAACCTTTCCGACAGGGAAGCGGCCGAGGCGTTGACGTATGACCTGCGGTGGAAAGCCGCCTGCGGGTTCGCGCTGACTGAAACCTCTTTCCACCCGACCGTGCTGGTCTATTGGCGCAAACGCTTGGCTGCCAGTGACCGGCCGCACCGCATTTTTGAGGCCGTGACCGCGGTCATTGCCCAGTCCGGAGCATTGTCGGGGCGCAAACGCCGGGCGTTGGACTCAACAATTTTGGAGGATGCGGTTGCCCGGCAGGACACCGTCACGCAGCTGGTCGGACAGATCCGCCGTGTTGGCCGGGAGATCCCCGGCGCGGACGTGAGCGTCGCCGGCTTGACCGGCCATGATTACTCCCAGCCGGGCAAGCCCGACATTGCGTGGGACGACCGCGACGCCCGCGACGAGCTCGTCTCCCGCCTGGTCACCGATGCTCTCGCTCTGCTGGGCAGCATCAACGTCCATATCCTCAACAAGAAGCAGCAGGAAACCGTCGCGCTGCTTGCCTTGGTCGCCGGCCAAGACGTGGAACCCGCCGACGGGTCCGACGGGACCGACGGGCGGTGGCGGATCGCCCGCCGGGTCGCTCCCGACCGGGTGATTTCCACCGTCGATCCTGATGCCCGCCATGCGCACAAGAGCCGCCAGAAAAAGATCGACGGCTATAAAGCCCACGTCAACGCGGAGCCCGACACCGGGTTGGTGACGGCGGCAATGCTCACGAAAGCCTCTGGTTCGCAAAACAGCGACGCGGCTCGCGGCGGCGAGCTGCTCGCGGCCGACGTCAGCATCGGTGAGCAAAACATTGACGTGCTGGGTGATTCGGCCTATGGCAGCGGCGGGCTCCTGACCGAGATTCATGCCGCTGGGCACCGGCCGATCATCAAGCCGATGCCGCTGGGCCGAGCCGTTCCGGGCGGATTCACCATCGATGACTTCACCGTGGATGAAACCCTGCAGACCGTGACCTGCCCGGCCGGGAACGTCCGGTCGCTCAGCCCGAAACGACGGGCCAGTTTTGGTAGTTCGTGCCAGGCCTGCCCGCTGATGGCGCAGTGCACCACCGCGAAGTCCGGCAAGAAGATGCAGATTCATCCGCTGGATCAGGTTCGCCGGGAGCACCGCGTCACCGCTCAGGACCCGGACTTTCAAGCCCTTTATCGCCAGCACCGTCCAATGATTGAACGGACGCTGGCGTGGATGACGCGCGGGGCCCGGCGGGTCCGCTACCGCGGCGTTGCCAAGAACAATGCGGGGTGGGTGATCCGTGCTGCCGCGATCAATCTCAAACGGCTCCTCAACCTCGGTTTGACCAGCCAGAACGGGGTTTGGGCCCTTGGATAACACCCCGACGCACGAGGACCACCTCGGCGCACGGTCCCAGGCGGCAGAGCCGCCCACTACGGCCCCATCGATCAGCCCCGACGCGAGATCCCACCATCGTGGCCGATCGCTCAGTCGACCGCACAACGCCCCACAGCGGAGCAAAAAAACACTCTAAGAACTCGCCGAGGCAACTGGACCCCTAATATTCAGCGCCCTCCTAGCATCATCGGGTGCACATGTTCTTCCGAACCCTGCTTCACACTCTGCTGTCACGCTTCGGTCCGCGCCTCGGGCACTACGACGTCGCCCGCACGCGGTTCATCACGCTGCCCACCGACCAGGACACCCTGCGGCACATGAACAACGGCGTTTACCTGTCGATCATGGACATCGCCAGATTCGACATGCTGCACCGCACCGGCATCTGGGCGATCTTCCAGGCCAAGGGCTGGTATCCGGTCGTGGTGGCCGAGACCATCAGCTTCCGCAAGTCGCTCACCCTCGGCCAGCGGTTCACCGTGGAGTCTCGCATCCTGGGCTTCGACGACAAGGCCGTCTACGTCGAGCAGCGCTTTGTGCGACCCGTCGAAGGCCCGGATGCAACGCCCGGCGAGGTCGAGGTCTACGCCCGCGGCTTCATCCGGGGCCGGTTTCTCAAGCGCACGGGCGGCGTGGTCACCATCGACGAACTCACGGATGCCGTCGGTGCCGTGCCCGACGAAGTGACCGTTCCGAATTGGCTGCTCGAATGGAGCGCCGACGTGGCAATGCCGGCCACCCGGGCTCCGGCCCCCAGTGTCTGGGAGTAGCGGCTAGGCCAGATCCTCGCCCGCCGGAGCCGGAGCCGGCTTGGGCACGAGGAGCTCCTGATAGTGGCTCTTCAGCGCGGGGTAGTACTTGCTGAAAGACGGCAGCGAGTGGTGGGTCCGCGATGCGACCAAACGATCGAGGTAGTAGTCCCAGACCGGTCCGAACGTGGCGGCCTCTGCCGGGGAGTGCAATCGCAGCCCGAAGGTCAGCACGGTCTTGCCCGATCCCTCGGTCAGATGCGCCATCACCCGCCAGGCGTCCTCACCCTCGCCGATGTCCAAGGCCAGCTTCTTGAATTCCACACATTCCAGGATGCTCACGTACTCCCACTGGGAATCGTGCTTCGATTCCATCCGGAACCGCACGGCACCGGTGCGTGGGGACCCCGTGTAGGTGCCGATCCAGCCGTGCAGGGCCTCAGGCTTGGTCACGGCCTCCCACACCGACTCCGCGGGCGCAGGGAAGATGCGGTCGAAGAGCAAGTAGAGCCCGTCGGCGCGGTGGGCGAGTCTTCCGGTGGCATGGGCGACATCCGGCGGGCCGGGTAGGGGCGAAGTGGGCATGGTGACCTCCACGTTGAGTGAAACACGAGCCTTCCCTCTGAGGCTATGCCTAGTTCGGGGCAGCCGCCAGAGTCCTCAGTCGCCCTCGAGGACGGCCATGGCGGCGTTGTGCCCGCCGATACCGCTGACCCCGCCGCCGCGCTGGGCGCCGGCTCCGCAGAGCAGGATCCTCGGATGACCGGTGGCCACACCCCAGCGCTGGGCCGCCGTGTCCCTGGGGGCGTCGTCTTCCAGGAACGGCCAGGACAGGAGCCCGTGGAAGATGTCGCCGCCGGGCAGGTTCAGCGCCTGCTCGAGGTCAGCGGTGGTCTTGATCTCGATGCAGGGCCGGCCGTCGGCATCCCTGAGCAGCAGGTCTTCGACAGGTTCGGCCAACACGGAGTTGAGCGAGGCCAGAACTGCCGCCTGCAGCTGTGCCCGCGCTGCGGTGTTGTCCGAGCGGGTGAGCCGGTCGGGGGTGTGCAGGCCGAACACCGTGAGGGTCTGGGCGCCGGCCGCCACCAACTCGGGCGAGAGGATGCTCGGATCGCTCAGTGAGTGGCAGTAGATCTCACAGGACACCAGCTCGGGAATCCGGCCCGTGCTGGCCTGTCGAAAGGCGGCCTCGAGCTGGCTGAGGGTCTCGTTGATGTGAAAGGTGCCGCCGAACGCGGCCTCGGGGGGCACCGTCGCATCCAGCAGCCGGGGGAGCCGGCGAAGCAGCAGGTTCACCTTGACCTGGGCGCCCTCCGGCTTGACGGTGCCGGGCGGGCGTTCCCCCAACAGGCCGTCCAGCACCCACGGCGCCACGTTCGCCAGCACATGGCCGCCCACAACGCTCTCCTCGCGGGTGTCGTTCCGGTAGCGCACCGTGCCGTCGAGATCGATGCCGGTGACCTCGGCACCGGTGAGGATGCGCGCCCCGGCCTGTCGGGCCACCCGCTCCAGCTCTGCGGTCACCGCGCCCATGCCGCCGATGGGCACGTCCCAGTCGCCGGTACCGTTGCCGATCGAGTGGTACAGGTAGCAACGGTTCGCGTCCAGCGTGGTGTCGTGCACCGAGGTGAACGTGCCGATCAGGCCGTCCGTGGCCACCACCCCGCGCACCAGGTCGTTCGAGAAACGCCGGTTCAGCATCTCGCCCAGCGGATGCTCGATGAACTCGTCCCACAGGGCGTCGTCACCGACCAGCCGGCGAGCCTCGGTGCGGGTGGGCAACGGTTCGCACACCGTGGGAAACAGCGCACGGCCGAGGTGCCCGAGGTCCACGCCCAGTTGCTGCCATGCCGCGATGTCCGCCGCGGCGCCGATCCGCTCGAAGGACGCCCGGGTCGCCTCGGCGTCACCCGCATCCACCAACAGTCCCGTGGCCGGGTCGGCGGGATCAGGGGTGTACGACGAGTACCGGCGCCTGGCCAGTTCGATCGACAGGCCGAGTTCGTCGATGATGCGGGCGGGGAGCAGGCTCACCAGGTAGGAGTACCTGGACAGTCGGGCATCCACCCCCGCGAACGCTGCCGCGGACACCGCGGCCCCGCCCACGTGGTCGTCGCGCTCGAGCACCAGTACGCTCCGCCCGGCAGCGGCCAGATAGGCGGCGGCGGTGAGGCCGTTATGGCCACCTCCGACGATCACGATGTCGTGCGTGGTGTCCATGGGAGAGCCCTTCTCAAGCGACGATGCTGACCTGTCGACCCTATCCTCGCCCGTGCGACACGCCCGGGATGCGGAAGGGATTTGCGACCCCCTCAGAATCCCCGTAATGTCATCTCTCGTCACCCCACAGGTTCGGAAAGCCGCAGAGCTTCCGGCCTCAAGCGGGACCAAATCCAAGCAGAAAATAAAGCGATTCTTCGCCTTGTAGAGCTTGATGAAGTTTGCTTCGAATTCCATTACTGGAAGCCCGGCAGACAACAAGAACAACATCGAAGTGCCCCGGAGCGACAGCCTTTCAGGCTTGAAGTCGGGTGCGTCCGATCCTTGAGAACTCAACAGCGTGCACAATGTCAAATGCCAAAAACCTCGTGGTTTGGATCCGTTTCTAGCGGTGAAGGGCCAAGAGATTCCTTTGGAAAACATTTAAACAACAAAGCAAGTCAGTAATGATTTGTTCTGTCAGTTTCAAACTTGTGTCTTGTTCGCCTATTCCGGCGGCTAGACACACTAGATGTGCCCACTGAGCTTGCTCGGTGAGGCTATTAAACATTTACGGAGAGTTTGATCCTGGCTCAGGACGAACGCTGGCGGCGTGCTTAACACATGCAAGTCGAACGGTGATGAGGGAGCTTGCTTCTTCTGATCAGTGGCGAACGGGTGAGTAACACGTGAGTAACCTGCCCCAAACTCTGGGATAAGCACTGGAAACGGTGTCTAATACCGGATACGAGCTTCAGCCGCATGGCTAGGAGTTGGAAAGAATTTCGGTTTGGGATGGACTCGCGGCCTATCAGCTAGTTGGTGAGGTAATGGCTCACCAAGGCGACGACGGGTAGCCGGCCTGAGAGGGTGACCGGCCACACTGGGACTGAGACACGGCCCAGACTCCTACGGGAGGCAGCAGTGGGGAATATTGCACAATGGGCGCAAGCCTGATGCAGCAACGCCGCGTGAGGGACGACGGCCTTCGGGTTGTAAACCTCTTTTAGTAGGGAAGAAGCGAAAGTGACGGTACCTGCAGAAAAAGCACCGGCTAACTACGTGCCAGCAGCCGCGGTAATACGTAGGGTGCAAGCGTTGTCCGGAATTATTGGGCGTAAAGAGCTCGTAGGCGGTTTGTCGCGTCTGCTGTGAAATCCCGAGGCTCAACCTCGGGTCTGCAGTGGGTACGGGCAGACTAGAGTGCGGTAGGGGAGATTGGAATTCCTGGTGTAGCGGTGGAATGCGCAGATATCAGGAGGAACACCAATGGCGAAGGCAGATCTCTGGGCCGTAACTGACGCTGAGGAGCGAAAGCATGGGGAGCGAACAGGATTAGATACCCTGGTAGTCCATGCCGTAAACGTTGGGAACTAGATGTGGGGACCATTCCACGGTCTCCGTGTCGCAGCTAACGCATTAAGTTCCCCGCCTGGGGAGTACGGCCGCAAGGCTAAAACTCAAAGGAATTGACGGGGGCCCGCACAAGCGGCGGAGCATGCGGATTAATTCGATGCAACGCGAAGAACCTTACCAAGGCTTGACATATAGAGGAAACGGCTGGAAACAGTTGCCCCGCAAGGTCTCTATACAGGTGGTGCATGGTTGTCGTCAGCTCGTGTCGTGAGATGTTGGGTTAAGTCCCGCAACGAGCGCAACCCTCGTCCTATGTTGCCAGCACGTAATGGTGGGAACTCATGGGATACTGCCGGGGTCAACTCGGAGGAAGGTGGGGATGACGTCAAATCATCATGCCCCTTATGTCTTGGGCTTCACGCATGCTACAATGGCCGGTACAAAGGGCTGCAATACCGCAAGGTGGAGCGAATCCCAAAAAGCCGGTCTCAGTTCGGATTGAGGTCTGCAACTCGACCTCATGAAGTCGGAGTCGCTAGTAATCGCAGATCAGCAACGCTGCGGTGAATACGTTCCCGGGCCTTGTACACACCGCCCGTCAAGTCATGAAAGTCGGTAACACCCGAAGCCAGTGGCCAAACCCGTAAGGGATGGAGCTGTCGAAGGTGGGATCGGTGATTAGGACTAAGTCGTAACAAGGTAGCCGTACCGGAAGGTGCGGCTGGATCACCTCCTTTCTAAGGAGCACAGCACCTCTCCTCTGTATACAGGGAGATTCACGGTGCCAAGTCATACGAAGACGAATGTTCTTCGATGGCGCTCATGGGTGGAACATTGACATTGATGCGCAGAGTAATGGTGTGAAGCAAGTACGCTCCCTCGGGGGTTGGAAAGGTTTGCGCCGGCATGAAACGCATATGCACGCTGTTGGGTCCTGAGGGACCGGAACACGAACCGCTTTCGAGTGGTTGGTGGACTTTTCCTCTGGACCTTTTTCGGTCAACAGTTGTACCTTTCGGGGTCGTTGGTCGTCAGGGGTACCGCCCGTACTTTGAGAACTACACAGTGGACGCGAGCATCTTAAATTTGAACCCTTCGGGGTCAAATTACAAAGATCAACACACTCTTTGAGTGTGTGATCATTGGTCAATTTCGGTCACGAACTTTGTTCGTGGCACTTAATCGATTCAAACTCATGTGATTTCAAATTTTCAAGAGCAAACGGTGAATGCCTTGGCATGTAGAGCCGAAGAAGGACGTAGTAATCTGCGATAAGCCTCGGGGAGTTGATAAACGAACTGTGATCCGAGGATGTCCGAATGGGGAAACCCCGCCAGGCCCGTGAGGTGACCTGGTGACTCCCGCCTGAATATATAGGGCGGGTAGAGGGAACGTGGGGAAGTGAAACATCTCAGTACCCACAGGAAGAGAAAACAATAGTGATTCCGTTAGTAGTGGCGAGCGAACCCGGAAGAGGCTAAACCGATCATGTGTGATAGCCGGCAGGTGTTGCATGGTCGGGGTTGCGGGACTTTTCTGCTGCTTCTGCCGAAGCGTGAGGGTTAGAACGTTGTATAGACGAACAGGATTGAAAGCCTGGTCATAGAGGGTGCGAACCCCGTAGTCGAAATGCAGCAATCGCCCGAAGAGTATCCCAAGTAGCACGGGGCCCGAGAAATCCCGTGTGAATCTGTCAGGACCACCTGATAAGCCTAAATACTCCTACATGACCGATAGTGAACAAGTACCGTGAGGGAAAGGTGAAAAGTACCCCGGGAGGGGAGTGAAATAGTACCTGAAACCGTTTGCTTACAAACCGTTGGAGCCAGTCTGATTCTGGTGACAGCGTGCCTTTTGAAGAATGAGCCTGCGAGTTAGTGATATGTGGCGAGCTTAACCCGAGAGGGGAATGCGTAGCGAAAGCGAGTCTGAATAGGGCGATTCAGTCGCATGTCCTAGACCCGAAGCGAAGTGATCTATCCATGGCCAGGTTGAAGCGACGGTAAGACGTCGTGGAGGACCGAACCCACTTCAGTTGAAAATGGAGGGGATGAGCTGTGGATAGGGGTGAAAGGCCAATCAAACTTCGTGATAGCTGGTTCTCTCCGAAATGCATTTAGGTGCAGCGTTGCGTGTTTCTTGCCGGAGGTAGAGCTACTGGATAGCCGATGGGCCCTAAAAGGTTACTGACGTTAGCCAAACTCCGAATGCCGGTAAGTGAGAGCGCAGCAGTGAGACGGTGGGGGATAAGCTTCATCGTCGAGAGGGAAACAACCCAGACCACCATCTAAGGTCCCCAAGCGCGTGCTAAGTGGGAAAGGATGTGGAGTTGCATAGACAACCAGGAGGTTGGCTTAGAAGCAGCCACCCTTGAAAGAGTGCGTAATAGCTCACTGGTCAAGTGATTCCGCGCCGACAATGTAACGGGGCTCAAGCACGCCACCGAAGTTGTGGCATTGATATTTTTGGTAAGCCGCACCCAAGGGGTGTTGGTTCAGCCGTGTTGATGGGTAGGAGAGCGTCGTGTGGCCAGCGAAGCGGCGGTGTAAACCAGCCGTGGAGGCTACACGAGTGAGAATGCAGGCATGAGTAGCGAAAGACGGGTGAGAAACCCGTCCTCCGAAAGATCAAGGTTTCCAGGGCCAGGCTAATCCGCCCTGGGTAAGTCGGGACCTAAGGCGAGGCCGACAGGCGTAGTCGATGGACAACGGGTTGATATTCCCGTACTGACGAAGAACCGTCCAAGCTAATCCAGTAATGCTAAGCATCTGAATCCTCTAGATGGATCCCTTCGGGGTGAAGCGTGAGGCCTAGCGTGCGACCCTATGCTGGTGCGGTTAGCGTATTAACAGGTGTGACGCAGGAAGGTAGCTGAGCCGGGCGATGGTTGTCCCGGTCTAAGGATGTAGGCCGAGAGATAGGCAAATCCGTCTCTCACAACGGCTGAGACCCGATGGGTAGCCCGTGAGGGTGAAATCAGTGATCCTATGCTGCCAAGAAAAGCATCGACGCGAGGTTCTAGTCACCCGTACCCCAAACCGACTCAGGTGATCAGGTAGAGAATACTAAGGAGATCGAGAGAATCGTGGTTAAGGAACTCGGCAAAATGCCCCCGTAACTTCGGGAGAAGGGGGGCCTGAGGCGTGAAGGGATTTACTCCTGGAGCGTTCGAAGGCCGCAGAGACCAGTGGGAAGCGACTGTTTACTAAAAACACAGGTCCGTGCCAAGTCGCAAGACGATGTATACGGACTGACGCCTGCCCGGTGCTGGAAGGTTAAGAGGAACGGTTAGCCGCAAGGCGAAGCTGAGAATTTAAGCCCCAGTAAACGGCGGTGGTAACTATAACCATCCTAAGGTAGCGAAATTCCTTGTCGGGTAAGTTCCGACCTGCACGAATGGCGTAACGACTTCCCAGCTGTCTCAACCGCGAACTCGGCGAAATTGCATTACGAGTAAAGATGCTCGTTACGCGCAGCAGGACGGAAAGACCCCGTGACCTTTACTACAGCTTGGTATTGGTGTTCGGTGTGGCTTGTGTAGGATAGGTGGGAGACTGTGAAGCTTGGACGCTAGTTCAGGTGGAGTCAACGTTGAAATACCACTCTGGTCATATTGGATACCTAACTTCGAACCGTGATCCGGTTCAGGGACAGTGCCTGGTGGGTAGTTTAACTGGGGCGGTTGCCTCCTAAAAAGTAACGGAGGCGCCCAAAGGTTCCCTCAACCTGGTTGGCAATCAGGTGTCGAGTGTAAGTGCACAAGGGAGCTTGACTGTAAGACTGACAAGTCGAGCAGGGACGAAAGTCGGGACTAGTGATCCGGCAGTGGCTTGTGGAAGCGCTGTCGCTCAACGGATAAAAGGTACCTCGGGGATAACAGGCTGATCTTGCCCAAGAGTCCATATCGACGGCATGGTTTGGCACCTCGATGTCGGCTCGTCGCATCCTGGGGCTGGAGTAGGTCCCAAGGGTTGGGCTGTTCGCCCATTAAAGCGGTACGCGAGCTGGGTTTAGAACGTCGTGAGACAGTTCGGTCCCTATCCGCTGCGCGCGCAGGAAATTTGAGAAGATCTATCCCTAGTACGAGAGGACCGGGATGGACGAACCTCTGGTGTGTCAGTTGTTCCGCCAGGAGCACCGCTGATTAGCTACGTTCGGAACGGATAACCGCTGAAAGCATCTAAGCGGGAAGCCGGCTTCGAGATGAGATTTCCATCCCTTAGGGGGAGAGGCTCGCAGCTAGACTACTGCGTTGATAGGCCGGATGTGGAAGAGAGGACTAAAGACTCTTGGAGCTGACCGGTACTAATAAGCCGATAATTTGATAACACACAGTTTGAATAAGCTGTTCTGCGTCCACTATGTGGTTCTCGATGTACGGTCGAGAACAAACGCCCTCCACGGAGGGCTCTATAACTAAAGAATATAGAATCGATTCACCATCACCAGGTGTTTCGGCGGCTATAGCAAGAGGGAAACGCCCGGTCACATTCCGAACCCGGAAGCTAAGACTCTTTGCGCCGATGGTACTGCAGGGGGGACCCTGTGGGAGAGTAGGACACCGCCGGACTTAACTTAGAAAACAGGAAAGCCACCCCACCGGGGTGGCTTTCCTGCGTTTAACCCCCACCCGCACCCACCCCCGCTGGTCGAGCTCGTCGAGCGCTGGTCGAGCTCGTCCAGACCCCGCGACACGACCCACGGACGCACCGGTGTCGGCGTGGCCCCGCGAGCCGCGGCACCAGGTCTCGACACGCTCGACCACCGACGCATCCGCGACCCGTACCCCTCCGCGAACTGTGAGAAAAGCACCTCAAGACGCGCGTTTATGGTGCTTAAGTCACAGTTCGAGGGAGGGAGGGCGGGGCGGGGGCACTGGGGCTAGGCGGGACTCCGGTACCGTGGGGACTCACCTAGACACACGGGAGAGAGACATGACCGTTGCCAAGTGGCCCGTCGCGGAACTGCATGTGCACATCGAAGGCACGCTCGAAACCGAGCTGCTCGTGGCGCTGGCCCGTCGCAACGACGTGGCTCTGCCGAGCTACGACCCCGACGTCCTGCGTGAGCTGTACAGATTCACCGACCTGCAGTCGTTTCTTGACATCTACTACGCCAATCTGGCGGTGCTGCGCACCGAGGCCGATTTCTACGATCTCGGGATGGCGTACCTCACCCGTGCCTCCGCAGCGGGAGTTCGCCGGGCCGAGATCTTCTTCGACCCGCAGACGCACCTGGCCAACGGCATCCAGCTCGACGTCGTTTTCGGCGGACTCACCCGCTCCCTCGTTGACGCCCGTGAGACCTTCGGCATCTCCGCGGACCTCATCCTGTGCTTCCTCCGCCACCTCGGCGGCCAGGCCGCGCTGGAGACTCTGGAGGCCGCCATCCCGTTCCTCGACCAGTTCATCGGCGTGGGCCTGGACTCCGCCGAGGTCGGTTTTCCGCCGTCGCTCTTCACCGAGGCCTTCGCCAAGGCCGAGGCACTCGGACTCCGCAGGGTGGCGCACGCCGGCGAAGAGGGCGGCCCCGACTATGTGCACGAGGCCCTGGACCTGCTGGGTGTCGAACGGGTCGACCACGGCATCCGCGCCGTCGAAGACCCCCGCCTTGTGGAGATCCTGCGCGAGCGGCAGATCCCGCTCACGGTGTGCCCGCTCTCGAATGTGTGCCTGCGTGCGACCCCGACGCTTGGCGCGCATCCGCTGCCCGCCATGCTCGCCGCCGGCCTGCTGGTCACCATCAGCAGCGACGACCCGGCCTACTTCGGTGGCTACGTCGACGACAACCTCGATGCCCTCCAGAACGAGTTCGGCCTGGACCATGCGCAGATGGCAACGCTGGCGCGCAACTCGTTCCGGGCAGCGTTCCTGCCCGAAGCTGAGAAACGCCGACACATCGAGGCCGTGGAGGAGCACCTTGAGGGGTTGCTGCGACTAACCTCGGGAGCATGAGCAAACCCCTTCCGAACGTGCAGCAGGACCTCGGTGCGGAGGTCGTGACCCTGGTCACCAAATGGCTGGCTGACAGTGCGACCATCCCCGCCGACGTGTCCGCCGAGCGGCTCGCGGGGGTGCTCAAAGACCCCAACGGGCTCGACTTCACCGTGGGTTTCGTCGACGGCGTGATGCGGCCGGAAGACGTGATGGTCGCCGGCTACAACCTGCAGCGGGTGGCCAAGCTCGCCCCGGCCTTCCTGCCGCCGGTGCTCCGCGGCGCCATCGGCGTCGGCGGCGTGATGGGCCCTGTGCTGCCCTGGGTCGTGATCCCGGCAGCCCGCAAGGTGCTGCGCCAGATGGTCGGCCACCTTGTGGTGGATGCGACGGCCGAGAAGCTCGGCCCCACCATCGAGGCGCTGAAAGAATCGGGCAACCGGCTCAACATCAACCTGCTCGGCGAAGCCGTGCTCGGCGAGAAGGAGGCGCTGAGCCGCCTCGCCGGCACCCGTGAACTGCTGGCACGGGACGACGTGGACTACGTCTCGATCAAGGTCTCCTCGATCGCCAGCCAGCTGTCGATGTGGGCCTTCGACGAGGCCGTCGACCGGGTCGTCGAACGCCTGACCCCGCTCTACGAGCTCGCTGCGGCCTCACCGACGCCGAAGTTCATCAATCTCGACATGGAGGAGTACCGCGACCTCGACCTGACCATCGCGGTCTTCGAGCGCATCCTCGACCAGCCCCGCCTGCAGAACCTCGAGGCCGGCATCGTGCTGCAGGCCTACCTGCCGGACGCCCTCGGCGCGCTGCAGGGCCTCACCCAGTGGGCGCACGCCCGTCGGGCCGGCGGAGGCGCAGCCATCAAGGTGCGGCTGGTCAAGGGCGCCAACCTCGCCATGGAGCACGTCGATGCGACAGTGCACGATTGGCCGCTGGCGACCTATGCCAGCAAGCAGGACACCGACACCAACTACAAGCGCGTGCTCAACTGGGCGCTCACCCCGCAGAACACTGACGCGGTCCGCATCGGCGTGGCCGGGCACAACCTCTTCGACGTGGCCTACGCCCACCTGCTGGCCCAGCAGCGCGGCGTTGACGACCGTATCGAGTTCGAGATGCTGCTGGGCATGGCCACCAGCCAGGCCGAGGCCGTGAAGAAGGATGTCGGCCGGCTGCTGCTCTACACCCCGGTGGTGAATCCGGCAGAGTTCGACGTGGCGATCAGCTACCTCATCCGCCGCCTCGAGGAGAACGCCAGCGAGGAGAACTTCATGTCAGCGGTGTTCGAACTCTCGGACACCCCGGCCCTCTTCGAACGGGAAAAACAGCGCTTCCTCGACTCCCTCGCCGCACTCCAGATCGCGCCGGGAGCCCCGGGCGGGACCGTCCTCGTACCGTCGCCGAACCGCGACCAGGATCGTTCGCTGGTCGCGCCGCTCGAGCCCCTGCCCGACGCCGACACCCCGCCGCTGACAACGCCGCCGGCCGATGCCGACGACCCCAATCTCACCGCGATGGTGCTCGGGCTCACCCGCGGTTCGGTGTCCCGGAGCCGGTCGGTCCTCGGCGGCTTCCACAACGAACCAGACACCGACCCGTCCCTCCCGGAGAACCGAGCCTGGGGACGCGCCATCCTGGCCAGGGTCGAGACGTCGATGCTGGGCAAGGAGAGCATCAAGAACGCCCGCATCGACGACGCCGACAGGCTCGACGAGGTCATCGCCACTGTCACCGCGGCCGGCGAAGCCTGGGCGCAGAAGCCCGGCATCGAGCGGGCCCAGGTGCTGCACCGCGCCGGCCTCGCCCTGGCCGCCAACCGCGACCGCCTGATCGAGGTGATGGCCTCCGAAACCGGCAAGACCATCGCCGAGGGTGACCCCGAGGTCAGCGAAGCCATCGACTTCGCGCACTACTACGCCGCACAAGCCCGCGAGCTCGACGCCGTCCAGGGCGCCATCTTCGTGCCGTCCAAGCTCACCGTCATCACGCCGCCCTGGAACTTCCCGGTGGCCATCCCGGCCGGTGGTGTGCTCGCCGCCCTCGCCGCGGGCTCCGGCGTGATCATCAAGCCGGCCACCCTCGCCCAGCGCACCGGTGCCGTGATGGTCGAGGCGCTCTGGGAGGCTGGAGTGCCCAGGGATCTCCTCGCCCTCGTCGACCTGCCCGACCGGGCGCTCGGCAGCCGGCTGCTTGCCCATCCCGCTGTGGACAGGGTGATCCTCACCGGCGCCTACGAGACCGCCGAACTGTTCCGCGGCCTGCGGGAGGACCTCCCGCTGCTGGCCGAGACCAGCGGCAAGAACGCCATCATCGTCACCCCGTCCGCCGACCTCGACCTGGCCGCCGCCGACGTGATCAAGAGCGCCTTCGGCCATGCCGGCCAGAAGTGCTCGGCCGCCAGCCTGGTGATCGTGGTCGGCTCCGTCGCCAGGTCCACCCGGTTCCTGGGGCAACTGGTGGATGCCGCCACGTCGCTCCGCGTGGGGCGGCCCGCCGACCCGGACAGCCAGATGGGCCCGATCATCGAGCCTGCCGACGGCAAGCTGCTGCACGCGCTCACCGAACTCGGCGCCGGCGAGAGC
The DNA here is from genome assembly GCF_004210215.2 of Cryobacterium sp. SO1. Taxonomy (NCBI): domain Bacteria; kingdom Bacillati; phylum Actinomycetota; class Actinomycetes; order Micrococcales; family Microbacteriaceae; genus Cryobacterium; species Cryobacterium sp. SO1. The sequence goes on from NZ_CP067394.1 coordinate 148,983, forward strand.
TGGTTGGTCGAGCCGAAACTGCTCGACGACGACCTCGAAACCGGGGTCGGGCAACTGTGGTCGCCCGGCATCCGCAGTGGCGTCACGCCCGGCTCGTACTTCCACCTGACCGAGTTCTTCGGCCCGGTCCTCGGCGTCATGCACGCTCGCAACCTCGGGGAAGCCATCCGCTACCAGAACGCGGTGGACTACGGACTCACATCCGGGCTGCACTCGCTCGACGCCGACGAGATCGCCCAGTGGGTCGACACGGTTCAGGCCGGCAACCTCTATGTGAACCGCGGCATCACCGGAGCCATCGTGCAGCGGCAGCCGTTCGGCGGCTGGAAGCGCTCGGCGGTCGGTCCCGGGTGCAAGGCCGGCGGTCCCAACTACCTGTTCGGGCTGGGCGGCTGGGTCACCGATCCCGGACGCAACAGCTCGACCCTGCACCTGCGCGGCCTCGAGCAGCGCATCACCGATCTCATCGAGGCCTCCCAGCCGTCGCTGCCCTACGAGGACTTCGATGTGCTGCGCCGGTCGGCGCTCAGCGATGCCCTCGCCTGGCGCGAAGAGTTCGACGTGGTCGCCGACGTTTCCGCGCTCGGTCTGGAACGCAACCTGTTCCGGTACCGCGCGCTGCCCGTCACCGTGCGGTTGGGCGAGGACGGCAGTCTGGCCCTGCTGCTGCGTGTGATCGCGGCGGGCCTGGTGTCCAAGTCCAGGTTCATCGTCTCCAGCGCGTTGCCGGTTCCCCCGAAGGTGCGTGCGGTGCTCGCACCACGCGACATCCCGGTGATCATCGAGAGCGACGAGGAATGGCTGATCAGGGCCGCGGACGGCGGCATCAGCACGAGCCGTGTGCGGCTGATCGGCGGCGACCCGCAAACCGGTGCAGCCGCCGCGGCCACCGCTTTCGCCCACGCCCTTCGCGGCAGCCCGGACATCGCCGTGTACGCCCATCCGGTCACCCAGTCCGGACGGGTGGAGCTGCTTCCGTTCCTGCGGGAACAGGCCATCTCGATCACCGCGCACAGGTTCGGCAACCCGAGCACCCTCACGGACGAGGTGATCTAGCGTCATACTGGCTCTGGTCGGAGGCGAGGTGGTCCCATGGCGACACCGAAGTTCCTCCGGCTGCGCGGGGAGGCCTGGGGATTCATCGTCGGGTCGGCCCTCTTCATCCTGGGGGCCGTTCCGGCCTATCTGGCTGCCGTCGGCGCCGTGGTCGACAACCTCACCTTCTTCATCGGATCGCTGTTCTTCACCCTCGCCGCCTTCATCCAACTCAACCTCAGCGGCCGGCGACCACCGCGCAGCACCACCAACCGGCCAGACAGGTTCGACTGGTGGGCCGCGGCCATCCAGTTCGCCGGCACCCTGTTCTTCAACCTGAGCACCGCCACAGCGCTCTCCGCCAGCCTCGGCGGCGCCAAGCGCACCGGGTGGCGCCCGGATGCCTACGGCTCGGTCTGCTTCCTGCTCTCCAGCCTGCTCGCCGTCGTGGCTACCACCGGGCGCGATGCGCTCTGGGACCCGAAGGCCCGAACCTGGTGGGGTGCCTGGCTCAACCTCCTGGGCTCCGTGGCATTCGGCGTCGCAGCGGTCGGAGCATACCCAGTCGCGGGGTCCGGGCAGCAACTACTGGCGAGCTGGGCTACTGTCGGCACCATAGCGGGTGGTGTCTGTTTCCTGGTAGCCGCAACGCTGACCAGACCCGGTGCCGCGCGCCTCACCTGAGGCGCCCGAACCTGGGCGAGTGACGGCGGGACCGTCGGGAAGGCTGATAATGGAAGGTAGCCGTTTCGGCCTCCGCCCGAATTCACAGGCTGCGACGGCATCAGCTGACGCACGGTGGACACCCAGACTCCTGGGAGAAAATCGAAGGACTGGATTTGTCGCTACTCACAACTCGACAGGGGACCCCGTTGGACGGAAACGCAACAACGATGCACCGCAATGTCGCGTTGTTGTCGGTCGCCACGACCATCGCACCCCGAATCACGACCTCTGACGAGATCGACGTTCGCCTGCAGCCGGCGCTGAAGCGCCTGCGCCTGCCCAAGGGGCTGCTGCAGCGTGTCGCCGGAGTGCACGAACGGCGCAACTGGGCCGAAGGCCAGGCTTTCGACGACGCAGCCGTGTCCGCGGGCAAGCGCGCCCTCGCCCAGGCCGGGATCGACCCCAGCGAGGTGGGGCTGATGATCAACACCTCGGTCACCCGCAAGCACCTCGAGCCGTCCGTCGCCGTACGCATCCACCACGGTCTCGGCCTGCCGTCGTCGGCCACGAACTTCGACATCGCCAACGCCTGTCTGGGCTTCGTGAACGGGATGACCTTGGCGGCCCAGCTGATCGACTCCGGCCAGATCAAATATGCGGTGATCATCGACGGTGAGGACGCCGACGAGATCCAGACCAACACCATCGAGCGCCTCAGCCGTCCCGACATCGGACGCAAGGATTTCATGAGCGAGTTCGCCAGCCTCACCCTGGGCTCCGGTGCCGCCGCAGCCGTGCTCGGCCGGGCCGACGCGCACCCGGAGGGGCACCGGATCCTCGGCGGCGTGACGCGGGCGGCCACCCAGTTCAACGACCTCTGCGTCGGCAGTGTCGACGGCATGTTCACCGACGCCAAGGCGCTGCTCAAGGGCGGCATGGAACTTGTCGTGTCGGCCTGGACCGAAGCCAAGCGCGACTGGAGCTGGTCGAACATGGACCGCTACATCCTGCACCAAGTGTCGGATGTGCACACCAACGCCATCGTCAAGGCCACCGGCCTCGACCGGACTCGGGTGCCGCTGACCTACCCCGGTTACGGCAATGTCGGGCCCGCATCGATCCCGATCACGCTCTCCGAGGAAGCCGACCGGCTTGTGCCCGGCGACCGGGTCCTGCTGATGGGCGTCGGCTCCGGCCTCAACACCGCCATGATGGAGATCCAGTGGTGAGTTACCGGCTGCCGCGTCCCGCGACGGCCCTGGCTCCGGCGAGCGTTCCGCCGAGCGGCCTGCCGGGTCTCGACCCGGACTGGTCCCGGATCGTCGACGTGGTGGAGAGCGCTCTGGACGACGGCGCGGCGGCGGGCGTCAGCCACGCCTGGCACCTGCTCGACAACGGCGACGAGTTGGCCGCGCTCGGCGCCGAACCGGTGGGCACGATTCTCTGCGTGCACGGCAATCCCACCTGGTCCTACCTCTGGAGGGACCTCGTGGCCCAGGCCAGTGCCGCCGCGGCGGCCGACCGCCCCGCCTGGCGTGTCATCGCGGTCGACCAGCTCGACATGGGTTTCTCTGAGCGCACCGGCGTCGCCCGCCCTCTGGCCCGCCGGGTGCAGGATCTCGACGACCTCACCCGCGCGCTCGGCCTGTCCGGCCCCGTGGTCACCTTCGGCCATGACTGGGGCGGCGTCGTCTCCCTGGGCTGGGCCGTCGACCACCCCGAGCTTCTGGCCGGTGTGCTGCTGCTCAACACGGCCATCCACCAAAGCGAGAACGAACCCATCCCGGCACCGTTGCGCCTCGCGCTGGCCCGCGGTGTGCTCACCGCAGGCACCGTGACCACCACGGCGTTCCTGGAGACCACCCTCGCGCTCGGCCACCCGGCGCTGACGGCCGAGATCAAGAACGCCTACCGGGCGCCGTATCGCACGCCCGCCCGCCGCGGCGGTATCGGCGGCTTCGTCGCCGACATCCCCGTGGATGCGGGCCACGGAAGCCACGCGGAGCTCGACCACATCGCCGAATCCCTTCCCGCGCTCACTGTTCCCGCCCTGATGCTCTGGGGCCCGCGAGATCCGATCTTCAGCGACCGCTACCTCGACGACCTCAGCGAGCGGATGCCGCACGCCGCCGTGCACCGCTTCGAGGGTGCCGGACATCTCATCGCCGAGGACGTGGACTACGCCGGGGCCGCGCTCGGCTGGCTCTCTGCAAGCCTGGTCGAGCCGGCCCCGTTGGTCGAGCCGGCCCCGCCGGTCGAGCCTGTCGAGACCCCGCCGGTCGAGCCTGTCGAGACCCCGCCGGTCGAGCCTGTCCCGTTGGTCGAGCCTGTCGAGACCCCGCCGGTCGAGCCGGCCCCGTTGGTCGAGCCTGTCGAGACCCCGCCGGTCGAGAGCACGAGCCAACCCCTCTGGCACTACCTCGACGAACTGCGGGACAACGACGAGACCGCCCTCATCGATATGGCTCCCCGCGCCGGCGCCGGCCCCCGTGTCGTCAGCTGGCGGCTGCTCTCCCGGCGGGTCCGCGAGATCGCGGCCGGCCTGCACCAGATCGGCGTCCGCCACGGCGACCGGGTCTCCCTGCTCGTGCCGCCCAGCGCGGACCTCACCGCCGTGCTCTACGCCTGCGTCCGCCTCGGCGCGATCGTCGTGGTGGCCGACGCCGGCCTCGGACTCGCCGGCCTCACTCGTGCGGTCCGCGGTGCCCGCCCTGACCATGTCATCGGCGCGCTGCCCGGCCTGATGGCCGCCCGCGCACTCGGCTGGCCCGGTCAGAAGATCTCCGTCAACCGGCTTCCCGCCGCCAGCCGCCGGGCCCTCGGAGTCTCCTATGCCCTCGCCGACCTGATCTCGCTGGGCCGCGACGAGGAGCTTCCCCTGCCGCCCGAGCCCGGCGACGTCGCCGCAGTACTCTTCACCTCCGGCTCCACCGGACCCGCCAAGGGTGTCGTCTACACGCACGGCCAGCTGTCTGCCGTCAGCCTGGCGCTGCACGCGCAGTACGGTGTCGGCCGCGGCACCGGCCTGGTCGCCGGCTTCGCCCCGTTCGCGCTGCTCGGCCCGGCCCTCGGCGCCCGGTCGGTGACCCCGGACATGGACGTCACCGCGCCCAAGACGCTGACCGCCGCAGCGGTCGCTGCCGCCGTGGCCGCGATCGATGCCACCGTCGTGTTCCTCTCCCCGGCCGCACTGGCCAACGTCGTCGCCACTCAGAGCGAACTATCCCCGGCCGACCGCGCCGCCCTGGCCAGGGTGACCAGCTTCCTCTCGGCCGGCGCCCCCGTCTCTGAACCGCTGCTCGCCTCGGCCGCCGCCCTGATGCCCGGCGCCAGCGCTCACACGCCTTACGGAATGACCGAGGGCCTGCTGATGACCGATATCACTCTGGACGGCATCCGCGAAGCCGCCAGAGACGACGTGGCCCGCGGCCCCGGCGGCGTGTGCGTGGGCCGCCCCACCGCGACCACCCGGGTGCGGATCAGCGCCCTCGACGAGACCGGTGCCGCCGTCGGTGAGCTCTCCGAGGAGCCGCAGGTCACCGGCGAGATCGTGGTCTCCGCTCCGCACGTCAAGGACCACTACGACAGGCTCTGGCTCACCGACCAGGCCGCCACCCGCGCGGTCACCGCGGGTGAGCGCTGGCACCGCACCGGCGACGTCGGTCACGTCGATGCCGCCGGCCGGCTCTGGGTGGAGGGGCGCCTGCCGCACGTGATCACCACGGCAGACGGCGTGGTCACCCCGGTCGGCGCTGAGCTGGCCGTGTCCGACCTGGCCGGCGTCGACCGTGCCGCGGCGGTGGGTGTCGGGCCCGCCGGCAGCCAGCAGGTCGTCATCGTCGTCGAGACGGTTCCGCCGGCCAGCCGCGTCGGCCTGGCCGACCCCGCCCTGGCCGCTCAGGTGCGGGCCGTCGCCGGCCATCCGGTCGCGGCCGTGCTCGTGGTGCCGCACCTGCCCACCGACATCCGGCACAACTCCAAGATCGACCGCACCCGCCTGGCCCGCTGGGCCAACGGCATCCTCACCGGGTCGAGGCTCACCCAGCCATGAGGGTGCTCGTCACCGGCGCCAGCGGCTTCCTCGGCCGTGCCGTGGCGGCCGCGATCGTCGCCGCCGGCCATGAGGTGCGCTGCTTCCAACGCCGGCCCAGCGGTGTGACCGGCGCCACGGATGCCCTGGGTTCGATCACCGACCCGGCCGACGTGGCCGCCGCGGTTGCCGGGGTCGACGCCATCGTGCACCTCGCCGCCAAGGTCTCCTTGGCCGGGCCGTCCGCCGAGTTCGACACCGTGAACGTGGGCGGCACCCACAGCCTGATTGCCGCGGCGCGCGCGGCGGGGGTGCAGCGGCTGGTCTTCGTGTCGTCTCCGTCGGTGGCGCACTCCGGCGCATCCATCACGGGCGACGATGCGCTGCCCGCCGATCCCACACAGGCCCGCGGCGACTATGCCCGCACCAAGGCGGCCGCCGAACTTCTGGCGCTCGCCGCCGACTCCCCGGAGCTTCGGGTCGTCGCGGTGCGGCCGCACCTGGTCTGGGGCCCCGGCGACACCCAGCTCATCGCTCGCATCGTCGAGCGGGCCAGGTCCGGTCGGCTGCCGTTGCTCGGCCACGGCGCCGCCCTCATCGACTCCACCTACATCGACAACGCCGCCAGTGCCATCGCGGCCGCACTCGAACGGGTGGATGCCGTGCACGGCAACGTCTACGTCATCACCAACGGCGAACCTCGGCCGGTCGCCGATCTGCTCGGCGGGATCTGCCGAGCGGCCGGTGTTCCCGCTCCCGCCTGGAGCGTACCCGCCGCGGTCGCCCGCGCCGCCGGCTCCGTCATCGAGGCGGCCTGGCGGATGTTCCCGGGTGAGGACGAACCGCCGATGACCCGGTTCCTGGCCGAGCAACTCTCCACCGCGCACTGGTTCGACCAGCGCCGCACCCGCGCCGACCTGCACTGGACCCCGGCGGTCTCCCTCGACGAGGGCTTTGCCCGCCTCGCGGAGCACTACCGCAGCGCGTAAGGCTTCATACCTCTGAGCTGGGCGGGCATCGTGCCACCGGCTTCTTCGCTGGCCCCGTCGTCGCGCCACCGGCACCTGCCCCGCGCATCGCCCCCGAGCCCCGGGTGGCCCTGGCGCCTGACCCGCGCAACGGCGTGTAGCCCGCGTAGCCCGGCGGGCGGGGTGGGCGCCGCTAGGCGGGTGGCGCGCCACCCGCGCAGCGGCGCCTGACCCGCGCATCGCCCCCGAGCCCCGGGTGGCCCTGGCGCCTGACCCGCGCAACGGCGCCTGACCCGCGCATCGCCGCCGAGCCCCGGGTGGCCCTGGCGCTTGACCCGCGCAACTCGCGCGAGCGGGCAGGTCGTGAGTCGCGCCAATGTGCCCAGTCGGGTGTGCTGAGGCCGGACTACGCCGCGACTCGCGGTCGATGTGCGGAGCGCGCTTGCCGGCATCCGACCGACGACGGCATACTCGCCTCATGGACTTTCGCACCGTGATCGAGCAATCCGGCGCCACGGCCACCGGGATCCCGGTGCCTGACGAGGTGGTCGCCGGCCTGGGCCCCGGCAAGCGGCACGCCATCACCGTCACCCTCAACGGGCACAGCTACCGCAGCTCGGTCGCTCCCTATCGCGGAAAGTACATGATCGCCCTGAGCGCCGAGAACCGTACGAAGGCCGGCGTGGCCGGAGGCGACGAGGTGGATGTGACGATCGAGCTGGACGATCAGCCGCGCACCGTCGACGAGCCGGAGGCTCTCCGTGTCGCGCTCGCCGCCGATCCGGCAGCGCGCACCGCTTTCGACGCGCTCTCGTACAGCAACCAACGCCGGCACGTGCTCGCCATCGAGGGTGCGAAGAGCGACGCCACCCGCCAGCGCCGGCTCGACGTCGTGTTGGCGGAGCTGCAAAGAGCCTGAGCTCAACCCGCGCCACCCACGCCACACAGGCAACCCGGGCTACCCGGCGCGGCTCAGCCCGGCAGTCCGAGCGCGGCGCGCACGATCGTCAGTGCCTCGTCCGGGCTCACGCCGAGCGATTTGGCCCGATCGGCGTACGCCACCGCGGCCAGCTGCGCCTGCCGGTGCGTCGCATTCCCGGTGGCGGCGACGAACGAACCGAGCCGCCCACGGGTCTCGATCACCTCGTCCTGCTCGAGGGCGCGATAGCTGCGCGCCACAGTGTTCGGCGCCAGACCCAGGTCTTCGGCGAGCCGGCGCACCGTGGGCAGTTTGTCGCCGGGCGCGAGGGTACCCGTGCGCACGGCCTCGATCACCTGCATCCGGATCTGTTCGAACGGGGCCGTGGTCGAGTGCGGGTCGACGACCAGTCTCATGGGCGGCCGCTCTCGACCGGAGCGGCTCCTCCGTGTGCGCCGCGGCGCAGCTCTGCGGCCACGTCCGGCCAGAGTCGGGTGAGGGAGTGCGGCGGACGGCGTGACCCCACCGAGAGTAGAGCCACACCCACCGAGCCCATGACCAGTGGCACAACGGAAAGGGCCACAGATATGGCGGTTCCGGTTCCCGACGAGGGTGTCACCGCCGAGCTGACGGAGGTCAGCACCACGACCACACTGCAGAGCGCCCCCAGCGCGGGAGTCTGCACCAGTGCACGCAGCGTCCAACTGCGGAGAGCATCGGACCACGCCAACTCCATGTCGTTGCCGGCGGGCTGGCCCCGCCCGATCAAGCGAGTCGACAGGATGCGGCCGACTCCGGCCGATGCGAGCGAGATTATCCACAGCACAAAGCCGGGCCACCACAGAGAAGGGATGCTCGCGTCACTGAGCGCGTCGTCGGGATCAACCAGGATCAGCGCGGCCACGGCGGCCAGTGCCACTCCGCTGACACCCATGGCAACGGGACCGCACCAGAGGTCGACGGTGGAGAGATAGTCCGAACGGCTCGGCGTGGGCGCCCGCGCCACGCGAGGACGATCGCCAAGCGAGACGAGCGCCGACCTGAATTCCGCCACACACAGTCCGACGGCACCGCCCAGACCGGTCAGAACGATGAGCATCAGCCCGGACCATATGCCGCCGTCCGGTGATTCCGGTAGCGCGATAAGAGAAGCTGTCGCAACGAGCAGAGCGATCAGGGTGCCGACCAACACGCCGCGGGTGCGCGAGCGGATGCGCGCGATCAGGACAGGCTCGACCTCCGGTGTGATCGCCAGGCCAGCGCGTCGGGCGGTATCTCGCAGCGCGTCCGGGCGAATGGCGGCACCTGGCCGAAGCTGCCACGCGAAGACGACCGTCAGCAGTCCAGCCACGACCAGCAGGGTGATCTCGTACAGGTCCACGGGCATCCTCGTTTGTTTGGTATTTGTACCAAGCTAACAAGCCGGGGCGGGCCCGTCAAGGGCTGATGAGGCTACTCCGCGCTGCGGTGGATCAGCCGGGTGAGCACGATCGCGCTGCGGGTGTGGTCGACGTTCGGGGCCAGCCGCACCTTCTCCAGCGCCGCCTCGAGTCCCGGGATGTCGCGGGCCCGGATGTGCACGATGGCGTCGGCGCTGCCGGTCACGGTGCCGGCGTCGACGACCTCCGGCACGCCGGAGAGGATGCGCAACAGTTCGTCGGGCGCCACGGTGCCCCGGCAGAACAGCTCCACGTAGGCCTCGGTGCTCATCCCGTCGATCGACGGGTCGACCTGGATGGTGAAACCGCGGATGACCTTGTCGGCGACAAGCCGGTCAACGCGTCGTTTTACTGCCGAGGCTGACAGTCCGACGACGGAACCGATGTCGCCGTAGCCCGCCCGGGCATTCTGGCGGAGGAGGTCGAGGATGCCGCGATCGAGGTTGTCCATTCGATCAGTGTACGCGGAGAAGTTGCGTGATTGCCGTTCGAAACGCGCATTACATGCGCGAATTCGCAGGAAACGTTGATTCATGCTGTGTGACACTAGAAGTGGCGTCCCTGTGTGATCAGCTTCATTGATCGTACCGGGCTCACGAGAGCGACCTGGTCCGCCACCATCCGCGTTCCGCCAATGCCTCGGACGGCGAACGCCAACAGAGGAGCTCCAGTGTCACTAGATGTCGCATCCGCCACCCCGAACAAGTCGGTGGCGCCCGCCGCGCTGACTCGCACGCCGGTCAAGCGCACCGTCCTGATGTGCAAACCCGACTACTTCACCGTGGTCTACCGGATCAACCCGTGGATGGACCCGGCCCTGCCGACCGACACGAGCCTGGCCGTCGCCCAGTGGCAGTCGCTGTACGACACCTACGTCGGCCTCGGCTTCGACGTGCACCTGATCGATCCCATCGACGGCCTGCCCGACATGGTGTACGCCGCCAACGGGGGCTTTGTCATCGACGGCATCGCCTACGGTGCCAAGTTCACCTACCCGCAGCGCCAGCCCGAGGGCCCCGCGTATATGGACTGGTTCGCCGCCAACGGGCTGGACGTGCGCGAGCCGGTCGAGATCAACGAGGGCGAGGGCGACTTCCTACTCGTCGGCGATGTGATCCTGGCCGGAACCGGGTTCCGCAGTGCGTCGAACAGCCACGAAGAGGTCTCGTCCATCTACGGTCGCCCGGTGATCACCCTCACCCTGGTCAACCCGAGTTTCTACCACCTCGACACTGCCGTGGCCGTGCTCGATGACACCAACATCGCCTACCTGCCCAGCGCCTTCGACGCACCGAGCCTGGCGATCCTGCGCGAACGCTACCCCGACGCCATCATCGTGACCGAGGAGGACGCGGCGATCCTCGGCCTCAACTCCTACTCCGACGGCTACAACGTCGTGATCGCCGCCAAGGCCAAGGACTTCGACCGGCAGCTGCGCGAACGCGGCTACAACCCGATCGGCGTCGACCTGTCCGAGCTGCTGCTCGGCGGCGGCGGAGTGAAGTGCTGCACCCTGGAGCTGCGCCGATGAGCGCCCGTATCGACCAGGCCGAGCTGGCCGACCGGACCGGCCTCACCGCGCAGGTGGGCCTGACCGACCAGACCGCGGCCATCGCGCTCGAGAACGAGCACGCCGCCCACAACTACCACCCGCTGGCCGTCGTTGTCGCCTCCGGCGACGGCGCCTGGGTCACCGACATCAACGGCAAGCGCTACCTGGACTGCCTGGCCGCGTACTCCGCGGTCAACTTCGGCCATTCCAACCCGGTGCTGTTGGATGCCGCGCGCGCCCAGCTGGGCCGGATCACGCTCACCAGCCGAGCCTTCCACAACGACCAGCTCGGCCCGTTCGTCACCGCGCTGGCCAGGCTGGCCGGCAAGGACATGGTGCTGCCGATGAACACCGGCGCCGAGGCCGTGGAATCCGGCATCAAGGTGGCCCGCGCCTGGGGCTACCGGGTCAAGGGTGTCGCGGCGGGGATGGCGAACATCATCGTCGCCGGCGGCAACTTCCACGGTCGCACCACCACGATCATCAGTTTCTCCGACGACGACTCGGCCCGCGCCGACTTCGGCCCGTTCACACCGGGCTTCCGCACGGTGCCCTACGGGGATGCCGCCGCGCTCGAGGCAGCCATCGACGAGAACACCGTGGCCGTGCTCATCGAGCCCATCCAGGGCGAGGCCGGTATCGTCGTGCCGCCGGCGGACTACCTGCCCGCGGTGCGGGAGATCACCAGCAGGCACAACGTGCTGTTCATCGCCGACGAGATCCAGTCCGGCCTCGGCCGCACCGGGGCCACCTTCGCGGTGGAACTCGCCGGCGTGGTGCCCGACCTGTACCTGCTCGGCAAGGCCCTCGGCGGCGGCATCGTGCCGGTCTCTGCCGTCGTCGGCAACGCCGACATCCTCGGTGTGCTGCGTCCGGGCGAACACGGGTCCACCTTCGGCGGCAACCCGTTGGCCGCGGCCGTCGGCCTGGCCGTGGTGAACATGCTCGCCACCGGCGAATACCAGCAGCGCGCCCAGGATCTCGGCGCCCACCTGCACGAGCGCCTGCTCGGCCTGGTCGGCCACGGGGTGCTCGAGGTGCGCGGCGCCGGGCTCTGGGCCGGCATCGACATCGACCCGGCCCTGGCCAGCGGCCGCGCGGTGTGCGAGGCACTGATGGAGCGCGGTGTGCTCGCGAAGGACACGCACGGTTCCACCATCCGCCTGGCCCCGCCGCTGGTGGTGGCGGCCGAAGATCTCGACTGGGCCGTCGACCAGCTTGCCGCAGTGCTCGAGGAGTTCGGCGCCGCGTAGCCCGCGGTACACCCGGCCATCGGGCTGCTCCGGGGCGCACAACTCCTGCAATCTCCCGCGGATGCGTGGTGCCGCCCCGAAATCACGGGGCGAACACGTGCCCGCGGCAAATTCAGCAGGAGTTATGCATCCTGGGGCGGGGGCGGCGGGGGCGGCGGGGGCGGCGGGGGCGGCGGGGGCGGCGCCCGGGCCAGCGAGCCGTGCTGGGTGTCGCGGCGGGGTCAGAGGCGGCCGGGCAGCCCCTCCATGGCTTGCGCCGCCAGCGGGTCGATGCGGCCCAGTCGGGTGAGCTGGGTGACGTGGGCAGGCTTGAGCTCCTCGAGCGAGTTCACGCCCAGCAGTCGCATGGTGCGGGCCACCTGGTCGGAGAGGATCTGGATGGCCCGGTCGACGCCGGCCTCGCCGCCGGCCATCAGGCCGTACAGGTAGGCGCGGCCGATCATGGTGAACCGGGCGCCGAGCGCCACGGAGGCCACAATGTCGGCGCCGCTCATGATGCCGGTGTCCAGGTGCACCTCGAGGTCGTTGCCCACCTCGCGGGCCACGCTAGGCAGCAGGTGGAACGGGATCGGCGCCCGGTCCAGCTGCCGGCCGCCGTGGTTGGACAGGGTGATGCCGTCCACACCGAGGTCGGCCAGTTTCTTCGCGTCGGCCAGATTCTGCACCCCCTTCACCACGAGCTTGCCCGGCCACTGGTCCTTGATCCAGGCGAGGTCCTCGAAGGTCACGGTGGGGTCGAACATGGTGTCGAGCAGCTCGCCCACCGTGCCGCTCCAACGGTCCAGGCTGGCGAAGGCCAGCGGCTCGGTGGTGAGGAAGTTGATCCACCATTCCGGACGCGGCAGCGCGTTCACCACGGTGCCCAGGGTGAGCTGGGGCGGGATGGAGAAACCGTTGCGCTTGTCGCGCAAGCGTGCGCCCGCCACGGGCACGTCCACGGTCACGAGCAGGGTGTCGAAGCCTGCGGCGGCGGCTCGCTCCACCAGCGCCATGGACCGGTCGCGGTCCTTCCACATGTAGAGCTGGAACCAGTTGCGGCCGTGCGGGTTGGCGGCCTTGACGTCTTCGATGGCCGTGGTGCCCATGGTCGACAGCGAGAACGGGATGCCGGCCTTAGCGGCCGCGTGGGCGCCGGCGATCTCGCCCTCGGTCTGCATCATCCGGGTGAAGCCGGTGGGGGCGATGCCGAACGGTTGCGCGACGGGAGAACCGAGCACGTCCCAGCCGGTGGACACCGTCGACACGTCGCGCAGGATGGACGGCTGGAACTCGATGTCCTCGAAGGCCTGGCGGGCGCGCTGCAGCGAGATCTCTCCCTCCGCGGCGCCCTCGGTGTAGTCGAACGCGGCCTTGGGGGTGCGCTTCTTGGCGATGGCGCGCAGGTCATGGATGGTCAGCGCCGCGTCGAGGCGGCGCTTCTTGGCGTTGAGCTCGGGCGCTTTGAACTGCAGGAGCGGAGCGAGGTCTGTGATCTTGGGAAGGCGGCGGTCAACCATGGACTGTCCTGTTCTGGGCGGGGGCGGGTCGGTGGGAGTCAGCGGGAGGCCGGTGTGAGCCGGGTCTCGGCGTAATAGCCGGAAATGTGCGCGTGCACGAGACCGTGGGCGCCGGTCGGGTCTGCGGCCTCGATGGCCGCCAGGATGCCCCGATGCTCGGCACGCAGACGCGCGGAGGTGTCCGGCCAGGAGGCGAGTCTCTCGACCCCGGCGCGCACATACCCCTCGATGGCGCTGCGCAGCCCGGCCATCGTGGCGATCACCACCTGATTGCCGCAGGCCTCGGCCAGCGACAGGTGGAAGGCCGCGTCGAGGGTGAGGAATTCGTCTTCGGACAGGCCCGGGGCATCCATCGCGTCGAGCAGTTGAGCGCACCGGCCCAGGTCGGGGTCGCGGCGGTCGGGATGCAGCAGCGCCGCCGACAACACGGCCTCGGCAAGCTCGGCGGCCACGGCGGTTTCGAGCACCAGCCGGGTCTTCACGATGTCGGCCACCGGGAAGCCCTGGGCCGCGACCTGGAGGCGCATCAGAGCACTCATGCCGCCGCCGGGCAGTGCCACGATGATCGCGCCGGCGGTGGGTCCGGAGCCCACGTTGGTGCGCACGAGCCCGAGCACCTCGAGCACCCGGATGGCTTCGCGCACGCTCGAGCGGCCCACGCCCAGCTCCGTGGCCAGGGCGCGCTCGCCGGGGAGCCGGTCGCCGGGCTTCAGTCGACCGCCGAGCAGGGCGTGTTCGATGTGGGTGAGCACGATCTCCCAGGCACGGCGTTCGTCGACGGTCACGGTGTCCTCCTCCATTGGCGGGCTGTGGGTCTGGCGTGCTGTCGGTCTGACGCGCGGTGTTCAGATGCGCGGCGCTGTGCACGCTGATCATGTGGTCTGACCACATAGCCTAGCCAGCCGACGCGCAATAATCCAGCCCGGCCCTTGGCCGGTTCTGCCGGGAGCTGACGGGAGGAGCGGTCGGGCCGGTGAGGTCCCCACGGCCCAAGAAGGACTCCGGCGGGGCGTGCGCTCAGCGGGACTGGCGTCGCTTGCCCGGCGCGGACTGGCCCTTGACGGCGGGCGCGCGCCCGCGACCCTTTGAGGCCTTGGCCTTGCCGCCGCCGGATCCGCTGCTGTTGCCCGAGCCCTGGGAGGGGCCGCCGGCCGGGGGCATGTGGGCCAGCAGCCCCTTGGACTCCGCGAGTAGGGCGATCCCGGCCTCGGTGAGGTAGGGGTTGTCGGCGGCAGGCTCGAAGAGCGCAACGCCGAGCTCGGTTTCCAGCGCGGCGACCGACTTCATCAGCGTCGTGCGCGACACGTTGAGGTTCTTCGCGGCACGAGCGATGTCCAGTTCCTCGGCGACGGCGACAAAACGCCGGAGCAATGTGGTGTCCACGGGCATCCTCTCTGCCGCACGCGCCAGTCGCGTACCTGCAGTACAGGTTACGCGGTGGCAGCGGCCTCCACGGGCCTGGCCTGCACCCTGGCGTCGTCGAGGAGCTTCATGAACTCGCGCATCCACTCGGGGTGGTCGGGCCAGGCCCGACCGGAGACCAGGTTGCCGTCCACGACGGCCGCGCCGTTCTCGAAGGTGCCGCCGCCCAGTTCCACGTCGAGTTTGAGCGCCGGATACGCCGACGAGGTGCGACCGTGCAGCACGCCAGCGGCGGCGAGCAACAGGGGTCCGTGACAGAGGGCGGCGACCGGTGCGTTGGTCTCGAAGAAATACCGCACGATGCGCTGGGCGTCTTCGTCATTGCGGATGTATTCCGGCGCGCGGCCGCCGGGAACCACTACGGCCAGGTAGTCGGCCGGATTCACATCCCGGAACGCGATGTCGGCGGCCAGAGTATGGCCGAGCTTCTCGGTGTACGTGTCGAAGCCGTCCACGAAGTCGTGCACGACGAACTGCAGGGTCTTCTTCTCCGGGGCGGCGATGTGCACATCGTAGCCGGCCTCGCGCAGCCGCTGGTAGGGGTAGAACACCTCGAGGGTCTCGGCGGCGTCTCCGGTGAGGATGATGATCTTCTCCATGGCATACCTCTCTGTATGAGCCTATTTGTGCCCTCCGTGGGGCAGGGTATGCCCGCCAGCATCCGTCGGTCGCCGGCCGGCCGCAACCCCTGGCCGATCAGACGAAGAGCAGCACGATCCCCAGGATCGCCGAGCCGACACCCAGGCCGATGAGGATCAGTCCGGTCAGACGCAGCGCCTTGCCGTCGTGGTCCGGGGAGTGGGTGCGGCAGCGCTCGGGCGCCCTGGCGTTGAACCACAGGGTGACATCGTCACCGGGTTCGAGATGCGCGGTCTCGTGGCTGTCGGCGCGGGCCTCGTGCACCTCACCGGTGGTGTCGAACCAGCGGATCACCGAGCCGCTCTTCGTGGCCGCCACGACACCATCCGCCTGCACCCAGCGGCGCCCGAAGCCGCGAACCGACAGGCCGACGATGTACAGCGGGAGACCCACCAGAAGACCGACGATGGTGAAGATCTCGCTGAGCATCGAGACGATGTCGTGAAGGTCCACCCGTTCCGCCATTCCCGTTGCTCTGCCTAGGGTGAAATGTTAGCGTGCGCGGCGCGGGAGCGTGGTGTCGGGCTGTAGTTGCGCGCAGGGTGGGCCTGGTGCAGCAGGGTGCGCTGGTGGTGCGGGCCTCAACCGGGGGATGACCCGGCCGGTTCCGCGCCCAGGTTCTAGCGCGGGCTGGTCGCCTCGACGACGACGATCTCGCGGGTGGCGGTGTCGCGGTCCCTGACCTGCCTGGCAAGGTCGGCTTTCGCGGTGACGATGCGGATGGCCGTGGTGGCCGGCTGGCCGTCGCCGCGGTGCCGAACCCGCAACCTGGGCACGCCGCGGGGCTCGGTGCGCGGCCGGATTCGCACACGCAGGCGCTGATAGCGCACCATCCAGAACATCACGGCGGCAGCGGCGATCAGGCCGCTGGCGGCGGCGACTCCGATGGCCCAACGCGGGCCGTACTGGTCGGCGACCCAGCCCACCAGCGGGGCGCCGAGCGGGGTGCCGCCGGCGAAAATGGCCATGTACAGGGCCATCACCCGGCCGCGCATGGCCGGTTCGGTGGTGGTCTGCACGTAGGCGTTCGCCGTTGTCATCAGGGTCAGCGAGGTGAGCCCGACGAACGCGAGTGAGATCGCGAAGGTGAGGTAGCTGGGCATCACGGCGGCGATCGCGCAGGTCAGGCCGAAGAAGAAGGCTCCGCCGACCACGAGTCGCATCCGGGGCCGGCTGCGCCTGGCCGAGAGTAGAGCGCCGGCCACGCTGCCGACGGCCATGATCGAGCTGAGGATGCCGAACTCGGTGGCCCCCATGCCGAACTCCACTGTGGCCATGGTCGAGGTGAAAATGGCGAAGTTGAAGCCGAAGGTGCCCACCAGGAACACCGTGATCAGCACCGCGACGATGTCCGGCCGATGCCAAACATAACGGAAGCCGGCCATGAGCTGGCCGCGTTCGCGCGGCGCCCGCGGCTGCTTGCGCAACTGCTTGGTGCGCAGCAGGGTCATGGCGAACACGGTGAAGGCGAAGGTGGCGGCGTTGATCATGAACACCCAGCCGGCGCCGACGGCGACGGTGAGCAGGCCGGCCGCGGCGGGACCGATCAGCCGCGCACCGTTGAACGAGGCCGAGTTGAGCGCCACGGCGTTGGAGAGGCTATCGTCTGGAACGAGCTCGGAGACGAAGGTCTGCCGGGCGGGGGCGTCGATGGCGGCGACGATGCCCAGGCCGAGGGCGAAGAGGTAGACATGCCAGAGCTCGACGACACCGGTGACGGTGATCAGGCCGAGGCCCAGGGCGAGGCCTCCCATCAGGGACTGGGTGAGCATGAGCAGCGTGCGCCGGTCGAACCTGTCGGCGATAAGGCCGGACCAGGGCATCAGCACGAGCTGCGGCCCGAACTGCAGGGCCATTACGATGCCCACCGCGGTGGCGTTGTAGTCGGTGAGCTGGGTCAGCACGATCCAGTCCTGGGCCGTGCGCTGCATCCAGGTGCCCACATTGGACACCAGGGCGCCGGCGAACCAGATCCGGTAGTTGACCACGCTCATAGAGCGGAACATTGCACTCAACTGTTGGCGAGCTCCTTCATGATTTCGGTGGCGGCGGCCAGTGTCTGGCGCTGCTCAGGGGTGAGTGTGAGGATGCGTGTGGCGATCCAGTCGTCCCGGCGCCTGCGGGTCTCGCGCACCAGGGTCATCCCGTTGTCTGTGACCGTGAGCACGACCTTGCGGCCGTCCTCGGCCGAGCCGGCTCTGTTGACCAGGCCGGCTTCGACCAGCGCGTTGACGGTGCGATTCATCGAGGGCGGCGTCACGCGCTCCTCCTCGCTGAGCGCGCTCAGGGTCATCGGGCCGAGCCTGAAGACCGCGCCGAGGGCCGAGAACTGGCCGCTGGTGAGTTCGTTGTCCGCTTGCTCCTGGCGTACACGGCGGGCGAGCCGACCGTTCGCGAGCCTGAAATCATGGCTCAACTCCGCGACCGAGCGCCGCTTGGTGTGCGGGGCGGCGGCCGCGGGTGCGGATGCGGGGGAGATGGGCGCAGTGGGACTCTCAGACATGATTACTTAGCCTAACAAATTAGCCATGCTAATGATTCCCGGGTTCCCCGCGTTCCCCACTGCGCCCACTTGCGCCAACTGTTCCCGTTGCGGACAAGTGCACCCGGTGTGCCGGGTGCACTTGTCCGCAACGGGGCGAGTTGCGAGGGAGCAGCGGCGGGGAAACGGGAGCGGGACAGGTGCGGTGGTTGTGCGGCAGAATGAGTCCGTGCCCACCTTCATTGACGAATATGGCGTCCCGATCGTCTACTATGCCTGGCCTGTCGACAACCCGAGAGCCATCGTGCAGCTTGTGCACGGGGTGGGCGAGCACGCCCTGCGCTATCGCGAGGTGGCCCGCGCGCTCAACGCGGCCGGCTACTCGGTCTACGCCGACGACCACCGCGGGCACGGCCAGACCGGGATGCTGCAGCACCGCGGCGACGCGGCCCAGCTGGGCCGGCTCGGCGTTGGCGGCCTGCGCGCGGCGGTCGCCGCTGTGCACGCCTTCACCGGCGTGATCCGCCAGGCGGCGCTGCAGCAGGCGGCGGTGCACGGCGCGCAGCCCGCCCAGCCCGCCCAGCCCGCCCAGCCCGCGCAGGCCGCGCCTGCTGCGCAGCCCGCGAGGTCGGTGCCGTCCGAGTCGCCGGCGCAACCCGCGGTGCCGCTGGTGTTGATCGGCCACAGCTGGGGCTCGTTCATGGCGCAGATGATCCTCAACGAGTATCCCCAGGACTACCAGGCTGCCGTACTCACCGGCACCGCCTACCGCTGGCCCGGCTACCTCGATAGCGGCGACCTCAACCGCAAACACAAGCACCTCGGCACAACGGGCGCCGAGTGGCTCAGCCGGGACCCGGCGGTCGCTGCGGCGTTCGTGGCCGATCCGCTCACCACGAGCGTGCCCCTGGCCACGCTCTTCGGACTGCGCGACGCCGCCCGCATCCTCGGCCGCCCGGCCCGGCGCCTCCCGGCAACCCTGCCCGTGCTCATCCAGGTGGGCGGCGACGACCCCGTGGGCGGGGAGCGCAGCGCCAGGAAGCTCGCCGCCGCCTACACCCGCCGGTCCGGGCTGCGGGATGTGAGCCTGATCGTCTACCCCGGCGCGCGGCACGAGGTCTTCAACGAGACCAACCGCGACGAGGTGCTGGGTGACCTGATGGCCTGGCTGGGGGCCCGCTTGCCGGCTCCCGCCCAGGAGTCCGCCGCCGACGATTAGGCTGGGCTCATGCATGGTGAATACAAGGTCCCCGGCGGCAAACTCGTCGTGGTCGATCTGAATGTCGTCGACAACGTCATCACCGATTTTCGCCTGGCCGGTGATTTCTTTCTCGAGCCGGATGACGCGCTCGAGGACATCAACGCCGCGGTGAACGGCCTCGCCGCCGACAGCGACGCCGCCACCATCGCGGCGGCCGTCCGGGCCGCGTTACCGCCTGCGGCCACCCTGCTCGGCTTCTCGCCGGAGTCGGTCGCCGTGGCCATCCGTCGCTCGCTCGCCCACGCCAGCGGCTGGCGCGACTACGAGTGGCAGCTCATCCACACCAAGGCCGTGCCGCCGGTGATGCAGATGGCGCTCGACGAAGTGCTCGCGGTCGAGGTCGGCGAGGGCCGCCGCAGCCCCACCCTGCGCATCTGGGAGTGGAACGAACCGGCCGTCGTCATCGGCAGCTTCCAGTCGCTGAAGAACGAGGTCGACCCGGTCAACGCCGAGAAGCACGGTTTCACCGTGGTGCGCCGGGTCTCCGGCGGTGGAGCCATGTTCATGGAGGCCGGCTCGGTGATCACCTACTCGATCTACGCGCCCACCGAGCTTGTGCAGGGCATGAGCTTCGCCGATTCCTACGCATTCCTCGACGAGTGGGTCATCACGGCCCTCAAGACCCTCGGGATCGACGCGCACTACCAGCCGCTCAACGACATCACGAGCCCCACCGGCAAGATCGGCGGCGCGGCCCAGAAGCGGCTCGGCAGCGGTGCCGTGCTGCACCACGTCACCATGAGCTACGACATGGACGGCGAGAAGATGGTGCAGGTGCTGCGCATCGGCCGGGAGAAGCTCAGCGACAAGGGCATCACCAGCGCCGCCAAGCGGGTGGACCCGCTCC
The DNA here is from genome assembly GCF_004210215.2 of Cryobacterium sp. SO1. Lineage (NCBI taxonomy): Bacteria > Bacillati > Actinomycetota > Actinomycetes > Micrococcales > Microbacteriaceae > Cryobacterium > Cryobacterium sp. SO1. The sequence goes on from NZ_CP067394.1 coordinate 168,992, forward strand.
GCAGCCAGACCGGGCTCAGCCGCGCCGAGATCATCGACCGTATGAAGCAGACCTTCACGAGCCTCTACGGTGCCAAGCCGGGCGAGATCACCGACGAGGAGTATGCCAAGGCGGCCGACCTCGTCGAGAGTAAATTCAGCACCGACGCGTGGATCGGCCGTGTCCCCTGACCAGAAGTATGACCTGACCGGCAGCTCTACCTGACCAGCAGTGCTACCGGCCGCGACTGAGCAGGTCCTGGTATTCGACGTGCCGGTCGATCCAGTCCGCGACGAACGGGCAGGCCGCCACCACGGTGAGGTCGGTGCGGGTGCGCACGTCATCCAGCGCCTCCTCGATGAGGATGCCGGCCAGCCCGTTGGCGCGCTTGGCCGGGTCGACCTCGGTGTGGATGAAGGTGAGATCCTGGCCCACCTGCCGGTAGTCCGCCAGGCCCACGAGTCCGTCGTCCTGCCAGAGGGTATACCGCGAAAGATCGGGTTCATGCCGCACCTCGGCGATGGCGTCCTCACGGGTCAACTTGTCGATCGTCATCGGATCAGCGTAGGCCGACTGACACAATGAGGGAATGCCAAACGCGTGGACTCAGTCCTCTCCCAGCAGAGTCATCGAGGCAGACAACCTGGCGGTGCTGCCCACGCTGCCCGACGGTGTCTTCACCCTGATCTACCTCGACCCGCCGTTCAACACCGGCCGCAGCCAGAAACGCCAGGCCACCACGTCGGTACGGAGCACCCTGGCCAGCGGCTTGCACGCCACCGGAACGATCACAGGCTTCAAGGGTCAGCGCTACGAGCGCATCAAGGGTGACTTGCTCGGCTACGACGACCAGTTCGAGGACTACTGGGCGTTCCTGGAGCCCCGTCTGATCGAGGCCTGGCGGCTGCTGGCCGACGACGGCACCCTCTACCTGCACCTGGATTACCGCGAAGCGCACTACGCCAAGGTGCTGCTCGATGCCCTCTTCGGCCGGGACTGCTTTCTCAACGAACTGATCTGGGCCTACGACTACGGAGCGAAATCGAAGAACCGGTGGCCCACCAAGCACGACACGATCCTGGTCTACGTGAAGAACCCCCGGAGCTACTACTTCGACTCCAGCACAGTCGACCGGGAGCCGTACATGGCGCCGGGCCTGGTCACACCTGAGAAGGTGGCCAAGGGCAAGCTGCCGACGGATGTCTGGTGGCACACGATCGTCTCGCCCACCGGCAAGGAGAAAACCGGCTACCCCACCCAGAAGCCCGTCGGCATCCTGCGCCGCATGATCCAGGCGTCCAGCCGCGAGGGCGACTGGGTTTTGGACTTCTTCGCCGGCAGCGGTACGACGGGAGCCGTCGCGGCGGCCCTGAACCGCAAATTCGTGCTCATCGACCAGAACCCGGAGTCACTCACCGTGATGCACGAGAGGCTCGGCGCCCTGCCCGACGTGGATTTCGTCGACGCCGAGCAGGAGACAAGACTGGGAGCATGAGACTCCGCATCTTCACCGAGCCCCAGCAGGGCGCCAACTACGACGACCTCCTCGCCGTCGCGCAGGCCACCGAGACGCTGGGCTTTGACGCCTTCTTCCGCAGTGACCACTACCTCGCCATGGGCGAGAACGTCTCCGGGCTGCCCGGGCCGACGGATGCCTGGACCACCCTGGCCGGACTGGCGCGCGAAACCAAGCGGATCCGCCTGGGCACCCTGGTGTCATCGGTCACCTACCGGCCGCCGGGCGTGCTGGCGATCCAGGTCGCCCAGGTCGACCAGATGTCCGGCGGACGCGTGGAACTGGGCCTGGGCACGGGCTGGTTCGAACAGGAGCACCTGGCCTATGGTATTCCGTTCCCGGCCAAGCGGTTCGGCATGCTCGAAGAGCAACTCGAAGTGATCACCGGCCTGTGGGGCACCCCCGTCGGCGACACCTACAGCTTCACCGGCGAGCACTACAGACTCGTCGATTCGCCGGCGCTGCCCAAGCCCACACAGGCCCGGGTGCCGGTGATCGTCGGCGGTGGCGGCGCCAAGCGCACCCCGGCGATGGCCGCCAGGTTCGCCACCGAGTTCAACCTGCCGTTCCCCGACTTCGCCGACATACCGGCAAAGTTCGCCGGGGTGCGGACGGCCTGTGAGGCCGTGGGCCGCGATCCCGGGGAGCTGGTCTACTCGACCGCGCTGATCGCGGTGGCGGGAGCCGACGAGGCCGCCTTCACCCGCCGCGCCGCCGCTGTGGGTCGGGAGAGAGCCGAACTGCGCGAACACGGCATCGCCGGCACCACCGGTGAGGTCGTCGACAGGCTCGGTGCCCTCGCCGCCGACGGCGTGGAGTGCGTCTACTTGCAGATCATGGACCTCGCCGACCTCGATCACCTGGACTTCATCGCCCGCGAGGTCGTGCCGCAGCTGGCCTGACCTGCCGTGGCCGGCCTGCCGTGGCTACGCGGACTCGCGCAGCACCAGTCGGGTGGGCATGAGGGCGCGGTGCGGCATACTCTCGTCACCGGCGAGCCGGCGCAGCAGGATGTCCGCCATCGCGTGGCCCATCTCTTCGGAGGGCTGGCTCACGGTGGTCAGCGGCACCGGACCGCTCAGCGCAGCCGGGCTGTCATCGAAACCGACGACGGCGACATCCCCGGGTACGGAACGGCCGGACTCGCGCAGTACGGCAGCGGCGCCGGTGGCCATCAGGTCACTCGCCACGAAGAGGCCGTCGATGTCGGGGCACCGCTCCAGCAGCCGGCGGGTGGCTGCCGCGCCGCCCGCGGCGGTGAAGTCGGCGAGTTCGACGGCATCCGTGGGCAGCCCGGCCCGCTCGAGCGCGCGCCGGAAACCGGTGAGCCGGTCGATGCCGGCCGGCATGTCCCCGGCCCCCGCGATGGAGCCGATGCGGAGGCGCCCCATGTCGATCAGGTGCTGGGTCCCGGTTTCCGCGCCGGCGGCGTTATCGACGTCGACGAACCAGGCCCCGACATTGTCTGCGTTCGACGGCCGGCCACCGAAGACCACCGGCATGGTCGTTTCGAGTTCGGCCACGAAGTCGTCGCCGGTGTGGTGCGACACGACCAGTGCACCGTCGACGTTGCCCGAGCGCAGGTAGCGTAGGGTCTTGTGCCGCGGGTCACTCGAGGCGACCAGCAGGTTGAGCGTGTAGTCGCTCTGGTCGAGGCGGCGGGTGATGCCCTGCACAACCGCGGCGAAGTACGGGTCACCGAAGAACCGGGCCATGTCTTCCGGCACGACCAAGGCGACCGCCTGGGTCTGCCGACTCGCCAACGAGCGGGCCGCCCGGTTCGGCACGTAGTTGAGCTTGTCGATCGCCTCGGTCACCGAGGCGACAATCTCCGGGCTGACTTTGGTGGACCCGTTCACGACCCGGCTCACGGTCGCCCGGGACACCCCGGCCACCTCGGCCACCATTTCCAAGGTGGGCTGCGAGGGACGGGCCTGGCGCACATCGGTTGTCATGAAGTCAGTCTAATTTGGGTGCGTCATCCATCAGGGGGAGGGCGCGGCGCTGGATGATGTCGGCGTACGCTCGTCCGCTGTCCTTGACGATGCGCTCCTGCGTGTCGTAGTCGACCCGCACGATGCCGAAGCGCTTCCCGTAGCCCCAGGCCCACTCGTAGTTGTCCATCAGCGACCAGTAGAAATAGCCCAGGACGTCGACACCCTCATCGATCGCGTCGAGGATGGCACCCAGGTGATCGGTGAGGAATTCGGTGCGCCGCGCATCCGGAACGCTGCCGTCTGCCGCGACGACGTCGTCGAATGCCGCGCCGTTCTCGGTGACGTAGAGGCTCGTTCCGGTCGGGGCGGCGTAGTCGGTGTTCACCCGAACGAGCAGCTCACGCAGCCCGTCGGGCTGGATCTCCCACTCCATCGCGGTCAGCGGCAGCCCCTGCGGGTGGCCGTAGACGCCGTCGGCGGCTGGGTACGGCGACCGCGTGGGGCGGCTGGTCGAGGCCTGGGCGAGCAGCGGATGCGCGGCCGGGCGATCGCTGACCAGGTCGCCGTGGTAGTAGTTCACGCCGAGGGTGTCGATCGGCTGGTTGATCTGGGCCAGGTCTCCCTCGTGGATGAAATCGGTCAGGCCGTGGTCGGCCACGTCCTCGAGCACATCCTCCGGGTAGGAGCCGCGGAAGATCGGGTCGAGGAAGATCCGGTTGAACTGCCCGTCGATGCGGCGGGCGGCATCCACATCGCCGGCCCGGGTGGGATCGACCGGCTTGGCGACGGTGAGGTTGAGCGTGATGCCGAGCTCGAGCTTCGGGTCGCGTTCGCGGAGCGCCTCGACGGCGAGGCCGTGACCCAGGAGCAGGTGGTGCGCCGCCGCCAGACCGTCCCGGGGGCTCTGCCGGCCGGGGGCGTGGGCGCCGCCGGTGTAGCTGAGGAAGGAGGAGCACCACGGCTCGTTAAGGGTGGTCCACACGCCCACGCGGTCACCGAGGGCGTCGTGCACGGTGAGGGCGTAGTCCCGGAAGCGCGCGGCGGTATCGCGGTTGGTCCAGCCGCCCGTTTCCTCCAGGGCCTGCGGCAGGTCCCAGTGGTAGAGGGTCAGCCACGGCTTGATGCCGGCGCCGAGCAGCTCGTCGACCAGACGGGAGTAGAAGTCCACACCCTTCGGGTTGACCGGCCCGCCGTCAGGGCGCACCCGCGACCAGGAGGTGGAGAAGCGGTAGGTCTGCAGCCCCAGGTCCTTCATCAGGGCGACGTCGTCCCGGTAACGGTGGTAGTGGTCGCAGGCGACGTCGCCGTTGTCGGCGTTGACGACCGCGCCCGGCACGCGGCTGAACGCGTCCCAGATCGAATCCGTGCGCCCGTCCTCGTGGGCGGCGCCCTCGATCTGGTAGGCAGCCGTCGCCGCCCCGAAGAGGAATTCGGTCGGGAATGAGCGTGCGTGTGAGGTCATACCCATATTCTCGGGGATCGTCTCGAAGGTTCCGACCGAGGTCATCCCTTGACCGCGCCCTGCATGATCCCGGCCACCAGCTGCTTGCCCAGGAATATGAAGACCAGGATCAGCGGGATGATCGAGAGGACGACGCCCGCCAGCACGAGCGAGTAGTCCACGTAGAAGGCGGCCTGCAGCTGCTGCAGCGCCACGGGAAGGGTCGGGTTGCCCGGGCCGAGCACGATGAACGGCCAGAAGAAGTTGGTCCAGGTTCCGATGAATGTGAACAAGGCGAGCATCGCTGCCGCCGGGCGGGCGGCCGGGAGGCCGATGTGCCAGAAGCTGCGGATCATCGACGCTCCGTCCATCCGCACCGCCTCGATCAGCTCGTCGGGCAGCGCGTCGCGCAGGTACTGGGTCATCCAGAACACGCCGAACGCGGTCACCATGCCGGGCGCGATGACGGCCCAGAGGCTACCGGTCCAGCCCAGCCGCGACATGACGATGAACAGCGGCACGATGCCGAGTTGGGTCGGGACCGCCATGGTGGCGATCACGAAGATGAGCAGGCCCTCGCGGCCGCGGAACTTCAGCTTCGCGAAGGCGTAACCGGCGAGCGTGGAGAACATGACGACGCTGAGCGACACCACGCTCGACACGATGATGCTGTTGCCCAGCGCCGTCCAGAACGGGATGCTGTCGATCACGGTGGCTGCGTTGGCGAGGAAGTTGCCGCCCGGAATCCACATCATGCCGTTCTGGTTCAGCGCGGAGGCATCCTGGCTGCCGATCAGGAACGACCACCAAATCGGGAAGGCCGAACCGGTGAGCACCGCGATCAGGATCCCGTAGACCCACAGGGAGGGCCGACGGTCGTGGCCGCCGATGATTGTCTTGCTCATTTCATTCCTTTCGCGCGGACGCGCAGCTTGCGGTCGGCGGTGCCGGAGATTCGCCGGGTGATCAAGAAGTTGATTACCGCGATGAGGATGATGATCAGGAAGAGCAGCCAGGCCACGGCGGAGGCCCGGCCGAAGTTGCGCTGGTTCCAGCCGAGTTCGTAGATATACAGGGTGAGCGTCTGCCACTGCCGGCTCGCCCCGCCCTGGCCGACATTGTCGAACATGCGCGCCTCGTCGAAGATCTGCAGCCCGCCGATCGTCGAGGTGAGGATGACGAAGATGATGATCGGGCGCAGCAGCGGCAGGGTGATCGACCGGAAGGTGCGCCAGCGGTTGGCGCCGTCGATGATGGCGGCCTCGTAGAAGTCGCGGGGGACAGCCTGCATGGCGGCCAGGAAGATGAGGGCGTTGTAGCCGGTCCAGCGGAAGTTCACCATCGTGGCGATGGCGATGTGGCTGGGGAGCACGTCGACGTGCCAGCGGATGGGTTCGAGTCCCAGGCTCATGATGGCGCTGTTGATGAGGCCGAACTTGTCACCGAAGAGATCGTTGAAGATCAGCGCGACCGCGACCGGGGCCACGACGTAGGGCAGCAGAACGCCCATGCGCCAGAAAGTCTTGCCACGCAGGTTGAAGTCGAGCACGGCGGCGATGCCGAGCGCGACGAGAACCTGGGGGATGCTGGAAAGCAGGAAGATGCTGAAGGTGTTGCGCAGGGAGTTCCAGAAGTAGCCCTGGGTCAGCACCGTGACGAAGTTTTCCAGGCCGACGAAGTCGCCCTGGCCGCCGATGAGGTTCCAGTCGTGCACCGACACCCACGCCGTGTACAGCAGCGGGAAGAGGCCCATGACGGCGAAGACGAGAAAGAAAGGGGAGATGTAGAGATAGGGCGAGAAGCGCACATCCCAGCGGCTCAGTTTGTGGCTGAGGGCGATGCGACGGACGCTGCGGGCATCCACCTCGACAGCGGCGGCGGTAGTCATGAACAGTCCTTCGGTGGTTGAGCTTGTCGAAACCCGGTGGTCGAGCATGTCGAGACCCGGTGGTCGAGCCGGTCGAGCCGGCCCAGCCGGTCGAGCCGGGAGCCGGGCCGGTTGAGACCAGGTGGTCCCGACCGGCCGGCCCACGGATGGTGCTGGTTAGCCGAGCGACGCGACGTCGGTCTCGAACTGCGCCCACGACTCGTCGGGCGTCATCGTGCCGTCCTCGACGCGGGTCAGCGCCTGCTGCATGGCATCGTTGATGGGGAAGTAGAACTCACCCTTGAACGGGGTCACATCGACAGCGGCGGCGCGGTTGGCGAGGATCTCACCGGTCGCCGCGTTGTTGAAGAACTCGTTCGTGGCGCCGAGGAGCTCCTCACTCTCGAGTGCCTCCAACTGGCTCGGGAAGGTGCCCTTGGAAGCGAACGCCTTGAGCTGCTGCTCCGGCGCGGTCAGCCAGGCGGCGAGCTTCTGTGCCTCGGCCTGGTTCTTGGACTGCTCGGGGACGGTCAGGTACGAGCCGCCCCAGTTGCCGCCGCCGCCGGGGAAGGTGTCGGCGATGTCCCAGCCGGTGACGCCCTCAGCGTTGCCGGAGATCACGCCGAGCATCCAACCCGGGCAGAGCATCGTGGCGAAGCCGTCGTTCTGGAAGCTGGCGGTCCAGTCGTCGCTCCACTGTCCCAGGTGCGCGGACAGCGTGCTGCTGGCCTCGAGCACGCTCGTGTAGGCCTCCTTCACCTCCGGGTTCTCGGTGGCGATGATGGTGCCGTCTTCTTCTTCATAGGCGTTGGGGATCTGGTTGACAACGCCCTGCCAGGTGGCTCCGGCGGAGTCGAACCACGGCACGTTCGTGCCGGCGGCGGCGAACGTCTCACCGGCCGCGTAGTAGCTCTCCCAGCTGTCGCCCAGCATGGTGGCGACCTCGGCCCGGTCGGTCGGCAGGCCGGCGGCGGCGAACAGGTCGGAGCGGTAGCAGACTGCTTCCGGGCCGATGTCGGTGCCGTAGGCGATCAAGCGGCCGTCGGCGTCCGTGGCGGCTTCGGACTTCCAGTCCAGCCAGCGGTCCTTGACGTCGTCGCTGGTCAGGTCGATGAACTGGTCGGAGTACTGCAGCAGTTCGGGCAGCCAGTCGACCTCGATGGCCTCCACGTCACTCAGGCCGCTGCCGGCAGCGAGGCGGGTCGTGAGGTTGTCGCGGGCCTCGTTGGAGGTGGCGGCCTTCTTGTGCGTGATGGTGACGTTCGGGTTCGCCTTCTCGTACTCGGCGAACAGGTCGTCGTAGCCGAATTCGTTGAACGTCGCGACGGTCAGTTTGACGTTCTTGTCGGTGGACTGCTCGCTGCCGGCGTCGGCCGAACAACCGGACAAAACCAGTGCGAAGGATGCTGCTCCGGCGACTGTTACTGCAAGTGTGGTGCGCGGGATACGCTTCACGGTCACTCCCTTGTGTGCGTGCTGATGGGTGGATGTGAGGCCGCTCCCGGTCAGGCTGTGAGAGCGCTCTCACGTGGTGATGCTCACGCTAGCGGCCCCATCGGTGGTTGTCAAGAGAGCGCTCTCATTTGCGCCGATGCGGCGAGCGGGGGCGGCGGCCGTGCCGCCGCCCCAACGGTCAGGACGCGGCGTGCTCCGGAACCGTCACCGTGAGGCGGCGCACTCGGCCGTCGCGGCGGAAGACGCTGGCACTCACGTCGGCGTCCAGCGCGCCGTCCCTCCCGGGCACCTCGGTGCCGTCGGCGAGGAGCGCGACGACCTCGAGCGGGCCGCCGCGGTGGAACACGACCGGGACCTGGCAGAACGTGAACGCGAGCGCGCCCTCGGGTAGGTCGATGCTCTGCGGCTCCCCAGAGGTGTTCCGGTACGAGAAGGTGCCCGGCGCCGTGGTCCATTCGCCGGCCCGCAACAGGGTGGGCCGCATCCGGATGCGACCGCCCTCGACCCGCAGGCCGAGCTCGCCCAGGCGGGTGAGCACCTCCTCCTTCACCTGCCCGGTCATCCCCGGCTGCCGGGCGCCGTGGCCCGCGGGGGTGTGCGAGTAGGGGTCGGTCGGGAACGCGCCGTAGGTCAGCGGGTCCTTGCAGTAGCCGATGCCGGCCCGCACATCCTCGTACGCCGCCATCAGCCCCCGGATCGAGGCCTCATCGGCCTGCTCGGCGACGGCCCGTTCGAGCGTCTCCTGCACCGCGAGCAGCAGCTTGGACACCATGTGCCAGTAGATGCTGCCGAGGCCCTCGTAGGCGAAGAACGAACCGGAGCGACCGGTGAACTCCGCATGCCGGAAGACCTCCTCGAAGATGGCGAGCAGCTCGGCCCGGTCCTGTTCCACGGCGCAGCCGAGCTCCGGGTCGGCGCTGAGCCGGTCCAGCGCCTCCGACACGCCCCGGGCGTTCCGGATGTGGGCGGCGAAATGCAGGTCGCCCTGGAGGTCCCGCACGACGACGCTGCGGTCGCCGGCCTCGGCAAGCATCAGGGCCAGGGGGCAGTCGGCGGCCCGGGCAGCACTGAAGGTGTTCCGGGCGAGGAAGGGTGGCAGGTCCTTGTCGGGATAGAGGATGTAGCTGTGCTGGTCGGCGCGGTACAGCCGGCTCGTGCGGAGGGCACCGAGCAGGTCCAGCGACTCCTCCGGGCCGAGCAGGCCGGAGGAGAGGATGGCGACCTGACCTTCGAGCATCTCCGCGAGCCGCCGCACGTCGGCGGTCTCGGTGCTGAGGTCCAGAATGTTGTAGGAGTGCGTGAGCCCGTCGCCGCGCCGGTTGGCGCGCAAGCCCGACTCGACGAAGCGCTGGGCGAGGTCGAGCAGCTCGGCGACGTCTGCCGCCGCGACCGTCGACCGGCCGCCGCCGAAGCCGGCGTAGACCCGCGCACGATACGCGGTCCCGGCCTCGCCCAGACCGTCCATGACGGTCCGGCGGCGCGTGGAATCGAACCCGTCGGCGAGGGCATCCGCATGCTCTAAAAGCACGTCGCGCACCGCGCCGAGCAGTCCGGCCAGCTCGCTCGTGAGTTCGACGTCGACTGTCAGGAGGTCCTGCACGAAGACGAGGTAACGACGCAGGTAGGCGAGCGTGACCACCGACAGGCCGCGGCCGACGAGCGCGTTGTTGGCGTCGTTCCATTCCGGGCGCTGGGTCGTCATCCAGATGCCGCCGTCCGGCACCAGGTTGACGAGTTTGGCCAGCAGGAGCAGCAGCACCTTCTCGGCCAGCGTCACCCGCACGAGGTCGCCGTCGGCGCCGTGCACGAGCCGTCCGTCCGAGCCCTCCGCGGCAACCCGGCCAGCGATCGTGCGTTGCCGCTCGTCGTCGAAGGTGATGGTGTTGTACGGGTCCGAGAGGATGTCCCGATAGGCGGCGATCCGGTACGGCACGTCGGCGTGGGTGAAGGCCGCCCGGTTGAGGAGGGCGTCGAGGCGCCCTGGGTGGAAGCGGTGGGAGGTTTCGAGCAGCTTGAGCAGGTAGATGATCTGGTGGTCGCTCCAGTACCCGATGTTGGCCCACGGGTCCTCGGGCTCGGGCACCTCCCAGTCGATGCCCTCACGGGAGATCCGGTACGGGTTGTAGCCGTCGGAGGTCGTGGCGTCGAGGAAGATCGTGATCATCGACTCCACGTATTCGGGGAACGACCAGGCCAGCGCCTCCCAGTTCTGGAAGATGTCCCGCCAGTTGCCCTGGTATTCCAGGCGACGATTGCCGCTGTCGTCGGTCAGCACGATCCGGAACTGGTTCCACGGCCGGCTGGGGTCGCCGTGCCGGCGGCTGAATGTGAGTGGCAGGTATTCCGTGGCCAGGCGCCACAGGTCGATGTCGTCGTGCTCCTCGGCGATGGCGATGAGTTCGTCGGCCCGCAGCCGCTCGGGCAGCGCCGCCAGCACGCTGGCGCAGCGGCGGGCGGTGGCCTGGCTCCGCTGGGTGATGAACGTCCGCACGTCGCTCGACTCCACGGTGTAGCCTTCGGCGGGGACGCCGCCGCGCATCGTGTTGAAGAGCACGTTGGCGGTGTGGTGGATGGTCGCCAGTTCGTCGCCGGTGTGCTGGGCGGCGTCGGTGGCTCCGAGGATGGTCTCCAGGTCGGACCGGGTGGCGGCGATGTCGGTCGCGAGCTCATCGGCGAGTGCGAGCGGGTCCCGGAGCTTCTGGCGCAGGCCGACGACGTCCGCCGCGTCCTGGTTGACGTCGGCGACGACCTGCCAGCGCCGGGTGCTGTCGGGGTCCAGGGTGATTCGCGCGCGCACGAGGTAGGCGCCGCGCCGGCCGCGGACATCCGTCTCGGCGGTGATGCCCCGGCCCCGGGCGAAGGCGGCCACCTGGTCGATTGAGAGCAGGTGCTCGGCGTTGCCCAGCCCGACCTGCCAGGCCACGTTGGCCTGCAGCGACTCGCTGGGCTCGGCGAGGTCGGAGAGCGTCGCGCTCAGGGTCAGCAGCCCGAGGCCTGTCGGCGGGTCGAGTTCGGCCCGCTTGTAGGCGTCGAGCAGCACGCTCAACTCGTTCTGGGTCTTCTTTCCGGCCCCGGCGGGAAGGATGTTCACCAGGCCGTCGAGGAGCTCGACGTCGAGCGTGTGCTCGGCGAGCGAGGTCAGGGCGCAGCTGCGCACGACGCCGAAGCGGGCGCTCGTCTGCCAGGTCACCCGCAGGCGCAGGCCGAGATCGGGGCGGGTCTCCTCGAAGACCAGTGTGGTGCCGAGGGCGTCCTTGTAGAGCGTGCGCTGAACGTCCTGATCGTTCGGGTGCAGCTCGGCGAACGGCTGCCAGTGGGTGCTGGTCCCGTCGGGGCGCCGGACGAGCAGCACGCTGAGGCCGCCGGTGCGTCCGGCGCTCTCGGTGACCTTGTCGTCGGTGTAATACGGGAAGAGGGCACGGTCGGCGTCGACCCGGCCGGCCGTCAGGCCGCCCGTGCTCGAGATGAACAGCCAGACGTCGCTCGCGCCGACGAGGGTCATGAAGAACGGCGGCATCTGGTCGTAGGCCTCGATCCGGTAGAACCGGCGCCCGTCCAGGTCGACCGGTCCGCCCCGGACGGCACCCGCCCCGGGATTCGTGTCCTCTGTGACGACGACGGGAGAGTCGCCCCGGTCGGCGGGCTGGGCGATGGTCTCGAGGGGCATGCGATCCTCCATTGGATTCACCCCGGCGGGTGTTCCGGCCGGCGACGGCTCCCACCAATGAGAGCGCTCTCACAGCCTGTCAGACTTCGCGCGCTCATTCAAGCGCCGGCCCCCGCGGCATTCGCCGAAGGGGCCGGGGAAGGGACCGAGCGCTAGGCGAAAACCGCCACGGCTTCGGACACCGGTACTGGCCCGGAAATGAGGTGCAGGATCGTAGCGTCACCCGCGCCGGTGCGAACCAGCTCGGCCAGGACCGCGGCCACGTCGGCGCGGGGGACGCTGCCCTCGCTCTCCGGCTGCACGGCTCCGTTCGCGTCGGGACCGGTGCGCTCCAGGCGCACCGTGCCGGTGGGCTGCTCGTCGGTGAGGGTGCCCGGTCGCACGATGGTCCAGGACAGATCGCGGCGCGCGAGGTCGTCTTCAGCGCCGAGCTTGGCCTGCAGGTAGCCCACGAAGTCCGCCGGCACTCCGGCGGGCGTGGCGTCGTTCCGCACCAGGTCGGCGCCGGTGGAGGAGATCTGCACAAAGCGGCGAACACCGGCGGCCTCAGCGGCATCGGCCAGCAACACTGAGGCGCCCAGGTCGACGGAGGTCTTGCGGGCATCGTTGCTGCCGGCCCCGGCACCGGCGGCGAAGATCGCCACGTCGGCACCGGCAAGGACGGCGCTCACAGCGTCGACCGAGCTGTTCTCCAGGTCGAGGACCACCGGCTGCGCGCCGTCCTGGATCAGGTCCGCGCTCTGGTCCGGATTGCGGATCAGGCCGATCACGGTGTGTCCGTCGCGAGACAGCTCCCGGCTCAGGGATCGGGCAATTTTTCCATGGGCACCAGCTATAACGATTTGCATAGCCACTACAACAGTGGAGCGGACGGCGAAATTCCCCGGTCCCGGATCGCGGTGCGCCCGTCGGCGGCCCCGGGCACGAGCCGCCCGTCGGTGCAGGCTATGCTCGGCATCGTGTTAGAACAACCGCGCCGGGGGGCGTCGCCGCGCGTGCGCCGTCGACGCGGACTCGTCGCGGTCGCCGCGGGACTGCTCGTGATCGCCGGCGGGGGAGCGGTCATCCTGGGCACTCTCACCGCCACCGGGAACGCCCCGCCGACCACGGCCGCCTCACCGTCGGCCGCGCCACCGGCCGCCCTGCCGGCCGAACCTCCGCGCCCGTCCCCCTCGGTCTCGCCCGATCCGGCGCCGGCGCCCACGTTCGACCGCGCCGCCCGTTCGATCGACGACCCGAACAGCATCTGGGTGGTCGTCGACAAGCTCCGCCCGCTCAACCCCACCGACTACACTCCCGACGACCTCGTCGACGTGCCGATCCCGTTCGCGAACGCACCGCAGTTGCGGCGGGAAGCCTCGGACGCCGTCGTGGCCCTGTTCGCCGCGTTCACGGCCGAAACCGGACTGGCTTTGCAATCGCAGAGCGCGTACCGCGGCTTCGACGCCCAGACCCGGATCTACAAAAACGATGTCGCCAACCTCGGTCAGGTGGGCGCGGACCTGAGCACCGCGCGCCCCGGCACCAGCGAACATCAGACCGGTCTCACCATCGACATCAGTGCCCAACCCGGCGAATGCTCCCTCAGCGCCTGCTTCGCCGACACCCGGCACGGCCAGTGGCTGGCTGTCAATGCCTGGCGGTTCGGGTTCCTGCTGCGCTACCCGGCCGACAAGACCCCGGTGACCGGCTACGAATTCGAGCCCTGGCACTTCCGGTACATCGGGATCGACCTGGCCACCGAAATGCACAACACCGGGTTCTCCACCCTAGAGGAGTTCTTCGGCCTTCCGGCAGCCCCCTCCTACGGCTGAATCATGCGCCGACGGCCGAATCGCTCATCGCCGGCCAGTTCATCGCCGGCCAGTTCAGCGCCGGCCAGCTCAGCGCCGGCCAGGTCGGCGCCGCCTGGGTCAGCTCGACGGCCTTCGCCGCGTATCTCACAGCCCACCCCGAGCGGGCGACACCGCTCACGGCCGACAGCGTTCGCAGGTCAAGGTGGGCGTTTCGGGCAGTTCGACTGGGACGACTCCGGCGACAAAGACCACACCGGCATCGTGACCCGGGGCAGCATCCGAATTCATCGGCGGCTCATGGCGCAGTCCCAGGCTCTTCACCAAATCCTATGGTTGTCTTGAAACCTCCTTCCCGTCGAATAGAGGTAGTTGTGGCTTTAGCTCGACCAGCACGGATCGGCGTCATCGCCCTGGTCCTGGGCGGACTCGTCATCGGAACCGTGGCCTTGGCAACGTCCGGCACGGATCGAACAGGCTCGGCCCAGGACGGCACCACCGCGGCCGATGCCTCCGCCGCCAGCTCGACAGACTCGGAGGCCGAGCCGCGCGAGACGCCGGCGAGAACGGCCGAGCCCGTGGACCTGGACCCCGCGGTGCAGGCGCAGCTGAGCTACGCGCTGGCGCACTGGAGCGACTACAACACCGACGAGTACGGCGTGGTCACCGGCAACGACTGCGTGAACTTCACCAGCCAGTCCCTGGTGGCCAGGGGTTGGGCGATGGACGAGGACTGGTGGACCAGCGGAACCGGCTCCGACTTCGACTTCTCCTCGCCCTGGGTGAGCTCGACGGCGTTCATGAACTACCTGGCCGACTCCGGCCGGGCGACCGCACTGACCGACGATCAGCGTGACCAGGTGAAGCTCGGCGACGTTGTGCAGTTCGACTGGGACAACTCCGGCGACCGCGACCACACCGCCATCGTTACCCGCATCGAGGGGACCGGCGATAACATCGTCGTCTCCTACGCCGGGCACACCGACGACACCGACTATCTGTCGGTGGACTTCGCGATCACCGAGAAGCACCCGGGTGGGACCGCCTACTACTGGAGCATCCCCTAGCCCCCTCCCACCGCCAATGACTCGCCCACTTCTGCTGGTGGGGCGGGTTCCGCACCAGCAGAAGTGGGCGAGTCTGGTGCCGGGGCTAGCTGATCGCGGCGTCGACGATGGCCTTGGCCTCGATCTGCACTTGCGCCAGGTGCTCCGGGCCCTTGAACGACTCGGCGTAGATCTTGTAGACGTCTTCGGTGCCGCTGGGCCTGGCGGCGAACCAGGCGTATTCGGTGAGGACCTTGACGCCGCCGATGGCCGCGCCGTTGCCGGGAGCGTGGCTGAGCGCGCCGATGATCTTGTCCCCGGCGAGTTCGGTGGCCGTGATGGCCGCGCCGTCGAGCTTGGCCAGGGCGCTCTTCTGCGCCGGCGTGGCCACGGCGTCGATGCGCTCGTAGGCCGGGGCGCCGAAGTGCTCGGCCAGTTCGGCGTAGCGCACGCTGGGCGACTTGCCGGTCACGGCGACGATCTCCGACGCGAGCAGGGCCAGCAGGATGCCGTCCTTGTCGGTGGTCCAGACCGTGCCGTCAAAGCGCACGAAGCTGGCGCCGGCGCTCTCTTCGCCGCCGAAGGCGACCGACCCGTCGATCAGGCCGGGCACGAACCACTTGAAGCCCACCGGCACCTCCCACAGTTCGCGGCCGAGGAACCCGGCGACGCGGTCGATCATGGTGGAGGACACCAGGGTCTTGCCGATCGCGGCGTCCGTCCGCCAGCCGTCGCGGTGGCTGTACAGGTACTCGATGGCCACGGCCAGGAAGTGGTTCGGGTTCATCAGGCCGGCGTCCGGGGTAACGATGCCGTGCCGGTCGGCGTCGGCGTCGTTGCCGGTGAGGATGTCGAAGTCGTCCTTGTGCGCCAGCACCGACGCCATCGCAGAGGGGCTGGACGGGTCCATCCGGATCTTGCCGTCCCAGTCCAGGGTCATGAACGCCCAGGTGGGGTCGACGTGCGGGTTGACCACGGTGAGGTTGAGCTCGTACCGGTCCCGGATCGCGCCCCAGTAGCCCACGCTCGCGCCGCCCAGCGGGTCGGCGCCGATGCGGATGCCGCTGGCCTTGATCGCCTTCATGTCGATGATGTTCTCGAGGTCGTCGACGTAGGCGCCGCGGAAGTCGTAGGTCTCCACGGCGCTCGGCTCCGCCATCCGCACGGCGCGCATCTCGTCGGCGATGATCTCGTTGGCCCGGTTGGCGATCCAGGAGGTGGCGTCGCTGTCGGCCGGTCCGCCGTGCGGCGGGTTGTACTTGAAGCCGCCGTCCATGGGCGGGTTGTGGCTGGGGGTGACGACGATGCCGTCGGCCTGGTCGTCGTGGCCGGCCCGGTTGTAGGCCAGGATTGCGTGGGAGAGCGCCGGGGTGGGCACGTAGTCGTCGAACTCGTCGACCAGGACCCGCACGTTGTTGCCGACGAGGACCTCGAGGGCCGTGGTGGTGGCCGGCTTGCTCAGCGCGTGGGTGTCGGCGCCGATGAACAGCGGGCCGGTGATGCCCTGGCCGGCGCGGTACTCCACGATGGCCTGGGTGGTGGCGAGAATGTGGTTCTCGTTGAAAGCCGTGTTGAGCGAACTGCCGCGGTGGCCAGAGGTGCCGAAGACGACCCGCTGGGCTGTGACGGACACATCCGGCTTGAGGTCGTAATAGGCCCGGATGAGGGCTTCAACGTCGATCAGATCTGATTTCTGGGCCAGGGTGCCTGCGCGTTCGGTCATAGTGTCCAGTCTTGCACTCCAACTAGGCTGTGAGCCATGCCACAGACTCCCGATGTGCACTACAGCTTCCTGGGGCCGGCCGGGACCTTCACCGAGGCCGCGCTCGCCCAGGTGCCCGAAGCCCAGGGCCTGCCCTGGCGGGCGGTCAACAACGTGGGGGAGGCCCTCGCCGACGTGGTGAGCGGCCGCAGCGTCGCCGCGATGATCGCCATCGAGAACTCCGTCGACGGCGGGGTGAGCGCCACCCAGGACGCCCTCGCCAGCGTGCCGAACCTGCGGATCATCGGCGAGTACCTGGTACCGGTCAACTTCGTGCTGGTCGCCAGGCCCGGCACCACCCTTAACGACGTCAAGATCGTCAACGCGCATCCGGTGGCGTACGCCCAGTGCCGCAGCTGGCTGGAGCGCACCCTGCCCAAGCACGGGCACATCCCGTCGTCGAGCAACGTGGCCGCCGCGGCTGCGCTGTTCGAACCGGGTCCGGCGGATGCCGCCGTGGCCCCGCCCGGCATCGAGAAGCACCACGACCTCACCGTGCTCGCCCGCAACATCGGCGACAACCCCAACGCCGTGACCCGGTTCGTGCTTGTGGGCCGCACCACGCTCATCCCGGCGCCGACCGGGGCCGACAAGACCAGCGTCATCGTAGAACTGCCCGAGGACCGGGCCGGCGCCCTGCTCGAGATGCTCGAGCAGTTCGCCACCCGCGGCGTCAACCTCAGCCTGATCCAGTCCCGGCCGATCGGCGACTCCCTCGGCCGGTACCGGTTCGTCATCGACGCCGACGGCCACATCCTCGACGAACGGGTCGCCGACGCGCTGCTGGGCCTGCGCCGGTTCAGCCCCAAGGTGATCTTCCTCGGCTCGTATCCGCGGGCCGACAAGGCGGCCAACGTGTTCACCGACCGGTACGACGACGGGGTGTTCATCGAAGCCAGGGACTGGCTGCGCGGGCTCATCTCGGGGGAGCCGACGGAATGACCGGGTCAGGGGGAGGCGACCGGCCGGTCTTCGACCCGCGGCACGACGCCAGGTTCCAGCGTGGCTACCGGCCCGGCGACGCGCCCAACGTGCCCGAGCGGCCCGGACTGATCAGCCCGCCGCCTACGTCCCCGGTCGCCGCGACCGTGGGCACCGACGACTCGCTCGACTTCGACACCCTGGCCTTCGACGGCGACGTCTTCCAGGACGAGCTGGAGAGCTCGAGGTGGAACCCGTTCATCGCCGTGCTCTGGGTGCTGGCCCTCGTGCTCCCCGCCGGGGGCATGGCACTGCAGTGGCAGGCCGTGAGCGGCATGTACCGGAACAACTCCTTTTCAGGCAACGGGGAACCACCGGTCTCCTTCGTGCTCCAGCAGTTCAGCTATCTGGTCGCGCCGCCCCTGATCTCGGCCGGGGTCGTGATCCTCGGCGGACTGCTGTTCTGGCACGCGGCGGCCTGGCGAGCACGCCGGCGCCGTGCTGTCGAGGGCCTCTGACACCGAACCGGTCAGGAACCATCCGTTCGCTGTGCGCGGCCGGCCGGCACCCGCACCAGCAGGGCCCCGGCATCCGCCCGGAGGAACATGCTCGCCACCGGACCGAATTCGTCGCCGTCCAGCTCGTACGGTGCCGTCGCCGCCCGCGGCGAGCACCATGGCCACACCCTGGCGGAGCGCCAGCCGGGTGACATTCTGGTCGGGGTCGGCCACGCTGGTCTCGAGCCAGAGCGGAGCGTCCCAGCCGGCCGCGGCGGCGGCGGCGTTCACGGCCAGGCGCAACCTGTCGACATCCGTTTTCACCGGGTTGTACACCACCGCCGCGCCCCGGGCGCTCGCGAGGATCTCGCTGGGTCCGGAACTCGAGGCTGGCATCAGCACAGGCCAGCAAGGGGGAACGGCTGGCGCTTGTAGACTGACCGAGTGATTGATCCGGTGCTGCTACGCGAAAATCCCGACCTCGTCAAGCGATCGCAGGAGGCGCGGGGCGACTCTGTCGAGGCGGTCGACGCTGCGCTCGCCGCGGATACCGAGCGGCGATCCTCCATCACCGCGTTCGAGGCGCTGCGCGCGTCGCAGAACGCCTTCGGCAAAACCGTGGCGCAGGCGCCGCCGGCCGAGAAGAAGGCACTGGTCACTCAGGCGCAGAGTCTGGCCGCCGAGGTCAAGGCCGCCGCCGCCGCCGCCGCCGAGGCCGAGGCCCGCTTCACCAGTGTGATGCGCACCATCGCCAACCCGATCATCGACGGCGTGCCCGCCGGCGGCGAAGACAATTTCGCCACCCTGCGCATCCACGGCGAGATCCCCACTTTCGACTTCGAAGCTCGCGACCACCTCGAACTGGGCGAAATGCTCGGCGCCATCGACATGGGTCGCGGCGCGAAGGTTTCGGGCGCCCGGTTCTACTTCCTGCGCGGCATCGGCGCCAGGCTCGAGATCGCCCTGATGAACATGGCGCTGGACCACGCCCTGGCGGCCGACTTCATCCCGATGATCACGCCCACCCTGGTGCGGCCGGAGATCATGGACGGCACCGGGTTCCTCGGCGAGCACGCCGACGAGATCTATCACCTGCCCGCAGATGACCTCTACCTCACCGGCACCAGCGAGGTCGCCCTCGCCGGCTACCACAGTGACGAAATCCTCGACCTGACCGACGGACCGCTCCGTTACGCCGGCTGGTCCACCTGCTACCGCCGCGAGGCCGGTTCGGGCGGTAAGGACACCCGCGGCATCATCCGGGTGCACCAGTTCAACAAGCTCGAGATGTTCACCTACGTGCTGCCCGAGAACGCCGAGGCGGAGCACACCCGGCTGGTGGCCCTGCAGGAGGGCATGCTGCAGGCCCTCGGCCTGAGCTACCGGGTGATCGACGTCGCCGCCGGCGACCTGGGCTCCAGCGCCGCCCGCAAGTACGACATCGAAGCCTGGGTGCCCACCCAGGACGCCTACCGTGAGCTCACCAGCACGAGCAACTGCACCACCTACCAGGCCCGCCGCCTGGACATCCGCTACCGCACCGAGACCGGCAAGACCGCTCCGGTCGCCACCCTCAACGGCACCCTCGCCACCACCCGCTGGATCGTCGCCATTCTGGAGACGCACCAGCAGGCCGACGGTTCGGTCATCGTGCCCGAGGCGCTGCGACCATACCTTGGCGGGCTCGACGTGCTCACGCCCATCCGATGATCCGCCAGACGGACGCGCCCTGGCTCGTCGCCCTCGACATCGACGGCACCACTCTGCACGAGGACGGCACCATCAGCGAGGCCGTGATCCGTCAGGTGCGCCGGGTTCACGAGGCCGGCCACGAGATCATGCTCGCGACCGGACGAAGCGCCGCAGCCACCCTGCCGGTGCTCGACCGCTTGGAGATCACTCCGCGGTTTGTCGTCTGCTCCAACGGGGCGATCACGCTGCGCCGTGATGCGGATGCCCCGACCGGGTACCGGCGCGAATGGGTCGAGACCTTCGACCCCAGCGACGTACTGCTCTCCATCCGTTCGCACCTCACGGACGCCAGGTACGCGGTGGAGGACGAGCACGGCTTCTACCGCTACACCGAGCCGTTCCCCGACGCCACCATCGGCATCGACAGCGAGCACGTCGGCTTTGACGAGCTGCTCCGTCACGACGCCACCCGCGTCGTCGTCGTCTCCCCCGACCACGACATGGAGGACTTCCTCGCCGTGGTGGAGCAGATGGGCCTGAACCGGGTCAGCTACGCCATCGGTTGGACCGCATGGCTGGACATCGCCCCCGACGGCGTGAACAAAGCCACCGCAATGGAGAGGGTCCGCGCCGAGTGCGGCATCCCTCGCAGCCGGGTGATGGCGGTCGGCGACGGGCGCAACGACATCGACATGCTGCTCTGGGCCGGGGCCGAGGGCCGGGGTGTGGCCATGGGACAGGCGCCGGACGAGGTGCTCGAGGCCGCGAGCGAGCTCACAGTGAGCGTGCAGGACGACGGCCTGGCCGTGGTCCTCAGCAGCCTGTAGGACCCAGCCTGTAGGACCCAGCCTGTAGCACCCAGCCGGCGGGCCGAGTCCGGCCGTGCAGGGGCTTGCCAGATTCGCGTGTCAAGCTACATATTCCGTGATCGGCTAAGATCGGGCGAAGTTCGTTATTGGATCCGGCCCGTCACGGGTTGGTCCTGCACCGAACACGGGAGGGCTGTCCGAGCGGCCGATGGAGCCAGTCTTGAAAACTGGTGGGCAGAAATGTCTCGTGGGTTCGAATCCCACGCCCTCCGCGCCGTGAGGCGCTGCACCTGCATGACGACGAAAGGATCGTAAGTGAGCGACCAATTGCGCCCCCGCTCGAAACGATCGAAGCAGATCGGCACGATCGCCCGACACGGCAGGCTCAAGCGGTCCAACGCATTCGCCAACGTCGCCAAGGTCCTCGCTGCCGCCCTTGCAGTGGTCATGGTCAGCGGCGTGTCCGTCGCAGCCCTGGCCACTCTCAACGTGGCCAGCAGCGTCAAACCAGGCATCGCGCTTCCCGGTGAGACGGCGGGCGCGGTTCCGTCGATCGGATCGATAGACGGCGGCGCCAACCTGCTGCTCGTCGGCAGCGACAGCCGAGTCGGTCAGGGCGCCGGTTACGGTGATCCCGAGGAAGAGACCGCGGTCCTCAACGACGTCACAATGCTGCTGCACATCGCCGAAGACCACAGCAGCGCCACCGTCGTCAGCTTCCCCCGGGACACCTACGTGCCCATCCCGGAATGCACCGGCCCCGACGGTGAGACGTACTCCGCCATGAGTGGCCAGAAGATCAACACCACCCTCAACTACGGCGGCCTCTCCTGCACCGCCGCCACCGTGCAAGAGCTCACCGGCCTGCCCATCCAGTACGCCGCGCTCATCCAGTTCAACGGGGTCGCGGCCATGTCAGAGGCCGTCGGCGGTGTTCCGGTCTGCATCGCCGAAGACATCGTCGATGAAAAAACCGACCTGAACCTCGCCGCGGGCGAGCACGAGCTCAAGGGCCTCGAAGCACTGCAGTTCCTGCGCACCCGGTATGGCGTCGGTGATGGCAGCGACCTCGGCCGTATCAGCAACCAGCAGGTCTTCCTGTCCTCGCTCGTGCGCACCCTGAAGAGCGCCGAGACCCTTGGCGACCCGTTCAAGCTGTATTCAATCGCCAAGGCTGCCGTGAACAACATGGAGCTGTCGAACTCGTTGCAGAGCCCGGACACCATGGTGTCGATAGCAATGGCGCTCAAGGACATCCCGTTGGAGAATGTGGTCTTCGTGCAGTACCCGGTCTACAACGTAGACGGTGGCCTCGAACCCGACGAGGTGGCGGCCGAAGACCTGATGGCCACAATCGCTGCCGACCTGCCTCCGGTGTTGGATTCGGGTGACGCGCCGTTCCTCTCGGAGCCGGACCCGGCCACCGGCGCCACCGAGGCGCCCGTCGATCCCGAAGCCCCCGTCGAGGAAGTCCCGGCTGAGGAAGTCCCGGTTGAGGAAGCCCCCGGCGCCCAGGCATCCAACGTCTACGGCCAGAACGCCGCCGAGTACACCTGTTCGGCCGGACGCCCGGTCGAGGATCAGTAGCGCCGGCGGCCCGCACTCATCGGGATGGTGTTCAAACCGCTGCCGCGGTGCGGTTAGTATGGTGGATGTGTGTTCGCGCAAGCAGACATCCGGGAGACGTCGCATAGCCCGGCTTAGTGCACCACCCTGCTAAGGTGGAGTGCCCTTCACGGGGCACCGAGGGTTCAAATCCCTCCGTCTCCGCTCATCGAAAAGCCCGCCAGATCCGCCAGGATCCGGCGGGCTTTTCAGTGTGCTCGGCCCGGTCAGGGAACCCTGCTGAGTTTCACGATGGTCGCCGGCGATAGGTCCACGGTGACCCG
The DNA here is from genome assembly GCF_004210215.2 of Cryobacterium sp. SO1. NCBI lineage: Bacteria > Bacillati > Actinomycetota > Actinomycetes > Micrococcales > Microbacteriaceae > Cryobacterium > Cryobacterium sp. SO1. The sequence goes on from NZ_CP067394.1 coordinate 191,263, forward strand.
GTCCGGGTCGACGCCCGCCGCCGCGAGGGCGGACTCAAGCCCGGCGGTATCGGGCACCGGCGGGGCGCCCTGCACGTGCAGGGTGACCTCGGACGCCCTGGTCGAGACGCCGGTGACCGTCCAGCCGACACTGGTGGCCCAGTCCTGGCCGACCGCCTGCACGGTGCCTTCCAGGTTGCTCTGCGCGGTGACGTCGACGCTGGTGAGGGTGAGCGGCACGCCGATCAGCAGCAGCATCACGGCCAGCACCGCCACCGGGCGCAGCAGGCTCGGCGCGCTGCTGTCGCCGGGCGCCCGGTGCCGGGTGAGCCGGCTCACCCCGTAGACCGACATCACCACGATGCCGGTGCCGAGGATCGCGACCACGTTGGTGACAAAAAGCAGCAGTGCGCCCAGGAACTGGACGACAGAGCCGGACTCGAGGACCAGGCCGGCCACGGTCAGCGGCGGCACCAGGGAGATAGCGATCGCGACCCCGGGCAACGTGTCGGAGATGTCCCGCCGGACCAGCGCCACCGAGCCGACAACGCCGGTGCCCAGCGCCGCCAGCAGGTCGATCAGGCGGGGGCTCACCCGGGCGGCGACCTGGGCGTTCGTGGCGGACAGGACTGCGGTCTGCACCAGAAGCCCGACCGCGAAGCCGATCAACACGGCCGCCGCGGCGCCGCCAAGCACCAGCAGGAGCGAGCGGATCAGGTTGGCCCGGTCGCCCAGGACCGTCGCGAGCATCGTGCCGAGGATGGGCGTCATCAGCGGCGCCACGATCATGGCGCCGATCACCGTGGCGGTGGAGTCACCCACGATGCCCGCCGAGGCGATGATCGACGCGAGCACCAGCAGCAGCCAGAACCTGGAGTATCGCGCGCTGGAGGACGGCCCGTCGAAGAAGACGGCGTCGCTCATGCTCTCGGTGGTGTTGAATCGGTCGGCCACGTTGTGAACCTAGCCCTTGGGCGCGGGCATCGGTAGGCGGGGCAGAATGGGGCATGGCCACCAGACTGTTGCTGATCTCCGACACGCATGTTCCCCAGCGGGCCCGGCGCCTGCCCGAGCAGGTCTGGCGGGCCGTCGACGAAGCCGATCTGGTGCTGCACGCCGGAGACTGGGTCGACCTGAGCCTGTATGACGAGCTGGCCTGCCGCGCGGCGGCGCTCGTGGGCGTCTACGGCAACAACGACGGCGCCGACCTGCGGGCTGTGCTGCCGGAGATCGCCCGGCGAACCATCGAGGGCATCCGATTCGCCGTGATCCACGAGACCGGCGCCGCCACCGGCAGGGAGAAGCGCATGGAGGCGGCCTTCCCCCACACCGACGTGCTGGTCTTCGGGCACAGCCACATTCCCTGGGACAGCGTGTCGCCTGGCGGCCTGCGGCTGCTCAACCCTGGCTCACCGACCGACCGGCGGCGCCAGAGGGCGCACACCTACCTCACCGCAGTCGCCGACAACGGGCGGCTCACCGACGTCACGCTCGTTCCGGTCTCGCCGGACTGACGACCGCCCGAACCGGTCAGGGCCGGACGCCGGAGGGCTGTGCGAGGAACCTCTGCACGAACTCGTCCGAGGCGACCGGACGCGAGTACAGGTAGCCCTGCGCGAATGGGCAGCCGCGCTGCCGCAGCCACTCCGCCTGTTCTTCGGTCTCCACCCCTTCGGCGATCACCTGCAGGCCGAGGGTAGCGGCAAGCTTGATGGTCAGGTCGGCGACCGGCGAGTCCCGCCCGGACTCGATCACGGCCACGAAGGACTGGTCGATCTTGAGCACGTCCAGGTCGATCTCGGTGAGCCGGGACAGGCTTGAGTGGCCGGTGCCGAAGTCATCCATGGAGATGAGCACCCCGGCGCCGCGCAGAATCCGGATGTTGTCACGCACGGCCGCGGCATCGGTGCCGAAGTCGGTCTCGGTGACTTCGATGCGCACCAGACCCGGCGGCAGACCCGTGTCGGCACATTCGGCGAGGACGTACGCCCCGTAACCGGTCGAGGCCAGTTCGCGCGCCGAGGCGTTGATCGACACGCTCACCGGCTCGCGGTCCCACCGGCGCAACCGGCGCCAGTCCGCAGCATTCTCGATCGACTGGCGGATGACCCAGTGTCCGAGCACCTCCATGGAGCCGCTGGCCTCGCAGAGCGGGATGAACTCGGCGGGCGACACCAGCCCCCTGGTGGGGTGCTGCCAGCGCACCAGGGCCTCGGCGCCGATCGCGGCGCCGGTGGCCAGGTTGACGATGGGCTGGAAGTGCAGGAAGAACTCACCGTTCCGCAGGCCGTCCCGCACGGCCGCCGGAGAGGCGTAGTAACCGCCGTGGGTGACGATCTTGCCGCGGCCGACACGCTGGGCCTCGAAGAGAGCCTTGCCGGCCCGGCCGAAGAACTCGCTCTGGGACTCATCGCCCTCCCGCGACGAGATGCCGGCCGAGAATCCGGCCACCTGACCCTGCACCTGCAGCAGCAGGTCTTTGGCCTGCGCCGAGGTGAACGAGGGCAGCAGGATAGCGAAGGCGTCGCCCTCCATCCGGGCCATCGTTGCCGTGGCCGGCAGGGCGGCCGTGACGCCGGTGACGAAGGCCACCATGGCGGCATCGCCGCCCGCCAGCCCCTCGCGCCGGTTGACCAGGGCGAACTCGTTGATGTCCAGCCGCACCAGGGAAAGCGGCTCGCCCGGCGCGGCGTCGCGCATGGCGGCGCTGAGCACCTGCTCGAAGCCGGCGAAATTGTTAATGCCGGTGAGCTCGTCCGTCTCCGCCATGAGGGCGCTACGGGCGAACCAGGACAGGCCAAGGCCCGTCGCGAGCATGAGGAGCGACGACATGGCGACATCCGCGGGGTGGGTTCCGGGGTGCAGGGCGAGCGTGATGAGCGACAGTGGGATGAAGAGGATCGGGTAGATCAGCGAGTGTGCCGCGGGAATCACCGCGAACGCGACCAATGCCACCAGGATCGGGGTCCAGGCGAAGGTGAACGTGATCGGGTAGTCGCCCGTTGTCGCCTGGCAGAGCAGGGCCACTGCCCCCATCCAGCACAGGGCGAGATGGCGCAGCGGCACGCGCATCCGGCGGCGGAAGTAGGCGGTGAGCGCCCCGGTGACGAGGAGGGCGATGCCGACGGCCAGAAGCACGACGTGCTGCTCGCCGCTCCGGAACGCCCCGTAGCTGGCGTACAGGACCAGCGGAAGGCCCAAGCCGAACTGCGCCGCGCCGAGAAGCATCCCGGCGGAATCCGCGGCATTGAAAAGCCCGGGACGGTAGCCCACTCCCGGGCGCCGGGCAGAGCGTGCCATGCCCCCACCCCCTGTCCCACAGTCGTTCGGCGTCTTCACCGGGTTGACCCAATCTACCGTTCAGACCCCCGAATGCGGGACATCATTCATTCGGCGGGTTTGAGCACCTCATCGGTGAAGCCCTCGAGGCGGGCCAGAAGCCCGGCCCCGCGGGTGGCGACCATTTCGGCGGGGTTGGGTTGCATCTGCGACGGCGGCGGCAGGATGCGGATGAGCGTGGAGCAGGCCAGGTCGGAGCAAATGTAGGTGCCGACAGTGTTGCCGTCCCGGCCGGCCTGGCCGGCCTTGGGCACGCTGAACAGGGTCACCTGATGAGCGGGCTGCTGGGTGCGGCACAGCGAGCAGAATGCCGACATCGAACGGTTCGGCCCGCGGGTCGCGGCCCGCAGCACCATGCCAAGGGGAGCATCGCCCCGCCAGAAGACGATGTAGCCACGCTGCGGGGACTGCGGGTCACGCCAGCCCAGGTATTCGCGTTCGGCCCAGATGGCCTCATGCAACCCGGGCAGCGTCATCCGGGCGATCTCGTCGGTCGTTGCGTTCACGATCGAACCCCGGATCTCGGTCGCAGACAGTGGTTTCATGGTCTCCCTTGCGATGGTCCGTACAGCGTAGTCGAGGCATCCGGCGGGCTCAATGGCTTCGCCCCCAGCGGCCGGCGCCGTCCGAAACCGTCCCTTCCGACTGGTCGGCGACCAGATGTCTGCCTGGTCGGACACACCGGCCGCGAACTCGCCGCTCCTCTCTTGCCGTTGGTGCGCTGGGTGGGCGCGAACGCCGGCGATATCGTGGGCGGGCGCTGACGGGGAGGAGATCGCCGGCTACAGGTCCGGCAGGAACTGGCGCCAGGCCACCCGGCGCTCGCCGCGGGGATCGGATTCCACCCGGTCCTCCTCGTCGAAGATCAGGGTCAGGCGTTCACCCTCGGTATAGGCCGGCCAGTCCGGCCCGGTGAGGCCGGTGGCCGCAAAGCGCAGCCAGTGCGCGCGCATCCGGTCGCCGGTACGCAGAAAACTCGCCCGACCGCCCAGGGCCGTGAGCCTACGCAGCTGCCGGTCGGCGCCCGACGTGGAGAGGGCCAGCAATTCGAGCCCGTGGGTGGCGTCGTAGCCGAGGAGGCGCAGCAGTCGGGGAGCCAGGTCGAAGCGGTAGAGGTACACCGGGGCCGACCGGGAATGCAGCTCGGCCACCTGCACGCTGGGAAACCAGAACGCGTAGTCACCGCTGAAGTCCACTTCGGCGCGCAGGGCAGGCAAGGCCGAGTACACCGCCCGCATGCCCTTGTGCGAGCCGGGCGGGGCGTCATCGAAGAGCGACTGAATGCGGGGGATCGACCGCGGCAGGATGTCGATCCGGCCGCGGAACATCGAGCCCTCCCGGTCGTTGGTTCCGATGATCAGCGGCACTGGATGAGCGTGGCCCCGCCGGAAAGCGTCCAGGGGGCGCTCGGGCAGAAAGGTGCCGTCGACGACGGGGGCCATGCAGAAGGTGCCGGGGTCGACATCCGGAGTGCGCTGCTGCAGCACCAGGGCGGCCCGCACCAGGGCGGGCCACGAGACCGTGTCCAGCAGCTCGGCGGCGGGGCGCCGCCCGCCGGCCAACTCGGGCGCGCGGCCCTGCCGCAGCACCTCGATGAACTCCGACGCCCAGCGGCCGGCCAGGGCGGGGGAATACGCCGCGTTCGACGGCGGGCTCTGGGCGATTCCCCGGGCGAACAGGCCGCGGGCGGCGGGCGTTGCGAGCAGGGTCACCACGGCGTTACCGCCGGCGGACTCGCCGATCACGGTGACGTTGGCCGGGTCGCCGCCGAACGAGCGGATGTTGTCCCGCACCCACTCCAGGGCGGCGACCTGATCACGCAACCCGAGATTGCTCTCGAAGGTGCGGCTGCGGGTGCTGAATCGGCTGAAGTCGAGGTAGCCGAGGGCGCCCAGCCGGTAGTTGAGGGCGACGTAGACCGTACGGCCGCTTAGCACGATGGTCTCGCTGCGCTCGGTGAAGTCCCGCCCGGACCCAGAGGTGTAGCCGCCGCCGTGGACGTAGACCATCACCGGGAGGTTGAATTCGTTGGACCAGTCGGCGGGCCTCTGCACGTTCAGGCTGAGGCAGTCCTCGCCCATACGGGTGCTGCGGCTGACGCCCTTGAACTGGCTGCCCCGGTCCTGCGGTGCGACGGGGCCGAACCTGGTGGCATCGCGGACGCCCGTCCATGGCGTCACCGGTTGGGGTGCGCGGAACCGCAGCGGCCCGACCGGCGGGGCCGCGTAGGGGATTCCGCGCCACGTCTGCACCCCCTCGACGGGTCTGCTGCCGCGCACGAGGCCACCGGTGACGCGCACCTCGAGAGGCCAGTGCTCGGGTGCGGATGCTGTTTGCGGGGCCGGGGCAGTTGCCGGTAGAGGGCGGAACATCGGGATCCCTCCTGCCCCGTTGCTCGCCCGGGGCCTGTCGTCTCCTAGCGATGCTTACGGATTCGGTTCGAACCCGAAGCGTTTGCCGGCATCCCACTCCTGGCGCAGATTGCCGTAGGCGGGGATGCCGCGATTGGCCTTGAGGATCGCAGCCAGGTGCATCAGGTTCCAGGTCATGAAGGTGGTGTTGCGGTTGGTGAACTCGTTGTCGGTGCCGCCCGAGCCGGCATCCAGATAGCTCGGGCCCGGGCCGATCTCGCCGATCCAGCCGGCATCCGCTGCCGGCGGAATCGTGTAGCCGATGTGTTGCAGGCTGTACAGGATGTTGGACGAGCAGTGCTTCACGCCGTCTTCGTTGCCGGTGATGATGGCGCCGCCCACCTTGCCGTAGTAGATGTATTGGCCCTTGTCGTTGTATTCGCCGGACATCGCGTAGAGCCGCTCGATGATGCGCTTCGTGACCGAGCTGTTGTCGCCGAGCCAGATCGGTCCACCGATCACGAGGATGTCGGCGGCCGCGACCTTGTCGAACAGCGCCGGCCAGGCATCCGTGGCCCAGCCGTGCTCGGTCATGTCGGGGTAGACGCCGGTGGCGATGTCGAGGTCGATGGCGCGGATGACCTCGACGTGCACACCCTGCTCCCGCATGACGTGCGCGCTGAGGGTGATGATGCCTTGCGTGTTGCTGATTTCCGGGCTGCGTTTGAGGGTGCAGTTGATGAACAGGGCGCGCAGGCCCTGATACTCGAACGAGGCCTGGGTGTTCGTGGTCGTGTGCGCCATGGGGGCAGTCAAGCACCGGTCTCCGGCGGCGTCTAGCCCGCCGCAGGTGCCCCTCGGGCGTTCGGTTTGTTCAATTGCGGACTTCCGGCCTTGGCCTCTGAAACGAAGGAGGGAAGTCCGCGATCGAAACGTTTCAGCGCCAGGAACGAGGTGCGCGGATGCGCTCGCGAGTGGCCTCGCAGCTAGGGCGCGGGTGTCGGCAAGGCGGTGCGGGCCAGGCCCGGCCCGAAGCGTCGCGCCAGGAACAGCACCGGCACCAGCAGCGCCATCGGCAGCAGGAACGCCTGGGCGAGGCCGGTGGAATCGGCGAGCAGGCCCACCAGCACGGCGCCGAGCACCGCCCCGGCGTAGTTGAACAGATTCACCCTGGCGATCACCTCGTCGCTGCGGGCCTCGTGCAGGTCGCCGGCCGCGCTGAACGCCAGCGGCACCAGGGCGCCCACCCCGAAGCCGGCCAGGGCGAAACCGGCCACGGCGGCCCAGATGACGGGAACCATCGCGACGAGCAGGCAGCCCAGGATCGCAAGTGCCGTGGTGCAGACGGCCAGGACCACCCGGCCGAACCGGCGTACCAGCAGGTCGGCGCCGATGCGGGTGACCAGGATGGCTGCCTGGTACGCGGCATACCCCAGCGGCGCGATCGCGGCGCCGGTGAGCAGCACGTCGTGCAGATACACGGTGCTCCAGGTGCTCACCGCGGAATCGACGACGAACGCGGCCAACACCACGATGCCGAACAGGGCGATGCCGCGACCGGGCAGCTTGCCGTGCGGCGCGGCATCCGGGGCCGGGGTCAGCTTGGTGAGCCGGGGGTCGAAGCCGCGCACCCCCGCGATCGCGATCGCGAGGGCCACAACGGCGCCCGCCACCAGGGCGATACTCGCGTTCGCCGCTGTGCCGGCCACGGCGGACATCAGCAGGGCACCGACGATGGCAGCGCCGGTGTACCAGGCGAAGAACCCGGCCATCACGGCGACACCCACGCGCTGCTGCACGAGCACGCCCTGCATGGCGCCGGCAGCGTCGACGATGCCCAGGCCCGCGCCGTAGATCGCGAACGCGGCGATGAACGCCGGCAGCCCCACCGGCGAGGCGATCAGCGGCAGGGCGACGGCTTCGAGTAGCAAACCCACCACCAGGGCCACTCGGCTACCCCAGCGCAGGGCCAGCCGGTCGGCCAGCATCGAACCGCCGGCGGCCGAGAGGCAGACCAATAGCACAATCAGCGAGACCACGGTGTCGTCGATGCCGTACCGGGTCTTGAGGTTGGGCAGGGAGGTGACCACCACCGCATAGCCGAAACCCTGAGCGACGTAACTGGCGCTCACCGCCACCCGGGAGCGCCGGATGCTGACCGGTGAGCGGATGATCGTCGGTGAGCTCATGCGGTCGGCTCCAGTTCGGGGTGGGAGCGCACGACGCCGAAGGCTTCGTGGGCGTTCTCCAGTATGGGGGTGATGTCGGCGGAGAGGAGTGCAGCGTAGAGAAAGTGGTGGTGGCGCGAGGTGAAGACGAGCGAGTCGTCGTTGGCGCTGCGCCGACAGTACAGTGCCGGCGCCCCTGAGGGCAGGAGCGTGCCCCGTGTTCAGTTGTCGCCATACGCAGACCCGTGGCAGCACAATGCCGGCAGTGAGCGGCACCATGCTCATCCAGCGGCTGCAAGGCGCACCAACAACCGGCCGCAGACGATTCCGCCCGTCGGCCGGTCGTTGGTTCAGCTCACAGGGCCTCGCTCACAGTTGACTCCAGCGCAGACCCGGAGTGCCGGCGGTGAGGGGCGCCCAGCAGGAGCAGCAGCATTCCGGCCGTAAACGGCAGGGCCGCGAGGCGGGGGAGAAAGGCGGAGTTGGTGCCGGTGGTGGCCAGGGCGGTCGCCGAGCTTGCTGTGCTGCTCAACGTGCCCTGTGCTGCCGAGCCGACGGACGACCCGGCGTTGACCGCTGTTACCGGCGCCACCGGACCCACCGGAACAATGGTGGTGGTCCCTGTGGTGGTGGATTCGACGATGACGGAGCTCGCTTTGCCCATCAGGGTGATTGGGAACGCCACCCCGAGTATCGACTGGGTGCCGGCGAGGATGCTGTCGCTTCCGTCGGTGCTCGGGTCGGTGCCGGTGGCGCCGCCGGTGGTTCCGTTGGCCGGTTTCGTAATGGTCCCGGTGGTGGTGGGGTCACCGAGGACGGAGATGGCGTTGCCGGTTACGGCGACGGGGGTCGGGGGAGATGCCGTGCCTTCTGGTCCCCTGCAGTGTCGCCCACAACCTTCCGCATCTGGCCAGGATTGGGGTTGACTATGGAGATGACAAACGTCCAGCGGCGCATCTTGATCGTCGCCATCCTGTCGTCATTTGTGGCGTTCCTCGACGGCTCGATCATCAATGTGGCACTGCCGGCCATCTCCGAAGAATTGGGCGGTGGCCTGCCACTGCAGCAGTGGGTGGTCGACGGGTACCTGCTCAGCCTGGGTGCGCTGATCCTCGTGGCCGGCTCACTGTCGGACACCTTCGGCAGGGTGCGGGTGCTGCGCGCCGGTCTGGTCTGGTTCGGCATCACGTCGCTGGCCTGCGGGCTCGCTCCCACCGGTGAGATCCTCGTGTTCGCCCGGCTGCTCCAGGGAGTCGCGGCCGCGCTGCTGGTGCCGAGTTCGTTGGCCCTGATCACCTCCTCCTTCAGCGGGGTCGCGCAGGGCAAGGCCATCGGCGCCTGGACCGGTTGGACCGGGGTGGCGGGGATCGCCGGCCCGCTGCTCGGCGGGATCCTGGTGGATGCGGTGAGTTGGCGGCTGGTCTTCTTCATCAACGTCATTCCGATCGCGGTGACCCTGTTCCTGCTGCGACGGGTGGAGGACCCGGCCCGGCCCGCCGCCGGCGCCCGGGTGGACGTGCTCGGTGCCTGCCTGGCCGCGGTGGGGCTGGGCGGCCCGGTCTTCGCCCTGATCGAACAGGGCCGGTTCGGCTGGGGCAGCCCGGTCGTCTACCTCCCGATGGTGGTCGGGCTTGCCTCGTTCGCCGCGTTCCTGTGGTGGGAGGCGCGGGCGCCGCAGCCGATGATGCCGCTCGGCCTGTTCAGAGTGCGCAACTTCGCCGTGGGCAACATCGCCACCGTCGGCATCTACGCCGCGCTCAACCTGGGGTTCTTCCTCTTCGCGCTCTACCTGCAGGAGGTCGGCGGCTTCTCCGCCACCCTCGCCGGGCTGGCCGGTATCCCGGCTACCGTGATGATGCTGCTCTTCGCCACCCTCTTCGGCACCTTGGCCGGCCGGTACGGTCCGCGGTTGTTCATGACGATCGGTCCGTTCGTGGCCGGCACCGGCTTCCTGCTGGTGACCACGGCGGTACCGCCGGTTGATTTTCTGCTGCAGGTGCTGCCCGGGATCGTCCTGGTGGGGCTGGGTCTGGCGATCACCGTGGCGCCGCTCACCGCGGCCGTGCTCGGCTCGATCCACCCCGGTCAGGCGGGCATCGGTTCGGCGATCAACAACGCCGTGGCCCGCGTGGCCGGCTTGGTCGCGATCGCGATGACCGGCACCATCGTCGGATCCACCCTCGATGTCGCCGGCTTCCAACGCGCGATGGTGGTGGTGGCCGGATTGATGTTCGCGGGCGGCATCGTCTCCTGGCTGGGCATCCGCACGGCCCTGCCCACCGCGGATGCGCCGGCCGCGGCCATCGGGAAACCCGCCTAGCCATGGAACATCCCCGAGTGTTCGACGAGCCGGATGCGGCGCTGGACCGCTTGCGCGCCGCCTGCCTGGCTTTCCCCGAGGCGGTCGAGGTGCTCGCCTGGGGGCGCCCGACCTTCCGCGCCGGAAAGAAGATCTTCATCACCGCCGGGGCGAGCATGGACCGGCCCCACAGCATGGTTTTCAAGCCGGACCCCGAAGAGCGCCGGGCACTGGTTCAGGATTCGCGATTCTTCATCCCGCCGTATTTCGGGCCCGCCGGCTGGCTCGGTATCGACTTCGACTCGCCCCGCACCGACTGGGTGGAGCTGGCCGAACTGGTGGAAACGTCCTATCGCCAGGTCGCCCTCAAGCGCCAACTCGTGCAATTGAACCGCTGGAGGGCCCCTGGCGCACTTGGGGGCTCCAAATAACTGTTATAGTTTCTAAGTTGTCTTCGAGGGTTTCGATCCTGAAGTCATCACTGCGCCCGTAGCTCAACGGATAGAGCATCTGACTACGGATCAGAAGGTTGGGGGTTCGAATCCCTTCGGGCGCACGGATTGAAAGCGGTTCACTTCGGTGGGCCGCTTTTGTCGTTTCTGCCCTCTCACCAGCGCTTATGCGGTCGGCGTTGGGCTCGGTGCCGAATCCGGTGGGCGCTCCGGGCTGTCGCGAGTCTGCCGAACGTGCAGCGCTGACAGCAACCGTGACAGCAACCGCGATGGAATGGCCGTGATTCAAGGTCATCTGGATGTTCCTTTCTTCGTCGTAATAGTGAGTGTTCCCTCGTCGAGGATGACCCGAGCGTGGTCGTTGTCTTCATGCAGGGGAGCGGCCTCCTCCGCGCATTGCTGCAAGCGGTCGAGCTCTAGTTCGTCCTGAGTGCAGTCGGCCCAGACCGAACCACATTCGTCGCACCAGGTCTCCCAACCGCCGCCGAGTCGAGATGACCAGGCGATCTCCACCGCGGACACGCTCACCGATTGCTCCCGAGAATGTCGTCCATCGCGGTGGCTGCATCAGTGAGTGTGCTCGGCATCACATGGGCGTAGAGGTCTGTCGTGATGCTGAGCGTCGAGTGGCCGAGCAGATCCATGACCACCCGTGGTGGAACGCTCTGGGCGAAGAGCAGCGAGGCGCAGGCATGCCGCAGATCGTGAAACCGGATGCGACGGAGGCCGGGTGTCGCTGTAAGCGCGTCGAAGTCGCGACGCAAGTTGCTCGGCTCGAGAGGTGTGCCGATGGACGTAGTGAAGACCAAATCGGCGAATTGTGCGGGCGGTGCGTGGCCGTGAGAGCGCGCCTCTTCAAGCTCTGCGGTTTGGCGAACGCGATGCGATCGCAGCGCCATAAGAACTGAGGCTGGCAACGGAACCGAGCGACGTGACCGGGCGGAATTTCCGCGGACCGAGCACCAAGCCTTTGTCTGACCCCAGGCGTTGCAGAGTCTGGCGCACATGAAGCAATCCGCCATCCAGGTCGAGATCGGCCCAACGCAGCCCGAAAAGCTCTCCACGACGAAGGCCAAATGCGTATGCCACGAGAAAGAGTGTGCGGAGGCGATGGCTTGCGGCGGCTGCGCCGAAAATAGACACCTCCTGTGCGCTCCACGGCTTCCTTTCACTCTTCTCGAGGCGGGGAGGGCGCACCAGGCTGGCGACGTTCCGACTGATGTGTTCTTCACGAACCGCCTCCGAGAGCATCGGGCGCAGCACGGCATGGGCCAATTGCACAGTTCGCGCGGATACGCCCGCCGCCGCCACATGGACATGAAGCTTCCGGATGTGCGCGGGAGTGAGGCTCTCGAGCTTTACCGTGCCCAGCACAGGGGCGATGTACTTGCGCATCACCCAGGAGTAGCTCGAGTGCGTAGACGATCTCACCGACCCGGCCAGGATGGTGTCGAGCCAGTGGGCCGAGTAGGTTGCGACTGTCCACGAGCTACCCGCCATGGGAATGCCTCGCTCGGTCTGAGTGACAAAGGTCGCGGAGCTTTGAACTCACCGCGCTGCGCGAGATTCCATAGACCTGACGACGGATCCGGCTGCCATCGGGGCGCAGAACGTAGGTAGCCCCGGTCCAGCGACCATCCCGGCGTTGGTAGACGGTGCCTTCGCCGTTGGCGCGCTTGCTCATCGAGTAGCGGTGAGCAACCGCTCCGCATATGCACGTACAGACACCACCGCCACTCGGCGGGACCGGCCGATCTTGACGCTGGGAATCGTGCCGAGTCGCAGTAGGTCGTAGACCGTTGAGCGGCCGATGCCGAGAGACTCCGCGACCTCTTCGGATGTGAGCATGAGCTTTTCCATCAATGTCTTCTCCTGGTTCGTGACCAGCCGGCCACTCAAGCGCGCCCAATGAACCCGATGCCGACACCAGGGCTGTGGGAATTCCGGCCTCATGCCACACCTCAACAATGGATGGCCTGTCATCGACAGCTAGCCGGACGTTGTATTGCAAAGCAATACCTCGGACCATCTCGGTCTTGACGGTTGCATCCGGACGGGTGTCATTCCGGGAGCGCATTATGAGTTCGTCGTACGGCACTCCGTGCTCGGTTAGCCAGGTGGTGGTGAGAAAAGACCACTTCTGCTCGCGTCCAGTGACGATCAGGATGGTCAACCACAAGCGTGTGCGTGGTTAATGAGCCGTATGACTTCTTCGTGCGCCGGAGAGTCGATGGAATCGGAGTGAAAGCGCTCGAAATTCGGCTTGAAACCAACTTCACTGGAGGGTGACTCGACATGACTGCGGACGTCACTAACATCGACCAGCGTGCCATCGACATCACAGATGAGCGCGTCGCTTCTTGAGAATCGTCCGAGCAGTAGAGGTTACACATTGTGACGTTACCAAACGCCGCCACAACTGCTTGATCGGAAGCTGTTCGAATCGCATGGAATCCACAGCATCAGTCCGGGCGACGAGCAGCACTTGGCCGCACCGAAGAACGTGCTGTTTGCCTGGGCACGGCCGGGCTATGTGCGTCGTGAGAACTTTCTTTACTCATTCAAGGCCGGGCTGCGCCCGGCGGGACCGGGCTGCGGTGCGTCCGGTCCTCGCTCCGCTCCGGTCCGGGCGCTCCTCGCCGGATCACCGGTCGTAGACGTCTTTTCGATGCCCCAGAGTCAAAACGAGGATCAGCAAGATCTCGTCTTGCACGGTGTAGATGATGCGGTAGTTGCCGACGCGAACGCGCAGACCATCTCGGCCCTGTAACGCCTTGGCACCTGGAGGACGCGGATCTTCACCCAGCAGAGCGATGGCCCCTTGAATTCGCCCGCGATCTCGGGCATCGATCTTTCGTAGCGCCCTGACCGCTGCTGGTCGGAACTCGATTCGGTACTTGCTCACTCCCAGCCGAGATCAATCTTGACCTGGGCCCATGGAATGTTGTCGCCCTCTTCGGACATCGCGGCGTCAAAGGCGTCTACGTCGGCGGCGTCTTCGAGCGCGTCCACCATCCGGGCATATTGCTCGGGACTGACAACGACGGCTTCAAGCTTGCCTCTTCGTTCAAGAAATACTGCTTCGCCCTGAGCTTGTTCGATCAGTTCAGGGAGCCGGCTACGGGCGTCGGTGACGCTGATTGTGGACATATTCAAAGTGTACATTTATGCTTCCTAAATGTACATGTAATGGTTTGAGGAATCTCCGCGTGCGAGCGCAATCATTGTGCTGGCCGATCCGGTCCAAGGTTGGCGGAGCGGCTTTCGCGAAGAATCGCGTAGACACTGCGCTCAATGAGCTTGTCGGAAAGGGCGTCTTCTACTTCTTGCCATGTGTTCTGTGATGCGGGCTCGCTGCGCCCAAACTCGGGGGCCAAAGGTGTGCCGTAGTCGAATCCGGTCAGCACGCGGACAATGTCCTTCTCCAGCAGGTCGCCCGTTGAGTACATGAGGCACAAATCATAGGGTGACGCCTTGTCTAGGTCCTGACAAGAAGGGAAGCGATGGACATTTCCGGGGTCATCGTCGACCGAGGGGCGCCGCAGGGCGGACGCCCTTCGGGATGCATGAATGCGCGCAGCTACCCTCGATCGGATCTGCTCGACATCGGAGCCAATCGACCCGAGCCTCCCATGGGCGCGAAGCTCCTCCTCGACCTCCTGCAAGCTGGCGATATGGCCGTTGATCGAGTGCACCGTCAGAATGTCGCCGATGATGGTCTCGATCGGATCGTCCTCCACTCCGGTTCTAAGAAATGTCACTCTCTTGGTCATTGGAGTCTCCTTCCTGCTTCCCCTGTTCTTGACTCTCATCGTGCTCTTCACCTCCGACATCCTTCGCCGCAGCACCTTTAGGTTGCGGGCCCGATGAAGCGTTGGTGCAGAGTGCAACCTTGACGAGGCGGTTGCCGAATGCGCGAGCCTCGGTACCCCGATAGCTGCGTGTCCCTCCGCTCGAGATGCCGTCAGCGCCTTCCTCCAACTCGGCCCAGATCCGATACTTTTCTTGCTCTGCCGCTGAAGCCCGGAACTCGCGTCTTCATTACTCATGTGGGCTCCTGCGTAGTCGTGAATTCCGAAACCGACCAAAACCGAAGCAACGGATCGACGGCGCACTCCTCAGCGACGACCTCGAGGTCCGGCGGAGGCATGGAATCATCCCAATGCTCCGTTTGACCGTTCCGCGAATCAAATCGATCAGCGAACCTGCGCACCCCCGCCGTTCTCCCCAACACAGTGCCCTCAACAACCTTGGCCGCCCAGACGTTGGCAAGCTCGATGGTCTGCACGATCTCGGCACGGTTTCGGGACGTGAGTTCGCGGAGCCTCCGGGTGTCGTGACGCGTGTGACCGACTTTATACAGGCGTTCTGAGTCGATGTGGAGGACGTAGACGACGTGGGGCTCCCACCACCGCAAGTCGACATGGTCGGACGTTGGGGAAGTCTCAAGAACCGAACGAGCGCAATCGAGCTCTCGCTGATGCATAACGTGCATCCGCTCTTCGTCGAACGCGGGTGCATAGACTTCCGCCGTGAACGTGACTCGCTCCTTGCCCGCGTCGAGAGATGCTCTCCGGTCGGCGCGCAGCCAGGAATGTGCCCAGGAGTTTCGAGGAGTTGAGCGCCACCAGGTGACGTCGCTCCAGGCTTTTCTCGGGAGCTCCGAGCAAAGGATCTCTTCGATCTCCTCGAGCGGGAGCTCCACCTATTCAGGTGGGCACGCAAGCAGGTGCTCAAACAACGGTCGATAGGCGGGAGTTACGCCCTGGGGATTCGTGCTCATGAGACACCTCCATTGACAGCAACTGAGACAGCAACGCCCTCACGTCCACTCAAGTATGAGCGGCACCCACCGACACCGCATCCCTTGATATCAGCGCTCGGTGGACTGTGGCGGACCGTCCGCATCTGACTACGGATCAGAAGGTTGGGGGTTCGAATCCATTCGGGCGCACAGCGTATTGAAGCAGTACAGGAGAAGGAGTGCCGGGTAACCGGCACTCTTTTTCTGTATTCAGGCCGTGTATTCCGGCCGTGTATTCCGGCCGTGACAGGATGGGCGGATGAGCCGCTCCTGCGATCCCCGCACGTATAACCTCGATGTGCTGCGCGACCGGGTGCTTCCCCACGACGGGGGCACGGTGAACGACAGCATCCCCCAGCTGGCCGCCGCCGATCCGGGTCTGTGCGGCATCGCGCTTGCGCTGCCGGACGGCACCGTCCACAGCAGCGCGCAGGCCGACGTGCCCTTCAGCGTGCAGTCGGCGGTCAAACCGTTCCTGTTCGCCCTTGCCCTGCTCGACACCGCCGGCGCCGCTTTCGATCGAATCGGCATCGAACCGACCGGTGAGGCTTTCGATGCCATCAAGCTTGAGAGCGGCACCGGCCGGCCGCCGAACCCCATGGTCAACGCCGGGGCGCTGCTCACCGCCGCACTCGTGGACGGCGGCGACGTCGACGGCCGGAACGAACGCATCCTGCGCGGGCTGTCGGCCTTCGCCGGGCGATCGCTCGAGGTCGACGAGGAGATCGCCCGCGCCGAGCACCTGCTTGGTGACCGCAACCACGCTCTCGCCCACCTCATGCGCTCGGAGGGCACCCTGCAGGTCAGCGCCGACGACGCCGTTCAGGTGTACGCCAGGGCGTGCGCCGTGCTCGTCGACGCCGAGGCCCTCGCGGTGATGGGCGCGACCCTGGCCTGCAGCGGGGTGAACCCGGTGACCGGGGAACGGGTGGTGCCGGCCCGGATCGCCCGCGACGTCGTCTCGGTGATGGCCACCTGTGGCGTCTACGACGGATCCGGCCGATGGATGCAGAGCGTCGGCATCCCCGCGAAGTCGAGCGTCTCCGGCGCCATCGTGCTGGCCGCACCCGGCCGGCTCGGCGCCGCCGTGGTCAGCCCGCCCCTCGACGCGCAGGGCACCAGCGTGCGCGGACGCCTGGCGAGCGACCAATTGAGCGACGACCTCGGCCTGCACGCCTTCGGGTCCACGCCGGACTGATCACCGCCGGCCGGCGGCGCGCTGGCTAGCCGCGCCGGTGCGTGAGTTCGCCGAGCACGCCCGCCAGGCGCCGCGCGAACTGCGGCGGCACGTTCTCCGGCAGCGCAGCCACCGGCCACCAGGCCACATCGTCGCTCTCGTCACTGGCCACTGCGGCGGCCTCCGGTCGGGCGATCGCCGCGAAGCCCACGTCCCAGTGGGAGCGGCAGCTGAACCCGCCGCCCAAGGAGTGCCGGTCCAGATCCAGGATGCCGCCGCCGACCGGAACGAGGTCGTCGATGCCGCATTCCTCCCGGGCCTCCCTCAGCGCGGTGTCGGCCACGGAGGCATCGACCGGCTCGACGTGCCCGCCCAGCTGCACCCAGAACCGGCCCTTCTTGTGGAAGCACAGCAGCACCTGGGCCAGGTCGGGGGTGAAGACGAAGCAACTTCCGGTCACGTGCTCCGGGCCGCCGTGGCATTCCAGGGCCGCCGCGGGGGAGGCGAGAACGAACTCGAAGTACTCGTCCCGCAGCACGGCCTGCCCCGGGTCCAGCGGCAGCCAGGCGCGGAGGCGGTCGATCAGGTCGGCGGAGCGGGCGGCGGGGGAGCGAATTGCGGGATCGGGCATACCTGAGGGTAGCCGCCGGCTACTGTTATCCGTCCGGACAAGTGCACCCGGTGCGCCGGGTGCACATGTCCGCAGCGGGACCAGTTGTGCCGGTCAGCGGGCGTGCTCGACGACGAAGTCGGTGCCGGGGAAGACCAGGGTCTCGTGACCGTCGTCGAAGGAGACCAGATAGGGCGGTTCACCCTCGGGGCCCCGCACCTCGCGGATGGTGCCGTGCCGGTCGGGCGTCGAATCGGTCTTACCCCGGATGATGATCCGGTCGTTCTCTGCTGCGCGCATAACGCTCACCTCCTGTCGGGCAGGCTACGCCCGCGGTCGCCGCCTGCACAGGGGCAGCGCCGGTCGACCAGTGGGCGCCGGGCCGCCGTGAGCACAAAACTGAGCTAACCTTAGTTTCGTCGTGCGCACGACACCTGACTCTCAGCCAGGCAACGTTCGGGTCGTCTGGCCGAGAAGGCAGTCCTGCAAGGGAGTGCCACGGCGGGGTGAGGGGTAGGGCCCTTACCTCGCCGCCACCCGGGACGGCTCAGGCCGGCTGATCCGGGCCCAGCCGCAGCCGGTCGCACAGGGCGGTGAGCCGCAGTAGTTCCTCGTCGGTCAGGCTGTCGCCCACCCGGGTGGTGATCGAGCCCATGTGATCCAGCGCCACCCGCCTGAACAGCGCGAAGCCGGCATCCGTCAGTTCGACGATGGCACCACGACCGTCCTCGGGGTCGGCGTGCTTGAGCACGTACCCCCGTGACGCCAGGCGGTCGACCAAGCGGCTCACGCTGGGCTGGGTGAGCAGCACATGCTTGTTCAGCTCCCGCAACCGGATGCTGCGTTCGGGCTGGCGGGACAGGTTGAACATCACGTCGTACTCGTTGAACGAGATCTCGCGGGACGGGAAGTCTTCGGCCAGGCTGCGCATGATGGCCACCTGAGCGCGAAACAGTGACTCCCATGCGCCGACGGCTATCGCGCGATCGACCATGTTGCCTCCTCATCGTGCCCCCGGGCATCCTGTGTTCAACAATATGGGATGGGCGCGGCATCCCGCGGCAGCATAGCCCGGTCGCTGGCGCATTTCCGCCTGCCCGGCCGGACCGTTCTATAGTGCGCGTATGGATGCTTCGCTGGGTCGGTCCCCGACCGTCGCCGTCATCATCAACCCGACCAAGTTCCCCGATCTCGCGGCCACAAAAGACCAGGTCACCGACGGGGCTCGCCGGTTCAACTGGCACGACCCGCTCTGGTTCGAGACGGACAAAGCGGATTCGGGCGTCGCCGCCGCACGGTCGGCGCTGGCGCAGGCCCCCGATCTGGTGTGTGTCATGGGTGGGGACGGCACGGTGCGGGCCGTCGCCAGCGTGTTGCGAGGCAGCAGGGTGCCCTGCGGCTTGCTGCCCAGCGGCACGGGCAACCTGCTCGCCCGTAACCTGGGCATCCCGGTGGACTCCTTCCCCGACGCGCTGGAGATCGCGTTCCTCGGCCAGAACCGGGCCATCGATGTGGGGCTGGCCACCTTCGATGACGGTGCAGAACGCGCCTTCATGGTGATGGGCGGGGTGGGCTTGGATGCCGACATCATGGAGCAGACCGACGGCACCTTGAAGAAGAAGGTGGGCTGGGGTGCCTACGTCGTGGCGGGCGGCGCGACAATGTTCCGCGCCGGGTTCGGGGTGACGCTGTCGGCCGACGGCGTTGAGCACGCCAGCGATGAATGTCTCATGGTGCTGGCCTGCAACTGCAGCTCCGTTGTGGCCAACATCGAACTCGCCACCGGCGCCAAGGTCGACGACGGCAACCTGGATTTGGTGATGCTGCGCCCGAACGCGGTGGCCGGCTGGGTGGGGGTGGCGATCGACGTCGCCACCCGGATGCGCAACGGCATGGCTTCCTTGCGCCAGTGGTCCGGCCGGGAGTTCAGGTTCGACCTCGACCGACCGGTGCTCGCCGAGATCGATGGTGACCCGGTGGGCCAGACCCGCACCGGCAGGTTCGCCGTTGACCCCGGCGGACTGCTGGTGCGCCTGCCGGTGCCCGCCCGGCTCGGCTGACGCTCAGTCCCCGGACGGAAGCTGCGCCGCCCACTTCGTGAGCAGGGACTCGAGTTGCGCGCGCTCCGGTATGGTCAGGCCGCCCAGCAGGCGCTCCTCGTTGCGCAGGTGTTCCTCGAACGCCACGTCGATCAGCACTCTGCCCTCCGGAGTGAGTGCGACGACCCGGCCCCGGCCATCCGTGTCGCTGGCCCGACGGGTTGCCAGGCCCCGCCCGACCAATCGGTCGATGCGTTTTGTCATGGCTCCCGTAGTGACCATGGTGTGCTCAGCGAGCTCGGTGGGGGTGCGTTCGAAAGGTGCTCCGGCGCGACGCAGCGTGGCCAACACATCAAAGTCGCCCTCGCTCAGGCCGTGCTGGCGGTACACGACGGTCAGTTCCTCGGTCAGTGCGGCACCGACCCGGTGGAGGCGGCCGATCACGCCCTGTGGGCCCACGTCGAGCTCGGGGCGTTCTCTGGCCCATTCCGCCTGAATGCGGCCGACACGGTCAGCAGGTTCAGTCACGTCTCGAGCATATCGCTTCCATGGAAGCTATAGTAGCTTCCATGGAAGCTACATCGAAGTGGATGCTCGTGACGGCGGTGGCGCCGATCGCCTGGGGCACCACGTATTTTGTCACCCGTGAGTTCCTGCCCCCGGAGTACCCGCTCCATGGCGCGGTGATCCGCGCGCTGCCGGCCGGGATACTGCTCCTGCTCGTGGCCAGGGCGCGGCCCAGGGGAGCCTGGTGGTGGAAGGCCGCCGTCCTCGGCGCCCTGAACGTCGGGCTGTTCTTCGTCCTGCTCTACGTGACGGCACAACTGCTCCCATCCAGCCTTGCCTCCACCGTCATGGCGGTCTCACCCGTCGCCCTCATGATGCTCGCCTGGCCGCTGCTGGGCGAACGCCCGCGGATGCGCGCGATCGTCGGGGCGCTGGCCGGCATCGCCGGAGTGAGTTTGATGCTGCTGACGTCGGCCGGTGCGGTGAATCCTTTGGGTGTGCTCGCGTCGGTCGCCGCGATGTCCTCCTCGGCGGTGGGTTTTGTGCTCACCAAGCGATGGGCGCCCACGACGGGCCTCGTGGCGCTCACCTCGTGGCAGCTGATCGCGGGCGGCCTCTTTGTGCTGCCCGTCGCTCTTCTGGTCGAGGGTGCGCCCCCGCTGCTGACCGGCACGGAGCTGGCCGGGTTCGCCTACGTGAGTGTCGTCGCCACAGCAGTGGCGTTCACGGCGTGGTTCGCCGGGCTCCGCCACCTGCGGGCCTCGAGCGTGGGCCTGATAGGACTGCTCAACCCGGTGTCAGGGGTGCTTCTCGGCGTGGTCGCCGGCGGCGAGGTGCTTGGTGGCCGGCAGGTCGCCGGGCTGGCGCTGGTCGTCGCCGGGATGCTCGTCGGCCAACGCGGCGCCCCCCGGCTGGCCCGGTGGGTCGCGGACCGTCGGGTCAGGCGGCTCGCTGGCTGACCACGATGATCGCGGGCAGCAGCCGTGCCGGATGCGGGGTTCAGCCCGTACGGGAGCCAGCTTGCTAGCGCCTGTCGGAGCGCGTCCGTCGCGTCGGAGACAACGAAGTTCCGCCTCACCGTTCCGGTCTGGGGTGGCTTCCCGACAGCTCGGATCCCGGTGGAGGCGCTCAACGAGCTCGTGGTTTCCTGGGCGGCACCCCCGTTGGTTCTCCTCGTTGTTCAGCTGCTGGTGGCCCTGGGCGGGTTCTCAGGAAGGTTCACTGCAGCCGGTCGTACGCCGGGAGCACCGCGGCTATCGCGCTCACCTCGATGAGAGCGCCGGGCACGCCGAGCCCCGCGACTCGCGCCGCGGTGACCAGCGGCGGGGCTCCGAGCCCCGCGAGCCGTGGAGCGATGGCGCCATAGGCGGCACCGAGGTCGGCATCCGCATCGATCAGTACCGTCCACTGCACAACGTCGGTGAGGGCTGCGCCCGCCGCGTCGAGCGCGATGGCCACGTTGTCGATCGCCCGGCTGGACTGTTCGGCGATGTCCATCGACACAACCGCGCCGGAGGCGTCCACGCCGTTCTGGCCGCCCACGTAGATGGTCGTGGCGCCGGAGGGAACGACCGCGACATGACTGAACGCCGGGCGGCCACGAGTCCGGCAGGTTGCAAGCGGATGATGTCCACGGTGTCTCCTTCGTCTTGGCTCCGCACTGAGCGATCGGCGCGCGTCCCATTCAAGCCACGCGACGCCGCCAAGGGTGGCGGGGCGGCCGCTATGGTGCGCGACGATGTCTTCGTGGTCGCGACCGAGTGTCAGGATCGCGACGGTGCCGGTCGGATCGACAAATGGGATTCCAGCCATCCGTCAACAAAGAGAGCGCTCCAGCGGTCATCGCCGTAACCCTGGAAAGTGCTAGCCGCTCAATTGCTGCGAACCTGGCGCGACTGGCTTTGTCATCCCTTGCGGACGAGCAAGCCGGCGATGGCTCGAGCGGCCGCTTCTGGGTCGCTGCTGAATCTGGCTGGCAGCGCACGGTTCAGATGTAGAGCCGCAAAGCCATGGACGATCGACCAGGCAGCAACGCAAGCGAGATGAATATCGTCGCCGAGTTGATGGTGCGAAAGTTGGCGCGTTCCAGTGTATAGGGCTTGTTCGGCGCGTGCCTGAGCAGTCATCAGTGCAGAGTCGCCAGTGTGGAGTAGGTCACGGCGATACATGACGTCGAAATACGCGGGGTGTTTGAGGGCGAACCGCACGTAGGCCACGCCCACTTCGATGAAGTCGCCGGTACGTCTCTCCGTGCTCTCGAGTTCGTCGGCTAAGGATTCGAATCCTTGCGTCGCGAGTGCGGTCAACAACCCGGCCTTGTCCCCGAAGTGATAAGTGGGTGCCGCATATGAGACGCCTGCGCGGCGGGCGAGGTCACGCAAGCTCAGACCTGAAGCTCCAGACTCGGATATCGCCTCGGCTGCATCATTGAGCAATGCGCTGCGCAGTGAACCATGGTGATAGGAGGAGCTGTTCATCGTCCGAGCGTACCAACGATCTTTGTGTTGACAAGATTGCCGTGGACTTACTAATCTTGTCAGTGTCAAGTTCGCTGGAAGGAAGTTATGGAACCGCTCATTGCACT
This sequence comes from Cryobacterium sp. SO1, assembly GCF_004210215.2. Taxonomy (NCBI): domain Bacteria; kingdom Bacillati; phylum Actinomycetota; class Actinomycetes; order Micrococcales; family Microbacteriaceae; genus Cryobacterium; species Cryobacterium sp. SO1. Next base: position 213,572 of record NZ_CP067394.1, read on the forward strand.
GATCGTGGTGACACTCTTGCTACTCTCCGGAGGCGCGGTCGGCGTGCGGCGCCTGAGGCCGCAAATGGTGCCGCTGCGTGGTGGCCTCGCGGCGATGTTCCTGATGACCGGAGTGTCACATTTCGTAGGCATGCGCGCTGAAATGATCGACATGGTCCCGCCTTTTGTGTCCGAACCGGAATTGGTCGTCACATTGACAGGCGTACTGGAATTGGCTGGGGCGGCCGGCTTGTTGTGGACGCGTTCTGCCCCACTAGCTGCCGCGTGTCTCACCGTGTTGCTTCTTGTGATGTACCCGGCGAATGTGTACGCGGCGCTGGAAGGGGTCGGCGGCTCGGCGGCGGACGCGCTGGTGCCCAGAACGGTGATCCAGATCGTATTCGTCAGTGCAACCCTCGCGGTGGTTGTCTTTTATCGGCGAGCCCGCACAGCGGAAGCTGGTGCGAAGTAGCGATCCCAGCCGTCTATCGACCCGGCGGCGCCGCTCCACTCAGCACGTCCAGGGAGGGTCGGCGAGCCATCATCACCATTCCACGGGGACGCCCGCACGGGATGCGTTGAGTCCTCGATGCACTTGGCCAGCTACCTTGACTTCTGAAATTAGGTGAACTCGCAGGAAAATAACGATTGGATAACTGGCGCTCCGTTACCTCTTCGTTATATATTCGTAGTGCGTCAACCGTTTGCTGTGGCGGAAGGCGCGAATGTGATTGCAGGACACTCTTGGTGCAAGGGAAGAGGGTCGGTCGTTTGCCTCTACGACCGGCCCTCGATCACGTTAACGCCCGGTAGGCGAGACGCCTCGACGAGCTCGACCAGCCAGCCCCGGGAGACCGCGGAGCGGCCGGTCCCCGGCGATGGGGCGAGACCGCGCGGCTTAGAAGCGGTCGGGGCTCGGGGTGCTGGCCTGGCGGATCGACACGTCGGCGTGACGGTCGAAACGGTAGCCCACGCCTCGGACTGTGCGCACGATGTCTTCGTAGCGGCCCAGCTTGGCGCGCAGTCGACGTACGTGCACGTCGATGGTGCGCTCGTTCGGCGCATCCTCTTCGCTGTCGGCGTCCCAGAGCTTGGAGATCAGCTCGGCGCGCTCGATGGTGCGGCCTTCGCGCAGCACCAGGTACTGCAGCAGCTCGAACTCCTTGTAGGTGAGCGCGGCGGTCTCGTTGTCGAGGATCACGCGCTTGCGGGAGATGTCGACGACCACGCCGCCTGGTGCCCGGTCCGCGTCTTCGGGCGTGTTGCGGTGCTTGGCAAGGGCTGCCGGGTCCTGCAGGGCCAGGCGCACGACGTCCACGTCCCGGCCGCCGACGCCGTCCGGTGCCAGGGCCACCGCGGCGTGCGTCTCCGACGAGGGGGCGATCGCCTGGGTCAGCTTCTTGAGCTCCTCAACGATGCGGTGCAAACTCGTGCCGGCCGCGGCGGCCTTGGCCTCGTCGATGCCCACGTAGAGCACGAAGCCACGGGCCTGGGTGCCGTCGGGTACGGCGCGGATGCGCGGGGCAGCCGGCGCCGGCGCCGGGACGAGCTCGGGGCGGTAGGACTGGACGGAACGGGCGGAGTCGATGTGGGCGAGAGACATGATGGGAATCCTTGGGGGTGATGATGCGCAAAGAACCCGGCGCATCCGCGCTCATGGGTTCGAAAAAGGTCGGCCGCAGCGGCCGGTGGGGCGGGCTGCCTCGGAGAGGGCGGCCCTGGAGTCGGTCTGCCGCGGTGGCGGCGTCCTCAGCGGCTGCGGATGAGCGGGTGAGGAGCGATCGACTCGGCGTGGGTGCCTGTCTGGTCTAGCGGCACATTCGGCAACACGCCATCACGCTGCCGGGCATCATCATGCCGGCAGTCCCCAAAGCCTCGATGGAGGTCGGGATGCGTGTGGTGGAAGTCATGAATGTGAGTAAAGCCGACTATGAGGCGGTGTGTCAATTCACTGACGACCCAGGGCGCGGGAGGGGCTGCACCACGTTCACGGGGATTGTGCGAAATCGGAGGATCTCGCACAAAAGAGGTTTTCATCAAAGAAGTCAACCGCGAAACGGAATATTTCAAAGTTTTGTGAACTGAACGGTCATCGGCGCGTCGCCTGTCGCAGGATCTGCGTGAGGCGGGCGCGCCGAATGTGACGACACTCACCGCAGCCCGGATCCGGACGGCGGATCGGGCCGAGCTGGATCAGACCAGGCCGTAGAGCCTGTCGCCGGCGTCGCCGAGACCGGGAACGATGTACCCGTGCTCGTCGAGGCGTTCGTCGACCGCGCCCAGAACGATGGTGACCTCACGGCCGGCCAGCGCCGTCTCCACGGCGGCGAGGCCCTCTGGGGCGGCCAGGATGCAGATGGCCGTGACGTCGACGGCGCCGCGGTCGAAGAGGAACTCGATGGCCGCGATGAGTGAGCCGCCGGTGGCCAGCATCGGGTCGAGCACAAAACACTGGCGGTCGGACAGGTCATCCGGCAGGCGCTCCGCGTACGTGGTGGGCTGCAGGGTCTCTTCGTTGCGTGCCATGCCCAGGAAGCCGACCTCGGCCGTGGGGAGCAGCTTGACCATGCCCTCGAGCATGCCCAGTCCTGCGCGGAGGATCGGCACCACGAGCGGCTTCGGGTCGCTGATCTTCACGCCGGTGGCCAGCGCGACCGGAGTCTGGACGGTGACCTCCTCGACGCGAACGCCACGAGTGCCCTCGTAGGCCAGCAGGGTCATCAACTCTTCCACCAGCGCCCGGAACATCGGTGACGAGGTCCTCTGATCACGCAGCACGGTGAGCTTGTGGGTGATGAGGGGATGGTCGGCTACGTGGACTCGCATAGGCTCAATCTACTAGCTCACGCGGGCATCCGGCTCTCGCGCGGCGGCCGAAACGAGGTGGCGTGGTGCGGCACAGCGACGAACACGCGGCCTGGATGCGCCTGGCGCTGCACGAGGCCCACGGCGCCCTGGCCAGCGGTGACGTTCCGGTCGGTGCCGTCGTGCTGGATGCGGCGGGCCGGGTGATCGGCCGGGGCCGCAACGAACGGGAGTTGCACCAGGATCCGACCCTGCACGCCGAGGTCGTGGCCATCCGCGAGGCCGCCTCCGCCACCGGTGACTGGCACCTGACCGGCTGCACCCTCGTCGTGACGCTGGAGCCCTGCGTGATGTGCGCCGGCGCGATCGTGGCCGCCCGGATCCCCCGAGTGGTCTTCGGCGCCTGGGACCAAAAGGCCGGCGCCGCCGGTTCGCTCTACGACGTGCTGCGGGACCGCAGGCTCAACCACCGGGTGGAGGTCGTGTCCGGTGTTGACGAAGCCGAGTGCGGCCGACTGCTCAGGGAGTTCTTCGAGGATCCACTGCGCCGCCCGGCAGGCCCGACAGCCACTCGCTGAAGAGGGCGCGGGACGCCTGCTGCATGGCCTCGGAATGCTCGGTGCGTTCCCGCCGCAGCTCGTCGGGGTTCAGCCCCTCCGCTCGAACCTCTACCTCGGAGGAGGCCAGCCATTGTTCGTGCATCTCGGCGGTGAGTTCGGGGTGGAATTGCACGGCCAGGGCCCAGTCCTCGATGGCGAACGCCTCGTTGCCGTAGGCGGTGGAACCGGCCAGCCTGGTGGTGCCCGCGGGCAGGTCGAAGGTGTCGCTGTGCCACTGCATCATCGGGATCCCGTTGACGTGGCGCAGGGGCGAGTCCTGGCCGGCCTCGGTGGTCTCGACCAGGCGGTAGCCGATCTCGTTTCTCGGGCCCCGGTACACCGATGAGCCCAGTGCGCTGGCCATAAGCTGGGCGCCCAGGCAGACCCCGAAGACCGGGCGCCGGGCCGCCAGCCGGTCGGCGAGCAGCTGCACCTCCTCGGCGAGCACCGGGAACTCGTCGGCCTGGTAGACCCCCATCTCGCCGCCGAGAACCACGAGCAGGTCGGCTGCGGCCGGGTCGATGCCCCGCACCCCGTCGGCGCTCAGGGTGTCGACGTAGCGCACCGTGTAGCCGTGCTCGATGAGAACCTGTTCGAGGTTGCCCAGGTGGATCTCATCCGCGTGCCGGAGGACCAACGCGACGCGGCTCACTCGAGGCCCTTGATGACGATCGCGTCGGTGGGCGGGCTGACCATGGCCGGGTCGACGTAGAGGTCGGGTTCCAGGTAGATCACCCGGGCGCTGGGCACAGCCTGCCGGATGCGGGCCTCGACGGTGTCGATCCCCGCGGCCACGTCGGAGAACCTCTGGCCGGAGTCGAAGGAGAGCTTGGCGGCCACGAGCAGTTCGTCCGGGCCGAGGTAGAGAGTCTTCAGGTGGATGAGGTTCTTGGTCTCGGGGCCGTCCAGGATCGCGGCCTTGATGGCGTCGACATCCGCAGCGTTGGCGCCCTCGCCGACCAGCAGGCTCTTGGTCTCGATGCCCAGCACGATGGCCACCAGCACGAGCAGCACGCCGATCGCGAGGGTGCCGATGGCGTCCCAGGTGGCGTCGCCGGTGACCACGGTGAGGCCGACGCCGCTCAGGGCCAGCATCAGGCCGGTCAGAGCCGCGACATCTTCAAGCAGCACCACGGGAAGTTCAGGGGCCTTGGCGTGACGGATGAACTGCACCCAGCTTTCGTCCTTGCGCGTGCGGTTGGACTCCTTGACGGCGGTGCGCAGTGAGAAGGACTCCAGGCCGATCGCCACGAGCAGCACCAGGATCGGCAGCCAGGCGTTTTCGAGTTCGTGGGGGTTCTGCAGCTTCTCGATGCCCTCGTAGATCGAGAACACACCACCCACAGAGAACAGAATGATCGACACCACGAACGCGTAGACGTAACGTTCGCGTCCGTAGCCGAACGGATGGTCGGTATCCGCGGCCCTCTTCGACTTGCGGCCGCCGATCAGCAGCAGGATCTGGTTGCCCGAGTCGGCCAGGGAGTGCACGCCCTCGGCGAGCATCGAGGACGAGCCCGACACGAACCAGGCGATGAACTTGGTGATCGCGATGCCGAGATTGGCGAGCAGCGCCGCCACAATCGCCTTGTTGCCGCCTGATGCGCTCATGCGACCAATCCTAGAACTGTCCAACCGCGCCGAAAACTACACTGGGGAGATGACTTCGACCGCACCCGTCACCCTGCCCGCCATCGCCTTCCTGGGAGCCGGCTCGATGGCCAGGGCCGTCCTGGCCGGACTGCTCAAGCCCACCGTCACGGTGACCGGCGGCATCCGCACCACCAACCGCTCGGCGGCGAAGGCGGCTGAACTGGCCGGCACCGCAGGCGTCACCGCGTGGGCGACCGACGCCGAGCCCAACGCCAACCGCCTCGCCGTTGCCGGCGCCGGCATCGTGATCGTGGCCGTCAAGCCGGCCATGGTGCCCGCCCTGCTCGCCGAGATCGCCGACAGCCTCGAGCCCGGCACCCTCGTCGTGAGCGTGGCGGCCGGCGTGACCATCGCCACCTTCGAAAAGCACCTGCCCGACGGGGTGGCCGTCATCCGGTCGATGCCGAACACGCCGGCCGTGGTGGGCATGGCCGTCACCGGTCTCAGCGCCGGCACCCGCTCGACGCCGGCGCAGATGGACCTGGCGACCGCCCTGTTCGAGACGGTGGGGGAGGTGCTGGTGGTGCCGGAGGAGAAGATCGACGCCCTGAGCACCATCTCCGGGTCCGGCCCGGCGTATGTCTTCTACCTGATTGAACAGCTCACCCTCACGGCCATCGACAAGGGGTTCACGCCGGCGGAGGCCGCCACCATGGTCAACGGCACCTTCCTCGGCGCCAGCGCGCTGCTGGCCGTCTCCGACCTCACGCCGTCCGAACTGCGCCGCCAGGTGACCAGCCCCAAGGGCACCACCGAACGGGCCGTGCAGCAGCTCGAAACCGGCGACGTCAAGGGCCTGTTCGACCGGGCAACGGATGCGGCGCTCGCCCGCGCCCGCGAGCTCGCCGCCTCGTAGCCTGCCGGCCGATCAGGAGCCGAGGGCCGCGAAGCGTTCGATGTCGCCCTCGGTGCCGGCGACGATGATGAGGTCGTGATTGGACACGACGGTCTCGGCGGTCGCGTACGTGAACGGGCGGCCGGGGCTCTTCACGCCAACGACGGTGACCTTGTGCTTGGTGCGCACGCCGGACTCGGTGAGGTTCAGGCCTCGGATCGGCTTGGGCGGGTACATCTTCACGAGCGCGAAGTCGTCATCGAACTCGATGAAGTCCAGCATCCGCCCCGATACCAGGTGCGCGACCCGCTCGCCGGAGTCGGCCTCGGGGTAGATCACGTGGTTGGCGCCGATGCGCTCGAGGATCTTGCCATGTGACTGCGAAATGGCTTTGGCCCAGATCTGCGGGATCTTGAGGTCGACCAGATTCGCGACGATCAGCACGCTGGCCTCGATCGAGGACCCGACGGCGCACACCGCCACGGAGAAATCCTGGGCGCCGATCTGGCGCAGCGCGTCGATGGATTTGGCGTCGGCCTGCACGGCGTGGGTGACACGCTCGGACCACTTCTGCACGAGCGCCTCGCTGCTGTCCACGGCGAGGACCTCGCGGCCCAACCGGTCGAGTTTCCCGGCCGTTGCGGCGCCGAAACGTCCGAGTCCGATGATGAGAACGGGGGCGTCATGTTTGATCCGGTCAACCAACGATGGGCCTTTCCTCGGGGCGTTTGAACAACTGTCTGCTCTGGCTCGCGGCCAGCGCCGCCGCGAGAGTCACTGTACCAACCCGGCCCATGAACATCGTGGCGGCCAGCACATAGACCCCCTCTGGTGGTAGTTCGGCCGTCAACCCCGTCGACAGCCCCACGGTCGCGAACGCCGAGATCACATCGAAAAGCACGACGTCAAGGGCCTGCTTGGAGATGTGCAGGATCAGGATGCTCGACACGGCGACCGTGGTCGCGCCCCACAGCACCACACTGACCGCCAGGCGCAGGATGTCGCCGGGGATGCGGCGGCCGAAGGCTTCCATCTGCTCCTTGCCCTGAGCCTCGGCGAAGGCGGCCAGGAACAGCACGGCGAGGGTGGTCACCTTGATGCCGCCGGCGGTGGAGGCCGAACCGCCACCGATGAACATCAGCATGTCGGTGAGCAACAGGCTCGAGCCGCTCAGATCATTGATGTCAATGGTGGCGAAACCGCCGGACCGGGTCATCACCGACATGAACAGGGACTGGAAGACGGTGTCGCCGGCGTTCAGCGACCCGAAGGTCCTCGGGTTGTCGAACTCCAGAATGATGTAGAAGACCATGCCGATGACCAGCAGCAGAACCGTGGTCCAGAGGGTGAGCTTCACGTGCACCGACCAGCGGCGGGGGGTGCGCCAGTGCCGGGCGAAGGTCATCAGCACCGGGAAGCCCAGGCTGCCCAGGAACACGCCGGACATCAGGGCGCCGAGGAACCAGTAGTCGTTGGCGAACTGGCCGATGCCCTCCGCATTCGGGCTGAACCCGGTGTTGGTGAAGGCCATTGCGGCGTAATAGATGCTCTGCCAGAGGGCCTCGCCGGGGGGCACGCCGTCGATCAGCATCCGCGGGAACAAGAGCAGGGCGACGGCCGCCTCGATGGCCAGGGTGCTGATGGCCACGGTGAGCAGCAGGCTGCCGACCTCGCCGAGCCGCACGGCCTGACCCTCGTTGACCGGGCCCACGTGGATGCGCGACGGGTTCGAGTCGCTGGCCGCCATGAGCTTGGCGCGCAGGCCCAGGCGGCGGGAGATGACCAGGCCCATCAGGGACGCCAGTGTCAGCACCCCCATGCCGCCGATGTTGACGCCGACGACGACGAGCACGTTGCCGAACGCCGACCAGTGCGTGGCCATGTCCACCGTGCTCAGGCCGGTGACGCAAATCACCGACACCGCAGTGAACACGGCGTCGTGCAGCGGGGTTGCGGTGTCGCCGGCGGAGGCGATCGGCAAGGAGAACAGCAAGGTGAAGAGCAGGATCAGGGCGGTGAACACGAACAGCGCGAACCTGGACGGCGACTTGCGCACGATCCCGTCGACAGAGTCGCGGATGCGCCCGTACCAAGTCCCGGAATTCTTCGTGAACCGTGCGGTGGGGGACTGCGTTTTCACGTGAATCGCCTCGCCTGGCCGGTGGTCGCTGACAACTTGTCATAGTACCGGCACCGGGAATGACTACCCTTGGGGCATGGCAGACATCTTTGGCGTGGTGGCGGACTCGACCCGACGCGATATCTTACGCATTCTCCTCGAGCGCTACAACCAGTCCAGCGTCGCCCAGGGGGAGTTGAGTGTCTCTGACATCGTCAGCTCGCTGGGGTTGAGTCAGCCCACAGTGTCCAAACACCTCAAGGTGCTGCGCGAGGCCGGCTTGGTCGGCGTGCGCGAAGAGGGTCAGCACCGTTACTACCACCTCGACTATGCACCGCTGGAGGAAATCGAGGACTGGCTGATCCCGTTCCTCAGCATCGATGTGGGTACCGCTCTGGTCGGCGCCGTCGACGACACCGAGGTGCTCAAGGACGAGCAGCGTGCCTTCGCGGCGGCGATCGGCAAGGCCTTCGCCGACACTTCTTTCCAGATGCAGCACGTGGTCAAGGACTCCGGCGTGAAGAAGAGCGTCAAGAAGTGGCGCAAGAACGACTAGCGGGCAGCAGGGCATCGCTTTAGAGTTACGGCACATCCACCAGTCGAGCTAGGGAGCCGTCCATGTCACGCGAGCTCCCCGACCCGAGACTGGACGATCTGCACTTCCTCACCGTCGCCGAAGTCGCCGACGTGATGAGGGTGTCGCGGATGACCGTGTACCGCCTGGTGCACGCCGGCGAGCTGCCTGCCGTTCGCTTCGGACGCTCGTTCCGGGTGCCCGAATCGGCCGTCCGCCGGGCCATCGAACCCACTCTCGGAGGAAGTGAGTCGGACGGGACTTTCTTTATCCGTTAGAATGGGGTTTTCGTGTCGGTCGCGAATCCCGCGACTAAACCAAATCTTTGTGAGGTCCGTGTGGGTTCTGTAATCAAGAAGCGACGCAAGCGTATGGCGAAGAAGAAGCACCGCAAGCTTCTTCGTAAGACTCGCCACCAGCGTCGTAATAAGAAATAGACGGTTCCGGCCGTTTTATGAGCTGAGCGCTAGGTCTGTGACCTAGCGCTTTTTGCTTGCGCGCGCGGCCCTGAGCTGGGCGACTTTCATGTGCATGATCGGCCAGCCACGCGCCAAGGCGTATCGGCGCAGGGTGGTGTCCGGGTTCACGGCAACGGGATTGCCGACGAGCTCGAGCAACGGAATGTCGTTGTGCGAATCCGAATAGGCCCAGCAGTGAGCCAGTTCGATGTCGCGCGCCTCGGCGATGCCGCGAGCGACGACGGCCTTGCGCTCGCCGTGACAGATGCCGTCGACCAGTTGACCCGTGAAGATGCCGTCGACCGTCGCGAGCTTGGTGCCGAGCGCACCCGTGAGCTCCAGGCGCTCCGCGATCACATCGGCGATCTCCTGCGCGGTCGCGGTCACCAGCCAGACCTCGCGGCCGGCCTCGAGGTGGGCGTGCGCGACGGCGACGGTCTCCGGCCACAGCCGGTGGCTCAGCCTCGAATCGAAGATGTCGTGGCTGAGCGTGATGAGTTCGGTGCGGGTGTGCCCGGTGATCATGTCCATCGCCCGCAACCTGAGCCTGGCGATGTTGATGCCGTCTTCGCCGAACGCCAGAAACCGGGTCTGATTCCAGCCGAACGAGAGGATGTCGGCAAGGGAGATGAAACGCATCCGCCAGGCGCCGAGGCCCACGTGGTAGAGGCTCGCGCCGCGGAGCAAGGTGTTGTCCACGTCGAAGAACGCGATTGCGCGGGGGCCGGATTCTTCGGACATTTGGGCTGAGTCTACTAACGCTTGCCGTGGCGCGGCGTCCTAGGCTGGGGGCATGTCCACCGCGCACCTGACCCTGATCGGCAAGCCGGGGTGCCACCTCTGCGACGACGCCAGGGCGGTGGTCGACACCGTGCTGGAGCAGCTCGCGACAGAGCCCGGTTCGCCGGACGTGGCGCTCGAGGAGAAGTCGATTCTCGACGACCCTGCTCTGCACGAACTCTACGTCGAAGACATCCCGGTCCTGTTGATCAACGGCCGGGTGCACAACTACTGGCGCATCGATCCGGTGCGCCTGCACACGGCACTCCTGGAGGTCCGATGACCATTCTGCATCTCGTCTCGTGGAAGCTGACGGCGACGGACCCCACCGAAAAGTCCGAACACGTCGCCCAAATGGCGGCCAGGCTCGGTGGGCTCGTCGGGGTGGTCGATGAGATCCAGTCCCTGCGCGTGGGCCCCGACGTGGTCGGCGGCTCCAACTGGGATGTGGCGCTCGTCGCCGAATTCGCCGACGAGGCCGCGTTGGCCCGGTACCAGATGCATCCGGCCCACGTCGAGGCTGGCGCTTACGTGAAATCGGTCACCGCAAAGCGGATGGCCGTCGACCTCGTCGTGTAGCGCCAGACCGGGTGCCCGGGCACACAAAAAACGGCCGAGCGGGTGCTCGGCCGTTGTTCGTGTGCTGCGGGGGTGCTGCGGTGTGGTGCGGGTGGTTACTTGGTGTTGACGGTGATGGTGGCGATGCCCACGAGGAGCTGGTCGGCGACGGCGTCGGTGTTGAAGGTGGTGTTCAGCAGGGCGGCGGCGTCGGCGGAGATGTGCACGGTGGTGCCGGTGAGGATGGCGTTGTCGCCGTCCATCTGGAGGGGCTCGAGGGTTCCGCCGTAGAGGTCGAAGAGCTTGACCTGGGTGGCGGCGGACTCGCCGTTGGCGGTGACGTCGCCGAAGAGCTCCGAGGTGCCGGGGTCGATGGTGAAGTTGGTCAGTTCGACGACGGTGTCGCCGGCGGTGAGGGAGAAGCCGCTGCCTTCGTGCTCGATGTTGCCCTGGACGTAGGGGCGGAAGTCCTCGGCCGGGTCGTAGTAGTCCACGTTTCCGCCGGTGATGGGGAAGTGCAGGCTGCCTTCTTCGAGGGTGGCGGTGCCGACGGTGCCGGGGGTCAGGCCCAGGCTGGTGAGGGCGGCGGCGAAGTCGGCGTCGAGGAGGACGGAGGTGTCGACGCCGGTGAGGGCGGGGATCGAGGCCAGCGGGGTGGGGGTGGCTTCGGCAGAGGAGCTGCTGCTGGAGGAGCTGGAGGACGGCGTCGACGCCGTGCTTTCGTCCGTGGAGCAGGCGGCGAGGCCGGTGATGAGCAGGCCGGCGGTGGTCAGTCCGAGTGCGGTCTTGGTGAAGCTGCGCATGATGTGATCCTTTGCTGTGGAATGTGTGGGGGCTTGCTTGGTATGCATGTGGTTCGGCCCCAGCCCGAAAATGGTTTGGTCGATTCAGAATGTTTTCTTCGAACGACTGCCACTCCCCGCTCAGGGTGTTTACCTCGCACAACAAAGGGAGCAACGTGCGTGGGCGTGCGTGTCGCGCCCCCAGCGCTGGTCGAGCCTGTCGAGACCCGGTGACGTGCGTGTGTGTCGCGCCCCAACCCCGGACTTGCATCTCCCGGGCTTAAGCAGCCGCGATGCTGTCGGTCTGCTCGAAGTACACGAGTCTCACCGGGCGACGGCGGCGGGTGTAGGCAGCACCGTCGGCGTCGGTGTTCTCCGTCAACGGATGATGGTTGGGGAGAGACGGGCATCGCGTGGGGGTCTCGACGAGCTCGACCAGCGTAGAGGGCGGATTGGCGAGGTTGTCTTGCGGGGTCGACGAGCTTGACCAGCGAGACTGGTGCGTTGGCGAGGTCGTCTTGCGGATTAACGCGAAATCGCGCCTGTCCGGGGGACAGGCGCGATTCGTGTGCGGCAGTTGCGGGCTACGGCTCCAGGCGGGTGGGGCCGCGGAACAGGTAGGTGACCTCGCGGATGGACGCCTGGTGCAGCATCAGCATCAGAACGCGGGCCAGGCCCATGCCGAAACCGCCGTGCGACGGCACACCGTAGCGGAAGAAGTCGAGGTAACCGGCGATCTCGGCCGGGTCCACGCCCTTCTCGATGGCCTGCTCCGTGAGCACGTCGATGCGGTGCTCACGCTGCGCGCCGGTGGAGATCTCGGTGCCGTTGAAGATCAGGTCGTAGCTGTTGGTCAGGCTCGCGTCGCCCTCGTGGCGCATGTGATAGAACGGGCGGATGCTCGACGCGTAGTCGGTGAGGAACACGAACTCGTGCCCGTAGGTCTCGGCGACGTACGCCGCGATCTGGCGCTCGCCCTCCGGGTCCATGTCGTCGTCGTCGCGGGGAACCTCGTAACCGCGGCTCTTGACGATCTCCTTGGCCTCGGCCAGCGGGATGCGCGGGAACGGCGTGCTCGGCACGGTGACCTCCACGCCGAACAGCGCGAGCACCTCCTCGCCGTGCTTGGCCTTGACCGCGGTGAACGCGGCCACGAGCAGGTCCTCGTGCAGCTTCATGACGTCTTCGTGGCTGTCGATCCAGCTGATCTCGGAGTCGACGCTGGTGAACTCGGTGGCGTGCCGGCTGGTGAAGGACGGGTCGGCCCGGAACGCCGGCCCCACCTCGAAGATCTTGCCGAAGCCAGAGGACTGCGCCATCTGCTTGAAGAACTGCGGGCTCTGCGCCAGGTAGGCCTTGGTGTCGAAGTACTCCACCTCGAACAGCTCGGCGCGGGACTCGCTCGCGCTGGCCATCAGCTTGGGGGTGTGCAGCTCGATGAAGTCGTGCTCGATCCAGTACGTGCGCAGCGCGTGCTCGAACGTGGTCTGGATGCGGAAGATCAGGCTCGACTTGGGCTGGCGCAGGTCGAGGAAGCGCCAGTCCATGCGCTTGTCCAGGCTGGAGTCCGCCGCGATGGGGGTTTCCGGGATGGCGTGCGTGACAACCTCGAGCGAGGCGAGCTTGATCTCGATGCCGCCGAGTTTGACCCGCTCGTCGTGCTTGAGCTGTCCGGTCACGGTGACGAAGCTGCCCTGGGACAGGCCGGAGATGGTGGTGGCCGGCTCGTCGTCGACGACGACACCCTCGGCATCCGTCGTGCGCGGATTGACCAGCTGCACCGCGCCGGATTCGTCTCGCAGAACGACGAATTGCACCTTCTTCTGGTCTCGGACGGTTTCGACCCACCCGGACACGGAAACGAGACCGTCGTCGAGGGCGGCAAGGTTCTTTATCAGTACGCGAGCATTCACCCCGCAAGTTTAGCCGCACAGCTCTCGGCGAATTCGCGGGTGACCCCTCCGTAGACTGGACTATGTGGTAGCTAGCCAGGTACATCTCGTGCGGCACGGTGAGGTTTACAACCCCGAACGCGTGCTTTACGGCAGACTTCCCGGCTTTCGACTGTCCGATTTGGGGCAGCGGATGGCTGAGGCGGCTGCCGCGGAGCTCGTCGAGCGCGGGCGCCCCATCGTGCGGGTCATCGCATCGCCGTTGCAGCGCGCCCAGGAGTCCGCCGCCCCGATCATGGCGGCCTTCGGCCTGCCGGTCCACCTCGACGAACGCATCATCGAACCCACGAACCGATTCGAAGGCACGCGGATGCGCGGACCCGGCGGCGCCCTGCGCGACCCACGCAACTGGCCCAGCCTGGTGAACCCGGCCCGGCCCAGCTGGGGCGAACCGTTCCGCTCCATCTCCACCCGGATGCTGGCCGCCATCGACGACGCGTTCCACTCCGTCGACGAGGGCGACGTCGTTCTGCTCAGCCACCAGCTGCCGATCTGGATGGTGCACCGCAGCCTGGCCCACGAACGCCTGGCGCACGACCCGCGCAAACGCCGCTGCGACCTGTCCAGCATCACCACGTTGTCGCTCGGCGGCAACGTGCCCGCCGAGATCGGTTATTCGAGCCCCGCCGCCGCCCTGCTGGTGCCGGCGAACGATGTGGGGGCAGTGTGAGCGGCCGCGCACGTCTTCGGCCTCTGGCGCTGGCCGGCCTGGTCAGCGTTGCCCTCGCCCTCAGCGGCTGCACGAGCGGAGACTCGCTCGCCGACCAGTACCGGGAAGGCAGCAGCAAGGGCTACATCGCCGGTGACGGCAGCGTCACAGAGATCCCCGCCGACGAACGCGGCGAGTCCGTGGAATTCGACGGCACCCTCGAAGACGGCTCCACCGTCAGCTCCGCCGACTACGCCGGCGAGGTGCTCGTGGTCAACTTCTGGTACGCCAGCTGTGCCCCCTGCCGGGCCGAGGCTCCCGACCTCAAGGAAATCAGCGAGCAATTCGCGGGCAAGGGCGCCAGCTTCCTCGGCGTGAACGTGCGCGACCAGGCCGCCAGTGCCATCGCCTTCAACGAGGCCTACGAGATCAGCTACCCGTCGGTGATGGACGTCGACGACGGTGGTTTGCAACTGGCCTTCAGCGGCAGCATCCCGCCCAACGCTGTGCCCACCACGCTGGTGCTGGACGCCTCGGGCCGGGTCGCCGCGCGCATCCTCGGCCAGGTCAACTCGCCGTCCATCCTCAAGACGCTGATCGAAGACACGATTGCCGAGGACGGCTAGGCGTGGGCAATCCCTTCGGTGAGATCGTCTTCAGCGGTCAACTGTTCCTGGCGATCCCGATCGCGGTGCTGGCCGGCCTGGTCTCGTTCGCGTCACCGTGTATCCTGCCGCTCGTGCCCGGCTACCTCGCCTATATCGGCGGTTTCGCCGATGGCAGCGCTGGGTCGAAACTCTCCGCGAGCCGCGGCCGCAACCGTCTGCTGCTCGGCGTGGCCCTGTTCATCCTTGGCTTCACCGTGGTCTTCGTGCTCACCGGCGTGGTGTTCGGCTTCGCTGGGTTCTGGCTCAACCAGTACCGAGACTTGATCACCCGCATCGCCGGCGCGATCGTAATCCTGCTCGGTCTGGTCTTCGTGGGCCAGTTCGGTGCCATGCAGCGCACCATCAAGACCTCCTGGCGGCCACGGATGGGCCTGGCCGGGGCCCCGGTGCTCGGCGCGGTCTTCGCGGTCGGCTGGACCCCGTGCACCGGACCCACGCTCACGGCCATCAACTCGCTGAGCCTGAGCACCGGATCGCCCTGGCAGGGCGGCCTGTTGGCGTTGTTCTACGCGCTCGGCCTTGGCATCCCGTTTCTGCTGATCGCCCTGGGCTTGAACTGGGCCACCGGGGCCGTAGCCTTTCTCAAGCGTCATATCCGAGCGATCAACCTGTTCGGCGGCGTGCTCCTGATCGTTATCGGGGTGCTCATGGTGAGCGGCGTGTGGAATGCCTGGCTCCTGAACCTGCAAGGGGTGATTGGCAGTTATGTCCCGGCCATCTGACCACATCGACTCCGCTCCGGCGCCCTCCGGCGACGGCATCAGCCAACCCAAGCTCGGCTTCACCGGCACCCTGCGCTGGTTCTGGCGCCAGCTCACCAGCATGCGCACCGCCCTGTTCCTACTGCTGCTGCTTGCCATCGCGGCGGTGCCCGGTTCGCTGGTGCCCCAGCGCAGCTCCGACCCGAACGGCGTCACCCAGTACTTCGCCGACAACCCCGACCTCGCGCCGATCCTCGACAACATCCAGGCGTTCGACGTATACGCGTCGGCCTGGTTTTCCTCTATCTATCTGCTGCTGTTCGTCTCGCTGATCGGCTGCGTGATCCCGCGCACCAAGCACCACCTGCAGGCGCTGCGCGCCCAGCCGCCGAAGACCCCGGCGCGGCTTGCTCGACTGGCCGGCTTCACCACCCGCACCGCCCCCGCGGGCACGGACGCGGCCGCCGCCGTCGTGTCCGCTCGCACCCTGCTCAAACAGGGCCGCTACCGGGTGGCCCTGTTCGACGGCCCGGAGGAGTTCTCCGCCTCGGCCGAGCGCGGCTACCTGCGCGAGACCGGCAACCTGGTCTTCCACTCCGCCCTGGTGGGCTTGCTCGTGGTCGTCGGCTTCGGCAGCGGCTTCGGTTTCAGTGGGCAACGGGTGCTCGTGGAGGGCCAGACCTTTGTGAACACGCTGCTGGCCTACGACTCGTTCAACCCCGGACGGTTCTTCAACGACACCGAACTCGACCCGTACACGCTCACCCTTGACGACTTCGAGGTGAGCTACGAGACCGCGAACCTCGAGGCGTTCGGCCAGCCCGTTGACTTCACCGCCGGCGTCACGGTGACCCCGCGCGGCGGCGACGCGAAGGACGGCGCGGTACGGGTCAACGACCCGCTGCGCACTGGCGGCACCAGCATCTACCTGCTCGGCAACGGCTATGCGCCCACCATCACCGTCAAGGACCCGGAGGGCACCGTGGTGTTCACCGACTCCGTGCCGTTCCTGCCGCAGGACGCCGACCTCACGTCGCTGGGCATCGTGAAGGTGCCGGACGGCCTGGCCGATCAGGTGGGCTTGGTCGGTTTCTTCTATCCGACCCAGGATGAGACCACCACCGGCTCCTACTTCTCCAGCTTCCCCGACCTGGAGTACCCGGTGCTCACCCTCAACGTGTACGCGGGCGACCTGGGGCTCGACGACGGTGTGCCCACCTCGGTCTACGCCCTCGACACCGACACCATGGAGCCGCTGGCCACCCGCACCAGCGACATCAAGCCGTTGGAGCTGAAACCCGGCCAGACGCAGGAGCTGCCGAACGGGTTGGGCTCGGTGACCTTCGAGAACGCCTCTCCGGACGCCGCCGCGGGGGACTACTCGGGTTCGGTGCCCCGGTTCGCCTCCTTCGACATCCACCACGACCCCACCCAGGGCTGGGTGCTCCTGTTCGCTGTGCTGGTGCTCGGTGGGCTCCTCACGTCGCTGTTCGTGCCCCGCCGCCGGCTCTGGGTGAAGGCCGTCGAGCAGGCGGATGGGTCGGTGCGCCTCGAATACGCCGGCCTCGCCCGCGGTGAGGACCCCGGCCTGGAGTCAGCGGTGACCGCTCTCGCCGACCGGCATGCGGCTGTGCTGGAACGTTCAGCCTCGGTCGTTAAACCCGTCGAACCCGCTTAGGCTGTAAAGGTGAATGTGAACGAGCTCTCGATCCTCAGCCTGTACTCGGCCATGGCCGTCTATGCGCTGGCGTTCATCGCCTTCGCGATCGACCTGTCCAAGCGCAGCGCCGCCGTGGATTCGGCCGAGCGGCCCGCCGCTGCCGCTGACAAAGCCTCGGTGGCCGGCGCGGTTGCCGCGGGTGGCAGCACCACGACGCTCACCCGCATCAGTGCCCGGATCGCCAACGACGCGGCGACCCCGTACGGCCGCTCCGCCAGCCTGCGCGTCGGCGTCTCGCTCCTCGTCCTGGCTTGGGCACTGCACCTGGTGGCCGCGGTGCTCCGCGGCATCGCCGCCGAGCGGGTGCCGTGGGCCAACATGTACGAGTTCGCGATGACCGGCACCCTGCTGATCGTCACGGTGTTCCTCATCGTCCTCACCCGCACCGACCTGCGGTTCCTCGGCACCTTCGTCAGCGGGCTGATCCTGATCCTGCTCGGCATCGGCGCCCTACAGTACTACGTGGAGGTGGCCCCGCTGCCGCCGGCGTTGCAGTCGGTGTGGCTCGTCATCCACGTGTTCGTGGCGTCGCTGGGCACCGGGTTCTTCGCGCTGGGCTTCGCGCTCTCGTTCGTGCAGCTGCTGCAGGCACGCCGCGAGGAGCGCGTCGGTACCGCCAAGCCCGGCCGGCTCAAATTCCTGCAGACGCTGCCGTCGGCGTTCACCCTGGAGAACCTGGCTTACAGAGTCAACATCATCGGCTTCATCCTCTGGACCTTCACCCTGATGGCCGGGTCGATCTGGGCGGAACGCGCCTGGGGCCGATACTGGGGCTGGGACACCAAAGAGGTTTGGACCTTCATCATCTGGGTGATCTACGCGGGGTACATCCACGCGCGGGCCACCCGCGGCTGGCGCGGATCGCGCTCCGCCTGGCTGGCCATCATCGGCTTCGCCGCGGTGATGTTCAACTTCGGCATCGTGAACGTCTTCTTCAAGGGCCTGCACGCCTACTCCGGCCTGTAGCCGCTCGCCCGGCGCTGTCGGGTGACCCTCTCGGGCGATGCGCGGGTGCAGCGCCGTTATGCGGCTGGCGCGCCATCCGCATAACGGCGCCGTGCCCGCACAGCTCCAGATCCCTCACGCGCAGAGCAGCGCGCGGGGCTCCGGCCGCGGGTCAGCCGGCGAGCAGCGCGTGCACGCGGGTGATCCGGGCGAGCCACCAGTCGCGGCGCTCGGGGCCGGCGGCGTACGTGTCGAGCAGGTCGGCATCCGGCACCACCCGGCGAACGGGGATGCTGCCATCGACCGGCAGCAGCGGCTCGCGGGTGACATCCGCGGCCAGCAGCGACGCCGTGGCCAGCCCGCAGTCGTAGTCGAGCTCGGGGAGGGCGGCGGCGAGGAACGCGCCCATGGAGATGCCGACCGAGGTGTCGAGGGCGCTGGAGACGATGAGCGGCAGGCCGGTCTCGGCCTGAATCGCGAGGACCGCGCGGATGCCGCCGAGCGGTTGCACCTTGACCACCAGGAGGTCCGCGGCGCCGGCGCGGGACACCAGCAGGGGGTCGGATTCCTTGCGCACACTCTCGTCGGCCGCGATCGGCAGGTCGAGGTAGTCGGTGCGACGACGGATCTCGGCGAGTTCGTCGATCGACGCGCACGGCTGCTCGACGTACTCGAGGTCGAACTCGGCTAGGGCGTGGATCGCGTGCTCAGCCTCGTCGAGGTTCCAGAGCCCGTTCGCGTCCACCCGGATTCGCCCCTCGGCGCCGAGGGCCTTGCGCACCGCGCGCACCCGCTCCACGTCTTCGGCGAGGGTCTGGCCGGGATCGGCCACCTTGACCTTGGCGGTGCGGCAGCCGGGGAACCTGGCCAGCAGCCCAGGAACGTCCGCCGCGTCGATCGCGGGAACCGTCGCATTCACCGGGATCCGGTCGCGCTTGATCGCCGGGGTCTCTTCCCAACCGAACTCCAGGGCGGCGCGCAGCCAGGCCGCGGCCTCCTCGTCGTCGTACTCCGCGAAGGGGGAGAACTCGGTCCAGCCCGCCGGCCCCTCGATCAGCACGGCCTCGCGGCTGGTAAGGCCGCGGAAACCGGTGACGAGGGGTAGGTCGACCACGCGGGCGGTGGCGAGCACGTCGTGCAGCGAAGGGAGCATGGCTCTAGTGTGCCAGCATCCGCGGGTCCGGCCCCGACCGGGTCATTCGGTCGAGTCGGCGATGAAGGTCTGCTCGTGGCTCAGCACGACCTCGGGGCCGTCAGGCTGCACGTCCACGATGGCGATCGCGGTACCGGGGGAGATCAGCAGGTAGGCATCCTGGTACCGGCCGGCACCGCTGTTCACCCGCAGCCAGGCGGGAACGCCCGACGTCACCGAAGCGGTGATCTCGGCACGCAACGACTCGATGGTGCGGTCGCCGATGGTGTAGGGCTTGCTGCCGTAGACGATGTCGATGCGGCTCACGAGTCATCCCTCCCGTTCGACGTGGTGCCGAGGCGGTGCGGCTCCGGAACAATCTGCAGGCCGCCGGACGAGTTCGCGGTCAGCATCAGCGCCTCGATCCAGTCCCGGTTGAGGCTGGGCGACCGGCCGCCGAAGTACTTGTACGCCAACGGGATGCTCGGATGCATCCAGATGGTGCTCCGGCCGTCACCGCCCTGAGGATCGTCACGCCAGGTGAAATAGAAGCACTCACCCCGGCGTAGCTTGGCACCGATCACCACTTGGATGTGCGCGAGCACCCGATCATCGAAATCCGCCGTGAGGCTTGAATCGTACGTCAGCTTGCCCATTGCACCACTCCGTTGATAGGGGTTGGTGTTACGCTACGCCGGTTTCGGCCTCTAGTCCCTGAGATATCGTTCGAGTCGTGGCACCTTTAGGAGGGCCAGAGCGCGCTTCTCGATCTGCCGCACCCGCTCCCGGGTGACACCTTGGATCACCGCGATCTGGTCGAGGGTTCGCGGCTCTTCACCGGTCAAGCCGAACCTGGCCGTGAGGATGGAGCGTTCCCGGTCGGGCAGGGCGTCGAGATAGAACGTGATGTCGGCCGCCCGCAGCGTGATCGTGGCGCACTCATCGGGCTGGGGCAGGTCATCATCGATGATCAGCTCGGCGATATCGCCGATGCCGTCGCCGACAGGAGCGTGCAGCGAAATGGGCTCGTTGTCATACTGCAGCAGGCGGGACACATCGCGCACCGCGATCTGCGACAGCTCGGCGATCTCCTTGAGCGTCGGTTCCCGGTCGAGGGTGCTGGTGAGGTCACGGCGGATGCGCTTGATCTTGTTGAGCTTCTCGGCGGTGTGCACCGGGATGCGGATCATGCGCGACTTGTCGGCCATGCCGCGGTGGATCGCCTGGCGGATCCACCAGGTCGCGTAGGTGGAGAACTTGAAGCCGGTCATGAAGTCGTATTTCTCCACTGCCCGCACCAGACCGATATTGCCGTCCTGCACCAGATCCATGATCGGTACGCCACGGCCCGAGTAGTGCTTGGCGATGCTCACGACGAGACGCAGGTTGGCCTCGATGAAGTGGTTCTTCGCGCGCCGGCCCTCGAAGACCAGGGTCATCAGCTCGCGCCTGAACTCGGGGTTCACCGGGTCTCCCTCGGCGTCGGCCCGGTTGACCTTCTCGTCGGCGAACAGGCCCACCTCAATCTTGCGGGCCAGATTCACCTCGTCCTCTGCCGAGAGCAGCGGACCCTTGCCGATGCGGCGCAGGTAGTCGCCGAAGGCATCCGTGGACGCCCGGCTGTACCGGGAGGTGGCGGCGGCGCTGGCAGCGGCCGACGGCGAGTACGACGATGAAATGGACTCGGTGGGCGGCGCGGGGGGGGTCTGCACGGCCTTCTGGGTGGCCCGAGTCTTCTGGGTGGTTCGAGTCGTTGGCGTCTGGACGATGGTTGTCATGCGAGGACCCCCCGGGTGAGAAGACTGGCTGTGGCGCGGTCAAAGGAAGTGAAGTAGGCACGTTCGCGCGGGCGACCGAGATTGGTCACCTCGAAGGCGCTTCCGACGATCTGGATGAAACCGAGCAGCGCGGTCGGGTCGTCATGCTCGATGGCATGATCCGCGACGCGCCATTCAGTGGGGGAGAGCTCGGTGATTTCAACGTCCGCAAGGTCAACGACTGTGTTTCCGGCGGTGCTGCTGGGGCTGACTATCGGGTTCTGAGCAAGAGCGGTGTGGGTTTCGGCGCTGATGACGGGTGCGTGTTCGGGTAACGCGGTGTCGGGTGCCGAGGGGCTGTTGTGAAACATGACCACCTCCAGGTCTTTCGGGTGAGATAAGTACACTGCTCGGCATTACGCGCGTTCAAGGGGTTGACGGGGGCGCCGCCGAGAAGGTACAACTGAAGAGCCCTCATGTCTCGTGTGAGCGGTCCCAGGTTTCATCCCCCCGCGTGCCTCCCATGCTGACGCGTAGGCTGATCCCATGCCCGAACTGGTTTCAGAGATCTTCGACCCAACCCAGTGGCGTTCGGTGGCGGGCTTCGGCTCTCTCGCCGACATCACCTACCACCACGACCTCACCGGACGCATCGCCCGTGTGGCCTTCAACCGTCCAGAGGTGCGCAATGCCTTCCGGCCGCAAACCGTTGACGAGCTTTACGCCGCCCTCGAGGACGCCCGCACCAATCCGCACATCGGCGTGGTGCTGCTCACCGGCAACGGCCCGAGTCCTAGAGACGGCGGTTGGGCATTCTGCTCAGGCGGCGACCAGCGCATCCGCGGCCGGGACGGCTACAAGTACGGCGAGGGCGAGACAGCCAGCGGCATCGACAAGGCCAGGGGCGGCCGCTTGCACATCCTGGAGGTGCAGCGTCTGATCCGCTTCATGCCCAAGGTTGTCATCGCCGTGATCCCGGGCTGGGCGGCCGGCGGCGGGCACTCGTTGCACGTGGTCTGCGATCTCAGCATCGCCAGCGCAGAGCACGGCAGATTCAAGCAGACGGATGCCGATGTCGGCTCCTTTGACGGCGGTTACGGCAGCGCATACTTCGCCCGCCAGGTCGGTCAGAAGGCAGCCAGGGAGGTCTTCTTCCTCGCCAGAGAGTACTCGGCCCAGCGCGCCCTGGAGATGGGTGCCATCAACGCGGTCGTGCCGCACGCCCAGCTGGAGAACGAGGCGCTGGACTGGGCGCGCACGATCCTGACCAAGTCGCCCACCGCCATCCGGATGCTCAAGTTCGCCTTCAACGCCGTCGACGACGGCATGGTCGGCCAGCAGGTCTTCGCGGGCGAGGCCACCCGACTGGCCTACGGCACCGACGAGGCCGTCGAGGGGCGCGACTCGTTCCTTCAGAAGCGCGAACCGGACTGGTCGCCCTACCCCTGGCAGTTCTAGGCGCATTCGTGAGGCCCGTTCGCGTCGTTCCCGTCGGCGATCCCCTGCGCGTGCTGGCTGAGTTGCGCCTGGCGCTCTCCGCCACCGATGAAGCGTTGTTGCCGGTGCCGGCGGGAGAAACCGGCACCGACCGCGAGAGTCTCGGACCGGTTCCGCGCCGCGTGGCCGTGGTGATCGAAACGTCCGGCTCGACGGCCGCGCCCAAACGGGTGATGCTCAGCACAGACGCGCTGCTCGCCTCAGCGTCGGCGTCCAGCCTCGCCCTCGGCGGCGACGGCCAATGGCTGCTTGCCCTGCCGGCCCACTACATCGCCGGGGTGCAGGTGCTCGTGCGGTCGATCGCGGCCGGCACGGAGCCCGTGCTGCTGCCGCCTGGGCACTTCGACCCGGCCGAATTCGCCGACTACGCCGGCCGGCTCGTCGAGCCGCTGAGGTTCACCTCACTGGTTCCCGTGCAACTGGCGCGGCTGCTGGATGCGGCGGAGGTCGACCCGGCGATCCTGGCCGCGCTCAGGCGGTTCACCGGTATCCTCGTGGGCGGCCAGGCGGTCGCCCCCGCCCTGATCGACCGGGCCGAGCGGCTCCGGATCCGGGTGCTTCGCAGCTACGGTTCGTCGGAGACCGCCGGCGGGTGCGTGTACGACGGCGTGCCGATCGGCAACACCGTGGTGCGCGCCGTCGACGGCCACCTCGAGATCAGCGGGTCGGTGCTCGCCGACGGGTACCTCGACGATGAGGAGCGCACCCGCGAGATGTTCGTGGACGACCGGGGTGTGCGCTGGTACCGCACGGGCGACCTGGGTGTGGTTGCCGCGGACGGCACCGTGAGCGTCACCGGACGGGCCGACAACGTGATCATCTCCGGAGGGGAGAAGGTCTCCCTCGACGCCGTGGAGGCCCTGGTGCGCACGCTCCCGGGCCTGGGCAACGCCGTCGTGGTGCGCGCGAACGACCCGGTCTGGGGACAGGCCGCGGTGGTCGTGCTGGCCGCGGACCAGGCGCCGGCACTGGAGCCCGTGCGCTCCGCCGTGGCCGCCGAGCTCGGCCGCGCCGCCCGACCGGTCCGGATCGTGACGGTCGGGACCATCCCACTGCTGGCGTCCGGGAAGCCGGACCGGCACGCCGTGGAGCGGCTCGTGGGGCGCTGAACCGCCCCACCGTGCCGGCCGGCGGGGCTCCTCGGCCGCCGCCCGGATGCGGCCAGTAGCATGAGGTCGTGGCACATGGAGCGCGGCCGAACGAGCCGAAACAACAGAAATCCCGTCAGACCAGCCCGACCGGTACCCGGAATCCGGCCTCTGGCGGGCCGAAGAACCCGGCGAAGTCGGGCAACCCGGCCCGTAAGAGCGGTGCGGTGACCGGCCCCGCCCGCAGCGAGCCGGCGAGCCTGGGCGACTGGATCTCCGGTGCGCGCCTGCGCACCCTGCCGCTGGCCATCGCGCCGGTGGCGCTGGGAACCGGAGCGGCGGTCGTTGCGGGCGGCGCCGGCGAGTTCCACTGGGTGCGGGCACTGCTCGCGCTGGTGGTGGCGGTCAGCCTGCAGATCGGCGTGAACTACGCCAACGACTATTCCGACGGCATCCGCGGCACCGACAACCACAGGGTCGGCCCGGCCCGGCTCACCGGCGGCGGAGCGGCTCAGCCCCGCGCCGTGCTGACCGTGGCGCTGGCCTTCTTCGCCGTCGCCGCCGTCGCCGGCCTGGTGCTCGTGATCCTGAGCCAGTTCTGGTGGCTGCTCGCGGTGGGCGCCCTGGCGATCGCGGCGGCCTGGTTCTACACGGGCGGCACGAAGCCGTACGGCTACCTGGGCCTGGGCGAGCTGTTCGTGTTCGTCTTCTTCGGCCTGGTGGCCACCGTCGGAACCACCTATGTGCAGGTGGGCACCGTCAACCTGGAGAGCTGGCTGAGCGCCGTGGCCATCGGGCTGATCGCGTGCGCCGTGCTGATGGTGAACAACCTGCGCGACATCAAGCCGGACAAGGTCGCCGGCAAGCGCACCCTCGCCGTCTGGATCGGCGCCCGCGCCTCCCGCGTCGTGTTCTGCGTGTTCCTGCTGGTGCCGTTCGTCATCGCGGGCTTCTTCGCGCTGTTCTACCCGCTGGCCTGGTTCACGTTCTTCGTGCTGCTGCTGGTGCTGCCGGCCTGCCTGATCGTGGCGACCGCGAAGACGGCGAAGGAACTGATCCTGGCGCTCAAGCTCACCAGCATGGCGGCGCTGCTCTACGGCATTTTGCTCGGGCTGGCGTTCGCGCTGTAACCGGGCAACTATTGCCCGTTCGGACAAAAGGTCCCGGTGTGCCGGGCGCATTTGTCCGTTCTGGACACAGATGGCGGAGCCTCAGGCGGCTCAGCGGATGGCTACGGCGCGCTGGGCTGCGGCGCGGAGGGCTACGGTCCTGTGGGGGACTGGCCGGACCGGGGCGCTCCAGACTCTGCGCGGTCGACCGCGGCATCCTCTGACTCGGCGTCCGGGTGCACGGGTTCCTTCTCGCGGTGCCGCACCTCGTAGAGGCCACGGGCGACGGTGTCACGCGGGCTGCGCAGGAAAATATAGGACAGGCACACGCCGATCACGGCGGCCAGCAGAGCGGCCAACCAGCCCTCGATGCCCAGCACCAGCAGCAGCACGAAGGGCGCGGCGAACATCAGGACCCGGAGCACGGTGAATACCAACCACGCTGGAACAGCTTTCATACCTCCAGCTTAAGCCGTGCTGCTGAGAGTACTCACCGATCTCTCGGCTGACCGGCCTACAATTAGCAACATGTTCCGCCTGTTGTTCGGCCTCGGAGTCGTCGTTGTCATTCTCACTGTCTATGCGGCGGTGGATTGCGCGGTTTTCGACCGCAATCGCATCCGAGGAATTCCCCGGTGGGCGTGGATCCTGGTGATCATTCTTCTCCCCGTGATCGGTCCCGTGCTCTGGTTGCTGATCGGTCGCGGCCGCCGAACCAGCGCCGCGAGCACCGGCGGGAGGATCACCCGGTCGATGGCTCCGGACGACGACCCGGACTTCCTGCGCGGCCTGGACCGCGCCAAGGACCAGGAACGGCGCATCCGCGACCTGGAGCAGGAGCTGGCTGACTTCGACAAGATGGATCCCCCAACCGACGGCCCTTCCCGGCCCGGCACCACTGGACTCGACCCCAAGAAGACCGAACCCGGTGACGGCGACCAGCCGGGCCGACGGGATGCCTGAGAGAACACAGGACACCGGATCGACCCCGCGCCCTGACGCGGGTCCTCCGCGCCAGGTCGCGCAAAGCGGCAGCCCCGCCACCGACTTCAGCGTGGCGCTACTGGCCGAGTTCGTGCGACTCGGCGTGCGGGACATCGTGCTCAGCCCGGGGTCGCGGTCACAGGCGCTGGCTCTGGCTGCCGCCGAGTTCGAGCGCCTCGGCCTGCTCCGCCTGCACGTGCGCATCGACGAACGCGGCGCCGGTTTCCTCGCGCTCGGCCTCGCCATCGAGAGCGGCCGCCCCGCGCTCGTGGCCTGCACCTCCGGCACTGCCGTGGCCAACCTGCACCCCGCGGTGCTCGAGGCCCACCACTCGGTCGTGCCCATGATCCTGCTCACCGCCGACCGGCCCGCCGAGCTGCGGGGCATCCGCTCGAACCAGACCACCGTGCAGCCGGGCATCTTCGCCGGCGCCGTGCGTCTCTGCCAGGACGTGAGCGCTCCAGACGGATCCGCCGGCCAGGCCGAGGCGGCTGTGACCCTGGCCGGACTGGCCTACCAGACGGCGACGGGCACGCACACCGCCAACCCCGGCCCGGTGCAGCTGAACCTGGCGTTTCGCGAGCCACTCTCCGCTGCCGTCGACCTCGCCGCTGACAGTTCGGTCGCCGGCCTCGCCGTCGCGGGCGATACAGCAGGGCAGGGCCAGCCGGATGCGTCGCCGCCCGCAGGCGTCGCCCCGCCGCTGTTGTTGTCGTCCGGTCCCCGCACCGTCGTCGTGGCCGGCGCCGGAGCCGGCCCGGCCGCGGAAGAACTGGCCCGCAGCGCCGGATGGCCGCTGATCGCCGAGGTGTGCAGCGGCGCCAGGTTCGGCCCGAACCTCATCGTGGCGTACCGCGACCTGCTCGGGGACGCCGATTTCGGCGGCCAGATACAGCGTGTGATCGTGTTCGGCCACCCCACCCTCAGCCGGGAGATCCCGGCGCTGGTACAGCGGGCGGATGTGGAGACCATCGTCGTGGCCCCGGCGGGGCTGGAGTGGTACAACCCCGGCCACCGGGTGGCTAGGTTCGCCCGCGCCGTCGCCGCCACCGACGAGGCCATCGCGGTCGCGGGCACCCGCGAGGCCCGCGCCTGGGTTGGCCGCTGGGTGATGGCGAGCCGGCACATCCTGGCCCAGGACACCCAGCTCGACACCCCGCCCTTCGGCGCCTACGGCATGACCCGCGCCGAGTTCGCCGCGATGAAGGCCCCGGTCACCCGCGCGATCCTCGCCGACGCGCTCTGGCGCGCCTCCTGGCCGCACGACCGCCTGGTGCTCGGCGCGTCCAGGCTGATCCGTGAGCTGGACACCCGGGTGAGCGGCAAGAAGATCACCGTGCACGCCAACCGCGGCCTGGCCGGCATCGACGGCACGATCGCCACGGCGGTGGGCATCGCGCTGGCCAGCCAGTCCGGCCCGGAGCCCAGGTCGACCGGCACCACCCGTCTGCTCGTTGGTGACGTCACCCTGCTGCACGACTCAGGGTCGCTCCTGATCGCACCCGGCGAAACCCGGCCCCGGCTACAGGTGGTGGTCGGCAACGACGGCGGCGGAACCATCTTCGACGGCCTCGAGGTGGCGGCGACGGCCGCGCCCAGCGCTGTGGACCGGGTGCTCTTCACCCCGCACCGGGTGGACCTGGAGGCCCTGGCCGCCGCGTACGGCTGGTCGTACACCCGCGCCGCCACCCGAAGCGCTCTGGAAAGCGCCCTCACGGCTCCAGTGAGCGAGCCGACGATCGTGGAAGTGCCGCTCGCGCGCTAGCTCCGCGCCCGTCGCACCCGTCGCACCCTCCGCGCCCTCCGCGAGCCGTGAGAAAAGCCCCTGAAAACGCCGGTTTTTGGGGCTTAACTCACAGTTCGCGGGAGGTGGGGTGAGTGGGTGGGCTCCCGGACGGCGGCCTGCTCGGACTTGAGCTCCTGGGCCACCTGCAGCACGAGGTCCTGCACGCGCGGGGCGCGGGCGCAGGAACGCCACGAGCACGAACAAGCCCATGCCCGCCATGGCGGATATCAGCGTGGTCCAGCGATCCATGCTCCCCGGTGCCCGCGGTGCCCGCGGTGCCTGGGGGCCCCGGGCAGGGCGCGGCACCTCGGCTCGTTTGGTACCGTTGCTTCGTTCCGTCAAGACGTGCCGGACAGGCCCCCAGGAGTGCAGCATGAGCGGCAAGTCCTCTCCCGCCCGATCCACCCCGACCGGACCCGGCCCGGCGCGCGTGCCCGCCGACAAGCTCGCCCTGTCGGCGATGATCGTTGGCGTCGTGGCCTTCCTCGGTGGCTGGCTGCCCGTGCTCGGCCTGATCCTCGGCACCGTCGGCGTTGTCCTCGGCCTGCTGGCCAAGCGGAACTCCAACCGTCCCGAGCTCGGCCTGACCGCCCTGATTCTCTCGATCATGGCCGTGCTGACCAACGTCGTGGTCGACGTGATCGTGATCATCTCGATCGTGACCCAGGCCAACAACCTGCCCGGGTAGCCGCCGCGTCGCTCGGCCGCGCGGAGCATCCGCTAACTGGGCCCGCTGCGGACAACTTCACCCGGCGTGCCGGGACCAATTGTCCGGAACGGGCACAGTTACGGGCCACGGGCCACGGGCCACGGGCCACGGGCAACGCGCTACGCGCCACGGGCCACGGGCCACGGGCCACGGGCAACGCGCTACGCGCCACGGATGCCGGGCCGCGCGAACGACCTAGCCGAACGCCTCGACGATGGGGCGGAACTTCATCTTCGTCTCGGCCAGCTCGCGGTCGGGGTCGGAGTCCAGCACGATGCCGCAGCCAGCGTACGCGGTGACGTCCCCGGCCGGGGTGACCTGCGCGCAGCGCAGCGCGATGGCCCACTCGCCGTCGCCGTCGGCGCCTACCCAGCCCACCGGGCCGGCGTAGCGGCCGCGGTCGAAGGGCTCCAGTTCGCGGATGAGCGCGAGCGCGTCCTGCGTGGGGGTGCCGGCGACGGCGGCGGTCGGGTGCATCGCCGCAATCAGGTCCAGCGAGGTGGACCCGTCGCTCAGGGTGCCCTCGACGTCGGTGGCCAGGTGCCAGAGGTTGGGCAGCTTCACCGTGAACGGGATCTCGCTCGTGGTGAGCACCGAGGTGTGCGGGCGGAGCGCGGCGAGCACACTCTGCACGGCGAATTCGTGTTCGTCGCCGTCCTTGCTCGAGGTGGCCAGCGCGAGGGCAGCCTCGAGGTCGGCCGCGGCATCCGCCCCACGGGAAATCGTTCCGGCGAGCACCCGCGCGTTGACCTCGTTGTGGTCGGCCCTGATCAGGGTCTCCGGGCTGGAGCCGATGAGGCCGTCGACGGCGTAGGTCCAGCAGTCCGGGTAGCCCAGCGCCAGTTCGGTCAGCAGACGGCGCAGGTCGGATTCGGTGGGCAGCCGGCCGACCAGCTCGCGGGCGAGCACCACCTTGCTCAGGTCCTGGGCGCCGATGTGCTCCACCGCCGCGGCGACGGCTGCCCGGTAGCCGGCCGGCTGCAGGGCGCCGGGCAACAGCGAGATGCGGTACTCGTCGCCGAGCGGATGCAGCGCCAGCGGAATCTCCGGGGCCGCCTGGCCCGTGGGCCAGATGCGGGTGACCCAGCATTGGCCGTCCTCACGGCCCACGATCACCTCGGGCACGATCAGCACGCTGGTCTGGCTCGACGAATCGTCGAAGGCGAAGGTGCCGAACGCCAGAAGACCGGTGCCCGTGCGGGTGAGCGGGTCGGTCACCGTGGCGGCCGCGACGACGTCGCGCCACGCGGCGGCGGCATCCGTCATGCGGGTGGGCCCGGAGAACTCCAGCCGGAGCGCCGTGCCGATGCCGGCGAGGCCCTGGTTGCGGCGCATCCAAAGCAGCGGTGCACGCTCGTCGAGCAGCAGGACCAGCTGGCGAATGTCGGCAATCGGGGAGGTTTCAACCGTTAGAGCGGGCGCATTCACTCGTCTACCCTACGCCCGCGCCCGCGGATACCCGGGCCGCGCCCCGCAATCTAGACTGGACTGGTGAGTAGAGCAGATCTTAATAAGCAGCCAGCACAGGTCGCAGCCATGTTCGATCTGGTCTCGACGCACTACGACCGCACCAACGCGTTGCTCTCGGTGGGCAACGCCTCGCTGTGGCGCGTGGCCACCACCAGGGCGGTCGACCCGCAGAGCGGCGAGCGGATCCTCGACATCGCGGCCGGCACCGGCACGTCCAGCGTCGCCCTGTCGCACACCGGCGCGCACGTTGTGGCCGCTGATTTCTCCGAGGGCATGATCAAGGTGGGCCGGCAGCGCCACGCCGGTAACCCGAACGTCGAGTTCGTGCAGGCGGATGCCACCAGTCTGCCGTTCAAGGACGGCGAGTTCGACGCCGTCACCATCTCCTTCGGGCTGCGCAACGTCGTGGAGCCCAAGAAGGCCATCGCCGAGTTCTACCGGGTGACCAAGCCTGGCGGCCGCCTGGTCATCTGCGAGTTCTCCACCCCGCCGATCACGCCCATCCGGGTGGGCTACTTCGCCTACCTCAACCACGTGATGCCGCGCATCGTGAAGCTGGCCTCCTCCAACGCCGAGGCCTACGACTACCTCGGCGAGTCCATCGCCGCCTGGCCGAATCAGCCCACGCTCAGTGCCTGGCTGCGCGACGCCGGATACGATGCCGTGGCGTACCGCAACCTCAGTCTCGGTATCGTGGCTCTGCACCGCGGAATCAAGACCGCAGACGCCCCCGCTCCAACTTCCTGAAACTCCCAGATCCGATCGTTAGGCTAACAGAGTGAAATTGACCGCCCCCGTGGCCCGCCGTAGCCCGTCGGTAACGTCGCAGCTGGGCCTGAGCGATCGAATCTTCTCCACCCCCGCCGACCGGGGCCTGGCCACCAGCATCGACAACGGCCTGGAAGAGGTGAAGGCGACCCTGCTGGGCGAACTCGTCTTCGCCGACGAGATCGCCGCTGTCACCAGCCGGTACCTGCTCGATGCCGGGGGCAAGCGGGTGCGTCCGATGCTCGCGCTGCTTACCTCGCACCTGGGCGACGGCACCGTCCCCGACGTCATCCGGGCCGCCGCCGCCATCGAGATCACCCACCTCGCCTCGCTGTATCACGACGACGTCATGGACGACGCCGAGAAGCGCCGCGGCGTGCCCAGCGCCCAGGTGGTCTGGGGCAACTCCATCGCCATCCTCGCCGGTGACCTGCTCTTCTCCCGCGCCAACCAGCTGATGGGTCGGCTCGGCGAACGCGCCGTTCGTCTGCAGGGCGACACCTTCGAACGCCTGGTGCTCGGGCAGCTGCACGAGACCGTCGGCCCCAAAGACGGCGAAGACCCGGTCGAGCACTACATCCAGGTGCTCGCCGACAAGACCGGCTCCCTGATCGCCGCCGCCGCGCAGGCCGGCATCATCTTCTCCAACGCGCCAGAGGAGTTCGAGGAACCCGTTGTGCTCTTCGGCGAGCGGATCGGCGTCGCCTTCCAGCTCATCGACGACGTGCTCGACCTCTCGCCTCAGCCCGAGGAGACCGGCAAGGTGCCCGGCACCGACCTCCGCGCCGGTGTCGCCACCCTGCCGATGCTGCGCCTGCGTGAGCGGGCCGCAACGGATGCGCGCGCCGCGTCGCTGGTCGACCGTCTCGAGGCCGATGTGATGAAGAGTCAAGGCGTCGCCACCGACGCCGCCGACGCCGCGATTACCGCACTCCGCGAGCACGACGTCACCGCCCAGACTCTCGCGGAGGCCCACGGATGGGCCCGCGATGCCGTTGCCGCCCTCGACCCGTTGCCCAACGGCTCGGTGAAGAAGGCGCTCACCCGTTTCGCCGAGACCATCGTCGAGCGATCCAGCTAGAAAGGCTTTCATGACCAAGTTGCGATTGGCCATCGTCGGTGCCGGCCCCGCCGGCATCTACGCCGCAGACATCCTCCTCAAGGCGGAGCGGAACTTCGACGTCTCGATCGACCTGTTCGACCACCTGCCGGCCCCGTACGGACTGGTGCGGTATGGAGTGGCCCCGGACCACCCGCGCATCAAGGGCATCATCAACGCGCTCCGCGACGTGCTCGACCGCGGCGACATCCGCCTGTTCGGCAACGTGCGCTACGGCACCGACATCGCCCTGGACGACCTGAAGAAGCACTACAACGCGGTCATCTTCGCCACCGGAGCCGTGCGCGACGCCGACCTGGCCATCCCCGGCATCGAACTGGACGGCTCCTACGGCGCCGCCCGCTTCGTGAGCTGGTTCGACGGCCACCCTGATGTGCCCCGCACCTGGCCGCTCGAGGCCAAGTCCGTGGCCGTGATCGGCAACGGCAACGTCGCCCTCGACGTCTCCCGCATGCTCGCCAAGCACGCCGACGACCTGCTGCCCACCGAGATCCCTGCCAACGTCTACGAGGGCCTCAAAGCCTCGCCGGTGACGGATGTGCACGTGTTCGGCCGCCGCGGCCCCACCTCGGTGAAGTTCACCCCGCTGGAGCTGCGCGAACTCGGCGAGCTGAACGACGTGGACATCATCGTTTACGACGAGGACTTCGATTACGACGACGCGGCGCGAGCCGCAGTGGCCGGCAATAAGCAGGTCTTCGTGATCGACAAGGTCCTGAACCAGTGGCGAAAGCGTGAGACCGGCAACGCGTCCCGCCGGCTGCACCTGCACTTCTTCGCCCGCCCGGTGGAGGTCACCGACGACGGCAACGGCCACGTCGGCGGCTTCAAGTACGAACGCACCGCACCGGATGGCCACGGCGGCGTTGTCGGCACCGGCGAGATCCGTGAGCTGCCCATCCAGGCCATCTACCGGGCCGTCGGCTACTACGGTTCCTCGCTGCCGGGCATCCCGTTCGACAAGAAGCGCGGTGTGATCCCCAACCGTGAGGGCCAGGTGCTCTGGAAGGGCGAGCCCGGCTTCGAATCCAGCACCGCCGGCCAGCAGATGTACGGCGTCTACGCCACGGGCTGGATCAAGCGCGGACCGGTGGGCCTGATCGGGCACACCAAATCCGACGCCATGGAGACCGTGCGGCACCTGATCAACGACGTGGGCAACTGGTGGCGCCCCCAGTCGCCCGCGGAAGAGAGTGTCATCGAGCTGCTCGACGACCGCGGCGTGGCCTACACCAACCTCGACGGCTGGCACCGGCTCGACCAGCACGAGCTCGCGCTCGGCGCCGAGCAGGGCCGGGTGCGCGTCAAGGTGGTGCCCCGCCACGACATGGTGGAGGTTTCGCGGGCGCAGGTTCCCGCTCAACTCTGAAACCCGGCCTAGGGTGGGGGCATGGGGGAGTTGGCGTGGCTGGAGGATGTCCTCGGGGACCGGTTCCAGCAACTGACGCTGCCGCTGGGCAGCGACGGCGAAGGCGATGTCGTCGCCACACTGGTGCGCTACCGGCCGCCGCTCGGCACTCTGGTGTCGCCGTTCGCCCCCGCGCACGGCGTTGATGTTCTCTACGTGCACGGATGGTCGGACTACTTCTTCCAGACCACCCTCGCCGAATACTGGCACGGTGTGGGCGCCCGCTTCCACGCCCTCGACCTGAGGAAGTACGGGCGCAGCCTGCGCGACCACCAAACCCCGGGCTACGTGGCCGACCTGGCCACCTACGACGCGGACATCGACGCGGCCCTGGCCGCGATGGGCCACGGCGAGAACGACGAACGGCCCTCCCGACGCCGCCTGGTGCTGATGGGGCACTCCACCGGCGGCCTCACCCTGAGCCTGTGGGCGGCCCGGCACCCCGGCCGGGCCAGCGCCCTGGTGCTGAACAGTCCGTGGCTGGAGTTCCAGACCGGCGGGGTGGGCCGAGCCTTCATCACGCCGCTGGTGCAGTTGGGGGCCCGCGTGCAGCCGCTGGGCACCCTGCCCCAGGTGGACCTCGGTTTCTACACCCGGTCGGTCTCGGCCGAACTCGACGGCGAGTGGTCCTACGAGTCGCGCTGGCGGCCGACCCGCGGTTTCCCGGCGCACCGGGCCTGGCTGAACGCCGTGCTCGAGGGCCACGCCGCCGTGGCGGCCGGGCTGGGCATCGAGGTGCCGATCCTCACGATGCTCTCGGCACGCTCGACGATCCTGCCTCGGTGGAACGATCAGATGCGGCACACCGACAGCGTGCTGGTGGTGGACGACATCGCCCGCGCCTCCGTGCGGCTGGGCTCCACCGTCACGGTGGCCCGCATCGAGGGCGCCCTGCACGACGTCATCCTCTCCGCCGAGGCCCCGCGCCGCGCCGCGTACGCCGCCCTCACCCGCTGGCTCCGGGCCTACGCGCCCTGAACCATCCGCGAACTGTGAGAAAAGCCCCGAAAAACGCGAGTTTTAGGGGCTTAGCTCACAGTTCGCGGGGTGGATCAGCGGAAGTTTACGAACTGGAGGGCTACGTCGAGGTCCTTGCCCTTCAGCAGGGCCATGGTGGACTGCAGGTCGTCGCGGCTCTTGGAGGAGACCCGGAGTTCGTCGCCCTGGATCTGGCTCTTGACGCCCTTGGGGCCCTCGTCCCGGATGATCTTGTTGATCTTCTTCGCGTTCTCCTGGTCGATGCCGGCCTTCATGCTGGCTTCGATGCGGTACTCCTTGCCGGAGGCGTACGGCTCACCGGTGTCGAGGCTGCGCAGCGAGATGCCGCGCTTGATCAGCTTCGACTCGAACACCTCGAGGATCGCCTTGACGCGTTCCTCGGTGTTCGCCTTCATGAGCACCTTCTCGCCGCTCATCTCGATGGATGCGCCGACGTTCTTGAAGTCGTAGCGCTGCGCCACCTCTTTATGAGCCTGGTTGAGCGCGTTGTCGACCTCCATGGGGTCGACCTTGCTGACGATGTCGAACGTAGAATCTGCCATGGGAGCCATGTTACCGAGAAGGGCCGGATGCCGCCCATCGGCCGCTCGATCAGTCGCCGGGGCGCGCTGTGCTGGAGCGCACGATGAGCTCAAACGGCATCGGGGTATCCAGTGTCGCCTGGTCGTGCTGGCCCGGATGCAGCTGGTCCATCAGGATCTCCACGGCCTTGGCGCCCTGGCCCTGGGGGAACTGCGCGATGGTGCTCAGGCCGAAGAAGTCGGCCAGCTCGTGGTCGTCGATGCCGATCACGGAGACGTCCCGCGGCACGACAAGGCCCAGGTCGCGCGCCGCCAGGATGCTGCCGATGGCCATCTCGTCGGACGCGGCGAAGATCGCCGTTGGCCGGTCGTGCGGGCTGCCCAGCAGTTGTTTGGCGGCCTGGTAGCCGCCGCGGATGGTGAAGTCGGCCGGCTGGAACAGTTCAGGGGCCACGCCGATGCCGGCTGCCTCCAGCGCGGCTTCGTAGCCGAAGCGCCGGTTGGTGGGCAGGTGGAAGTCGAGGTCGAAGTCCTTGTTGCCGCCGATGTGGGCGATCCGGGTGTGGCCGAGGGCCAGCAGGTGCTCGGTCGCGAGCCTGGCCACGGCGCCGTCGTCGATGGTGAGGGTGCGCACGCCCGTGATCGGGCCGCCCACGCCGACCAGCGGTTTGCCCAGCGCGTGCAGCCTGGCCACCTCGCTCTCGGTCAGCTCCAGGGAAATCGCGATCACGGCATCCACCCGCTGGCGCAGCAGGAAGTGCTCGAAGACGCTGCGACGCTCGCCGCCGCCGCCGGTGAGGTTGTAGAGCGTGAGGTCGTACCCGTTGTGCAACAGCGCCTTCTGGGCGCCCTCGACGACGCTGGAGAAGAACCAGCGGTTGAGGAACGGCACCACGACACCGATGTTCTTCATCCGGCCCGACGCCAGGCTGGATGCGTTCGAGGAGACCACGTAGCCCAGCTCGAGCGCGGCGGCCTTGACCTTGAGCCGGGTGGTGGGTGACACATGGCCATTTCCGCTCAGGGCGCGCGAAACCGTCGCGGTGGAGACGCCCGCACGGCGGGCGACCTCGTCGATGCCGACCATGGGGTTCCTTACCGGCGTGCAAGAAGGGGTATGAAGTGATCATATCCACCGGTTTGCGGGCCGGCTGCCGCGGCTGATTTCGCACTTGGGCCCTTCGGCTTGTATTCTGTCTGAGCGTCTCCGGTCACGTGGCTACATATGGCCGGGTATGCACTGGCGAGTTACCCAAGCGGCCAAAGGGATCTGACTGTAAATCAGACGGCGTAGCCTTCGTGAGTTCGAATCTCGCACTCGCCACAGCAAGGATGGGGCAAGACCAGCACAGCACCACCACCACCACCACAACGCGTCGGAGATCCGGCGCGTTTGTGCGTTAACCGGCCGGTCACCCTCCGCTCCTGTCGTCGGGGCGCGCTCTGGCGTACCGTGGGCGGATGACCCCCACCACCACGACCGAATTGCTCGCCCTCGCCCAGGAGACCGCCATGGTGGCCGGGGAGCTGGCCCGGCGCCGGCGAGCCGAAGGCGTTCAGATCGCGGCCTCGAAGTCGTCCCCCGAGGACGTGGTGACCCTCGCGGACCGGGAGACCGAGGCGCTGATCCGGGGCCTCTTGGCGGATGCGCGACCGAATGATGGCTTCCACGGCGAGGAGTCCACCGCCACCGCCGGCACCTCGGGCCTCACCTGGGTGGTCGACCCCATCGACGGCACCGTCAACTACCTGTACGGCATCCCCTTCTACGGCGTGAGCATCGCCGTGGTGGAGGGCGACCCCGACCCGGCCAGCTGGACTGCCCTGGCCGGCGCCGTGCGCAACCCGGCCATCGACGAGCTCTTCTCGGCCAGTGCCGGCGGCGGGGCGCACCTGAACGGCCGGGCCCTGCAAGTTGCCGGCGGGGTGCCGCTGTCCCTGGCCCTGTTCGGCACCGGATTCTCCTACGACTCGGTGCGGCGCACCCGCCAGGCGAACGTGCTGCACGGCTTGATCCACCGCGTGCGCGACGTGCGGCGGATGGGCGCGGCCTCGCTCGACCTGTGCTCGGTCGCCGCCGGCCGGCTCGACCTCTATTACGAACGCGGGCTGAACCCGTGGGACCACGCCGCCGGTGCCCTGGTCGCCGCCGAGGCCGGCGCCCGGGTGGGCGCATTCGGTGACGACCGTGAAGGCCTCAGCCTTCTCATCGCGGCCGCGCCCGATCTCTACGACGCGGCCGAGCCGCTGCTGGTGAATCTTTTCGAAGAATTTATGGCGGATGACGACATTTGAGGCTCTGGGCGCCGACGCGGCCGCCCTCGCCGCAGGATGGCAGGGAAAAAGCCGGAATTGCTATCACGCCTGACCCCTCCCGCGCATCCTCCACAGGGTGGGGTCTACCCCGTTTTCGGGTGTGATTCGGCGACATCAAATGGTGATTTCGCGCCTCGCAAGCTAGCCTTTATTCATTCGTTACTTTGGCCCCGGCCAGATTACGAGCCTCTCGTTCACTCAATCGCGCCGAAAGTACCCGCCCTTTGTCACGTCACACGCCGTTGTCGGATGCCTCTGTAGCCGACCCCAGTGACCCCTCACAAAGCAACGCCGGCCGGCACGGAACGCCCGGAGCTGACCGCGCGGCCGCCGCGCCCGAGCGCACGCTGACGCGTCGCGAACAGCGCGAACTCGAGCGCCGCGCCGCGGCCCGGACCGAACCGGCCTCGGCCGCCGACGCCGCAAGCGCGGAAAACACCGACTTTGTTGCCGTCGCCCACGTGGACGCCGATGTGATGGACGCCGAGCCCGCCGCCGGACTGTCACCCGAGGTCCACCGCCTGGTCGGCGCCGAGCTGGCCGAAACTCACCTCGAGGCAGTCGTCCTCAAGGAACGCGACCTGGCCCTGCCCGCCAAGCCGGCCTACGAGCAGATCCCGAGCGACGTTTCCCCGAACACGACCACCACGACCATCGTGCTGCCGTCGCGCGCGGCCCTGCGTGCCCAGCTGCGCGCCGCGTCGGCGAGCGACGACACCGCGCCAGCGACAGCGCCCGCCGCGGCGTCAGAGGCCCGCACGGAGCCGAGCGAGCCCGAGCGTACCCTTCCGGACTTCGTGCCGCGCGCCCGGGCGCTGCCGTCCGCGCCCAAGCGCGCCGACTCGACCCGCTCCGGCCACCACCGCATGCGCATGCTGGCCACCAAGGGTGGGTCGATCATCGCCATGTCCTTCGTAGCCTTGATGGCCGTAGCCACCTCGATCCCCGCGGACGCGCTACTGTCCTCGAGCGATGTGCAGGCCGCGGCCCTTGAAGCCAAGAAGCCCACCAGCGGCGCCGAGCCGACCCAGGTCATTAACTTGGCCAACGGCACCGACACCATCACGGTCGAGCAGGACAGCTACCAGTCGCAGTCCATCGCCGAGGTCGCCGCCGCGAGCGGCATCCGGATGGAAGACACCTTCAGCAACAATCCGAACGGAAGCATCCAGTGGCCGTTCGCGGTCGGCGTGCACGTTGGCGACCAGTTCGGCTACCGCAACTGCGCGGGCTGCTCGGTCAATCACGGCGGCCAGGACTTCAACCCCGGGATCGGAGCGCCCATCCAGGCGATCGCCGACGGTGTGGTCAGCTTCACCGAAGACGGCGAAGGCAGTCTCGGCGTGCACATGATCATCGAGCACATGATCGACGGTAAGAAGGTCTCCAGCGTGTACGCGCACATGGTGCACGGGTCGATGCTGCTGAAGACCGGTGACGTCGTCAAGGTGGGCCAGGTCATCGGCAAGGTGGGTTCAACGGGTATGTCGACCGGCCCGCACCTGCACTTCGAGATCCGCCTCGGCGGCATCAGCGGCACAAAGACCGACCCGTTGGTCTGGCTGTACGCCAACACCAACTAGCGCCGGTCAGGTCTTCTCACCAGGTCTCGACAAGCTCGACCAGCGTTGGCGTGAGGTCCTCTCACCAGGTCTCGACAAGCTCGACCAGCGATGGCGTGAGGTCCTCTCACTAGGTCTCGACAAGCTCGACCAGCGGTGGCGTCAGGTCGGATCGCGGGGTCTCGACGAGCTCGACCAGCGGGGCTGGGTCAGACGGCCTTGTCCAGGAACGCCTCGAGCAGCGAGCGGGGGAGCGGGAACGGCGCCAGGCCGTCCGAGCCGTGCTGGGTGGGTTGCGCCCACCGGGTCGGTGCGTCCGCGGGCGTCGTCCCCAACGACACGACCTGGTCATGCAGGCGCTCCATGTCGACGTCGAGCTGGTTGGCCACGTCGGCGGCCTGCTTGAGCTCGCCCACGAGTGCGGTCGGCACGGCGCCGTCGTACTTGTAGAAGATCTTGTGCTCGAGGCTGGCCCAGAAGTCCATCGCCACTGTGCGGATCTGCACCTCGACCGTGACCGGCTGCACCCGGTCGGACATGAACACGGGGATCGCGACGATCAGGTGCAGGCTCCTGTACCCGTTCGACTTGGGTTCTGTGATGTAGTCCTTGACCTGCAGAACGGTGATGTCGCGCTGGCCGGTGAGCATCTCGAGCACCCGGTAGGTGTCCGAGATGAAGCTGCAGGTGATGCGGATGCCCGCGATGTCCTGGATGTTGTCCCGGATGCCCTCGAGGTCAAGCGGGTAACCCTTGCGGTTGGCCTTCTGGAGGATCCCCTCCGGCGACTTGAGCCGGTGGCTGACATGCTCGATCGGGCTGTAGTCGTGGATCGCGCTGAACTCCTCCTTGAGAATGTTGACCTTGGTCATCATCTCGTCGGTCGCGAACTTGTACGACATCATGAACCGGGTGAGTTCGGTCCGGATCTGTTGGAGGTCGCTGGGCCATTCGAGATCCTGGTCGGTCACGAGCGCTCCCCTGTCAACGATGGCCCCACGAGTGCGCGTGGCCACCTCGAGTCTGCCACCCCCCGCATCGGCACTCGCTGGGAGCGCGCTGCGAGCGGGGGTGGCGACTGGATGGGTGCCTGCCGGGCTCAGCCCCGCAACCAGGCGGTGGTGTCACCGGGCAGCGTGCGCCCGATCAGGGCAGCGCTGGACAGCAGCACATCGCCGGCCGGCAGCTCCACGGGCTGGTCGCCGGTGTTGGCGACCACAATCACACCCTGGTTGCGGAAGACGAGAACGTCATCACTCGGCGAGGACAGCCACTGAACCGAGCCGAGGCCGAGGTTGTTCTGGCGGCGAAGCGCCAGGGCGTCCGTGTAGAGCTCGAGGGTCGATCCCGCAACACCGGCCTGCGCGTCACGGGCCAGCTCCGCCCACTCGGCGGGCTGGGGCAGCCAACTCTTCGCGCTCGGCCCGAAGCCGTACGACGGGGACGCGCCTTCCCACGGGATCGGCACGCGGCAGCCGTCGCGGCCGTAGCGCTCCCCGTTGGTGCGGAACCAGGTGGGGTCCTCCCGCGACGAGTCAGGCAGGTGGATGACCTCAGGCAGTCCGAGTTCCTCGCCCTGGTAGATGTAGCTGGAGCCGGGCAGGGAGAGCATCAGGGCGGATGCGGCGCGAGCTCGACGCAGCCCGACCACGGTGTCCGGCAGGCCGACGGTGTTCGGTCCGATGCCGTGGCCCTGCAGGTTGTCGGCGGTGAGCGCGAGCCTGGACGCGTGCCGCACGACGTCGTGGTTGGAGAGCACCCAGGTGCTCGGCGCCCCCACGGCGCTGAACGCGGCCAGCGAGTCGTCGATCACGCGGTGCAGAGCCTCGGCCTGCCACGAGGTTTCCAGGTAGGCGAAGTTGAAGGCCTGGTGCATCTCGTCCGGCCGCACCCACTGCGCCACCCGGTAGAGCGGGTCGACCCAGGCTTCGGCGGCCAGGATGCGGTCACCCTTGTATTCGTCCAGCACGAGACGCCAGTCGCGGTAGATGTCGTGCACGCCGTCCTGGGCCCAGTACGGGGCGCCCGCGACGGGCTCGGCCACGACGCCGGGCTCGAGCGCGGTTGTCGCGCCGCCCATGCTGCCGCCGTCGGCGGGCGGGGTGTAGTCCGGCAGGCCCTTGGCCTTGATCATGCCGTGGGCCACATCCACCCGGAAGCCGTCGACGCCGCGGTCCAGCCAGAACCGGAGCACGTCACGGAACTCGGTGCGCACCCATTCGTTGTCCCAGTCGAAGTCGGGCTGGGTGGTGTCGAAGAGGTGTAGGTACCACTGGCCGGGCGCACCGTCGGGATCGGTCGTGCGGGTCCAGGCGTTGCCGCCGAACACGGATTCCCAGTTGTTCGGGGGACGCTCGCCGTTCTCGCCGAGGCCGTCACGGAAGATGTAGTGAGCGCGTTCGTCGCTGCCGGGGCCGGCGGCCAGGGCGGCCTTGAACCACGGGTGGTCGCTGGAGGAGTGGTTGGGCACGATGTCGACGATCACGCGGATGCCCAGGGCGTGCGCGACGGCCTGCATCTCGTCGTAGTCGGACAGGGTGCCGAACAGCGGGTCGACGTCGCAGTAGTCGGACACGTCGTAGCCGGCGTCGCGCTGCGGCGAGGTGTAGAAGGGCGACAGCCAGATGGCGTCCACCCCCAACTGGGCCAGCTGCGGCAGGCGCGACCGGATGCCGGCGAGGTCGCCCATGCCGTCGCCGTTGGCGTCAGCGAACGACCGCGGGTAGATCTGATAAATAACGGCGGTACGCCACCACTCTGTGCCTGTCATGTCGAAAAGACTACGGCATTCCACATTGCATGCAAGCGTTTCCACAAACCGAGCCCGTGCGGAACGCTCGTTAACTATTGATAACCACAGACCGGGTTGCCAATCGTTCAAATGGCAGGTATACCTGTAACCGCTTGCACAATTGTCAATGTTGATCATGAAAGGCACACCAATGATGGTGAAGAAGAATGGCTTGCTCGCCGCCGGCGCAATAGCCGTCGCCGCGTCCCTGGCCCTGGCCGGCTGCGCGGCTGGTTCGAACTCGAGCGGCACCACATCGGATGCCGACTCCAGCACACTGACCGTGTGGGTGGATGCCGACCGCGCCGCCGTGTTGAAGGACGCTGCCGCGGCCTTCACCAAGGAGTCCGGTGTCAAGGTCAAGCTGGTCCAGAAGGACTTCGCAAAGATCCAGGAAGAGTTCATCGCTCAGGTGCCCACCGGCAAGGGCCCGGACATCACGATCGCCGCGCACGACTGGCTCGGCAACTTCGTGAGCAACGGCGTGGTTCAGCCCGTCGAGCTCGGCGACACCGCGGCCGACTACCAGCAGGTCGCCGTTACCGCCATGAGCTACGAGGGCAAGACCTACGGCGTGCCGTACTCCATCGAGAACATCGCGCTGCTCCGTAACACCGCGCTGGCACCCACCGCGCCGGCCACCTTCGACGACATGACCGCCGCCGGCGTCGCCGCCGGAACCGAGTTCCCCTACCTCGTGCAGATCGGCCCCGAGGCCGACCCGTACCACCTGTACCCGTTCCAGACCTCGTTCGGCGCTCCGGTCTTCGGCACCAACGCGGACGGCAGCTACAACCCCGACGACCTCACCGTGGGCAACGCCGGTGGCGAAGCCTTCGCAACCTGGCTGGCCTCCGAAGGCGCAGCAGGCCGGATGAGCGTCAACCTCACCGGTGACATCGCCAAGGAGAAGTTCTTCGCCGGCGCGTCGCCGTTCCTGCTCACCGGGCCGTGGAACGTGCCGGACGCGCAGGCCGCGGGCATCGACCTCTCCATCGACGCCGTACCGTCGGCCGGCGGCCAGGCCGCCCAGCCCTTCGTGGGTGTGCAGGGCTTCATGGTCAGCGCGAAGACCAAGAACGCCATCGCCGCCAACGAGTTCCTGGTGAACTACATCGGCAGTGAAGACGTGCAGACCGCGCTCTACGACGTCGGTGGACGCCCGCCGGCACTGACCGCCGCGTTCGAGTCCGCCAGCTCCGACCCGATCACCGCCGGATTCGGT
Organism: Cryobacterium sp. SO1; assembly: GCF_004210215.2. Classification (NCBI taxonomy): domain Bacteria; kingdom Bacillati; phylum Actinomycetota; class Actinomycetes; order Micrococcales; family Microbacteriaceae; genus Cryobacterium; species Cryobacterium sp. SO1. The sequence continues at coordinate 255,591 of NZ_CP067394.1, forward strand.
GCCGTCGGCGCCTCCGCCGTGCCGATGCCCAACATTCCGCAGATGGGCAAGGTCTGGCAGTTCTGGGGCGTCACCGAGGCTGCGATCATCAGCAACCAGGGTGACCCCGTGCAGCTGTGGCAGAAGATGACCGCGGACATCGCGGCCGCCATCCAGTAACACGCACCACCTGGCACTACCGGGTGCGCCCGGCCCCTCAGGGCCGGGCGCACCATCCGCAGCACCGCACGCAACTCCGCCGGCAGGCGCGCTAGAGAGCAGACAATGATGACTACCCCCGGAACCGAGCGCGATCGGGCCCAAATCGTCGCCGCCAAGAAAGAGCGGCAGGCGAGCCGCATCGCGGAGGCCGCATCCGCCGGCATCAAGGTGCTGCTGGTCAAGGTGTTGCTGCTCGGCATCGTCGACGCGATCAGCGTTTACGCGCTTTTTGTGCTCTTCATCAAGCAGGACTGGCTGGTCTTCAGCCTGGTGCTGCTGGTCACGATCGTCGTGAACTGGGTCTACTTCCGCGTCAAGGGGCTGCCGGCCAAGTACCTCGCCCCCGGACTTATCTTCCTGCTCATCTTCCAGATCTTCGTCGTCGGATACTCCGGCTACATCGCCTTCACCAACTACGGCACCGGCCACAACAGCAACAAAGAAGACGCTGTCAACTCGCTGATCCTCTCCTCGCAAGAGCGGGTGCCGGATTCGCCCAGCTACGCCCTCACCGTGCTCGAACAGGCCGGCGCTTACAGCTTCCTGGTCACCGACCCCGACGGCGAAATCAGTGTCGGCAACCCGGACTCGCCACTGACCGAGGTCAGCGACGCCGAAACGGCTGCCTCCGGCCAGGCCATCGGCCTGCCCGGCTACACCGCGCTGAACTTCGCCGAGATCGTGGACAACCAGGAGGCCATCGCCGCCCTGGCCGTGCCCGTCTCCGACGACCCCAATGACGGCAGCCTCCGCACCCCCGACGGTTCCGCCGCCTACCTCTATCTCTCCGACCTGGTCTACGACGAGGCCGCCGGCACCATGAGCGACGCCAGCACCGGTGTCGTCTACACCGAAGACCCCTCCCAGGGCTCGTTCGTCGCCGAGGACGGCGCCGACCTGCAGCCCGGCTGGAAGGTCGAGGTGGGCCTGGCCAACTTCGCCAAGGCCTTCGGCACCGACTCCATCCGCGGCCCGCTGATCAGCGTGACCCTGTGGACCTTCGCCTTCGCGTTCCTCTCGGTGGCCACGACGTTCGCCCTCGGCCTGTTCCTGGCGATCGTCTTCAACGACCTGCGGATGCGCGGCCGGAACGTCTACAGGGTCGTGATGATCCTGCCCTACGCCTTCCCCGCCTTCCTCTCCGCCCTGGTCTGGGCCGGCATGCTCAACCCGCAGTTCGGTTTCATCAACCAGGTCCTGTTCGGTGGGGCAGAGATCCCCTGGCTGACCAACGAGTGGCTGGCCAAGTTCAGCATCATCTTCGTCAACCTCTGGTTGGGCTTCCCGTACATGTTCCTGGTCTGCACCGGGGCGCTGCAGTCCATCCCCGGCGAGCTGCAGGAAGCGGCCACTGTGGACGGCGCCCGGCCCTGGCAGGTGTTCAGGCTGATCAAGCTGCCGCTGCTGCTCGTCTCGGTCTCGCCGCTGCTGATCGCCTCGTTCGCGTTCAACTTCAACAACTTCAACCTCATCTACATGCTCACCAACGGCGGGCCGCGTGACGTGACGGCGGGGGTGAACGTCGGCGCCACCGACATCCTGATCTCGATGGTCTACAAGGTGGCCTTCGTCGGCGCCAACCGCGACTACGGGCTGGCGAGCGCGTTCTCGATCCTGATCTTCGTTCTGGTCGCGCTCGTGTCGATCATCAGCTTCAGACAGACCAAGGCACTAGAGGAGTTGAACTGAGATGGCGACAACGACTATCGCAGCCCCGAGCGGCACGGACTTCATTCCGGTGAGGCACCCGTTCAACTTCGGCAGCTGGTTCCGCGCCACCGGCTGGCGTCACCTGGTCGGTGCCGTCATGGTGATCTTCTCCGCCTTTCCGCTGCTCTACGTGCTCTCGGCGTCGCTGCACCCCGGCGGAACCCTGATCACCGCGAACGGCCTGTTCAGCCAGATCGACATCGGCAGCTACGTCACCCTGTTCAACCTGCCGCAGCAGCCGTACGCGGCCTGGTACGGCAACACCCTGCTGATCGGCGGCATCACCTCCGCCGGCACCGTGTTCCTCGGCGCCCTGGCCGCGTACTCCTTCTCCCGGATGCGTTTCACCGGCCGTCGCGCCGGCCTGCTGATGCTCGTGCTGGTGCAGATGTTCCCGCAGCTGCTGGCCGTCGTGGCGATCTTCCTGCTGCTCAACGGCATCTCGGACATCTTCCCGGCGATCGGCCTAGACACCCAGATCGGCCTGATCATGGTGTACCTCGGCGGCGCGCTCGGCGTGAACACCTATCTGATGTACGGCTTCTTCAACACGATCCCGGCCTCCATCGACGAGGCCGCCAAGCTCGACGGCGCCGGCCACGCCCGGATCTTCTTCACCATCATCCTTCGGCTGGTCGCGCCCATCCTCGCGGTGGTCGGGCTGCTGTCATTCGTGGGCACCACCAACGAGTTCGTGATCGCAAGCATCGTGCTGATCACCCCGGAGAAGCAGACCCTCGCGGTGGGCCTGTACCAGTTCGTGTCGCAGGAGTTCTCGAGCAACTACTCGGTCTTCGCGGCCGGTGCCGTGCTCGCGGCCCTGCCCGTGATGGCGCTGTTCCTCTGGCTGCAGAAGTACATCGTGGGCGGCCTGACGGCCGGATCGGTCAAGTAACTTACCCGATGCTCCCGCACCACCCGCTCCCGTTCCACCTGCTTCCGCACCATGACGGCTCGCCGCTGTATGTCTCCACCCAGGCGCCGGTGCTCGGCGGCATCGTCACCGTGCGGTTGCGCATCCCGCTCGCGTTCGGTGACGTGGCGATGGTGCGCACCCGCTCCAATCCCGACCAGGAACCGCGCTTCGGCGACGCCCGGCCGCTCGGCAGCGCCGGGGAATTCGAGGCCGGCTACGCCTGGTGGGCCGCCGACCTGGTGGTGGGGAACCCGGTACACGGCTACAGGTTTTTGCTCAGCATGGCCGACGGCGCGCACTGGTGGTTGAACGCGAGCGGGCTGCACGACATCGAAACCCTCGACTCGGAGGACTTCAAGCTCGTGGCCCATCCGGCCCCGCCGGACTGGGCGGCGACCAGCGTGATGTACCAGGTCTTCCCCGACCGGTTCGCCCGGTCTGCCGCCGCCGAGCACCGCAAGGCGCCGGACTGGGCGATGCCCGCCGAGTGGGACGACGCCGTCGACCAGCTCCAGCCGGGCCGGTCGCACCAGTTCTACGGCGGCGACCTCGACGGCATCACCGAGCACCTCGACCACCTCGAGCGTCTTGGCGTGACCCTGCTCTACCTCACCCCGGTGTTCCCCGGCGGCTCCAACCACCGCTACGACGCGGCCGGCTTCACCGAGGTCGACCCGTTGCTCGGCGGCGACACGGCGCTGATCCGGCTCGTCACGGCCGCCCACGCCCGCGGGCTCAAGGTGATCGGCGACCTGACCGCCAACCACTCCGGTGACGGCCACGAGTGGTTCCAGGCCGCTCACCTCACCCCGGCGGCTCCGGAGAGCGCCTTCTACTACTGGCTCGACCCCGAGCAGCGCGACTACATGTCCTGGCTGGGCGTGCCCGAGCTGCCCAAGTTCAACTGGAGCTCGGCCGAGCTCCGCCGCCGGTTCATCGACGGACCCGACTCGGTGGTCGCACGGTGGCTCGAGGCGCCGTACAACCTGGACGGTTGGCGCATCGACGTGGCGAACATGACCGGCAGGCTCGGCGACGAAGATCTCAATGCCGACGTGCGTCAGACCATCCGCCGCACCATGATCGAGGTGAACCCCGACACCATCCTGCTCGGCGAATTCACCAACGACGCCTCGGCCGACTTCCAGGGCGACGCTTGGCACGGCGCGATGACCTACGCCAACTTCACCCGGCCGCTCTGGGCCTGGCTCTGCCGGCCCGACCCGGTTCCGTCCTTCTTCGGGCTGCCGCTCGGCAGTATCCCGGCGCACACCGGCGAGCAGTTCCACCGGGCGCACACCCGGTTCGCCGCCGGCTTCCCCTGGCGCACCCGGCTGGCCACCATGAACGCCCTGGACACCCACGACACGGCCCGGTTCCGCACGCACGCCGACGCCGCGACTGTGCCGGTGGCCGTGGGCCTCTCGGTGACCCTGCCGGGCATCCCTGTGGTCTTCGCCGGCGACGAGTTCGGCCTCGTCGGCGTCGACGGCGAACACTCCCGCACGCCGATGCCGTGGGGGAGCGCGGCCGAGCCGGACGTCGCCGCGACCATCGACCTGTATTCGACGCTGATCGGCCTCCGCCGCGGCCATGAGGCCCTCAGCACGGGCGGGCTGCGCTGGCTGCACGTGGGAGAGGACGCGCTCGTCTACGTGCGCGAGACCGAGCAGGAGTCGGTGCTGCTGCTGGCGACCCGGGCCGCCGCCGAAGTGACCCTGCCGGGCTGGGTGCTGCCCGTCGGCGGGCTCACCGGCGAGCTGCGGCCCGAGACCGGAACGGCTGCCTGCACGGTGTCCGCCGCGGGCGTCCGGCTGGTCGCCCCCGGCGCATCCTTCACCGCCTGGGCGCTGCCCGGCGTCACAATCGGCCCGGATGCCCGCCCTGTGTCGCCGACGGGTCTCGCGAGGTGATAATGTTTACCGGTTGCCAAAAGCACGGTTCAACTTCAGAAGTTTGAAGTTTTGCCCCCTTAGCTCATTGGTAGAGCACTTCCTTGGTAAGGAAGAGGTAGTGGGTCCGATTCCCACAGGGGGCTCAGGCTTGAGAGCTAGGCTCTGAAAGTCTAAGGCGGGGTAGCTCAGTTGGTTAGAGCACACGGCTCATAATCGTGGTGTCGCGGGTTCAATTCCCGCTCCCGCTACACACGGCCCGAACTTCTCACGAAGATTCGGGCCTTTTCTTTGCCCGTCCTGGCCCGTCAGCGGGTGGTTTCAGCGCATCGTATTGGGTGCACACCGCGATATGCACAGGGTTTCTGACTCTTTCCCCCGTGGGGAGCAGAAGGCCCTGATATAAGGAAATAGTGCGATTCAAAGGACGGAATCGGCCACAGGGTCCTTATATGCGACCGTTTTCCTAATTGGGCGCTCGGGTCCCGAACCGCACCGCCACCAGGGGCTACCGGCGCCCGGCGCCGAGCCACTCCGCGCGGGGCGTCAACAGCACGGGATCGGGGCGGTCGGCATCCGTCGTCAGGTCGACCCGGTGCCCCTCGGTCGCGGCGCGCTGCAGGGACTCCATGGCATCGAGCACGTGCAAGGCGAGCTCGCCGGTGGCGCGGGCGTTGTGCCGGGGCAGTGTGCGGATCAGGTCGAGGAGGCCGATGCCGCGGGCGCCGTCGACGTAGCCGGCCAGCAGGTCGAGCAGGTGGAAGCCGCCATCGTTCAGGCGCCGGTGGCTGGTGGGGCCGTCGAAGGTGTTCGGGTCGCCGACGCAGAGGGTGCCCTCTGTGCCGTGCACCTCGATCGGCGATGCCACGGTGGCTGTGCAGTCACAGCTCATCGTGATCGTCGACAGAGCGCCGCTGACGTGTTCGAGCACCCCGGTGACGTGGGTGTCGACGAAGACCGGGATGCTTTCGCCGGCCCGCGGCCCTGCGCGGATGACCCGGTGATCCTGCGGCCTGCTGGACGCGCCGGTCACCGATCGGATCGGACCGAGCAGGTGGATCAGCGCAGCGATGTAGTACGGGCCCATGTCGAAGAGCGGGTCGCCGCCCTCGCGGTAGTAGAAGTCCGGGTTGGGGTGCCAGAGTTCGTGCCCGGCGGTGACCATGACCGCTGACGCCGCGACGGGGTGGCCGATCAGGCCGTTGTCGATCGCGGCCCTGGCGGTCTGGATACCGGTGCCGAGCACGGTGTCGGGCGCGGACCCGACCCGCACGCCCGCGTGCGCTGCGGCCTCGAGGATGCTGCGGCCCTTGGCCAGGGTCACCGCCAGCGGCTTCTCGCCGTAGACCTGCTTGCCCTGGTTGATGGCCCCGGCCGCGATCTCGGCGTGCGCGGCCGGGGTGGTGAGGTTGAGCACGGTGTCGACGTCGTCACTGGCAAGCAGATCGGCCACCGTCATCGCGCGGGCGGCCGGCAGTGCGGCCGCCACCGTTCGTGCGCGGCCTGGATCCAGATCGGCCACGGCCGTGATGACCACGGCGTCACTGGCCGCCAGCGTCTCGAGGTAGGCGGCGGAGATGACGCCGAGGCCCACGATGCCCAGTCAATGCGGTGTCACTTCTCGGCTGGTATGCGATTCGCGCACAGCATGCCCCTCTCGATGATGGTGCGAACGGACGGATCCTCGAGCACATCCAGGCTGTGCCCCGGCGTCGTCACGACAATGCGGGCGCGGCCCCACTGCCGGGTCCAGACGGCCGGCGACGTCACCGGCCGGTGCCACGGCTGCCATGCCTGCGCCGGATGCGTTGTGGTCGCGAGCACGTCGCAGAGATCATCGTGCAGCACCCAGTATGGCTCGGTCGTGAGGCTGAAGTCCGCCAGGCCCGCGGTGACCGGATGCTTACGGCCCGCTTTCGTTACGCTGACCAGGTACTCCAGGTAGTTCTCCTCGTCGCCGCCCACCCGCAGCTCCGGGGCAGTGGCTATTCTTTCGTGCACCCGATCCTGGGCGGTCCGTCGGAGGTGACCAGCGTCGACAGCACTCCGGTGCTTCCGTTCGGGCACGGGCTGAGCTACACCACCTTCGACCGCACCGGATTGACGGCCGACACCGAGGTCGCGGCCGGCGGCACGTTCTCGGCGAGTGTGCGCATCCGCAACACCGGCGGGCGGGCCGGCACCGACCTCGTGCAGCTTTACGCGCGGGATGTGCACGCCAGCGTCACCCGGCCTGTCGCTCAGTTGCTCGGGTACCACCGCCTGACGCTCGAGCCCGGCGACGAGGCCGTGGTGCGCTTCGAGGTTCCGACGGCCCGGCTGGCGTTCACCGGCCTGCGGCACGAGCGCATCGTCGAACCCGGCCGGGTGGACCTGTGGGTCGGTGGTTCGTGCGCGGACAAGCAGACCGAGACCGGCATCACCATCACCGGGGCCGTGCACCGGGTGACCCTGGCGGATGGCCGCCTGGTGTTGAGCACGGCCGAGCGGATGGCGGAGCCGTCGCGGGGGACCGAGCCGGTGCCGGTTTAGCGGCGACGGCCGCGTGGTTACGGTCTAGTGGCGATGGCCGGGTGGCTGCTGCGCCGCGCGTGGTTGCTGCGCCGCGCGTGGTTGGGTGCGCCGCGCGAGGTAGGCGGGGCAAGCGCCGGTAGGCGGGTGGCGCGCCACCCGCCTAGCGGCGCCTAGCCCGCCCGGCGCGAAATGGCCTCACGGACGGATGCCGCCGCGCTCAACGATGCCGCGCTCGGCGAGGAGCCCTCGGACGGCACCCGCGCGGGGGTGGCCGCGCAGTGCGCAGAAGACCCAGCGCGCAGAAGACCCTGTGCGCAGAGGAAGGGGCAGGCCGCCCCGATGACGGCCCGCCCCATGCGGAGATGCTTCTGGTGTGACCTCGGTCGGGCCCTATCAACGGTGCCTCAGGGCCACACTTCGGGGAGCACCCCCGTATGGGGGGATAGTAACCTGGTTTTCCCGGCTTCGTAAGGAGTCGGGTGCGGATATCTGCGCCGCGGGGTGCGTTATTTGGCAGGATATTCAGAAACGCAGGCGCGGTGTGGCATCGGGGACCCCGGACAGCCGCCGCGCCGGAACTTGGGGAGAGCTATGACGACGCAGCCAGGCTCCGCGGCGGTCATCGTCGGGGGAGTGAGCGGGAGTCGCGGATCCCGGCGGCCGGAGGACCTCGGGCGGCTGGCGCACCTCGCCGAGGCGGCCTGGGCCGTGGACGGCAACGCCGAGCGGGCCATCCGGTTCGCCGTGGCAAAGGGTGTCGGACTGCCGCAGCCCGGCTCCGGCCACACCGTTGCCCTGTTCGACGCCCTCGCCACAGTGGCCGCGGCCGACCTCACTGCCGCCAGGGTTCTCGAGGCGCACAAGGATGCCCTCGCGATTCTGCAGCAGGCCCCGGGGCCAGCCAGCACGGTTCTGACGCGCACTGTCCCCGCCAGCACTGTCCCCGCCAGCACTGTCCCCGCCAGGGCCGTCCCCGCCATCGCCGTCCCGGACAGCACGGTCCCGGCCAGCGCCGTCCGGACAAACCCAGCCTCGGCCAGCTGGGGTGTCTTCGCGGCGGAGGGTCGCGGCCAACGGGTCGACGCCATCAGCACCCCGGCCGGCTGGCGGCTGAGCGGCCGGAAGCCCTGGTGCTCGCTGGCCGGGTCGCTCAGCCACGCGCTGGTCACCGCACACACCACGACGGCGGGCGCGGAGCCGGCCCGGCGGCGGCTGTTCGCCGTTGACCTGGTCGACCCGGGCATCACGGTGCGGCAGGACGCCTGGTTCGCGACGGGACTCGTCGAGGTGACCAGCGGCCCGGTGGACTTCGCCGGGGTTGCCGCGCTGCCCGTCGGAGACGACGGGTGGTACCTCACCCGGCCCGGGTTCAGTTGGGGCGGTATCCAGGTGGCGGCGTGCTGGTTCGGCGGCGCCGTGGGCGTGGCGAGGCACCTGCGCACCGCCGCCGCACAGCGGTCGGCCACCGGCGGGCGGGAACCCGACCAGATCCTGCTGGCCCACCTGGGCGCGGTGGACCTGGCGCTCAGGGGCGCTGGCGCCGCCCTGTTCGACGCCGCCGGGGCAATCGACCGGGGCGAGGCCGTCGGTGATGCCGGCGCACTGTTGGCTGCCCGGGTGCGCGGGCTCGTCGCGCGCACCGTGGACGAGGTGCTCTCCAGGGTCGGGCACGCGCTCGGACCGGCCCCGCTCGCTCTGGACGCCCGGCACTCCCGCCGGGTGGCCGACCTCAGCCTGTATATCCGTCAGCACCACGCTGAGCGGGACGACGCCGCGCTCGGCAGTCGCCTGGTTGCGGAGGAGGCGCCGTCATGGTGACCTTCACGCATCGCAGCGGCGGCACGAGCGAGCGGGTGTGGAACGACGCCGACTGGTCTGCCCGCATCCGGCCGTTGGCGCTGGCGAGCTGCGGCCGTCTCATCGTGGTGGCCGCGCACCCCGACGACGAGTCGCTCGGCGCCGGCGGTCTGATCGCCATCGCCGGGCAGCTCGGGCTGGGCATCACGGTGATCCTGGCCACGAACGGTGAGGCGTCGCACCCGCGCTCACCCACCCTCACCCCGGCGGACCTGGTCGCCGTGCGCCGGGTGGAGATGGTGAACGCGGTGAGCGCACTGGCGCCGGCGGCGATGGTGCGCCTGCTCGACCTGCCCGACGGCGACCTGACCCAGCACCGGAACAGCCTGGAGGAAGCGCTCGCGGCCGAGCTAGCGGCGGAGCTGCCGGGTGCCGGGACCGCCGACGCCACCTGGGTTGTCGCCCCCTGGCGCCTGGACGGGCATCCCGACCACGCGGCCGCGGGCGAGGTGGCGGCGCTCGTCGCGGCCCGCACCGGCGCCAGACTGCTCGAGTACCCGATCTGGGCGTGGCATTGGTCGTCGCCCGGGGATCCGGTGTGGGCCACCGGGCACGGCACCGGGCTGTGGAGCCTCGAGCTGGATGCGGCGGCGCGGCAACGCAAGAACACCGCGATGGCGGCCCACACGAGCCAGGTGCAACCGCTGTCCGATCGGCCCGGAGACGAGGCGATCGTGCAACCGGGTTTCGCCGCCCATTTCGAACGATCCCGGGAGCTCTTCATCGGCGCCGCCGACGAGCCGGCGCACGGTCCACACGACGACGACGCCGGCGCCACGCCGAGCAGCAGGCCGAGCAGGCCCGGCAGCACGACGGATGCCGCGGCGCCGCAGAGCCTCTCCGCCGGGTTCTTCGACGACTTCTACGCCGGCTCGAGGGATCCCTGGGGCTTTGAGACCCGGTGGTACGAGGCCCGCAAGCGCGCGCTCACCCTGGCGGCGTTGCCCCTGCCGCGGTACAGCGCCGCCCTCGAGCTGGGCTGTTCCATCGGTGTGCTCAGCCGGGACCTCGCCGACCGCTCCGACACCCTGCTCGCCACCGACATCAATGAGCAGGCGCTCGCCGTGGCCCGAGAGCGACTCACCGACTTGCCCGGCGTGCGGGTGGAGCGGTGGGCCTTGCCCGGGGAATGGCCGGCGGGCACCTTCGACCTGGTGGTGCTGTCCGAGATCGGCTACTACTGCTCGCCGGCAGACCTGGCCGTTCTCCTCCAGCGCTGCCGGCAGAGCCTCGGCCCCAACGGCACGCTGGTGGCCTGCCACTGGCGGCATCCGGTGGGCGAATACCCGCTCGGCGGCGACGACGTGCACGCGGCGCTCGCCGCCCTGCCCGGACTGGACCGCACCGTGCAGCACCTCGAACGTGACTTCGTGCTGGAGGTCTACGAGCCCAGCCCGGCCCCCTCCGTGGCCCAGCGGGAAGGGCTGGTCTCGTGACGCACCGCATCGACCGGCTCATCGTGGTGGTGCCTGCCCGCAACGAGGAGAGCCGGCTGCCGCGGTGCCTGGCGGCTCTGGCCGATGCCGTGCAGGCCGTGCGGGACGAGTTCGGCGCCGACACCCCGACCATCTCGGTCGTCGTGGTGCTCGACCGCTGCACCGACGGCTCGGCCGATGTCGTGGCGCGATGGCCGCAGTTCCGTGCGCTGGAAAGCGAGGCCGGGTCGGTGGGATCCGCCCGCCGGGAGGGGGTGGCCCACCTGCTGACCGCCGGAGCCGACACCAGCACCTGGGTGGCGACGACGGATGCCGACTCCGCGGTTCCCCGGCGATGGCTGGCGGTGCAACTGGCCCTGGCCCAGGCGGGCACCGAGCTAGTGCTCGGCACCGTGCTGCCCGACGAGGAGCTTGCGGTGCCGGAGCGGGCCCGCTGGCACGACTCGCACACCCTGGTCGACGGGCATCCGTACGTGCACGGCGCCAACCTGGGCGTGCGCGCCGACCGCTACCTGCAGGCGAACGGGTTCAGCGACGTGGACTCAGACGAGGACGTGCTGTTGGTGGCGGCGCTTCGCGGCCTCGGCGCTCGTGAGTGCCGTACCGCGCTCATCCCGGTGCTCACCTCCGGTCGGCTGCGCAGCCGGGTGCCGGGGGGATTCGGCGGCTACCTCGCCGGACAGGTCGCGGCAACACGCTGAGAGATCCGCCGTGCCGACGTGCGGACTAGGGCGTCTCGACGACGGTGAGTTCGGGGCGCTTGGGCGGCCGTCCGTCGCCGGACGACCGGCCGGTGAGCCGGCGGCCGATCCACGGCAACACGTAGGCGGCGTAGTAGGCGGCGGTGTCCTGGATGCGTTCCCTCGGCGGTGCTTCGCCCGCCTGGCCCTGTCCCCAGCCGTCCGGAATCGGCACATCGAGGGCTTTGAGCACGTTGATCGCCACTCGGGTGTGCCCGCAGGCGTTCAGGTGCAGCTTGTCCGCCGACCAGAACCGGCTGTTCATCAGCTCGGTGTCGATCCAGTTGTCCACCAGGGTCACGCCGGGCTTGCCGAAGGTGTCCCTGGCGGCCTCGGCGAGCCTGTCGCCGCGCTTCTGCATCAACGAACCCAACGGCAGGTGCCTGGACGGATTGCCGCCGCTGAGCACCACGACGTGGATACCGTCGGCCACCGCCTTGTCGACGACCCTGTCGAGCAGATCGACGACGTAGGAGATCTCCACCCGGGGGCGCATCATGTCGTTACCGCCGCCGCAGACGGTGAGCAGGTCGGGCCCCAGCGCCAGCGCCGGTTCCAGCTGGTCGTTCACGATCGGGCCGAGCAGCTTGCCGCGGATGGCGAGGTTCGCGTACGAGACCGGCTCGGGGGTCGCCGCGGCGAGCCCGATCGCGACGAGGTCGGCCCAGCCACGCACCTGGCCGTCCGGCAGGTCGTCACCGACGCCCTCGGTGAAGCTGTCGCCGATCGCCACAAAGCGGCGGTACGGCTGAGTGTTCCGGCGCGGTGTGTCCTGGTGCGGAGCGGCGATGGCGTTCGTGGGTTACTCCTTGGGAAGGTTGAGCCGGGTCGTGATGGCGTCGCGGGCCTGCTGGGCGGCGCGGCGCACATCCTTGTCGGGGTCGCGCAGGCGAACCACGATGGTCGGGATGTCCTGTTCGCGACCCTGAAGGGCGAGGGCGTTGAGGGCGGCGACCCGCACGCGGGGCACCTCGTCGGTGGTGGCCTTCACGAGCTTGGGCGCAACATCGAGCTTCCGAAGCATGACGACCTTCGCGCACATCTCGCGGATGCGCCAGGCCTCGTTGTTCAAGCCGACGACCACGTATGGGGCGGCAGAGTCGTTCCAGACATGCAGCAGGGCGCGGGCGCCCCACAGCTCGGGCCAATACAGCGCGGGCGCACCCTCGAGGATGCCGAGCGCGTGCCGACCGCCCACATAGAGGAGGAAGTCCTTACCGGCGTTCTTGCCGCGCATCAGGGCAACGGAGTGGTCGACGACGGTCGATTCGCCGTAGTGCTCGACGGCCTTGGCAAGACGTTCGGCCGTGGGCAGGTCGATCGGAAGATCGGGGTGTGGGGTCAATTTGTTATGCATAACGAGTCAACGTTATCCCTCGTAGCGGATCGGTGTGGCTTCCGGGGGTCAGGTGACGCATTCCGTCTCAGTGATTTGGCGGACGGTGTCGCGATTGACCCACTCGGAAGCACCGCGGTCCAAGGCCGCTCGACACCGCCGCCGTCGTGCTCTGGAGATCCCTGCCGGCCCTCGCTGCCGTCAGTGGCGGGGCTTCGTCGTGACGAAGTCCAGGCTCAGCTCGAAGGCCGTGGCGTTCTCGTACGGGCCGTAGCTGTCGATCTGCACAAAACCCAGCCGCCGGTACAACGCCAACGCCTCGGGCTGGGCGTAGCCGGTTTCGAGCCGCACCCGCTGATAGCCGAGCTGGCGGGCCAAGCCGGCGAGCTCGCGCAGCATCCGGCTGGCGTAACCCTGACGGCGGTAGTCGGGGTTGGTCCACATCCGCTTGATCTCCACGACGGTGTCGTCGATGCGACGGATGCCGCCACCGGCGACCGTGGTGCCCTCATCGAGCAGCACCACAAAAGCGCCGGTCGGCCCGTCGAACTCGCCCGCGTCGACATCCAGAACCGACTCGCCGGCGCCCGGCCCGTACCGGGCGTCGTACTCCTGGCGCAGGCCGGTGAGCAAGGGGGCAACCTCAGGGGCGGTCAGTGCGACCTGTACGTAATCCACTGGGCTAAGTCTGCCTTAACCTCACCTTCTGGACAATTCTCTGCCGGCCGGTGCGTCCCGAGCGGGCACCGCCCAGCGCCCGCTTGCGTGGCGCAAGTACACTCGGTACGTGTCCGTGAATCCAGCAATCCAGGGCCGGGTCTTTCCCGCCGTGCCGCCGTATCTCGTCGGCCGGGAGAAGGTGCGCGAATTCTCGCGTGCAGTCTTCGCGACCAACCCGATCAACTTCGACCCTGACGCCGCCCGCGTCGCCGGGCACAGCGACATCGTTGCGCCGCCCACATTCGCCGTCGTGGTGCAGGAGGCGACGCTCGCCCAGCTCCTCGCCGAACCAGACGCGGGCATCGACTTCACCCGGGTGGTGCACGGCGACCAGCGCTTCAGCTACAGCCGCCCGATCGTGGCCGGTGACGAACTCACCGCAACGCTTCGCGTCGCCAGCGTGAAGAGCCTCGGCGGCCACTCGATGGTCACCGCGGAGTCGACCGTCGTCGACGCCACCGGCGCCCACGTGGTCACTGCCACCTCCACCCTCGTCGTCAGGGGAGACGAATGACCGTCAGCGCACCCGTCACGCCCGCCCTTGACACCCTCACGGTGGGTGACATCGTCGCGGAGAGCAGCTTTCCGCTGACCCGGGACTCCCTCGTTCGCTACGCAGGCGCCTCCGGCGACTTCAACCCGATCCATTACCGCGACGACGTGGCCCACGCGGTGGGACTGCCCGGTGTGCTCGCCCACGGCATGCTCACCATGGGCCTGGCCATCCAGCCGGTCGTGGACTGGGCCGGCGACCCGGCCCGGGTGCTCGACTACCAGGTGCGGTTCACCCGGCCGGTGCCGGTCGACCCCGACCTCGGCGCCGTCGTGACGGTGGTCGCCAAGGTGGGAGCGCTGGACACCGATGCCGGGGTGGCCCGGATCGACCTCACCGTGACCTTCAACTCGGTCACCGTTCTCGGCAAGGCGCAGGCGCGCGTCTCCCTGGCCTAGGACTGTCATGACTGAGCCCGTGCCTGTTCCGGCGCCCGTGCCCCTGTCCGAGCTGACGACCCTGCGAGTGGGCGGCGCCCCGGCGCACCTCGTGGCGCCCGGCAACGAGGCCGGTCTGATCCAGGCCGCCCTCGATGCCTGGGCCTCCGACGAGCCGTGGATGCTGCTGGGCGGCGGCTCGAACACTGTCGCGGCCGACGCCGGCTTCGACGGTACCGTCATCCGGGTGTGCACCCGCGGGGTGCAGGTGCTCGATACGGCTCCAGGGCAGACGACCGCGCCCGTGAGCGAGCCCGTGACCGTGCCGGGTAGCGACGGGGATGTCGACGGGCGAGCCGTGCGCATCCGTGTGCAGGCCGGTGAACCGTGGGATGACCTCGTCGCGCTCACCGTGGCCAACGGCTGGGCCGGCATCGAAGCGCTCTCCGGCATCCCGGGCACCAGCGGCGCCGCCCCGGTACAGAACATCGGCGCCTACGGCCAGGAACTGGCCAGCAGCCTGGCCGCCATCGACTTCCTCGATTACGAATCCGGCGAGGTGGAGCACCTCAGCGCCGCCGAGCTCGGGCTGGGCTACCGCACCTCGGTGCTCAAGCAGGGCCGCCGGGGTGTGGTGCTCGCCATCGAACTGGACCTGCGCGACATGTCGCCGCAGGCCGCCGTGCTCGGCAGCGCCCTGAGCCAACCGGTGACCTACCCGCAGCTGGCCCACGCCCTCGGGGTGCAGGTGGGCGACCGGGTGCCGCTGGCCGACCTCCGCCGGAGCGTGCTCGAGCTGCGGGCGAGCAAGGGCATGGTGCTCAACGACGCCGACCCTGACACCTTCAGCGCCGGGTCGTTCTTCACCAACCCGATCGTGACCGAGAGCTTCGCCCGCTCCCTGCCCGCCGAGGCGCCGCGCTGGAAGCAGGCCGAGATCGAGCTGCCCGACCGGGTGATCCCGCTCGACGAGTACGCCGGGGTGGGGCCGATGCCGGGCACGGAGGTCCTGCGCACCGTGAAGCTCAGCGCCGCCTGGCTGATCGAGCACTCCGGCATCCAGCGGGGCTTCAGGTTGCCCGGCTCCGCCGCGGCGATCTCGAGCAAGCACACCCTGGCCATCACCAACACGGGTGGGGCCACCGCCGACGAGATCGGCCAGCTGGCCCGTTTCGTGCAGCAGCGGGTGCAGGCCGACTTCGGCGTCATCCTGCACCCCGAACCCGTCTTCGTGGGCTTCTCCCTGCTCTAGCAGCCAGGCTGCCGCTGCTGCCCTCTCACGAGGCTGCCGCCGAGAGGGCATTTAAGGCCAGTTGTGGAGCCCCGGACTACCCCAAAGTGCCTTCTCGCAAGGGACGCCGCCGGCGAGAGGACAGTTGGGGCCAGTTGCAGAGCCCCCGAAGTGCCTTCTCGCGAGACCGTGTCCGGCGCTCCCGGCGGGCAACGGGTGGGGATGAGTGGGCTAGAGCAGGCGCAGTTCTACGGCCAGGGTGACCGCGCGGGTGCGGTCGCTCACGCCGAGCTTGTCGAACACGCGCATCAGGCGTCCTTGCGGATCCAGCGGAAGGTGAGCCGGCTGCCGACCAGCCCCACCACCAGCCAGATCAGCAGCGCCAGCGCCACCAGGCCGAGCTCCCAGGCGCCGTTCTGCTCCTGCGACGCGAAGGAGTCGGGCAGGAAGACCGCACGCATGCCCTGCGCCATCCACTTGAGCGGGAACAGGCCGGCGACGTTCTGCATCCAGTCGGGGAGCAGGTTGAACTGCAGGTAGACGCCGGAGATGAACTGCAGCACCAACACGATCGGGATCACGACGGCCGAGGCGCTCCGGCCCGACCGGGGCAGGGCCGAGAGGGCGATGCCCAGGAACGCACAGGTGATCACGCCGAGCAGGAACACCCAGACGAAGGTGAGCCACTTCTCCGGCTCGGTTGGCAGGGCGATGTCGAAGACGAACCGGGCCACGACGAGGAGCAGGATCGCTTGTACCGTACCCGTGACGAGCACCTGGCCGATCTTGCCGATGAAGTAGCTCAGTGGCGACAACGGTGTGCCGCCGAGCCGCTTGAGGGTGCCGTCACCCTTCTCGCCGGCGATGTCGATGGCGAGGTTCTGCAGCCCGGAGAGCAGCATGCCGGCGGCCAACATGCCGGGCAGGTAGTACGCGCCCACACTGATGCCGCCGGAGCCGTCCGGGTTGGTGCCGATGTTGCCCTGCGCGCTGAATGCGGCCGTGAAGATGCCCAGCATGATGAACGGGAACAGGAATGTGAAGAAGACCGTGTCGGTGGAGCGGAAGTACAGCTTGATCTCGAAGCCCACCCGGGCCAGGCCGAGAGCGAACATACCGTGCCGGGCGGTGCGGTGCGGTGCGGGCTGCGGCGCGGTCGGTGGCGGGGTCAGCGTCGCGCTCATGCGAGCACCTCCGTGTTTTCGGTGTCGCTGGTGCTGCCGGCCGCGTGACCGCGCACCAAGCCCAGGTAGATGTCTTCGAGGCTGGGCCTGATGATTTGCAGCTCGGCGGGTTCGCCGCCGAGATCCCTGGCCAGTTGGGCGACCAGCCGGGCCGGCGTCTCGGTGCGGAACTCCTGCGCCGCCCCGTCGGCGTCCTGCCAGCGCACCACCGGGATGCGCGCGGCCGGGCCGCCGAGCTCGCCGATGGTGCCGATGTCGATGAGCTTGCCCCCGACGATGATGCCCGCACGGTCGCTCAGCTCCGCAGCCTCGTCGAGGTTGTGGGTGGTCAGCAGAATCGTGGTGCCCTCGGACTTGAGGGTGCGAATGAGGTCCCAGAACTGGTGCCGGGCCTCGGGGTCGAAGCCGGTGGTCGGCTCGTCCAGGAACAGCAGTTCCGGCCGGCCGATGATGCCCAGCGCCACATCCACCCGCCGTTGCTGCCCGCCCGAAAGCTTGTGGATGCGGGTTTTCGCCTTCTCCTCAAGCCCGACCGCGGCGAGGACCTCGTCCACCGATCGCGGGTTGGGGTACAGGCCGGCGAAGTGCCGCAGTTGCTCGATGACCGTGGCGTTGCCGCTCTCGCCGCTGGACTGCAGGACGATGCCGATGCGGGCCTTCCAGTCCAGACCGGCATGCTGAGGGTCTTCGCCCAGTACCGTGACGTCACCCTCCGAACGGTCGCGGTAGCCCTCGAGGATCTCGATGGTGCTGCTCTTGCCCGCGCCGTTCGGGCCGAGCAGTGCGAAGGTCTCACCGGGGCGGATGTCGAAGCTGATGTCGTTGACGGCATCGAACGGGCCGTACGACTTGCGCAGCCGCGCCACACGCACGGCCGGAGGTGGAGTTGTCATGTACCCACAATCGCCCCAGAGCCGCCCCGGGGCAACACCTTTCTGGTCGATGTCCCCATCCACCGCCCGGTGGACACGCGAACCGTGAGTTAAGCCCCGAAAACTCGCGCGTTTAGGTGCTTAGCTCACAGTTCGCGGAGAGCTGATGGGCTAGGAGAACAGCTTCTGGAGGCGGCGGATGCCCTCCAGGAGCGCATCGTCGCCCAAAGCGTAGGACAAGCGGAGGAACCCGCTCGGGCCGAAGGCCTCCCCAGGAACCGCGGCGACCTCGGCCTGATCCAGGATCAGGTCGGCCAGCTCGAGCGACGTGGTGGGGGTGATCCCGCCCCAGGTTCGGCCCAGCAAACCGGTCACGTCGGGGTAGACGTAGAACGCGCCCTGCGGGGTGGGTGTGCGGATGCCGGGGATCTTGTTGAGCTCGGCGACAATTAGCTTGCGACGGCGGTCGAACGCGACCCGCATGGACTCTGCGGCGTCCTGCGGGCCGTTCAACGCCGCGATGCCCGCGCGCTGGGAGATGTTCGACACATTGGAGCTGAGGTGCGACTGCAGGTTGGCCGCGGCCGTGATTGCGTCCTGCGGCCCCACCATCCAGCCCAGGCGCCAGCCGGTCATGGCGTAGGTCTTGGCGACCCCGTTGACCAGGATGGCGCGGTCGGCCAGGGCCGGGACGGCCTCGACGATCGAGACCGCGCGCACGCCGTCATACGTGAGGTTCTGGTAGATCTCGTCGCTGATCACCCAGAGCCCGTGCTCCTCGGCCCACTCGCCGATGGCCCGGGTCTCGTCCTCGGAGTAGACGGCGCCAGTGGGGTTGGAGGGGGAGACGAAAAGGAGCACCTTGGTCTTGTCGGTGCGGGCGGCTTCGAGCTGCTCGACCGTGACCAGGTAGCCCTGGTCGCTTCCGGCGAACACGTCGACCGGCACGCCGCCGGCGAGGCGGATCGCCTCCGGGTAGGTGGTCCAGTACGGCGTGGGCAGCAGCACCTCGTCACCCGGGTCGAGCAGGGTGGCGAAGGCCTGGTAGACGGCCTGCTTGCCACCGTTGGTGACGAGCACCCGGGATGCCGGAACGGCCAGGCCGCTGTCGCGCAGCGTCTTCGCGGCGATGGCTTCGCGCAACTCCGGCAGGCCGGCTGCCGGCGTGTACCGGTGGTTGCGGGGATCCTTCACGGCGGCCAGTGCGGCCTCGACGATATGCGGCGGGGTCGGGAAGTCCGGCTCGCCCGCGGCGAAGCTGATCACCGGCCGGCCGGCGGCCTGCAGCGCCTTGGCCTTGCCGTCGACTTTGAGGGTTGCGGACTCCGCAATGGAGCCGATTCTGGTCGAGATCCGTTTGATGTCGTGTGCCACGTTACGAGCATACGGGGCCGTCGTGTGCGGGGAACAGGGGCGCTGGCTTTACAGGGCCTTCGCCGTGACCTAGACTTGTTCCGGTAGTTGAAATCTGCCAAGCTTTCTTGCGCCTATTTTGGTCGTTTGACCGGAAGAGGCGCTGAGGAAGGCGACAGGTTTCGCTCCATAGGGTGGTGGCTCAATTGGTAGAGCAGCGGTCTCCAAAACCGCAGGTTGCAGGTTCGAGTCCTGTCCGCCCTGCAAGTCGGTGGTCTTTCCGCCGGCCCACGAAAGGTGTAACAGGTGGCCCGAAAAGTTATCGACGAACCCAGCGAGGAAATCGTCGCCAACGCCAGAGTGGCCCGCGAAACCAAACGCGGTCCGTTCGCTCGGGTGTCCCTGTTTATCAAGCAGGTCCTGGCCGAACTCCGCAAGGTCGTCACCCCGACCCGCAAGGAACTGCTCAGCTACACCGGTGTGGTTCTGGTTTTCGTCGTGATCATGATGGCGCTGGTATCGGCACTCGACTGGGTGTTCGCGCTCGTCGTCACGTACGTGTTCGGCACTCCCAGTTGACCCGTGCCGCACTAGCGGCACCGATGACTGATCATGAACAACGTGGATCGGTGAGCGAGCACCACAGCAGTGATCAGAACGCTGCAGCCTCACGCCCGCGCAATAGAAGAAGGATTGATATTTAGTGACTGAGACCAATCGCGACGACGTCGACTGGGCCACCGCCGCCGAGCAGTCCTCCAACGACGATGAGGCGCAAGAGGGCAACACCCTCGCCGCCGACGAAACGTCGGTCGAAGCCGCCGAGCAGGTCGCCCTGCACGTTGAAGACGAAAACGCCGACGTCGAAGACGACCTCGACGCCGCGCTGGACGCCCTCGCCGAGTCCACGGACCCCGAGGCCGATGCCATCGTCGAAGACGCCCTCGACATCGACTCCGCCGACGAGGCCGAGGCCGCCGTCGAAGCCGTTGAAGACGAGGAAGAGGTCGACGGCGACGCCGACGCTTCCGCCGAGACTGACGCTGACGCTGACGCTGAAGCCGAAGAGGAAGACCCGTACGAAGCCTTCCGCAAGGAACTGCGCTTCCAGCCCGGCAAGTGGTTCGTCATCCACTCCTACGCCGGCTTCGAACGCCGCGTGAAGTCGAACATCGAGAACCGCAAGCAGTCGATGGCCATGGAAGATTTCATCTACCAGGTCGAGGTTCCGATGGAAGACGTCGTCGAGATCAAGAACGGCCAGCGCAAGATGGTCACCCGTGTGCGCATCCCCGGCTACGTCCTGGTGCGCATGGACCTCAACGAAGACAGCTGGTCTGTCGTGCGCCACACCCCCGGGGTCACCGGCTTCGTGGGCAACGCGCACAACCCCACCCCGCTGCGTTTCGAAGAAGCCTTCGGCATGCTCAAGGGCCTCGTTGAGATCAAGGATGTTCCGGTCACCAAGTCCGGCGCTCCCGGCAAGGCCGCCCAGCGCGTTCTGCCCGCCGAGATCGACTACGAAATCGGCGAGACGATCACGATCAAGGAAGGCTCGTTCGCGGGCCTGCCCGGTTCGATCAGCGAGATCAAGCCCGAGAGCGGCAAGCTCATCGTGCTTGTGTCGCTCTTCGAGCGCGAGACCCCGGTCGAGCTCAGCTTCGACCAGGTCACCAAGCTTTAACCTCCCCCAACCACCGCCCCCCGGAAATGCCGGGGACGCGGGAGAACCTGGATCTCGACTAGCTCGATCCCGGGTTCGATCACCGAAAAGGAAAAGAACATGGCACCGAAGAAGAAGGTTACTGGTCTGATCAAGCTTCAGATCAAGGCCGGCGCCGCCAACCCCGCACCGCCCATCGGGCCGGCGCTGGGTCAGCACGGCGTGAACATCATGGAATTCTGCAAGGCCTACAACGCCCAGACCGAATCGCAGCGCGGCAACGTCATCCCGGTTGAGATCACCGTGTACGACGACCGTTCCTTCACCTTCATCCTGAAGACCCCGCCCGCGGCGGAGCTCATCAAGAAGGCCGCAGGAGTTGCCAAGGGCAGCGGAACCCCGCACACCGTCAAGGTTGCCAAGCTCACCAAGGCGCAGGTTCGCGAAATCGCCGAAGCCAAGATGGTTGACCTCAACGCCAATGACCTCGACGCCGCGTCGAAGATCATCGCCGGAACCGCTCGTTCGATGGGCATCACGGTCGAGGGCTAACACCTTCTCGTTCGACTCGTCGAACACCCGCCGACAGGCATGGTCTTCGCGACCTGCCGACTGGCACCAAGTGGAAGAGCCAGCCAGGCTCACGAAAACCACGCTCTCAGCACATGCATCTACAGGAGATTCAAAATGGCACCCAAGTCAAAGGCCTACCGCGCTGCGGTCGAGAAGATCGAAGCCGATAAGTTCTACACCCCCACCGAAGCCGTCACCCTCGCTCGCGAGACCGGCTCCGTCAAGTTCAACTCCACCGTCGAGGTCGCGCTTAAGCTCGGCGTCGACCCCCGCAAGGCCGACCAGATGGTCCGCGGCACGGTGATTCTTCCGCACGGCACCGGCAAGACCGCCCGCGTCATCGTCTTCGCAACGGGCCCCGCGGCTGAGGCAGCCATCGCTGCGGGCGCCGACGAGGTCGGTGGCGACGAGCTCATCGAGAAGGTGGCCGCCGGCTATACCTCGTTCGACTCCGCCGTCTCGACCCCCGAGCTCATGGGTAAGGTCGGTCGTCTCGGTAAGGTCCTCGGCCCGCGCGGTCTCATGCCCAACCCGAAGACCGGAACCGTGACGCCTGACGTCGCCAAGGCCGTGTCCGACATCAAGGGCGGAAAGATCGAATTCCGCGTCGACAAGCACTCCAACGTGCACTTCGTCGTTGGCAAGGCTTCGTTCTCGGCCGACCAGCTGGGCGAAAACATCAGCGCAGCGCTCGAGGAGATCGTTCGCCTCAAGCCGAGCTCTTCCAAGGGCCGCTACATCACCAAGGGCGCTGTCTCGACCACCTTCGGTCCCGGCATCCCGCTTGATGTGAACAGCATCTAAGCATTTCGCTGGAGCGCTTCGCAAGAAACGCACATTGCAACAGGGGCCCGTCGCCAGACGGGCCCTTTTGTGTGCCCGGGGTGGTGGCGCCGTCACCCCAGTACTGGGCAGTCTGCGAGGTTTGGCGAGGGTAGCCCCCGTTGACGGCGGTACTGTGTCAAGCTCGGTAGCACGGGCAGTAGTGCCCGTCGCGAAGGAGGGGAATCGTGGCGTCAACAGGCGGGGAAACGGTCTATCTTACCCTGCGCGCGCGCATCCTCTCCGGCGAGCTGGGCTCTGGCCTGATGCTGAGGGAACAGGCCCTGGCCGAGGAACTCGGGGTGAGTCGCACCCCGGTTCGGGAAGCGCTTCGTCGCCTCGACGAGGCCGGGCTGGTGACAGTCGTGCCCAATCGCGGCGCCCAGGTCGTGCCGTGGACCGTCGAACAGGTTCGAGAAACCTACTTCGTTCGGGCCGGGCTCGAGAGCCGGGCCGCAGGCCTGGCCGCCAGCCGGATCACGCCAGACGAAATCGCCATGCTCAGCGTGCTCATCGACGCCATGGAACCCCTGGTGACGGCCGACGACGACCTCGGAGTCGCCGAGCTGGGCAGGCTTAACGCCGAGTTCCATCGCATCGTGGTCACCGCCTCCCGCAGCCCGCAACTGACGGCCCTCACCACCTCAGTTGCCCGGGTGCCGTTGATGGAGGCCGCCTTCCGCGCGCACGGTGCGCTGTACCGCTCGCGGAGCAACCACCAGCACCGCGATATCCTCACGGCCTTGCGCACGCGCGACAGCATTTGGGCCGAAGCGGCCATGCGATCGCACATCCTCGGCGCCCGCAACGCCGTCAGCGAAGCCTGACCGACGCGCGAATCGCGCGGTCTGGCTCGAACCGGGGTTCGACAGTGAGCGTCAGGGGCCGTTGGATCCCGGCGCGCCCCGCGCGACCAGCCGCTGGGTGTGCGGATGCTGAGGGGCGGTCAGCAGCTCCGGAACCGAGGCATACTCGACGATCGCGCCGTCGCTCATGATCGCGACCCGGTCGCATCGTACGGCGATCTCCACCCTCGAAGACACAGCGATGAGGGTGAAGCCGCGCTCCTGTTGCAGCGAGCGCAGCAGGTCCAGGAATTCCGCCTCGTCACCGGCAGAGAAGCCCCTGGTGGGATCGTCAGCGACGACCAGTTGCGGCCCGCCGACCAGCGCGCCGGCGAGCAGCACTCGCTGGCAGGTCACCGCCGGCGTCTCACCGGGGTAGGCCGCGAACACCCTCTCCGCGTCGTCAACGCCGACCCGGACGAGCAGCGCCAGAACAACCGAGGCTGCTAGGGAACGGGGCGTTTCGGTCTGGCGGGTGACCAGCGTCACGAGGTGCCGACCGATGCGAACGTTCGGGTCGAGGCGGTCGGCGGCCGGCGCGGTCAGGAACCCGATGCGCCGCCCCCGCAGGTGCCGGAAGTCCCGCTCAGGCAGCCCAACGAGCTCGATACCGTCGAACAGGATCGACCCGGACATGGCTGCGTGCCTCAGCTGCTGCATCCCCGAGATGGACTGACAAAGCAACGAGGTGCCGTCAGGGTCGTCGCCGATGACCGCAAGGGTCTGCCCACGCGGCAGCGTGAGGCTGACGCCGCCCAGCGGCTCCCGCTGCGCCCCTTCCCCGGTCGAGTGCGTGCGCAGATCGCGGATGTCGAGGAAATCGGCGGCCCGGAAACCTATGGAGGCTAGGGCCGGCGTGGTGGGGCTGGGCTGGGTGGGGCTGGGCTGGGGAGCGCTGGGCTGGGGAGCGCTGGGCAGCGCTGAGGAGAGTCCAGGTGGGGCGAGCAGGGCGGCGAGCCCGCCGTCCTGGGCCGAAGTCCGCAGCCGCGTGTCGACCATGGGCGGAGGGGTGCTTGTTGCGAGGGCGAGGGCAGCCATCACGAAGCCGACGGTGCCGAGCAGGATGCTCCCGAGTACTATGGGCAGGCTTTCGGTGGGGAGCAGCCGGGGCAGGTCGGTGGCCGGGAGCGGTGCGGCGAATGCGCCCTGAACAGTCAGTGAGCCACCGTAGAACACAAGGAATTCGACGAGTTGGATGGCCACGACTGCGGGTAGTGTGCGGTGGAGCACCCGGCGAACGACCGGCCAGGTGGTGGGCAGCCCCCGGCTGCGGGAGGTTTGCACGTGTCCCTCGGCGGCCATGATCAGCGTCGCCGCCCGGACGTGAACGGCGACGGCGACAGCGCCGCCGAACATCGCGATGGTGGCCGGAATGAGCAGGGTGTTCAGGGTGTCCAGGCCGGCGCCGGCAGACGCCTCATCGGCCAGGAACGGCAGGATCTCACCCTGCACCGCAAACCAGAAGACACTCACGAGCGTCAACCAGAGCAGGCACACGGCGCCCCCGGCAAGAATCAGGGCACGAAACCGCTGGTCGGCCCAGCCGTGGCGCCGCGGGACCAGGAGGCCTAAACCGACGCCCAGGAGACCGGACAGGATCGGTGCAACGACGGTGCCGGCGGCAAACGGCAGCCGCTCCGAAAGTGAGCGCAGCAACGCGGTGTCAGGTCCGGCCAGCGACCACGTGATAACCACTGGGGAGACCACCAGGGACAGCAGGACCAGCAGCCCCAACCATCGGGGCCATACAACAGCGCGCATGAGTGCTCGGATCTTGTTGGTGCGGCCGAACGTGAACTGACGTGTGCGGCAGAATCGGACTTGTGCTAACTGTATGCAATAAAGCCGCAGTGTGTCACCGATTTTGGCAGATCTGCCGGGCGCGACGCAGTCAATTACCTGATCGTGCATGCATATTGCATGGTGGCGACGACAAATCGGTCGGTCCGGTGCTCGGTGGGGCACCCCGGACGACCGACCGGACGCGCCGCAAGCAGGAAACAAACCGGCAACACCGGGCGACTAACATCCAGTCATGGTTGACCTCTTCAGCGGCTATGGCGCTACCTCCGCACCGCCCCGCGAGCGAGGCGCAACGTCGGCCTGGGACGAGATGTTCCCGGATCCGTCGTCGCTCTCGCCCACGGAAACCCGGGCGGCCTACAAGGATGTGTACAACGCGCTCGCCCGTATGACCCAGGAGGAACTGCGGGGGCGCACCGACGCCCTGGCCAGCTCCTACCTGGCCCAGGGGGTGACGTTCGACTTCGCCGGCGAGGAGCGGCCGTTTCCGCTCGACGCCGTGCCCCGGGTGATCGAGCAGCCGGAATGGGTGAACGTAGAGGCCGGCATCAAGCAGCGGGTCCTCGCGCTGGAGGCCTTCCTCGCCGACATCTATGGCCCGCAGGCAGCGGTGCGGGACGGAGTCATTCCGGCCGGCCTGATCACGTCGTCCAAGCACTTCCACCGTCAGGCGGCTGGGATCACGTCGGCGAACAACGTGCGGATCCAGGTGTCCGGCATCGACCTGATCCGAGACGAGGTGGGCGCCTGGCGGGTGCTCGAAGACAACGTGCGCGTGCCCAGCGGGGTCAGCTACGTCATCTCCAATCGGCGCGTGATGGCGCAGACCCTGCCCGAACTGTTCGTCTCGATGCGGGTGCGCCCGGTGGGCGACTACCCCAACAAGCTGTTGCAGGCCCTGCGCGCCTCGGCCCCGGCCGGCGTCGACGACCCCAACATCGTGGTGCTCACCCCCGGCGTCTTCAACTCCGCCTACTTCGAGCACACCCTGCTGGCCCGGCTGATGGGGGTGGAGCTCGTCGAGGGCCGCGACCTGTTCTGCTCCGGCGGCCGGGTCTGGATGCGCACCACCGCCGGTCCCACAAGGGTCGACGTGATCTACCGCAGGGTCGACGACGAGTTCCTGGACCCCCTGCAGTTCCGCGCCGATTCGCAGTTGGGCTCGCCGGGCATCCTGATGGCCGCACGCCTGGGCAACGTGACCATCGCCAACGCTGTGGGCAACGGCGTCGCCGACGACAAGTTGGTCTACACCTACCTGCCCGAGCTGATCAAGTACTACCTCGGCGAGGATGCGATCATCCCCAACGTGGACACCTGGCGGCTCGAAGACCCGCTCGCGCTGGAGGAGGTGCTCGACAGGCTCGACGAACTCGTGGTCAAGCCCGTCGACGGCTCCGGCGGCAAGGGCCTCGTGGTGGGGCCGGCGGCGTCCAAGACGGAGCTGGAGACCCTGCGGCAACGGCTGCTCGCGGATCCGCGCGGCTGGATCGCCCAGCCGGTGGTGCAGCTGTCGACCATCCCCACCCTCGTCGACGACGGGATGCGTCCCCGGCACGCGGACCTCCGTCCGTTCGCCGTGAACGACGGGTCGGATGTCTGGGTGCTGCCCGGCGGGCTCACTCGGGTGGCCCTGCCTGAGGGTGAGCTCGTGGTGAACTCCAGCCAGGGCGGCGGCTCGAAGGACACCTGGGTGATCGGGCTCGAGCCCGACTTCAACACCGGTGGCGGCTCGGCCCGCAACATCCAAGGTCTCGTCAACGACCAGGCCGCAAACACCCAGTCCATCTCGGTCATCCCGACCCGGGTCGTCGACCATTCCCCGCAGGACACCCCGCCGGGAGGCGACCAGGATCAAGAACAGCAACAGCAACAGCAACAGCAACACGCCATCACTCCAGCCGGAAGGATCCTCGAATGCTGAGCCGCATCGCCGAGAGCCTGTTCTGGATCGGCCGTTACATCGAACGCAGCGACGGCACGGCCCGCATCCTGGACGTGCACCTGCAGCTGCTGTTGGAGGACCCGTGGATCGAAGAAAACCTGGCCTGCCGGTCCCTGCTGCACCTGATGGGCAGCTCGGTACCGCCCGACCGTGAGCTGACCCGCAAGGACGTGCTCGCGACCCTGGCGGCGGACCGCACGCATCCGGCCTCGATCGCGTACTCGCTCGGCGCCGCCAGGGAGAACGCCCGGCGGGCCAGGGAGATCGTGTCGACCGAACTGTGGGAGTGCCTGAACACCACGTACACGAAGATGCCTAAGAACATCGCCAGCGCCAAGACGCACGACTTCTTCGGCTGGGTGCGCGAACGCGCGGCCCTGGCCGTGGGCATCGTCGAGTCCAGCGCCAGCCGGGACGACGCCTGGCACTTCTTCACTCTGGGCCGCAGCCTCGAACAGGCCGACATGACCGCGCGGCTGCTGGCCACCCGGTCGCTGACCGAGAACAGCGGGCCGTCCTGGACGACCATCCTGCGCTCTTGCGGGGCGTACGAGTCGTATCTGCGCACCTACCGTGGGGTGCCCTCGGCCCGGAACGCTGCCGAATTCCTGCTGCTTGACCGGCTGTTCCCGCGGTCGATCGTCTTCTCGATCTCGCGGGCGGAGCAGTGCCTGCAGGAGTTGGAACCGCGCACCGACCGGTTAGGCGTCTCCGAGTCGTCCCAGCGGGTGCTCGGCCAGATCCGCAGCCAGTTGGAATACCGGCCGATCATGGAGATCCTGAACGACCTGCCTGGGCACATGGACATGGTGCAGGACGCCACCAGCACCGCGTCGGAGTCGATCGGGCAACGGTACTTCCCGACCAGCGCTGTGCCCACCTGGACGGGAGAGGCATCGTGAAGCGCCTGCGCATCCGGCACACCACCGGTTACCGGTACAACGGTGAGGTCGCGACGTCGTACAACGAGGCGCGGATGCTGCCTGGCACGTCGCCGGACCAATTCGTGTTGTACTCCAACCTGGACATCAGCCCGGTGTCGAGCAACCACAACTACGTGGACTACTGGGGCACCCGGGTGTCGTCGTTCGAGGTGCTCACCCCGCATGCCGAGCTCACCCTCACCGCCAACAGCCTGGTGGAGGTGTCGCCACGGGAGCACCCGCTGCATCCGATGCCTTGGGGCGACCTGGCGGCGCTGGTGGCCAGGTCGACCTCGTCGGTCGAACAGTCCTGGCAGACGCCTCTCACCGAGCCGCCGGAGGATGTGGTGGCCAGCGCCGCCGAAATCGCCGGCCGGCTGGACCCGTGTGACGCGGCGCTGGCGATCTGCCGGTTCGTGGGCGAGAACATTGCCTACGTGCAGGGGGTCACCGGTGTGAAGACCAATGCCCGCGAGGCCTGGTCCGACAAGCGCGGAGTCTGTCAGGACATCACCCACGTGGCCCTCGGGGCGCTTCGCTCGGTCGGTATCCCGGCCCGCTACGTGTCCGGCTACCTGCACCCCAAGCCCCAGGCTGCGATCGGGGAGACCGTCACCGGGGAGTCGCATGCCTGGGTGGAGTGGTTCTGCGGAGATTGGCGCGGCTACGATCCCACAAACCTGATCGACATCGGCGACCGGCACGTGGGAGTGGGTCGCGGCCGGGACTACAACGACATCGCCCCGCTGCGCGGTGTCTACGCCGGGTCGGGCGGGTCACAGCTGTTCGTGAAGGTGGAGATCACCCGGGAGTCGTGAGAGTCGGCTGGGCTGCGGCGGCCGGGCTGCCTAGACTGGTAGTTGCAAGCGCGTTGTACTTGCGTTTGTAGCTGGAGTCAGGTCGAGGGAGCAGCACGGATGAGCATCGAAGACGACGCCGTCGAGGTCCGGGCGCAGGGCTGGCGCACGCTCGCCGCCCTGCACGGCCGCATCGAGACCGTGCTGGAGCGCGCCCTGCAGGCCGGCTTCGACCTCTCGGTGGTGGAGTTCACTGTTCTGGATGCCCTCAGCCGCCAGCACGGCTGGCACATGCGGATGCAGCAGCTCGCGCGTGCCGCGGCGCTGTCGAGCAGTGCGACGACCCGCCTGGTGAACCGGTTGGAGGACCGGGCGCTGCTCACCCGCATCCTCTGCGCCGACGACCGTCGGGGCATCTATACCGAGCTCACCGAGACCGGCAAGGCCCTGCTGGCCCGGGCCCGCCCGGTCTACGACGACGCGCTCGCCGGCGCTCTGTCCGCCGCCGAGGAGGAGCCGGAGCTCGGCCCGCTCGTCGACGCCCTGCACCGCCTGCCCGACCTGGCCCGAGCCTCCGCCTGACCCGAGCTCCGGCCTGACCCCGCCTGAGCCTCGGTCTGACCCCGCCCGAGCCTCCGCCGCCCGCCCGCCCGCCCGCGCGGCGCGCCCGCCCGAGCCGCCCGCCCGCGCGGCGCGCCCGCCGTCCCGAGCCGCCCGCCCTGCGAGTCCTGATTCGCCCGATTCTGCTAATACGCGCGCCGCCCAACTAGCAAAACCGGGCGAGTCTCGCGGCACGCTTGGGCGACTTGCCCGGAATCGCTAGTGCGACAGTGGCAACGACTAGCCGAAATGGGCGAGCCACGGCGGGAGGCGTGGCAGTCAGGCGGGGGAGTGCGCCTCGAGGAACTCGTAGACCTCGGTGGGGTCGACGCCGGGAAAGGTGCCCGTTGGCAGGGCGGCGAGCAGGCTCGTGGGGGTGCGGGCAACCGGCCAGGATTGGCCTTCCCACCGGCCGGAGAGGGTATCGGGTGCCCGCCGGCAGCAGGATTCATCCGGGCAGCTGGACACCGCACGGTTGGTGGTCTCCCGGCCGCGGAACCAGTTGACGTGGGTGAACGGCACGCCGACGCTCACCGAGTAGTCGCCTTCCTTGGCCTTCTCGATGCGTGAGGTGCACCAGAAG
Source organism: Cryobacterium sp. SO1 (assembly GCF_004210215.2). Classification (NCBI taxonomy): domain Bacteria; kingdom Bacillati; phylum Actinomycetota; class Actinomycetes; order Micrococcales; family Microbacteriaceae; genus Cryobacterium; species Cryobacterium sp. SO1. Next base: position 285,037 of record NZ_CP067394.1, read on the forward strand.
GTGCCGGACGGCGTGTCGGTGTACTGGTACCAGGGGCTGAACCGGTCGGGCACATCGAAGACCGTGCGGGCGGTCCAGCTGCGACAGACCGTGGAGCCCTCCACGGCGCCGAGGGCGTCGCTGGGGAACTGCACGTCGTCGTTCTCGTAGGCCTTGATGATGGTGCCGGACTCGTGCACTTTCATGAAGTGCACCGGGATGCCCAGCCTGGCCGTGGCCAGGTTGGTGAAGCGGTGCGCGGCGGTCTCGTAAGACACCGAGAAGGCATCCCTCAGGTCTTCGAGCGAGATCCGGCGGGCGGCTTTGGCGTCGTTCAAGAGGCGCAGGGTGTCGGTTTCGGGCAACAGGATGGCGGCGGTCAGGTAGTTGGTCTCCACCCGCTGTCGCAGAAAGTCGGCGTAACTTTCCGGCTCCGAGTGCCCGCAGAGGTGGCTGGCGAAGGCCTGGAGGATCGGGGAGCGACTGTCGCGGGACGCTGACTGCTCGGTGGGCAAGTAAATTCGTCCGTTGCGCTTGTCGGTCACCGACCGAGTGGAGTGCGGCAGGTCACCCACGTAGTGCAGGGAGAAGCCGAGGTGGGCGGCCATGTCGGCGACCACCTGGTGCGAGACCGGGCCGCCGGAATGACCGACGGCCGTGAGCAGCTCAAGCGCCTGCGCCTCGAGGTCGGGGAAGTAGTTGTCCCGCTCGCGCATCTCGGCGCGCAGCTGGGCGTTGGCGCGCCGGGCCTCCTCCGGGGTGGCCGCGCGTTCCCGGTGCAGCCGTTCGATCTCGTTGTGCAGGGTGAGGATGGTCTGCAGGGTCTCGTCGGGTTGGCCGGGGCCGACCCGGAACCGGGGCAGCCCGAGGGCCGTGAAGACCGGCCCGCGTTGAGCCCGTTCGACGGCGATCTCCAGCGCCGCCCGGGGGCTGGGCGCATCGGTGCGCAGTAGCTCGTCGACTGAGGTGTCCAGCGCCGCGGCGATCAGTCGCAGCATCGACAGGCGCGGTTCGCGTTTGCCGTTTTCGATCATCGAAATCTGCGAGGGTGCCCGGTCGACGGCCGCGGCGAGGGTGTCGAGGGTGAGTCCGAGCCGATGCCGCCGGTCCCGGATGCGACGACCCAGGGTGAGGGCGTCGAGGCCGGTTTCGCCCGGGTCGGCGGCGCCGGAGGGCCTGATCGGGGCAGGCGCCGGTCGGGTGGGTGCGGCGGGGGACGAAAAGCTGGGATCGACGGTGACCATGTGCTCATGGTCACATGCGGCGATTGTTCACACAACCGGAAGAACAGGAATTCTTCTTCGGAACGAGCCGGGGATGCGGGCGATGGCGCGCCGCAGAGTGGGTGCACGCACCAGATCCGCCCCGCACGATCCGCAATGACGCAGACCGAGGAGAACACCATGACGCACCCCACCGCATCCGGCCCCAACGCATCAGGCACCCCCGCATCCGGAGCCCGGCCCGGCGACCAGACTCAGACGGCCGCAGAACTCGCCCTGGAGTGGGCCGCCGACCCGCGCTGGGAGGGCGTGCGTCGCGACTACACCGCCGAGGACGTCATCGCGCTGCGCGGTGCGGTTCGGGAAGAGCGCACCCTGGCTCGACGCGGCGCCGAGAAGCTCTGGGAGCTCATCCACCAGAACGGCACCCCGGAGAACCCGGAGTGGGTCGCCGCGCTCGGCGCCCTCACCGGCAACCAGGCCGTGCAGCAGGTTCGCGCCGGGCTCAAGGCCATTTACCTTTCGGGTTGGCAGGTCGCGGCCGACGCCAACCTGTCCGGCCAGACCTACCCCGACCAGTCGCTGTACCCGGCGAACTCAGTGCCCGCCGTCGTTCGGCGCATCAACAACGCGCTGCTGCGGGCCGGCCAGATCGAAGGATCGGAAGCGGCAGCATCCGACGCCACTGACAACGGCACCGGCATCGACTGGATGGCGCCCATCGTCGCCGACGCCGAGGCCGGCTTCGGCGGACCGCTGAACGCCTACGAGCTGATGGCGTCGATGATCGAGGCCGGGGCGGCCGGCGTGCACTGGGAGGACCAGCTGGCCAGCGAGAAGAAGTGCGGCCACATGGGCGGCAAGGTGCTCGTGCCCACCGGTCAGCACATCCGCACCCTCAACGCGGCCCGGCTGGCGGCGGATGTCGCGGGTGTGCCCACCATCATCATCGCGCGCACCGATTCGCTCGCCGCCACCCTCATCACGAGCGACATCGACGAGCGTGACCAGGAATTCCTCACCGGTTCCCGAACCGCCGAGGGGTTCTACGACACCGCGAACGGACCCGATGTGGTCATCGCCCGCGGCTTGGCCTACGCGCCCTACGCCGACCTGCTCTGGGTGGAGAGCAGCGAGCCCGACCTCGCACTCGCCCAGCGCTTCGCCACGGAGATCCATGCCCAGTTCCCCGGCAAAAAACTCGCCTACAACTGCTCTCCGTCGTTCAACTGGAAATCCCACCTCAACGACGAGCAGATCGCGGTGTTCCAGAAAGAGCTCGCCGCCTGCGGTTACGCCTTCCAGTTCATCACGCTGGCCGGCTTCCACGCCCTCAACCACTCCATGTTCACCCTGGCCAAGGACTACTCCGAGCGTCAGATGAGCGCATACGTCGACCTGCAGGAGGCCGAATTCGCCTCGGAGGTCGACGGCTACACCGCCACCCGCCACCAGCGGGAGGTGGGCACCGGCTACTTCGATCGGATCGCCACCGCGCTCAACCCCACCAGCGCCACCCTCGCGCTGGCCGGATCCACCGAGGCCGAGCAGTTCTAACCGGCCTCGCCCTGTCACCAGCACAGACATTCGTATCGCTTCCAAGGAGAACACGATCATGACAACATCACCGCTGTCCGCAGCTCCGCCGAGTGCCGCTCGACGGGTCTCGACAAGCTCGACCACCGGGACAAGCTCGACCACCGGGACAAGCTCGACCACCGGGACAAGCTCGACCACCGGAACAACCCCTGCCACCGGGACGCGGGTCGCCAGCGCTCCACGCCCGGCCCGAGCCTTCGGCGAGACCAGCACCGGCAGCTTCGCCACCATCCACCCCCACCTCGAGGTCACCGGAACTCTCGGCGACCGTTACGACGAGGTCCTCACGCCGGCGGCCCTCGAGTTCCTCGCCGAATTGCACGACAGGTTCGCCGGCACCCGGCACGACCTGCTGGCCGCCCGGCTGCAGACCCGGGTGGATGCCGCCAACGGCCGGGACCCCCGGTTCCTGCCCGAGACCGCGCATATCCGGGACGATCCCTCCTGGCGGGTGGCCGGGCCGGGGCCGGGCCTTCAGAACCGCCGGGTGGAGATCACCGGCCCGACCGACCGCAAGATGGCCATCAACGCCCTGAACTCCGGTGCGGCGGTGTGGCTGGCCGACCAGGAGGACGCCACCAGCCCCACCTGGGCCAACGTGATCGAGGGCCAGCTCACCCTGATCGATGCCGTGCGCGGCACCCTGTCGTATGACGGCCCTGACGGCAAGGCGTACCGGGTCACCGGCGCCCCGTCCGACCGGCAGGATGGTGCGACCCCCGGGTCCACGCCGACAATTGTCATGCGGCCGCGCGGTTGGCACCTGGTGGAGAAGAACCTCACCTTCGTCGACCGGGCCAACCGACGGATGCCGGCCTCCGGCAGCCTGGTGGACTTCGGCCTCTACGCGTTCCACAACGCGCAGAAGCTGATTGAGAACGGCAGCGGCCCGTACTTCTACCTGCCCAAGCTGGAGAGCCACCTCGAAGCGCGACTGTGGAACGACATCTTCAGCCACAGCGAAGACCACCTGAACCTCGGGCACGGCACCATCCGCGCCACGGTGCTGATCGAGACCATCCAGGCCGCGTTCGAAATGGACGAGATCCTCTACGAACTGCGCGACCACTGCGCGGGCCTGAACGCCGGCCGCTGGGACTACATCTTCAGCATCATCAAGACCTTCCGCGCCAGGGGCCGCCGGTTCGTGCTGCCCGACCGTCGGGAGATCACCATGACGGTGCCGTTCATGCGGTCGTACACCGAGCTGCTCGTGGCCACCTGTCACCGACGGGGCGCGTACGCGATCGGTGGCATGAGCGCCTTCATCCCCAACCGGCGCGACCCCGCCGTGACCGAGCGAGCGCTGGAACAGGTTGCCGCCGACAAACGCCGGGAGGCCGGCGACGGCTTCGACGGCACCTGGGTGGCGCATCCGGACCTCATCCCCACCGCCAGGGCCGAGTTCGATGCCGTGCTCGGCGACCGGCCCAACCAGCTGGACCGCACGCGGGACGAGGTGCACGTCACCGCTGCGGACCTGCTGGATGTGGCGTCGGCCGGCGGCCAGATCACCGAGGCCGGGGTGCGCGACAACGTGCGTATCGCGCTTTGCTACATCGAGTCCTGGCTGCGTGGCGTGGGCGCGGCGGCCATCGACAACCTGATGGAGGACGCCGCGACGGCGGAGATCTCTCGCTCCCAGATCTGGCAGTGGATCCACGACAATTCGGCGCTCGACGATGGCCGCCGGATCGACGCGGAGTGGGTGGCCGGGTTGGTCGCCGAGGAGATGGCGGCACTGCCGCGCACAGCCGGAAACCGGTTCGACGACGCCCTCGAGGTGTTCCGGTCCTCGGCGCTCGAGGCCGATTTCCCGACCTTTCTCACCGTCGCCGCATACGCCCGCTACCTGTAGGCGTTCGGCACAGACAATCGGCCCCGTCGGCACCCCGACGGGGCCGTTTGCGCGCCCGACGCGGGAATGTGAAGCTGGGATAGTGACCGAGACGACGCCGACAGACTCTAGGCCGATAGACCCCGCACCGACCGGCTCCGCACCGACCGGCTCCGCACCGACCGGCTCCGCGCCGACCCGGCCCGCCGCCGGGCTGCGCATACGCCTGGCCCGACCCGATGAGGCCGCGGCGCTCGCCGAGCTTGCGGCCGCCACCTTCGCGCTCGCCTGCCCTCCGCATACCAGCGCCGACGCCATCGCCGCGTTCCTTACCCGTGTGCTCGCGCCGGCCAACTTCGAGACCTTCCTCGCCGACCCCGACCGACTGCTACTCGTTGCCGAGGCCGTCGGCGGAGAGGAACCACGCGGACTCCTGCTGGGCTACACGATGCTGGTCTTCGGCGAACCCCACGACGCGGATGCCGCGGCCACGATTCGTATTCGCCCGACCGCCGAACTCAGCAAGTGCTACGTACGCGCCGAGTCGCACGGAAGTGGCACGGCCGCCGCCCTGATGGCGGCCACGCTCGATGCCGCGCGGGAGCGTGGGGTGGCGGGCTCCTGGCTTGGGGTGAACCAGGAGAACGTGCGAGCGCTCCGCTTCTATGGCAAGCACGGCTTCGAACAGGTGGGCATCAAACGCTTCCTGGTGGGCGAGCGTTACGAAGACGACTACGTGCTGGAGCGCGCCCTCTAGCGATTCGAAAGCTGCGTGTCGCACCTTTTCGTCGCTCAACCCTCTCGACTGTGCTGAGGGTGTCGACGTGGACCGCGTCAGTTGTCTACCTGTGTGCCCCTCTCGTTGGTCGAGCCTGTCGACGTGCTTGTGCTGAGCCTGTCGAAGTGCTTGTGCTGAGCTTGTCGAAGTGCTTGTGCTGAGCTTGTCGAAGTGCTTGTGCTGAGCCTGTCGAAGTGCTTGTGCTGAGCCTGTACGAAGTAGATCTCGTGACCTGCCTGCGTGTGGCTAGAACGGCGGGTTGTCGGGGACCGGTGGTGTGGGTGTCCGGGTTGGCCGGTGCCGGGGAGGCATCAGGTAGCTATCCTCCGGGGGTCGTTTCCGGGTTTTCGGCCCCACCACCGGGGCGTGTGGCTGGGGTGGTCCCATGGGGTTGGCGGGGTCGGTGCGGTAGCTGCGTTTGCCTGGGGAGGTCCAGAGCAGGATCCCGCCGGGTTGTTGAGTGACTCGCCAGTGGGTGAGGTGTTTGAGTCGGTGGTGGGGTTCGCAGAGATGGGCGAGGTTGTCGCAGTCGGTGTTGCCGCCGTCGGCCCAGTCGTGGGTGTGGTCGATGTCGCTGGTGACCGCGGGCCGGGAGCAGCCGGGGAATCGGCAGGTTTCGTCGCGCACCCTCAGCCATTTCTTCATGGCTGTGGTGTTCTTGTGTTGGGTTTTGCCCAGGGAGAGTACGACTCCGGTTTCGGGGTGGGTGAGTAGTCGGGTGAAGCTGGGGGCGTGTCCGGCGATCTGTCGGGCCATCTCGGGGGAGATCGGGCCGTAGCCTTCGAGGGTGGCGGGTTCCTCGTCCAGGCCGAGCAGGGTGAGCACGGGCACGGTGATCATGACCGTGCCGCGGATCCCGGCGCCCATCCCGTCGGGGGTGATGCCGTCCAGCAGGAGGGCCCGGGTGATGTCGGCGCGGAGTTGGTCCAGGGTGCGCTTGTGCTGCTCCTCGTCCTCAGCCAGGCGCGAGTTGGAGCCCGCACCGGCTGCCGCGTCGTCCTCGGTGCCTGTCCCCGCGCTCGCGTCCGCGCCTGCCCGCCCGCCGGCTTCCCCGGCCGCGTCGCCGGCCCGGGTGGGGTCGCCGAGTTTTTTCAGTTTCACGGCCATGGTGTTGATCCGGGTGTAGGCGGCTTTGGTGTCGTGGGCGGTGCCGTACCAGTGCAACCAGCCCATCCCATCCGGGGCTGCCTCCCACCGGGTGTGCCTCTCGGCCAGGGCGTTGGTGGTGCGGGTCACGATGGACTCCGGGTGCAGCCGCTCCCGGAGCCGGCGGGCTTTGTCGCGGAACCGGCCCACCGGGAGTCGCTTGGCCTCCGGGAGTATCCGTTCTTCAAACCCGGCTTGGTGGTCCGTGGGGAGTGAGCGCAGTTGGTCGAGCAGGGTGGTGGCGTGCCGGTAGCTGATCTGTCCGGCCGCGAAGGCCTCGAACGTGGCCGGGGCGAAGCCGCAGAGGTTCCGGGCCTCGTCGAGTTGCCGGTCGATGGTGCGTTCGGCCACCCGGGTCAGGCACGCGGTTTCGCTCACGATGGTCCGCCGGGCGACGTCGTGGTCGTCCCACCGGTTGTGCGCGGCCGCGCGGGCCTGGTCCGCCGTCATCGTGGCCGCGTTGTGGTCGGCGAGGCGGATGTTCTCCGGGTTGCCGTGCAGCCGGGACGCGACCTGGGGCTGTTCGCTCCAGTCCTGCATGTCCACGAGATGTTCGATGCGGCGGGCCTGGGCCCTGGCGATCAGGCGGTCCTGGGCCGCGATGAGTTCGGTGTAGCGGATCAGATCGGCCTGGACCTGTTCGTCCAGGCTGGGCGTCGGAGAGTGGTCGTCATCGTCCGGAGCCGGCGTTGGTGCCTCAACAGTGATGCTCATACCTGAGATCGTCTCACCTACCACCGACACCGCCCCTGCCCGCGCACCCCCCCGTCTCACCCCATCCGCGAACCGTGAGAAAAGCACCCAAAATCACGAAAACACGGTGCTTAACTCACAGTTCGCGGGCTAGGCGGGCTAGGAGGACGGGCGGGTGGCCTTTACGTGCTCGTAGGCGGCGAGGGCGGCCCGGCGGGTCTCGCCGAGGTCGACGAGGGGCTGCGGGTACGACGGGGTGCCCCACTCTGGCACGTTCTGGCGCACGTACTCGTTGGTGGGATCGAACTTGGCCGCCTGCAGCTCGGGGTTGAACACCCGGAAGTACGGTGCCGCATCCGCCCCGGAACCGGCCACCCACTGCCAGCCGAACGGGTTGCTGGCCGGGTCGGCGTCGACGAGGGTGTCCCAGAACCATTGCTCGCCCTCCCGCCAGTCGATGAGCAGGTTCTTGATCAGGAACGACGCCGTGACCATGCGCACCCGGTTGTGCATGCTGCCGGTGCGCCACAACTCGCGCATGCCCGCGTCCACCAGGCGGAAGCCGGTGCGTCCCCGCTGCCAGGCCGAGAGCGCGGCCTCATCGAGCGGCGGCCAGGGGAACGCGTCGAAGCCGGGGCGCAGGTTGGCGGTGGCCAGATCGGGCGCGTGGAAGAGCACGTGGTAGGCGAACTCGCGCCAGCCCACCTCAGTGAGGAACCGGGTGGCGCTAGTGGCGGCCGCGCCGCTGAGGCCGCGGCGAGCGATATCGGTGGCGTGCCAGATCTGGTGCGGACTGATCTCGCCCCAGCGGAGGTAGGGCGAGAGCCTCGAGGTGGCCTGCTGCGCGGGCAGGTCGCGCTCGGTGCCGTACTTCGGCAGGGACTCGTCGAGGAAGGCCGCCAGCAGTTGATGGGCGGCGGCCTCACCGGGCGTCCACGCCTCGCGCAGGCCGCCGGCCCAGTCCGGGTGGCTGGGCTGCAGCTCCCACGACGCGAGGTCGTCACCGGGCAGAGCGGGTGCGGCGTCGGTGAGCTCCGACGGCGCCGGGTAGGGTGCCCGCGGCGGCGGTCCGGCGGTGCACGCCCGCCAGAACGGGGTGAACACCGTGTACGGCGTGCCGCCTCCGGTGCGGATGGTCCACGGTTCGAATAAGAGCGAACCGGCGAAACTGTGCGCCACGACGCCGGCCTCGGTCAGGCTGGTCTTGATGCGGGTGTCCACCTCACGCTCTGCAGCCCCATACCGGCGGTTCCAGAACGCGGCACCGGCGCCGAGCTCCTCGACGAGTTCGCCGATCACGGACTCGGCCGCGCCCCGGCGCAACACCAGACGGCCGCCTAGCGCCGCGGTGTCGGCGGCGAGCGAGACCAGGCTCTGGTGAAGCCACCAGCGGGCGGCACCACCGAGCGGGCGGATGCCGGGGGAGACCTCGTCGAGCAGGTAGACCAGGGCGATCGGCCGGCCGCGTTCGAGCGCCGCGGTGAGGGCGGGGTTGTCGCCCAGTCGTAGGTCGTCACGCAACCAGACCAGCGAGGGCCCGTCAGGATGGGCCGGGGCCGGGGCGGTCGAGGGAGTGCCGGTCGAGGCCGTGCTGGGAGAGGCCGGGCCGGAGGCAGCGGAACCGCCGGTCATGTTCAGGCCGCGCTTTCGTCGGCGTCGGAGACCCGCAGCACGATCTTGCCGCGGGTGTGTCCACCCTCGAGGGCCCGGTGAGCGGCGGCGCCCTCGTCGAGGTCGAAGACCGAGTCGATGTTCACCCGCACGCTGCCGTTGTTGATCAGCGCCGTGATGGTGTCGAGCACCCGAGCGTCAGCGGCGACCTTGTAGCCGGTCGCGCGCACCCCGACGGCGGCAGCGTCGGCCTGCATGGTGGGCCAGCTGCCGGTGGGGGCGTTCACGAGCAGGCCATCGGGCCGGAGCGTCGCGAGCGACCGGGTTCCGGTGGCGTCGTGCACGTTGCCGATCAGGTCGATCACGCTGTCGAGATCCGAGAGGGTCTCCTCGAACCGGGTGGTGCTGTAGTCGATCACCTCGTGCACGCCGAGGCGGTGCAGAAACTCCACCGAGGCGGTGGAGCCGGTCGCGGTGACGTGGGCGCCCAGGTGCCGGGCGAACTGCACGGCGAAGTGACCGACGCCGCCGCTGCCGGCGTGGATGAGCATCCGCTGGCCGGGTGCCGCGCCGGCGAGGGTCACCATGCCCCAGGCGGTCATGGCCGCCAGAGGGATGCCGGCGGCCTCGATGTGGCTCACGGCGACGGGCTTGCGGGCCACAGACAGGCTCGACACCACCAGGTACTCGGCGTAGCTGCCCGCGATGCGCGGCGGCCGGGCCATGCCGTACACGGCGTCGCCGGGCTGCAACGGGAAGGTCTCGTAGGGGGCGCGCACCACCACGCCGCTGAAGTCGTTGCCGAGCACGGTGGGGTAGCCGCCGATCGCGGCGGCGGCGCCGGAGCCGGCCCTGGTCTTGGAGTCGATGGGGTTGATGCCGGCGGCCACCACGCGCACGAGGAGTTCGTCGCTCACCGGGACGGGCAGCGGCAGCTCGGCCAGGTGCAATTCGTCGGGACCGCCGGTGCGGTCGATGACGAGGGCGCGCATGGACGTGGGCAGATCCGAAGAAGTGGGCATGTGTCTATTCTGTGCCACCGAACCGCGAGTAGAAGAGGTAGAGCGCTGGTCGTGCGGTTCAGCGACCGTAGTCGTAGGATGGCGGCCCGGCGGCGCGCTCACGTTCGCGCTGGTGGTTGAGCAGGTCGATCAGCTGGTCGGCGAACCCCACCAGGATGCTGATCTGGTCATCATCCCGATCGATCCACCGGCACTCGGGGACGGCGGAGCGCGGCACGAAGTTGTCGTGTTCCTCCCACACCAGCAGGGTGCGGTCGGCGCCGAGCACGTACTGCTGCCACCAGATCTGACGCAGGTATGAGCGGGGGATGCTGCGCCAGGGCTTGCTGGTGGTCTTGATCTCGGCGAGTTCGAATACCCCGTTGCCCGCACTGCCCAAGCCGTCGGGAGTGGCCAGGTGGCGACGCTGCTCGGCCGCGTGGAACAGGTTGGTGCTCGGTTCGATGCCGTAGTTCGCCAGCACCCAAGCCGCGATCTCCGGCTCCCTGGCGCGGCCGTGATCGGTGTACGGGTTGCCGCCGAAACCGCTGCCGTTGATCTTCTCCCTGGCCGCGGTGTGCACCGATTTCTCGGTGGCGAGCTTGGCAACATCCGTGGCGGTGATGCCCTGGCTGCGAGCCCGCAGCCAGGCGACCCGGTCGGTGGAATCGGCCACGATGCGCGACAAGTGGGAATGCGCGGACGGCACCGGGAGCGGGGGCTGCTGCACGAGTAATTCGGCAGACTCCTCGCCCATGTCGAACAGGGCGAGCAAGTTGTGGGGCACCCGCCTATTCTGCCGCACCGCGGCGCCGCCGCCGTCGGGGCAGGCCGGAGACCCAGGGACCGGGCGGCGGCCCCACACGGAACACCCCGGACGAGAACTCGTCCGGGGTGCCCTCTACATGCAGTGCCCGTCAATGCAGTGCCCGTACAGACAAAGCAGGGCGATCAGGCGACCTCGCGCAGGACGCCGTTCCTGATGACCAGACGTCGCTGGGCGCGCTTGGCCACGGCACTGTCGTGGGTGACCACGATCAAGGTGAGGCCGCGGTCGCGCCAGAGCCCCTCGAGCAGATCCATGATCTCGTCGCGGGTCTGCTCGTCCAGGTTGCCGGTCGGTTCATCGGCCAAGAGCACGGCCGGCTCCTTGACCAGGGCACGGGCGATCGCCACGCGTTGCTGCTGGCCGCCGGAGAGCTCGGCCGGCAGGTGGCTGCCGCGTTCGCCGAGCCCGACGGACTCGAGCGCTGCCGCGGCCCTGGCGGTGCGTTCGGCCGAGGGCACCCCCAACGGAGCGAGCGCGGTCTCCACGTTCTCCTGCGCGGTGAGGGTGGGGATCAGGTTGAAGCCCTGGAACACGAAGCCGATCTCACGCGCCCGGATCTCGCCCAACGGCCCCTGGCCGAGCTGGGACAGATTGGATGTGCCCAGCTCCACGGTGCCGTCGGTGGGCCGGTCGAGGGCGCCGAGCATCTGCAGCAGCGTGGACTTGCCGCCACCCGTCGGACCCTGGATGGCGACCATCTGGCCATCCGGAATGGACAGGGTGACCTTGTTCAGTGCCGTGACCGAGCGCTTGCCCTGGTCGTATTTCTTGGTGACATCGGTCAGTTCATACATGGGAGCTCACTTCTGGGAGGTCGTCGACGGAGGGGATCACGCGATGCTGCGCAGCGCTTCTGAGGGGCTCAGGCGCGAGGCACGCCAGCCGCCGATGGCACCGGCGAGCAGACCGCCGAGCACGGCGAGACCGACGGCGATGAGGATGACCGACAGGGTCACCGGCACCTGCAGCACGATGTCGGAGGTGGTGGCTTCCACCGCAGCCTGACCGAATCCGCGGCCGCCGCCGGGACCGCCCATGGCGGCTGCCGCGTCGGTGGTGGCGGCGCCCGCGGTGAGGGTGGGGGCGACGAGGTTGATCACCAGGATGCCGACCAGGCCGACCGCGATGCCGACGACCCCGCCGATCAGGCCCTGCACCAGGGATTCGCCCGCCACCTGGCGCACGATCCGGCCGTTCGACCAGCCAATCGCCTTGAGGGTGCCGAATTCGCGGGTGCGCCGGGTGACACCGGAGATCGTGAACAGGATGGCGATCAGGAACGCGGCGGCCAGCACGATGAGCGACAACCAGAGACCGAGGTTCTTGACCAGGTCGGAGGCGCTGGAGAGCGACCCTGACACGCTCGACGCGAGGTCGGACTGGGTCTGCACCGTCGCATCCGGCAGGGCGGTTTCGATGTCGGCCTGGATCTGTTCGATGTCGGTGGACGAGGCCGCCTGCACGTAGATGTCGGTGACCTGGTCGGTCAGGCCGGACAGGGTCTGGGCCACGTCGAGCGGGATGTAGACGTTGGACGCGGTGGCGGCATCCGCCGACGAGGCGGTGACCAGACCGACGACTGTGAAGTCGGTGCCCGCGATGGCGACGGTGTCGCCCACGACGAGCTCAGCGGTGGTGGCGTAGCCGGCGTCGAGCACGGCGACGTTGCTGCCGGCGTCGGCGCTTTCCAGGCTGCGACCGTCGGTCAGGCTCACGGCCGAGAGCGGTCCGACCGCATCATCGGCCGGGTCGAGGCCCAGCACGGTGAAGGAATCGACGCTGAACGAGCTGCCGCCGGCGCCGTCGGGGCCGCCGCTGGGCGCTGTGCCCCCGGCTTCGGCGTCGTCCCCGCTCGGCGCGGTGCCGGTGTCGGAGCGTTGCGGCAGGGCGCCGTCGAAGGTGGTGTTGCTCAGCGACAGGGTCGCGGCTGCGACGGAGACCGTGTCGATGCCGCTGACGGTGTCCAGCGCCGTGGCGTCGAAGGCGGTGGTGCCGCGGTCCACGGAAAGCCTGGACTGGCTGACGGTGGTGGTCCCGTCGGTAGTGGCACCGTCATCCGCGCCGAAGTCGAAATTCTGCGGGCGGCCGGCACCCGCTTCGCCCTCGGTGGGCGCCGTCGGCGTCTCGCTGACGGTGATGTCGGTGCCGACGACGTACACCGAGGCCAGCACGGTGGACTGGGCCAACTGCACCCCGCTCGAGACGGCGTTGACGATAATGACCAGGGCGATGGCGAGCGCCATGCCGATGGCGACGATGGCGGTCTGCTTACGGCGACCCGCCAGCTCTCGTCGCAGATAGGTGACAAACATCGATTCTCCACTCCGGTGGCAGGGAGGTTCCCGCCTTTCGTTTCTGAAGCTAAGGACCCCGGTTATGGCCGCACCATGGCCTGCCTATGAATCTGCCCAGCATGCGACCGGGGAGGGTTTTCTCAGGGCGGCACTGGCTGACACATAGCCCGTTCATAGAAAAGGCATGGATACTTCGATCCATGAGCACACGAACCACCGAGCAGCCGGCCCACGGACCCCGCCTTCGCAAGGCCGACGGCTCCCCGATCCGGGTCCTCGTCGTCGACGACGAGCCCACCCTCACCGATCTGCTCTCGATGGCCCTCCGCTACGAGGGCTGGGAGGTGCGCACCGCCGGCGAAGGCCGGGCGGCCATCACCCTGGCGCGCGAGTTCCGGCCGGACGCCATCGTGCTCGACATCATGCTGCCCGACATCGACGGCCTGCAGGTTCTCCAGCGGGTGCGGGCGGATGGCTATGAGACGCCGGTGCTCTTCCTCACCGCCAAGGACTCCCTCGACGACCGCATCGCGGGCCTCACCGCCGGCGGCGACGACTACGTCACCAAACCGTTCAGCCTGGAGGAGGTCGTCGCGAGACTGCGTGGACTCATCCGCCGCTCAACCATGGCCGTCTCGGACTCCAACGACCCCCGCATCACCGTGGGCGACCTCACCCTCGACGAGGACAGCTACGAGGTGTTCCGCGCCGGCGAACAGATCGAACTGACCGCCACCGAGTTCGAACTGCTGCGCTTCCTGATGCGCAACCCGCGCCGGGTCCTCAGCAAGGCCCAGATCCTGGACCGGGTGTGGAGCTACGACTTCGGCGGCAAGTCCTCGGTCGTGGAGATCTACATCTCCTACCTGCGCAAGAAGGTGGATGCCGGGCGCGAGCCGATGATCCACACCGTGCGCGGTGCCGGTTACATGCTGAAGATCGCCTGATGGCCCGAAGGCCAGCCGCGGTGAACGTCCCGATCATCGCGACCCGCACCGGTCGCGCGCCGTGGACGCTTCGCCGCCGGCTGGTCGTTGCGGTGGTGGGGCTCCTCGCCCTGGTCAGCCTGGTCATTGGTGTGGTGAGCGTGGCCATCCTCAGCGCCAGCCTGATGGACGGCCTCGACCAGCAGGTCACGAGCGCCGCCGAACGCTCCAGGGTGTTCTTCGACCGCCGGCCGAGCGGTGATTTCACCCTCCCCGCGGCAACGGCCAACGATGTGCTGAACGGGCCCTCCCAACCGCCCGGCACCCTGGCGCTGGTCTACGACGGCGCCACGGTCACGGCCGGCTACACCGATGACACCGGTGCGGTCGTGGCGTTGAGTAACGACCAGGTCACTCAGCTCGTCACCGAACTCGACACCGCCGTGCAGGAAGGCGGCACGGCCGTTCCGTTCAGCGTGAACCTCGGCGGCGACGTCGGCGAATACCGGGTCCTGGCCGAAACGGCGCGCTCCGGCGCCCTGTATTTGGTGGGACTGCCGGTCGCCGGCGTGACCGGAACGGCCACCCAGCTCGCTCTCATCATCGCGATCGTGTCGCTGGTCGGCATCGTGCTGGTGGCCTTCCTCGCCACCGCCATAGTGCGCCTGGCCCTGCGGCCGCTGCAGCGGGTCACCGCCACCGCCACCCGGGTCTCCGAATTGCCGCTGGACCGAGGCGAAGTGTTGCTGGTCGACCGGGTGCCGGCGGCGGACACCGACCCCCGCACCGAGGTCGGCCGGGTGGGCTCCGCGCTCAACCGCATGCTCGACCACGTCGACGTCGCCCTGGAGACCCGGCAGGCCAGCGAGAACAAGGTGCGCCAGTTCGTGGCGGATGCCAGCCACGAGCTACGCACCCCGCTCGCGTCGATCCGCGGCTACTCCGAGCTCACCCGCCGAAGCGGCCAGGAACTGCCGCCAGACGCCATCCACGCCCTCGGCCGCATCGAGTCGGAGTCTGTGCGAATGACCGGGCTTGTCGAGGACCTGCTGCTGCTCGCCAGACTGGACGAGGGCCGCGAACTCGAGCGGGAGCCTGTGGACCTGACCACGCTGCTCGTCGACGTGGTCAGCGACGCCCATGCGGCCGGCCGTGACCACACCTGGGACCTCGACCTGCCCGAAGAACCCGTGCTGGCCGCCGGCGACGGCCCGCGCCTGCACCAGGTCTTCGCGAACCTGCTCGCCAACGCCAGGGTGCACACCGACCCCGGCACCCGGGTGGAAGTGGTGCTGGGCGTCGAGGGGGAGCACGCCGTGGTGACGGTGACCGACAACGGCCCCGGCATCCCGGAGAACCTGCGGGCGACCCTGTTCGAGAGGTTCGCCCGCGGCGACAGCTCCAGGTTCCGCGGCACCGGGGGCAGCACCGGCCTGGGCCTGGCGATCGTGCAGGCCGTTGTGCTGGCGCACCGCGGCGAGGTCACCGTGGACAGCAGGCCGGGTCGCACCAGCTTCAGGGTGGTCCTGCCCCTGGCCTGAGAGGCGCGGCCGTCTGGTCGCCTGAACGGGTTACGCGGCGCCGTCCGGCGAGTTCAGCCGTTTCAGCATCAGGGCGAAGTTGTGCAGGTCGGCTTCGGGCCAGCCGGCCAGCCGGCCGTGCAGGAGACTTTTGTTGCCGCCGGGCACGGCCGCCATCTTCTCGACCGCCAGCGGGGTCGCCGCGAGGTACTTGGCGCGCCCGTCGGCCGGGTCCGCGGCGAGTTCGAGCAGACCGAGGTCCTCGAGCAACCGGGCCTGGCGGCTGATCACGCTGCGGTCCACATCGAGCGCCTCGGCCACCGCGCTGGCGTGGGTCGGGCCACAGCGGCGCAGCATCCACAGGATCTTGAGGCCGAACGGCTGGAGTGCCGGATCGACGCGCAGGGCCGTATGGCGCATCGCGCCTCGCACATAGGCCGCGAGTTGCATCATCTGCTCCTCGACCTGGGCCAGCGCGTCGGCGATGTCGGGCTCGCTGCCGTGGGGAAGGGCCGGCTCGCCGGGCTCGGCGGCCGGGGGGAGCTCACCGTTCTCGGTCATGAGCATCACCCTAGCGACCCGTTCCCGGGTTTCCCGACCGGCCGTCGGCATCCGGCTGCACGCGGATCGAGCCGGTCGGGTGGGCCAGGCCCACCGGGGCGAGGCCGGCGGTGGCCGCACCGACTTCGATCAGGATGTCTTCGGCGCCCTCGAGTTCGCGCAGGTCCTCATCCTCGAGGTTCTCGGGGGAGTTCTTCGTGTTCGTCGCCGCCTCGGCCTTGGTCAGGGCGATCGCGGTCTGGGTGCCCAGCGACGCGTTGGGCATCAGCGCCACCATCACCAGGGTGATCACGGCCAGGGGCACACCGAGCAGGAACACCGTGCCGACGCCGGAGCCGTAGGCCGACTCGACGACCACGCGGATGGCGGCCGGCAGGTCGCTGACGTGGGGGATGACACCGGAACCGAGGGTTTGCGCGGCGACGGCCTGGTCGGCCGGGGCGAGCGTGGTGATGCCGTCCTTGATGTGCTGGGCGACGACGGTGCCGAGCACGGAGCCGAGTACCGAGACGCCCACGGTTCCGCCGAGGCTGCGGAAGAACGTGACGGCGCTGGTGGCCACACCGAGGTTCTTCACCTCGATGGAGTTCTGCACCACCAGGACCAGGTTCTGCATGACCATGCCCAGGCCCGCGCCCAGGACGAACATGAAGATGCCCACCAGGATCAGGTTGGTGTCGTACTGCAGGGTGCCAAGCAGCAGCAGGCCGGCGACCACGAGGACCGAGCCGGAGACCATGATCGACTTCCACTTGCCTGTGCGGCTGATCAGGGTGCCGAACAGGGTGGACGAGATGAGCAGGCCGCCCATCATCGGGATGGTCAGCAGCCCGGACTGGGTGGGTGTGGCGCCGCGGGCCAGCTGCATGTACTGGCTGAGGAAGACCGAGGTGCCGAACATGGACACGCCGACCGAGATGCTGGCGACGGTGGCGAGGGTGAAGGTGCGGTTCTTGAACAGGGTGAGCGGGATGATCGGCTCGGCGACCTTGAACTCGACGATCACGGCGGCGATGAGCAGCAGCGCTGCGGCGGCGACCATGATGAACGAGGTGACGGATGCCCACTCGAAGTCGTTGCCGGCCAGGGTGACCCAGATCATCAGCAGCGAGACGCCGCCGGCGATGAGTGCGGCGCCGAGGTAGTCGATCTTCACAGCACGCTTCACCCGCGGCGGCAGGTGCAGGGTGCGCTGCAAAAGCACGATGGCGACGATGGCGATGGGCAGGGCGATGAAGAAGTTCCAGCGCCAGCCGAACGCATCCGTCACGACGCCGCCGAGGAGTGGGCCGCCGACCGTGCCGAGGGCCATGACGCCGCCGAACAGGCCGGCGTAGCGGCCCCGGTCGCGGGGGCTGATGATGTCGGCCATGATGATCTGGCTGAGCGCGGCGAGGCCGCCGGCGCCGAGGCCCTGCAGTACGCGGAAGCCGATGAGGGTGCCGGTGTCCTGAGAGAAGCCGGCCAGGGCCGAGCCGATCACGAAGGTGGCCAGGGCCAGCTGGATGAGCAGCTTGCGGTTGAACAGGTCCGCGAACTTGCCCCAGATGGGCGTGGACACCGTGGTCGCCAGCAGGGTCGCGGTGATCACCCAGGTGTAGGCGGACTGATCACCCTTGAGGTCGGAGATGATGATCGGCAGCGAGGTGCTCACCACGGTGCCGGCCAGGATCGAGACGAACATGCCCAGCAGCAGACCGGACAGGGCTTCGAGCACCTGGCGCTTGGACATGGAACCGTCGGCCGATATGGTCCGGTTCGGGGATGTGGTGGTGCGGGAACGGCGTGACATGAATCTCCAGCTGAATAATTGACAGATGTCAACTATAAATAGATAGTGGACTTCTGTCAACTACTTTCACGGATCCGTCTGGCGGATGCTCGATTTGCGCTCAGCCGGGGGAGTCCCGTAGTGTGGGCAACAGCCAAAGACCGCCGGTTGTCGCTGCCCAGAAATGGAAAAGCGATCGAAGGTTCATTCACGTGAACGGCCCGCGCAGGTGTTCGAAGTTAGCCAGTCCAACTGGCCTCAGCTCCGGCGCTTGCGCTGGGGCTTTTTTCATGTCTGCGCCCCGGGCTACCGGCACATGAATATTTAGAGGAGCGCCATGGCGAACAAGGAAGCAACGGTCGCCGAGCTGCAGGAGAAATTCCAGAGCTCGACCGCCGTTCTGCTCACCGAGTACCGCGGACTCACTGTTGCGAAGCTCAAGGAGCTGCGCACGTCCATCAGTGAGGACGCCACGTACGCCGTGGTAAAGAACACGCTCACCAAGATCGCGGCCAACAACGCCGGCATCACGTCTTTCGACGAGGAGCTCGTTGGTCCGTCCGCTATCGCTTTCGTACACGGTGACCCTGTCGCCGTCGCGAAGACCCTGCGTGCCTTTACCAAGGCAAACCCTCTCCTGGTTGTCAAGGGTGGTTACTTCGACGGTAACCCCCTGACCGCCGCAGAGGTAGGCAAGCTCGCCGACCTCGAGTCCCGTGAAGTTCTGCTCGGCAAGCTTGCCGGCGCCTTCAAGGCCTCGCTGTTCGGAGCCGCATATCTGTTCAACGCACCGCTGTCGAAGGCTGTTCGCACCATCGACGCGCTGCGTGAAAAGCAGGAGTCCGCGAACTAGGCATCTGCCTGTACCGCGGTGAGTAACTTTAGAAACTAATAGGAGAAAAATCATGGCAAAGCTTTCCACTGAAGAGCTGCTCGAGCAGTTCAAGGGCCTCACCCTCATCGAGCTCTCCGAGTTCGTCAAGGCATTCGAGGAGACCTTCGAGGTCACCGCCGCTGCCCCCGTCGCCGTCGCCGGAGCCGCTGGCCCCGCCGCCGCTGCCGAAGAGGTCGAAGAGCAGAGCGCGTTCGACGTCATCCTCGACGCCGTTGGCGACAAGAAGATCCAGGTCATCAAGGTTGTGCGCGAGCTCACCAGCCTGGGCCTCGGCGAGGCCAAGGCCGTTGTCGATGGCGCGCCGAAGGCCGTCCTCGAGGGCGTTGCGAAGGAAGCTGCCGAGAAGGCAAAGGCTTCCCTCGAGGCCGCTGGCGCCACCGTCACCCTCAAGTAATCTCGCCCCGCAAGGGGTTGTTGCTTGAGGTGTAACGGCTTAGCCGCACACTCGCGAAACGGGCGTCGCATCCACACGGATGCGGCGCCCGTTTCCGTACCCCTCCCTCCCCTCGCTTCCCCTCCCGGCTCGCCCATTTTTGCTAGTCGCGACACTTCCGCACTGGCAGAACCGGGCGACTCAACGACGCGCTTCCCCGGGGTCGCCCGTTCTTGCTAGTCGCGGAGACGGCGCACCAGCAGATTGCGGCGAGTCAGGATTCTGCGCCGAGGCCCAGGCCCGGGAGTGGGCGCTCGAGGCTCGGCAGCTGAGCGAGCCTATGGATGCGGCTGACGAGCTCTGCCGGATCCTTGAGGTCATCGGCATTCAATTCCATCACCCGCCACCCCTGCGCTTCAAGTTTGCTCCGCCGCGACATGTCCGCGCGCCACTGGCCCGGCGTCGTGCGGTGATAGTCGCCCTGGTACTCCAGGATGATCCGGTAGCGGTCGATAATGAGGTCGGTCCTGGCCACGAATTCTCCGAATTGATCGGTCACCACGTGGTTCGCCGCCGACACCGGGATGCCGGCGAGGATCAGCAGGGCTCGGAGTATGGACTCCGGCGGGGACTCTGACCTGTCGTTCAGGAGTTCGCCGGCATGGCGCAGTCTGCGACGGATGCGCCGGTTGAACGGTTGGCCCAGGGCCTCCGCGAGATCGAGGGCCGAAACCATCGGCTGCCGCCAGTGGATCAACGCATCGCCTGCGGCCACGAGATCGAGCAGTCCTAGGGAGTGGGCCAGGTCGAACCAGGTGCGCAATGGCGTGGTCACGCGCAACCCGTCGGGCAGCGTCATCAGCTCGTGGGGTTGTACCTGCAGGGCGTGACCGGCAAGGCCGGCGGCGTGCGGAGCGCGGTGCGGAGCCGGGACCGAGATGTGCACGAGGGGGCTGTGCGCCACCCGGTACGGCACCGGGATCGCGTGCAGCAGGGCGGCCGTGCTGTGGCTGAAGAAGCTCGATGTTGTCAGGCGTAACTGGAAGAGGGCGCACCGCTGTGCAAGCGAGAGGTCGTGCTGCAGGGACCGCACCCCGGCCACCTCCGTATTGAGATCGGC
Organism: Cryobacterium sp. SO1; assembly: GCF_004210215.2. Taxonomy (NCBI): domain Bacteria; kingdom Bacillati; phylum Actinomycetota; class Actinomycetes; order Micrococcales; family Microbacteriaceae; genus Cryobacterium; species Cryobacterium sp. SO1. The sequence goes on from NZ_CP067394.1 coordinate 305,193, forward strand.
CGCCCGCAGTCGGTGGGCCGGCACTCCCGCGCGCTCGGCCTGCCGCACGCTGAAGGCCGGAGTCGGCAGGTCGGGCGGGAGAGGCGCTCGAGCGTTCATGAAGTGACTGTGCATCATTCGCGCTCGCGCCGCCGAAGTTGTGCACAGCCCTCCGCTCACCTTCCCAGGCTCGCCCACTCTTGCTAGTGCGACCCGGGTGCCCACTGGCGGAATCGGGCGACCCTCGGGGTGGGCCTCGGCGATCGCTGCGAGGTCGCCCATTTTCGCTAGTAGAGCAGCGCCGCGACTCGCGTATTTGGGCGAGTCATATATGTATATAGCTTGGCTATGTATATGATCAGGGGATGGCTTCTGATTTGCACAACATCCTCGGGGACTTGGTCTCCGTCAACCACCGGCTGACCCGCGTGGCCGCCCGCGCCGCGCGCGGCACCGAGTCGCCCGCCCTGTGGCGCACCCTCAGCGTGCTGCTCTCCGCCGGGCCGATCCGCCTGGGCGAACTGGCCGACCTCAGCCGCGTCTCGCAGCCCACCGCCACCAAGCTCGTCGGCAGCCTCGTCGCCCGCGGCTGGATCGAGCGCACCAGCGACGCCGCCGACGCCCGCGTCAGCCTCATCGCCAGCACCCCGGCGGGGGAGGCCGCCCTCGTGGCCTGGCGCACCGAGCTGGCCGCCGCGCTGCTGCCCTACTTCACCGACCTGCCTGCCGCCGACGTCGAGACCCTCGAACGCGCGGTCGCCATCCTGCGCGAGCGAGTCGAGGCCACCGAACGGATGGCTGCGCCGCACCGTCCGACCGCGACGACCACGGAGACCGCCCGATGAGCGGCCGCTCCTGGTCGGCCTTGTCTTCCTCCGCCTCGTCCTCCGCGCCCGCTGGGCCCCCCGCCACCACCGCGGCGGCGGCCAGCATCCTGCACCAGCCCAAGGCCGTCTGGGCGGTGGCCTTCGCCTGTGTCATCGCGTTCATGGGCATCGGGCTCGTCGACCCGATCCTGCCGGCCATCGCGGCCGACCTCGCCGCGACGCCCACCGAGACCGAGATGCTCTTCACGAGCTATCTGCTCATCACCGGCATCGCCATGTTCTTCACCAGCTGGCTGTCCAGCCGCATCGGCGCGAAACGCACCCTGCTGATCGGGCTGGCCCTGATCGTGCTGTTCGCCCTCGCGGCCGGGCTGTCGCAGGACGTCGAGTCGATCATCGGTTTCCGCGCGGGCTGGGGCCTGGGTAATGCCCTGTTCATCTCCACCGCGCTGGCCACTATCGTGGGCGCCGCGGCCGGTGGGACCTCCTCGGCGATCATCCTCTACGAGGCCGCACTGGGCCTCGGCATCGCGATCGGACCGCTGCTGGGCGGGCTTCTGGGCAGCATCAGCTGGCGCGGACCGTTCTTCGGCAGCGCCACCCTCATGGCCGTGGGCTTCATCGCCATCGTCGTGCTCCTCAAGACCGAGGGCCCGCGCCCCGTGCCCACCCGCCTGTCCGCCCCGTTCCGGGCGCTCGCCCGGCCGGGCCTGGGCATCCTCGCCGGCGCCGCCCTGTTCTACAACATCGGTTTCTTCGTGCTGCTGGCCTACACGCCGTTCGCGCTGGTGCCGCTGGGCCTGGGCAGCGCCGTCAGCCTCGGTCTGGTCTTCTTCGGGTGGGGGCTCTCGCTCGCGATCACCTCGGTCTGGGTCGCCCCCGTGCTCACCCGGCGGATGCGCCGCAGCCGGGTGCTCTGGCTTGTGCTGCCCCTGCTCGCCCTGGACCTGGCCGCGGCCGGCCTGCTGATCGGTTCGGCGGCCGGGCTGGTCGGCTGCGTCATCGTGGGCGGGCTGCTGCTCGGCGTGCTGAACACCGTGCTCACCGAGAGCGTGATGGAGGCCACCGACCTGCCCCGTAGCGTCGCCTCGTCGGCCTATTCCGGGGTGCGGTTCCTCGGTGGGGCCGTCGCTCCGCCGGCGGCGACCCTGCTCGCCGCCCAGTTCAGTTCGGCGACACCGTTCTACGCCGCCGGCGCATCCGTTTTGGTGGCTTTGCTGGTGATCGTGGTCGGCCATCGGCACCTCGGCCGCGCCGACGGTGCCATCGAAGACGCGATCGACGAGGCCCAGGCGATCGGGGCCGGCGACAGCTGAGCCGCCTGTCGCGGTCCGTCCCGCCGTCTGAGTAAAGCTAGTGTGCGCGGTGATCCTGGATGGTCATCCGCGGGCCGCGCCGAGGCGCCCGGTAACCGCTGCCCAGGATGAGCCGCACCACGCGTTGGCGGTGCCCCGCGAAGGGATCGAGCAGTTCGAGCATGCCGTCGTCGTCGACCGGGGCGCCGGTCAGCGCCCAGCCCACCTGGGCGGCGAGGTGGTAGTCGCCCACGCTCACCGAGTCGGGGTCACCGTGCGAGCGCTGGGTCACCTCGGCGGCGGTCCAGCGGCCGACGCCAGGCAGCGACTGCAGCCGGCGCGCAGCGGTCACGGCGTCGACGGGCCGGTCCAGCGAGGCCGCCACGGCCGCGACCGTCACCGCGGTGCGCGAACGCCGCGGATCCACACCCGCCCGGTGCCAATCCCAGGACGGCACCAAGCGCCAGCGGTCGGGACCCGGCGAAACCATCATGCCCGCCGGAGCAGGGCCGGGTGCCGCCTCACCGTGCTGGCGGATGAGCCGGTACCAGGCCCGGTGCGCCTCGAAGGTGGTGACCTTCTGTTCGATGATCGCCGGGATCAGCGACTCGAAGACCAGCCCGGAGCTGCCCAGCCAGACACCGGGATTGCGCCGGCGCACCTCGGCGAGGGCGGCGTGAGCGCCCAGGTCGAGGCCGGACCAATCGTCGCCGGCGCCCAGCAAAGCGGGCACCTGGGCGATGCACCACTCGGCGCCGTGCCCCCAGGCGCGGGCGTCGATCACGCCGTCCGATCCCTGCCGCAGCCGCAGGGTCGCCGGACCGAGCGGGGTGCGCTGGGTGCGCCAGAGGCCGTCGGCGTCGGCGCGCGCGGTGGGGTCGCCCGTGCCGCGACGGTGCGGGGCCATGGTGGCCGCCAGATCGACCGGGCGCCGGGGCGCATACAGCGTGGCGACCGCCGGAGTCGCGGCGGCTGGATCGGAGTTCATCCCTTCGAGGCTAACCCGGGCCGCCTACGGTCTCGGGCGACCTGACCCCAACTGTTACCGCTGCGGACAAGTGCACCCGGTGCGCCGGGCGCTGTTGTCCGAACGGGCAACAGTCGGCCCACGCCCGTCACCGCGGTGCGCTGGTGCTGGAGCGCATCACCAGGTTGGTCGGCGCCCTGGTCAGCCCCGGGCTCACCGTGGTCGACTGCTGCTCGAGCGCGCCCAGCAGCGCCTCCACAGCCATCCGGGCCTGGTTGCGCGGGTGCTGTTCGATGGTGGTGAGCCGGAACATCTCGGCGTAGGGATGCCCGTCGATCCCGATCACCGAGAGCTCGGAGGGGACCAGTATGCCGAGTTCCCTCGCCGCGACGATGAGGCCGATCGCGATCTCGTCGCTTGCCGCGAACACCGCTGTCGGCCGCCGGTGCGGATCGCCGAACAGGGCGAGACCGGCTTCGTAGCCGCCGGGCACCGTGAAGGCGCAGGGGGCGAAGCAGCCATCCGTGGCCAGGCCGGCGGCCCGCATGGCCGTGTTGAAGCCGGTGAGCCGCTTGGTGTGCACCGCGAAATCCATCTGGTCCACCTGGTCGCCGCCGATGTGACGGATGTCGGTGTGGCCGAGACTGATCAGGTGTTCGGTGGCCAGCCGCGCGGCGGCGGTGTCGTCGATGGCGATGGTGTGCACGCCGGGGATCTCTCCGCCGATGCCCACCAGCGGGCGGCCCAGCCGGTGCAGCAGTTGGACCTCGATGTCGCTGAGCTCGACGCCGACCGAGATGACGCCGTCGAACCGTTTGCGGGCGAGGAAGAAGTCGAAGACCCGCTCCCGCTCGACCGAATGCGCGGGGAGGTTGTACAGCGTCATGTCATAGCCCTTGGCGAGCAGGGACCGCTCGAGGCTCTCGAGGACCTCGGAGAAGAACCACCGGCTGATGAACGGAATGATCACCCCGACGCTCTGGGTTCGCCCGGTCACCAGGCTCGCCGCGTTGGGGGAGGCGACGTAGCCGATCAGGGCCGCCGCAGCGACCACCTTGCTGCGCGTTTCGTCCGACACGTAGCCGCGGCCACTGAGGGCACGCGAGGCCGTCGCTTTAGCGACACCGGCGAGGCGTGCGACATCCGCGATCGCGCTCATACCAGCCTCCCGTCGTTGGATCCGCTGTGCACACCCTAGCCCTTCGGCCACCGGGCTGGAATCGGTTCCAGAAATTCGACGCCGAAGTGTGACCGGTTCGACACCCTCGCCGCAGTGAGAGCCCGATATTTGTCAATCTGTGACCTACGCGGGCTTGTGGCGAACCGTTCCGTGCCGTACTTTGAGGTGTGGAACCGGTTCCTTATGCAATCGTTTCCAGATCCGTCTGTACCCAGAGCACCCGCACCACATTTTCGGCCCGACCGCACGGTGGAACGGCCACAAGCATCACTCAACGAGGAGGATTTGCATGAGCGTGAAACAGCATCGCCGGCTCATTGTCCCGGTCGCTGCAGCCGCAGTGATGGGACTCGCCCTGACCGGCTGTACCGGCGACATCGCCGCCCAGACCGCAGAAGACACCGACTGCGCCGCCTACGCCGACTACGGCACCTTCGAGGGCAACCCCGAAGTGAGCATCGGCGGAACCATCCAGGACGTCGAAGCCGACCGGCTCGTGGAGTCCTGGGCCGACTTCCAGGCCTGCACCGGCATCACGGTGAACTATACGGGCACCAAGGAGTTCGAGGCTCAGATCGCCGTTCTCGCCGAGGGCGGCTCCGCCCCGGACATCGGCATCATCCCGCAGCCGGGTCTGTTCAACAAGCTTGCCGACGCCGGGTTCCTCAAGCCCGCCCCCGAAGCCGTTGAGGCCAACGTGGACAAGTGGTGGTCCGCGGACTGGAAGGGCTACGGCACCGCGACCGACGGTACCTTCTACGCCGCACCGCTGATGGCCAGCGTCAAGGGTTACGTCTGGTACTCGCCGTCGATGTTCGAGGACAAGGGCTACGAGATCCCCGCCTCGCTCGACGAGATGATGGACCTCACCGCCCAGATCGCCGCCGACGGCACCGTGCCGTGGTGCGCGGGCGTCGGATCCGGTGACGCCACCGGTTGGCCGGGAACCGACTGGGTCGAGGACTACGTCCTCCGCCAGGCCGGCGCCGAGACCTACGACAAGTGGGTCAAGCACGAGATCCCGTTCAACGACCCCGCCATCGTCACCGCGTTCAACTCGGTCGGCGACATCCTGAAGAACCCGGAGTACGTCAACGCAGGACTCGGCGACGTCTCGTCGATCATCTCAACGGAGTTCGGCGACGCCGGCCTCCCGGTCCTCGATGACACCTGCGCGATGCACCACCAGGCCTCGTTCTACGAGGGCTTCTGGAAGAACGCCGATGGCTCTGAGGTCACCGTCGCCCCCGACGGCGACGTCTACGCGTTCCTCCTGCCGCCGGCTGAGGCCGGCGGAGAGCAGGCCGTCACCGGTGGTGGCGAGCTGGTCAGCGCGTTCAACGAGGGCGACGAGATCACCGCCGTGCTCAGCTACCTCTCCAGCGACACCTGGGCGAACAACCGCGTTGAGCTGGGCGGCGTCATCAGCGCCAACACCGGTCTGGATGCCTCGCTCGCATCCAGTGACATCCTGAAGCAGAGCGTCGAGATCCTGCAGGACGAGAACACCGTCTTCCGTTTCGACGGTTCTGACCTGATGCCGGGCGCCGTGGGCACCGACTCCTTCTGGAAGGGCATCGTGAACTGGCTCAGTGGCGATGACACCCAGAAGGTCGTCGACACCATCGAGTCGAGCTGGCCGACGAGCTAGCTTTCGCTCCACGGGGTGGGCCCGCCGGACGGCGGGCCCACCCCCGTATGTACCCCCCCAAGCTTTCGAACCACCCCCTCTCGACACCATAGAAGGGTCCGGCCAATGACGACCGCAGATCTGCTCGGCAAGATAATTCAGGTGGTAGCGGCCCTCGCCGCCTTCTCGCTCGTTATCGGGCTCGTGCTATTCCTTATCGACAAAGCGCCTAAACGCGGGCGCGACTACTGGCAACTCGCCTTCTTCCTGCTTCCCGCCCTGATCCTGCTCGCCGTCGGGCTCATCTATCCGGCCTTCCGCACCTCCCTGCTGGCCTTCAGCAACAGCTCCGGCGAATGGGTGGGTGCCGAGAACTTCATCTGGATGTTCACCCAGCCGGCCGCGCTGATCACCCTGGGCAACACCGTGATCTGGGTCGTGGTGGTGCCGATCCTCTCCACCACCATCGGCCTGGCCTACGCGATGTTCATCGACAAATCTCGTGGGGAGAAGTACTTCAAGGCGCTGGTGTTCATGCCCATGGCGATCTCCTTCGTGGGCGCCGGCATCATCTGGCGCTTCGTCTACGACTACAAGTCCGGCGACAACGCGCAGATCGGTCTGCTCAACCAGATCCTGGTCTGGTTCGGCGCGGAACCCGTGCAGTGGCTGCAGACCTCGCCGATCAACACCTTCCTACTGATCGTCGTGATGATCTGGATCCAGACCGGATTCGCCATGGTCATCTGCTCCGCCGCCATCAAGGGCGTCCCGACCGAGCAGATCGAGGCCGCGCAGCTCGATGGCACCAACCCGTGGCAGCGGTTCACCAATGTGACCCTGCCGGGCATCCGCGGTTCGCTGGTCGTGGTCATCACCACCATCTCGATCGCCACCCTCAAGGTGTTCGACATCGTGCGCACCATGACCGCCGGTAACTTCAACACCAGCGTCATCGCCAACGAGATGTACACCCAGGCCTTCCGGGCCGGCGAGCAGGGCCGAGGTGCCGCGCTCGCGATCGTGCTGTTCCTGCTGGTGCTGCCGATCGTCATTTACAACGTACGAGTCCTGCGTCAGCAGAGGGAGATCCGATGAGCGACAATGTTGTCGACCTGCCCATCCCGGGCGCGACCAAGGCCACGGCCGACACCCGAGCAGAGGTGGTCGGCAAATCCACCCGGGTGAAGCGGCGCCTCACGTCGCGCACGGCCACGGTTGTGGCACTCGTCATCGCGGTGCTGTGGACCCTGCCGACCTTCGGGCTGTTCATCTCCTCGTTCCGGCCCGCCGGCCTGATCAGCACCACCGGTTGGTGGACGATCTTCCAGAACCCGGGCTTCACCCTGGCCAACTACCAGGAAGTGCTGTTCAGCACCTCGCAGTCGTCGCCGCAACTTGGCGCCTACTTCGTGAACTCGTTGGCCATCGCCATCCCGGCCACGCTGTTCCCGCTGGTGATCGCCGCGATGGCCGCGTACGCCTTCGCCTGGATCAAGTTCAAGTGGAGCGGCGCCCTGTTCGTGTTGATCTTCGCGCTGCAGATCGTTCCGTTGCAGCTGGCCTTGATCCCGCTGCTGCAGATGTTCACCCAGTTCCTGCGCCCCGGCCAGGCTTGGATCCATGACCTGATCCCGATGATCCCCGAGCAGGGTTACCTGCCGGTCTGGATCGCACACACGATCTTCGCGCTGCCGCTGGCGATCTTCCTGTTGCACAACTTCATCTCGGAGATCCCGGGTGAGGTCATCGAGGCAGCCCGGGTGGATGGCGCCAGCCACGGGCAGGTCTTCTTCCGGATCGTGCTGCCGCTGGCGGTTCCCGCCCTAGCGTCGTTCGCGATCTTCCAGTTCCTCTGGGTCTGGAACGACCTGCTGGTGGCGTTGATCTTCTCGGGCGGCACCCAGGATGTGGCGCCGCTCACCCAGCGGTTGGCGGAGCTCACCGGTACCAGAGGGCAGGATTGGCAACGTCTGACGGCTGCCGCGTTCGTGTCGCTGATCGTTCCGTTGATCGTGTTCTTCAGCCTGCAGCGCTACTTCGTGCGCGGTCTGCTGGCCGGTTCCACCAAGGGATAGTCCTCCAGCGTGGCCGGGCCGGCACTGGCACCGGCTGCGACGGACCGGCCCCGGGATCTCCGGGGTCGGTCCGCTGTCTTCAGTCACTGACTTAGAGTGAAGGGATGAGCGGAACGCACGGCGCGGGAGGACGTCCTCCAGAGGGGTTCCGCGGCCGCCGCAACCGGGTCAGCGGTGACGATCCGGCCGCCCAGAAGGCCGAAAACGCCGAGGCGCCCGAGATCCCCAACCTGCTCGGCCGCATCCGGGCCCTGTTCGCCCCGCACACACGCAAGCTCGTCGTCACGGTCATCCTGGTGCTGATCTCCGCCGGCCTGTCGGTGCTGCCGCCGTTGCTGATCCAGCGGGCGTTCGACGACGGGTTGTTCCCTCCGTCCGGCGGGCCCAACCTGCAATTGCTGACCGTACTCGTGGCGCTGATGATCGCCGCCTACCTCACCACCGCGCTGCTGGGCGTCTGGCAGACCTGGCTCACCGCCACGGTGGGCAACTCGGTGATGGGCGACCTGCGGGTGCGCCTGTTCAGCCACCTGCAGGCCATGGAGCTGAGCTTCTTCACCCGCACCAAGACCGGGGTGATCCAGTCCCGGCTGCAGAACGACGTGGGCGGTGTCGCCGGTGTGCTCACCAACACGGTCTCCAGCGTGCTCGGCAACGCCGTCACCGTGATCGCGGCATTCGTGGCGATGCTCCTGCTCAACTGGCAGCTGGCCATCGTCGCCGTGATCCTGATGCCGATCCTGGTCTTCGCCCAACGCCGAGTAGGCCAGGTGCGGGCCCGGATCGCGGGCAAGACCCAGGAATCCCTCTCCGACATGACCGCGATCACGCAGGAGACCCTGAGCGTGTCGGGCATCCTGCTCTCCAAGAGCTTCACCCGGCAGAAGGCCGAGATCGCCCGGTACTCACTCGAGAACGACAACCAGGTGCGCCTGCAGGTCAGCCAGCAGATGAGCGGACAGTGGTTCTTCGCCATGGTCAGCATTTTCCTTTCCAGCATCCCGGCCATCGTCTACCTGGTGGCCGGGCTGCTGCTCACCAACGGCGCCACCGACATCACCGCGGGCACCGTGGTGGCCTTCACCACCGTGCAGGCCCGGCTGCTCTTCCCGCTGCTCGGCCTGATGCGGGTGGCTCTGGATCTGCAGACCTCCAGCGCCCTGTTCGCCCGGATCTTCCAGTATCTCGACCTGACCCCGGCGATCAGCGACGCTCCCGATGCCCGCCCGGTGCCCCACGTGAGCGGCCGGGTGCAGTTCGACGCCGTCACGTTCGCCTATCCGGATGCCCCGGCCGACGCCCGGCCCACCCTCGACGCGGTCTCGTTCACGATCGAGCCGGGCGCGTTCGCCGCCTTCGTCGGGCCCAGCGGAGCGGGCAAGACCACGGTGTCGTATCTCATTCCGCGCTTCTACGAGGCGACCGGGGGTCGGGTGCTGTTCTCCGGGGTCGACGTGCGCGACCTCGAGCAGGAGTCGTTGGTCTCCCACATCGGCATCGTCAGCCAGGAGACCTACCTCTTCCACGCGACCATCGCCGAGAACCTCCGGTACGCCAAGCCCGACGCCACGGATGCCGAGCTCGAGAGCGCGGCGCGGGCCGCGAACATCCACACCACCATCGCGTCGTTCCCGGACGGTTACAACACCGTGGTCGGCGAGCGGGGTTACCGGCTCTCCGGTGGTGAGAAACAACGGGTGGCGATCGCCCGGGTGCTGCTGAAAGACCCGGAGGTGCTCATCCTCGACGAGGCCACCAGCGCGCTCGACGCGATCTCCGAGCGGGTGGTGCAGTCCGCCCTGGACACCGCGTCCCGCGGCCGCACCACCATCGCCATCGCGCACCGCTTGTCAACGATCGTGACCGCCGACGTGATCTTCGTCGTCGACGCGGGCCGGGTGGTCGAGGCCGGCACCCACCAGGAGTTGCTCGCCGCCGGCGGCACCTACGCCTCCCTCTACGCCGAGCAAGCCCCCGAGCAGGCTCGCGAACTGTGAGCTAAGCCCCAAAAACCACGGGTTTTCGTTGCTTCTCTCACGGTTCGCGGTCGGCCAGCATCGACTCCATCAGGGTGATCTCGGCCTCCTGGGAGACGATCACCGAGTTCGCGAACCCCAGGACCGCGCTGTTGTTGGCGCGATCCTGAACGGCCTCAGCCATCTCGACGGCGCCCTGGTGGTGACTGATCATCAGGGTGAGGAACTGGCGCTCGGCGTCGACACCGCTCGCCGTGGTGAGGGCGGCGATCTGTTCGGCGGTGGCGAGTCCGGGCATCGGGTCGCCCGGGGTGTGGGCGCCGGCCGCACCGCTGCCGGTGGCACCGCTGCCGGTGGCGGCGCCGTCGGAGTGGGTGTGCCCCGCATCAGAGCGGCCGGGCCGGGTCATCCAGGTCATCGACGGCTCCGGGCCGGCCTGGGTGAGGTTCCACTCGGTGAGCCAGCCATAGAGCTGACCCGCCTGCTGCTGTTGGGTGAGGGCGATGTCGTAGCCGAGCCGGCGCACATCCTCGGCGCCGGTGCGGTCGCGGATGATCATGGCCAGCTCGGCACCCTGCAGGTGATGCACCTGCATGTCCCTGGCGAAACCGGCCTCCGCGCTGGTGGACAGCGGAGGGGGATTGTCGATGGTGCTCAGTCTCCCCACCGAGAAGCCCACCAGGCCGACGGCGACAGCGGCGACGCCGGCCGCCACGATCACAATGGCCCGGCGGGCGCCCGGACTACGCTTTTCCGGGGGCATCGATACCGCCGGTGCACGGGGCACCGGGCTCCGGCACCGAGTTGCTCTGCCAGTACTCCTGGATGAACTCGGGGATACGCTCATCGTCGACGGAGTCGACCGCCAGCTGGGTGTTCCAGCCGCTCAGCACAACCGGAGTGGGCAGGTCGTCGAACGGCGACAGGATGACGTAGGTCGACGGCAGCAACCCGCGCAGCGCGGTGAGGTCCTCATCGCTGATGGCCGGGTCGTAGGTGATCCACAGCGCGCCGTGTTCCTGGGCGTGCACCGCGTACTCGTTGAGGACGGGCTCGGTGTAGACGCCGCAGTTCAGCCAGGTGGGGTTGTGCTCGCCGCCGGCAGGCGGGGTCTGCGGGTAACTGACCGGCGTCTGCACGTGCGCTGCAGCGTTCTCGAAGGTCTGAACGCCCTCGATCTCGGCGCCGCTGCCGCCTCCGGCGGTGTAGCTGGGGCTCTGCGGGGTGAGCACGATCGAGGTGATCAGCAGGCCGATGACCGCGACGGCCACGGTGATTCCGCTGATCAGGGCAATGCGCCGATTGCGCGTGCTCCGTTTCTGCTCCCGGCGGTACTGCTCGAGCTTCTGGGCGCGTTGCGCTGTCCGTTGCTGCTTGACGCCGGGCTTGGGCGACGACGATCCGGATGAGCCGGTGGGCGGGGCAGGGGTCACGAGGGGCCTCTTTCGTTTGCTGTGCACTTATTCGAACGCAGGGAGCGGTGCCCGGGCTTCCTCGGTTGCCGATCTCACAGTTGCTTCACAGGCTCGTCGCGGCCTTCGTGCGCGGACTAGAGTGAGGGAGTGATCATCCTGACGTCGTGTCCCTGTCGCTGCTGTCTCTAGCCGACCCACACACCTCACTTTCGGTGTCCAGGACCGCCCACCCGCGGCAGCGGCCACGCACGCACGCGCTGCACCACGTCTCCCAGACGAAGGATCATTCATGAAAATCGCTGACACCATCCTCGACCTCATCGGCAACACGCCCCTGGTCAAGCTGCACAAGGTCACGACGGGCATCTCCGCCACCGTGCTCGTCAAACTCGAGTACCTGAACCCCGGCGGGTCAGCGAAGGACCGCATCGCCACCCGCATCATCGACGCCGCCGAACGCGACGGACTCCTGGGGCCTGGCGGCACCATCGTGGAGCCCACCTCCGGCAACACCGGGGTGGGCCTGGCCCTGGTGGCGCAGCAGCGCGGCTACAAGTGCGTGTTCGTACTGCCGGACAAGGTCGGCGAGGACAAACGCAATGTGCTCACCGCGTACGGCGCCGAAATCGTCGTGACGCCGACAGCCGTGGCCCCCGACGACCCCGAGTCGTACTACAGCGTGTCCGACCGGCTGGCCCGGGAGATCCCCGGTGCCTTCAAGCCCAACCAGTACGCCAACCCGAACGGGCCGCTCAGCCACTACGAGTCCACCGGACCGGAGATCTGGCGGGACACCGACGGAACGATCACCCACTTCGTGGCCGGCGTCGGCACCGGCGGCACCATCACCGGGACCGGCCGCTACCTGCGCGAGGTCTCGAACGACGCCGTGCGCATCATCGGCGCCGACCCGGAGGGCTCGGTCTACTCCGGCGGCACCGGTAGGCCGTACCTGGTCGAGGGAGTCGGCGAGGACTTCTGGCCGGCCGCCTACGACCCGGCGGTGCCGCACGAGATCATCGCGGTCTCCGACGCCGACTCCTTCGCCATGACCCGCCGTCTCGCCCTCGAAGAGGGCATCCTGGTCGGTGGCTCCAGCGGCATGGCGGTCGTCGCGGCGCTCCGCGCGGCGACGGACCTGCCCGCCGACGCCGTCGTGGTCGTGCTGCTGCCCGACGGCGGCCGCGGCTACCTGGGCAAGATCTTCAACGACGGCTGGATGCGCAGCTATGGCTTCTCCAACGCCCCCGCCGGCCACACGGTCGCCGACCTGCTGCAGTCGAAGACCGGCACGCTGCCGGCGTTCGTCTACGTGCACCCGAACGACACCGTGCATGACGCCATCCAGACGATGACCTCGGCGAACGTGTCGCAGCTGCTCGTGCTCGCGGCCAAACCGCCGGTGGTGATGGGCGAGGTCGTCGGCGCCCTCGACGAACGCAGCCTGATGGGCCGGGTGTTCTCCGGCGAGACCAAGCTCACCGACAAGGTCGGCTCGATCGTGGGCGACGCCCTGCCGCTGATCGGCGTGAACGAACCCGTCGGCGCAGCGCGCGCCGCGTTCACCGAGCACGACGCCCTGCTGGTCACCGACGGCGGCAAACCTCTCGGCGTGATCACCCGGCACGACCTGCTCACCTACCTGAGCGTCTGATTCCCGCCCGCGCCGCTGCGCCCGGCCCGCCACATCTCGAATTTTGTGAAAGAGACCCCACCATGAGCCAGTCAGACACGCAGAAGTTCAGCACCATCGCCATCCACGCCGGGCAGGAATTCGACCCCAGCACGGGCGCGGTCATCCCGCCGATCTACCAGACCTCCACCTACGTGCAGGAGAGCATCGGTGTTCTCCGTGGCGGCTACGAGTACAGCCGCGGCGGCAACCCCACCCGCACGTCGTTGGAGACCATGCTCGCCGCGCTCGAGGGCGGCAAGCACGGACTCTCCTTCGCCAGCGGCCTCGCCGCCGAAGACAGCCTGCTGCGCGCCGTGCTCGTGCCGGGTGACCACGTCGTGCTCGGCAACGACGTCTACGGCGGAACGCACCGCCTGATCAACCGGGTGCACGGCGCCTGGGGCGTGCGTAACACCACCGTGGAGATGAGCGACCTGGCCGCCGTCGAAGCCGCCATCATCCCCGGCGAGACCAAGATTCTCTGGGTGGAGACGCCGAGCAACCCGCTGATGAAGATCAGCGACATCGCCGGCCTCGTCGAGGTCGGCCACCGACACGGCGTTCTCGTGGTCGTGGACAACACCTTCGCCTCACCCGCCCTGCAGCAGCCCCTCGCGTTCGGCGCCGACGTGGTTGTGCACTCCACCACCAAGTACCTGGGCGGTCACTCCGATGTGCTCGGCGGCGGCCTCGTCATCAACGACGACGAACTCGCCGAGAAGACCGCCTTCATCCAGTTCGCGGCCGGCCCCGTCTCGGCCCCGCTGGACGCCTGGCTGACCGTGCGCGGCATCAAGACCCTCGCGGTGCGGATGGAGCGGCACAGCAGCAACGCCCTCACCATCGCCCGGTACCTCGAAACGCACCCGGCCATCGAGAAGGTCTACTACCCGGGACTGGAAAGCCACCCCGGCCACGAACTCGCCAAGGCGCAGATGAGCGCCTTCGGCGGCATGCTATCCCTGGCGTTCACGGGCGGCGAAAGCGCGGCCCGGCTCTTCGCCGAATCGACGGAGTTGTTCCAGCTGGCCGAATCACTCGGCGGCGTCGAGTCGTTGGTGAACTACCCGTCCGAAATGACCCACGCCTCCGTGCGCGGCACGGAGCTGGAGGTTGCCACCAACATCGTGCGCCTCTCGGTGGGCATCGAGGACATCGACGACCTGCTCGCCGACCTCACCCAGGCGTTGCCCGCCAGCTAGGGACTAGCCCAGCCAGGTCAGCACGGTGACCGACAGGGTGGAATTCGAACCGTTGATGCAGGTCTGGTAAAGCAGGTAGTAGCCGCGCGGTACGTCCTGGGTGCCCTCTGTGCCCTGGGTGCCCTGGGTGCCCTGGGTGTCCGCGTTGAGCACGGCCGCGATGCCGCCCACCGGGTAGGTGCCCGACCGCACTCCGCTGGTGGTGATCGACGTCTCGTCGAGCACCCGACCGACCCGCAGCTGACTGGTCCCCGTGCGGACAAGTGCGCCCAGTGTGCCGGGACCATTTGTCCAGACGGGGACCAGTCGGGCGCGGCGAGTTCCGCAACTCGGTGCCAGGGAAATGGTGCGGTACCTGCGGGAACCCGGCCGTGACCGTGTCGCGACGATCGCCGGCCCCGAAGATACCTCGGGAGGCATGCGTCGGTTCGAGGCCTATGCTCACGAACTCGGTGCGGCATTCGATCCGAGCTATATGGCCAGGCATCAACGGCGAACGACCCGCCGCCATCGTGCGGCCCACCGACCCGTGGTGCGCGCCAGCGCCTGAACCCGGCACTGTCCGCCGCGATCCGCCCATGTGACCGTCACATAATCCCCGACCGGGGCATGTGACCGTCACATTCTGCAATCCCACCCGGTCAGTCCCGTGCATAATTGGAGGCGTCCACAATTGTGACCGTGCACATTCGAACGAGGCCTCCTCCCGTGCCAGCTGATCTGCCCAAGAGTCGCGCACCCAGCATCCGGGATGTCGCGCGCCTTGCCGGTGTTTCACATCAGACGGTCTCCCGCGTGCTCAACAACCATCCGAGCATCCGCGATTCCACCAAGGCGCGCGTGCAGCAGGTGATGGACGATCTGCAGTATCGGCCCAACCGTGCGGCCCGTGCGTTGTCCCGCGGGACCTCCCGTACGATCGGCGTGCTCTCCGCGTCGAGCTCGCAGTACGGGCCGGCCAGCAGTATCGCGGCCATCCAGGACGCGGCCCGCGAGGCCGGTTACTACGTCAACACGGCCAACCTGACCTCGGCGGACCCCGCGACCATCGAGGCCGCGCTGGACCACCTCATGCTGCAATCGGTGGAGGGCATCGTCGTGATCGCCCCGCAGATGCGGGTCTTCGACGTGCTCGAGCAGTTCTCGATCGCTGTGCCCTATGTGACCCTGCAGTCCACCGGGCACCTGAACGAACACGGCCTCTCCTTCGACCAGATCGCCGGCGCCCGCGCCGCGACCCGGCACCTCATCGATCTCGGGCACCGCAACATCTATCACCTCGCCGGCCCGCAGGACTGGATCGAGGCCGAGGCGCGCATGCGCGGGTTCCTGGACGAGATGGGTGCGATGGACGTGCCGACGACTGCCCCGATCCTCGGGGACTGGACGGCCGACTTCGGCTATTACGCCGGTCGCGAGCTGCTGCGAGTGCGGGATTTCACCGCGGTCTTCTCCTCGAACGACCAGATGGCCCTGGGTCTCATGCACGCCATCCGCGACGCTGGACTCGACATCCCCGGCGACGTCAGCGTGGTCGGATTTGATGATATTCCCGAAGCGGCACACTTCTGGCCGCCGCTGACCACTGTGCGGCAAGATTTCCCCGAACTCGGTCGGCGCTGCATGGCCCTGCTGCTGGATGACATCACCGCCGGCCCCGACCAACAGCGCAGCGCCATCATCCCCGAGCTCATCGTGCGCGGGTCCACGGGCCCCCCGGCGTTCTGACCGACGTCTGTACAGAGCCCCTCGGGCAGCCGGTCCGGGCGTTACCCAAAAGTGACAAACCGGACTTGACAGATGTTTCCCAGATGCGGCTAACATGAGGTCAGCAATGTGACCGTTCACATTCAGGGCATTCAGCGCATCTGCACCACCTGCACCACTTGCACCATTTCAGACAAGGGAGTCGATTCTGTGAGCACGTCCACCGCTCAGTCCGCTGCTCCGGCAGCAGCTGCAGACGAGGCACACGTCACCGGAACCGACCACGGAACCCTCGCCGACTTCGCCACCATCAGCGAGTCGGTGTTCGCGTGAGCACCTTCGGCCCGCAGATCGAGGTGGCGATCGCGCGAGTGCGCGCGGACATCGCCCGGTTACACGGTGAACTGACCGCGAACGGCCTGGTGGTGTGGACCGGCGGGAATGTCTCAGGTCGGGTGCCGGGTGCTGACCTGTTCGTGATCAAGCCGTCCGGGGTGGATTACGCCGATCTGGCGCCGGAGAACATGATCCTGTGCGACCTGGACGGCAACGTCGTTCCGGAGACGCCGGGTTCGGACCGGTCGCCGTCCAGCGATACGGCCGCTCACGCGTACGTGTATCGGCACATGAGCGAGGTCGGTGGCGTGGTGCACACGCATTCCACCTACGCCACGGCGTGGGCGGCTCGTGGTGAGGAGATCCCGTGTGTGATCACGGCGATGGCGGATGAGTTCGGCGGTCCCATCCCGGTGGGCCGCTTCGCGATCATCGGCGATGACACCATCGGCCAGGGCATCGTGGAGGCGTTGACCGGGCACCGCTCCCGCGCCGTGTTGATGCAGAATCATGGCCCGTTCACCATCGGTAAGGATGCCCGCGACGCGGTCAAGGCCGCCGTGATGGTCGAAGACGTCGCCCGCACGGTGCACCTGGCCCGTCAGGGTGGTCCGCTCATTCCGATTCCGCAGGACGCGATCGATTCCCTTTTCACCCGGTACCAGAACGTCTACGGACAAGCACCGCAAGGAGCACTGAAGTAATGCCACCCACCGCACTGAACACGAGCCTCGACAGCTACGAGGTCTGGTTCCTCACCGGCAGCCAGAACCTCTACGGCGAGGAGACCCTCCGTCAGGTCGCCGAGCAGTCCCAGACGATTGCCGAGGCCTTGAACGCGTCCAGTGACATGCCGGTGCGGGTGGTCTGGAAGCCGGTGCTCAAGGATGCCGAGTCCATCCGCCGGGCCGCGCTGGATGCGAACAGTGACGACTCCGTGATCGGTCTGATCGCGTGGATGCACACGTTCTCGCCGGCGAAGATGTGGATCGGTGGCCTGAACGCGCTGACTAAGCCGTTGCTGCACCTGCACACCCAGGCCAACGTCGAGCTGCCCTGGGCCGAGATCGACTTCGACTTCATGAACCTGAACCAGGCCGCCCACGGCGACCGGGAGTTCGGCTACATCCAGACCCGCCTCGGTGTGTCCCGGAAGACCGTCGTGGGCCACGTGTCCAACCCGGTCGTGTCCGCCTCGATCGGCACCTGGACCCGCGCCGCGGCCGGCTGGGCCGCATCCAACAGCATGAAACTGGCCCGGTTCGGCGACAACATGCGCTACGTCGCCGTGACCGAGGGCGACAAGACCGAAGCCGAACTGCGTTTCGGCGTGCAGGTGAACACCTGGTCGGTCAACGAACTCGCCGACGCCGTACACGCCCAGGCGGATGCCGACATCGACGCGCTTGTCGCCGAGTACGACGACCTGTACGACGTGGTCCCCGAACTCAAGGTCGGCGGCGACCGGCACGAGTCGCTGCGCTACGGCGCCGCGATCGAACTCGGGTTGAAGTCGTTCCTCGAAGCCGGCGGTTTTTCCGCCTTCACCACCAACTTCGAAGACCTCGGCGCGCTCAAGCAGCTGCCAGGCCTGGCGGTACAACGCCTGATGGCCCAGGGCTACGGCTTCGGCGCCGAGGGCGACTGGAAGACCTCGATCCTGGTGCGCGTCGCGAACGTGATGGGATCGGGCCTGCCCGGCGGGGCGAGCCTGATGGAGGACTACACCTACGACCTCACCCCCGGCTCCGAACTCATCCTCGGCGCCCACATGCTCGAGGTCAGCCCGTCACTGTCCACCCAGAAGCCCACCCTGGAGATCCACCCGCTGGGCATCGGCGGCAAGGAGGACCCGGTGCGCCTGGTCTTCAACGCCGCCCCCGGCCCCGCCGTGGTCGTCGCCCTGAGTGACATGCGCGACAGGTTCCGCCTGGTCGCCAACGTCGTCGAGGTCGTCGAACCCACCGAGGCGCTGCCCAAGCTGCCGGTCGGCCGGGCCGTCTGGAAGCCCGCACCGGACTTCGCCACCTCCGCCGCCGCCTGGCTCACCGCCGGCGCCGCCCACCACACCGTCATGTCGACAGCAGTCGGCATCGAGGTGTTCCACGATTTCGCCGAGATCGCTCGCACCGAGCTTCTCGTGATCGATAAGACCACCACCCTGCGGGACTTCACCCGCGAGGTGCGTTGGAACCAGGCGTACTATCGCCTGGCGCAAGGCCTGTAAATCACACGCGCACCACCTACTCAACCCATTTGACATCAAAGTCGATTGAAAATATGAAAGGAACCACAGTGAAGAAGAAAGCTTTCCTCGCGACCCTGGCTGCCGGAGCCATGGTTATTTCCCTGGCAGCCTGCTCGAGTGGCGGCGACGGCGGCGGCGAGGGTGCCGGCGACGGCGGACTCGTTGGCGTTGCAATGCCCACGAAGTCCTCCGAGCGCTGGATCAACGACGGTAACGCCGTCAAGGAGCAGCTCGAAGCCGAGGGCTTCACCGTCGACCTGCAGTACGCAGAAGACGACATCCCCATGCAGGTTTCGCAGATCGAGAACATGATCACCAAGGGCGCCAAGGCCCTGATCGTCGCCTCGATCGACGGCACCACCCTCACCAGCGTGCTCCAGGACGCCGCAGACGCCGACATCCCCGTCATCGCCTACGACCGCCTGATCCGCGACACCGAGAACGTGAGCTACTACGCCTCGTTCGACAACTTCAAGGTCGGCCAGCAGCAGGCTTGGTCGCTCCTGAACGGCCTCGGCCTGGTCGAGCTGGACGGAACGCCCACCGAGGGTGCCCCGGCCGGCCCGTTCAACGTTGAGCTGTTCGCCGGTTCGCTGGACGACAACAACGCGTTCTTCTTCTACGACGGCGCGATGGATGTCCTCCAGCCGCTGATCGACGCGAAGACCATTGTGGTCAAGAGCGGCCAGACCGACATCGAGCAGGTTGCAACCCTGCGTTGGGATGGCGAAGAGGCACAGAGCCGCATGGAGAACATCCTGACGTCGACGTACTCTGACGGCAGCGTTGTCAACGGCGTTCTCTCCCCGTACGACGGCATCTCCCGAGGCATCATTTCTGCCCTCGAGGGTTCCGGCTACTCGCTGGGCGACACTTGGCCCGCGATCTCCGGCCAGGACGCCGAGCTCGACTCGGTCAAGGCCATCGTTGCAGGCGAGCAGTTCGCCACGATCTTCAAGGACACCCGTAAGCTCGCCGAGGTCGCCGTGTCGATGACCCTCGCGCTGCTGAACGGTGACACCCCGGAGATCAACAACACCACCGACTACGACAACGGTGTGAAGGTCGTGGAGTCCTACCTCCTCGACTCCGCGATCGTGGTCAACGACAACATCACGGAGCAGCTGGTTGACAGCGGCTACTGGACCCAGGCCGAGATCGACGGCTAAGAGTCACGTGTTCTGACCGGCCGGCGGGGCACCACGCCCCGCCGGCCGGTCACCACAACGGAATAGACCTCAGAAAGGAACGCACGTGACCACCAACATCCTCGAGATGCGCGGTATTACCAAGACCTTCCCCGGCGTCAAGGCGCTGCAGGACGTGACGCTCAATGTCGCTCGCGGCGAAGTTCACGCCATCTGTGGTGAGAACGGCGCGGGCAAATCCACGCTCATGAAGGTGCTCAGCGGGGTCTATCCCCACGGCACCTACACGGGCGACATCGTCTTCGAAGACGAGGTCGTTGAATTCAAGGACATCCGGGACAGCGAAGCCAAGGGCATCGTCATCATCCACCAGGAACTCGCCCTGAGTCCCTACCTCTCCATCGCGGAGAACATCTTCCTCAACAACGAACAGCGCGGCGCTCTCGGTCTGATCGACTGGAACAAGACCAACAGCGAGGCCGTCAAGCTGCTCGCCCGCGTTGGCCTGCGTGAGAACCCGACCACGAAGATCATGGACATCGGCGTCGGCAAGCAGCAGCTCGTGGAGATCGCCAAGGCCCTCTCCAAGCGCGTGAAGCTTCTTATTCTGGACGAGCCGACGGCCGCCCTCAACGACGAGGACTCCGACCACCTGCTCAACCTGATGCTGCACCTCAAGGGCCAGGGCATCACCTCGATCATCATCAGCCACAAGCTGAACGAGATCAAAAAGGTCTCCGACGCCGTCACGGTCATCCGCGATGGAAAGGCCATCGAGACCATCGCCAAGCAGGAGGTCACCGAAGACCGCATCATCAAGGACATGGTCGGCCGCGACCTCGAACACCGCTACCCGGATCACACGCCCAACATCGGCGAGGAGATCCTGCGGGTCGAGGACTGGACCGCTCACCATCCTCAGGATGCCACCCGGGTCATGGTCGACAACGTGAACCTGAACGTGCGCCGCGGTGAGATCGTCGGCATCGCCGGGCTCATGGGCGCCGGGCGCACCGAGTTCGCGATGAGCCTGTTCGGGCGCACCTACGGTAGCCGTATCAGCGGCAAGGTGTTCAAGGCCGGCAAGGAGATCAAGACCCGCACGGTGACCGAGGCGATCGACAACGGCATCGCGTATGCCACCGAGGACCGCAAGACCTACGGGCTCAACCTCATCGAGGACATCAAGCGCAACATCTCGATGGCGTCCCTCGGCAAGCTCGTCAAGGGCGGCCTCGTCGACGACAACGAAGAGTTCAAGGTCGCCAACGAGTACCGCACGAGCATGAACATCAAGGCGCCGACCGTGCTGGCCAAAACCGGGAAGCTCTCCGGCGGCAACCAGCAGAAGGTCGTGCTGTCGAAGTGGATCTACTCGAACCCCGATGTGCTGATCCTGGATGAGCCCACCCGCGGCATCGACGTCGGCGCCAAGTACGAGATCTACGCGATCATCAACGCCCTCGCCGCACAGGGCAAGGGCATCATCGTGATCTCGTCGGAGCTGCCGGAACTGATCGGCATCTGCGACCGCATCTACACCCTCTCCGAGGGGCGCATCACGGGAGAGTTCCCGATCGCTGACGCCACCCCGGAGACCCTTATCAAGCACATGACCATGGAAAAGGCCCGTTAGCGTCGGCGCTATCGGAATAGGAGAAACGTCAAAATGAGTGATCTCGAAACCAAGCCGGCGAGCAACACGGCCGCAGGTGCGCAAGTCAACCCCAGCAACTCTAAGGCGGGCCAGTGGGTCAGCCACGTCATCGCCGACCTCGGCAAGAACGGCATCTTCGTCGCTCTGATCGTGGTGGTCGTGCTGTTCAGCATCCTGACCGACGGCATCCTGCTGCGGCCGCAGAACATCTCGAACCTGATCGTGCAGAACGGGTACATCCTCGTGCTCGCGGTCGGCATGGTGATGGTCATCATCGCCGGCCACATCGACCTGTCGGTCGGCTCGGTCGCCGCCTTCGTCGGAGCCATGTCCGGTGTCTTCGCGGTGACCTGGGGCCTGCCCTGGTGGCTGTCGATCATCCTGTCGCTCCTGGTCGGCGCCCTCGTGGGTGTCTGGCAGGGCTTCTGGATCGCCTATGTGGGCATCCCGGCGTTCATCGTGACGCTGGCCGGGATGCTGATCTTCCGTGGGCTTGCGCTCGCGGTGCTCGGCAACGCCAACATCGGCTCCTTCCCGGGCGAGTACCGCGCCCTGGGCAACGGCTTCCTCACGGATGTCTTCGGCGAGTTCGAGCTGGACCCGCTGACCCTGGGTGTTGCCGCGCTGGCCATCATCGCCCTGATCGTGCAGCAGGTGCGCACCCGTCGCGGCCGTGCCTCGTACGGCCAGGAGGTGGAGCCGCTGGTGTGGTTCATCGGCAAGCTGGTGCTGATCACGGTCGGTATCGGCCTGTTCGCCTACGCCCTCGCCTCCTACAAGGGCATCCCGGTCACCCTGATCGTGCTGGCCGTGCTGGTGCTGGTGTACGGCGTCATCATGAACCGCAGCGTCTTCGGCCGCCACATCTACGCCATCGGCGGCAACCTGCACGCCGCTGAGCTCTCCGGCGTGAAGACCCGAAACGTGACGTTCTGGCTGTTCGTGAACATGGGCGTGCTCGCTGCCCTCGCCGGCCTGATCTTCACCGCCCGGCTCAACCTGGCTGGCCCGAAGGCCGGTGACGGCTTCGAGCTCGAGGCCATCTCCGCCGCCTTCATCGGTGGCGCGGCCGTGCAGGGTGGTGTCGGCACCATCGGTGGCGCCATCATCGGTGGTCTGATCATCGGTGTGCTGAACAACGGCATGTCGATCATGGGCATCGGCATCGAGTGGCAGCAGGCCGTGAAGGGCCTCGTGCTGCTCCTCGCCGTGGCCTTCGACGTCTACAACAAGCGCCGCGCCGGCGGCCGCTAACCCGGTGCGGCCGCTGGCCGCCGGCCCCGCATCCTCTCTACGGATGCGGGGCCGGCGGCCTGTCTGCCCCCGCTCCCCCCCCGCTCCCGCCCGCTCCCACCCCGCCCGCTCCCGCTCCCGCCGTCGCGGCACTAGTTAGGCCCGGGGGCAGGGGTACGTACGCGTGCCGCGGGCACGAACTAGTGCCGCGGGCGGACGAACTGGTGCCGCCGGGACGAACGAGTGCCACCGTGCGGCTGAGCGCCGCGGGGGGAGAGCTCGACTCGGCGGGGCGGGGGTGTGTCGCCCGGGAAAGGGGGAGGCGGGAGGTAGCGGGTCCTCCACAGGGCAGGGCGTGGGCGAGTGCGGCACCGGGCTGCGGCTGTGCCGTCCCATTGCGGCGGCAGCGAGGGACGCTGGCGTATGGCCAACCTTCAGCAGTCGTCACACGCCCAGCCGCCCTTCGACGGCGGGGGGAGAGCAAACAACAGACCCGCCCGTGTGGCCCTGGCTGAGATCGTGAGTGCTCGGTATAGCGGACTGCTTCCGGCCGGCGCGCTGCTGGAGGCCGGTATCTCGCGGCGGGGTATTCAGCAGCTGTGTAGGGAAGGCGCGCTGACCAACATCCGACGCGGCGTGTACGTCGCGGCTGAGCGCTGGCGGAGCGCAAATGCGAGCGAGCGATACCGCTTGCTGGTGCGAGCGACAGTGCTGGCGGCCGAACGCTCGCCCGTGCTGTCGCACCAGTCCGCTGCGGTGCTGCACGGCCTGCCGATCATCGGGTCCTGGCCCGCCACCGTGCACACCAGCACCCCCGACGCCGGCGGAGGCAGCTCCACCCGGGCGACCACCGGGCACCGGGGCTCGCGGCCCGACGCTGTGGAGACCATCGACGGGTGCCAGGTCACCTCGCTGGCGCGCACGCTGGTGGACGTGGCGGCGTCATCCTCGCTGCTGGTGGGCGTGACGATGCTGGACCATGCTCTGCGAGTGGAGCAGGAGCGAGCCGAGCGTGAAAGCGAGCGTGAACAAGGGCAAGGCCGGCACTGGGGAGGGGCTCTCAGGACAGGCGCCCCGGCACTGACGAAGAACGACCTCTACCAAGAACTCGCCACGGTGAACCCACGCACGGGACGGCGGCAGGCAGAGAAGGCGATCGCCTTTGCGAACCCCTTGTCGGCGAACCCGGGGGAGACGCTCAGCCGGGTTCGGATCTTCCAACTCGGTTTCGAGGTGCCGGAGTTGCAGGTGTGGTTTCCGAACATCCTCGGTGGCAACGCGTACGCGGATTTCTGGTGGCGTCGGGTACGCAAGATCGGTGAATTCGACGGCTTCCTCAAGTATGGAGCCGGACCGGTCCGAGGTGGCCGCGATCCGGGTTCGGTGGTGTGGCACGAGAAGCAGCGGGAGGATGCGTTGCGGGCCCGGGTCTCCAGCTTCGACCGGTGGGGTTGGGACCTGGCGCTCTCGCCCAGCCGGTTTCGCACGTTCCTCACTGAGCGGGGCGTGCCGTGCGCCTGACGGGGCGATGCAGCCACTCACGGCACGTGTTCTGCGCGGCGGCCCGTGTTGCAACGCGTGCCGCGGGGACGTATCCGTGCCGCGAGCCTGACCCGCTCCGCCCGACGCGCCCGGCGCGAATTCCACAGGCCGGAAAAGCCGGATCCATCTACCTGTGGATAACTTCTGCTCGACCCGCAGGATTCTGCGGCTTTTGCGCGAGCCGCCCTGTTGACAACCGGTGGAATGTCGGTGGATAAGTACATAATTGTAATTCCCGCATGTAGTGGCCGTTCCCATTGGGGATCACTAGATGTAGTATTGAAGTCCAAGCAATCGCACAACGCCTGAATCTGAACTTCGCACCTCAAAGGTGCATTTCCACCACATTTCCATCACGTCTTCACCACGGTTTTCGCACAGCAATGCCCACGGTCCTGAACGACGAGAACGACACGAGAGGCCTATCGATGGCAATCACCGTTTACACCAAGCCGTCCTGCGTGCAGTGCACCGCCACCTACCGCGCCCTGGACAACAAGGGCATCGAGTACAACATCCTCGACCTGTCGGCCGACGAGAACGCGCTCGAAGCCGTCAAGGCGCTCGGTTACCTGCAGGCGCCCGTCGTCATCACCGACGAGGACCACTGGTCGGGCTTCCGTCCCGACAAGATCAACGAGCTCGCCGCCCGCCTGGCGTAGCGATCATCGCGCCTGGGGGGCGCCGCCCGCCGAGCGCCCGATGGGGGCGTTCGCACAACTCGCACGAAAAGGGGACCCATGCTGCTTCAGGCTGATTCCACTCGCGAGTCCGCCACGGGGAGCTCCGGCTCCGCCGCGGTCGACATCATCTATTTCTCGAGCCTCTCCGGCAACACCAAGCGTTTCGTCGAGAAGCTCGGCCGTCCCGCCGCCCGCATCCCGCTCTACCCCAAGGATGCCCCGCTTGTCGCCGAGTGGCCCTATGTGCTCGTCGTGCCCACCTACGGCGGCGGCATCGAGGGGTCTGCGGTACCCAAGCAGGTCATCCGCTTTCTGAATGACGAGCGCAACCGTTCACTCATCCGCGGCGTCATCGGCGCCGGCAACACGAATTTCGGTGAGGCCTTCTGCCTCGCCGGGGACATCATCGCCCAGAAGTGCGGTGTGCCCCACCTGTATCGCTTTGAAGTATTCGGCACCCCGGACGACGTCGCCACCGTTCACGAAGGATTGGAAGAATTTTGGAAGCAACAGCCGTGAAGGTCACCCCGATCAGCCCGCCGTCGGGCCTGGACATGGACTATCACTCCCTCAACGCCATGCTCAACCTGTATGGTCCGAGCGGGGAGATCCAGTTCGACAAGGACCGCGAGGCTGCCCGGGAGTTCTTCCTGCAGCACGTGAACCAGAACACGGTGTTCTTCCACTCGCTGCGTGAACGCCTCGACTACCTGGTGGAGAAGGAGTACTACGAGCAGGCCGTGCTCGACATGTACAGCTTCGAGTTCATCACCAAGCTCAACGACCTCGCCTACTCGAAGAAGTTCCGCTTCCAGACCTTCCTCGGCGCGTTCAAGTACTACACCTCGTACACGCTGAAGACCTTCGACGGCAAGCGTTACCTCGAACGCTTCGAGGACCGCGTCGTGATGAGCGCCCTCGGCCTGGCCCAGGGTGACGAGAACCTTGCCGTGGCCCTCGTCGAGGAGATCATCGCCGGCCGTTTCCAGCCCGCGACCCCCACGTTCCTGAACTCCGGCAAGGCCCAGCGCGGCGAGCTCGTCTCCTGCTTCCTGCTCCGCATCGAAGACAACATGGAGTCCATCTCCCGCGGCATCAACTCGTCGCTGCAGCTGTCCAAGCGCGGCGGTGGCGTGGCCCTGCTGCTGACCAACATCCGTGAGTCCGGCGCGCCGATCAAGCAGATCGAGAACCAGTCCAGCGGCATCATCCCCGTGATGAAGCTTCTGGAAGACTCCTTCAGCTACGCCAACCAGCTCGGTGCACGTCAGGGTGCCGGCGCGGTGTACCTGCAGGCGCACCACCCCGACATCATGCGCTTCCTCGACACCAAGCGGGAGAACGCCGACGAGAAGATCCGCATCAAGACCCTCTCCCTCGGCGTGGTCATCCCCGACATCACCTTCGAGCTGGCCAAGAACAACGAGGACATGTACCTGTTCTCGCCGTACGACGTGGAGCGCGTCTACGGTGTGCCGTTCGCCGACATCTCGGTGACCGAGAAGTACCACGAGATGGTCGACGACCCGCGCATCAAGAAGTCCAAGATGAAGGCCCGCGACTTCTTCCAGACGCTCGCCGAGATCCAGTTCGAGTCCGGCTACCCGTACATCATGTTCGAAGACACCGTGAACGAGGCGAACCCGATCAAGGGCCGCGTCAACATGTCGAACCTGTGCTCGGAGATCCTCCAGGTCAACACCCCGACCACGTACAACGAGGACCTCTCCTACGACACCATCGGCAAGGACATCTCCTGCAACCTGGGCTCGATGAACATCGCACTGGCCATGGATGCGCCCGACTTCGGCCGGGTCGTCGACACCGCCATCCGCGGCCTGAGCGCCGTCTCCGACCAGAGCCACATCGCGTCGGTGCGTTCGATCGAGAGCGGCAACGACAAGTCGCACGCCATCGGTCTGGGCCAGATGAACCTGCACGGCTACCTCGCCCGTGAGCGGGTGTACTACGGCAGCGAAGAAGGCATCGACTTCACCAACATCTACTTCTACACGGTGCTGTTCCACGCCCTGCGTGCCTCGAACAAGATCGCCATCGAGCGTGGCACCAGCTTCGAGGGCTTCGCCGACTCCACCTACGCCTCCGGCGCCTTCTTCGACAAGTACACCGACCAGATCTGGGAGCCGGCCACCGCCCGCGGCGCCGAGCTGTTCGCCAACTCCACCGTCGAGATCCCCACGCAGGCCGACTGGGCCGAGCTCAAGGCATCCGTCATGGAACACGGTATCTACAACCAGAACCTGCAGGCCGTTCCGCCGACAGGGTCGATCTCGTACATCAACAACTCGACCGCGTCGATCCACCCGATCGCCTCGAAGATCGAGATCCGCAAGGAAGGCAAGCTCGGCCGCGTCTACTACCCGGCGCCGTTCATGACGAACGACAACACCGAGTTCTACCAGGATGCCTACGAAATCGGCTACGAGAAGGTCATCGACACCTACGCCGCGGCGACGCAGCACGTGGACCAGGGCCTCTCGCTGACCCTGTTCTTCAAGGACACCGCCACGACCCGCGACATCAACCGCGCGCAGATCTACGCGTGGAAGAAGGGCATCAAGACGATTTACTACATCCGTCTGCGCCAGATGGCCCTCGAGGGGACCGAGGTTGAGGGCTGTGTTTCCTGTGCGTTATGAGTGAGTTTGCTGCAAGCGCCACAAGTACCCTCCCTTCTGTGACTGGCCTAAAAAGGAATAGAAATGATTGACAAGCTCAAGCTCGTCTCCCACGTCGACGCGATCAACTGGAACAAGATCGAAGACGAGAAAGACGTCGAGGTCTGGAACCGCCTCGTCAACAACTTCTGGCTGCCCGAGAAGATCCCGCTCTCCAACGACGTGCAGTCCTGGAACACCCTCACGCCGGTCGAGCAGCAGCTCACCATGCGCGTGTTCACCGGCTTGACCCTGCTGGACACCATCCAGGGCACCGTCGGCGCCGTGTCGCTGATCCCGGATGCGATCACGCCGCACGAAGAAGCCGTCTACACGAACATCGCGTTCATGGAGTCCGTGCACGCCAAGAGCTACTCGTCGATCTTCTCGACCCTGTGCTCGACGAAGGAGATCGACGAGGCGTTCCGCTGGTCGACCGAGAACGTCAACCTGCAGAAGAAGGCGTCCATCGTGATGGACTACTACCAGGGCGACGACCCGCTCAAGCGCAAGGTCGCCTCGACCCTGCTCGAGTCGTTTCTGTTCTACTCCGGCTTCTACCTGCCGATGTACTGGTCCAGCCGCGCCAAGCTCACGAACACGGCCGACCTCATCCGCCTGATCATCCGGGATGAAGCCGTGCACGGCTACTATATCGGCTACAAGTTCCAGAAGGGCCTCGAGAAGGAGACCCAGGAGCGTCGCGACGAGATCAAGGACTACACCTTCAATCTCATGTTCGAGCTCTACGAGAACGAGATCCAGTACACCCAGGATCTTTACGACGCCGTCGGCCTGACCGAAGACGTCAAGAAGTTCCTGCACTACAACGCCAACAAGGCCCTGATGAACCTCGGCTACGAGCCGATGTTCCCCAAGACCGTCACCGACGTCAACCCGGCGATCCTCTCGGCCCTGTCACCGAACGCCGACGAGAACCACGACTTCTTCTCCGGGTCGGGCTCCTCGTACGTCATCGGCAAGGCCGTCAACACCGAAGACGACGACTGGGACTTCTAGTCATCGTGGACCACAACTGAATGGGCGGGTGCTTCGGCATCCGCCTGGTCTGTGTGATCGGCTGGATCCCCGTCGCGGTCGGGGCGACCGCGGGCTATCGTGTGGGCGTGCCCGCTCTTGTCGATGCGAAGCGCGCTCACGCCGCCGGCGTGCAGCGCCTACTCGAGAGCTATCGGGCCGTCCCCGCCGAAGCCCCGATCCGGCTGGCCAAGCCCACGTCGAATCTGTTCCGGGCACGCGCCGCTACCCACGTGAAGGGCCTGGACACCTCCGGTCTGACCGGGGTCATCGGGATAGACACCCAGGCGCGGACGGCTGACGTGGCCGGCATGTGCACCTACCAAGACCTCGTCGCCCAGGCGCTGCCCCAGGGGTTGGCACCGCTGGTGGTGCCGCAGTTGAAGACCATCACGCTCGGCGGCGCGGTCACCGGTCTCGGCATCGAGTCGACGTCGTTCCGCAACGGGCTGCCGCACGAGTCGGTGCTCGAGATGGACATCCTCACCGGCACAGGAGAGGTGCTCACCGTGTCGCCCACCGAGCACGCGGATCTGTACCGAGCCTTCCCCAACTCGTATGGGACCCTGGGCTATGCGGTGCGCCTGCGCATCGACCTCGAACCCGTGCAGCCGTTCGTCGCGCTCAGGCATCTGCGGTTCCACTCGCTCGTCGACCTGGTCCGGGCGA
Source organism: Cryobacterium sp. SO1 (assembly GCF_004210215.2). NCBI lineage: Bacteria > Bacillati > Actinomycetota > Actinomycetes > Micrococcales > Microbacteriaceae > Cryobacterium > Cryobacterium sp. SO1. The sequence continues at coordinate 334,356 of NZ_CP067394.1, forward strand.
TGCACGACATCATCAACACCGGGAGCTTCGACGGGGACCGGGTCGACTATCTCGACGGTGTGCTGTTCAGCAAGGCGGAGGGCTATCTCTGCCTCGGCAGGAAGGCCGGTGCACCGGGCCCCGTCAGCGACTACACCGGTCAGCAGATCTACTACCGCTCCATCCGGCACGAGCACGGGGCGACGGATGACCGTCTCACCATCCACGACTACCTCTGGCGGTGGGACACCGACTGGTTCTGGTGTTCGGAGGCGTTCGGTGCGCAGAATCCGCTGATCCGCAGGGTCTGGCCGCGACGCTACCGACGCAGCAGCGTTTACGGGACGCTGATGAAATACGAACAACGATTCCACATCGGCGATCGCATCGAGAGACTCCGCGGCCGCCCATCACGTGAACGCGTCGTGCAGGACATCGAGGTGCCGCTGGGGCGCTGTGCGGAGTTTCTGGACTGGTTCCTGGACACCGTGCCGATCACGCCGATCTGGCTGTGCCCGCTGCGGTTGCGGGGCGAGACCGGCTGGCCGCTCTACCCGATCCGGCCCCAGCAGAACTACGTGAACGTGGGCTTCTGGTCGACGGTGCCGGTGGGCGCCACCGAGGGGGCGACGAACCGGCTCATCGAAGACACGGTGCGTGAGCTTGACGGGCACAAGTCGCTGTACTCCGACTCCTATTACCCCCGCCAGGAGTTCGACGAACTCTACGGTGGGGACGACTACCGGGCGGTGAAGACAAAATACGACCCTGATTCACGTCTCCTCGACCTCTACGCCAAGGCGGTGCAACGACGATGACCACATTCAAGGAACGCCCGACCCAGCCGACGTCGCTGACGGAGGCGACCGGCAAGACTGCAACCGCGGGGAAGTACACCCTTGCCGAGGTGCTGGAGATCCTGGCCGGCGGCCGGCTTCCGCTGCGGTTCACCGCCTACGACGGGAGTTCCACCGGACCGCCGGACGCCCCGTTCGGCCTGGATCTGCGCACCCCGCGCGGCACACGCTACCTCGCCACCGGCCGCGGCGACCTCGGTTTTGCCCGTGCCTACATCGCCGGCGACCTCGATATCCGCGGCGTGCACCCTGGCGATCCCTACGACCTGCTCAAGGCGCTCGCCGACAGCCTCATCTTCACCCGCCCACCGGCACGGATGCTGGTGGACATCATCCGTTCCATCGGCGCCGAGCACCTGCTCCCGACAGCGCCGCCGCCCCAGGAAGCCCAGCCCCGGTGGCGCAGGATCGCCGGGGGGCTCCGGCACAGCAAGCCCAGGGACGCCGACGCGGTCCACCACCACTATGACGTCTCGAACACCTTCTATGAGTGGGTGCTCGGGCCGTCGTTGACCTACACCTGCGCGTGTTACCCGAGCGCTGGCGCATCCCTCGAGCAGGCGCAGGAGAACAAGTACCGGCTGGTCTTCGAAAAGCTGCGGCTGACGCCGGGCGACCGGTTGCTCGACGTGGGCTGCGGCTGGGGCGGCATGGTGCGATACGCCGCACGCCGCGGTGTGCGAGCCACCGGGGTGACACTGTCGACCCAGCAGGCCCGGTGGGCGCAGCGGGCCATCGCAGCGGAGGGCCTGGGCGATCTGGCCCAGGTCCGGTACGGCGACTATCGCGATATCACGCACACCGGCTACGACGCGGTGTCGTCGATCGGGCTGCTCGAGCACATCGGCGTGCGCAACTATCCGTCGTACTTCGACTTTCTGCAGTCCAGGATGCGCCCCGGCGGGCTGCTGCTCAACCACTGCATCACCCGGCCCGACAACCAGAAACTGCCGGTTGTGCGCGGATTCATCGATCGTTACGTCTTCCCCGACGGGGAGCTCACCGGATCGGGCCGGATCATCAGTGACGCTCAGGACGTGGGTCTGGAGGTGGTGCACGACGAGAACTTGCGGCAGCACTACGCGATGACGCTGCGCGACTGGTGTGCCAACCTCGTCGAGCACTGGGACGAGGCCGTCGCCGAGGTCGGGCTGCCCACCGCGAAAGTGTGGGGTCTGTACATGGCCGGATCGCGGCTCGGGTTCGAGAACAACGGCATCCAACTGCACCAGATACTGATGACCAGGCCCGGCACGCACGGCGGTGCCGGTGAGTTGCCGTTGCGACCGTGGTGGACTCCCTAGCCGACGGGACCGTTGGTGCAGCATGTCGTTGTCGCCCGGGCGGGCGGCGGCTTACGCTGGGGGGATGTCCCGCACCATGCGCCTGAAGCCCAATGAGTTGGTCGCGGCGTGGCCGGACGGGCGCGCCAGCGACGCGATCGGGGAGGTCGCCCGGGTGTTCGCGGGCAATCTGCGGCAGGCCATCGGGTCGCGGAGCATTCGGAGTGCTGCGGAGGCCTGCGGGATGAACCACGCGACTCTGATCGGCATCCTGGAGGGGCGGGCCTGGCCGGACATGGAGACGATCGCCAAGCTCGAACGCGGGCTGGATGCGGCGCTCTGGCCGGGCCACGGCACCCTGTCCTGAATGAGATCCGTCGAGGGTCAGCGGTGGTTCTCGGTCTGCTCGATCTGGTCAGCCAGATCGTCTGGGCTGAGGTCGGCGTTCTTGAACTCCGGCGTGAGCGGCAGCTCGAGGTGCAGGTCGGTGCCGATGCAGATCTCGATGGTGCCCGCGAGCAGCCTGAAGTCGAGCACGTGGCCACCCTGCCGACGCTCGGCGTCGATGTAGTGCACGTGTCCGCCCGGCACCCCGATGCCCTGCCCGTAGAGCGGGGTGCGGAAGCCCGCGACGACACCGGTCGAGCGGCCGAATTCGAGGGTCTTCTCGCCGCGGATGGCCTCCGACATGGGCTGGTACGGCTTCTCCTGCCGTTCGACGGCCCGTACCCGAACCCACTCGAACTCGCCGGTCAGCCGCACGGCGTAGAGGTAGTTGGAGCTCTGCAGGGTCTCGGTGATCAGGCGCACAGCCTCGTCGCGGGTGACAGGCTCGTCAACACGAATGCTCACGCTGGGCACGAACTCGGTCACGACCGCGAACGGGGTGAGGTCGTCGGCAGCGGCCGGCGTGACCGTGCCGTCGGCGCGCATCCGGTAACAGACGCCGTCGAGGATCAGCATCTCGCCGTCCAGCGCGTTGAAGGTGCCCAGGCCGAAGTCGCCGTGCTCGAGCAGGGTGGCCACGGTGGTGTCACCGTCGTAGATGCCGTCGAGCAGCGCGCTCATCAGACTGGTCTGGTAGACGAGATGGCGGCCGGCGGTTGCGTCCACGATGGTTCCTCCAGTGCGGGTCAAATGCCCAGGTCAGATGTCTAGAGCGACGGGATGAGTTCGGGCACCCGGCAGGGCTGGCCGTAGGCAAGGTTCAGGCAGGCGTCGAAGATGTCGGGGTACGGGTCGGTTCCGCCGGTGCCGAACCAGGCCGTGTAGAACAGCCAGAAGTTGAGGTTGCCGTGTGTGGAGCATCCGTCGCCGTCACTGTCGGGGTCGGCCAGGGCTGCCTCGTTGGGCTGGTACGGCGTGTAGTTGTAGAGGTTGGCCGTGGCCTGGTTCTGGATGTCGACGGTGCTGGCGCCGCACTCGGCGTCGGGGTTGTAGCCCACGTCGACGGCGCCGATCTTGTAGGTGCGTTCGGGCTCCTGGCTGTACTGCCGGAACTGCCAAGCGGCGTTGTAGACCTGGTTGAAGAAACCGAAGTACTCGGTCTCGCAGTCGGCGGTGTCTGGGCAGCCGTAGCCGGTGGCGCGCAGGTAGCCGGACTCGGTGGGCCGGCTGAGCAGGGACTGCTCCTTCTGCAGAAGCACCAACAGCACGCGTGGGCTGATGCCGCAGGCCTCGGCGACCTTGCTGAGGATGGTGCTCGCGTGCTCGTTGTCGGCGCCCCTATATGCGGCGCAGTGGCCGGGTCCCGCGGCGGGCTGGTCGACGGTGCTCTCCCGGTACTCCCAGAGGCAGGGCGAACTGTCGGTGCGGATGCAGCTGCGCGACAGCAGGAAGGACTGGATCTGCTGCTCGGTCATGGCGCCGGCGTTGAAGAAGGTGTAGTCGCTGACGATCCGGCCCGCCTCGAAGTCGGCCAGGTCGATATCGTTCGTGGCGATCGGCGCGGTGGGAGCCGCGATGGCCGGTTCGGCACGGACCGCGGCGCCGACGAGGGCGGCTCCACCCAGCACGACGACAAGAACCGCGGCAGTCGCGAGCGCGGACAGTCGGTGGCGCTCGAAGAAGCTCATTCGGCCAGACTATCGAAGCCGTGCCGACGTCGGGTGAGAAGGGGCTGCGAGGCGGCGGTTGGCGACCGCTGGCCGGTGTATTACGGGCTTCTAACGATGCCTGCCCCGGGGATTTCTGCTCGCGGCCAGAGGCATCCGGGCAGATAGGATTATAGGTCAGGAAAGGCGGGAAACGTGCCGAACGGTGCATCGACAGGTCTCCTGCGCGGGCGGTACCGGCTGCTGGAACTGATCGGCCAGGGCGGCATGGGGGCCGTCTACAAGGCCACCGACGAGTTCCTCGGCCGCAACGTGGCCATCAAGATCTTCCTCGCCAACGCCACGGAGGCAGCCGACGTGCGCCGGCAGGAGGACGAGGTCAACATCCTCGCCTCCCTCAGCCACCACAGCCTGGTCACTCTGCTCGACGCCGCCGTCGACCGCAGCATCCCCGCGATGCCACGGATCTACCTGGTGATGGAACTCGTCGAAGGCGCGGACCTGCAACGCAAGCTCGTTCGCGGTCCGCTGCCCGTGCGGCAGATCGCCCAGCTGGCCTACGACCTCGCGGAGGGCCTGGAATACATCCACTCGCGCGGCGTGGTGCACCGCGACGTCAAACCCGCCAACGTGCTGCTCGTCGACTACAACGGCGACGACTCCCGCACCCGCGCCAAGCTCACCGACTTCGGCATCGCCCTGCTGGCCGAGTCCGAGCGGTTCACCGCGGATGGCGCCGCCACCGGCAGCGCCCACTACATGAGTCCCGAGCAGGCGTCGGGGGAGCCGGTGGGGCCGGCCAGCGACGTGTACGCTCTCGGCCTGGTGCTGCTGGAGTGCTTCACCGGCGAGGTCGCCTTCCCGGGCTCCGCCGTGCCGTCGGCCCTGGCCCGGCTGCTGAACGACCCGATGATCCCCGCCACGGTGCCGACAGCCTGGGCCGGACTGATCGGCGCGATGACCGCCCGCGACCCCCGTGACCGGCCGCTCGTGCACGACCTGGTGCTGGCCCTCCGCCAGCTGATCATCGGCGCCTCCGGCCGGCACCGCGCCGGCGCCCCGGTGCTGCTGCCGGCGACCCAGCCCACCACGCGCCCTGCCACCCGGCCCGGCGCCCCCGAGGCCGCGGACGAGGAAGGCAGGATGACCGCCGTGCGGCGCTACGACCTGCTGGACACCCCACCGGACGGCACCTTCGACCGGATCACCGCGATGGCCGCTCGTATCTTCGGCGTGCCCATCGCCCTGGTGAGCGTGGTGGACTACGACCGGATCTGGTTCAAGTCCCGGCACGGGTTGACGCTCGAGCAGATCGACCGGGACGCGGGCCTCTGCGCCTCCGCCATCCTGCACGACGAACCCTGGGTGGTGACGGATGCCAGGATCGACCCGCGGGCGCTCGCGAACCCGCTGGTTGCCGGTGAGATGGGCCTGCAGTTCTATGCCGGTGTGCCGCTGACCAGCCGGGACGGCCACAACCTCGGCACCCTCTGCCTGATCGACTACGAACCGCGGGAGTTCACGGCCGCCGAGCTGGCCACCCTCGAGGACCTCGCCGCCGTGGTGATGAGCGAGCTTGAACTGCGCCTGGACAGCCGCCAGGCTCTGCTCGACCGCCGCGCCCTGCACGGCTAAAACAGGCTGCGGGGCTGGTCGGATCGGAAATCCGTTCCCCGACATGCCGTTGGGCTCTTCCGGCAAACGTCCGGCGACGGTTGAATGGGAGGGAACCGTTGAAGTCGGATGCACCGCCTTCCGCGGCAGGAGGTCATCATGGACGCTGACACAGGCAGAGACACCGACCCGCGCGCCGGCGCCGGCGATGCCCGGGCGGTGCACGCCGAGGGGGCAGCGCAACCGGCGCAGGAGCCCGGACCCACCACGGGCATCGTGGTCGGCCACGACGGATCCGCCGACGCGAATCACGCCCTGACCGTGGCGCTGGAGTTGGCCGCCGGCCTCTCGGTGCCGGTGACCATTGTGCGGGCCTGGTCGATCGACACGGCCCCGCGGCCGGCGAACTGGGAGTTCGGTTACGTCTCCTCGTACTCCGACTACGCCGAAGCCGTGCGGGACCGGCTCCGGAACGATACCCGGATCGTCGTCGCGAAGCATCCGGATCTCACGGTGGAATACCGGGTGGCGCTGGGCGGGCCGGCCAAGACCCTCATCGAGGTCTCCAAGGGGTCCCGGATGCTTGTTGTCGGCTCCCGGGGACGCGGGGGACTGGCCGGCATGCTGCTCGGCTCGGTCAGTGAGCAGTGCGTGCGGCACGCGGACTGCCCGGTGCTCGTGGTGCCACCCCCGCCCCGGTCCTGACCTGGGCGGAAGCCGGTCGACACACCTCGGCCGGCTCCGGATGCGCGGGTGCGGTCGTGCGCGTGTGCGTTCAGCCGACCTGCAGCCGGTTGCCCACCGCGAACCAGGCCAGCGCCCCGAACACCGGGGCGAAGACCACGGTCAGCACCCAACGGGTGCGAGACTGTTCGCTCAGGTGCACGGCTTGGGCCACCTGCACGAGCGCGGCCACGATGAGCACGATGGCGCCCAGGGCGGCCAGGACTATGAGCGCCAGGCCGATCAGCGCGCCGAGCGCGGCGCCGTCGATCGCGCCGCCGTCCAGGACATCCGTGCGCCCGGTTGCCCCTGGCAAGGCGATGCTGAGTGCAGCTGTGCTGTTCATTCGTCGGTTTCCCCTCGATCCCGGCAGATGGTGCCCAGCGGCGACGCGGGGCGGGTGGAGCGGTGGTGCGGTAGTCGTCGGCCGGGAGAACAGGTTCCCCCCGGAATATTCGCCCGGCCTATTCAAAGCATACCAAACGGTATGATTTAATTCGTGAAGATGTCGGGATTGGTCTCGGCGCCGCGTCTTCCGGTCCCGGTTCCGACTCGAGGAGCATCATGACCCAGCAGGCCCGCGCCATGGAAACCCGGGCGGCAATCATCCGGGCTGCCGCCGATGTCTTCGGCGACCTGGGCTACGGCGGAGCCTCGATGGCGGACATCTGTCTCGCGGCCGGGCTGACCAAGGGCGCGCTGTACTTCCACTTCGCGTCGAAGGATGCCCTGGCCCTGGCGGTCATCGACGCCCAGCACCAACGCGCGCTTGCACTCGGCGACGAGCTGCTGCACAGCGATCAGCCCGGCCTGCAGGTGCTGCTGCGGATGGCGTTCGAGCTGGGCAAGCAGGTGCGGGACGATCCGGTCTCCCGGGCCGGCATTCGACTGACGATGGAGTCCAGCAACTTGTCGACGCCGGTTGTCACGCCGTATGAGGACTGGATGGCGGCCTGCGAGGTGCTGCTGCAGCGCGCCATCCGCGACGGCGACGTGCGCGCGGATGTGGACGTCGCGGCCGCCGCCCACTTCATCAGTCCGGCGTTCACCGGCGTGCAGGTCGTCTCCGGCGTGCTCACCGGCCGGGCCGACCTGGTGCGACGCCTCATCGAGATGTGGTCTTTCGTGCTGCCCAGCCTGGTGGTGCCCGACCAGTGGGAACGGCTGTCGGCCCTGCCGGAGGAGATGGCCGCCGCCTGGGGCTGAGGCGGCTCCGGGCGGCCGCCGGCTGTGACGCCGCATCCGCCGCCCCCCCCGTTACCTTGTAAGTAGCCCTTGAAGCTTGCTTCTGAAGGGTGTTGGCCTGTTAGGCCCGGCATGGTTGTTGCCCCCAGTCGTTAATGATCCGGGGGGTGTTGTCACCGGGCCTGACTGGCATTGGGTGATCGCTAATAGGGGCTCGACTGGAACTCGTTTCTGGGTCGAACGTAACGTGGATGCCGAGACTTGATGCCGTGGACAGGCCAACTAATCCGCATGGCTGACGGGAAACTCATGATTGAGAATTACGACAGCGTCGACGTGTTCATCGGTGTTGACGTTGGAAAAAGCGAACATCACGCGGTCGCTCTGGACCGCTCTGGGAAACGCCTCTATGACAAAGCGCTCCCCAATGACGAGGCAAGACTGCGCGCCGTGATCCAGAAACTCAAGGTCCGCGGGCAGGTCCTCCTAGTCGTCGACCAGCCCGAAACAGTCGGCGCTCTGCCCGTCGCCGTCGCTTATGCCGAAGGCATCCTCGTGGCCTATTTGCCCGGGCTGGCTATGCGTCGAATCGCCGACTTGCACCCCGGTGAGGCAAAGACGGATGCCCGCGACGCGGCCATCATCGCCGAAGCTGCCCGCACCCTCCCGCACGCTCTGCGCCCGCTGCGCCTTGAAGACGAGCAGATCGCTGAACTATCGATGCTGTGCGGATTCGACGATGACATCGTCGGCCAGATGACCGCCACCAGCAACCGGATCCGGGGGCTGCTGATGCAGATCCACCCAGCGTTGGAGCGGGTACTGGGCCCGCACCTCGACCACCCGGCCGTCCTGGATCTCCTCCAGAAATACCCGACACCGACAGCACTGACGGCCGCCGGGAGGGTCCGGGTCGGCAACCGCCTCATCAAGCTCGCGCCACGGATGGGCCGCCGCTTAGCAGAGGAAATCTTCCAGGCGCTCTCCGAGCAGACCGTCATCGTTGGTGGCACCCACGCCACACGCGCCGTGCTGCCGCGCCTCGCCGAGCAGCTCAGCACGCTCCACCGCCAACGCACCGAAATTGCCGTCGAGGTCGCCGAGCTCGTCGACGCCAACCCACTGGAACCGATCATCACGAGCATGCCCGGGGTCGGTGTGAGGACCGCCGCCCGTGTCATCACCGAGATCTCCGGCAAGGAGTTCGCCACCGCCGGCCACCTCGCTTCCTACGCCGGCCTGGCGCCGGTCACCAGACGCTCCGGATCATCCATCCGAGGCGAGCACCCCTCACGGCGTGGCAACAAAGTCCTCAAACGCACGCTGTTCCTCTCCGCCTTCGCGGCCCTCAGCGACCCCGTCTCACGCACCTACTACGACCGCAAGATCGCCCAAGGTAAACGCCATAACCAAGCCCTCATAGCCCTCGCCCGCCGACGCTGTGACGTGCTCTACGCCATGCTCCGCGATGGCACGCTCTACGAAAACAAAACCCCCATCAAGACTTGACGAAACACATAGGGGCACCCCCCCGGGGGGGTCTCGGAGGTGTGCGGGTGCGGCGCCGCTGTGCGGGTGGCGCGCCAGGCGCAGAACGGCGCCTGCCCCGCCTGTGGCGCTGCGCGGGTGCCGCGCCGTTCAGCATCCCAAGTTGGGGGAGGGTGAGGTTAGTCCTCGTCGGTGACGACGAGGAGCTTCACGGCGATGTTGCCCCGGGTGGCCCGCGAGTACGGGCAGACCGCGTGCGCGGCCTCCATCGCGGCCTGGGCGGTGGCCGGGTCTGCACCCGGGATCTGCGCCTCGATGGTGACCTCGAAGTCGAGGCCGGCGGCCATGCTGCCGACCAGGTTGACGGTGAGGGTGACGGCGGACTCGGAGACGTCGATCTTGTTCTGGCGGGCGGTGGCCTTGAGGGCGTTGTGGAAGCAGGCCGCCCAGCCGCTGGCGAAGAGTTGCTCGGGATTGGTTCCTGGGCCGTCGTCACCGCCCATGTCCTTGGGGATGGACAGGTCGAGGTCGAGCTTGTTGTCGCTGGTGACGACCTTGCCGGTGCGACCGCCCCAGGACGTGGCGGAGGCTGTGTAAATGGCGTTGGTCATGATTCTCTTCTTTCGGGTAGAGCGGAGCACACTGGACTCAGTCGTCAACACGCAGAGCGTTCGACACCGAGCCGCCAAGTGCTTCGTATTTGAAACAACTTCTTTCTCACTCTAACGGAGGCCCGCCAATGGGAATTCCCGAACCATCCATCTCGGCCGATGAGATGCGTGCCTGGGCAGCCCTGTTCGAGACGTCGAACATCGTGCAGTACGCGGCCGACCGGAATCTGCGGGACTCGGTGGGGCTCACCCTCGCGCAGTTCGAAATCCTGCTCCGCATCGGCGAGGCCGGCACCGACGGCCGCCGCATGACCGACATCGCCGACTCGCTCACCGTCTCTCGCAGCGGACTCACCTACCAGGTGGGTCAGCTCGAGCGGAAGGAGCTGGTGCTGCGGCAGCCGGCGCCCGACGACGACAGGTCGGTGATCGCCCACATCACCCCGGCGGGCCTCGAGCTGTTGCGGACGGGCATCCCCGGCTACGTCGATCTGGTGCGGGAGATGCTCTTCGACAGACTCAGCCACGCCGACCTGATGACCGTGACCGAGATCCTCGACGACGTGCGCCGCCAGCTCAAGGAGCAGCCTAAGCGCTCGACGTACCGGCGGGCGGGGCGCGCGGCCGCCCCGGTCGCTACCGGTGCCGGTGCCGGGGCGGATGCCGGGCCGGTGGCCGGCGCGGTGCCGATCACCGAGTAGCCCGAGGGGTTGCTTCCGTCGCTGCGGTGGGCAGACTGGGGGAATGAGCATCCCCACGCACGATGACAACCAGGACAGTGAGGGCGAGCAGCGCACGGTCCAACTCGTCGGGACCGAGCGCCGCTACGTGCTGCTGCTCGACGGGCAGCAAGTGGGCTTCACCGTCTACGCCGACCACGGCGACCAGCGGGTGTTCGTGCACACCGAGATCAGCATGGACCAGTCGGGCAAGGGGCTCGCGTCGACCCTGGTGGCCGCAGCCCTGGTCGACGTGCGGGCGCGCGGCCTGCGGGTCGTGGCCCTCTGCCCGTTCACGGCGGCCTATCTGCGCGGGCACCGCGAGTACGACGACCTCGTCGATCCGGTGACCCCGCGGCTGAAGGCCGACCTGCGTGCGGCGCAGTTGATCTAGCGCCCGCCACCGGCGGTACCGGCCTGCGGGTGCCGCGGCGCGGGGGTACTGTGTGCAGCGAAAACCGATCCGAACCCCAAGGAGATGCATCATGGCTGGTGGGGTAGCACGGGCGGTTACCGCACCGAGTTCCGTTATGGCTCCTTCGCCCGCGACATCCCGCTGCCCAGCGGGAGTAAGGACTCCGACGTGTCGGCGAGCTACCGCGACGGCGTGCTCGAGGTGCGCGTGCCCGTTGCCGAGCGCCCCGAGACCACGTCGAAGATTCAGGTGACGCGGGGTTGAGCGGCGGGCCTGCCGCCGAGATGCTCCCCTCCGGACGAGCGAGGCAACTCGCGGGTCAGCGCGCGGTGGGCGCCGGCTCGTGGCCGAAGAGCTTCGGGCGCAGCCACAGCGACAGGTAGACCAGGGCGATGAGGGCGGGCACCTCGATGAGCGGGCCGACGATGCCGGCCAGGGCCTGCCCGCTGGTGGCGCCGAAGGTGCCGATGGCCACGGCGATGGCCAGTTCGAAGTTGTTGCCCGCCGCCGTGAATGCCAGCGTGGCCGTGCGCGCGTACGACAGGCCGACCAGCCGGCCGGCCACGAACCCCGCGCCGAACATCACCGCGAAGTAGACCAGCAGAGGGAGCGCGATGCGCACCACGTCCAGTGGCCGGTCGATGACCTGCTGACCCTGCAGGGCGAAGAGCAAGACGATCGTGAAGAGCAGCCCGTAGAGCGCGAACGGGCCCACCCGGGGCAGGAACCGGCCCTCGTACCAAGCGCGACCGCGGGTGGCCTCACCGATGCGCCGGGAGAGATAGCCGGCCAGCAGCGGGATGCCGAGAAAGACCAGCACGCTCACGGTGATCGCCCCGATCGAGAAGTCGGCACTCGTGGTGGCCAGGCCCAGCCAGGCCGGCAGCACCTGCAGGTAGAACCAGCCCAGGGCCGCGAACGCGATCACCTGGAACACCGAGTTGACCGCCACGAGGAACGCGGCGGCCTCCCGGTCGCCGCAGGCCAGGTCGTTCCAGATGAGCACCATGGCGATGCAGCGGGCCAGGCCCACGATGACCAGGCCGGTGCGGTACTCGGGCAGGTCGGGCAGGAGGGCCCAGGCCAGAGCGAACATCAGGGCCGGGCCCACGAGCCAGTTCAGCACCAGCGAGGAGACCAGCAGGCGCCGGTCACCGGCAACGGCGCGGGCATCCGAATATCGCACCTTGGCCAGCACCGGATACATCATCACCAGCAGGCCTACAGCGATCGGCACGCTGACCGAGCCGATCGAGAAGGCGTGCAGCACATCGCCCACCCCGGGCGCCAGGACGGCGAGCAGTAGCCCGAGGCCCATGGCGAGCAGGATCCAGACAGGCAACAGCCTGTCGGTGGTGCCGAGTTGGGCGGCGGTGGGGGCTGTCTGGACGGTGGATGTCATGGTGCTCCATCGGTCACGGCTGAGAAATAGATGAACGTCGATATTGAGTGTGGCGATAGCATCGATGGATGTCAATTCGCGTGCCAGAATGGGGGAATGGTGAACGCTGAACTGCTGCAGGGCCCCGCGGAGACCGCCGCCGCCGACTGCTGCGCGCCGCCCGTGCGGGAGGCGCTCGCCGCGGAGGGCGCGGAGAAGCTCGCCAGGACCCTCAAGGCCATCGCCGATCCGGCCCGCCTGCGACTGATCTCGATGGTGGCCGCGCACGACGACGCCGAGGCCTGCGTCTGCGACCTCACCGAACCCCTCGGACTCAGCCAACCCACGGTGTCCCATCACCTCAAGGTTCTGGTGGATGCCGGCATCCTGTCCAGAGACAAGCGTGGCACCTGGGCGTACTACCGGCTCGTGCCCGGCGCTCTCGACGCGCTGGCCCGGTCGGTCGTTGCTGTCTGATTTCCTGTTTTCCTGGCTGGGGAGCGTGCTGGTTCTCGGCGTCGGGCTCTGGGCGAGCCTGGCCGCCGGGGAATGGATCGCTGTGCTCTGTGTGGCGGGCCCGGTGATCCTGCCAATCGGCGGACTCGCCCTGCGCGCTCAGCGCCCCTACCTCCGCAGCCAGCTCTGGCACCGTGGCGCCCGCGCGATAAGCCGCGCCCGATGCGCGCCCGACGTTCGCGCCGCCCGAATCGCTGCCGCCTGAATCCGTGCATATGCATGAATGCACACGGTTTACCCAGAAACCTGACGTAACGTCACTTTCTAACGCCCGGAGCCGACGACGTCGCCGCGGTGCTGGATTCCATTTGGCGGCATGCTCCCGCCCGCTCCATGCCTTACCCGGCTGAGCACCATTCTCGTAACACGACGGTGCTGTCGGCGAGTGAACCCTTCCGAGGTCTAGTGGATCCACCTCCTGATCCCGCTCCGACCAGAAAGCTTCGCCATGTCCACTCTTGCAGCCCGCACCCTTGCCCACCATTCGGACGGGGAGGCCCATGCGTAGGCGCACCGGATACATCGCGTCGCCCTCCCGCCGCCGGCAGGCCTCCGCGGTCACCGCGATGACCTTCGTCGCGCTGCTCACGGCCATGGGTGCGCTGCCCGCGCAGGCCGCCTACCTGGACGCCGACGGCATCCCGGCCAGCTCGATGAACGGCGCCGGTATTGCCGGGGGCAGTGCCGGCCGAAACCAGCCCACCGCCGAGCCGGAGCAGAACATCACCGTGACCGCCGGCGCGCCCGTCGCCGTGCAGGTGGACACCTTCGCCGCCGAGGAGGTCGCGCCGCCACCCCCTGTCGTCGTCGCGCCGGTCGCCGAGGCCGCACCTGCCGCCGTGGCAGCCGCGCCCGCTGGGGCGAGCGTGCGCTGGCCGTTCCCCGGCGGGGTGCGCATCTCCGACGGTTACGGCCCGCGCGCCGCACCCTGCGCCGGCTGCTCCACCTTTCACGACGGCCTCGACATGAACCCCGGTGAGGGCACCCCGATCGGCGCGATCGCCGACGGCGTCGTGAGCTCGGTCACGTCGTTCGACGACGGCGGCCTGGGCGTGCACGTCATGATCGACCACGTCGTGGACGGTCAGAACATCACCAGTACCTACGCACACATGCGAGCCGGGTCCGCCGCCGTGAGCGTGGGCCAGTCGGTCGTGGCCGGCCAGGTCATCGGCAGCGTGGGCAGCACCGGCCAGAGCACCGGGCCGCACCTGCACCTCGAGCTGCACCTCGACGGCGTCACAGCCATCGACCCCTATGGCTGGCTCACCGAGCACGCGGGGCCCATGTAGCCCAACCCCGCCGTCGGCGGGTCAGCGGACGGGCGGCGGCACTTGGAAGTACAGGTGGGCGTGCAAGCGGCATCCGTCGTTGAACGGTGACTCGCAGGCGGGGCAGGCCGACACGGTCCGGTACGCCTCGATCGTGAGGGTCTGTCCGCAGGCGCCGCAGAGGATGGCCCGCTCGGTCCACTCCGCCGGTGCCCACTGCGCGACCGGATGCGATTCGGCGTCCGCGTGGCACCGGAAGCACGGGTAGAACCTGTCGCAGCAGCGGAACTTGATCGCGACGATGTCGGTGGGCCCCGCGTAGTGCGCGCAACGGGTGTTGTCGTCGACGGTGGCACCGTAAACGCGCGGCCGGTCGGCCGGGTCCTTGTGCAGCATGCCGCCTCCTGAAGGGTTTCGCCGCCGCATCCGTGGTCAGCGCAGACAACTGTGGCCGATGCGGACTACTGCGCCCGGTACGCCGGGCACAATTGTCCGCACCGGCCACAGTAGCCGAGCGGGGTGGTTCTACTCGCCCGTGTCGGTGCCGCCGGTGTCGGTCGTCGCGGTGGCCTGCTCCATGACGAACGCCTCGAAGGCCGCGGCGTCACCGAGGTCGCCGGTGTACTGGACGCCCTGGACGAGGACGGTCGGGGTGCCGGTGAGCGCGCCGATGTCAGTGTTGGGCAGCGGGTTGTCCAGGGCTCGGTCGGTGGCGTCGCCCACCCAGCCGCTGAACTCCTGGTCGGTGATGCAGGTGGCCACGGCTTTGTCGGTCACGCCGGCCTCGTCGACCAGGCTGACCAGCTCGGCGTTGCTGAGGCCGGTCGTGCCCTCGGTGGGCTGGTTGGCGAACAGGGCACTGTTCACGTCGAGGAAGCTGTCCGGCTGGTAGTTGGCCACGCAGGCGGCGGTGTTGGCGGACCGAGTGGAGTACTTGCTGCCGCTCGAGGACTGATCGAGGATCGAGATCGGGTGGGTCTCAAGGGTGATGTTGCCCGCTGTGAGCCAACTGGCGAGCTGGGCGCCGTTCGTGGTCTCGAACTGGCCGCAGTACGGGCACAGGTAGTCGAGGTAGACGGCGATGTTCACGGTGTCGGTCAGCGCGCTCACGTCGGTGGGCACCGGTTCGGCGTCGGCGGCGATGGCGGCGGTCGGTACGGCGCTGGCGGTGGTGCCGTCGCTTTGCATCAGGATGCCGTCGCTGGCCATGTTCAGCGGACCGGGCGACGGTGGCTTGATGCTGCCGACGATCAGGACCGCGACGATGGCGGCCACGGCCACCAGGGCCAGGCCGATGCCTCCGCGCAGGAACCAGCGGTTGCGCGCATCGCGCTTCTTCTGGTCTTCCCGCTGGATGCGGGCCGTTTCGCGGGCCACCTCGCGGCGGTCCTTCTTCGGGGGGAGTGACTGGCCGGGGGTTTTAGCGTTCATGGACTATCTGTGCCGTTTCGTCGGGACTGCTTCTGCCTTGACGCTATCGACCGAGCCTATGAGGTCGATAGCCGGATGCTGTGAGCAAGCTGGGAAGGCCACCGTGGCCGCGCGCCCACGTCGAGCCTAGGACCAGATCGGGACGGTCGGGAACGAGCACCTAGAACCAGGTGCTCAGGTGTGGGGCGTAGGCAGAGTGCAGCGCCGTGTCCAGCCGGATGGCGGCATCCGGGGACTTCTCGGTGAGACGTCCCGCACGGGCGAGGTCGACGGCGCTCGTGCCGCCGAGATACAGCGACGCGAGGTCTGCCGCGGAGAGGGCCACCTCGACGGCGTCGGCGGGGGCGGCGCCGGTGAGCGGATGCGCCCGCCCAGACCCGTCGGCGGCCACGGTGAGCAGGAACCGTCCCTCCGCGAAGTCGAGGTCGTCCGTGACGTCGAGCAGGTAATCGCCCGCTGCCGCGTAGCTGCGGGCGCCGAGTGCCGCCGGTACGTCGAGGATGCGCAGCCAGAGGTGGTCGCGTTCGCTGGTTTTGCGCACGGCGCGGTGGTCGGAGACCTGCCAGGCCACCGGCTCGGAGACGCTGCGAAGCGGAGCCTCGATCTCGCTGACCATGTCCATTTCGATCACGAACCGCCACAGCGCGGCGTAGGCGTCATCGGTGGCGGCGACCAGGTCGACGAGCTTGAGCCGGCCGGGCTGGCTCACGTTCTGCATCGCGATCTCGTAGAGGGCGAAGCCGGCGATGGCGCCATCGGCATCGTCGTAGCGCACCGTGCGAATACCGCGCTTGTGGGCGTCGGGTTCGTTCGGCAGCAGGCCGAGCGTGCGCTTCCACCAGATCTCGCGGCGGTCGACCTCGCCGGGGGAGCGGTCGCGGGTGCGTTCGAAGACGGCGGGACCGTCGGCGAGCAGCGATTCAGGGCTGACGAACTGCACCCGGCCGGCCGGGGTGGGCCCGGTCCAGTGGGCGCGCTGGGTGTCGACGAGGTAGCAGGACTGCCGAGCCGACGGGCCGAAGCCGTAGCGGCCGTAGATGGTGGCCTCGGAGACCGTGAGCATCGCGATCGGCAGGCCCAGCTGCACCGCGGTGCGGAGCTCGCCGGTGAGCATGGCCCTGGCGATGCCCTTGCGGCGGTGGGTGGGCGAGACGGTGACCGAGCTGATCGCCCAGCTGGCCAGAGCGGCGCCACCGGGAACGGTCAGGCCCATCTCCCAGGAACGCACCGTGGCGACCGGGGTGTCCGGGTCGGCCTGCGAGGCATCCCAGACGCCGGTGACCCTGTCGGTGGCAATGTCCTCGACCTGCACCTCGAGGGTGCCCTCTGTGGGAGTGACCTCGTGGAAGCCGCGGGCATCCGCCAGCAGCCAGCGCTTGAGGCCAGCATCGTCGGCGGCGTCGAGCACGGCCAGTCGCAGGCCGCGTTCGGCGAGGGTCGCGGCGGATTCGGGGTCGACGGGCGCGGAGGCATAGGCATTCACCCGTTCAGCCTAGTCACGCGGGCACTGGCGGCCACCCCGGGTGGAATGTGCCGTGCCTGCCGCTTGACAAGGGGCGCCCGGGCCGATCAAGCTGGATAGACCTTTTCCTCGGTGGCGTGCGGACTGGACGGGACGAGGGTGGCCGGATGACGAGCGTCGAACGTGTGCTGATCGCCCCGGATTCCTTCAAGGGCACGGCCGACGCCACCCAGGTGGCCCGGGCGCTGGCCGCGGGCTGGGCCGCGGTGCGTCCCGGCGATGACCTGGTGCTGATGCCGATGGCGGACGGCGGCGAGGGCACCATCGACGCCTTCGAGCTGGCCGTTGCCGGCGCCAGGCGGATGCCCGTGTCGGTGTCCGGTCCCGACGACCGGCCGGTGGCGTCCCAGTGGCTGCTGCTGCCCGACGGCACCGGGGTGGTGGAACTGGCGAGCACCAGCGGCATCACGCTGATCGATCCGCTCCGCCCGATGGAGGCGCACACCTCCGGCTTCGGCGAGGCGATTGCGGCCGCCCTGGCGCACGGGGTGTCACGGCTGTACCTGGCGCTCGGCGGAAGCTCGTCCACCGACGGCGGGGTGGGCGCTCTGGCCGCGCTGGGTGCGGTGTTCCTCGACGCGGCGGGCCGGCCGGTTGCCGTTGGCGGTGCCGGCCTGGCCGCGTTGGCGACTGTCGACCTCGGTGCTCTGCCGGCGCTGCCGCTGGGGGGTGCGCTGATCCTGAGCGACGTCACCAATCCGCTGCTCGGGGCGCGTGGCGCGGCGGCGGTGTTCGGCCCGCAGAAGGGTGCCGAGCCGGCGCAGGTCGCCGAGTTGGAGGCCGGCCTCGCCCGGCTGGCCGGTCTGCTCGCCGTCGACCCGGCGACCCCGGGCGCGGGGGCGGCCGGGGGCGCCGCGTTCGGGTTGCTGGCCTGGGGTGCCAGGCTCGCGGCGGGATCGGCCGCCGTGGGCCAGGCTCTGGGCGTGCCGGCTGCCGTGCGGGGCGCATCCGTGGTCATCACCGGTGAGGGCCGTTTCGACCTGCAGTCCGCCGCGGGCAAGGTGCCGTGGTACCTGGCTGGCCTGGCCACGGATGCCGGCGCGCTAGCCCTGCTCGTGGCCGGCGCGATCGAGGCCGGCGCGCTCGCGGCCTCGCCGGGGCGGTTCGCCGATGCGGTGTCCCTCACCGACCTGGCCGGCGGCTCTGCTGCCGCCATGGCCGACACTCTCGAGTGGCTGGAGGCCGCGGGGTCCCGTCTGGCGGCCGCGCTCTGAGTCGTGCGGCGCTGCGGGTGGCGCTCGCGGCACGGTTTTGTGCTCGCGGCCAGGGTTCGTCCCGCGGGCACGTGTTCGAACGCGTGCCGCCGGGTCTGACGCGTGCCGCCGGGCCAGTCGCGTCGCGCCGACCCGAGCGCGCGGCACCGGCCGACTAACCGTGTCGCGTAGGCGAGGCGGTTGCAACGTTGTAATGCAGGCGGTAGCGGGCGTTCACCCCGCGCTCCACCCCGCGAAAGCGGTGAAACGGTTGCCAGGGCACCCTCGACGCAACCACACTCCCGATTTTGCAGGGTGGTGGCCGGGGCGCGTGCGACCCGCGGGCGGTGGTGGGCCGCCGCACCGGGCCGACGGGCCGGCGGGATTAGGCCCAGTGCGCGGCGTACTGGGCGCGGATGGCGGGCCGGTGATCCGGGGTGGGCGTCGCCGCGATCGCCAGGGACCAGGCCGGCCGGGTGCCCGTGAGCGACCACGCCGCCTGCGCGGCACCACCGTCGGCGACGTACTCGCCGGGAGTGGGCACGGCAACCGGGGCGTCGAACACCTGCGCGGCGATGAACTGCACGGCCGGGTTCTGCGCCGCACCGCCGATCAGCAGGATGCGCTCCACCGTGACACCCTGTGCCCGCACGGCATCCAACCCGTCGGCGAGCCCGCAGAGCAGCCCTTCGATCGCGGCCCTGGCCAGGTTCGGCCGGGTGGTCGAGGCCAGGGTCATGCCGAACAGGCTGGCCGTGGCGTCGGGCAGGTTGGGTGTGCGCTCGCCCTCGAAGTAGGGCTGCAGAACCAGGCCGTCCGCGCCCGGGTCGGCCTCCAGCGCGAGAGAACCGAGCTCGGTGTGGTCTACGCCGAGGAGGCCCGCGATGGAGTCGAGGATCCGGGCGGCGTTGAGGGTGGCGATCAGCGGCAGGTGCAGGCCGCTGGCGTCGGCGAACCCGGCGACGGTGCCTGAGGCATCCTCGCTGGGCACCGCGGTGACGGCGAAGACCGTGCCGCTGGTGCCGATCGACACGATCACGTCGCCGGCCGCGGCCCCCAGGCCCAGGGCGGCGCCCGCGTTGTCGCCGGCGCCCACTCCCACGACGAGGCCCGCGGGCACGCCGGGCAGGGCCACCGTGCTGCCGGCGGTGTCGCCGGGGCCGAGCACCAGGGGCAGCACGGCGTCGTGGCCGAGGCCCCGTACGAGCAGTTCACGGTCGTAGGCGTCGGCGGCGGCCGAGTAGTAGCCGGTGCCGCTGGCATCCGATCGGTCGGTGGTCAGCTCGGTGAGCACCGGGCCGAGCTCGCTCTCGCCGGCCGGGCCGTAGCCGCGCAGGCGCCAGCTGAGCCAGTCGTGCGGGAGCGCGACGGCGGCGACCTTGGCGGCATTGGCCGGTTCGGCATCCCGCAGCCAGCGCAGCTTGGTGACGGTGAACGAGGCCACCGGCACGACACCGGTGCGACGGGCGTACTCGGCGGCGCCGACCTCGTCGATCAGGTCCGCGGCGGCCTGCGCGCTGCGGGTGTCGTTCCAGAGCAGGGCCGGGCGGATGACCCGGCCGTCCTCATCGAGCACGACCATGCCGTGCTGCTGAGCGGCCACCGACACGGCGGCGACGTCGCCGAGTCCGCCGGCCGCCTGGATCGCGGCGAGCAGGGCATCCCACCAGGCGGCGGGGTCGACCTCGGTGCCCACCGGATGCGCGGCCTTGCCGGAGCGAACCAGCGCTCCGGTCGCGGCATCCCGCACAACTACCTTGCAACTCTGGGTCGACGAGTCGACTCCGGCAACCAATGTCATGACCTGCTCCAAGCTCGAAACCGCGGTGGGTGGGCACAACTCCTGCAATTCTGGTCAGAGCCGGATGCCGACCCCGGAATTCCGGGGCTGTTGCCAGCCATCGCTGCGAATTGCAGGAGTTGTGCCACCACCCACGGGCGGGGCGACGTCCTCGCCTTCGTGTGTCCGGGGTGGTTCACACATGAAATGTCCTGGGTCCAAACATATTCGGTTGGGAGCGCTTGTTCAAACGGTGGGATGCCGCCTGGCCGGCCGAAGCGCCAGCCGGGACCCTCCCGCGACAGGCCAGATGAGGGCAGTGCGAGTGCCACGTGCTGCCCTGAACTGTATTCTCGGCGGGAGGTGGTAGCGCGAGAGGGCAGTTGCGGCCAGTGCGGACGCCCTCTCATCAGCCTCAGCTGCCTTCTCGGCGGGTGATGTTTGCGCGACCGCGACCGCGACCGCGCCCGCCCCGCGGCTAGAGCTGGGGGCTTGCTCGCGCGCAGCACGACGCGGGTCTCGACCTGGATGACCTCGTCGGAGGAGAGCACGGCGTCCGAGAGGGCCAGCTCGACGGCCTGCTGGCCGAAAAAGGTCAAGGGCGGCCCAGAAGCCAAAACCGAAAACAAACCGGCGTACCCGCACGACGGCGTGTAGCCCTCATGGCCCGGCGGGCGGGCCAGGCGCCGCTGTGCCTGTGGCGCGCCACCCGCGTGGCGGCGCGCCACCCGCGTACCTACACGTACGTCCGCGCGCGCTCGTGTGGGCTCTGGTCCGGATGGCGCCTGCCCCTCGCTTGTCGGCGCGTGTCCCGCCGAGCTTCGTATGGCCCGCATGGCCCGGCGGGCGGGCCAGGCGCCGCTATGCCGGTGGCGCGCCACCCGCCTGGCGGCGCCGCAC
The DNA here is from genome assembly GCF_004210215.2 of Cryobacterium sp. SO1. Lineage (NCBI taxonomy): Bacteria > Bacillati > Actinomycetota > Actinomycetes > Micrococcales > Microbacteriaceae > Cryobacterium > Cryobacterium sp. SO1. The sequence goes on from NZ_CP067394.1 coordinate 355,278, forward strand.
CCGCATACCTCCGCGCGCGCTCTGCCGGCACGCAAAAGGCCCGGCCACGAGGATCTGGCCGGGGCTCGTTGCGCGGGGAGAGCTTCCTCGGCATCACCCACCGCGGTATAGCGCCCGTGGGGACGCTCTGCGCTCCCACGGCGGCGCGGCTCTGCGCTCCCGCGGGGCCCGTTGCGCGGCGGCGCGCTCCCGCGGCTGCGCTTACGGGCTTACGCGCTTACGCGCTCACGCGCCTGCGCGACTACCGGGCGCCGAGCAGGTGCTCGAGCGCCAGCTGCTGCAGACGAACGAAGCCGAAGCCCTTTCCGCCGAAGTACTCCTCGGGGGCGAAGTCCTCGTAGGCGCTGGTGTCGGCGAGGAAGTCGTCGTAGCTCTCGCCGGCGGCCAGGGTCGGCACCGACAGTTCGGGCACGCCGGACGCGGCCAGCTGCTCCTGCACCTCCGGGTCGGCGCGGAAGGCCGCGGCGCGCTCCTTGAGCAGCAGGTAGGTGCGCATGTTCGCGGCCGCGGAGTCCCAGACGCCGGTGATGTCCTCGGTGCGGCTGGGCTTGTAGTCGAAGTGACGCGGGCCGTCGTAGGAGGGGCCGCCGTTCGGGCCGCCGTTTTCGAGCAGGTCCACCAGCGAGAACGCGTTCTGCAGGTCGCCGTGGCCGAAGACCAGGTCCTGGTCGTATTTGATGCCGCGCTGACCGTTGAGGTCGATGTGGAATAGCTTGCCCTGGTAGAGCGCCTGAGCGATGCCGGCGGTGAAGTTCAGCCCGGCCATCTGCTCGTGGCCGACCTCGGGGTTCACGCCCACCAGTTCCGGGCGCTCGAGGGTGGTGATGAACGCCATGGCGTGGCCGACAGTGGGCAGCAGGATGTCACCGCGGGGTTCGTTGGGCTTGGGCTCGATGGCGAAGCGGATGTCGTAACCCCTGTCGGTGACGTAGTCGCCGAGCAGGTTCACGGCCTCGCGGTAGCGGTCGAGGGCCGAACGGATGTCCTTGGCAGCGTCGTACTCGGCGCCCTCGCGGCCGCCCCACATCACGAAGGTCTTGGCGCCGAGCTCCGCGGCGAGGTCGAGGTTGCGCATGACCTTGCGCAGGGCGAACCGGCGCACGGCGCGGTCGTTCGAGGTGAAGCCGCCGTCTTTGAACACGGGCGCGCTGAAGAGGTTGGTGGTGATCATCGGCACGATGACGCCGGTGTCGGCGAGGACCTGCTTGAGACGGTCGATCTCCTTCTGGCGGGCGGCATCCGTGGAGCCGAAGGCAAAGAGGTCGTCGTCGTGGAAGGTGAGGCCGTAGGCACCGAGCTCGGCCAGGCGGGTGACGGCTTCAACGGTGTCGAGCTGGGGGCGGGTCGGTCCGCCGAACGGGTCAGCCCCGTTGTAACCGATGGTCCACAGGCCGAACGAGAACTTGTCGGCGGGGGTGGGGGTGAGGGACATGTTCGGTGCTCCGATTCAGCTTCATTGGCGATTTGTTGCAATTACCAACATATTACACGTGCCAAGCCGGTTCGTACAGTTCGTTACCTACGTCGTTGCACAACGCCCGGCCACGATACATTCCGCCACGGGGGACTGATCCAGGCCCAAGGGGGTAAAAACCGCGTCGAACCATGCGATCTGTTCTCACAGATGCCACGTGAACGCGGGCTTCCCGCCGCGGGGAGCGCGGTAAGACCCTGGTGGTCAGTAAGGGCGTGCGCTGCTACGCCAAGTGCCTGGGTTCGCTGCTCTCGGTCGGCCGGGAGAGGCTCACCGCGGCGATGATCGTGCGCTCGCTGAGCAGCATCAGCCACGCCGTGGCCATCGAGAGTGCCGGCCTGGGGGCGCACCCGATGATGGCGGGCGCTGCCGAGCTGGCCTTCGCCGGCCTGCTCGAGGACCCGGCCGGCGTCGTGCGCGGTCGCGCTGCCCGCCGCTGATCCCACGACCTGCCCCGTTCCGGACGAGTTGCCCCAGCACGGCGGAGCAACTCGTCCACAAATGGACAACTCGCTGATCTGGAATTTGTCGGCAATGACAACGAATAGCTGGCGTAACTGAGGAAGTGTGTCCTAGGCTCCCTAGCGAGTCAGTCGAAACGTTGAGCAAGCGGCTGCGGCCCGGCCGCGAAACCGCTCCCGGTGCGGTAGTTCCGACAGGCGATGGAGTTCTGATAGCCAACATCCACGACGCGGCACGCGCCGCCGGTGTCCATCAGCACGGTGTCCTACGCGCTCAGTGGCAAGCGCTCGATTGCGGCATCCACCAAGCAGCGCATCGACGAGGCCGTTCTCGAACTCGACTACCGAGCCAATGCCGGGGCGCGGATGCTCAACGGCAGCTACATCACAATCACGGTCACGACCGACGGCGACAGCACTGTTGTCACCAGCGATTCGGCGGCGCCGTTCCGCGCCCGGCTCGCCGGTGGCACTACCGTTGTCGCTGCCGACCGAAAGGCACTTCTTTGATGACCAGCACCACAACGCAGGTCGGCCGGCTGCTCACCGGCGCCTACCCGGCGGACGTCTTCGAAGACACCAGGGACGTCACCGACTGGGCGTTCATCCTGCCCGGCGACACCGAGATCATCCACCAGCCGCTGGACGTGCTCGGCGTCAACTACTACTCCACCTCGCTGGTGCGGTTGTGGGACGGCACGGCGCCCAGGCAGAACGCCGACGGCCACAAGGACGTCGGAGCCTCACCCTGGCCCGGCGCCGACCGGGTCGAGTTCCTCGCCCAGCCCGGCCCGTACACCGAGATGGGCTGGAACATCGAACCGGCCGGTCTCGAGGAACTCCTCGTGGCCCTGCACGAGGAATTCCCGGAGCAGCCGCTGATGGTCACCGAGAACGGTGCGGCGTTCGCCGACACCGTGGTGCAGACGGATGCCGGCCCCCGCGTGCTCGACGTGGAGCGCACCGACTACCTGCGCCGGCACTTCACCGCCGCGCACCGGGCCATGGCCCGCGGGGTCGACCTCCGCGGCTACCAGGTGTGGTCGCTGATGGACAACTTCGAGTGGGGCTACGGCTGTTCCAAACGGTTCGGCATCATCCACGTGGACTATGACACTTTCGTGCGCACCCCCAAGGACAGCGCGCACTGGTACGCGGCCCTGGTAGCCACCCGCATCCTCCCCTAACCCTCCCGCGAACTGTGACTTAAGCACCGAAAACCCCGGGTTTGTGGGGCTTAACTCACGGTTCGCAAGGGGGTCAGCGGGGGTCTTGCCAGGAGTGCTCGGGGGAGTATCCGAGGAGGCGGCGGGCCTTGTCGATGCCGAGCAACGTCTCGGTTCCGGTGACCTCGCGGGTGAGCTGCACGTCGGGGAAGACCTCGGCGGCGAGGTCGGCGCTGGGGCGGCGCATCACGGTGTCGGCGGCGGCGATGATGAAGCGCTCGAAGCCCGGCGGGGCGCTCTGCAATGCCTTGAGCACCGCCTGGGCGCCGTCGCGGCCATCGATGTAGCCCCAGAGGTTCCACTTGCGCAACGTCGCATCCGCCTGGAAGCTCTCGAACCTGTCGTAGTCCTCCGGGTCCATCACGTTGGAGAATCGCAACGCCGTGATCGACAGCGTCGGGTCCCAGCGCACCAGCTCGATCGCCATCTGCTCCTCGAGGTGCTTCACCAGCGAGTAGGTGCTCTCGGGCCGCGCCGGGTACTCCTCATCGACCGGGATGTAGGGCGGGTCGGTGTCGAACGGCAAGCCGAGCACGGTCTCGCTGGATGCGTAAACGACGCGCTTGATCCCGTTGCGGCGGGCGGCCTGGAACACGTTGTAGCTGGAGAGCATGTTGTTGTGGAAGGTGGCGACGTCGGGCACCAGGCCCGGGGCGGGGATCGCGCCCAGGTGCACCACGGCGTCGAAGCCGTCAACCTGATCGTTGACCCCGGCGAAGGCATCCGCAACCTGGCCGTAATCGGTGAGGTCGATGCGCACAAAACCCGATTCCCGGCTACCGGCCAGGTCGAAGTTGATCACCTGATGGCCCTCGGCACGGAGCCGGCCGAGCACGGTCTTGCCGAGCTTGCCGCTGCCGCCGGTGAGGGCGATTCTCATGCTGGGGAATTCCATGGATATCCTTCTCTGGGCGTGCCTGCGCCCGGCTTCGACTCGATTTGTAGCGTGATGCAACGTATCACGGACGGGTGGGACGGTTGCCGGGTATTCTGGGGTCCAGAGTGACTCGCGCTCAGCGAACGGGCGTCAGCCAGACGGAGGAACCGTGCAGGGCAGCAGCCATGACGATGTGCGCCGACACAACCTGTCGGTCGTGTTGCGACTCGTGCACCGCAGCGGTGCGGCGTCGCGTTCCCAACTCACCAGGGTCACCGGGCTGAACCGGTCCACCATCGCCGCCCTCGTCGCCGAACTGGTCGACCGCGGGCTGGTCCTTGAGCGTGAACCGAGCTCCACCAACCAGGTCGGCCGGCCCAGCCCGATCGTCAGCGTCAGCGAGCAGGTCGTGGCGCTCGCCGTGAACCCGGAGATCGACGCCGTCACGATCGGCATCGTCGGCCTCGACGGCCAGGTGCACCGCCGGGTGCGCTACCCCACCGACCAGTCCCCGAGCGTGCTCGAGGCCGTGAACATCGCCGCCGCCGTCATCGACGGCATGCGCGGCGAGCTCGAGGCCAAGTTCAAGGTGGTGGGTATCGGCGTTGCCGTGCCCGGGCTGGTGCGCGCCGACGACGGCCTCGTGCGGCACGCGCCGCACCTGGGCTGGATCGACGCACCCCTCGCCGAGATGCTTGAAGCCGCCACCGGCTACCCGGTGCTCGCCGCCAACGATGCCAGCCTCGGCGCCATGGCCGAGCGGTTCTTCGGCGCCGGCAAGGGCATCACCGACCTCATCTACCTCAACGGCGGTGCGAGCGGCATCGGCGGCGGCATGATCGTGGGCGGAGCCGCGGCGGGTGGCATCGCCGGCTACGCGGGCGAATTCGGCCACATCCGGGTCAGCGACAGCGAACGGGTCGACTCCGCCGGCATCCGTGGCACCCTCGAAGCCGAGGTCACCCGGCGCGAGCTCCTCGAGGTGCTCGGCCTGGCCGGGGCGGATGCCGACGAACTCGAGCAGGCGCTGCTGGCGTCGACCTCCCCGGCGGTGCGCGCCGAGGTCGACCGGCAGATCGACCACCTCGCGGTGGCGCTGGCCGGGGCGATCAACATCCTCAACCCGCAGCTGGTGGTGCTCGGCGGTTTTCTCGCCGCGCTGCTGGCGGTGGATGCCGACCGGCTGCGCTCCGCCGTCGCCTCACACTCGTTGGGCGCCGCGTTCGGCACCGTGCGGCTGAGCGCCGCCGAGCTCGGCTCTAACCTGCTGATGATCGGTGCGGCCGAGCTGGCCTTCGAGGGGCTGCTCGACGACCCGGCCGGGCTGCCGACCGGGGCGGGCACCGTCACCAGCTGAGCGGGCAGAGCATCCAGAATCGGTTCAGTTCGGCTCCGTAGCATCCCGGCGTCCAGCACCGCCAGGCAGGTCCCCGGGTGGTCGCTCAAATGAAACATGCAGAAAACGCCGGATCCGCGCAATCTTTGCCGGGATGCCCCGGCCGGGGAATAGAACCGACCAGCGCACGCTTTTTGCAACAGGGCGATCGCCCACATCCCCTGAGCACGACTTCGACCGAGGACACTTTTACGTGACTACTGCCGTCATCCCCGTCATCACCGAGGCCCAACTGCACTCGACCGCCCGGCACCCCGGTGACGCACTGTCCCGTGGGCAGCGTGTGGTCTACATCATCATCCTCGGCGCGCTGACGGCTCTCGGCCCGTTCACCATCGACCTGTATCTGCCGGCGTTCCCCACCCTCGAGAGCGAACTCGGTGTCTCGGCCGCCGCCATCCAGCTCACCCTCACCGGCACCATGATCGGGTTCGGCTTCGGTCAGCTGATCGTGGGCCCGTGGAGTGACAAGGTCGGCCGCCGGCTGCCGCTGCTGCTCGCCACAGGCTTCCACGTGCTCGCCTGCGTCGGCGCCGCCCTGTCCTCCGACATCGTCACCCTCGGGATCTTCCGGGTGCTGCAGGGCTTCGGCGCAGCGGCCGGCGCCGTCGTGGCGATGGCCATGGTGCGGGACCTCTTCGGCGGCAAGCCGCTGGTGAAGATGCTCTCCCGCCTGGCCCTGGTCAGCGGCCTGGCGCCGGTGCTCGCCCCGGTCATCGGCTCCCAACTCCTGCTCGTAATGCCGTGGCGCGGCATCTTCTGGGTCCTCGCCGGCTACGGCGTCGTCGTGATGGTGGCCGTCGCGATCTGGATCGTCGAGACCCTGCCGCAGAGCCGCCGCACCGTGCCCGGCCACTCGAGCCTCGGCCAGCGCTACCGCGCCGTGCTCAGCGACCGCACCTACGTGGGTGTGCTCATCATCGGCGCGATGACCTTCACCGGTCTGTTCTCGTACCTCTCCTCCTCACCGTTCCTTTTCCAGCAGGTCTACGACTTCAGCGCCCAGGGTTACGGCCTGCTCTTCGCCGTCAACTCCCTCGGCATCGTCGTGGGCGTCCAGACCAGCTCCCGCCTGATGCACCGGTACAACGTGGGGCCGCAGAACATCCTGATCGGTGCCACCACGATGCTCGTGCTCACCTCCGCGGCGATCTTCTCCCTCGACCTGTTGGGTGCCGGCCTCTGGGGCACCCTGATCCCGCTGTGGTTCTTCATCGCTTCCTGCGGGTTCACCTTCCCCACCGTGCAGGTCATCGCATTGAACGCTCACGGCAGCGAGGCCGGCACCGCCGCGTCCCTGCTCGGCGCGGCCAACTTCGGCATCGCCGGGCTGATCTCCCCGATCGTGGGCCTGCTCGGCGTCGGAACCGCGGTGCCGATGGCCTCGGTCATGGGCGTCGCCGCCATCATTTCGCTTCTCAGCCTCTGGTTCATCGTGCAGCCGCGATCTGTCGCGGCGCTCTCGCACTGATCGGTCGCGACACCCTCGTCACCGCCCGACTCCCTCGCCCCACCGGCCCGTCACGGGGCAAGTCCTGGGCCGGTCGATCTAGCATGGGGTGATGGACCCCTCCCGCAACCCCGAGACTGAGCCCACTCCACTCGAGACCAGCCTCGCCGACGTGGCGGCGGATGCGCCGGCCCGGCGAATCGCCCGGCGCTGGCCGCTGATCAGCGGCGCTGTCGCCATTCTCCTCGCGTTCCTGCTCGGCGCCCTGATCCTCACCCGCGGCAACGGCCGCCCGATCGAGGCGGACGCCGAGTGGATGGCGGAGATCCTCGAGCACCGCTCCCCGGTCTGGGAGGTCCCGGCGCTGGTGATGAACTTCCTCGGCGCCGGCATCGTCGGCGTGTTCGTGATCCCGGTTGCGATCGTCGTGCTCCTCCTGGTGTCGCGCCGGCCGTGGGCGGCGCTCTACTTTGTTATCGCCACCGTCGTCAGCGCCGGTCTGGTGCAGGTGTTGAAGACCCTGTTCGGCCGGGCCCGCCCTGAGGACATGCTGATCACCTCCGACTTCGGTTCGTTTCCTTCCGGTCACGTCGCCAATGCCGCCACGATGGCGGTGGCGCTCGGCATCATCTTCCCGTGGCTCTGGGTATGGATCGCCGGCGCCGCGTACACGGTGGCGATGATGGTGAGTCGCACCTACCTCGGCGCGCACTGGCTCACCGACACCATCGGGGGCCTGCTGCTGGGTGCGGGCGTGGTCGTCGTGCTGTGGGCACCGTTCGCGGCCAAACTCGACGGCGAGAACACCATAGCCAGACGACGGGCGGCGGCGCGTACGGCAGGGGTGGCCGGCCGGGGCGACCGGTGACCGATGCCGCACGAACGCACCGGAGGACGACGCGGCCCTGACCGATCCGCCCGGTCCCTGGCCGAACGGGGCGCGGGGCCGAGCGAACGGATGTCGGCCGCAGACTGACATTTACGACGGGTGCGCGCTAGCGTCGGATCATGAGAATTCTCCTCGTTGGTGCCGGTGGCGTCGGTGACGCCTTTGCGAAGATCATTGCCCGTCGGTCCTTCTACGAGCACGTGGTGGTGAGTGATTACGACCTGGGCCGGGCGGAGCGCACGATCGCATCGATCGAGGCCCGGCACGGCGCCGAGACCGCTGAGCGGTTCACGGCGGCGCAGATCGACGCATCCGACCCGGAGGTCGTGGCCCGGGTGGCGCGCGAGCACGGGGTCAGCCACGTGATGAACGCCGTGGAGCCCAAGTTCGTGCAGAGCATCTTCGCGGGCGCGCTCGCCGCGGACGCCGACTACCTCGACATGGCGATGAGCCTGAGCGAGCCGCATCCGACCGACCCGCACACCGAGACCGGCATCAAGCTCGGCGACGACCAGTTCGAGCAGGCCGCCGACTGGGAGACCAGCGGTCGTCTGGCGCTGGTGGGCATGGGTGTGGAGCCGGGGCTCAGCGACGTGTTCGCCCGCTACGCCTCCGACCACCTGTTCAGCGAGATCGACGAGCTCGGTACCAGGGACGGCGCCAACCTGGTCGTGCGGGATGAGGCCGGCAACGAGATCTTCGCGCCGTCGTTCAGCATCTGGACCACGATCGAGGAGTGCCTGAACCCGCCGGTGATCTTCGAGAAGGACCGCGGCTGGTTCACCACGGCGCCGTTCAGCGAGCCCGAGGTGTTCGAGTTTCCCGAGGGCATCGGCCCGGTGGAGTGCGTGAACGTGGAGCACGAAGAGGTGCTGCTGATGCCGCGCTGGCTGGATGCGAAGCGGGTCACCTTCAAGTACGGGCTCGGCGAGGAGTTCATCGGTGTGCTGAAGACCCTGCACCTGCTCGGCCTGGACAGCGTGAACCCGGTGCGGGTGCGCACCGCGGACGGCCCCGCGATGGTCGCCCCGCGCGACGTGGTGGCCGCGAGCCTGCCCGACCCGGCCACCATCGGCCCGCGCATGACCGGTAAAACCTGCGCCGGCGTGTGGGTGACCGGCACGGGCACGGATGGTGCGCCGCGCGAGGTGTACCTCTATCACGTGAGCGATAACGAGTGGACGATGGCGGAGTACGACGCCCAGTGCGTGGTCTGGCAGACCGCCCTGAACCCCGCGATCGCCCTGGAGCTGCTGGCGACCGGGGTGTGGGCCGGTACCGGGGTGCTCGGCCCCGAGGCCTTCGACGCGAAGCCCTACCTCGACCTGATGAGCGCCCCCGAGCCGGCCGGTTACGGCCAGCCCTGGGGGCTGGACGAACGCACCCCCGCCTAGCCGCTCCGCTGGTCCAGTCTGTGAGACATCGCGCCGTGCGTGTGTGTCGCGACCCTCTCGCTGGTCGAGCTTGTCGACGCCGTGCTGAGCCTGTCGGAGTAGACCCCGCGACGTGCGTATGTGTCGCGACCCTCGTTGGTCGAGCTTGTCGACCCCGTGGCGCGGGCTCAGTGCTGGTCGTGCTGTTCGAGGGCGGCGGCGCTCTTACTGCGCAGCCGGATCAATTTCTGCTCTGGGTCGACGGATGCCGGTGGTCTGAGCCAGTAGACGCCGTGGTTTTCGAAGATCTGCCAGCCCTGATTGTGCAGCAGCAGGTGGTGCGGAGGGCAGAGCAGGATGCCCAGATGGATGTCAGTGTTTCCCTGATCACGCGCCCAGTGATCGAGGTGATGCGCTTCGGTTCGGGAGGGTGGTTTGTCGCAGTCGCCCCACCTGCAGCCACCGTCGCGGGCGGCCAGGGCGGTGCGTTGGCCTTGGCTGAAGAGGCGTTCTTCGCGGCCGAGGTTCAGGGGTTGCCCGTCGGTGTCGAAGGCCAGCTCGATGGTGCCGCTGGTGCAGATGAGCCGGTCGATGGACTCTTGGGAGATCGGGGCCGGGTTGCCTTCGATGAAGCCGTGGCCGGCGCCGTCGGGGATGGCGACGAGGGCGCCGGTTGGGTCGGGTGGGTGTGTCGGTGGCGAACCCGGGGCCGGATTCGGCCTGTGATCGGGTGCCGGTGCCGGTGATTGCGCAACGGGCTGGTTCGCCGGTGCCTGCGTGGGTGCGGTGGTGAGGATTCGGACGGCGGGGGTGCGGCCGCCGAGCATCCGGTTCGGGTTGACGGTGCTGCCGGCCTTGAGCAGCTCGAGGAACCCGTCGGCGGTGAGCTGGTCGGTTGTGCGCGGGTCGTCCTGTACGGCTTTGGCCCAGGCGGCCCTGTCCGGGTCGACGAAGCGGACGCCGCCGCGGCGGGGGCCGGTGAGGCTGTCGTAGACGTCGAGGATGTATTGGCCTTGCTCCGGCGGGAAGAGGGCGTGGATGTGAACCTGGCCGGTGTCGATTTTCCACACCCGGAGGTAGCGGTCGTCCCAGGCCTTCTGTTCCCGCACCGCGATTCCGGCCTCGTCAAGGCTGTCGCGCATCCGCCGGGAGCGGGTGAGGAGTCGGTCCACGGTCATCGTCTTCGCCTCCGCGAGGAGGGTCTGGACGGCGTCGGCGAGCTTGTCGGTGGTGACGACGGTGTCGATGTCGCCGAGGCCGGTGCGGATTGCGTGCGCGGCGGCGACGGAGAGGGTGCCGGTGGCGACGGCGCGGGAGATGGGCGCGTACCAGGGCAGCACGGAAGGCTCTGGAGTGTCAGGAGGGGAGTCCGGTTCCGAACCGGACGGATCGCTCTCTTCGTCGAACAGATCGAAAGGCGTGCCTACCCCTTCCCTGTCGACGGCGGTCTGGGCGGCCTCGGTGTCGGCGAGCATGGTGCCGACGTCGATGAGTTTGCGGGCGTCTTGCCGGGTGGACCCGGTCAGGTTCTGCAGCAGGTCCGTCGGGGACAAGAACCCTTGCTGGGCTGCCAGGCCCTGTTGGCCGAGCTCCGGACGGGACCGGTGCGCGAGGGACTTCGCCATCCATACCGACCTGGTCTCCACCAGCCCGCGGAGTGTCGCCAGGTCCTGTTGGCCGGCGAGCAACTCCTGGTCCGTCAGAGCGTCGTAGTCCGCACTGCACGAGCCCAGGTGTTCCACAGCTTGGACCGCAGCGACCAGCGAGCCAGCGGCCACCAGCGACCCGGACGCCGGCTCGGGCCGGGTGCGGGGGGTGAAGATGTCTGCGATGGTGGACATGTAGTGAGAATAGCTCACTATCAAACGTTTGTCTGCTCAAAAATGAGGCTGTGGAGAAGTTTTTCCCGCAGGTCAACGGCGGTGGTGGGCGGCCGAAGCCAGCACCCTCCGGCCGAGCAGGTCGCATGCGGTGACAGTGCGCTTGGCCAGGCGGTGAATGGGAATACGGCCGCCGCCGGCCAGTGACGCGTCGTAGGGGATGACCGAGGCGATGCCACGACCGTAGGTGAGGTGCAGCGCCTCCGTGAGCCGTTTGGTGCGGAACCGGCCGCGGGTTCCCATCGTCACGACGGTCACCCGGGCCAGGCGCGCCTGGCCGTAACGTTCCCGTACGGCACTAAGCAGCTCGTGTGCGGCCACGAAGCCGAGCGGGGTGTTGGCAGTCGCGATCACCGCGATGATCGACGGCGACTCCAGCAGGTCCAGGCCTTCACCGAGGGCGTGGGGGCCGAGGTCGTGCAGCATCAGGCCGGCGTCGATGGTCGCGGCGTCATCGCCGCGGGAAGCCGGGCGCCCACCGAGCCCGACGAGTGGTCGGCGAGGGAGGGCACGCTCGGCGACAGCCGCGACAGCTGGTTTAAGCCGGGCTGCACGTCACCGCGACTTGCGCCAAAGCACCCCTTCCGGGCCGCTCAAGGGGCTATTTGGCGTATGTCGGCGCAGTCGCTCACACCGACATCCGGCAATTTTCCCCTTCGCGGGCGATGAAGAGGCGTTTTGCGGCAAGTCGGATGTGGCTTCAACCGCGCACAGCCCGCTCCCGAACGGCCTGGGTAGGGTTGGCGCATGGATGACGACGACGACGACAGCCGCCCGGTCGGTTTCCTGGGCAAGATTCGCGGCCTCAAGGGGCTCACCTGGGTGCTGATCCTGTCGCTGGTCGCCATCACGGTCGGCGCCACGACGCTGCTCTTCCTCTTTCAATAGCGTCTCCGGTACGAATGCGCGTGCCGCCGGGAATACCTGAACGCGCGGGCGAATGGGCCGGACCAGCCCGAATCGGCCGAGATTTCGCCGAGACCTCGCCGGGAGGGCGCGGGTCAGCGTGCGGCGCGCGCCCGGCGGCGGCGCTTGACGCCACTGACGATGAGCAGGATTCCTACCGTGAGGAAGACGGCGCCGACCAGCGCGATCCCCAATGCCGCCGGCGCCGTCGTCGTCGCCCCCGGCCGCACCATGGCGAGCAACAGCAGGGACAGGCCGCGCGGCAGCGAGAACAGGCTCAGGAAGCTGAGGATGATGCCGAAGATCACCCGGCCGGTGCCGAGGCCGGTAGGCCCCGTCGACGGGGCCGGGGAGAAGGATGGGCTGGTCAGGTGGGGATCAGTCATCCGACCAGCAGAGGGCTGCGCCGGCGGGGAGACGCCCGCCCGTCGACCCTTGCATAACTCCTGCAATTCTTGGGCGCCGATGACGACGGATGCCGCAATCCCGCGGCAGTCTGCCGAGCGCCCAGGAATCTGCAGGAGTTATGCTCGCCGTACCGAGGTGGGCGACGAGAGCGGTGCGGGCATGATCAACGGAGACGTCTCCTTCTGGTGGAACCAGATCGGCTGGCCGGCCCCGCGCCCGCCGCTGCCCGGCCCCACCCGCGCGGACGTCTGCATCGTCGGCGCCGGCTTCACGGGCCTCTGGGCTGCGTACTACCTCAAGAAGGCCGCCCCAGAGTTGCGCATCGTGATTCTGGAGCAGCGTTTCGCCGGCTACGGCGCCTCGGGCCGGAACGGCGGCTGGCTCACCAATTCGGTCACCGGCGGCCGTGAGCAGTACCTCCGCAGCCACGGCCGGGACGCGGCCTCGGCCTTTCAGGCTGCCCTGAACGACACCGTCGACGAGGTGATCCGGGTGGCCGCGCTCGAGGGCATCGACGCCGACATCGTCAAGGGCGGCGAGTTCACCGTGGCGTACAACCGGCCGCAGCAGCACCGGCTCGAGGCCGCGGTGCGTGCCGAGCAGGCCTGGCCGCACACGGATGTCGAGCTGTTCAGTGCCGCCGACGCCACCGCGCAGATCAACGTGGCCGGCTCGACCGGCGCGATGTGGCACCCGCACTGTGCGCGCATCCAACCTGCCAAACTCGTGGCCGGACTCACTCGGGCCGTTCTGGCGCTCGGGGTGGAGATCTACGACGACACCAGGGTCACCGAGATCACCCCGCACGCCGCGCTCACCGCCCGCGGCACCGTGTCGGCCGAGTTCATCGTGCGCGCCACCGAGGGCTTCACCGCGGGCCTGGCCGGGCTGCACCGGGCCTGGCTGCCGATGAGCTCGTCGCTGATCGTGACCGAACCGCTGGACGCGGCCGTGTGGGCGGGCATCGGCTGGCAGAACCGGGCCACCCTGGGCGACATGGCGCACGCCTACATGTATGCGCAGCGCACCGCGGATGACCGCATCGCCATCGGCGGTCGCGGGGTGCCGTACCGGTTCGGGTCGAGAACCGACTCCGACGGGCATACGCCGGCGGGCACGGTCGAGGCGCTCCGCGGCATCCTGCACCGGTTCTTCCCCGGCGCGGTGGATGCCCAGATCGCGCACGCGTGGAGCGGCGTGCTGGGCGTGCCCCGCGACTGGGCCGCCACCGTGGGCCTCGACCCGCGGAGCGGCCTGGCCTGGGCCGGCGGGTATGTGGGCACCGGGGTGGCCACCACGAACCTGGCCGGCCGCACCCTCACCGACCTGATCCTGGGTCGGGAGAGTGCGCTCACCGTGCTGCCCTGGGTGAACCACCGGGTGCGCAACTGGGAGCCGGAACCACTGCGCTGGCTGGCCGTGACGGCGCTATACCAGGCCTATACCCGCGCCGACCGGGCCGAACTCGCCCGCCGCACCACCAGCTCGCCCCTGGCCACCCTCGCCGACAGGGTCTCCGGCCGCGGACACTGAACGCGACGCACGTTTATCGGGAGATAGGCAGATTATTGGGACGCGGTGTGCAATTCCGTCCCTGTAAAGTCACTTTCTCCTGTTTATCCGGCGCGCCCGAGGCCGGCGGCGATGAGTGCGGGGTTCCGCCCACCACATCCACCGCCCGCTCTCGATCTCAGGCCCGCCGTGTGGTGTACTCGGGGCATGGGCGTTGACGAGCAAACCGTGACCGAGGCGTACCGGCTGGCAACCGTGGCCGCGGCGTCGGCTGCGGTGACCGTGCGGGCGGCCGAGCCGCGGGACCTCGCCGGCGTGATCGGGCTCTTCGAACGCACCTGGGGCCTGGGGCGCAGCCCCGACCGCGCGATGCTGCTCGCGCTCGACTACGCGGGCAACACCGTGCTGCTGGCCACTCAGAACGGCAAGCCGGTCGGCGCGACGCTCGGTTTCCTGGGCTGGACCGGCGGGGTGCACCTGCACTCGCACATGGCGGCCGTCGTGCCCTGGCACCGAGGCGGCGGCGTCGGCTACGCCCTCAAGCTCTTCCAGCGGGCACTCTGCCTCGAGCAGGGCATCACCGAGATGCGCTGGACCTTCGATCCGCTGATCCGCCGCAACGCCCACTTCAACCTGGCCAAGCTCGGTGCGGAGGTGACCGGGTTCCTGCCGGACTTCTACGGCCGGCTCGACGACGTGGTCTCGGGCAGTGACCGCAGCGACAGATTCGAGGTGCGCTGGAGCCTGACGTCCGCACGGGTGCTGCGGGCGCTCGCCGGGCAACCGCCCCCGGCCTGGACCGATGTGGCCCGTTGGCCGCTGGACGTGGACTTCGAGCAGCTGCGGGCAGACGATCCGGTGGCCGCCGCCCGCCGCCGGGAGGAATCCCGGCTGGTCTTTTCCGCGGCACTGGGCCGTGGGCTCCGGCCGGAGCTGACGGCCGGCAACGACTACGCCTTCACCGCCGACCCTACCGACCGGGTTACGTAGCCGGGTGCAGTCGGGTTAGTGACCGAGGCCCGAGTTCGCCTCGGGGTCGTGCTGAACCCGGCCGGTGATCCGGCGTTCGAACCAGTACAGCAGCTCGGGGCGCAGCCGGTTCAGCTCGGTGAGGGTCATCGGGTCGGGCACCCGCACGACCGGGGCGCCCAGCTCGTCCGCGACGGTCTCCATCGCGCCGCGCGAGTAGAACTGGCCGCGCATCCGCACCAGCAGCTGACCGTCGGCGTCGGTCACGAAGAGCTGCGGATGCGTGTCGATCGCGCCGCTCTGGTACAGCTCGAGGACCACGACGCTGGCGACCTGTTCGGCCGGGAAGCTGTTCACCTGGCCGAAGAAGCCCCGCTCGGAGATGCCGGTTTCGTCCACCCAGACACAGGTGCGGAGGAACCCGACGATCCCCAGGGTGGCCGCGAGCATCACGATCAGCTGGACGACAAGCACCGGAACCCACTCCCCGAGGGGGATGGTGAGCCAGTAGAGAACAGCGAAAACGGGCGCGAAGAACGCCAGAATCGATAGCGTCGACTGACGCAGCAAATGGCCGTGCGGTCTCAGCGCCTGCGCACGCAGAGCAGTGCCCGTGATTCTTGCCACCCCTGTGTCCCCCTCACCCGGTGTACTACAGAGTATGCCCCATGCTCAGGCACCCCGGTAGACACCTTTCGGGGGCCATAACGCCCGAAGACATGCCGAGGAAACTCCCGCGTCCGGCCGCTCGGCCTTAGAGTATCAAAGTGAACTCGCGCGCAACGACGAGGCCGGGGCTGGGCCGGCGGCGATTCCGCCTGCACCCCGCCCAGGCCGTGGCCGCAGGGTTCGCCGTCACCGTCCTGCTCGGTGCAGGACTGCTCTCGCTGCCGATCGCGAAGGTCGGCCCAGGCGGGGCCACCTTCGCCGAGGCGATCTTCACGGCCACGTCCGCCGTCTGCGTGACCGGGCTCACCGTGGTCGACACAGCCACCTTCTGGACCCCGTTCGGACAGGTGGTCATCCTGCTCCTCATCCAGATCGGCGGGTTCGGTGTGATGACCTTCGCGTCGGTGATCGGCCTGGCCGTGGTGCGCCGGTTGTCGTTGCGCTCCCGTGTCACAGCGGCATCCGAAGTGCGCAGTGTGGGCCTGGAGGACGTCAAGGGCCTCGTGCTCGGTGTCGTCACCATCTCGCTCATCGTGGAGGGCGTCGTGGCGGTCCTGCTCAGCCTGCGGTTCCTGTTCGGCTACGGCGAGCCGGTCGGGCAGGCCATCTGGCTCGGTGTGTTCCATTCGGTGTCCTCATTCAACAACGCCGGGTTCGCGCTGTTCAGCGACAACCTGATCGGGTACGCCGTGGATCCGTTCATCTGCCTGCCGATCGCGGCCGCCGTGATCCTGGGCGGGCTCGGCTTCCCGGTGATCGTGCAGCTGCGCAAGCACCTGCGGTCGCCGCTGCTGTGGAGCATGAACACCCGTATCGTCCTGGCCGGCACCATGACCCTGCTGGTGGCCGGCACGGTGTACATCACCGCCGTCGAGTGGTCCAACCCGGCCACGCTGGGGCCGATGGACTGGCCGGCGAAGATCCTCGTCGGCTTCTTCCAATCAGTGCAGACGCGCACCGCAGGCTTCAACAGCCTCGACATCGGGGCAATGGACTCCGCGAGCCTGCTCGGCATGGATGTGCTGATGTTCATCGGCGGCGGGCCGGCCGGTACCGCCGGCGGCATCAAGATCACCACCTTCGCCGTGCTCTACTTCATCCTGGTCGCCGAGGTCCGTGGCGACGGCGTGGTGAACGTGTTCGGCAAGAGACTGTCCAGGGCCGTGCACCGGCAAGCCATGTCCGTGGTGCTCCTGGCCGTTTTTGTGATCATGGTCTCCACTGCCAGTCTGATGGTGCTCACCGACCTCACCCTCGATGTGCTGCTGTTCGAGACGGTGTCCGCGTTCGGCACCGTCGGGCTGTCCACCGGCATCACGGCCGACCTACCGCAGGCCGGCCAGGTCATCCTGATCCTGCTGATGTTCATCGGCCGGCTCGGACCGATCACCTTCGCCTCCGCCCTCGCCCTGCGCGAGCACCCCGTCGCATACGAACTCCCGAAGGAGAGGCCCATCATTGGCTAAATTCCGGTCATCATCGTTCTCCCTGTTCGGCCAGCGGCAGCCCGCCCGCCTGGCCGAGGAGGACTCCGTCGTGGTCATCGGCCTGGGACGGTTCGGCAGCGCCCTCGCGCTGGAGCTGATGGAGAGCGGCACCGAGGTGCTCGGTATCGACGACGACGAGGAGATCGTGCAGGCGCACAACCGGTTGCTCACCCACGTGGTGCGGGCAGACTCCACCAAGGAGGAGACCCTGCGGCAGCTCTCGGTGCCGGAGTTCAGCAGCGTCGTAGTCGCCATCGGCAGCGACATCCAGGCCAACATCCTCACGGCGTCGCTGCTGATCAAACTGGGGATCCCTAATATCTGGGCCAAGGCGGTGAGCGAACCGCACGGCGAGATCCTGCGCCAGCTGGGCGTCAAGCACGTGATCTCCCCGGAGAAGGACATGGGCAAACGCGTCGCCCACTTGGTGCGCGGGGTGATGCAGGACTACATCGACATCGGCGAGGACTTCGCCCTGGTGAAGACCGCCCCGCCCCAGGAGATCCTGGACAAGCCGCTGAACCTGACCAAGGTGCGCACGGTGCACGGGGTCACCGTCACCGCCTATCACCGGGCCGGCCAGGGCTGGAGCTACGCCACCATGGAGACCGTGATCCTCGAGGGCGACATCATCCTGGTGGCCGGCCAGACCGAACGCGTCGAGTCGTTCAGCCGGCTGCCGTGACGGGTCCGGTCGAGTTCCTCACCGCCACCGCGCCGGGCACCCGGGTCGTGGTGCGCACCCGCATCGCCGGCGGCTACACGGATGCCCTCGGCTACCTGCGCTCCTGCGACACCACCCACTGCACGGTGGAAACCAAGCGCGGCACGGTGTCGCTCGCGCTCGCCGAGGTCGTCGCCGCCAAAGAGGTGCCGCCGCCCCCGCCGCCCCGCCCCCGCCGCCACGTCGGCGACTAGCCGCGCCGCGCCTGCCCGCGCCTGCCCGCGCCACGCCTGCCCGCCGCAACTGGTCCCCGTGCGGACTAATGCGCCCGGCGTACCGGGCGCATTAGTCCGCTTCGGCAACAGTTGGGAGTGCGGACTCCCCGTACGCACGATGGCGGGCACAACGGATGCGACCCCTGTCGCGGCCCTGTCGCGGCCCGGTTGCGGCCCGGGCGCGACTACTGGTGCCCGTGCGGACATTTGCACCCGGCGTACCGGGACCATTCGTCCGCACGGGTAACAGTTAGGCGGCGGTGACGCGAGCGCGGCGGGTGACGCGGCTCAGGCTGCCGCGTCTACTGCCGAACCCCCCGGCCCGCGCGAAAGGCGCAGTTTTTCGCAACAGCCGTGTCGGCAGCCCGCCCACTGGTCGTGTCGCCAAAAAGTCCGCCTTCACGCGGCGGATGCGGGGGCAGGCGAGTGAGCTGAAACGGAAACGCCCACTCGAGAGCGGGCGTTTCACTGGCGGAGAGTGGGGGATTCGGACCCCGCGCGTGGGTTTTGTGCTTTCACCCAACACGTTTACAACTGGCGGAGAGTGGGGGATTCGGACCCCGCGCGTGGGTTTTGTGCTTTCACCCAACACGTTTACAACTGGCGGAGAGTGGGGGATTCGGACCCCGCGCGTGGGTTTTGTGCTTTCACCCAACACGTTTACAACTGGCGGAGAGTGGGGGATTCGGACCCCGCGCGTGGGTTTTGTGCTTTCACCCAACACGTTTACAACTGGCGGAGAGTGGGGGATTCGGACCCCGCGCGTGGGTTTTGTGCTTTCACCCAACACGTTTACAACTGGCGGAGAGTGGGGGATTCGGACCCCGCGCGTGGGTTTTGTGCTTTCACCCAACACGTTTACAACTGGCGGAGAGTGGGGGATTCGGACCCCGCGCGTGGGTTTTGTGCTTTCACCCAACACGTTTACAACTGGCGGAGAGTGGGGGATTCGGACCCCGCGCGTGGGTTTTGTGCTTTCACCCAACACGTTTACAACTGGCGGAGAGTGGGGGATTCGGACCCCGCGCGTGGGTTTTGTGCTTTCACCCAACACGTTTACAACTGGCGGAGAGTGGGGGATTCGGACCCCGCGCGTGGGTTTTGTGCTTTCACCCAACACGTTTACAACTGGCGGAGAGTGGGGGATTCGGACCCCGCGCGTGGGTTTTGTGCTTTCACCCAACACGTTTACAACTGGCGGAGAGTGGGGGATTCGGACCCCGCGCGTGGGTTTTGTGCTTTCACCCAACACGTTTACAACTGGCGGAGAATGGGGGATTCGAACCCCCGAGGGCTTTCACCCAACACGCTTTCCAAGCGTGCGCCATAGGCCACTAGGCGAATTCTCCTGAGCCGATCGATTCGTGAAGACAACGACCAGGGAAAATCTTACCTGCTTCTGGGGGTGCCGAGTGACACGGTGTGCCTGAGGCGGGTTTGGGTGCGGGGCTCGCACGCCCTAAACTGGTCACGGCTCCTCGCGTGGCGCTATCTCAGCCAACTCCCCCAGGACGGAAACGTAGCAAGGGTAACTGGGCTCTGGTGGGTGCGCGAGGAGTTTTACTTTGCCCGGACGCAATCGCGCAAGAGTCATTGCACAAGAGTTCTTGTGCAATTACACTCAGAGCATGACCACCGCCGATGCCCTGCCAGACTCTGCCGTCGTCTCGCTCACGACCGCCAAGCAGATGCGCGCCCTCGCGCATCCGCTCCGGCTACGGATTCTCGGCGAACTGCGCATCGACGGTCCGCGCACCGTGGGCGCCCTGGCCGACCTCGTGGACGAGGCGCCGGGCACCCTGAGCTACCATCTGGGCAAGCTCGCCGAATTCGGCTTCGTCGAGGAGGCGCCCGAACTCGCCACGGATCGCCGCGAGCGCTGGTGGCGGGCCGCCCACGACGCCACCCGCATCACCCCGAGTGCTGCGGATGCGCCCGCCGACGAGCGCCTGGCCTCCGCCGCGATGTTGCACCAGGTGGCCGATGTGTACGCGGCCGCGCTGCACGCCGCGGTCGACGCGCAGCAGGGGCAGCCGCGCGGCTGGGTGGACGCGGCCACGGGCGGCGACACCGTGGCCTACCTCACCGTGGCCGAGCTGGCCGAGGCCAGCGCCGAACTCGAGGCCGTGCTGGGAAAGTGGCACGCCGCGGGGGATCGCGACCGGCCGGGCGTTCAGGCCGTGCAGTTCATCGTGCACGCGAGCCGGCGCCCGTGACCGCCGGCGGACGGGAGGGACGGCAGTGGCACAGGGTCGACGTCAACAAGCTCAGCACGACGTCGACAGGCTCGACCAGCGCGGTCTACGTCGACGGGCTCAGCACGACGTCGACAAGCTCGACCAACGAGATGGTCGCGACCACATGCTGGTCGAGCTCGTCGAGACCCGGTGGCCCGGACTCGACCGGCGGGCCGGGGCCGACGAGCGAGGCTGTCGGACCTGCACCACGCCGCGGTCTCCTCGCGCTGATCGCCCTGTTGGGCGGGCACGGACTCTCCCTGCTCGGCAACGTCATCACGGTCATCGTCATCCCCTTGTATGTGCTGCACGACACCGGCTCGGTGCTCGCCACCGGGATCGCCGGGGTGTTCGCGACGGTGCCCGTGATCGTCGGGGGAGCCCTCGGCGGCGTCCTGGTGGACCGGATCGGCTTCCGCACCGCCGCCATCGTGGCCGACCTCGCCAGCGGGGCCACCATCCTGCTCATCCCGGTGCTCGCTGCCACCACCGGTCTGCCGTTCCCGGTGCTGCTCACCCTGGTCTTTCTCAGCGGTCTGCTCGACACCCCCGGCAACACCGCCAAGTCGGCGCTGGTGCCCGACCTGGCCGAGGGCGCCGGACTGAGTGTCGCCAGGGCCACCGGCATCCACTCGGCCGTGTCGCGCAGCGCCGCCATGATCGGCGCCTCGGTGGCCGCGGTGTGCGTTATCTGGCTGGGCCCGCTCAATGCGCTGCTCATCGACGCGGTGACCTTCGCGGTGTCCGCGCTGCTGCTCGGGGTGGGCGTGCCCAGATACGCGGATGCCCGCCCCGCGGATCCCGAGGCCGCCGCCCCCGCCCCGTCGACCCCGGGCCCCGACCATGCCCGCCCCTCCGAGACACCTACCCAGCCCGCCACCCGGCGCGGCTACTGGACCGACCTCGCCGCCGGCATCCGGTTTCTGCACCACCGACCACTGCTGCGAAATCTGGTGCTCATGATCGTGGTCACCAACTGCTTCGACGCCGCCGGCCTCACCGTGCTGATGCCCGCCTACGCCAGCACCGTCGGCGCGGACGGCGCGATCTTCGGGGTCATGGTCGCCGTGTTCTCCGGCGGTGCGCTCGCCGGGGCGGGACTCTTCACCTGGCTCGGCCAGCGGTGGCCCCGCCGACCGGTGCTCGTCATCTCCTTCCTACTCGCCGGCGCCCCGCCCTACCTCGCGATGGCCGCCGCCGTGCCCGTGCCGGTGCTGCTGGCCGTGCTCGCTGTCGCCGGTCTGGCGGCCGGGTCGATCAACCCGCTCATCACGACGGTGCTCTACGAACGGGTACCGCGGCAGCTACGCGCCCGGGTGCTCGGCGCGATGACCACCGGTGTCTCGCTGGGCCTTCCGTTGGGCAGCCTCGGAGCCGGCGTCGCCGTCACGGCGGCCGGCCTGGCCCCGGTTCTGCTGGCCGTCGGCGCCGTGTACGCCCTGGTCACGCTCGCCCCGCTGATGGGGGGATCCTGGCGGAACCTCGAACCCGGAAGCCTAGACCTGTCACGGGAGGCTCACAGGGACTAACGTCCCCTTCCTGGCCCACACCCCCGCTCCTAAACTTGAAAGGCGCAACTGCCGCCCACAATCCCTGGAGATGGTCATGGCTGACTCGTCCGCAACTCCCACCGCATTCACCTGGCCCAGCCGCCTGCCGCACGCGTTGAGCACCGAAGCGCTTGCCAGCGTGGACGCCTGGTGGCGCGCCGCCAACTATCTCTCGGTCGGCCAGATCTACCTGCTCGACAACCCGCTGCTGCGCGAGCCCCTCACCCGCGAGCACATCAAGCCGCGCCTGCTCGGCCACTGGGGAACCACGCCCGGCCTCAACTTCCTCTACGCCCACCTGAACCGGGTCATCCGCGAACGCGAGATCAGCACCCTCTACATCACCGGCCCCGGCCACGGCGGGCCCGGCATGGTCGCCAACGCCTACCTCGACGGCACCTACTCCGAGATCTACTCCGGCATCGACCAGACCGTCGACGGCGTCAAGGGCCTGTTCCGTCAGTTCTCCTTCCCCGGCGGCATCCCCAGCCACGCCTCGCCCGAGACCCCCGGCTCGATCCACGAGGGCGGCGAGCTCGGCTACGCGCTCAGCCACGCCTACGGTGCCGCGTTCGACAACCCCGACCTGCTCGTGGCCGCCGTCGTCGGCGACGGTGAGGCCGAAACCGGCCCGCTGGCCACCAGCTGGCACTCCAACAAGTTCGTCGACCCACTGCAGGATGGCGTCGTCCTGCCGATCCTGCACCTCAACGGCTACAAGATCGCCAACCCCACCATCCTCGCTCGCATCCCCGAGCACGAACTGCTCGACCTCATGCGCGGCTACGGCCACAACCCGCACATCGTCTCCGGCGGCTTCGACGGCGAAGACCCCCTGGCCGTGCACCAGCGCATGGCGCAGACCATGGACGAGGTGCTCAACGAGATCGCCGCCATCAAGCGCGCCGCCCGCGCCGGCGACACCAACCGGCCGCGCTGGCCGATGATCATCCTGCGCACCCCCAAGGGCTGGACCTGCCCGCCCGTCATCGACGGTGTGCAGGTGGAAGACTCCTGGCGCTCGCACCAGGTGCCGCTGGTCAACGCCCGCGACACCCAGTCGCACACCGACGTGCTCGAATCCTGGCTGCGTTCGTACCGTCCGGAGGAGCTCTTCGACGAAGCCGGCGCCCCCGCCGCGAACATCACCGCGCTCGCCCCGCACGGCGACCTGCGGATGAGCGCCAACCCCGTCGCCAACGGCGGACTGCTGCGCCGCGAGCTCAAACTTCCCAACTTCCGCGACTACGCGGTGGAGGTGCCGTCCCCCGGCGCCACCATCGACGAGGCCACCAAGGTGCTCGGCATCTGGCTCGCCGACGTCATCCGCGACAACCCGGACAACTTCCGCATCTTCGGACCCGACGAGACCGCGTCCAACCGGCTCGCGCCATCCGTCTACGCCGCCACCGACAAGCAGTGGAACGCCGAGTACCTGCCGGGGGACACCAACCTGGCCCGCGCCGGCCGGGTGATGGAGATGCTCAGCGAACACCAGTGCCAGGGCTGGCTGGAAGGCTACCTGCTCACCGGCCGGCACGGCCTGTTCAACTGCTACGAAGCGTTCATCCACATCATCGACTCGATGTTCAACCAGCACGCCAAGTGGCTCAAGGTCACCCGGGAGATCCCGTGGCGCCGCTCGATCTCGAGCCTGAACTACCTGCTCTCCTCACACGTCTGGCGCCAGGACCACAACGGCTTCAGCCACCAGGACCCCGGCTTCATCGACCACGTCGTGAACAAGAGCGCCGACGTCGTGCGGGTGTACCTGCCGTTCGACGCGAACACCCTGCTCTCCATCTACGACCACTGCCTGCGCAGCGTCGACTACGTCAACGTGGTCGTGGCCGGCAAGCAGCCGGCGCCGAACTGGCTCACCATGGACCAGGCCGTCGCACACTGCGAGCGGGGCCTGGGCATCTTCGAGTGGGCCGGCACCGAAAAGCCCGGCACCGAACCCGACGTGGTGCTCGCCGCCGCCGGCGAGGTGCCCACCCTCGAGGTGCTCGCCGCCGCCAAGATCCTCCGCGAGGCCATGCCCGACCTCAGCGTGCGTGTGGTCAACGTGGTCGACCTGATGCGCCTGCAGAGCGAGGACGACCACCCGCACGGGCTCTCCGACCGGGAGTTCGACGCCTACTTCACCGCCAACAAGCCCATCGTGTTCGCCTACCACGGCTACCCGTGGCTGATCCACCGGCTCACCTACAAGCGCCACGGCCACTCCAACCTGCACGCCCGCGGGTACAAGGAGAACGGAACGACGACGACGCCGTTCGACATGGTCATGCTCAACGACCTCGACCGGTACCACCTGGTGATGGATGTCATCGACCGGGTACCCGGACTCGGAGCCCGTGCCGGACTGCTTCGCCAGCAGATGCAGGATGCCCGCCTGCGTGCCCGGCAGTACACCCGCGATCACGGGGAAGACATTCCCGAGGTGACCGACTGGGTATGGGCTGGGAACGATGCCGCGGCAGCCGCCGCACGCACACTGGACACCACCGGCGGGGATAACGTATAACCGTGGCTCGAAGCATCTACATCACCTCCGCCGAGGGAAATACCGGCAAATCTACTATCGCACTCGGCGTTCTCGACACCCTGTTGCACTCCATCGAGCGGGTGGGCGTCTTCCGCCCCATCGCCCGGTCCAAGCACAAGCCCGACTATGTGCTCGAACTCCTGCTCACCCACCTGCAGGCCCGCAAGCCCGTCGGCGACCACCCCGTCGCCCAGCCGGCGCTCAGCTACGACGAGTGCGTCGGCGTCACCTACGACGACGTGCACGCCGACCCGGATGCCGCACTCGCCCGCATCGTGGCCCGCTACAAGGCCGTCGAAGCGCAGTGCGACGCCGTGGTGGTCATCGGTAGTGACTTCACCGACGTGGGCAGCCCCACCGAGCTGGCCTACAACGCCCGCATCGCCGCGAACCTCGGTGTTCCGGTGCTGCTGGTGCTGGCCGGCCGGGTGGCCTTCGGCCAGGGCGAGGGACTGGGCCAGAGCGACCAGCTCGGCCAGAGCGAACCGCGCTCGAGCGACGACATCCGCCAGCTCACCGACGTGGCCCTGACCGAACTCGCCTCCGAGCACGTCTCGCTGCTCGGCGTCGTGGTCAACCGCGCCGACCCCGCCAACCTCAACGGCCTCATCGCCGCGGTGCGCGAGGGCGTCGACAACACCCCCGAGACCGCGGATGCGTCGCACGCCGTCGTCGTGCCCGTCTGGGCCATCCCCGAAGACGCGTTCCTCGTGGCCCCGAGCATGAAGACCATCCTCGAGGCCACCCACGGCACCCTGGTGCAGGGCGACCCCGAGCTGCTCTCCCGCGAGGCGCTCAGCGTGGTCGTGGCCGCCATGTCGATGGTCAACGTGCTGCCCCGCCTCACCGAGGGTTCCGTCGTCGTCATCCCCAGCGACCGCCCCGAGGTGCTGCTGGCCGCCCTGATGGCCAACTCGTCCGCCACCTTTCCGTCGCTGGCCGGCGTTGTTCTCGTCGGTGGCTTCGCGCTGCCCGAGTCGATCGAGCAGCTCATGAAGGGCCTCGCCCCGTCGGTGCCCATCATCCGCACCGACCTGGCCTCGTACGAGGCGGCGCTGCGCATCACCCACACCCGCGGCCGCCTGGCCGCCGACTCGCAGCGCAAGCACGACACCGCGCTGGCGCTGTTCGAGCAGCACGTCGACGGTGCCGCCCTGCTCGACCGGCTCAAGGTGAGCCGCGCCGACGTGGTCACCCCGCTGATGTTCGAGTACACCCTGCTCGAGCGCGCCCGCCAGAACCGCATGCGCATCGTGCTCCCCGAGGGCGACGACGACCGGGTGCTCCGCGCCGCGGCCACCCTGCTGGCCCGCGACGTGGCCGACCTGATCATCCTCGGCGAAGAGTTCGAGGTGCGTTCGCGCGCCATCGGCCTGGGCCTGGACATCGCCAAGGCCACCGTCGTCAGCCCGTTCGACGACGTGCTGCGGATGCGTTTCGCCGAGGAATACGCCCGGCTCCGCGCCCACAAGGGCGTCACCATCGACCAGGCCCGCGACGTTGTCACCGACGTCTCGTACTTCGGCACCATGATGGTGCAGCTCGGCCTGGCCGACGGCATGGTCTCCGGCGCATCGCACACCACCGCGCACACCATCCGGCCCAGCTTCGAGATCATCAAGACCCGCCCCGGTGTGTCCGTGGTCTCCAGCGTGTTCCTGATGGCACTGGCCGACCGGGTGCTCGTCTACGGCGACTGCGCGGTCAACCCCGACCCCACCGCCGCCCAGCTCGCCGACATCGCCATCTCGGCGTCGGAGACCGCCATCGAGTTCGGCATCGAGCCGCGCATCGCGATGCTCTCCTACTCCACCGGCGGCTCCGGCAGCGGCGCGGATGTCGAAAAGGTGCGGGAGGCCACCGCGCTGGTACGTGAGCGTCGCCCCGACCTCGCCGTTGAAGGCCCGATCCAGTACGACGCCGCGGCGGATGCCGCCGTGGCCGCCGCGAAGATGCCCGAATCCGAGGTCGCCGGCAAGGCGAACGTGTTCATCTTCCCCGACCTCAACACCGGCAACAACACCTACAAGGCGGTCCAGCGCAGCGCTGGCGCCGTGGCGATCGGCCCCGTCCTGCAGGGCCTGCGCAAACCCATCAACGACCTTTCCAGAGGAGCCCTCGTGCAGGACATCGTGAACACCGTGGCAATCACCGCCATCCAGGCCGCATCGCTGGCAGCAGTGGAGGCGGCCGTATGACCGCCATCCTCGTCATCAACAGCGGTTCCTCCTCGTTCAAGTACCAGCTGATCGACATCGACACCGAGACCGAACTGGCCGGCGGACTCGTCGAGCGCATCGGTGAGGCCAGCGGCCACGCCCGCCACACCAACACCGCCTCCGACGCCGGCCGCCAGGAGGCGAACCTGCCGATCCCCGACCACACCGCGGGCTTCGAGGTGATGATCGCGGCATTCAAGGAACACGGTCCGCAGCTCAGTGGCGCCAACCTCGTCGCCGTGGGGCACCGTGTCGTGCAGGGTGGGGCCATCTTCACCGGCCCCACCGTGATCGACGACGCCGTGCAGCAGCAGATCAGCGACCTCGCCGACCTCGCCCCGCTGCACAACCCGGCCCACGTGCAGGCCATTGTCGCCGCCAGGGCGAACTTCCCCGACGTGCCCCACGTCGCGGTGTTCGACACCTCGTTCCACCTCACCATGGAGCCGGCCGCGTACACCTACGCGATCAACACCGAGCTGGCCGCCAAGCACAGCATCCGCCGGTACGGCTTCCACGGCACGTCGCACAAGTACGTGTCAGAGGCCGCCGCCGAGTTCCTCGGCCGCCCGCTCGATGAGCTGAAGACCATCGTGCTGCACCTCGGCAACGGCGCGTCGGCCACGGCCGTCGACGGCGGCAAGTCGATCGACACCTCGATGGGTCTCACCCCGTTGCAGGGCCTCGTGATGGGCACCCGCTCCGGCGACATCGACCCCGCCGTGCTGTTCCACCTGCACCGCAAGGCGGGCCTGTCGATCGAAGAGCTCGACACCCTGCTGAACAAGAAGAGCGGCATGCTCGGCCTCACCGGCAACGGTGACATGCGCGACGTCGAAGACGCCGCCGTGGCCGGCGACGCCGTGGCGCAGGCCGCGCTCGACGTCTACTACCACCGCATCAAGGGCTACGTGGGCAACTACATCGCCCAGCTGGGCGGCGTTGACGTGATCGTGTTCACCGCCGGTGTCGGTGAGAACTCCGGCATCATCCGCGAGGGCGCCCTGCGCGGCCTCGAAGGCCTCGGCATCGAGATCGACCCGGAGCGCAACGACCCGTTCTCCCGGGTCGCCCGGGTTGTGTCGACGGATGCCTCCCGCGTCACCGTGCTCGTCATCCCCACCAACGAGGAGCTCGAGATCGCCCGCGAAACCCGCGCGGTCATCTAGCCCCCTCCCCACCCCCGGACTCGCCCACTTCTGCTAGTGCGGCGGGCCTGCCAACTAGCAAAACTGGGCGACTCAAGAGGTTCCTCCCTCGGGGTCGCCCATTTTTGCTAGTGCCGACGGCTCGTAACTAGCCAAAATGGGCGAGTCTGGTTGGGGGACGGCGCGGAGTGAGTGCGCTACGATCTTCGCGTGCGCACACTCCTCAACCTGATCTGGCTCGTCCTTTCGGGCTTCTGGCTCTTCTTGGGCTACGTTGCCGCGGGGATTGTGCTCTGCATCCTGATCATCACGATCCCGTGGGGCATCGCCTCCTTCCGCATCGGCGTTTACGCGCTCTGGCCGTTCGGCCGCACGGTGGTCGCCAAGCCCACCAGCGGCGCGTTCTCGTTCCTCGGCAACGTGATCTGGGTGATCCTGGCCGGCTGGTGGCTGGCGCTGGCGCACATCGTCTCGGGCATCGCGCTCTGCATCACCATCATCGGCATCCCGCTGGGCATCGCCGACTTCAAGATGGTGCCCATCTCGCTCGCCCCACTCGGCAAGGAGATCGTGCCCACCGGCGGCGAGTTCGACCGGGCGATCGCCCGCCGCGGCTGACACCCCACCGCCCCCACCGCGGTGGCCCCCCGTGTGTGGATGCGCAACTTCTGCAGAATTATTCCCGGAGCCCCGCTGCCGCGTGATTCCGGCATCCGCTGCTGGCCCCGGACGAAAATCGCCGGAGTTATACGGGGTAGGCGGATTTGGACGGGGGCTGCCGGGTTCGGCCGTTCGGTGCGGGTTCGGTGTGCGTTCGCGCAGAATGTGAGAATTGGTCGCGATCGAGCGTGACGATGCGTGTACTCAGTGCGTCTGAGAGAGGTAGCCCGAATCGGGCGGAGGCCTGAGGCCTCGGAGACGCACTCGTTCCACTCGGCACCATCGTTCGAAGGAGAACCTCATGACGTCAGCACAGAATGAATCCCGCCAGCCGCCTCTGGCGTCCAGTGACACCCGGCCGGTCGCCCACCCCGCCACCAGCGGCCACACCGTCCGTGAGGACGTCGTCGCGAAGCAGAAGGAAGAGTTCGGCGGCATGCGGTTCTTCACCGCCTTCTTCGGCTGGCTCACAGCCACCGGGGCAGCGGTGCTGCTCACCGCCCTGGTAGCGGGCGCCGGCGCCGCTGTTGGGCTCGGCACCCAGGCCGACCCGTCCCAGACGACGGATGCCGCGGCCGAGAACGCCGCGACCGTCGGGCTGATCGGCGCCATCGCCCTCGGCGTCGTCGTCTTCGTGGCGTACTTCTGCGGTGGCTACGTCGCCGGCCGGATGGCACGGTTCAGCGGCGCGAAGCAGGGCATCGCCGTGTGGCTGTGGGCCGTGATCGTTGCCGTGATCCTCGCCATCGTGGGCGCCATCGCGGGCAGCCAGTTCAACATCCTCGCGGACCTGAACAGCTTCCCCCGGATCCCCATCAACGAGGGCGACCTCGCGCTGGGCAGCGTCATCACGGCGGTCGCGATCGCCGTCGTCAGCCTCGGTGGCGCCATCCTCGGCGGTCTCGCCGGCATGCGCTATCACCGCAAGGTCGACAAGGTAGGCCTCGGCCGCTAGCCCACAGCACTCTTGCACCACCCCTGATCCTCAATTCGATCCACCGCCCCACCATCGCCGGGCAACCCGTTCGGCGAGCGAAGAAGGAAGAGAGAAATGACAATGATCAACACCACCAACATCGACTCGCTCATCGGTGCCAACGTCGTCGACACCGAGGGCCGCAAGGTCGGCACCGTCGGCCAGGTGTACCTGGACTCATCTACCAATCAGCCCAGTTGGGTCACGGTCAAAACCGGACTGTTTGGAACCAGCGAATCCTTCGCCCCGCTCGAGAGCGCCGACTGGACCGGCGACGAGTTGCGCGTCGGTTACGACAAGAACTTCGTGAAGGATGCGCCGCGCATCGACACCGACGGCTCGCTGGAGAGCGCCGACGAAGATGCGCTCTACCGGTACTACGGCATCGGCGGGTCGAACGCAGGCCAGGGCACGGCATCCGCCGAAACCCGCACGGATGCCGCCGCTGGCGGCCGCCGCACCGCCGACTATGACAGCACTCGTAACGACACCGCCGACCACGACACGGCCGGCGCGCGCCGCACCGAGGGCTACGACACCTCGGGACCCACCACCGACGATGCGATGACCCGCTCCGAGGAGCAGTTGCGCGTCGGCACGGAGCAGGTCTCCGCGGGTCGTGCCCAGCTGCGCAAGCACGTGGTGACGGAGAACCAGACGGTCACGGTGCCGGTGAGCCACGAAGAGGTCACCCTCGAACGTGAACCCATCACCGACGCCAACCGCGGCGACGCCACCTCCGGCCCCGACCTCAGTGACGAGGAGCACGAAATTCAGCTCACCGCGGAGCGCGTCGTGGTGGAGAAGGAAACCGTTCCGGTGGAGCGGGTGCGCCTGGGCACCGAGACGGTGACCGAAGACCAGCGGGTCTCCGAAGACGTGCGCAAGGAAGAGATCGACTACGACGAGTCGGACATCGACCGCAAGAGCCGCCGCTCCCGCGACGACACCGCCTAGATCCGCACGAAGCATCGGGCCGCGGGGAAGTTCGGCCCCGGGGCCCGGTGTCGCGCCGGGCCCCATGGCCACGGCGGAGACCCTGCGCATCGTGCCAGAAGAGCAGGCGGATGCCGAGGACACCGCGGCCCTGGTCCGCGCCGCCGGCCGCACCGCCCTGCTGCTGCCCGGCGACATCCGCGAGGAGGGGCATTGCATCTTCATCGTGATCCCGGCCACCTCCTGGCCCGACAAACTACCGACCTTCGGTCAGGACATCTCGCTGGGCCGGGCCGGGCAGCCGGCCGAACTGGCGCCCACGTACGTCTTCCTGGCGTCACCGGAGGCGTCCTACATCTCCGGCGCCCTTGTCCCGGTCACCGGCGGCAAAGGTTTTTAACGCCGGAGGGCATCACAGCCGGCAATTGAGTGAGGAGTTAGATCATGGGAAAGCTCGTTTACAACAGTGTCGTCGTCGACTTCGATGACCGTGCGCTTGTGCATCTGCAGATCGTGATCGGCTCCAAACTCCGCCGCGGCGAGAGTTTCTTTCTGTCCTGGCACGAGCCGCCGACCGGCGGCTCCGGTCGGGCGAGCCTGTGGCTGCACCCCAGCATTCCGCTGCACTTCAAGTATGTTGAGGGCGAGGCTCCCAGCATCAACCGAGCCTGGATTGACGCGTTGACTGCGTCGGCCAACAGCGGCCAGGGTCTGGTGCTCAGCACCGAGCCGAGGACGCAGGCTTCCCGGCAGCACCTGCGCGTCGGCTGAGTCGCCGACAGGCTGTCCATGGGGTCGGTGACCGGCCTCGGATCAAGTCGCGGTACGGTTTGGCCGCCACGCCGCGGAAGTTCATGGACTGGAAGAGGTACTGCATCATGGTGCGCATCTCGCCGAACCGTCCCCCGAGGCCTTCCTCAGTGCGTTGGCGGCGACCGGATCCGGCTCAACCCGGGTGATGTCGCTGATGAGCCGTTGCACGTGGAAGTACATGTCGGTCCCGTCAGAGATGGTGCGGAAATGGAAATCGAACGTGGTGGGACAGCCTCACCCGGAATGCGTTAGGGCTTCGAGTCCATTTTTTCGCTCGCGTCCTTACGGATGCGCCGACCGTCGCTGATGTCTGACCGTTCCTTCTCGGCGGCCTTGTCGCTCTTGCGGGTGTCCCGGGGCGGCAGCTGGATATCTTCCTCCGCGGCGATGCCCGCCTGGAGCTGGCGGCCCCTTTCGAGTTCGGCGTCGAACTCGGCACCGAAGAGCAGGGCCAGATTGGCGATCCAGAGCCACAGGAGGAACACGATGACGCCGGCCAGCGACCCGTAGGTTCGGTCGTAGTTGGAGAAGTTGGTGATGTAGAGCCCGAACAGGAACGATGCGATCACCAGGGTGATCAGCGCAAGCAGCGCGCCCAGGCTGATCCAGCGAAACTTGGGCTGCTTGGCGTTCGGAGTGGCGTAATAGAGGATCGCGATGATCAGCACCGCGGCCAGGGCCAGGATCGGCCACTTCGCGATGGACCAGACGATCTGCACGGTCTCGCCGAGTCCGAGGGCGCTACCCACGGCATCCGTGACGGGGCCGGACACGATCAGGATCACGAGCATGAGCAAAATCAGGAGGATGGTGACGATCGTCACGAACAGCTGCATCGGGCGCAGCTTCCAGAACGGCCGGCCCTCTTCGATTTCGTAGATCCGATTCATGGCCCGGCTGAACGCGCCGACGTAGCCGGATGCCGACCAGATGGCCAGCACGATACCGAAGACCAGGGCGAACCCGGCGGACGGCGACGAGCTGAACTGCTCGAGCGGTTCGCGCAGCAGGTCAGCCGTGCCGCCGGGAGCCAGCTGGTTGACGAGGTTGAGGATGGTGTCGACGGACCGCTCTCCCTGGCCGAAAACGCCCAGCAGCGAGATCAACGCAATCAGCGCTGGGAACAGCGCCAGCACGGCGTAGTAGGTCAGCGCCGCCGCGAGATCGGTGCACTGGTCGGCGGTGAATTCGCGCAGAGTCTTTCTCAGCGCGTACTTCCACGACGGCTTGCTCACCTCGCCCGGCGAATCCGGCTTGCGGGGATCGTCGGGCGAGGGAGCGGTGGCGTCCTTCTCGCTGGTGTCGTTGCGGGCCACCGGAACATCTCCTCGTTCTCGTAGTACGGATGGTGCAGGCTCCGCAGTTAGACGGTGCCCTGGCCGGCGTGCTTAGCCGTGTCACGCACCTCGTCGGCGGACGAGGTGGTTTCGGACTTCACGGTATCCGCGGCATCCGTCGCTGTGTCTTTTACGGCGTCGGCGGCGTCGGCGAGGGGCTGCTTGAGGTTCGCGCCCATATCCTTCGCGGCGTCCTTGACCTCGCTCACCAGCGGCTCCGCGGCCTCCTTCACGTTGGCCGCGACCTTCTTCTCGACGGTGCTGGCGGGGAGCAGCGACGACGCCAGCCAGCCGACACCGAACGCGATCAGGCCCACCGCAAGCGGGTTGCCCTTGACCTGGGAGACCGCGTTGTGCGCGCTGCCCGACACGCTGTCAGCCCCTCCGCCGATTGAGTCGCCGACGTCTGAAGCTGTGCCCATGATCTTGTCCTTTGCAGACGTGAAAACGCCTTTGACTTTGTCTTTCTGGCGGTCCATGATCTTGCCTGGCGTGACCTTGTCGGCCAGGGCATCGACGTCGGCGCCCAGGCCCCGACGGGTTTGTTCGATCTGGCTCCGCAGAACCTCGGGGTCGGTGCTGGATGTGTCATACGTGCTCATCGGTTTTCCTCGTTTCGTTTCAATGCGTCAGGAATCTGCTTCAGGGTGTCGACGGTCTCGGGCGCGCCCTTGACGGCCTTCATTTCTTTGCGGCCGAGCACGAAGAGCACCGCGGCCACGATGCCCCAGACGACGGCGACGATCACGGCCGCCCAGGCGATGTCGATGACGTGCCCGAGTCCCCACCAGGTGGCGAAAGACAGGAAGAGCACGGTGAGGTGACCGGCGTAGCCGGCTCCGCCGAGCATCCCGGCTCCCTTGCCGGCGCGGGTGGCTGACTGCCTGACCTCGGCCTTGGCCAGTTCGACCTCCTGGCGCATCAGCACGGAGACGTCGCGGGTGACCTCGCTCAGCAGGTCGCCGAGTGAGGTGTCTGCAGC
This sequence comes from Cryobacterium sp. SO1, assembly GCF_004210215.2. Lineage (NCBI taxonomy): Bacteria > Bacillati > Actinomycetota > Actinomycetes > Micrococcales > Microbacteriaceae > Cryobacterium > Cryobacterium sp. SO1. The sequence continues at coordinate 388,603 of NZ_CP067394.1, forward strand.
CTTGCGTTCAGAGGGGGTGGGCAGCTCACTCATTGCGGTTCTCCGTGTACTGCGGGTACTCCGCCGCCAGCGGACTGCCGACGCCGGACGTGGTGGTCGGCGTGGTGGGGGTGTCGAAGGCGGTGTCGATTCCGGTGGTGGCTCCCACGTCGTAGTCGGTGCCGACGCCGGTGGTCGTGGCGGCCGGGGTGCCGGTACCGTTCGAGTCGGTGTCGGAGGAGTCCTTGGCCTCGGCGATGACCGAGCGGGTCAGCCGGCCGGCGACCACGCCAGCGACGGCGGCGATTGCGATGAACATGCCGGGGCTGCGTCGGGCGTAGCCCTTGACCTCGTTGAGGAGGGCCCCCGGGTCGCTCTGGTCGAGCCAGTCGGCGATCCCAGCGGCGCGCGATGCGGCCTGGTGGGCGAGGTCGCTAGCCACGCCCTGGGTGTCAGACTTGTCGGCCATCGAACCGAGTTCGTCGCCGAGGGTGCGGATGCCGGAAGCGACCCGCTTCTGCTGCGCGGCCGCTTGGTCGGCGAGTTCGCCCTGCGTCTGGCGGTAGAGGTCCTTGGCTTGCTGCTTGGTCTCGCTCCCGACCTTGTGCAGCTCGTCCTTGGCGACGCCGGCTACGTGCTGGCCGGCAGCGACCGAAGTGTCCTTCACTTCGGCCGCGCGTTCCTGGGCATCGGGGCCGCTGTCGGACGCCGCGCTGGTGCCAAGGTCAGGGATCCCGGGTGTGATTGTTGGATAGGTGTTCGACATGGCTCTCCTTGAGAAATCGATGTGGGTGAGACGTGGGTGCGACGTCGACCCTCGACGTCTGCCTCGCTATGCAAATACTTTGTGATGGTCACAGGCGGATTTCAAGCACTCTGAGAGAACTCGCGCGGATTGTTTTTTTCCGTGACGATTCAGGAATTTCATCGTCTATTAAGACGACTCGGGCGTCGCTCCGGTGTGGCTGGAGGGGGGTAGCGATGAACCCGCATGGCGGGTATGGTCCGCCGCCTCTTTCTTGGACAAAAGTTCAACGAATCGCGTGACATCGCGTCGGTTTCTCTCGTCTACGAGATAGCCCCGGATGTGTATCCGACGTGCAGCCCCGCTGCCACAGTCGGTCCAACCCGGCACCATCGTTGGAAGGAGAACCTCATGTCGTCAGCGCAGAACGAACCAATGCAGAACCCGTCGGCGCAGAACGCGAACCCTACTCCCGTCGGCACCGAACCTGCCGCCCGCGCGGCGACCAGCGGCCACACAGTGCGCGAAGATGTCGTCGCCAGGGAGAAGAACCAGTTCGGCGGCATGCAGTTCTTCACCGCCTTCTTCGGCTGGCTCACTGCCACAGGGGCGGCGGTGCTGCTCACCGCGCTGGTCGCCGGCGCCGGCGCTGCAGTGGGGCTCGGAAATCAGGCCGACCCCGAACAGGCCACCCAAGCCGCGGCCGAGAATGCCGCGACGGTCGGCCTGATCGGCGCGATCGCCCTGGGCATCGTCGTGTTCGTCGCCGTGGTACTGGCTATCGTGGGCGCGATTGCGGGCAGCCAGTTCAACGTCCTCGCCGACCTGAACAGCTTCCCCCGCATTTCCATCAATGAGGGCGATCTCGCCCTGGGAGGCATCATCACGACCATCGCGATCGCCCTCGTCAGCCTCGGCGGCGCGATCCTCGGCGGTCTCGCCGGCATGCGCTACCACCGCAAGGTCGACAAGGCCGGGCTCGGCCGTTAGCGAACCTCGCACAGCACCCTCGCACCAGCGTGGTCCTCAATCCGATCCACAGCCCCACCATCGCCGGGCAGGTCGTTCGGCGTGTGAAATAGGAAGAGAGAACAGACAATGATCAACACCAACAACATCGATTCCTTCATCGGTGCCGACGTCGTCGACACCGAAGGTCGCAAGGTCGGCACCGTCGGCCAGGTATACCTGGACTCGTCCACCGACCAGCCCACCTGGGTCACGGTCAAGACCGGACTGTTCGGCTCCCGCGAATCCTTCGCTCCGCTCGAGCGTGCCGAGTGGGCCGGCGACGAACTGCGCATCGGCTTCGAGAAGGATGTCGTGAAGGACGCCCCCCGCATTGACACCGACGGCTCGCTGGAGAGCGCCGATGAAAACGCGCTCTACCGGTATTACGGGCTCGGCGGGTCGAGCGCCGGCCAGGGCACCGACCCGACCGGAACCTACGAAGACGCCGGCACTGAGGCCAACGCCGGCACCGACGACGCGATGACCCGATCCGAGGAGCAGATGCGCGTCGGAACCGAGCAGGTGTCCGCCGGCCGCGCCCGGCTGCGCAAGCATGTGGTGACGGAAAACCAGACCGTCACGGTGCCGGTGAGTCGCGAGGAGGTCACCCTCGAGCGCGAGCCCATCACGGACGCCAATCGCGGCAGCGCCACCTCCGGCCCGGACCTCACCGACGACGAGCACGAAGTCCAACTCACCGCGGAACGCGTCGTCGTGGACAAGGAGACTGTTCCGGTGGAGCGGGTTCGCTTGAGCACCGAGACGGTCACCGAAGATCAGCGGGTCTCCGAAGACCTGCGCAAGGAAGAGATCGACTACGACGAGTCAGAGATCGACAGCAAGCGACGCCGCGACCGCGACGACACCGTTTACAGCCGCACCAACCATCGGACCCCGGGGCAGTCCAGCCTCGGGGTCTGGTGCCGGTCGGGCCAGCCGCCGCCGGCAGTCCTTCCCGCGCAGTCTGCCTGTGCCCGGACCCGAAGCGTCGCAACGTTGAAGGTCGGCAACCCCGGGGAGAACCCCTATGAGCACTCAGAGCGGGCGGGGGCGCGGTTCTCGTGCGCACCACGAGGTGGGTGGGCACGATGGTGGTGCCGGGCACGGCTGCGCCGGGCGAGTCGATCTGGCGCAGCGGCTTCTCGATGCAGAGCCGCCCCACCTGGCTGAAGTCCTGGTGCACGGTGGTCAGCGGCGGCCAGAAGGCATCGGCCTCAGGCATGTCGTCGAAGCCCACCACGCTCACGTCGGCCGGCGCCGTATTGGACATTCGGGTAGAGGTTAGGTTAGCCTTACCAATGTTCAAATGCCGCGTGCCTCAGGAGGCTCCCCCCCCAATGATTTTGCAGCGCCCACTCGCAACACTTTCGTTCGTCGCCGTATCCGCTCTGGTTCTCGCCGGCTGCTCATCCACAGACACCGCAGCGGGAACCACCGGTGATGAGGCCGCGGCCGAGTCGGTGTCCTTTTCCTGGGACCGCAACACGGCCGACGAAGACGAAGAAGCCACCTACGAGGCGACCACCGTTGAGGTGCCGACCGACCCGCAGAACATCGTCGTGTTCGACATGGCCAGCCTGGACACGATCGGCGCGCTCGGCGGCGAGATCGCCGGCGCACCACTGGATTCGGTGCCCGATTATCTGCAGGCGTATCTGGCCGATGACGCGTTCAACGTCGGTACCCTCTTCGAGGCCGACCTGATTGAAATCGAGGCGCAGCAGCCCGACCTCATCGTCATCGGCGGGCGCTCGGCGGCGCTCTATGACGACCTCAGCCAGATCGCGCCCACGGTCGATCTGAGCATTAGTGGGTCCTTCCTCGAGACCCTCGAGCGCAACACCGAGTTTCTCGGTGAGGTGCTCGGCGCTCAGAACGAGGCCGCGACCGCCCTCGCCGACCTCGAGGCGGGCATCGCCGACGCGCAGGCCGTCACGGCGGATGCCGGCACCGGCCTGGGCCTGATGGTCTCCGGCGGCAAGCTCAACGCCATGGCCCCCTCGGGCGACGACGCCACCGGGCGAAACGCCCGTGGTGGCCTCATCTACGACGTCTTCGGCGTCACGCCGGTCGTCGAGGACATCGAGTCGGCCACGCACGGCGAGCCGGTCTCGTCCGAGTTCCTGCTCGAGCAGAACCCGGACTACCTCTGGGTCGTCGACCGTGACGCCGCCACCGGCACCGAGGATGCCCAAGCGGCCGCGGCCGTTCTTGACAACGAGATCGTCAAGCAGACCACCGCGGCAGAGCAAGACCAGATCGTCTCCCTCAACCCCACGGCCTGGTACATCGTGTTCGGTGGGCTCACCACCACCCAGCTGATGATCGACGACGTTCTGCAGATCGCCGAGTGACGCCCGGGCGCATCCGGCTGAACACGCAGTGACTGACCTTCTCACCCGCCGCACCCCCACCCCCGTGCCCGCCCGTCCGTGGCGCACCGGGGTGGGGGTGCTCATCGGCGCCCTGCTCGTGATCCTCTGTGTCGCAAGCCTGTTCATCGGAGTCTCCGATGTCTCGCCGCTGGCCCTGATCACCGGGGGACCGGGCAGCGACGCGGCCTTCCTGCTCGTGACCAGCCGCATCCCGCGCACCGTCGCCGTACTCCTGGCCGGCGCGTCGCTGGGCATCGCCGGCCTGATCATGCAGATGCTGGTGCGCAACCGTTTCGTCGAACCCGGCACCACCGGTGTCACCGAGTTCGCCACCCTCGGCATGCTGATCAGCACCGTTTTCTGGCCCGGGATGCCGGTGGTGGGCAAGATGGCCGTCGCCGCGGTGTTCGGCCTGCTGGGCACCTGGGTGTTCCTCCGGGTCGTGCGCGCGGTGCCCGTGCGCCAGCTGGTGCTCGTGCCGCTGGTGGGCATCATGCTGGGCGGCGTCGTCGGCTCAGTCACGGTGTTCTTCGCCTATCGCCTCGACCTGCTGCAGTCGCTCGGCCAGTGGTCGCAGGGCAGTTTCGCGCAGGTCATGCAGGGCCGCTACGAGTTCGTCTGGATCGCCGGCGCCATGGTGGTGGTGGCGTGGTTCGCCGCCGACCGGTTCAGCGTCATCGGCATGGGCGAGGACTTCGCCACCAACCTCGGCCTGGACTACCGCCGGGTCGTAGCGCTCGGAATGGTGATCGTGGCGCTCATCACCGCGTCGGTGCTGGTCACCTCCGGGGTGATCCCGTTCCTCGGCCTCGTGGTGCCCAATGTGGTCAGCCTGATCATCGGCGACAACGCTCGTCGGTCCATCCCGTGGATCGCCGGCCTCGGCGCCATCTTCGTGCTCGCCTGCGACATCATCGCCAGGGTCGTGCGCTTCCCCTATGAGATCCCGCTGTCGGTCATCGTCGGCATCATCGGCGCCGCCGTGTTCCTCTGGCTGCTGCTGCGAAGGAGGGGTCGTGCTCACTGACACCGCCCCCGCCCCCGGCCGCCTCCGCCGGCCCGGGCGGCTCGCCGGTCTCTGGGCCCGCCCCGGCGTGCGGTTGGCCCTGCTCGCGGTCGCGGCGCTGGCGCTCGTGGCCGTCTACTTCTTCACGGATGTGCCCGGGTCGGTGGCCTTCGCACTCAGAATCCGCAGCCTCACCGTGATCGCCATGGTGCTGGTCGCCGCCGCGGTCGGCGTGTCCACGGTGGTCTTCCACACCATCACCCAGAACCGCATCCTCACCCCGTCGATCATGGGTTTCGACGCCTTCTACGTGCTCATCTCCACGGTGATCGTGTTCTTCTTCGGGTCGGCATCGTTCCTCGGCGCCGATCCGCTCACCCTGTGGGCGGTGCAGGTGCTGGTGATGGTGGCTTTCAGTGTGGTTCTGTTCAGCTGGCTGTTCGGCGGCAAACGCCGCTCGTTGCACCTGATGCTGTTGGTCGGCATCGTGCTGGGCACGTTCTTTCGCAGCTTCACCGAGTGGATGCAGCGGATGCTCGATCCGCTGGACTTCCAGGTGCTCTCCGATGCGATGTTCGCCTCGCTCAGCCGCCCCGACGAGACACTGCTGCTGCTCACCGGCGTGATCGTGGTGCTCGCGTGCGTCGCCGTCTGGCCGATGCTGGGCATCCTCGATGTGCTCACCCTGGGGGAGCCCGCCGCCGTGGGGCTGGGGGTGAACCACCGGCGCACGGTGCTGATGCTCTTCACCATCGTGTCGGTGATGATCGCCGCCTCAACGGCCCTGGTCGGGCCGATCCTGTTCTTCGGGCTGATCGTGGCGAACCTCGCCTACTCCTACGCCGGCACCTTCCTGCACCGGTGGACGCTGCCGATGGCCGTGCTGATCGGCGTGATCTGTCTGCTCGGCGGCCAGATCGTCCTCGAGCGGGTCTTCTCCCTCGGCGGCAGCCTCTCGATGATCATCGAGTTCGCCGGCGGCCTCTTCTTCCTCTATCTGGTTCTGCGAAAGGGGGCACGATGATCGTGCTCGATGGCGTGACCAAACGCTACAACTCCCAGACGGTGCTCGACGACGTGAGCATCTCGTTCGGTGCCGAGGGGGTGACGGCGCTGATCGGGCCCAACGGCGCGGGCAAGTCCACCCTCTTCGGGGTCGTCGGGCGCCTCATCCGCCCCGAGCTCGGCAGCGTCACGGTAGACGGCCTGGATGTGACCGCGGCCCGCTCGAGCGACCTGGCCACCACCCTCGCCGTGCTGCGGCAAGACAACCACATCGCCGCCCGCCTCACCGTGCACGATCTGGTCGAGTTCGGCCGCTTCCCGCATTCGAAGGGCCGCCTCACCGTGACCGACCGCGACCACGTGGAGCGGGCCATCGCCTACCTCGAGCTCGACGACTATCGGCACCGGTTCCTCGACGAGCTCTCCGGTGGGCAACGGCAGCGCGCGTTCATCGCGATGGTGCTCGCGCAGGACACCAAGTATGTGTTGCTGGATGAACCTCTGAACAACCTCGATCTGCGTCACATGACCGAGATCATGAAGCTGTTGCGGCGCATGGCCGACGAGCTCGGCAAGCGCGTCATCGTGGTGCTGCACGACATCAACTTCGCCGCCACCTACTCCGACCGCATCGTCGCCATGCGCGACGGCCGGGTCGTGGCGGATGCCCCGGCCGGCGAGATCATGCGGCCAGACGTTCTCGAGGCGGTCTACGACACCAAGGTCGACGTGCGCGAGATCGACGGCCGCCCGGTGGCCCTGTACTACTCCTAACCGCACCCCGCCGTCCCGTAACTGTTCCCGAATCGGACTAGTGCACCCGGTGCGCGGGGCGCACTAGTCCGATTCGGGCACAGTTGTGCCGCATCCGGCGCGCCACACGACCGCTGTGCCGAGCGGATGCCGCATCCCGTGCCAGGAACAGCCGCCCTGTGCACGACCCACCCGGTGTGTCGGTGGCACCAAGTACGATTGACCTCGTGGTTACCGCCCTGTATCGCCGTTACCGGCCAGAGACTTTTGCCGAAATGATCGGTCAGTCTCAGGTGACCGACCCGCTCATGACCGCCCTGCGCACCAACCGGGTCAATCATGCCTACCTCTTCAGCGGACCCCGCGGCTGTGGCAAGACCACCTCCGCGCGCATCCTGGCCCGCTGCCTCAACTGCGCCGAGGGTCCCACCGACACCCCGTGCGGCGTGTGCCCCAGCTGTGTCGAGCTTTCCCGCGACGGCAGCGGCTCCCTCGACGTGGTCGAGATCGACGCGGCCAGCCACAACGGTGTCGACGACGCCCGCGACATCCGCGAGCGCGCCATCTTCGCGCCGGCCCGCGACCGCTACAAGATCTTCATCCTCGACGAAGCGCACATGGTCACCCCGCAGGGCTTCAATGCTCTCCTGAAGATCGTCGAAGAACCGCCGGAACACGTGAAGTTCATCTTCGCCACAACCGAGCCCGAGAAGGTCATCGGCACCATCCGCTCGCGCACCCACCACTACCCGTTCCGCCTGGTGCCGCCGGCGCCCATGCTCGACTACGTGCAGACCCTCTGCGACAGCGAGCACATGACCGTGGCCCCCGGCGTGCTGCCGCTCGTGGTGCGCGCCGGTGGCGGTTCGCCCCGCGACACGCTGTCGCTGCTCGACCAGCTCATGGCCGGTTCCGAGACCGACGCCATCGAGTACGAGCGGGCCGTGGCCCTGCTCGGCTACACGCACGCCACCCTGCTCGACGACGCCGTCGACGCCATCGCCGCCCGCAACTCCTCGGCCGCGTTCGACGCCGTCGACCGGGTCATCCAGACCGGCCAGGACCCGCGCCGCTTCGTCGAAGACCTGCTCGAGCGCATGCGCGACCTCATCATCGTGGCCGCAACCAGTGCTGCCGGCGCCGCCGCGGTGCTCCGCGGCGTGCCGCAAGACGAGCTCGACCGCATGCAGGTGCAGGCGAGCAAGTTCGGCCCCGCCGAGCTGAGCCGCAGCGCCGACATCCTCAACGCCGCCCTCACCGAGATGACGGGCGCCACCTCGCCACGCCTGCACCTCGAGCTGATGATCGCCCGTGTTCTCATCCCCGCCACCGACGACAGCACCCGCGGCGCCCTCGCCCGCGTCGAACGTCTCGAGCGCCGCATCGGCGTCGACGGTGGCAGCACGGATGCGTCCACTGCGACCGTATCCGCCGCTTCGGCTGGCGCTGCTTCGGGTGGCGCCGCTTCGGCGACTCGACCGCCTGCCGCGACCTCGGCCGGCCGGCCGGCCGCCGCGTCGGCGGCCAGTCCCGCGGGCGACGCCGCTGCCGCCGCGGCAGTTCCAGCCGGTTCGGGCTGGGCCACTCGCGTGCCCGGATCCCCGGCTGCCACCCCGGCCGAGACCCCCGCCGGTGCGGCCGCCGGTGCCACCACGTCCTCCGACGCCGCCGGGGTGAGCGCACCAACCGCAGCGCCAGGCGCCACCCCGGCAGCGCCCGTTGCGGGCGCCACCGAAGCCGCCGCTGAGACCGCGCCGATTGTTACCCCCGTTGTTCCCGTCGGGCCGGTCAGCCTGGCGCAGATCAAGGATGCCTGGCCGCAGATCCTCGAGGCCGTCAAGGAGGTCAAGCTCAGCGCCTGGCTCGTGGTCTACACCGCGCGAGTGCTCGAGCTGCGTGGCGAAGACGTTCTTGTGCTGTCCTTCCCCAGCGAGCAGGACATGCAGGGCTTCAAGGCTCAGCAGGCTCCCGGTCAGGGTGTCAGTGAGTTCCTCCGCGGCGCCATCGTGAAGGTGCTCGGCCTGCGAGTGAAGTTCATCGCCCGCGCCGACTCCGAGACGTTCGCCGCCGCGGGCGCCGGCCACTCCGCTGGCGGAGCTCCTGCCGGCCAGACTGTGAGTGCCGACGCGTCACCGGCTGCCCGACCAGCGGGCTCCGGTGCCCCGTCGACGGCCCCGGTCGGCGGCCCCGGCGCGAACTCTTCCGGACCCTCCGCCGATGCCTCGGCTCCCTCCGGGTCAGGTCGGGCCGGCTCGGCTCCCGCCGACTCGCTTACATCGGGCGTTTCCGCACCGAGCCCCGCCGCAGCCGACGCCACGTCGTCCGCCGAGTCCGCGTTCGGCAGCTACGCCGGCAGCGGATCGCCCAGCAACGCCCCTTCCGGCGCGGGTGCAGGCTCTGCCACATCGGGAGCGGCTACCGCGACGGCAACCCGCTCGGCCACCGCCACCCTCTCGCCGCCGGCCACTTCCACCGGATGGGCCACCGTCGTCATCCCCGGATCCGCCGCCGCCCTGGCTGCCGCGGAAACCCTGGCCGACGAGCCAGTGGTGGCGCCGCCGACCGACGGTGCGGCCGTCTCCGTTGGAGCTCCGGCCGCGGCCCCGGCCACCAGCGCTGCCGCCGCCCCCAGCGCAGCGCTCGACGTTCCGGCGTCGTCAGCACCCACCGCTGCTCCGCAGGCGTCGGCTCCGTCGGCCCCGGGCTACGACTTTGCGCCCGAACCCGACTTCGAACCGCCGTTCGATGAAGAACCGCCGCCATACGACGACCTCCCGCCGGACCCGCAGCACTTCACCACACCCGTGGATCCGGCTCGCGGCGGCCGCCCGAACCGTCAGCAGCCCTCGGCGCCACAGCAGCCTCGAGCCCAGCAGGCGTCTGACCAGGCACCGACTGCCGGGGCGTCCGCACCCGGCGCGCCAGCCGCATCCGCCCCCGCCAGCCAGCGCGGCGCGCCCGCGCGGCGGTCGCCCGCGTTCGCCGAGAAGCAGCGCTACGGTGAGGCCGTGGTGCGGGAGATCCTCGGCGCCACCTTCATCGAGGAGCAGCCGCACGACCCGATCTCGCGACAGAGGAACGACAACTAAATGTACGAAGGCATCGTTCAGGAACTCATCGATGAGCTCGGTCGTCTGCCCGGCATCGGCCCGAAGTCGGCGCAGCGCATCGCGTTCCACATTCTGCAGACCAAGAATTTCGACGTGACCCACCTGGCGAACGTGCTGCTAGAGGTGCGCGACAAGGTCAAGTTCTGCGAGATCTGCGGCAACGTCTCCGAGCAGGATACCTGCATGATCTGCCGCGACCCGCGCCGCAACCCCACCTCGATCTGCGTGGTCGAAGAGGCCAAGGACGTCGTCGCAATCGAACGCACCCGCGAGTTCAAGGGCCTCTACCATGTGCTCGGCGGGGCGATCAGCCCCATCGACGGCATCGGTCCCGACGACCTGCGCATCCGCCAGCTGATGACCCGCCTGGCCGACAACACCGTGCAGGAGGTGATCATCGCCACCGACCCCAACCTCGAGGGCGAGGCCACCGCCACCTACCTGTCGCGCCTGCTCACCACCTTGGACATCAAGGTCAGCCGCCTGGCCTCCGGCCTGCCCGTCGGCGGCGACCTCGAGTACGCCGACGAGGTCACCCTCGGCCGTGCCTTCGAGGGCCGCCGAACCGTCACCAGCTAGCCCCGCCCCTACCCGCCCGGCGCCACCCCTTCATCCCGCCGAGCACATCCGCATGACTTGCCCGTTTTCGCTAGTTGAGGTGGCTCCGCACTAGCGAAAGTGGGCCACCCACGCGAACGGCTGTCGCGGTGGGGCGAGAGAGACAGCGCGCAGCGTCACATGAACGACCGAGAATACGAACGCATTTAGGATGGGAGCGCGGGATGTCTCCGCGTACCCGGAAGCCAGGAGTGCCCACGTGAGCCTGATCGTGCAGAAGTTCGGCGGATCATCCGTTGCCGACGCCGAGAGCATCAAACGCGTCGCCAAGCGCATCGTCGACACCAAGAAGGCCGGCAACGACATCGTCGTGGCCGTCTCCGCGATGGGCGACTCCACCGACGAACTGCTCGACCTCGCCCACGAGGTCACCCCGATCCCGGCGCCCCGCGAGCTCGACATGCTCCTCACCGCCGGTGAGCGCATCTCGATGGCGCTGCTCGCCATGGCGATCAAGAGCATGGGCTACGATGCCCGCTCGTTCACCGGCAGCCAGGCCGGCATGATCACCGATGCCCAGCACGGCGCCGCCCGCATCATCGACGTCACCCCCGGCCGGCTCCGCGACGCGCTCGACGAGGGCGCCATCGTCATCGTCGCCGGCTTCCAGGGCTTCAACCGCGACACCAAGGACATCACCACCCTCGGCCGCGGCGGCTCCGACACCACCGCCGTCGCCCTTGCCGCTGCCCTCGGCGCCGACATCTGCGAGATCTACACGGATGTCGACGGCATCTTCACCGCCGACCCCCGCGTGGTGCCGAAGGCGCACAAACTCGACCGGGTGTCCAGCGAAGAGATGCTCGAGCTCGCCGCCGCCGGCGCCAAGGTGCTCTACATTCGCGCGGTGGAATACGCCCGCCGGCACGGAGTCACCCTGCACGTGCGGTCGTCGTTCAACAACAACACCGGCACCATTGTCTACAACGCGGGCGCCACCAGCCCCTACGCCGCCGCACTATCGAATGGAGAGCCAGTGGAAGAGCCCATCATCGCGGGGGTCGCCGCCGACCTCAGCGAGGCCAAGGTCACCGTCGTCGGCGTCCCCGACATCCCCGGCAAGGCCGCGGAGATCTTCAAGATCGTCGCCAAGACCAACGCGAACGTCGACATGATCGTGCAGAACGTGTCCGCCGCATCCACCGGATTGACCGACATCTCGTTCACCCTGCCCAAGTCCGAGGGTCAGCAGGTGCTGACCGCGCTCACCAACGAGCAGCAGAACGTGGGCTTCGCCGGGCTGCAGTACGACGACCAGATCGGCAAGCTGGCCCTGGTCGGCGCCGGGATGCGCACCAACACCGGCGTCTCCGCCAAGCTGTTCGAGGCGCTGTTCGAGGCCGGCATCAACATCGAGATGATCTCCACCAGCGAGATCCGCATCTCGGTCGTCACCCGCGCCGACACCATCAATCAGGCCCTGCGCGTGGTGCACACCGCCTTCGGTCTCGACGGCGACGGCGAAGCCGTCGTGCACGGCGGCACCGGCCGCTAACCCGGCCCTGCCGCCCCGCGCGGCAGCGCCCGCCCGCCCGGCGGCCAACTGTTCCCCGAGCGGACAATTGCACCCGGTGCGCCGGGACCATTTGTCCGCATCGGGAACACTTGCTCGTCTCGAGCGGCCCCGCCCGCCGCCCGCCCCAGACATCCGGCCAGCCACCACCGGGCATAACTCCTGCATTTTCTGCCAAAAACTCCCGTTCCGGCCCGATTCGGCCTCGTTCGGGGAGAATTGCAAGAGTTATGCGTCGACCGGCACGAGACCTCCCCGCACGAGACCAGAATGAGTAAGGAACACACAGTGACCAGCACCGCAGCCACCGCAGCACCCACCCGCGCGGGAATCAACATCGGCGTCGTCGGCGCCACCGGCCAGGTCGGCGCTGTCGTGCGTCGCCTGCTGGAGGAGCGCGACTTCCCGGTCGCCGGCATCCGCTACTTCGCCTCGGCGCGCTCGGCCGGCACCACCCTCCCGTTCAAGCACGAACAGATCGTCGTCGAGGACGCCTCCACAGCCGACCCCACCGGCCTCGACGTTGCCATCTTCTCCGCCGGCGCCACTCTCTCCAGGGCGCAGGCTCCCCGCTTCGCCTCGGCCGGCGTCACCGTGGTCGACAACTCGTCGGGCTGGCGGATGGACCCCGACGTGCCGCTGGTGGTCAGCGAGGTCAACCCGGAAGCCATCGACCAGGCCGTCAAGGGCATCATCGCGAACCCCAACTGCACCACCATGGCCGCCATGCCGGTGCTCAAGGTGCTGCACGACGAGGCCGGCCTCGAACGCCTCATCGTGAGCACCTACCAGGCGGTCTCCGGCAGCGGCCTGGCCGGCGCGCAGGAACTGGCCAGCCAGATCCGCGCCGCCGCGAGCGACGACAACCTCTTCCAGCTGGTGCACGACGGCTCCTCGGTGAGCATGCCGGCGCCCACCGTCTACAAGCGCCCGATCGCGTTCGACGTCATCCCCCTGGCCGGATCGATCGTCGACGACGGACTGTTCGAGACCGACGAAGAGAAGAAGCTCCGCAACGAGAGCCGCAAGATCCTCCAGCTGCCCGAGCTTCTTGTCAGCGGCACCTGTGTGCGCGTACCGGTGTTCACCGGCCATTCGCTGTCGATCAACGTCGAGTTCGGCAAGCCCATCTCGGTAGCCCGCGCCACCGAGCTGCTCAGCGACGCCCCCGGCGTGCAGCTCACCGACATCCCCACGCCGCTGCAGGCCGCCGGTGCCGACCCGAGCTTCGTGGGCCGCATCCGTCAGGACCCGGGTGTGCCGAACGGTCGCGGGTTGGCGCTGTTCATCAGCAACGACAACCTGCGCAAGGGGGCCGCGCTCAACGCCGTGCAGATCGCCGAGCTCATCGCCGCGAAACTCACCGCCAAAACTCGCGTCGGATAGTTGCCGCGAGACGCGCAGCCCTCGTCCGCTCCAGTAGTGTCAGACCTTGTGGAGACCATAAAGGGGGCAACGGCCGTGGGCCGGGTGGCATTCGCGATCTTCGCGGCGACCGGGCTGATTTTCATCGGCTTCGCGCTGACGAAGTTGGTGCTGGGCGGCAACGCTGAACACCTCTTCATTGCGCTGATGGCGGTGGCCTGCGCCGGCACCATCGACATCGTCCGGCTGCGGCTGGGCACGGTGCCCCACCGCAGCCCGGTGGTCAGCATGCCGATCCTGGTCGTGCTGGCCCTCGAGCCGGTCCTCGACACGCCCACAGCGGTCGGCCTGGTCTGCCTGGGTGTTCTCATCGAGGTGTGGCTGCGAGCCCGCCGCTCCGAGGTCGCGCTCTACGCGGCAGGCCTCACCGGTGCCGGCGGTGCCGCCTTCTTCGGCGCCCACGATGGGATGCACGCCCTCGACTCCGGCGACCCCGGGGCCTCGGCCGTCGGCGCCATCGCCTACCTCGTCACGGTCATCGCACTGGAGGCACTCCGCCGCCGGTTCGACCGCCCCCACGTCGACATCGGCGCCGGTCGGCACTACTCGGCGCTCCGGGTGGTTCTGATCGGCGGCGGCTACACCGGCCTCTGTGCGCTGATCGCCGCCTGGACGCATCCGTTCTTCGACCTGAGCACCGACACCCTGGCCGTGGCCGTCACCCTCGTGCCGCTCGCCGTCGTCGGCACCGGCGCGATCCTGATCGTGCGGGCCACGGCCATGCGTCGTCGCCTGGCCGGCGTGGTCGACGGGGTCATCGACCTCAACGCCACGAACCAGTTCGTCACAACCGGTGGGCTGGCCACCCCCATCACCATCGCCCCGGCCGGCACCAGCACCGACCTGGCCACCGTGCTCCTCCGCGCCGTGCACGACACCGTCGGCGTCGAGTCCGCCGGTGTGCGCCACGATCCGGCCGGACACGGCGAGATCGACACCCCGCTGGCGATCAGCGCGCTCGGCGGCCAGTACCTGGTGGCCCGCCGCGACGTGATGGACTACCCGTTCACCCGGGACGACCGCCGCGCCCTCGAAGCCCTCGCCCACACCGCCGACGTGGTCTTCACCGCCAGGGAAAGCATCGGCGGCCTCACCATCCGGGCCAACACCGACCCGCTCACCGGCCTGCCCAACTACGGCGCCTTCCAGGACGCCCTCGCCAACATCAACGACCACCGCGACTACTCCGAGGCGCTGGCCGTGCTGTTCATCGACCTCGACGACTTCAAACGGATGAACGACCGGTACGGCCACCAGGCCGGCGACGAGATCCTCAGCGAACTCGGCCGCCGGCTCAGCGCCGTCATCCGCCCCTACGACGTCGTCGCCAGGGTCGGCGGCGACGAGTTCGTCGTCATCCTCACCCGGCTGTCGTCCCTGGCCGAGGCCAAGCTGCTCGCCGAACGCATCATGGAGGCCACCGGTGAGCCCCTCGCGGTCAGCGGCACCGTGCTCAACCCGATCCTCAGCATCGGCCTGGCCTACTCCGCGCACCGCGAAACGGATGTCAACCAGCTGCTGCGTGACGCCGACCGCAGCATGCTCGCGATCAAGAAGTCCCGCCGCCGCGGCGGCCCGGCCAACGAGAGCAGCATCAACATCTCCGGGCACCGCTCGTCGCAGATGAACGACATCGTCGCCCGCGCCATCGACGAAGACCTGCTCGAACTGGCCTTCCAGCCCATCGTGAGCCTGGTCACCGGTCAGATCTGGGCCTTCGAGGCCCTCGTGCGCTACACCGACCCCGAGCTCGGCCCGCTATCACCGCCGTCGCTGGTGGAGAAGGCCAAGAGCCTCGGCCGGCTCGACGCGCTCACCCGCCAGGTGGCGCTCAAGGCGATGGCCGCCGCTGCGGACTTCCGGTTGATCGAACCAAGGATCGTGTGCATGACCATCAACGTCGAGGCCGGCCAGATCCTGCCGCAGCGGATCGGCGGATTCGTCGAAGACCTCGCGAACCGCTACCCGGGCATCTCGCTCTGTCTCGAACTCAACGAACGCTCAGTCGCCCGGGTGTCCACCGCGGTGCGCGCCCAGGCCGACCACCTTCGCGACATCGGCATCATGATCGCCCTCGACGACTACGGCTCCCAGGACTCCTCGGTCGACGCGCTCGTGCGGATGCCGATGGACATCCTCAAGATCGACAAGAGCCTCGTCGACGACCTCGACGACGTGCGCCAGCGTGAGGTGCTCACCGCACTGCAGGGCTTCGGCGACAACCTCGAGTATTCGATGATCGTGGAGGGCGTGGAGAACGAGGCCATGGCCACCCACCTGTCCGCGCTGGGCATCCGCAGCGCCCAGGGGTTCCATTACGGCGTGCCGCGCAGTTTTGAGAAGACTCTCGCCCGACTCGAAGAGTTCGGTGCCGACGCCGTGCTGCCCGTGCGCGCCGCGTCTGAGCTTTCGCTGTAAACGCTAGGGTCGCAGTATGGTCGAGCAGAGTCTGAGGGCGCCGCGGGTGGGCGTGCGCGAGCGTGTCGAACGCTCCGTGTTCCTCTCCCAGCTGCTCCTGGCCGCGGCCACGCTGCTGCTCGTGGCGGTCACGGTGGCCAACGATCCGGCCATGTTCGTGGAGCCGCTGTACTTCCTCGGCGTCATGATCATCTTCGGCACCACCGGGCTGGCTGCGGCCGTACCCTGGCGGCGGCTGCCCAAGGTCTACATTGTGGTGCTCCCTCTTCTCGACATCGTCGGCCTTGCCCTGGCGCGCGAGGCGCAGCCGCAGCTGGGCGTGAGCTTCCTGCTGGTGTTCCCGGTGATCTGGATGTCCACCCACTTCGGCCAGGCCGGTGCCACCGGCAGCGTCATTTTCGCCACCCTGCTTCTCTGGGCCGGGCTGCCGCTGAAGTTTTTCAACGACCCGCTCAACGCCACCGGCTACGCCACCTCTCAGGCGCCGCTGCTGGCCGTCGTGACGATCATGCTGGCCTTCGTGGCCTCCGTCACCTATACCTCCAACCGGCGGGCGCTGGCCCAGCGGGTGCTGCTCACCCAGCAGGCCGGGTTGTTCGAGGCGGCCCTGCAACGTTCCCGGCGCCAGGAGCAGACCCTCGACGAGATCTTCAACACCGTCGACTTCGGCGTGGTCGGGTACGACGGCGACGGCCGGGTCAACTTCGTCAACCGGGCCCAGCGCTCCATGCTCACCCGGTTCGGCGTCAGCGACGGCGTCGGCCTGGCCGGCATCGTCTTCAAGGAAGACGGTGTCACCCCCTTCGACGGTCCCGACCGGCCCACCGAACGGGCGATCCGCGGTGAGACGGTGGACCGGGTCACGGTGTGGCTGGGTTCGCCCGACCAGCAGCAGGCCGCCGTGCTCGTCTCGGCCCGGCCCATCCGCGACCATGCCGGCCGCTACGACGGCGGCGTCATGGTGACCCGCGACGTGACTGCCGAAGTGCGCGCGGTGCAGGCCAGGGACGACCTCGTCGCCTCGGTCTCGCACGAGCTGCGCACCCCGCTCACCTCCATCCTGGGCTACCTCGAACTGGCCCTCGACGACGAGAGAGTCGACCCGGACACCCGCCGGATGCTCGAGATCGCGTCGAAGAACTCCGACCGGCTCCTCGAGATCGTCTCGGGCCTGCTCACCGCGGCCAGCGAGTCCAAGGAGGGGCTGGCTCTCAACGTCGCCGCCTGCGACCTGTCCACTGTCCTCATGGATGCCGTCGAGTCGGCCGAGCCGCTCGCCGCGCAACGCGACATCCGGTTCGAAATCGCCGAACTGCCGCCGGTCACGGTCATCGCGGATGCGTTCCGGCTGCGCCAGGTGATCGACAACATCTTCTCCAATGCGATCAAGTACAACGTGGAATCCGGCAAGGTCAGCGTCACCGTGCACGAGGTGTCCTGCGGCATCGAAGTGCGGGTCGCCGACACCGGCCGGGGCATGAGCGAAGAGGAACAGGGCAACCTCTTCGACAGGTTCTATCGGGCCGACTCGGTGCGGGGTTCCAGCGTGCACGGCACGGGACTGGGCCTGAGCATCAGCCGGGACATCATGCGCGAACACGGTGGCGATCTGCGCCTGGAGTCGACCAAAGGCAAGGGGACGACGGCAATCGCCACGCTCCCGGTGAACAGAGGCTGAGCGTGCCAGAGCACGCTCGGCGGGGGACAGAATGCAATTAGACGGACCCACCCTGCAGATGATCAGTGGGTTGATCGTGATCCTGTGCGGGGTCTCGTTCATCTTCAATACCGCGCTGAACCGCAACGACCCCCCGGGCCGTTTGTGGAGCCTCGCGTTCGTGGCGGGCATCATGGTCGCCGTCGGCTACGGCGTCTACCTGGTCAGCGACGAGGCGTGGTGGTCGATCACCGTCGCCAACGCCTCCCTGGTGGTGACCGTGGGTGCGCTCTGGTCGGGCAGCCGCGTTTACAACGGCCGCAGCTCGGGCTTCGCCGTTGTCGGCGGCCTCGCGTTGGTCGTGGCCGTCATCACCCTGATCCCCGGCGCGGATGGCGGCGAATGGGCCGGAGCCGGCCCGCTCTGGCTGATCGTGGCGCTGATGGGCGCCCTGGGCGGCACCGAGGCGCTCCGCGGCCGGTTGCGCCGCAACGTCAACGGGCGGATCTTCTCGATCGTGCTCTTCATCGCGGCCCTGTTCTACTCCGGCCGTGCCATCGCCTTCATCACGGATGGCGTCGACAGCGCCACCTTCACCACGTACTTCAGCTCCGGCACCACGTCGATCCTCAACATGGGCCTCATCGTCACCGCCTGCATCGCCACGTCGATCCTGCGCGCCGAACGCGTCGGCAGCAACGCCGTCGGCGACATCACCGTTGGCATCCACTCGGCAGCCGGCGTGCTGTCGGGCACGTCGTTTTCGCAGGCGGCCACCGACCACCTGCAGCGCGGCGAACGTGCCGAACTCGGGCTGGCCGTGATCGGTGCCGACATCGACAACCTCCCCGAGATCAACACGGCCTTCGGCCGCGTCGCCGGCGACGACGCCATCGCCCGCTTCGCCGACACCCTCCGCGGCAGCGCGCCACTGATGTCGCTGATCGGGCACCCCGCCGCCGGCCGCTTCTACGTGCTGGCCGCGGTCGGCTCAGCCACCGAGGCGCTCACGATCGTGCAGCGGATGCAGAACGCCCTCGTCGACGGACCGCTGGGGGAGTCGTACCAGATCCGGCTCACCGCGAGCTTCGGCATCGCGGACACCTTCGACCACGGCTACGACCTCGACGAGCTCAGCACGGCCGCCGGCCAGTCCATCGAGGTCGTCAAGCGCCGCGGCGGCAACGACATCGCCGTCACGACCGAGCCCGCCCCCGCCCGCGACCTCTAGTCCCGCGCCCCGCCCCTTCGCGAACCGTGAGTTAAGCCCCCAAAAACGCAAGTCTTGGGTTCTTAAGTCACAGTTCGCGAGGGTAGGTTCGCGAGACCAGGGCTACGGAACGATGGCGATCGTGATCTGGTCGCTGGCGGTCTGCTTCGCGAACGAGGTCGCCGTCGGCGTCGTCTGGATGAGCAGCTCGTAGGTGAACGACAGGGTGACGCTGGTGGCCGCGGGGTCGATGGCCGACATCACGTAGGTCTGGCCGTAGCTGTATGGCGCTTTCATGAGGTAGCCGGGGGCCAGGGTGGACTGGTCCACGAACGTTGCGGGCGGCTCCAGCGGGCCCGTGGGCCCGGTGACGGCCGTTACGACGGTCATCGTGGACAGGAAGACGTCCTGGCCGTCGTCGGTGCCGAGCGTGGCGCTGAGCGAGAAGCTCACGGGCTTGTTCGCGGCCGCGGTCCACTTGCCCATGTTCAGGGTCGAGGAGTAGTCCACGGTCAGCGCCGCATCCCCGGCCGTGAGCTGGTGCCGGGTCGAGCCGGTGGCCAGGTCGTTCGCGATCGCCGTGATGGTCGCTTGTGCCGTGGGGGTGGCGGATGCGCCCGCATTCAGGTCCGCCCACGGCGCCTGCCCGCACGCGGAAAGGGTCAGCGTGAGCCCGGCGGCACAGGTGAGGGCTGCCAGGCGGGTGCGGATTGACGTCGGCATGGGATCCCCCGATTTGCTCTGTGCGAGCGACTGCTGCGCTGATCTTGAGTTTATCTTGTGAAAACCTTGACTTGATTGGGGGTCAAACCGTGTGTCGGCCTGCCAGAGTGGATTTTGTGAACGAGAGAAACAATTACGCCAAGATCATCCCGGTCGTCGACCCGGTGGCCGATGCCTATGCCAACGAGTTCAACTCGATGGTGCAGGGCCTACCGTCGTCCCGTCCCATGGTCGGCTGTATCGTTCCCGCGTACAACGAGGCCGACTCCATCGGCGGTGTCCTCGAGTCGCTCCTGGCCCAGACCCGGCTGCCCGACGTCATCCACGTGGTGGTCAACAACACCACCGACGACACCGTCAAGATCGCCAGCAAGTTCGCCGGCCCGCACGAGGTCGTCACCGAGGGCGTCATGCAGTTCACCGAGGTGTTCGTGCACGACATCGGCGAGAACCCCGACAAGAAGGTCGGCGCGCTCAACTACGGCTTCTCGCTCATCGAGGGCTGTGACTTCCTGCTCGGCGTCGACGGTGACACCACCGCCTCGCCGAACGCCGTGGAGCAGCTCGAGGCCGAAATCTCCTCGGACACCCGGGTCGGCGGCATCTCGGCGATCTACAGCATCGACGACACCGTGATCAACGGCATCATCCCCAGCTTCCTCATCGCCGGCCAGCGCGCCCAGTTCGCCGCGTTCAACATGCAGAACATGCTCCGCGGCCGCAACATGGCCGTGCTCGGCGGCCAGTTCTCGATCTTCTCCATCAAGGCCCTGCGCGAGGTGATGGTCGACAGCCACCAGGCCACGCCATGGGTGAAGGACAGCGAGGTGGAGGACTCCCTGCTCTCGCTGCAGATCAAGAGCGCCGGCTACCTCACCAAGATCAGCGCCCAGGCCCGCGCCAACGTGGGCGGCATGACCACCCTCCGCGGCCTGGATGCCCAACAGGTCAAGTGGAACTTCGGCGCCATCGAGCTCATGTGGCCCGGTCAGCGCGGCGACACCAAGGGCCAGCCCTTCCACCCCAACCTGCGGCTGCGCTGGCTCGAGAACTTCTCCATGATCGTCAACGTGCTCACCCGGGTTATGTTCTTCATCCTGCTGTTCGCGTCGCTGTCGATCAACGCGTTCGTGTTCAGCCCGATCTGGCTGGTCCCGCCGATCGTGGCGCTGCTGCTGAACCTGCGCACGGCACTGTCGATGAAGAATCGCAACGGCAAAGACATCTTCTTCGCCATCGGCTTCATCCCCGCCGAGATCTACATGTGGGTGCGCATCGGCCACTTCGTGCGGGCCTGGACCAAGTTCGCCAGCAACAAGCAGGTCGACAATTGGGCGGAGCAGGCCAAGGCCGAGCGCGGCTCAGGCAACGCCCACCTCGTGCCCCTCCTAGTGGGGCTCGCCGCCGCGGCGGCAATGGTGTTCATCTGGATGCAACTGCCCATCGTGATCCAGTCCACCATCCTGTGGATCGGATGGCCGATCCTTGGAGTGACCACAGTGCTGCAGACCCTGACCATGTTCTTCACCCTGATCAAGCGCCACCGCGGCTACAAGGTTTGAGCGCCCACATCGAAGCCACCGCGTTGCGCGCGCTGCTGACCCAGGTAGGCGGCGACCATGACCTGCAGCGCCGTTTTGTGCACGACTTCGTGCACCTGTGGCACAGCCGGTCCCAGCGCCTGGCCGCGGCATTGGGCGCGCAGTACCCGAACGCCGAAGAAGCCCACGTGGTGTTGCTGAGCATCCGCTCGAGCAGCACCATGGTGGGGGCGATCACGGTGGAGGCCACCGCCGCCATGATGCACGATGCCCTGCGCGACGGCGACATCCCCGGCTCGATGCGTCACATCAGGCGCCTCAACGAGGTCGGCGAGCAGGCCTGCGCCGACCTCGCCACCATGTTCGCGCTGCAGCGCTGACGCCTCCCGTTGCCGCGCGTCGCCGCACCCCCTGTGCACCACCGCACCTCGGGTGGGTCGGCGCGCCTGCACTAGGAGGGCGCTGAATATTAGGGGTCCAGTTGCCTCGGCGAGTTCTTCGAGTGTTTTTTTGCTCCGCTGTGGGGCTTTGTGCGGTCGACTGAGCGATCGGCCACGATGGTGGGATCTCGCGTCGGGGCTGATCGATGGGGCCGTAGTGGGCGGCTCTGCCGCCTGGGACCGTGCGCCGAGGTGGTCCTTGTGCGTCGGGGTGTTATCCAAGGGCCCAAACCCCGTTCTGGCTGGTCAAACCGAGGTTGAGGAGCCGTTTGAGATTGATCGCGGCAGCACGGATCACCCACCCCGCATTGTTCTTGGCAACGCCGCGGTAGCGGACCCGCCGGGCCCCGCGCGTCATCCACGCCAGCGTCCGTTCAATCATTGGACGGTGCTGGCGATAAAGGGCTTGAAAGTCCGGGTCCTGAGCGGTGACGCGGTGCTCCCGGCGAACCTGATCCAGCGGATGAATCTGCATCTTCTTGCCGGACTTCGCGGTGGTGCACTGCGCCATCAGCGGGCAGGCCTTGCACGAACTACCAAAACTGGCCCGTCGTTTCGGGCTGAGCGACCGGACGTTCCCGGCCGGGCAGGTCACGGTCTGCAGGGTTTCATCCACGGTGAAGTCATCGATGGTGAATCCGCCCGGAACGGCTCGGCCCAGCGGCATCGGCTTGATGATCGGCCGGTGCCCAGCGGCATGAATCTCGGTCAGGAGCCCGCCGCTGCCATAGGCCGAATCACCCAGCACGTCAATGTTTTGCTCACCGATGCTGACGTCGGCCGCGAGCAGCTCGCCGCCGCGAGCCGCGTCGCTGTTTTGCGAACCAGAGGCTTTCGTGAGCATTGCCGCCGTCACCAACCCGGTGTCGGGCTCCGCGTTGACGTGGGCTTTATAGCCGTCGATCTTTTTCTGGCGGCTCTTGTGCGCATGGCGGGCATCAGGATCGACGGTGGAAATCACCCGGTCGGGAGCGACCCGGCGGGCGATCCGCCACCGCCCGTCGGTCCCGTCGGACCCGTCGGCGGGTTCCACGTCTTGGCCGGCGACCAAGGCAAGCAGCGCGACGGTTTCCTGCTGCTTCTTGTTGAGGATATG
This sequence comes from Cryobacterium sp. SO1, assembly GCF_004210215.2. NCBI lineage: Bacteria > Bacillati > Actinomycetota > Actinomycetes > Micrococcales > Microbacteriaceae > Cryobacterium > Cryobacterium sp. SO1. Next base: position 411,228 of record NZ_CP067394.1, read on the forward strand.
GACGTTGATGCTGCCCAGCAGAGCGAGAGCATCGGTGACCAGGCGGGAGACGAGCTCGTCGCGGGCGTCGCGGTCGTCCCACGCAATGTCGGGCTTGCCCGGCTGGGAGTAATCATGGCCGGTCAAGCCGGCGACGCTCACGTCCGCGCCGGGGATCTCCCGGCCAACACGGCGGATCTGTCCGACCAGCTGCGTGACGGTGTCCTGCCGGGCAACCGCATCCTCCAAAATTGTTGAGTCCAACGCCCGGCGTTTGCGCCCCGACAATGCTCCGGACTGGGCAATGACCGCGGTCACGGCCTCAAAAATGCGGTGCGGCCGGTCACTGGCAGCCAAGCGTTTGCGCCAATAGACCAGCACGGTCGGGTGGAAAGAGGTTTCAGTCAGCGCGAACCCGCAGGCGGCTTTCCACCGCAGGTCATACGTCAACGCCTCGGCCGCTTCCCTGTCGGAAAGGTTGTGCAGTGTTTGCAACACCATCACCGACGCGATCACGTCCGCCGGTATTGACGGGCGGCCGTTCTGCGAGGAAAACAAGTCCGCAAACGCATCATCGGGAAACAGCTCCCGACGGTGCGCTGCGAGGAAAGCGAACACCGATCCAGGCGGAAGCAAGTGCCCCGCTACGGCATCGACATCGTAAATCTCACGCTGACCATCATCACAACCCTGCATCACCCCAGTCTTAACGACCAAGAGCCGACCCGCCGCAGGCGCGCCTTAAATAAGCGACACCCGCACCCAAAGTTGTTCAGCGGCCTCCTAGCGGGCGCGGTGCACCACCAGGGGTGCAACGAACGCACCCAGGGCGGAGGGGCGACCTAGAACGTGTCGCGCCCGGCCTCATCCGACGCCGCGAGGCGGTAGCCGACGCCGCGCACGGTCTCGAGCCAGCGCGGGGAGGTGAGGCTGTCGCCAAGTTTGCGGCGCAGGTTGCTCAGGTGCGCCTCAACGGCGCGCTTGTCGGCCTCGTTCACGTAGTAGGACGTCACGTAGCTCTCGCCGCGCAGCAGCAGCGCCAGGTCGGCCTTGCTGCGCACCCGCCGCTTCGATTCGAGCAACGCGGCCAGCAGGTCGAACTCGGTGCGGGTGAGGTCCAGCTCCACGGTGCCGAGCATGGCCAGGCGCATGTCGTTGCTGAGCCGCAGGCCGTTGTGTTCCAGCCAGTCGTCCGCCCGCTCGTCGCTGCTGGCGGAGGCGGCGGAGGTCGCCTGCGCCACCGGTGCGGCGTGCGCGCCCGTGTGCGTGCCGGGAACCGAAACCGGGGCCAGGCTCGGCGGCAGGTCGGCGGCGGGCGGAGCAGGCGCCATCACCGGCGGCACATAGGCGGGGGTGAACGCGGGCTCGGCGGCCACCGGCGCGGCCGGGGCGTACGCGACCGGCGCCACCGTCGCGACCGGTTCCTGCTCGGTGCCGTCCGGCGGCAGCGCCAGGCGGGGCCGGCGCAGCATGGCGTCGATGCGGGCGCGCAGTTCACGCGGCCGGAACGGCTTGGTCAGGTAGTCATCGGCGCCGGCCTCGAGGCCCTGCAGGGTGTCGATCTCCTCGTCGCGGGCGGTGAGCATCACAAGATACGTGGCGCTGAACGCGCGAATCCGCTTGGCGGTCTCGAAGCCGTCCATGCCGGGCATGCTCACGTCGAGAGTCGTGACGATCGGGTCATAGGCGCGAACCGCGCGCACCCCGTCCAGACCGTTGCTCGTCGCGATTGCGTCGAATCCGGCCTGCGTGAGTACGGCTTCAAGCAGATGGCGGATGTCTGCGTCGTCCTCAATAATCACCGCTACCCTGCGAATTTCCCCGGCTGACGACATACCTGAGTATATGACGTGGTCTGAGCATCCATCACCTCGACCAGGGCGAGCCCGGAGGCCCGTTACCAGCCGGCGGCGGCCGCGAGTTCGAGGGCTCGCTCGTTCCACCATTCGCCCGCGGCCGGCCCGTTGTTGCAGGTGCCGTCGCTCTCGCCGGGTTCCTTCACCCACAGGTTCGCGTCGCGCAGGCCCCCATCGGTGGTCGCCTCCGGGGTGGTGCCCAGCGCCCGGCCGGTGGGGTTGCACCACTCTCCGTTGCCGCCGCGGCCGTTGCGCGAGGTGTCGACGATGAAGTGGGCGCCATTCGTCAGGGCGGACACCGCTTCGCCGAAGGCCTGCTCCGCGGCCGAGTCGTTGTAGTTGGAGACGTTCGTCGCGAAACCGCGCACGTTCTGCACGCCGGCCCGGTTGAGCAGGTCAGCGGCGGTGGCCGGGTCGAGCCAGTCGGAGTGGCCCGCGTCGAGGTACACCGTGGCGAGCGTGGGCGCGAAGGTGCTGATGCCCTGCTGAATCTGCTGCACCCGCTGGTCGACGTTGCCGCACTCCGTGGCCAGTGACAGGGCATCCGGTTCGAGAATCACCACGGATGGCGTGAGTGTGAGCGCCGTCGCTATCGAGGCAACCCAGGTCGGGTAGTCGGTCTCCGAGAGGCCGCCGGCGGAGAAGTTGCCGCAGTCGCGGTCGGGGATGCCGTAGATGACGAACACCGGCGTCTGCCCGGTGGCGACGGCGGCGTCCACGATCGCGGCGACGTCGGCCTGCACGGTGTCCATCGGGTATTTCTCCGGCAGCAGCCAGATCGCGGCGGGCTGCTCCGCCATCCGCGCCAGGGTGGCGGCCTCGGCGGAGTCCGGGTCGGCGGTCGCGGCGGCGGCGGCGGCCCCGTTCGCGGTCGAATCAGGGTTGGTATAGAGGGAGAGCCCGGCGAGCGGGTTGCTGTGGGCGGCGCTGGTCACCGGAACGGCGAAGGTCCCGATGAACAGGCCCAGGGCCACGATGGGCGCGGCGAGGGCGATGATGCCCAGGGAAATGCCCAGACGGCTTCCGGTGGAGTCCATTGGGCCATCCTATGGGTCACCCCTATGGGTCACCCCTATGGGTCACCCCGGTGGGTCACCCTTGTGAGTAATCCCGACACGGCGCCGCGGATGCTCGCCCGCGGCACCCCGGCCGGCTGCCGCGCCCGCAGCCGCACCCCGCCGAAGCCGCCCGCGCGCCGGGTTAGAGTAAGAACGTGAATTCAGAAAAGGTCGATGTCGCCCTGATTGGCGGGGGAATCATGAGCGCCACCCTGGCCACCCTGCTCGCCGAACTGCAGCCCGACTGGAACATCCAGGTCTACGAGCGCCTCGGCGAGCTCGCCCAGGAGAGCTCGAACCCGTGGAACAACGCCGGCACCGGGCACGCGGCGCTCTGCGAACTCAACTACATGCCGCAGGCGGCCGATGGCTCCGTCACCGCCGAGAAGGCCGTGGCCATCAACGAGCAGTTCCAGATCAGCCGCCAGCTCTGGGCGCACCTGGTCGAAACCGGGGTGCTGCCCGAGCCGGAGAAGTTCATCAACTCCACCCCGCACATGACGTTCGTGCACGGCGCCGCCAACGTGGACTACCTGCGCAAACGCCGCGACGCGCTCGCCGACCAGCCGCTGTTCGCCGGCCTCGAGTACAGCGAAGATCCCGCCGTGATCGAGACCTGGACCCCGCTGCTCACCACGAAGCGCGCCGCCACCCAGAAGATCGCCGCGACCCGCATCGAATCCGGCACCGACGTGGACTTCGGCGCCCTCACCCGCTACCTCTTCGACTCGCTCAAGAAGCGCGGCGTGAAGGTGCACCTCAACCAGCAGGTCACCAGTCTCAAGCAGCAGGACGACGGCTCTTGGAAGCTCAAGCTGCTCAGCCTGGTAGGCCGGTACACGAACACCGTCGAGGCCAAATTCGTTTTCGTCGGCGCCGGCGGCGGCGCCCTCGCCCTGCTGCAGAAGAGCGGCATCCCCGAGATCAAGGGTTTCGGCGGCTTCCCCATCAGCGGCCAGTTCCTGCGAACCGCCAACCCCCAGGTCGTGGCCCAGCATCAGGCCAAGGTCTACGGCAAGGCCGCCGTGGGCGCCCCGCCGATGTCGGTGCCACACCTCGACACCCGGGTGGTGGATGGCGAGACCTCGCTTCTGTTCGGCCCGTTCGCCGGCTTCAGCCCCAAGTTCCTCAAAACCAGCACCTGGTTCGACCTGCCGTTCTCGGTGCGCGCGCACAACCTCGTGCCGATGCTCGCCGTGGCCAAGAACAACTTCGGCCTGATGAAGTACCTGATCGGTGAGGTTTTCGCCTCCCGAAAGGCCAAACTGGGCGCGCTGCAGGAATTCATGCCCACCGCCAAGGCCGAGGACTGGGAGCTGATCACCGCCGGTCAGCGCGTGCAGGTGATGAAGAAGGATGCCGCGCAAGGCGGCATCCTGCAGTTCGGCACCGAGGTCATCACCTCCGCCGACGGCAGCATCGCGGGGCTGCTCGGCGCCTCGCCCGGAGCCTCCACCGCGGCCCCGATCATGGTGGACCTGCTGGCGCGCTGCTTCCCCGGCGAGTACTCCCGCTGGGAGCCGCAGCTGCGAGAAATGGTCCCGAGTCTGGGCACCAAGCTCTCCGACGACCCCGCAGCCGCAGCCGCCTCCCTGGCCGCCACCGCGGCAACCCTGCACCTCACCGCGTAGGTTCTCCGGGGATCGCCCGGAAAACAGGAAACAGTGAGTTTAGGAGGACGCAATCGGCGAAAGCATCCTCGTAAACGGACTATGGCCTTATTATCGTGCGTGGTCCCCAACGCCCCGCCCGACGGATGCGCCCCCCGCCGAGCCGGCTTGGCGGCACCCGTAGCGCATAACTCCTGCAATTTCGTCTGAAGAGGCCCAAAACCGGCCGTTTGGGCTGGTTTTCGCGAGGATTGCAGGAGTTATGTCACACCCGCGCCCGTTACGGCGCTGGCGGATGACCGGCCCGCCTGCGCTTGCATCCCACTCGAACATGTGTTCGACTGGATGCATGCGCTGGAGTGGACAGGAACTGACGACAGAGCAGGCCGGCGCGCTGCCCGGCCTCGCCCGCCTGAACAACCTGGTGCGCAGCGTCCGCACCCCCGAATTCGACGGGATCACCTTCCACGAGGTGCTCGCCAAGTCCGCCCTCAACCGCGTGCCCGGCCAAAGCGCCATGCCGTTCGGCTGGACCATCAACCCGTACCGGGGCTGTTCTCATGCGTGTGCATATTGTTTTGCCCGCCCCACCCACAACTACCTCGACCTCGACGCCGGTAAGGACTTCGACAACGAGATCATCGTCAAGGTCAACGTGGCCGAGGTGCTCCGCAAAGAGCTCACCAAGCCCACCTGGGGCAAGCATCCGGTGGCCCTGGGCACCAACACCGACCCGTACCAGCGGGCCGAGGGACGCTACCGGCTGATGCCCGGCATCATCGCGGCGCTCGCCGACTCCGGCACCCCGTTCTCGATCCTCACCAAGGGCACCCTGCTGCGCCGCGATCTCGACCTGCTCCAGGAAGCCAGCCTGCGGGTGCCGGTAGACCTCGCCATGTCGATCGCGATCTACGACGACGCCCTGCAGCAGGCCGTGGAACCGGGCACTCCGAGCACCAAGGCCCGGCTGGCCACGGTCAGCGCCATTCGCGACAAGGGCATGGACTGCTCGGTCTTCATGATGCCGATCCTGCCTTTCCTCACCGATACCCGCGCCCACCTCGACGAGGCCATGCGGCAGGCCAAGGCCGCCGGCGCCACCGGGGTGCTCTACAGCGCCCTCTATCTCAAGCCGGGCGTCAAGGAGTGGTACTTCCACTGGCTCGAACAGGACCACCCCGAGCTGATGCCCAAGTACCACGAGCTTTACAAACGCGGGGCCTACGCGCCCAAGGAGTACCGCCAGTGGCTGGCCGAGCGCATCCAGCCGCTGATTCGCGCGCACGGGCTGCAGCGCCGCACCGAGGATCCGGCCACCGGCGGCATCCTCTCGACGGCCCTGACCGCGGCGCCCTCCCGCGCCGCCCAACCCGGCGGCCCGGTCGTCCCGCCCTCCCTGATCGCCGCCGAGCTGCCGCTCGACCTGACACCCACCCTGTTCTGAGCTGCGCGAGTCAGGCGCCGCCAGGCGGGTGGCGCGCCACGGGCATAGCGGCGCCTACCCCGCACAGCGGCACAACAGGCTCGATCAACGGGACACTCGCCTACTCAACGGAGGGGGAGTACCGACGCACACTCTGCCGCACAACTGCGATAATCAGCGGTGGAGAGGGCGCAATGTCACTAGGTCTACCCGGCCACCTGGTCAAGGCCACGCTCAGTCGTGCCCTGGCCCGGGCGTCGCACTGGTTCGGCCTCGTCTGCCTGGCCGGCGCCCTGTTCTCGGTGCTGGCGCTGAGCGTGTTCCCGCCCACCGACCGGCTACAGGTCACCGTCGCCGCGATCCTCGGCATGGGCGCGCTGCTGGCCCTGCTCGCCCGCTGGCGCACGGTGCCGCTCACCCTCGCCTACCTGCTGCTCGGCGCCGTGTGCACCTACCTGTTCACCAGCGCGGTGCTGGGCATGCCCGGCGTCTTCCCGTCCTCGGACATGTTCCTGATCTCCCTGCCCAAGATGGCCCTGATCATGGTCGGCGGCGCCGGCTCCGGCGCGCTGATCGGCGTGCTGTGGAGCACGGTCGGTTTCCTCCTCGCCGAGGTCGCCGCCACCCTCGCCGTCTCGCAAACCCCGGTGCCCGACCGCCCCGACGTGTTCAGCATCGTCACCTACCTGTTTCTGGTCGGCGTGATGCTGCTCGACGGACTCGCCCGCCGCACCGGGCGCACCGCCCAGCCGGCCATCCACCGGGCCGTGCAAGACGACGAGTCCCGCATCCTGCGCCACGACTTCGACGTGCGTGCCATCGCCCTCATGCACGACACCACCCTCAACCAGCTGGTGTCGGTGGCCCGCGCCAAACCCGGCCCCATGACCCGCGGCCTCGAGGCGGGCCTCCGCGAGACCCTGCAGACCCTCGCCGACCGTGACTGGCTCACCCACGTCGACGAACGCACCGCCGCATCCGCCGGCAATGACGGATGGCTGTCCAGCGCCGTGTTCCGCGCCATCGACCGCATGCGTGACCGTGGTCTGGTCGTGGACATCACCGGCGACAAGGAGTCACTCGCCCGCCTCGACCCGCAGAGTGACCGGGAGCTGGGCCTGGCGGTGCAGCAATGCCTGGTCAACGTGCTGCTGCACGCCGGCATCGTCACCGCCGAGGTGGTCATCGACGCCGACGACCAGAACGTCTCGGTGATGGTGCTCGATGCCGGCCGCGGCTTCATGGAGGCCGAAACCGGCAGCGACCGGCTGGGCCTGCGCCAATCTGTACGCAAGCGCATCGAACGGCTCGGCGGCTCCGTGCAGATCTGGTCCCGGCCCGGCGCCGGCACCTCGGTGCTGCTCACCCTGCCCGCCCCGCCCGTAGTGGCGAGCACCATCGCCGCAGCCTCCGAAGAAGCCGCCGCCGAGTTGCCCCCGTCCGGACCAGTCGTCCCGGCAGACCGGGGCACCTCGTTCGCAGCAGGGCAACTCCCGGATGCCCCCACCCCCGAGCCCACCCCGTGACCCGCCGACGCTCCACCCAGCAGCGCCTCGATCCGCTGGGCACCCTCGCCGCCTGGCCGCTGGCCCCCCTGATCGCCGCGATCGTGCTCTGTTACTCCGTGATCGCCACGGTCCTGCAACAGAACCAGATCCAGAACCCGCTCCTTGCCACCCTCGCCGTGCTCGCCATGGGCGCCGCCGCCGGCACCCTGGTGATCGCCGCCCAGCCGGCCAACGCCCCGTTCAACGGCCGCATGCACCTCGTGATGGCCGCCCTCGCACTGCTCGGCTACCTCTTCGAACAGTTCAGCCGCTGGGGCTCCAACCTGCTCGTGCAAGACGACTTCGGCCCGGTCTGTATCGGCTTCCTGCTCCTGGCGCTGGCCCCCTACCGGCCCTGGCGGCAGATCGCCCTCTCCGGCGCCGTCGCCAGCATTGTCGCCATCGTGATCACCCTGCCGCAGGCCGACTCGTTCAAGGTCACCGTGCCCGTCGCCGTATACGCGATCGTCTCGGCCACCCAGATCCTCGCTCCCGCCGCCGCCGGCGCCGCGTATTCCCGCCGTATTGTGCGCTCCATCCTGGCCTGGCAGACGGATGCCCGCCGCGCCATCGTCGCCCGCACCGAAGAAGCCCGCGGCCAAATGGCCCGGGCAGTGGTGGAACAGCAGGTCGCCGCCCTGAAATCCGGTGTGATCCCGTTCCTCGCCGATCTCCTCGAACGCGGCACCGTCACCGCCCTGGACATCGCCCAGGCCGGCCAGCTCGCCGCCGAGGTGCGCCGTACCCTGGTCGCCGAGATCGACCGCACCTGGCTGGACAGCGTGGCCACCCGGGAACGCGCCGCCCTGACCGAGCGCGGCACCCCCGGGTTGCTCGTCGTGGCCGACCCCGAGCACCGTGCCACCGCGTTCCGTGCCGAACAGCGCGCCGCCACCGCCGCCCTGATCGGTGCCCTCTGCGCGGCGCCCGGCTTCGACCCGCACAGCCTCGTCGTGCAGATCACCGGCACCGCCCCGCCGGTCAGGTCCGCCCCGAGCAAGGCCAGACCGGCGCAGGCGCTCCCCACCATGGCCCAGGACACCGCATCCGTGCCCCGCCTGCCCCGCACGCCCGCGGCCAAGCCCGCGCCCGCCGCCGCGGCGCCGGCCCAGGTGGACACCATCACCATCCAGGCCGCCCTCGACCTGCCGCCGCGCAAAGCAAAAGCCCTGCTCCGCCCGTACCTGGGTGTCATCCGGGTGGTCTTCGACAACGTGCGGGTCACCGTGCGCAGGCCCTCGCTCACGATCGAGTACGACAGCGTCCGCGACCCCAACGACGCATCCGCAGCCCCACAGGCGCCGTCCACCCCGGCCACCCCCGCAGGGGTGCGTGCTCAGAAAGCGCCCCGCCAAGTACGCTGAAACCTCAACGTACAAAAAGGCGGTACCGGCGGTTATGGCGAAACTGTATTTCCGATACGGGGCGATGAACAGCGGCAAGAGCACCTCGATGCTCCAAGCCGCCTACAACTATGAGGAGCGCGGCCACCGGGTACTGCTGGCCAAACCGTCGATCGACACCAAAGGCGACCGCGGCGTCCTCTCCCGGCTGGGCGTCACCCGCGGCGTCGACTTCCTGCTCACCCCCGAGACGGATGCCTACGCCCTGTTCCAGCAACACCGCGCCCACACCGAAACCGACACCGGACTCGACGTCAGCGCCCTGCTCGTCGACGAGGCGCAGTTCCTCACCGAAACCCAGGTCGACGACCTACTTCGCATCGCGATCATCGAGAACATCCCGGTTCTGGCCTACGGCATCCGCACCGACTTCCAGACCGTCGCGTTCCCGGGCAGCCGCCGGCTGCTCGAGGTCTCGCACAGCCTCGAAGAGCTCAAGACCATCTGCCGGTGCGGCCGCAAGGCCGTGTTCAACGGGCGCAAGGTCGACGGCGTCTTCGTCTTCGACGGCGACCAGGTGGCCATCGACGGCGTCGAGGTCGCCTACGAGTCGCTCTGCGGCTCCTGCTACCTCGAGGAGAGCCACGGCGTGCTCAACAACCGCCGCCGCGAACCCGTCAGCCGGAACGACGGCCACGACCAGGGCCAGGCGCCGGGGCGCTCAACCGATACGGATGCGCAGAATGCGAATCATCCGGTCGAGAGCGCCCCAGCGAGCCCCCCGGCTCGTTCCCCTTCATTACCCTAGGCACGCGGCCTCGCAGGCGAAAGCCGTTATTTATAGGGGCACCCGTTTCGGGTCTGCACGAGAGGCACAGAATGAACCGGTACCGGGTCGCGCTGATCGACGACCATGAGATCGTGGTGCGCGGGTTCGCCAGCCTGTTCGCCACCCTCCCCGAGATCGAGGTGGTGGCCACCGTCGCCACGGTCACCGAGCTGCTCAGCGAGGTGGGCGAGACCCCCATCGACCTCGTGATCCTCGACCTCCGCCTGGCCGACGGCTCCACCGTCACCGGCAACGTCGACCGGCTGCGGGCCACCGGCGTGGCCGTGCTCGCGTTCACCGGCGGCGACGACGCGCAGCTGATGCGCGCCGCCGCCCGCAGCGGGGTGCTCGGTGTGGTGCGCAAATCCGAGCCCACCGGCGTGCTGCTCGACGCGGTCACCCGCGCGGCGGCCGGCGACACCATCGCGTCCACCGAGTGGGCGGCGGCCCTGGATGGCGCCCCCGACCTCTCCGATGCCGGCCTGAGCCCCCGCGAGCGGGAAGTGCTCTCGCTCTACGCCGCCGGCGCCAAGGCGCCGCTGGTGGCCTCGCACACCGGGCTGTCCGAGCTCACCGTGGTCGACTACATCCGTCGGGTGCGCTCCAAGTACGAACGGGTCGGCCGGCCGGCGAACACCAAGATCGACCTGTACAAGCGCGCCCTGGAAGACGGCATCCTGCCGGTTCCCGGCCACTCATGAGCACCCCGGATCCGCTGGTCGAGCCAACCGCGCTGGTCGAGCCTGTCGAGACCGACCCCCTTCCTCTGGTTGAGTCCGTCGGGACCCCCGACCCCACTCACACCGCCACCGCCAACCTCACCCGGCTGCTCTGCATCGCCGTGGCCGCCGCGGCCGGCATCTTCGGCCTCCTGGCGATCCCCCTGTTCCTGGCCCAGGCCGGCAACCCGAGCGCGCCGGCGGCCGCGGCCGGCTTCGCGGTGTCGTTCGGTCTGCCCATCGCTCTCGGCGTCAGCGTGCGGTGGGCCACGCCGCGCATCTTGCAGGTCATCGTCGCCGCCGCGGCGCTCTGTTTCGTCCTGATCTTGAGTCTCCGGTTCCTCCTCACCGCCGAACCGATGCCCGCCGGCGCCGACATCTCCTGGGTGATCACCTTCACGGGGGTGCCCTGTGTGGCTGTGGCCATTTTTGCCCGTGAGAGCGTGGCCTGGGGGTTCACTCTGCTGGCCTGCACCCTGAGCGGGATGGTGCGGTTCCGCACCTCGGCCGAGGCCTACCCGGCCCTCGTCGGCCTCGCCGACGGGCTCTACTCCCTGCTGTTGGTGAGCGTGTTCGTCGCCTTCACCCTCGCTGCCCGCCGGTCCGCGACCCGCGTCGACAATGCCGCCCTGCTCACCCGGCAGGCCGAAGCGCTCCGCGCCGCGCAGGTCGCCGGCCGGCAGGAGCGGTTGACCATCGATGCGCTCGTACACGACAGCGTCATCTCCACCCTGTTGATGGCGGGCCTGGGCCGCACCCCGCCGGAGGTGGTCTCCGGGCACGCGTCGAAAACCCTCAGCCAGCTCGACGCGCTGAGCTTCCCGCCCGTTCAGCCGGTGGTGCTGGTCTCCGAGGCCGTCCGCCGCATCGGCCGGCTGGTTCAGCAGATCGCCCCGAATGCCGCGCTGCGGGTCGACATCCCGCCTCGCGCCGGCCAGCACGTCGACATCGAACGCACCGTGCCATCGGTGGCCGTGGCGGCCATCCTCGGCGCCGTCGGCGAGGCCCTGCGCAACTCGGTCGCCTCCGCCGCCGGGCACTACCCGATGATCCGAGCGGTGCACCGTGCGGTCTCGATCCTGTCCACCACCGACGGCTTCCAGGTCACCGTCAGCGACGACGGGGCCGGGTTCGACCCCGCGCTGGTGCCGCCGGATCGGCTGGGCATCGCCGAGAGCATCCTGGGCCGCATGGAGCGCCTGCCCGACGGCGCGGCCCACGTGCGCTCAGCCCCCGGCCGCGGCACCGAGGTCGTCGTCGCCTGGGCCCCCGACCGCCGGTCACTCGACCCCACCGAGCCGAACTCGCTGGTCGAGCCGAACTCGCTGGTCGAGCCGAATCCGCTGGCCGAGGCTGTCCCGTTGGTCGAGCGTGTCGAGACCCGCCGTCACGACCGCCGAGCCACCGAACGCCGCCCCGAGTCCATCCCGCAGCCCGACCCGACCCCGCACGAAACCGACCAAGCCGCTCTGGCCCGCACCTTCGACCTCACCACCCCCCTGGCCAAGCTGATTTTGGCACTTTTCGTCCTCGTTCACGGCCTACTCGCCATCATCGACATCGTGCCCGGGCGGCCCATCGCCCTCATGTTCGGCGCCTACCTCGCCATCGTGTTCTCCGCCGTCGCCCTGATGCGCCCCCTCAACCGTCCCTACCCCAGCACGCAGGTCGCCCTGGCCCTCGGACTCAGCGGCGCGGGCGCGGTCGTGATGTTCGTTTACCTCCCCGGCCAGAACGACGTCCCGTTCGCGCACTGGCATCTCGGCGCCATCACCCTGATCTTGGTGGTGCTCGCCGCCCGCGGCCACATCTGGTCGGCCTGGGTGGGCTACCTGGTCCTGGCCCTCTTTGCGGTCGGCTGGGCCGTCCACACCGGTCAGTCGGGCCTACTCGGCGGCGAACTGGTCAGCCGGCATGCCGGAACCTTGCTCGCCGGCACCCTCTTCGTGGTGGGGCTCGGCCGTTCCGAACGGGCCCTCCGGGTGCTCAACCAGGTCGACCTGACCCGCGCCCGGCACGACGCCACCACCGTCGCGGCCATCCGTGAGCGCAAGGCGCAGCTGCGCCGGGTCAATGCCCTGGCCCGGCCCACCTTGCTGCGCCTGGCCGAGACGCACGCCCTGACCGACGAGGAGCGCGCCCAGTGCCTCCTCGTCGAGGCCAGCCTCCGCGACGCCATCCGTGGCCGCGCCCTGTTCCTGGAACCCGTGATCACCGCCGTGAGCACCGCCCGGCAACGGGGGGTGCCCCTATGTGTTTCGTCAAGTCTTGATGGGGGTTTTGTTTTCGTAGAGCGTGCCATCGCGGAGCATGGCGTAGAGCACGTCACAGCGTCGGCGGGCGAGGGCTATGAGGGCTTGGTTATGGCGTTTACCTTGGGCGATCTTGCGGTCGTAGTAGGTGCGTGAGACGGGGTCGCTGAGGGCCGCGAAGGCGGAGAGGAACAGCGTGCGTTTGAGGACTTTGTTGCCACGCCGTGAGGGGTGCTCGCCTCGGATGGATGATCCGGAGCGTCTGGTGACCGGCGCCAGGCCGGCGTAGGAAGCGAGGTGGCCGGCGGTGGCGAACTCCTTGCCGGAGATCTCGGTGATGACACGGGCGGCGGTCCTCACACCGACCCCGGGCATGCTCGTGATGATCGGTTCCAGTGGGTTGGCGTCGACGAGCTCGGCGACCTCGACGGCAATTTCGGTGCGTTGGCGGTGGAGCGTGCTGAGCTGCTCGGCGAGGCGCGGCAGCACGGCGCGTGTGGCGTGGGTGCCACCAACGATGACGGTCTGCTCGGAGAGCGCCTGGAAGATTTCCTCTGCTAAGCGGCGGCCCATCCGTGGCGCGAGCTTGATGAGGCGGTTGCCGACCCGGACCCTCCCGGCGGCCGTCAGTGCTGTCGGTGTCGGGTATTTCTGGAGGAGATCCAGGACGGCCGGGTGGTCGAGGTGCGGGCCCAGTACCCGCTCCAACGCTGGGTGGATCTGCATCAGCAGCCCCCGGATCCGGTTGCTGGTGGCGGTCATCTGGCCGACGATGTCATCGTCGAATCCGCACAGCATCGATAGTTCAGCGATCTGCTCGTCTTCAAGGCGCAGCGGGCGCAGAGCGTGCGGGAGGGTGCGGGCAGCTTCGGCGATGATGGCCGCGTCGCGGGCATCCGTCTTTGCCTCACCGGGGTGCAAGTCGGCGATTCGACGCATAGCCAGCCCGGGCAAATAGGCCACGAGGATGCCTTCGGCATAAGCGACGGCGACGGGCAGAGCGCCGACTGTTTCGGGCTGGTCGACGACTAGGAGGACCTGCCCGCGGACCTTGAGTTTCTGGATCACGGCGCGCAGTCTTGCCTCGTCATTGGGGAGCGCTTTGTCATAGAGGCGTTTCCCAGAGCGGTCCAGAGCGACCGCGTGATGTTCGCTTTTTCCAACGTCAACACCGATGAACACGTCGACGCTGTCGTAATTCTCAATCATGAGTTTCCCGTCAGCCATGCGGATTAGTTGGCCTGTCCACGGCATCAAGTCTCGGCATCCACGTTACGTTCGACCCAGAAACGAGTTCCAGTCGAGCCCCTATTAGCGATCACCCAATGCCAGTCAGGCCCGGTGACAACACCCCCCGGATCATTAACGACTGGGGGCAACAACCATGCCGGGCCTAACAGGCCAACACCCTTCAGAAGCAAGCTTCAAGGGCTACTTACAAGGTAACGGGGGTGGAGGTCGTCGTCCTGGACGACAGCGGCGAGAGCCCGCCCGAAGCGCTGGCTGACCTGGCCCGCACTCTCGCCGACGTGCTCGACTCCGTCGACTCCGGCAAGGTCACGGTTCGAGTCCTGCCGCCCGGCCGCCCGGATCTCGCAACCCTCGTGATCGAGTCTGGCTCCCCGCGCCTCCTGGCCGTCGCCGCCGACGGCACTCTGCGCCGCGCCTGACCATCGCACCCCGAATCAGAGTGTCAGCGCTCCATGCATCCACACGCTCCGCGCAAAGGATGCTCGCCCGGAGCTCGATGGAGTGCCGTTGTGGGCGGAGCCGTCCTGGCCAACGGGCAAGCGGTCACCGACATTGATTCGTCCCTCGTGCGGGCCACGCCGACAGGCCAGATGTCGCGCGATGGAAATCGACCGGTGATTGCGGCGACGTAATCGTATGACACCATAAAGGGGGGCGCAGGTATTCGGCCTCCACATGCACGTCAATGAAAGGCTCCTGAGTGGAACTTCGCGACTACATTCGAATCCTGCGCAAAGGTTGGGTGGTTATCGTCTTGTTGACCCTGGTCGGAGTCGGTGCCGCCGCCGCATACTCGCTCACTCTGACCCCTCGCTACAGCGCGACAGCGAAGGTGTTCGTCTCCACCCAGGGAGCGGGGACCACCAGCGAACTCCAGCAGGGCAGCACGTTCACCGTGCAGCGGGTGAAGACCTACTCCAGCTTGGTGTCCACACCGATCGTGCTCCTGCCGGTGATCGAGACCCTTGGGCTGGGCATCACGAGCGATCAGCTCGCGGGTAGGGTCACCGCTTCGGCACCTCTGGACACTTCGATCATCACCATCAACGTCTCCGATACGGATCCGGCGCGAGCGGCTGAAACCGCGAACGCCGTCTCGGCGAGCCTCGCAGCGGTGGTGGAGGAAATCGAGTCCCCCGACGCCGTCGACGCTCTGTCCCCGGTCAAACTCACCCCCGCGCAGGAGGCCACCGTTCCGGCGAGGCCGATGAGCCCGAACGTGCCCCTGAATATCGTGCTCGGTACCATTCTCGGCCTGGCCCTGGGACTGACCGTGGCCGTGCTCCGCGAAACGCTGGAGACCCGCATCCGCAACGAGCGCGACGTCGAAGGAGTCACCGACGTCCCGATCCTGGGGGGCATCGTGTTCGACCCCCGCGCCCATGACCGGCCTCTTATCGTGCACTCCGACCCACGCAGCCCCCGTGCCGAATCGTTCCGCACGCTGCGCACCAATTTACAGTTCCTCGACGTGGGTCGGGCGGACCGCAGCTTCGTGGTTACGTCGTCCATCGAGAGTGAGGGCAAGAGCACCACCGGCGCTAACCTGGCCATCGCTTTGGCGGATGCCGGCTCGCGCGTTCTCCTTGTCGATGCCGACCTGCGCCGGCCCACGGTTGCCGAGTACATGGGTGTTGAGGGTGCTGTCGGGCTCACCGACCTGCTCATCGACCGCGCGGAGCTCGAAGACCTGATCCAGCCGTGGGGCAAGGGCGAGCTGTTCGTCCTCCCGGCAGGGCAGATCCCGCCGAACCCCAGCGAGCTGCTCGGCTCGGCTCGCATGAACCACTTCATCGGTGAGTTCAACAAGATGTTCGATGTGGTCATCTACGACACCCCGCCGCTTCTTCCCGTCACCGACGCCGCCATCCTGGCCAAGAGCGTCGGAGGCACGATCGTCGTGGTCGCCGCTGGACGTACTCATAAGAACCAGCTCCAGGGCGCCCTCAGCGCGCTCCGCAATGTGGGTGCGCCGGTCTCCGGACTGGTGCTCACCATGGTGCCGACGAAGGGACCGGACGCCTACGGGTACGGCCGCTACGGCCACGGCTACGGATATGGCAACGGAACCGAGGTGGCCGAAGTTTCGACGCCCGCACCGGCACCGAAGGTGAGCGTGTGAAGACCACCAGGGTGGGGGGGCTGAGCGTGGCACCGAACGACACTCCGACACCGTTCACTGTGCTGGTCGTGTGCACAGGAAACATCTGCCGGTCTCCTCTGGCGGAGCAACTCCTGCGAGCGCGCCTGGGAGAGCTGGGCGTATCGGTCAAGGTCCACAGCGCAGGCAGCCGCGCCATGGCCGGTGACGCCATGACCCCGGAAGCGGCACATGTCTCCCGTCGGTACGGGGGAGCGGGCGACGGCCACGTGGCCCGTCAGCTCACCGCATCGCTCATTTCCGAGGCGGATCTTGTGCTTACGGCCACCCGCGAGCACCGCAGTGCCGTTGCCGCCCTGTATCCGCGTGCCGTGCGGTACAGCTTCACCCTCACCCAGCTGGCCCGACTTGTCGCGCCCATGGTCTCGTCGCAACAGGTGTCGGGCGGATCGGCTGCCGATGGCGAGTCTGGCCGCCCGGACCCGGCAGGTACAGCCCGCATCCTGCGCGCCCTCGTCGCCGAGGTCGCCGCAACCCGGGGGTTCTCGCCGCCCCCCCAGCGGCCCGCCGATGACGACATCGACGACCCATACCGCCGAGCCATGGGCGTGTACGACAGCGTCGGCTTGATTGTCAACCGTGCCGTGACGACGATCTCGGGTGCGTTCGGGTCGGCGGCGCAGTTAATCTAGACGTAACCCGAATGGGGTACGTTAAAACGACGGTCGGTCTCCTGGAATGTGCGGGAGTGCAGCTGATCGCCCTGCCGGACAAAGCACTCGCCCACCCCGACAGGTTGTCTCCAGGTGCACACACCAGCGGAGACCTTGCCTGGCACTGTCGCCGCCGCTCAAGCCGCCGGCACTCCTGGGTCCGGCAAACGCTGGGGTGAAGCGATCACTGGATGAGGGCGCGTCGGGTAATGACTCGGAGCGTCACGGGGGGAATATGAGTAAAACAGAGATGGTGGCCGGGCTCTCGGACCCGAAAACGCCGTCCGTTAACCGCGACTGGCGCGACACGTATGCCGTTCGGCTCGCTGTGACCGACTGTCTCGTACTCGTGTGGGTCGTCTTCGGCGTGCAGATCGCCTGGTTCGGTGTCACCGCGTCCGACGTTCAGTTCCGTGGCCGGTTCAACGAAGTCGCCGTGAGCTACACGGTCTTCTCAGTGTCGATAATCGCCGCGTGGATGCTGGTGCTGGGCATCTATGGAAGCCGCGGCTACCGGGTACTCGGCACCGGCCCCCAGGAGTACAAGCAGGTGACGAACGCCACCGTGCGACTCTTCGGCCTGGTCGCCATCATCGCCTTCCTGTTCCACATCGACATCGCGCGCGGCTATATCCTGATCGCCTTCCCGCTTGGCCTCATAGTGCTGCTGCTTTCGCGCTGGATGTGGCGCCAGTGGCTGGGAGTTCAGCGCTTCGACGGGCGCTTCTCGTCGCGCGTGCTGTTGGTCGGCTCCGAAGCCACGGCGACCCACCTTGCCCGTGAACTGGCCAGACAACCATCCGCGGGCTACTACGTCGTTGGCGCGTGCATCCTGAGCGGCCCTCTGGCGGAGCGCCTTCCCGGCACCGACATTCCCGTCTTCAGCGACATCGACAAGCTGCAGGCGGCGATGGCCGCTGTCAACGCGGACACCGTGGTCGTCACAAGCAGCGACGAACTGCCCCCTGCCCGGATGCGAGAACTCAGCTGGAGCCTGGAACCGGGTCGACAGCACCTGGTCGTAGCGCCGAGCCTCACCGACATTGGTGGCCCACGCATTCACACCAGGCCGGTGGCCGGACTTCCGCTCATTCACGTGGAAACCCCTCGGTACGAGGGCATGAAGCTGTACACGAAGCGGGGGTTCGACCTGCTCGGCAGCGCAGCCTTGATCCTCTGCCTGTCGCCCTTCCTGGTCATCATTGCGATGGCGATTCGGTTCAGCACACCAGGGAAGGTGTTGTTCCGGCAGGAGAGGGTCGGCATCAACGGCCAGCCCTTCTACATGCTCAAGTTCCGTTCGATGGTCACGGATGCCGAAACACAGCTGGCCGGCCTTCAGGACCTCTCCGAGGGCAACGCCGTCATGTTCAAGATGAAGGACGATCCGCGCATTACTCCCATCGGCAAGTTCCTGCGCAGATTCAGCCTCGACGAATTGCCCCAGTTGTTCAACGTCTTCGGCGGCACCATGTCCCTCGTCGGCCCTCGCCCACCGCTTGAGAAGGAGGTGTCGAAGTATGAGAACCACGTGCACCGGCGGTTCCTGGTCAAACCCGGCATCACCGGCCTGTGGCAGGTCAGCGGCCGATCCAACCTGTCATGGGAAGACACCGTGCGGCTCGACCTCTACTACGTCGAGAACTGGTCGATGACGGGCGATGTCGCCATCCTCTGGCGCACGGCGAAGGCCGTACTGGCGCGCGAGGGCGCGTATTAGCCGCGTCAGCCCCACGGGCCGATCATCCGCATCGGACGCTGGGGCCGACCTGACAGGCACTTCGAACCATGAACAGGAGGGCCCGCCCGTGAGCACAGCTCGCCGATATCGCGTGGGCGGTCAATTCGCCTGGGTGTCCGGCGGTCGTATTTTGGCGGCCCTGATCCAGGCGATCATCATGCTTGTGCTCGTTCGTGCGGTGGCGCCGGCAGAATTCGGCTTCTTCGCAGCGGTATACGGGGTGATGACGCTGGCGCAGACCTTCTTCGACTTCGGCCTGCCGACCCTCGTCATTCGCGAGCGCGCCAAACGGGCGAACCCCGCTATCGTGGCCGCCGCGCTGCGCCTGAACAACTCGCTCTCCCTCATCATGGGGGTGTTGCTCATAGCCGTCACCGGGCTGCTCGGAGTCGTGGCCGACTCGCGGTTCTTCCTGTTGTTGCCCCTCGGCCTCTGGGCTGCGGCCGAGCGAAACGCGGATGCCTGGCTGGGCGTGGTCTTCGCCGACGGTGATGCCCGCATCAACACGGCCAACCTGGTAGCACGGCGGATGGGAAATCTGGCGTTGTTCATCGGATTCACCCTGTGGACGCCGATCGACCCGGTCCTGGCCTTTGGCATATCCTCAGCCGCCGCAGCCTGCGCGTCCTGGGTGTTCGCCCACGTCGTCGTGGGCAGGCTGCTCGAGTCCACCGACCGCGTCGCCGCGCGCGTTTTGCTCCGGTTGTCCTGGCCCTACTGGATCAATTCTGTCGCCACTCAGGCGCGCAACCTCGATGCCACGATCATCGGCTTTGTCGCCGGCACCGCGCAGGCCGGTTTTTATGCGGCGGCCGCTCGCCTGACCAGTCCACTGCGCATCCTGCCCACGTCGCTGGCCTCGGTGCTCCTGCCGGCTTCGTCTACCCGCAACTCGAGCACGATGCGCGGGCTTCTCAAGCTGGTCGCCATCGTCGTGGGCGGGCTCGGGCTCTTCTACCTGCTCCTCGGACTGGCCGTGCCGTATGTCGTGCCCATCGTGCTCGGCGAGGCGTACACGGGAGCCATCCTGGCCCTGCAGATCACAGCCGTGGGTCTGGTCTTTGCTGCCGCGGCGTCACTGCTCGGTTCTCTCCTGCAGGGAGTGGGCCTCAAGCACTTCGTCGCGGGCACCGCTGTGCTGACCACGCTCGTCTGCCTCATCGGCGTCGGAATCGGTGGGTTGATGTGGGGCGCCGCGGGCGCCGCGTGCGGCTTGGCCTTTTCCTACGTGGTACAGAGCGCCGTCCTGGTGACCCGCCTGACAACCTTCATCCTTCGAAAGGAGCCCAACCGATGAGCTCATCAGCAACCCGGTCTTCCCCGCGGCCGCGCCGCACGGTGTTCTACAGTGTCGCCGCGCAGTGGGACAACCTCGGTGACATCGAAATACGAAACGCCGCGCTGGGATGGATCCGTGCCACGGACAGTGACGTCATCGCCTTCGCAGGCACAATGCCGCCGGCCTACCTCGAGGCCTTCGACATCGACGAACGAGTCCGGTTCGTCACCAATCCCGTGCAGTATCAGGCTCTGCTCTGGCAATACCTCGTGCGCCGACGAGCGTCGATCGTCTTCGCTCCGGGACCCCAGGTATTCGGACCGAGCATAAGGGCGATCAGCAAATCGCTGATCAACCTGGCTAATGTCGCCGCGGTCAGGAGCTCAGGCGGTGCCGTGCTGGCGGTCGGGCGGTCTCTTCGTGGACATGGTCGTGTGGCCCGACGGGTTGAAGCCGCCGTCGTGGCGATGTTCCAGCTCTACGTCGTGCGGGACACCCGGTCGGCGCAGGTGCTGGGAGAAGAGCTGGCCGGTGCACCCGACCTCGCGTTCGCGCACACCTTCAGCGACGCTGCCACCGTTCGTGGCCGAACCAACGTCGTGATCTCCCTGCGCGGCGATCGCCCCATCGCGGTGGATGGCCTGAGGGTCGTCGTCGGCCACTTGCGGGACCGAGGGCTGACCCCGGTTCTGGTCACGCAGGTCAAGCGTGACGACGACCGGCATCGCGCCCTCGGCCGTGAACTCGACGTGCCCACCGTCTTGTGGGGGAACCATTCGCATGCCGAGCAGCTCGAACGGGCCCGCATCGCGTATGCCCAGGCCGGCGCTGTGCTGAGCAACCGGCTGCACGCGCTCATCTTCGGAATTCAGCACGGCGCCGCACCGATTGCGGTGCTCGACCGCGGATCCGACAAACTGACGTCCACCCTGCGGCCGTGGGTGGATTTGCGCACCACCAGTCCCGACTTCGATGGGCCCAGCGACGTGGACTGGGCGAACGCCGATATCGTGGGCCCCGCCGGAGCGGTCGAGGTTGAGGCCGAACAGGCCCGTCTTGCACTGGCCGGCATCCAGCGGCAGTTTTCTCAGTTTCTCGGTGTCGTCGCAGTCGCCCCGGTTGCCGGGGTCCGGGCATGAGCCGGCCGCGCCGCTCGCTCGTAGCGATAACCCAGCCCTACGTTCCCGGCTACCGGGTACCCCTGTGGGCCAGGGTCGTCGACAACCTCAAGAGTGAAGGCGTCGAATGCCGCGTGTTCTACGGCGGCGATGCAGAACAGCTGCGCATCCGAGCCGGCCGTGGCGACGGTGTAGAGACAGTGTGGGCCACGCAGGTGCCGACGCGCACGCTCACCCTGCACCGTCGGCTGCCCAAGCTCATCTTCCGCACCCTGCCGCGGCGATGGCGGGCACGCCGAGTACTTTTGGTCACGGAGATGCAGGTGTCCAATATGAACGCCTGGCTGGCCATAGCCTCCGGCCGTCGGGTGGTCACCCTCGGTCACGGTACCTCGGACACGACCGACCAGAACCGGCTTGCCGTGGCGCTGGAAAACCAGCTCAACCGGTGGGCGGACCACGTGCTGACCTACACCGAGCGAGGCCGCCGACATGTCACCGGCGAGGGCCGGGCTCGTCAGAACCAGGTGACCGCTTTCCACAATGCGACCGACACAGTCCAGCTTCGCGCCGCCCTGGCCGCTGTGACCGCCCACCGCCAGGATGAGTTCCGCGCCGCTCACGGAATACCGGGCAACGCCCAGATCGACCTCTATCTGGGCGCGTTGAACCGGCACAAGAATATCGATCTGCTCGTGGACGCCGCCCGGACAGTGTTCGCGGCCGACCCTTTCCGCTGGGTGGTCGTCGCCGGCTGGGGAGAAGATGCCGCCAGGCTCGAGGCTCTCGCGGCCGAGACCGGCAGGGTGGTGCTCCTGGGCCAGGCTGAGCCCGCACAGTACGCCGCCGCCGCGAGCCAGGCCGGTTTGCTTCTGAATCCCGGTCGGGTCGGCCTCGTCGCCGTCGACGCGCTCATCATGGGCCTGCCCATCCTCACCACGTCCGCCAGCGCGCACGCACCGGAATTCGACTATCTGCGGCCCGGCATCGACGTCATCGAAACCGCGCCGACCTCGGAGGCATACGCCACCGCGTGGCTGTCCGGTCCCACCCCGATCCAGATTCCGCCGTCGGACGTGCCCTCCATCGAGGCCGCGGCCGACATCATCAGCGGCGTCATCCTGGCCCAACTGGAGGAACATCGATGAGCGCCGGCACCCAGCGCGTGCTGCACTACTACGCGCGATATCTTGAACACCCCTCCGGCGTGACCGATTCGCTCAATCATTGGGCAGAGGCGTCCCTCGCCGCCGGCGACGACGTGTCCATCCTGGCGGCCGAACCCACCGGCGGTGACCGTAACGAATTCGCGTTCGAGGGCGTCGTGAAGACCATTCCGCACTGGGGCAGGAACCGAGGAACCTGGGTGCCCATCGGATTGGTGCGGGAACTGAAGCGCGGCGACCTCCTTGTTCTCCACGAAGGGTGGGTGCTCAGCAATGTCGTGGCGGGAGCCATCGCCCGGATCCGCGGCGCGCGAATCGTGGTGATGCCCCACGGCGTCTACGAACAGCAGATTGTTGCGAACCAACGCGATGTGCTCGGCATTCGCGCCCGCATGGACCGCTGGCTGCTGGGCCGGGCCAGCGCAGTGCACGTCTTCTACCCCGGAGAGCAAACCGTCGTCAAAGAGTTCGCGTCCTCCGTCACGCGATTCATCACCGTACCCAACGGCACGACCGAGGTTCCGGCCGACGCGATGTGGACCGGCGCCGGCAACTATTTTCTCTGGATTGGCCGGTTTGATCTGTTCCACAAGGGCATCGACAACCTGCTGGAATTCTGGGCGAGGCTGCCGCTGCCGCGCCCGAAGCTCCGGCTGGTCGGTCCGGACTTCCAGAACGGTCGCGCCGAGGCTGTGGCCCTGGTCGATCGGCTCGGACTCGAGGACAGCGTCGACATCAGCGGACGCGTGTCGGGTGCGGCAAAGGACGAGCTGCTCGCGAGGTGTCTCGCCTACGTGCACCCGTCCCGGTGGGAGTCCTGCAGCATCATGCTGCTTGAGGCTGCTGCAGCCGGAGTACCCAGCCTGATCTCCGACAGCATTCACGCTGCGGACGAACTCGGCCCGCTGCGGGTGCTGCACTCGGTCGACTTCACCGACGACACCGTCGACGGTCAGGCCGCCCTCGAATCAGTGGCCGGCAACCGGGAGCTGGCCGGAAACGCTCGCGACTGGGCGGCCACAGAAGCACGGTGGTCCCGGGTCGGCAGACAGATGGTTGAGGCGCACACCGCCCTCGGCCTGAGAACACAAGGAGGATTACGCCCATGAGCGTTGTAGTAGTAGACCCCGGGATGACCTCCACGAATCTGGGCGACCAGATTATTTCGGATGCCATCCACCGGGAATTCATCACCCCGCTGAGCCGCTCCACCCATGTCGAGGTGATTCCCATGCACGGACCGTTATCGGATGCGTCGCGGGACGCCCTGCGGTCCGCCGACGAGGTTGTCGTCTGCGGCACCAACCTGCTGTCCAACCACATGCGCTTCCGTACCAGCTGGGAATGGGACCGCGCCGACATCGAGCTGGCCAAGGGCAAGCTCACCGTGTTCGGTGCCGGCTGGTGGCAGTACCAGGTTGGCGCGATCGACCCTGTCAGCGCCCGCTGGATGAAGTCCATGGGCGGCGGACGAACGTGGGGCGTACGAGACGCGTACTCGGCCAAGCGCCTGGCTGCGGCAGGCGTGGCGTCTGCGCACATCTCCTGCCCCACGCTATGGCGGGTCGGCGAGCAGCCCTTGCCGTCGACACAGAAACGGATTATCGCCACCTTCACCGACTACAACCAGGACCCGCTCGCCGACCGCCGGCTGATCGACCTGCTCGAGTCGCGCCACGACGTGCTCTATTGGCCACAGGGCCCGGGTGATCGTCGCTACATCGAATCGATTTCGCCCGGCGCGCCCACTTTCATCGATCCAAGCCTGGCTGCATTCGACCACGAGCTCCAGCAGCCGGACACGGCCTACGTCGGTCTCCGCCTCCACGGCGGAATCCGTGCACTGCAGTTCGGCGTGCCGAGTTTGATTCTCAGCATCGACAACCGCGCGCGTGAGATCAGCCGTTCGGTCGGCCTCCGTGCGCCGTCCCGGCACGCATTCCGTGACATCGAACACGCCCTGGACGGGCAGAGCCCCGTCGCGATCGAGCTCCCCGCCGACGCGATCGAATCCTGGACGAAGACTTGGAGCCTCGCATGAGCAAGCTGACCCCAACCCGCACGGCGACGACTGTTCTGGCGTGCGCCGTTCCGCGCACCTGGGCTTCGGCGCACGGCTCGGCCGACGCGATCGGGTCCGACCTATCGACGTTCGACTTCGTGCTGGTCTTCAACGCCGACCAATACCTGCACGTGCTCGCGGCGGACGGGCAGCCGATCCTCATCACCCGTGACTTCAGCGTGACCGATCGCAGGGGCAAGCTGCGGCTGCGCCTCGGCCGTCTTATCGAGCCATGGCGACTCCGTCGCACGTTGCTCAATGAGGGTGTCACCCGCCTCACGATCCTGCCTGGACCAGGCGCTCTCGCGTACCGGATCGCCGCCATCATGGGCCGCGTCCCGGTCTCGTAGTTCGACGGGCGATCACCTCTACTCGGGCTCAGACGCCCGTCTAGAGGTGCTTGCCGATCGCGGAGAACGTGGGCCGGATAGGGTGCGCCTAGGAGCGCGCGGCTGCCGACAGTGCGTCGTCGTAGTGCCCGGCCAGCAGGGCGGCCACCGAGTCGATCGAGAAGTCCCGTTCGATCAGCTCGCGGCCGTTGTCACCCATGCGACGCGCCAGGGCCTCATCGCTCAGGAGGGACTCCAGCGCCAACGTGAGACTCTCCTGGCTGTCGTCAACCACGATGCCGGCCTCGGCAGCCCGCACGAACGGCGCCAACCCGCAGGTGTCGGTGATGATGACCGGGAGGCCCACCGAGAGCGCCTCGAGCACGGACATCGGGAACGGCTCATCGACCGACGGTAAGACATAGACGCTGGCGGAGCGCATCCGCTCCAGGGTCGCTTCGGGGGGAAGCGCACCGCTCCAGACGATGCGGTCGGCGTGGCCGGACTCGTTGATTCGGTCCTGGACTGCGCGGCCCTCGCCCTCATCGGGTCCGATCAGGGTGAACTCCACATCGCGGGAGCGATGGGCGATCTGCACGGCCGCTTCAACGAAAAACTGAGGGCGCTTGCGTTTCTGCAGGCGGGCGAGGAAAAGCGCCTCGCGGCGACCCGAGGAGCCGGGGGTCGGTGGGTGCGAGAGCGGAACACCGTTCGGAATCCGGCTGATCACCAGGTTGGGGCCGCCGACCTTCTGCAGGTCAGACTCTTCCCTGGGCGTCAACGAGAGGATTCGACGGGCGTCACGCAAGACCGGCCGAGTCAGTGCAGCGTCAAGCGGCACTGCCAGTGGGTTGCCGCTTTCATCAATCATGCCGTGGCATTGCACCAGGTACGGCGCCTGGGCGCGCCTCACCATGGCGGCAGCCGGCAGGGTCACGAGGTCCCGAGCCAGGTGGATGTGCCACATGTCGAACCGCCGAACCTCCCGGTGAACCGCCCGAAGCAAGCCGGGGGAAGACATGCCGGCGAAACCGGCACGCGGAATGGCCTGGACGGTCCTGAAGAGACGCACAGGCACACCGTCTATGTCGGTCGGTGGAATCTGAAATCCGCGGGTCCCGGCGAATATCGTCACCTCGTGGCCCAGCGCGATCAGCGCCTTCGCTTGGTTGACGGCGACTCGTACGGGGCCGCCGTAGGCACCTTCCGGCGTGACGACGGTGACGACTTGGGCTATGCGCACGGGTTCCTCATCGGGGCAGTGGTTGTCATGGAGCGGTGTCTCAGCTGAAGCGGGTGCCGAGGGGACCCGGCTTGTCAGTGCTGCCCCAGATGGTGTTTTCCGGAACGATGCCCTGCACGGTCGTGCCCGGCTGGATGAGGGCCGAGGGGCCGACGTCACTGCCGCCGAGCACAATGCACCGCGACGTCACCCAGGCACCGTCTCCGATACTGATCGGGCGGGTGATCAGCGCCATGTCTCGCCGGTGGGCGTGGCTTCCTGTCGTGAGAAATGTCTCCTGGGAGAGGATGACGTCACTGCCGATGAAGATGCGATCCTGGTTGTGGAACCACACGCCTTCGCCGATCCAGGAGCGGTCGCCGATGTGCAGTTTCCATGGAAACTTGACCCGGGTGCGGGGCCGGAAGATGACGCCGTCGCCGATCTCCGCGCCGAAGAGGCGCAGGGCGCGGATCCGCAGCGATGAACTGATTTGCCAGGGGTTGGTGACCAGCAGGAGCTCGACGATCGCCCACAGGTAGACCTGCGCTTTCGGTCTGTCCCACGCCGCCTTCTCGCCTGGCGCGTCAGCCAAGTTGATCACCCGCGCACTACCCGACTGGTTCGTTTCCTTGAGCCCCACGATGTCCTCCGCACAATTGCCCACCCCCCATTGTGTCGCCTCTGTACCCCGTCCGGGGTGCACGTGGCGTCGTCGCGCCCGCTTTTAACCTGACCGAAACCCGCAATTTACCCTCCCGACCTCCCCGCATTGGGTGGGGGGGCGCTGTCGTGGTTAGGCTGGGATCCCACACTGCGACTGTCACCTGAATGGGTGTGACCCGTTTGGGCGCCGCGGTGCGAGACATCGATCCACCTGGGGGATTTTCGTGAAAACTATTAAGCTTGGGCTCGCGCAGTTCGCGGCGCGTTGTCCCGCGAATGCGGAAGCAGCTCCACTGTGACCCGTGTCGATATCCCGCAGCCCACGGTCGATGCGGCCGAGAGCCATGCGCTCAGGGTGTTGGTGATCGGGCTGAACTACACCCCGGAGACCACCGGCATCTCGCCGTACACCAGCGCCCTTGCACGTGGCCTGGCGCAACGCGGCATTGCGGTGAGCGCGCTCACCGCCCACCCGCACTACCCGGAGTGGAAGATCCACGACGGGTACGGCGGCTGGACCAGCACGGAAGTCATCGACGCGGTGCCGGTCACCCGGTTGAAGCACTATGTGCCGGCCAGCCCCGGCGGGGTGAACCGGCTCGTGTCCGAGCTTTCCTTCGGCCTGCGCCTGCTCTTCGCGCGGTGGGGCCGGCCCGATGTGGTCGTCATGGTCTCGCCGGCGCTGTTCTCCACGGCGATCGGCATGCTGCGCGCCCGGCTGAGCCCAAACCGGCCCCTGGTCAACGTGTGGGTGCAGGACATCTACAGCCTCGGGATCACCGAGACCGGCATGGGAAATGGCCCTGTTGCGAAGTTCATCACCTGGGTGGAGAAGACGACCCTGAAGGCCGCCGCCGGGGTCGTTGTGATCCATGACAGGTTCGGCGAGCACCTCAGTCGTCGTCTCGGCGTCGACCCTGGGAACATCGAAATTGTCCGCAACTGGACCCACCTTGACCCGGGCGCGCCCACGGATGTCGCCGCCACCAGGGCCAGGCACGGCTGGGCCGATGACGAGACCATCGTGTTGCATGCCGGCAACATGGGGGTCAAGCAGGGTCTTGAGAACGTCGTGCATGCCGCCCGGCTCGCCGACGAACAGAACAGCCCGGTGCGCTTTGTGCTGCTGGGCAACGGGAGCCAGCGTGATGAGCTCCAGGAGCTTGGCGCGACGATCGTCCGGCTGCAGTTCATCGGGTCGCTCGACGACGCCGGCTTCCAGGACGCGCTCTCGGCCGCGGACGTGCTTCTCGTGAATGAGAAGCCCGGGGTGTCGGAGATGGCGGTACCCAGCAAGCTCACCTCATACTTCAACGCAGCCCGCCCGGTCATCGGGGCAACCGACCCGGACGGGCTCACCGCTAGCGAGATCGAAGCCGCGGAAGGGGGCCGGATAGTGGCTGCCGGAGACCCCCAGGCGCTCCTGGAGGCCGCACTCGCGCTAGGGTCCGACCTGGATCTGGCCCGACACCTGGGCGCGAACGGGTTCCGTTACCGCACACAGGTGCTCGGTGAGGCTGCGGCCATCGACCGGTTCGCGAGTTGGCTTCGCACCCTCACGGCGCGTAGCGGCACCCGTAGATGACGTTCCCGGGTACCCCCCGTTTGCGTCACGGCACCCGAATCCATATGCTCGGCCTTGTAGTGAAACAGCCCGGCATCGACGACGGACGTCATGTCCGATCGCTGTTGCCCGACACCCCTGGGGGATCAAATGACTAAGCGCGCGCTCATTACCGGAATCACCGGTCAGGACGGTTCCTATCTGGCGGAGCTGCTACTCGCCAAAGGGTACGAGGTGCATGGTCTGATCCGTCGCGCATCGACGTTCAACACGTCACGGATCGATCATCTCTACGTGGATCCGCACGACCCGACGGCCAAACTTTTCCTGCACTACGGTGACCTGTCCGACGGCTCGCGTCTGGTGACCCTGTTGGCCGAGATTCAGCCGGACGAGGTCTACAACCTGGCGGCCCAGTCGCACGTGCGGGTGTCGTTCGATGAGCCGGAACACACCGGTGACACGACCGGGATGGGCACCATCCGTCTGCTCGAAGCCGTCCGGATGGCGGGTATTCACCCGCGGTTCTACCAGGCGTCCAGTTCGGAAATGTTCGGTGCCACGCCGCCGCCGCAGAACGAGGACACCCCGTTCTACCCGCGGTCCCCCTACGGTGCGGCGAAGGTGTACTCGTACTGGGTGACCAAGAACTACCGGGAGGCGTACGACATGTTCGCCGTGAACGGGATCCTGTTCAACCACGAGTCCCCGCGCCGTGGTGAAACGTTCGTGACGCGCAAGATCACCCGGGCCGTCGCTGCGATCAAGGCCGGCACCCAGGACCACGTGTACCTGGGCAACCTGGACTCGATCCGGGACTGGGGTTACGCCGCCGAGTATGTCGAGGGCATGTGGCGGATGTTGCAGGCCGACGAACCGGACGACTTCGTCCTCGCCACCGGCGGCAACTTCACCGTGCGGGACTTCGTGGAAACCTCCTTCAGCCACGCCGGCCTGAACTGGGAAGATCACGTCAAGTTCGACGAACGTTACCTGCGCCCGACCGAGGTCGACGCTCTGGTCGGCGACGCGTCCAAGGCTCAGGACAA
Source organism: Cryobacterium sp. SO1 (assembly GCF_004210215.2). Classification (NCBI taxonomy): domain Bacteria; kingdom Bacillati; phylum Actinomycetota; class Actinomycetes; order Micrococcales; family Microbacteriaceae; genus Cryobacterium; species Cryobacterium sp. SO1. The sequence continues at coordinate 440,105 of NZ_CP067394.1, forward strand.
GCTCGGCTGGAAGGCCGAAGTGGATACCGCCGAGCTGGCCCGGATCATGGTCGACGCCGACATCGCCGCGCTGTCGCACTCGGGTCGGCCGTGGATCGATGAGGTCAAGCTGACCAGCTGGGGCACCAAGGCGCCTCAAGTGGGAAGTGAAGTAGCGTGAGCGGCGCCGCGACGGACACCCGCGACCAGGTCGACTTCACCCCGGCCGCGCTGGACCGGGATGCCCGGTTCTATGTGGCCGGGCACCGCGGTCTGGTCGGTTCCGCGATCTGGCGGCGACTGGAGGCGGAGGGCTTCACCGACCTCGTCGGGCGTGGCTCGGCCGAGCTGGACTTGAAGGACCGTGACGCGGTGTTCGCGTTCTTCGCCGAGACCACTCCTCGGTATGTGGTGTTGGCGGCGGCGAAGGTCGGCGGGATCCTGGCCAACAGCACCTACCCAGTGGACTTCCTCAGCGACAACCTCCGCATCCAGGTCAACGTGCTCGACGCCGCCCTCAAGTACGGTGTGGAACGCCTCCTGTTTCTGGGGTCGTCCTGCATTTACCCGCGCTTGGCGCCGCAGCCGATCCGGGAAGACACCCTCCTCACCGGGCACCTCGAGCCCACCAACGACGCGTACGCCATCGCGAAGATCGCCGGGATCCTGCAGATCCAGGCGATCCGCAGGCAGTATGGACTGCCGTGGATCTCGGCGATGCCCACGAACCTCTACGGGCCCGGCGATAACTTCTCGCCCACGGGTTCGCACGTGTTGCCGGCGCTGATCCGCCGCTACGACGGAGCCGCCCAATCCGGTGCGACCAGTGTCACGAACTGGGGCACCGGTACGCCGCGGCGGGAGTTCCTGCACGTGGACGACATGGCTGAGGCGTGCCTGCACCTGCTGGAGCACTACGACGGGCCCGAACAGGTCAACGTGGGTACCGGCAGTGACGTCACAATCCGCGAGATCGCCGAGACGATCGCCCGTGTGGTCGGTTTCACCGGCACCACGGAGTGGGACACCGACAAGCCAGATGGCACCCCGCAGAAGCTGCTGGATGTGAGCAAACTCGCCCACGCAGGCTGGACGGCCAAGATCGGCCTCGAAGACGGCATCCGCTCCACCGTGCGGTGGTACCGCGACCGCGCCACCACCCTGCGGGAGTAGCCGCTCACCGCCGAAAGGCGGATTGGCCGGGAAGATTCCAGTCATTCGTTGAGGTGCAATTGACACCCACAGTTCACAGAAATGAAACACGCCAACTGGATATCCGCTGATAATTTCCTCTAGTGTTGGTTTATGCCCCCCATTCGGGGAGGGGGCCGCTTCGATCGAAGCATCGCCAGTGTCGGCACATTCATCGCACAGCAACAGGGGGTACAACCATGTTCAAGCCGTCCTTAGTGGCAGCCGCTCTCGCGGTTCTCGTCGTCTTCGCGTTACCGGCCCCGGCCAACGCCACCGGCTACGTGCCTGACGACAACATCAGCGTCGCGGGTGACATCACGCCTGATGCCACCGTCAGGGTCAGCTTCACCGACGGGTCCTTCACCCCTGATGAAGAGGTGTCCTTCACTCTCTCCGGCGAAACCGCGCTGGATGCCACTCTCGCGACCATCAAGTCGGTCGTGAACTCGCCGAGCATGGTCAAGACGGGCACCGACACGGGCTCCGTCGCTCTGGACGTCACCCTGCCGAAAGATGCCTCAGGGACCTATACCATCACCGCAACCGGTCTCACCTCTGGAACCACTGGCACGTCGAGCCTCACCGTCTCACACACTGACGCCGCTGCGAGCGCCGGCGCAAGCATCCGCGCGACCAGCGGCGGGCTCACCGGCAGCGGCTACAACGGGCCCGTGCTCGTCATCTGGGGTGCAGTCGGCACGATGCTCCTCGGTGTGGCGTTGGTCGTCGTGCTCGGCGTCGTTCGCCGCCAGCGCGCAACCGTATAGCGCACAGCCCGAGCGACCGGACAGGCCGTGAGCTCACCCGGTACTGTTCGCCGCCAACTCGAAAACCAATCGTCGCCGACACGGCAGCCCAGGGGCTGCCGTTAGGCTTGTCCTATGGGGAATGAAGAATGAAAATATCAGTCATCGGCTGTGGCTACCTCGGCGCCGTCCACGCATCAGCTATGGCTGAGCTGGGCCATGAGGTTGTTGGCATCGACGTCGACGCGGCCAAGATCGCGGCGCTGTCCGCCGGCAGAACTCCGTTCTTCGAGCCCGGCCTGCCCGAGGTGCTGACCTCCGCCATAGCATCGGGCCGGTTGCGCTTCAGTACCGACATCGCGGATGCGGCAGGCGCCTCTGTGCACTTCGTGGCCGTCGGTACCCCGCAGAAGAAGGGCAGCAACGCCGCCGATCTCAGCTACGTGGACGCGGCGGTTGAGGCGCTGCTGCCGCACTTGCACGCGGGTGACCTTATCGTGGGAAAGAGCACCGTGCCTGTGGGCACTGCAGCACGGCTCGCCGCGGTCGTCGCGGCCTCCGGATCTGGCGCGACCCTGGCCTGGAACCCCGAGTTCCTCCGCGAAGGGTTCGCTGTGCAAGACACCATCGCCCCGGACCGGCTCGTTTACGGCGTTCCCGCTGGGGAAGCCGGAGAGCGCGCTGTCGCTCAGCTCAATGAGGTCTACGTGTCGGCAATGGCCACCAAGACCCCGCTGGTCGTCACCGACTATGCCACAGCCGAGCTGGTCAAGGTCGCCGCGAACGCGTTCCTGGCCACCAAGATCAGCTTCATCAACGCCATGGCCGAGATCGCCGAAGTATCCGGCGCCGACGTCACCCAGCTCGCCGACGCGATCGGCTATGACTCACGCATCGGCCGCCGGTTCCTCAACGCCGGAGTCGGCTTCGGCGGCGGTTGCCTCCCCAAGGACATTCGGGCGTTCACTGCCCGGGCCGAAGAGCTCGGCCGCGGCGAATCCGTGGCCTTCCTCAAGGAGGTCGATGCCATCAACCTGCGCCGCCGGCAGCGAGTTGTGGACCTGGCCGTTGCAGCGCTGAACCGTCCTGTGTACAAGGCCAAGGTCGCCGTGCTCGGGCTCAGCTTCAAGCCGCACTCCGACGACGTGCGCGACTCCCCGGCCCTCGATGTGGCCGTGCAGCTGCGCGGCCTCGGCGCGGACGTCGTCGCCACCGACCCGCAGGCGATCGAGAACTCGCGCGCCCGGCACCCGCAGCTCAGCTACTCGAGCGAGATCGAAGAGACCCTGCGTGGCGCGGCCGCAGTGGTGCTCGTCACCGAGTGGCCGGAATTCAAGGCCATCGACCCGGTCTGGGCCGCCACACTGGTGGAGACTCGGACGATCATCGATGGTCGCAACACCCTGAACGCAGCCGAGTGGCGTGCAGCCGGCTGGACCTACTACGGATTGGGCCGACCCTAATGGCCATGTCGCGCCCCCGCTTGGTCGCTTTCGACCTCGATGACACCCTGGCACCCTCGAAGTCACCGATGAACCCGCAAATGGCCGCACTGCTGGTGCGCCTGCTCGATGTGGCCCAGGTGTGCGTTATCTCCGGTGGACAGTTCTCCCAGTTCACCATGCAGGTCATCGACAAGCTCACCGATGTCGACGCCGCAGCGCTGACCCGCCTGCATTTGATGCCTACCTGCGGTACCCAGTACTACCGCCACCAGAACGACGGCTGGGAGCAGATCTACGCGGAAAACCTCACAGACGACCAGAAACACCGTGCGCTGACCGCTGCGGAAAAGACCGCGCGGGCGCTCGGGTACTGGGAAAGCGACACCTGGGGCCCGATCCTTGAAGACCGCGGATCGCAGATCACCTTCTCAGCCCTCGGCCAGGCAGCCCCTGTGGCGGCCAAGACCCAGTGGGATGCTGACGGCACCAAGAAGACGGCTCTGCGCGAGGCCGTGCAGGCCCTGCTGCCCGACCTCGAGGTACGCTCAGGGGGCTCCACCTCGGTGGACATCACTCGCCGCGGCATCGACAAGGCGTACGGCATGAACCGCCTCGCCGATCTCACCGGAATCCCGTTGGCCGACATGCTTTTCGTCGGAGACCGTCTCGACGAGAACGGCAACGACTATCCGGTCAAGGCCATGGGCGTCGACTGCGTCGCCGTGGAGGACTGGGAGGACACCGTCGCCTTTCTCGACAAGCTCATTCCGACGTTGGAGACCGTTTCCCCGTAGCTTCGGACGGTGGCGGCGGGGCATCGTCTGAGCTGGCTGAAAGAAGATGATCGTCGATACGCGCGTACATCGCGGTGAGCGGCTGGTCGATCTCGCGTTGGAACCAGCGGCGCAGCTTGGAACGGGTAGCCGGCATGGGCACATCCTCTTCGGGGAGCATGTTTGCCACGCCGGCGGGTCCGGCGTGTGATCGCGGCCGGGTCAGGGATGCGAACGTTGGCCACCATACCCCGGCCAGGGCCCGGGGGCGATGCCCCGGCGGCCGTGACGATCTGCTCGACGGGTCTGGTTCTTTTCGGGCTCCGAACCGGGGCATCCCCCGTGGTGAGCGGTGACCGGTGCTGGCAGGCGTGGAGAGGGCGGTGCGGCGCACCCCCGGGTGGGGGCTCCTTACTGGCCGGCGAGACCATCCTGGATGCGCTGGGCCTGGTCGGGGCAGTCCTTGGCGGCCGACTGCTCGAGCACGTTGTGCGCGAGTTCTAGACGGGACTCCTCGGAGAGCCCTTCGGTGGCATAGCCGGAAAGCAGCTGATCGACGGCGGCATTGAGATCCAGGTCGGGACGCTCGGCCAGATTCGTGCAGACCAGCTGGCTGTACAGGCTCACCACGGTGGTGGTCTGCTTGGCGACCTCTTCGGGTTCGCTGAGCGCGCTTGGCGTTGGCGTTGGCGTGGCAGTCGTGGTTGCAACGGGTGTTCGGCCAGTTGTCGGCGCGGCCGAGGGAGTGCCGGCGACGGTGCAACCGGTGAGCAGGATGACGACGCAGAGAAGGATGGTGGAAGCTAGTGTGCGCATTGGCTGAGCCTAGTCAGCCCGGCTGGGAGCCGCGAATCGAGTGGGCACCGGGGGCAGGAGTGACCCCCCTTCGGGTGTCGGCACAATGGGGGACACTATCCGGGCCTGAACCGGCGGTCTATGGTGTGCGCACCGCAACTCCACCGGTCCGCAGGAGGCAACCCGATGCCCGAAGTGCAGAACGCGCCAACGCGCCGTCAGGCTCCGCCTGCTCCCGGCCGCCGGGCCTGGCGGATCGTCTTCGACGTGTTCAGCGTGTTCGCGGTGGTGGTGCTCGGGGGGGCCGCGGTCACGGTGTGGAACCTCTCTCAAAGCTTCGAGGCGGTGGAGAAGATCCCCGAGGCGTTCCCGGCCGATGAGTCGGTGCGGCCGCCGGTGGCGACCGGCGCGGCGGCCTCCGCGTTGAACTTTCTGCTGCTGGGCTCCGACAGTCGGGGCGCCAGCACCGGGTCGATCGCCAACCTCAGCGGGCAACGCTCCGACACCATCGTGATCGTGCACGTGCCGGCCGACCGCCAGACGCTGTCGGTGATGTCGATTCCCCGGGACAGCTGGTTGGAGGTGCCCGGCTTCGGTGAGGCGAAGATCAACGCGGCGCTGTCGTTCGGCGGGGTACCGCTAGCGGTGCAGACGGTGGAGGGGCTGCTGGGCTCGCGCATCGATCATGTGGCGGTGGTGGACTTCGCCGGGTTCGCCGCGCTGACAAATGCGCTCGGCGGCGTAGACATCGACAACCCCATCGCCTTCGATTCGTACCACCTGGCGGGGCACACGTTCCCGCAGGGGACGCAGCACCTCGACGGCACCGAGGCGCTGGCCTTCGCCCGGGAGCGCTACGCGTTCACCGACGGGGACTTCCAGCGGGTGCGCAACCAGCAGCTGCTGATCCGCGCGCTGCTCAGCGGCCTGATGCAGAAGTCGGTGCTGGCGAGCCCGGCCACGATGGGCGGGGTGGTGGAGGCGGTCAGCCCGAACCTGGCGATCGACGAGGAGCTCTCGGCCACCGACCTGGTGAGCCTGGGCGTGGAACTGCGTGAGGTGCGGGAGGGCGACGTGAGCTTCTTCACCATCCCCACAGCGGGCACCGGGACCTCCGCCGACGGGCAGTCGATCGTGAACCTCGATTGGGCGGCGCTGCCGGCTCTGCAGGAGGCTTACCGCTCCGATACCGTGGCGGCGCTGGTGAGGCCGCTGCAGGCCGCTGGGTGAGCGTCAGTTCAGCTGACTGGGACGGCCGGGGGAGCGGGCGGTGACGGTGGCGAGCAGGGCCAAGGCCAGCAGGGCGCCGAGGGCCGCGCCGGCGCTGTTGGCGAGAACGTCGATACTGGTGGCATAGCGGGCCGGCAGGAAGACCAATTGGCCGAGCTCGATGAGGCTGCTGGCGGTGAAACCGGCCAGGATCGCCAGCCACCAGCGCGCCGAGCCCAGCAGAACCACGCCCAGCAGCCCCACGGGTAGGAACAGGGCGAAGTTCGCGGTGAATTCGACCAGGGTGTAATTCAGCCAGTGAGGCACGCCGTGAGCGTGGAGGCGGGCCAGCACCGTCACGATGGTGCCGTGCGCGCCGCGGTCCACCGGGGTGGGCCAGAACGCGATCAGCGTGAGCGTGAGCAGGTACGTGGCGGCCAGCCAGCGGGCCGCCGTGCGCAGAGTGGCGTGGCGGCGTTGTGCCAGAGCGTTCACGTGACCTCCCACGGGCAGCGGGCAACGGCCTCCGGCAGGGTGCATCGCGGGAGGACATCACCGTCAACGGACCAAGCTCCAAGCGTAACGAGCCCCGGCTGGGAGCAACAGGTGCGCGCTCAGCGCCCGCCGGGACCCTCGACGCGCTTGGGCAGCAGGAACACCAGCAGCAGGGCCACCACGCTCAGTGCGGCGCTGACCGCCATGGCCAGGGTGGCGCTGTCGGTGAAGCCGGTGGCAACGGCATCCGGGCCGGGGCCGGCCACCACCAGGGTGCCGAAGAAGACGCTGCCCACCACGGCGATACCCGCGGCGCTGCCCACCCGCTGCATCACGCCGACAACACCGCTGGCCGCCCCGGCCTCGGTAGAGTCGACGGTGGCGACGATGAACGACACGTTCGGGGCGATGAAGCAGCCGCTCCCGAGGCCCGCGATGAATAGCGGCGGCAGCAGGATCCAGTTCGTGAGGTTGGCCGGCTCGGTGACGAGCAGCACCAGCCAGATCCAGACCAGGCCGATGGTGACCAGGCCCACACCGGCGACGAGCACGGTGCGACCCAGGTGCTGGGTGAGCCGGTTGCTCTGCGACGATGCGACGATCGAGCCGATCGCGAACGGGATGGACACCAGGCCGGACTCCAGCGCGGTGTGGCCGAGGCCCGCCTGCCAGAGGATCGAGATGGTAAAGAAGATGCTGGTGAAGGCCGCGAAGTACACCAGGGCCAGAATCACACCGCCGGTGAACGCAGGGTGCGAGAACAGGTGCGGCGGCACGAGCGGGCTCTGCCCGCGCTTGCTCACTCGCACCTCCCAGGCGCCGAACGCCACGATGAGCAGGGCGCCGGCGGCGAGCACCAGGTAAGTCCAGAGCGGCCAGCCGCGGTCCTGGCCTTCGATCAGCGGCACCAGCAACGCCACCAGGCCGGCCGACACGAGCAGCAGACCCACCCAGTCGATGCGGGATGCCTGCGCGCCCGTGGTGGCCTTGGTGCCGGTGCCTGAGGGCAGCAGTACCGCCGCGGCGATGAGGGCGGCCACGCCGATCGGCAGGTTCACCCAGAACACCAAGCGCCAGCCGTTCTCCACGCCGAAGGCCTCGATGATCAGGCCGCCCACGATGGGGCCGAGTGCCGTGGATACGCCGATGACCGACCCCATGATGGCGAACGCCTTGCCGCGGAAACGCGGCGGGAACATCAGTTGGATGACGGCGGTCACGGCCGGGACGAAGATGCCGCCGGCCAGGCCCTGCAGCACCCGGGCCACGATGAGCTGGAGTTGGTTCTGCGCCAGGCCGCAGGCCAGGCTCGCTACGGTGAAGAGCGCCAGCCCGGTGAAGAACACCCACTTGTGACCGATCCGGTCGCCGATGCGACCGGCCGGGATGAGCGCGAGGCCGAACGCGAGGGCGTAGCCGGAGATGATCCACGACAGCGTCGCCTCCGAGGCGTTCAGGCTGGTCTGGATGCTCGGCAACGCGACGTTCACGATCGTGGTGTCCAGCAGCGCCATGAACATCCCCGCGAGCAGCACGATGAGGGCCTGCCAGGCTCGGCGGGTGACCACCGGGGCCGAGGCGGTGCTGGGGGAGTCAGTCATGGCGGGCCTTTCCGGGCGCAAAGGAACAGAAAAACCCCCACTCGCAACGAGTGGGGGTTTGTTTCTGTCGGGGTAACAGGATTTGAACCTGCGACCTCGTCGTCCCGAACGACGCGCGCTACCAAGCTGCGCCATACCCCGATGGCCCTGTGGACCTCGACAAGTATAACCCCATCGGGTCCCGGGGTTTCGACACGCTCGACCGACGAACAGCCGTTACGGGATCTTGCCGACGACCACGGTCACGGTACCGCCCGGGATGACCGGACTGCCCGCGGCGGGGGCCTGGGACAGCACCTTGCCGTTCTGGCCCGGGTCGGTCACCGGCTGCTCACTGGTCACCACGCCGAAACCGCTGAGCGTGCCCTTGGCCTGGTCGAGCGTCTGCCCGACCACGTTGGGCAGCAGGATCTGCGACCCGTTGCTGGAGTACACCGTCACGGTGGCGCCGGTGCTGGTGGTTGCGCCGCCGGCGGGGTCGCTGCGCGCCACGGTGCCGGCGGGCAGCTCGGAGTCGGTCTGCCCGCCGTCGAGGAAGCCGAAGCCGGCGCCCTCGATGGTGCTGCGGGCCTGATCCACGCTCTGGCCGCGCACGTCGGGCACGGTGACCTGCACACCGCGGATGAGGTTGTTCGCGGCCTCGTCGAACTCTTCGCCGCCGTACTTGGCGTTGGCGACGCTCATGATGTCGGGCCACATCCGGTGCCGGGCCGTGGCGGCGGACCCGCTGTCGAACCTGACGCTCCGCTGGTTGGTGTCGAACCCGGTGACGCTCACCACTCCCACGACGGTGGCGACCTCGGTGGTCGCGCCACTCATCCAGGTGTCCTTGCTGCCGTCGGTGGTACCGGTCTTACCGATCATGTCCAGCCGCGGCGACGTGTTGCGGTTCGACTCCCCGGCGGAACCCTGGGTCATCACCCGCTCCATGGCGTATGCCATGCCGGCGGCCACTTCGGGCTTCACGGACTCCGTGCAAGTGGACACCGGCGCGGGAATCTCCACGCCGTCCGCACCGATGATGCGGTCGATCACGATGGGGGAGCAGGTGGTGCCCTGGTTGGCGATGCCGGCGAAGGCCACCGCCATGCTCAGCGGGGCGACCTCGTTGGTGCCGAGCACCGAGGAGGCGCCCTTCTGCAGCGGGTCGCCGTCCGCCCGGTGCACCCCGAACGACGTGGCGGTGTCGCGGATCTTGCAGAGGTCAAGCCGCTTGGCCATGCCGAGGAAGCCGGTGTTGATCGAGTCGATCGTCGATTCCAGCGCCGAGTAGTTGCGGCCGGACTCGTTGGAGTCGTTCCGCGGGTTGTAGCCGGGGAAGCTCTGGGCGCCGTCGCAGTAGTCCTGGAAGGTGCCCCAATTGGCCTTGCGAGCGGAGTCGACCCGCTCGCCCAGCGGGTGGCCCTCCTTGAGCCATTCGGCCAGGGTGAACACCTTGTAGGTCGAGCCGGGCTGGAAGCCCCGCGAACCGCCCTGGGTGAAGTCAGTGTTGTAGTTGATTCCGGTGTACTCCGGGCCGGGAGCGACCTCTTCCTGGGTGTACTTCTTGTTCTGCGCCATGGTGAGCACCCGGCCGGTGCCCACCTCCACGCTGGTGGCCACGGCGCCCACGTCCCATCCGTCGAAGGTCATCGGCACGTTCTCGGCGATGGTCGCCTCGCTTGCCATCTGCAGTTCGATGTCGAGGGTGGTGTAGATCTGGTAGCCGCCGCGACGGAAGTTGGTGATGCGGCTGTCTTCATTTTCGCCGAAGGTGGGGTCGGTCTTGAGCTGGTAGGTGACGTAATCGCAGAAGTACGCGGCGCCGCCGGCGGTCTGGCAGCCGGTGCTGGGCTCGGTGAGAGCCGGTTCGATCGGGCTGGCGACGGCGGCGTCGTAGTCGGCCTGGTTGATTTTCTGGTGCTTGAGCATCTCGCGCAGGATGTAGTCGCGGCGGTCCTTGTTGGCGGCGTACCCGTTCGCGGCGCCGTTGGTTTCGCTTTCGGGCTCGTCCAAGCGGAACTTCTCCGGGTTGTTCACGATCGCGACCAGACTGGCCGCCTGCGGCAGGCTGAGGGTGGCGGCGCTGGCGGAGAAGTAGTACTCGGCCGCGGCCTGGATGCCATAGACGGTGCCGCCGAAGCCGGTGATGTTGAGGTAGCCCTGCAGGATCTCGTCCTTGCTGTACTCCTTCTCCACCCCGATGGCCAGCCGCATCTCCTTCAGCTTGCGTTCTTCGGTGGGGTCGGTGGCTTCCTCGAAGCAGGCCTGAAGTTCGTCCGGATCGGGCATGACCTCGCACTTCTGCACGAGCACGTTCTTGACGTACTGCTGGGTCACCGATGACCCACCCGAGGTGGGCCCGCCGGTGAACTTGGCCAGCGCCGCGCGCAGGGTGCCCTGCAGGTCCACGCCGCCGTGCTGACGGAACCGGGGGTCCTCACCGGCGACGACGGCATCCTGCACAAAGAGGTTCATGGCCTCGAGCGGGACTTCGACCCGGTTCTGGTCGTAGAACGACGCGAGCTCGTAGGGCGCACCGTTGCCGTCGATGGCGTAGATGGTGCTCACCTGGGACAGCTGGTCGATCTTCAGGTAATTCGGCAGGTTCTCGAAGGCGTTGATCGTGGTGCTGGTGGCCAAACTCGAGATCGCGAGGGCCGGCGTGATCCCGACAGCGATTAGCACGCCGGCGACGGCGCTCATGGCCACGAATCCGACGAGTCCCCCAACGACGCCGGAAAAAGTTCTTTTGTTTTCCCCCATAAGCGTGAGCTTAGAGGATCAAGGGTGGGGGAAAGCGGTGGTGGTCACCCCAGGACGAGGGGTCCCGGGGGGCGGCTAGGCGGCGGTGAGGGTCAGCAGCGTCGCCTCGGGCGGGCAGGCGAACCGCACCGGAGCGTAGATGGATGTGCCCAGTCCCGCGGAGACATTGAGGTATGAGGTGCGCAGCCCCACGCTCCAGAGGCTGAGGCCCTTCACCTGTCGGCGGGGAAGGTCACAATTGGTTACCAATGCGCCGAACTTGGGCACGCAGACCTGGCCGCCGTGGGTGTGGCCGGCCAGGATCAGCTGGGCGCCGTGGTTCACGAACGAGTTGAGCACCCGTTGGTAGGGCGCGTGCACGACGCCCACGGTGAGCGTGGAGCGCGGGCCGGTCGGTTCTTCGGGGTCCGGCCAGGTCTCCTCGGTGAGCGGGTCGTTGCCGCGCATCTCGTCGATGGCGCCGGTGATCAGGTCCAGCCGGTCGCGGCGGATGTGCGGATCGTCGACCCCGAACATCTCCAAGTGGGTGCCGTTGATGTCCAGCGCCTCGGCGGAGTTGTTCAGGTCGGTCCAGCCGAGGTCGGCGAACACCCGGTGCAGGTCGTCGGTGTCGAGCTCTGCGTGCCGGGTGCGCAGCGTCGACGGGCCGCCGAAGTACTTCAACGGGTTCTTCGGCTGTGGGCCGAAGAAGTCGTTCGAGCCGTTCACGAAGATGCCTGGGATGCCCGTGAACGGTTCGAGGGCGTACTCCACACCCGCGATGCCGTCTTCGTGACCCAGGTTGTCGCCGGTGTTCACGACCAGGTCGGGCTTCAACGCGGCCAGGCCGCGCACCCAGTCCTGTTTGTCGCGCTGCCACGGAGCCATGTGCAGGTCGGACAGGTGCAGCACCTTGATCGGGTCGGAGCCCGGCGCGAGCACCGGAACGGTGACCTCACGCAGGGTGAACCGGCGGCGCTCAATGAGCGAGCCCCAGGCGAAAGCGGCCAGCCCGGCCGCCGCTACGGCTGAAGCCGAGGCGACGACGGCGCGTGCGGTGCTCAACCTGCCGCTCCCTGCTGCTTGCCGACCACCACGGTGACGGTGCTGCCCGTGGTGGCGGCCGTGCCGGCCGCCGGGCTCATCGAAAGCACCTTGTTGTTCTGGCCGGGGTCGGTGACGGCTTGGTCGGTAACCACGACGTTGAAGCCGGCGAGCGTGGCCCTGGCCTGGTCGAGGGTCTGCCCCGCGACATCCGGCAGCAGCCCCTGGGCGCCGTTACTGGAATACACCGTGATTGTCGCGCCACTGCTGGCCTGGGATCCCCCAGCCGGATCGGTTCGGGCGACCGTGCCCGCGGGCAGCTCTGAATCGGTCACGCCGCCGTCGGCGACCTCAAAGCCGGCCCCCTCGAGCGCACTCTTCGCATCCTCCACGGACTGACCACGCACGTCGGGAACGGCGACCTGTGCCCCCTGAATGACGTTGGTGGACGCCTCGTCGAACTCGTCTCCGCCGTACTTGGCATTGGCGACGCTCATGATCTCCGGCCACATCCGGTGCCGGGCGGTGGCGGCGGAACCGCTGTCGAAGGCGTACTTGCTGGAGCGCTGGTTGGCATCGCCGGTGACGCTGACGACACCCACGACGGTGGCGACCTTGGAGCTCGCGCCGCTCATCCAGGTGTCCTTGGCGCCGTCGGTGGTTCCGGTCTTACCGATCATCGGCACCCGAGGGGACGTGTCGCCGTAGGACTGGGCGGCGGAGCCCTCAGTGAGCACCCGCTTCATGGCGTACGCCATGCCGGCGGCGACAGACGGCTCGACCGACTGGGTGCAGGTAGAGGCGGGCGGGGCGATCTCGGTGTCGTCAGGGCCGACGATGCGATCGATGACGACCGCCGAGCAGGTGTTGCCCTTGTTGGCGATGCCGGCGAAGGCCACCGCCATGCTCAGCGGTGCGACCTCGTTGGTGCCGAGCACCGAGGAGGCACCCTTCTCCAGCGGGTCGCCATCCCCCCGGTGCACCCCGAACGATTCGGCGGTGTCGCGGATCTTGCAGAGGTCGAGCTTCTTGGCCATGCCCAGGAAGCCGGTGTTGATGGAGTCGATGGTCGACTGCAGGGCGCTGTAGTTGGTGCCGGGCTCGTTCGCGTCGTTCTTCGGGTTGTAACCGGGGAAGGTCTGCGGGCCGCTGCAGTAGTCCTGGAAGGTGCCCCAATCTGACTTGCGGGCCGAATCGACCCGCTCGTTGAGCGCGTGACCCTCCTTCAGCCATTCGGCGAGAGTGAAGACCTTGTAGGTCGAGCCAGGCTGGAATCCCAAGGAGCCGCCCTGGCTGAAGTCGGTGTTGTAGTTGATGCCGGAGTACTGGGCGCCGAGGGCCTGCACTTCGGGGTCCTGGCTGTAGGTCTTGTTCTGCGCCATCGTGAGCACCCGACCGGTGCCCACCTCCACGCTGGTGGCCACGGCGCCCACGTCCCAGCCGCCGAAGGTCTGGGGCACGTTCTCGGTCATGGTGTTCTCAGTGGCCAGCTGAAGGTCCAGATCGAGGGTGGTGTAGATGTCGTAGCCGCCGCGACGGAAGTTCATCATGCGGGTGTCTTCGTCTTCGCCGAAGGTGGGGTCGCTCTTGAGCACGTGGGTGACGTAGTCACAGAAATAGGCGCTGCCGCCGGCGGTCTGGCATCCGGTGCTCGGCTCGGTGATGGTGGGCTCGATGGGCGAGGCGATGGCGGCGTCGTAGTCCGCCTGGCTCAGCTTCTTGTACTGGAGCATCTCGCCGAGGATGTAGTCGCGGCGTTCCTTGTTGGCGGCGTACCCGTTGGCGGCGCCGTTGGCTTCGCTCTCCGGCGTGTCCAGGCGGAACTTCTCCGGGTTGTTCACGATCGCGATGAGGCTGGCCGACTGCGACGGGGTGAGGTTCGCCGCGGTGGTGTTGAAGTAGTACCCGGCGGCGGCTTCGATGCCGTACACGCTGCCGCCGAACAGGGTGATGTTGAGGTAACCCTGCAGAATCTCGAGCTTGCTGTATTCTTTTTCCACACCGATGGCCAGGCGCATCTCCTTGAGCTTGCGCTCCGGGGAGGTCTCGGTGGCCTCGTCGTAGCAGGCGTCGAGCTCGTCCTGGGCGGTAAGAACCTCGCACTTCTGCACGAGAACGTTCTTGACGTACTGCTGGGTGATGGATGAACCACCCTGGGTGCCGCCGCCGGTGACGGTGGAGAGGGCGCCGCGGATGGTGCCCTGCAGGTCAACGCCGCCGTGCTCGTAGAAGCGGGGGTCCTCGCCGGCAACCGCGGCATCCTGCACGAACTGGCTCATGCTGTCGATCGGCACCTCGACCCGGTTCTGGTCGTAGAACGAGGCCAGCGCGAACGGGGAGCCGTTGCCGTCGAGGGCGTAGATGGTGCTTTTCTGGGAGAGCTGATCCACCTTGAGATAGTTGGGCAGGCTCTCGAACACGTTGATCGTGTTGGTGGCCGTCATGCCCGAAACGGCGAGAGCGGGGGTGACGGCGACCGTGACGAGGACGCCGGCGACGGCGCTCATCCCGATAAAGCCCAGGAGGCCGCCGAGGGCTCCACTAACCGTACGATTTTTGGCAGACATACAATTGAGCGTAAGGGACAAAGCCTGAAAAACCGCCTGAATCGGAGCCGCATGATTGCCTGGGAGTACCTCACCACCCCGCTGATGATCCACAACACAGCCGCCATCCTCAACAACTGGGGGTCGGAAGGCTGGGAACTCGTGCAGGTCGTCACCGGCCCCGAGGGAGGACTCGTCGCCTACCTCAAGCGTCCGGTCGCCGGCGCGGAAGGAGCATGACCATGTCCCAGATAGCGGCTCGTCTGGCCGAACTGGGCATCGATCTGCCGTCGGTCGTGCCGCCGGTGGCCTCGTACGTGCCCGCCGTTGTGAGCGGGTCGCTGGTGTACACCTCCGGCCAGCTGCCGATGGTGTCCGGTGCGCTGCCCGCCACCGGCAAGGTCGGTGACGGCCACGGCCTGGTGCCGGCCGCCGACGCGCGCGAGTACGCCCGGCAGTGCGCGCTGAACGCGCTCGCGGCCATCCAGAGCGTGATCGGGTCGTTGGACCGGATCACCCGGGTGGTCAAGGTCACCGGCTTCGTCGCATCCGCCCCCGACTTCACCGGCCAGCCCGGTGTGGTCAACGGCGCCTCCGAGGTGCTCGGCGAGATCTTCGGACACCTCGGCGTGCACGCCCGCTCCGCCGTGGGCGTGGCCGTGCTGCCGCTGGACTCGCCCGTCGAGGTGGAGCTCATCGTCTCTTTCGCCTAGCCCGCACTCGCCATCTCGCGAACTGTGAGTTAAGCCCCAGAATCCTCGGATTTCTGGGGCTTAACTCACAGTTCGCGAGCGTTTGTTACGCCGCGGATACACTTTCGGGGCGCGGATGCCCGGCCGAGAACGCGGCCCCTACCCGGGTCGCCAGCGTCTGCGCGGGCCGTTCCACCCAGCGGTACATCAGCTGGGCCAGCACGAGGCTCAGCGGCACCGAGATCAGTGCGCCCCACCACCAGTGCTGGGGCCCGAACAGTTGCCCGAACGTCACCACCACGGGGAAGTGCACGAGGTACAGGCTGAAGCTGATCGTGCCGAGCCAGGCCAGCAGGCGGCCGCTGAGCATCCGCTGCACCGGCGGCCAGAGCGCCACGGATGCCACGATCAGCGCAGCGCCCGGCACCCGCAGGGCCAGCGCCACATCGTTCCACGGCTCGGTGAGAACCGGCCGCAGCAGCCAGTAGCCGATGAGCAACACCGGCCCGAGAGCCGTGAGCGCGGCGCAGACCAGGGTGCCGCCGCGGCGCCGGGCCAGTCGGGTGGTGCCGGCCAGGAGAGCGCCGTGGTTGGCGGCGAGCAGCGCGCCCAGGCCGAACGCGGGCAGGTACATCAGCCCTTCGATGCCGAGCAGGTACCCCGCGGTGGCCACGGCCAGCAGCACCGCCACCCAGGCCAGGGTCCACCGGCGGGTGGCCACGGCCAGGATCACGCCGACCGGCAGCAGCAGGGAGAACCACATCTCCCACGCCAGCGACCAGAGCGGCGGGTTGACGTCGGGGCGGCCGGTGATGCCCACGATGCTGGCCTCGCGCAGCAGGTTGCCGAGGCCGAGGTCGGGGCTGCCCTGCTTCGCCATCCACGCGCCGCCGTCGCCGTTCACGGTGCGCGGCACGATCAGGATCCACAGCGCGGCCAGGACCACCGACACGAGCACGGGGATCGCCAGCCGCACGATGCGGCGCGGGTAGTAGGCCAGCCAGTCGTAGCCGGCGATCTGCGCCTCCGCGGCGGCCGGATGCCCGGCGCGAGCTGCGGCGGATGCGGGCGTGACGGAAGCTGCGGAGGCGGTCTCCGCTGTGGGGGAGTCGGCGCCGACCGGGCCTCCGGTGTCGGCGGGGGTGGGCCGACGGACCCAGGGGAAGCGGCGCAGCGGGCTGAGCACGAGCACGAAACCGCTGAGCACAAAGAACACCAGAACGAACTCCGGGCCGGCGACGAGGATCTTCAGCGGCGACTGCGTGACCCACCAGGCGGGGGAGAAGACCGCCACGTTCGCGCTCGAGGAGTACGCGGCCGAGATGGACGGCGCGGTCATCGACACGTGGTGCACGAGCACGATCACGGCGGCGACCCCGCGCAGGGCGTCGAGCCCGCCCATGCGGTCGCGGGAGATATCTCGAGACATTCGGCCCACCGTAGGTGCCGTTCGTGAACGTTTCCCGAACGCCCCACATCCGCGAGCTGTGAGAAAAGCACCTATCCGGGCCCCCGGAAGGTGCTTAACTCACAGTTCGCGTGGGGGAATTAGCGCATGCTTGCCGAGATGATCTGCATGATCGAGGTGTCGGCGAGCGTGGTGGTGTCGCCGATCTCGCGGCCCTCCGCGACGTCGCGCAGCAAGCGCCGCATGATCTTGCCCGAGCGGGTCTTGGGCAGCTCGGTCACGATGTGGATTTCGCGCGGCCGGGCGATCGCCCCGATCTGCAACGTCACGTGGGCACGCAGCACGGCGCTGATGTCGGCGTGGCTCGCCGCATCCGTCTGGCTGTACTTGATGATCACGAACGCCACGACGGCCTGCCCGGTGGTGTCGTCGTGTGCGCCCACCACCGCGGCCTCGGCGACCACGCCGTGCGCCACCAGCGACGATTCGATCTCGGCCGTGGACAGTCGGTGCCCGGACACGTTCATCACGTCGTCCACCCGGCCGAGCAGCCAGATATCGCCGTCACGGTCGAGCCGGGCGCCGTCGCCGGCGAAGTACAGCGGCCCGTCCGGGGCATCCTGGAACTTCTCCCAGTAGGTCTCGATGTACCGCTCCGGGTCGCCCCAGATGCCGCGCAGCATCGACGGCCAAGGTTCGGTGACCACGAGCAGGCCACCGTTGCCGTGCCCCACGTGTTCGCCGTCCTCGCCGATCACGTCGATGGAGATGCCCGGGATGGCGACCTGGGCCGCGCCCGGCTTGGCCTCGGTGAGGCCGGGCAGCGCCGAAATCATGATCGCGCCGGTCTCCGTTTGCCACCAGGTGTCCACCACCGGGGCGAGCTGGTTGCCGACCACCTCGCGGTACCACATCCAGGCCTCCGGGTTGATCGGCTCGCCCACTGAACCGAGCAGGCGCAGGCTGGTCAGGTCGAACTTCTGCGGCTCCTGCCGGCCGATCTTCATGAACGTGCGGATGGCGGTGGGCGCCGTGTAGAGGATGCTCACCTTGTACTTTTCGATGATTTCCCACCACCGGCCGGGGTGCGGGGTGTCGGGGGTGCCTTCGTAAAGCACCTGGGTGGCGCCGTTGGCCAGCGGTCCGTAAACCACGTAGCTGTGCCCGGTGATCCAGCCCACGTCGGCTGTGCACCAGAAGACGTCCTTCTCGGGCTTGAGGTCGAAGACGTTCTTGTGGGTGAACGCCACCTGGGTGAGGTAGCCGCCGCTGGAGTGCAGAATCCCCTTGGGCTTGCCGGTGGTGCCAGAGGTGTAGAGGATGAACAGCGGGTTCTCGGCCGGGAACGGCTGGGCCTCGTGCTCGTCGGGGACGCCGGCGAGTTCCTCATGCCACCACTTGTCGCGTTCGTTCCACTCCACGTCGCCGCCGGTGCGTTCCACCACGAGCACGGTGTGCACGCTCGAATCATTGCTGGCCAGGGCGGCGTCGACCGCTGGCTTGAGCGGGGTGGCGCGGCCCTTGCGGTAGCCGCCGTCGGCGGTGATCACGACCACCGCTTCGGCGTCGTCGATGCGGGAGCGCAGGCTCTCGGCGCTGAAGCCGCCGAAGATCACCGAGTGCACGGCGCCGATCCGAGCGACGGCGAGCATGGCCACGACCGCCTCGGGGATCATCGGCAGGTAGATCGCGACCCGGTCACCGGCCCGCACGCCGAGCCCGAGGAGCACGTTCGCGGCCCGCTTGACCTCGGTGGTGAGCTGCGCGTAGCTGATCGCGCGGGAGTCGCCCGGCTCGCCCTCCCAGTGCAGCGCGATGCGGTCGCCGTTGCCGGCGAGCACGTGCCGGTCGAGGCAGTTGTACGCCACGTTGAGCTCGCCGTCGTCGAACCATTTCGCGAACGGGGGATTGGTCCAGTCCAGCGTGCGGGTGAACGGCTTGTGCCAGTGCAGCAGGTCGCGAGCCTGCTCGGCCCAGAAACCAAGGCGATCTGCTGTGGCATCGGTGTACAGCGCCTCGGTGGCCACCGAAGACGCGGCGAATTCTGGCGAGGGCGGGAATCGGCGGGTTTCGTGGAGAAGATGGTCGATTTGCACGCTCATGATGGTTCGCTCCTTTGCGACTTCAGGCGGTGTGGGGCGCCGCGGCTGCCCCGTCCCTGAACCCTACACGGCGCACCCAGCCGTTTAGAGAGCAATTTCTCGCGGAAGAAGCACCGAATTTCTGCCCGGGGTATTTTGGAAAAACGGTTCTCACTGGCACTTCTTTTTATGTCCTCATTTAGGGGGACCCGGAGGACTTGCGCATCTGTTTTTCCCCAGTATGATTATCAATGTCTGAACGAAAGTTTTGACCTGTAGTGCGTTGGTTCCCCCCAATCGATGCACTGCCGAGGCGGCACCTGTTCCCCCCAATAGGTGCCGCCCCCCCTCTTTTAACAGCACGTCCGGTGTCTTGCATCGGCACACGCGCTTTCCCCGCCCGGCTCTCGCATCTCCCATGCGAACCGGGCACCTGTGTGACCAGCCGTACCGCGTCACCGCTGCATGAGCCCCTCCAGGCACACTGTTGCCCGTTCGGACATCTGCGCCCCGCACGCCAGGCGCGGGAGTCCGGTCGGGCAACAGTTGTATCAGCCCCGGATCCTCGAGGTGTGCGTGGCCCCATGCCCTGGTCGCGATCGTCGAGCCCCAGCGATGAGTCCCCACGCCGCCATGCCATCGTGCCCAGCGATCGCTGTTGCCGCTCCTCCACAGTCGGCCCTCGACGACGTCGCCGAACCAAAACGGATGCCGCCCGCACCAAAGCGCGCCCGGCGGTAGCGTGCCCGCATGCCAGAGCCCTACGTCGCGGTGCCATCCTTTCTCAACCGGTCCAGCACCCTCATCGTCAGCGCCGGCCCGCATCCGGGCCCCGTCAGCGGCACCGAACTCGGCCGTGCGTGCGAACCCGACATCAGCGACCCCGACGTCAGCATCCGGGACCCCGCGCTGGGTCGTGGTCGCGACCCAGCCTGGGGCCACGCTCGGACTCCGGTGCCGCCCGCCCGCATCGACCTCTCGCTGCTCGGCCCGCTCACTCGATTCGCCCGCGACCCCGCCGTCACCGACCTCTTCGTCAACGGTGATGCCGGCCTCTGGCTGGACGCCGGTGACGGGTTGGTGCCCGCGCCGGACTGGCACAGCGACGAGCGCGGCATCCGGGACCTGGCGGTGCGGCTGATCGCCCTCGGCGGCCGGCACATCGATGAAGCCAGCCCCTGCGTCGACGTGCGGCTGGCCGACGGCATCCGGGTGCACGCCGTGCTGCCGCCGGTGTCGAGCACGGGGACCCTGCTGTCGATCCGGTTGCCGCGGGCCGAGCGCCTCAGCCTCGATGCGCTCGCGGCCGGAGGCCTGTTCGGCCAGGGGAACGCCGCCACCGCCCAGCTCGGCCGGTTGCGCGCGGCGGTACACGACCGAGAGAACCTGCTGGTCACCGGCGCCACCGGCAGCGGCAAGACCACCTTGCTCGCCGCACTGCTGGGCGAGGCGCCCGCGGCCGAGCGAATCGTGGCCATCGAGGACGTCGCGGAGCTGCGCATCGCGCACCCGCACGTCGTGGCCCTGGAATCCCGCCAGGCCAATCTCGAGGGTGCCGGGCGCATCGGCCTGGACAGCCTGCTGCGTGAGGCCCTCCGGATGCGCCCGGACCGGCTGGTACTCGGCGAATGCCGGGGCGTGGAGATCCGCGAGCTGCTGGCCGCGCTGAACACCGGCCACGACGGCGGTGCCGGCACCCTGCACGCCAACTCGCTGGCCGACGTGCCCGCCCGGCTCGAGGCGCTCGGCGCGCTGGCGGGCATGAGCCCCGCAGCTGTCGCCCGGCAGACCGTGAGCGCGATCAATCTGGTACTGCACCTGGAACGGCGCGGCGGACTCCGGCGGCTCGCGCAGGTAGGCAGGTTCGTGCTCGACCCGGCCGACCGGCTCAGCACAGTGCCCGCATGAGCCGCCCGCCACAGATCCCGCCGATCGAGGAAGTGGCCCGGGTGGCCGAGCGGCTCGCGGTGCTGCTGGCTGCCGGGGTGTCGCCGGTGTCGGTCTGGGACTACCTGCTGCCGTCCGCGCCGCCCGCTGCACCTGAGCGGTCGTCGCCAACCGCCGACGCCTGGCCGCCACGGACCGAGCCAGCAGCCGGGGCGGAACCCTCGCATGGGGCGACGCCGGTCGAGGCAGCCCGGCCACTGCTGTCCCGCCGAGCGCGGGCTCAGGCCGAGACCGACCGGGCGCAGCACAGTATCCTGGCCGCCGCGGGCCGCGCCGCGCGCAACGGCGACAACGTCGCCGACGCCCTCGCCGAGGCGGCCGCCGGGCTGCCCGACCAGCTTGCCGACGCCTGGCGGGCGCTCGCCGCGGCGTGGGATGTCGCCACCCGCGCCGGCGCGCCCCTGTCGGGTTGCCTGCGCGACCTCGCCGCCGCGTTCCGGGAGCTCGGCCAGCTGCACCGCGACCTCACCGTGGCCCTCACCGGCCCGCGCGCCACCGCCCACCTGGTGATGGTGCTACCCCTGGTGGCGCTGCTGTTCGGCAGCCTGATGGGCTTCGACACCCTGCGCACCCTGTTCTTCACCGGTCCAGGCTTGGCCTGCCTGTCCACGGGTTCGGTGCTGATGCTCGCCGCTGCCCGCTGGAACCGTCGACTGGTGCGCCGCGCCCAGGCTGGCGGCCCCGCGCCGGGGCTGGAGCTCGACCTCACCGCCATCGGCATGACGGGCGGCGGCTCCCTCGACGGCGCCCGCCGCACCGCCAGGCACAGCGCCGAACGCTTCGGGCTGCGCACCCCCGGCGTCGACCATACCGCCACCGATGCGGTGATCGACCGGGTGCTCACCCTCT
Organism: Cryobacterium sp. SO1; assembly: GCF_004210215.2. Classification (NCBI taxonomy): domain Bacteria; kingdom Bacillati; phylum Actinomycetota; class Actinomycetes; order Micrococcales; family Microbacteriaceae; genus Cryobacterium; species Cryobacterium sp. SO1. Next base: position 461,633 of record NZ_CP067394.1, read on the forward strand.
CCGCCCGCGCCGGCGTGCCCGCCGCCGAACTGCTGCGCAGCGAGGCGGAGCAGCTGCGCAGGGACGCCCGAACCGACGGTCGCCAGCGCGCCGAGACCTTAGCCGTGGTCGTGATGATTCCCCTCGGCGTCTGCGTACTGCCCGCGTTCATGCTCGTGGGCGTGGCGCCGCTACTGCTCAGCGTCCTCTCCGCCACCCTCGGCAGCTTCGATTGACGGCGTCGGCGCTCCCGCCCGGGGCGAGTCCGGGTGGGGAGGTGTCGGTGCTCCCCCGCTGGGCGACCACGGACGAGGTGGATCACTCACCTGACGCTCTCGGTGTTCACCGATGGCCCTCCTCCACAGCCTGGCGTGTCGACGAACTGTGCACCGCAGGGCCGACCCCGCCTGCGCGGACGGCTGCGCCAGGGCAGGCTGGCTGCACTCGCGCCGCTTGCACCGCGTATCGCACGCGAAAGGAGATTCACCATGTCTATCCTCACCAGCTCTTCTGTACCGCCGATCGAGCACGACGTTCAAGCCAAGGCGAACACCGGAAAGGACGAGACGGCCGCCCGCGTCGCCGCATCGCCAGGGCACCATCCCAGCGTGGGCACCGGGATCCGCAACGGACTCGTGCGCACCCGCACGGTGCGCTCCAACACCTTTCGCGCCCTCCGGCGCATGAGGGAAGACCGCGGTGCCGCCACGGCCGAATACATCGTCGCGACCATGGCCGCGGTGGGGTTTGCCGGCCTGCTCATCGTGATCCTGCGCGGCGACGAGGTGCGCGGCATCCTCACCGACCTGGTGCGCAGTGCGCTCACGGTGGGCTGAGCGCTCCGGCGCACTCCGCCCTGACTGGTCGGCGGGCGGGCAGCCCCGCGACCGGGGCAGCATCACCGCCGAGTTCGCCGCAGCGCTCCCCGCCGTGCTCATGGTGCTGGCGTTGTGTCTGGGCGCCGTGCAGGTGATGGGCCAGCAGGTGCGCATGTCGGATGCCGCAGCCGACGTGGCCCGACTGCTGGCCCGCGGCGACGGTGCGGGCTCGGCGACCGGGCTGCTGGTCGCCGTGGCCCCAGGCGCGGTCCTCGCCGAGGAGCGGCAGGGGGAGTTCGTCTGCGCCAGGCTCAGCGCGCCGAGCGCCTTCGCGCCCTTCGCCGCCGCGGGCCTCACCCTCGGCGCACGGTCCTGCGCCCTTGCCAGCGACACCGCGAGCGCCGACCCGTGACGCGCCGACCCGTGACGCGCCGACCCGTGACGCGCCGACCCGTGACGCGCCGACCAGCGAGCGCCGACCCGTGATGCGGGGACTTCTGACCCGCCGACTTGCGACGCGGGGACCGGCGCGGTCCCTCGTGCCGGGCAGCTCCGAACGCGGCTCCGGTTCGGTGCTCGCGGTCGCGCTAGTCGGCGCGCTCGTCACCCTGACCGCCGTGCTCGTACCGGTGTTGGCGCTGCTGCCGGCCCATCAATCCGTGCAGGGTGCCGCGGATGCGGCGGCGCTCGCCGCGGCCGATATCGCCTCCGGCCTCATCCCGGGGGTGCCCTGCGACACGGCGGCGCGGGCCGCAGAGCTGAACGGGGCCCGCCTGGCCGCCTGCACGGTCGACGGACTGATTGCCACCGTGACGGTTGCTCGCACGGTGGGCGTGTTCCCGATCAGCTCAAGGGCGCGAGCCGGGCCGGCACCCTAGCTGGACGCCGGGGGAGTGTCGAAGAGCGCTTCGAGGTAGCGGTAGTCCACAGCGGACGGTTGGTCGGGATGCTCGGCGGAATCGAACTCCAGGCCGGCTGCTCGCGCATAGAGGTAACGCTTGCCGTGCGAGTCGGCGGGGATTTCGAGCCGCGGCCGGGGATCCCCCGACTCGAGGAACTCGGTGGTGACGGTCTTTCCTTCGAGGGGGCCGTCCGTCAGTTTTGCGGTGTACGTGCCCTGCGCTGCAGTAACCATGTCTCTATTGTGCGTCTGTGCCCTGCGGAGGCAACCCCCAATCCGCAAACCTGGGTCGGGCCGGGCGCGTGTCGCGCGGCCGTGCCACACGGATAGGGAAGATGTGCGCACATCCGTTTCAGCCCTTGCACTGCGCCGCAGGCGAGCTACCGTGGAGGCGATTCGGGGCGCTCCGGCGCCGTGGTGGTCGGCGCGCACTCGATTCCTGTGTGTATGGTGTGGCTTGGTCGTTACACAGACCGTTACCTATAAAGAGGAGTCTGGTGCCAGGCACTAAGAAGCTGGTCATTGTCGAGTCGCCGACGAAGATGAAGTCGATCGCCGCCTATTTGGGCGACGGATACGAGGTTTTGTCGTCGGTCGGACACATCCGAGACCTGATCGAGCCCAAGAATCTGCCGCCGGAGCTCAAGAAGGGCCCGCTCGGCAAGTTCTCCGTCGACGTCGACAACGGCTTCGAACCGTACTACGTGGTCTCCGACGCCAAGAAGAAAACCGTCAGCGACCTCAAACGAGCTCTGAAGAACGCCGACGAACTCCTCCTCGCAACTGATGAGGACCGCGAAGGCGAGGCCATCGCCTGGCACCTGCTGCAGGTCCTCCAGCCCAAGGTGCCGGTCAAGCGGATGGTGTTCCATGAGATCACCAAGGACGCCATCATCGCGGCCACCAACAACACCCGCGACCTCGACACCGCCCTCGTCGACGCGCAGGAAACCCGTCGCATCCTCGACCGCATCTACGGCTACGAGATCTCGCCCGTGCTCTGGCGCAAGGTGGGCCCCGGCCTGTCCGCCGGCCGGGTGCAGTCCGCCGCCACTCGCCTCGTCGTCGACCGGGAACGCGAACGCCTCGCCTTCGTCTCCGCCGGCTACTGGGACCTCATTGCCCAGCTCGCGCCCGGCGCTTCCGCCGAGAACGGCTTCCAGTCCAAGCTCGTGCGCCTCGGCGGTGAACGCATCGCCACCGGCAGCGACTTCGAAGACACCGGCAAGCTCAAGCCCAAGGTCGTCGCGGCCACCCTTGACGAGGCATCCGCCCTTGCCCTCGTCGACGCCCTCAAGGTGCCCGGCGTGCCGATCACGGTCACCAAGGTCGCCTCCAAGCCCTACCGCCGCAGCCCCGCCGCACCATTCACCACCTCCACCCTGCAGCAGGAGGCGGCGCGGAAGCTGCGCTTCACCGCCCGGCAGACCATGAGCGTGGCCCAGTTCCTGTACGAAAACGGCTACATCACCTATATGCGTACCGACTCGCCGTCGCTGTCGCAGCAGGCGATCACCGCAGCGCGCAAGCAGGCCGCGTCGCTCTACGGCGCGGAGACCGTGCCGGAGAACCCTCGCCTGTACAAGGGCAAGAGCAAGAACGCCCAGGAGGCCCACGAGGCCATCCGCCCGTCCGGTGACACCTTCCGCACCCCGGCGTCGCTGTCCAGCAGCCTGCGCGGCAACGATTTCAAGCTGTACGACCTGATCTGGAAGCGCACCGTCGCCAGCCAGATGGCGGATGCGACCGGTTCGACCGCGTCGGTGACCATCGCCGCGGGCCCCACCGGCCAGGCTGCGCACCCTGCCGCCACTGAGGCGCTCGCCGAGTTCGCCGCCAGCGGCACCGTGATCACCTTCCGCGGCTTCATGCTCGCGTACGAGGAGTCCAAGGACGAAGAGCGCAACGCCCCCACCGACCCGACCGAGTCGAAGCTGCCGCCGCTGGAAGAGGGTCAGTCGCTGACCCTCGTCGAGGTGGAGGCCAAGGGCCACGAAACCACCCCGGCGGCCCGCTACACCGAGGCCAGCCTGGTGAAGAAGCTCGAAGAGCTCGGCATCGGCCGCCCGTCCACCTACGCGTCGATCATCTCCACGATCACCGACCGCGGCTACGTCACCCCGCGCGGCCAGGCCCTGATCCCCAACTGGATCGCGTTCTCGGTCGTGCGCCTGCTGGAGGAATTCTTCTCCGACCTGGTGGAGTACGACTTCACCGCCGAAATGGAAGACGACCTCGACCGCATCGCCGGCGGCACCGCGGACCGGGTGGATTGGCTGACCAGCTTCTACTTCGGGTCCGAAAAGCACCGGGGCCTGCGCCAGGTTGTCGACAACCTCGGCGAGATCGACGCCCGCACGATCAACTCGATCCACATCGTCGACGACATCACCCTGCGCATCGGCAAGTACGGCCCCTACCTCGAGGTCGCCAACCCCACCGCCGACCCGGATGCCACGCCCCGTCGGGTGAACATCCCGCCGGACCTGGCCCCCGACGAGCTCACCCCGGCCAAGGCCCGTGAACTCGTGGATGCCCCGGTCGTCACCGACCGCGTCATCGGCGTGAACCCCGACAACGGCAAGGAGATCGTCGCCAAGGACGGTCGCTTCGGCCCGTACGTGACCGAACTCGAGCCGCCCGCCGACACCGACGGACCCGGCGAGTCCATCGACCCGCTCACCGGCGAAGTCACCTCGCTGGCCGACTCCGGAGCGCCGGCCGCCTCCGCTGCCGCCGCCACCAAGCCCAAGCGCAAGGCTCCGGCCAAGAAGGCCGCCGCCGCGGTGAAGCCCCGCACGGCATCGCTGTTCAAGTCGATGGACCTGGCCACCGTCGACCTCGATACCGCGCTGGCGTTGCTGAACCTGCCCCGCGTCGTGGGCCTCGACCCCGAGACGCAAACCGAGATCCTCGCCCAGAACGGCAAGTTCGGCCCGTACCTCAAGAAGGGGGTCGACACCCGTTCGCTCACCAGCGAAGACCAGATCTTCGAGATCGACCTGGCCGGCGCCATCGAGCTGTACGCGCAGCCCAAGTACGGCGCCCGCCGGGCCTCGAGCGCGCTGAAGGACTTCGACGAGCCCGACCCGGAGAGCGGCAAGGCCATCAAGATCAAGGACGGCCGGTTCGGCGCCTATGTGACGGACGGCATCACCAACGCCACGATCCCCAAGGCCGAGAGCGTCGAAGAGGTCGACTACGAGCGTGCCGTGCAGCTGCTCGCCGACAAGCGCGCCAAGGGTCCCGTCGTCAAGCGTGGGGTCGCTGCGAAGAAGGCTCCCGCCAAGAAGCCGGCTACCAAGAAGCCCGCTGCCAAGAAAGCTCCGGCCAAGAAGGCCGGCGCTACGACGAAGACCGCCGCCAAGCGGGCTCCGGCCAAGAAGACCGGCACCTCCACGGCCGGCCTGGGCCCCGCCGTGCGCGTAGAGCGCACCCCGGAGCAGAAGGCCGCGACCGCCGCGAAGGCCGCCGCCACCCGGGCGGCCACCGCAGCCGCGAAGGCAGCCCAGGCTTCGCAGTCGTGACGGATGCCGTGACGCCCGGCCTGTTCATCACCCTCGAGGGTGGCGACGGGTCGGGCAAGAGCACCCAGGCGCAGCTGCTCGGCGAATGGCTTCAGGCCCAGGGGCGCACGGTGGTGCGCACCCGCGAACCCGGCGGCACCGAGGTGGGCGTCGCCATCCGAGAGATCGTGCTGCATCACCGCGGTGAGGTGTCGCCCCGCGCCGAGGCCCTGCTCTACGCCGCCGACCGGGCTCAGCACGTCGCCACGCTGGTGCGCCCGGCCCTGGCCCGCGGTGAGATCGTCCTGCAGGACCGTTACCTCGACTCCTCCGTGGCCTACCAGGGCGCCGGCCGGGTGCTCGGTGGCACCGAGGTGCGCGACCTCTCGCTCTGGGCGGTCGAGGGGCTGCTGCCGCACCTCACGCTGCTGCTCGACCTCGACGAGAACGCCGCGCGCACACGCCTCGACGCCGCCGACAAGGTCTTCGACCGCCTCGAAGCCGAGAAGGGCGAGTTCCACGCCCGGGTGCGCGCCGCCTTCCTCGACCTCGCCGCCGCCGAACCGAACCGTTTCCTGGTGCTGGATGCGTCGCTGCCGAGCGACGAGCTGGCCGCGCTCATCCGTACCCGCGTCGCCGCCCTGCTCAGCTGAACGCCGCGCGCCCATGAAGCAGAACGTGCACTTCATCACCGTCGCCACACCGGATCTGGATGCGGCGCGCGTGTTCTACGTCGCTGCCCTGGGCTGGGTGCCGCTGATCGACGTGCCCGGCGAGATCATCTTCTTCCAGGTGGCCCCTGGCGCCGTGCTCGGCCTCTTCGACGCCCACAAGTTTGCCGAGGACCTGGGCACCGGGCCGAGCCACGGGTCGGTTTCGGGGGTGACCCTGTCGCACAACGTGGACAGCCCAGCCGAAGTGCACGCCGTCGTCGTCGCTATGACCGCCGTCGGCGGCACTGTGATCAAAGCGCCTCGGCCGGGCGCCTTCGGCGGGATCTTCCACGCCCACGTGCGAGCCCCCGGCGGCATCATTTGGGAGATCGCGCACAACCCCGGCTGGCAGATCGGCGAAGACGGAACTGTCAGCCTCGGCTGACGCGCCCGCCTCCTAGACGCTGCCGCACCGCGCCGTGCCGGATCACCCGCGCCCTGCCGCTTCGGCTCATTGCACGGGGTGCCTTGGCCGATCTTGCGAGGTTGCATTGCGAGTGGCAAGCAGGTGAAAAGCCAGTTCGCGCCGTTCCAGACTGTTGAGGTGGCCTCAACTGGCAACTCGTGGGCGCGCACCCGGGTGAGTCTCCAGTTGATGCCCTTTCGTGGGCAGTGTGGGGGCGTCAACGGGCAAGTCGGTGCAAGCTCGTAGGAGGCACTGTCTTGTCACCGGCTCCGGGTAGCCTTGGTGAATGGCAGTGTGGGACGACCTGACGGGTCAAGCAGAGGCGATCGCCATCTTCCGCGCCGCCGCCGAGCGCCCGGGAGCGGTCGCCACACTGGATCGGCCCGATTCTGACGCGGATGCGCCCGCCGGTGCCGGTCGCCCGGATGCCGCCGCCGCGCGGACCGGCCCCGCCACGGCCCCGAGCACCTCCTCGTCGATGACCCACGCCTGGCTGATCACCGGGCCGCCCGGCTCCGGTCGCTCCAACCTCGCGTTCGCGTTCGCGACCGCGCTGCTCAGCCCCGGCACCGTGCAGGGCGACGAGTCCACGAAAAGGCTCGTCGACGCCCGCACCCACCCCGACCTCACCGTGCTCAGCACCGAGGGCGTCATCATCAAGATGGACTCCGTCAAGGAAGCCGTGGCCCGGTCCCAGTATTCCCCGTCGGTGGGCCGCTACCGGGTCGTGGTCGTCGAGGACGCCGACCGCATGGTGGAGCGCACCTCCAACGTGCTGCTCAAGGCGCTCGAGGAGCCACCGGAGCGTACCGTGTGGATCCTCTGCGCCCCCAGCGAGGCGGACCTGCTGCCCACGATCCGCTCCCGGGTGCGCACCGTGCGTCTGCGGGTGCCGAGCATAGACGCGGTCGCCGAGCTGCTCATCCGTCGCACCGGGGTGGAACCGGCCGTCGCCGAACGGGCCGCCCGTGAAGCGCAGAGCCACATCGGCATGGCCCTGCGGCTGGCCACCAACGCCGAGGCCCGCACCCGACGCGAGGAAACCCTCCGCGCCGCGCTCGGCCTCACCGGGGTGTCCAGCGCGGTCAACGCCGCCGCCCGGCTGCTCGCCATCGCCGGTGACGACGCCAAGGCGATCACCATCGAGCGGGACGCCGCCGAACGTGAGGGCGTGCTGCGCTCGCTCGGCGTGGAACCCGGCCAGTCGGTGCCACCAGCGCTGCGCAGCCAGATCAAGAACCTCGAAGACGACCAGAAGCGTCGCGCCACCCGCAGCCTGCGCGACGGCATCGATCGTATCCTGGTGGACCTCACCTCGCTCTACCGTGACGTGATGATGATGCAGCTGGGCCGGGACAGCACCATCATCAACCTCGAACTGCTGCCCGAGTTGCGCCGCGCCGCCGGGGCCTGCCCGCCGGCGACCACGGTGGCGACGATGGATGCGATCGCCCTGGCCAGACTGAGAATTGAAGCGAACGTGGCGCCGGCGTTGGCCCTCGAGGCCATGCTGGTATCGATGATCCGACGGTGACGGCGCAGCAGCCGGTTGACGATGCACCAGAGAAGAGGAACCCAGTGACCAAGCGCTCTCGCGTATTCACGACCATGGCGGCCGCGGTGGCAGTGGCGCTCGGCCTGACCGGCTGCGTACCGTGGTTCATGCCGCAGCCCGCACCGTCCACCTCCACGCCCACCGGCGAGAAGGTCGACGCGTCGCTCGATTCGTTCTACAGCCAGGTGTTGGCTTGGTCCGACTGCGACAACGGCATGCAATGCACCACGGTGTCCACCCCGCTGGACTGGGACGACCCGGCCGCCGGCTCGGTGGACCTGGCCCTGGTGCGCCAGCCGGCCACCGGCGACCGGCTTGGTTCACTGCTGGTCAACCCCGGCGGCCCAGGCGGCTCCGGCTACGACTTCGTCAAGGAATCTGTCGACTACGCCACCAGCGCGGCGTTGCAGGAACGCTACGACATCGTCGGGTTCGACCCGCGCGGGGTCGGCAGGTCCTCGGCCGTGGCCTGCTACGAACCCGCCCAGATGGACGAGTACCTGTACGGCATCGCCGACGCCGAACGCGGCAGCGACGCCTGGATCCAGGAACTGGAAACCAGCGCCACCGCCTTCGCGGCCGCCTGCACCGACAAGACCGGGGCACTGCTCGGTGAGGTCGACACCCAGAGCGCCGCCCGCGACCTCGACCTGATGCGCGCCGTGCTCGGCGACACCGAACTGAACTACCTGGGCTTCTCCTACGGCACCTTCCTGGGCGCCACGTACGCCGAGCTGTACCCTGACAAGGTCGGCCGACTCGTGCTGGACGGCGCGCTGGACCCGTCCACCAGCAACTTCGAGGTGACCAGCACCCAGGCGCTGGGCTTTGAGAACGCGCTGCGCGCCTACCTCACCGACTGCCTGGCCGGCTCGGCCTGCCCGTTCGACGGCACCGTCGACGACGCCATGGCCACGATCGGCGCCCTCCTGGCGTCGGTGGATGCCAGCCCGATCGCCGCCACCGACGGCCGCCAGCTCGGCGCAAACGCGCTGCTCACCGCGATCATCTACCCGCTGTACCAGGCCACAGCGTGGCCCAACCTCAGCGACATGTTCGAGGGTGTGCTGCAGGGCAGCGCCGACGGCGCGATGCAATTCGCCGACGGGTACAACGGCCGCAACCCAGACGGCAGCTACGCCGACAACTCCACCGAGGCGTTCATGGCCATCAACTGCGTGGACTACGCCTACAACGACGACCCCGCAGCCATGCGCGCCGAAGCCGCCCAGATCGAACAGATCGCCCCGATCATCGGCAAGTACATGGCCTTCGGCGACATCTCCTGCGCCAATTGGCCGTACGCCTTCACCGGCGAACGCCAGGAGATCCACGCCCCCGGCACCGCCCCGATCCTTGTCGTGGGCACCACCAACGACCCGGCCACCCCCTACGTGTGGGCGCAGAACCTGGCCGAGCAGCTCGACAGCGGCCAGCTCGTTACCTACGAGGGCGAGGGCCACACCGCATACAACAAGTCCAACTCCTGCGTGAACGACGCCGTCGATAGCTACCTCATCGACGGCACCGTGCCCACGGCCGACCCGATGTGTTGAGTCATGGCCGCCGCACCTGACGAACCGGGTCTGCGCGAGCGGAAACGCCTGGCCACCCGCCGGGAGATTCAGCGAGCGGTGCTCACCCTCTGTGCCCAACGGAGCATCGACAAGGTGACCATCGACGAGATCAGCCGGGTGGCCGAGATCTCGCCGCGGACCTTCTTCAACTACTTCGCCTCCAAGGATTCCGCCCTGGTCGGCGACGAACTGGAGTTGGCCTGCGACGCCGACATCGAACGGTTCATCACCGGCGGCCACGGTGGCGACGTCATGAACGACCTGGCCACCCTCATCGGCCGGAGCCTGCAGAACACCGACGGCGACCGCGAAATCCACGAGCTACGTCGCGCGGTGATGAAAGACAACAGTCACCTGTTCACCATGCGGATGGCCACCCTGCGCAACTTCGAAGCCAGCCTGCAGCAGATCGTGGAGCGCCGGCTCACCGCCGACGACCCGAACCTCGGCGAGGCCCCCCGGGCCCTGGCCCAGCGGGCGCTACTGCTCACCCTGATCGCCATGGCCGCCACCCGGCATGCTTGGCGGTGCTGGGCCGAAGCGGATGATTGCACCCCGCTCTCGGCCTGGGTCGCCAAATCCTTCCGGGAGCTGTACACCGTGACCTCCCCGACCGACTAAGCTTGGATGCTGTGTCACCGCGCGACATTCGCAAGGAAGTCTTCGGTCTCACGCCGCCTTAGCTCAGTTGGTAGAGCGATTCACTCGTAATGAATAGGTCATCAGTTCGATTCTGATAGGCGGCCCAGTGAATCGCAGGGATGCTGGGCTATCCCGACTCGTCGTTGTGACCAGAGCGTGCACCCTGTTCTGAGTGCCTGTCTGAGGATCTCCGCGATCGACACGAATTATTCGTCGCTTATCAGAATGATCCAACAGCGCCGCCTGAGCCCACCAATCGCCGGATCGACGCGCGACAGCAGGCTTCCGAGCCCATTCCCGGGCTCGCGGCTTGCCGTTCGTGCGAAACGACACCCCGTTACACTCGTTCGGGGGGTACTCTCCCGCAGACCGAAGGAGAGTCGTGGGCGCGAGCAGAGCACCGATAGCGGTGGCCGCACAACAGCGAATTCAGTGGCCTGATGCCGCCAGAGGTATGGCGATCGTGCTGGTGGTCTTCCATCACGCCATCATCTATTCGGCTGCAGAGGGACTGGCCGCTCCCGGCTGGTTGGCGGCCACGGAAATGCTCCGAACGATGCGAATGCCGTTGTTCTTCCTGGCCGCGGGACTCTTCGCCGGAAAGTATGTCACCGGTCGCTGGCGGAGCGTTTTCCAGAAAAAAATACTACTTTTCGCCTGGGTATTCGTTCTGTGGGTGATTGTCCGATGGACCGTTCTCAATCTGATCCCTGGAGTGGACAGCGAGACCGGCATTCTGCAGTTGCCACTTCACCTGGTCTGGCCCGTTGGCGGTTGGTTCATTTTTGTCCTTGCGATCTACTTTGTACTCGCCAGATGCTCCGTCGGCATTCCGACGTCGATCCAGCTCGCCGTCGCAGGTGTCGCTTCTCTCCTCTGGTTCGCCCTGGACGATCCGATCGGCAACAACGGCTGGGATGGCGTACCCACGTTCTACTTTTTCTTCCTCGTCGGTTGTTACGGTCGATCGGGGATTCTCGCATTCGGCAACGCGTTGTCGGTGGCATCGGGGATTGCTGTCGTCGCCGGATGGGCAGCTTCCTACGTGGCTCTCGCACACTGGGGGCTAGCCGACGCGCCGGTGATCTCCTTCGCCATGCGAGTTCTTGGTTTAGGGGCAGGGATTGCACTGGCGCGTGGGCTAGAGCGTCATAGATGGTTGCGGCGGTTGGGTGGGCAGACGCTGCCGATCTATCTTTCACACACGCTGTGGATCTTCTTCGCCGTCTGGATACTCACCCTCATCTGGCCAGGCGGAGACTCCAGTGCGGCGATGTGGGTACCTCTCCCGATCGCATTGTTCGGGCTGGCTATGGCGTGGCTCATGGCGCGATGCGTTGCGTATCTGGGCGCAAACTGGCTGTTCGAGACTCCGCAATGGCTGGCGGGAATGTTTGACCGGTTCTGGCCGCTGAGCAGGCCGATAGCGTCGCCGGACCCAACGGTCTCGAATTGACAGTTGGGCGCTCATTGCCGATTTAGCCGCTCCTGAGACCGGAGACCCGCAGCTGAGGTGGACCACGCCGCGCGCTCCGCTTGACGTTGATGGATCTGATCGCCGGCACCTGAATAGCCGAGAGCGTTGTGCGACCATGGGTGCCTTCCGGGAGGACTCGAGGGGCGCGATAGGGTCGAGACGTGGCTGACTGGACCGAACACGTGATCTGGTGGCACGTGTACCCGCTGGGCTTCGTCGGCGCGGACACCACCGGCGCCGACCGCACGTTCACGCACAGGCTGCGGCAGATCGAGTCGTGGCTGGACTATTTGCTCGACCTCGGCGCCAATGGGCTGGCCCTGGGCCCAGTGTTCGCCTCACGCACGCACGGCTACGACACCACCGACTACTTCCAGGTGGACCCGCGGCTCGGCGACACCGCCGACCTCGAGCACCTCATCGCCGAGTGCCGTCGGCGCGGCATCCGGGTGATGCTCGACGGCGTGTTCAACCACGTGGGCCGCGAGTTCGCTCCGCTGGTCGCAGCGCTCGCCGATCCGGCCGCGCCCGAGAACGCCCTGTTCCGCCACAGCGCGGGCGACCTGGTGGCCTTCGAGGGGCACGACGCCCTGGTGACGCTCAACCACGACAACCCGGCCGTCGCCGACCTGGTCGCCGACGTGATGACCTACTGGCTCGACCGCGGCATCGACGCTTGGCGGCTCGACGCGGCGTACGCGATGCCCACCGAGTTCTGGGCGGGCGTGCTGCCGCGGGTGCGCGAGCGGCACCCCAAGGCGTACGTGATGGGCGAGGTGCTGCACGGGGACTACGCCGGCTTCGTCAGCGCATCCGGGGTCGACACCGTCACCCAGTATGAGCTGTGGCAGGCCATCTGGCACGCGATCGGCGAGCGCAATTTCTTCGAACTGGACTGGGCGCTCACCCGGCACACCGCTTTTCTCGGCGACTTCGTGCCGTACACGTTCGTGGGCAACCACGACGTGACCCGGCTGGCCAGCCAGATCCCCGACGAGCGCCACCACCCGCACGCCCTGGTGCTGCTGCTGACCCTGGGCGGCACCCCGGCGATCTACTACGGTGACGAACTGGGCCTCCGCGCCGTGAAGGAGCAGCGCGCCGGCGGCGACGACGCGATCCGGCCCGCCTACCCGGCGACTCCGGCCGAGCTGCCGCCCGCGGACCAGGAACCCGTCGGCGCGACCACCTTCACGCTGCACCAGGAACTGATCGGCCTGCGCCGCCGGCATCCGTGGCTACACGCTGCAACGAGCCGGCCATCGGCTCTGGCCAACACCGGCTACGTGTACGAAGTGACCGACGGCGTCCACCGCCTCGTCGTGGCGCTCAACCTGAGCGACGAGACCCTGCCGGTGACCACGGATGCCGCTGAGCGTCTCGCCGGCACCGCCGACCGCACCCCGGCCGGGCACACGGTGCCGCCGCACGGCTGGGCGATCTTCGGCTGACGCCTGGTCGCTGGCACCGGCACCCGCGCGCATGGTTGACTCGAGGCATGGGTCACACAGGGCGCGAACGAGTCGAAACGGATGCGCGGGCGCGCGGACTCGAGATCGACATCGTCGAGCGCCCCGCCGCCGACAGCCTCGAAAGCGCCGCCCGGCTGCTGGGGCTCGATCCTGCCGGCATCGTCAAGTCCCTCGTGGTGAAACGCCACGACGGCGACTACATCTTCGTGCTCGTGCCCGGCGACCGGCAGATCAGCTGGGCCAAGCTGCGCGCCCTCGTGGGTGTGAACAAGCTGTCGCTGCCGCACCAGGACCTCGCGCTGGCCGCGACCGGATACGCGCGTGGCACCATCACCCCGCTGGGCAGCAGCACCGCCTGGCCGGTGTTCGCCGACGAGCGGATGCGCGGCACCCGGGTGGCCATGGGCGCGGGGGAGCACGGCTACTCCGCGTTCGTCGACGCGGACGCGCTGATCACGGCCTACGACGCCACGGTGGCCGACATCACCGACGAGCTCACGCCGCGCTCCTAGCGAGCCCCTGGAACTGTTGCCGAAACGGACTTCTGCGCGCTGCGCCCAGCGTGCACCGGGCGCAGACGTCAGCGGGGGCACCGGCCTGCTGCAGGCCGAAGCCGTCCTTCGTGTCACGCAGCGGAAACATCGTGCGGCTACACTCGTTCGGGGGGTAGCCTCCACGAAGATTTTTGGGGGATCCATGAGCACAGTGCACGTCAAGCAGGCCACCGCGCCGGTCACCGCGACGACACCGAAGAAGAAGCTGCGGCGGGATATCCAGGGGCTGCGAGCGATTGCCGTCGTTGCCGTCATCGCCGACCACCTTTTCCAGTGGCCCACCGGTGGTTTCGTCGGCGTCGACGTGTTTTTCGTGTTGTCCGGTTTCCTGATCACCGGGTTGCTACTGCGCGAACACGACCAGACGGGCACGATCTCGTTCAGCGGGTTCTACAAGCGTCGGGTCCGCCGCATCCTTCCGGCCGCCACTCTTGTACTCGCAACCACCGTCGCCATCTCCTTCTTAATCTTCAACGTCGGTCGTTTCGACCAGACGCTCGGAGATGCCGTCTGGTCGTTCATCTTCCTCGGAAACTGGCACTTCGCCGCGGATGGCACCAATTACTTCCTCGCCGGCGGCCCGGTCTCGCCCCTGCAGCATTTCTGGTCGCTGTCGGTTGAAGAACAGTTCTATTTCGTGTGGCCGTGGCTGATGCTCCTCATCCTCGCGCTCGGCGGCAAGGCCACCAAATGGGATCCCACAGTGGCACGCCGCGTGGTCGGCATCGTGATGCTGGCCATCGTCGTCGCCACCTTCGCGTGGTCGGTCTGGGAAACCGCGACGAATCCCACCTGGGCGTACTTCTCAACCTTCTCGCGCACTTGGGAACTCGGAATCGGGGCCTTGCTGGCCATTTTTGCCGGGCGCCTGTCATCGATCCCGTCGTGGCTGCGGCCCATCCTGGGCTGGCTGGGACTTGTCGGGATCCTCGCTTCTATCTTCCTGATCACCGACGCGCTGCCGTTCCCCGGCCCCTGGGCCGCAGTGCCGGTGCTCTCCACCGCCCTGGTGATTCTGGCCGGTACGAACGGTGAGGTGCGCTACCTCTGGCCGCTCACCAACCCGGTGTCGCGGTACCTGGGGGACATCTCCTACAGCCTGTACCTCTGGCACTTCCCGGTCGTCATCATGTTGGGCTCGGTGCTGGTTGAGGGCACCATCGAACACGCGGTCACGGCATTGGTGCTGATGGCCATTCTGACGGTGCTGTCCTACCACTTCGTCGAACAGGCCGTACTCAGATCGACGTGGCTTCGCCCAGTGTCAGCGGAGGAGCGATCCGCTATTGAAAGCACCAAACGCCGGAAGGAGCGCGCTGCCAGTACGTCACGTACCCCGGTGGTGATCGGCGTTGCCCTGGTCGCCGTGGTGAGCCTCACCCTGGCGTGGGTGGCTCTCGTGCCGCGGGACCCACCGACCAGCGCGTTTGTCAGCCCGGCACAGGCCCAGGGCCAGCCGGAGGGCGCTGACGGCGGCACGGAGGAGCAGGTGCCGGCCGGCCCGGCCGGTGAACTCACTGCGGGTTTGACCGCGGCGCTCACCAGCGACTCCTGGCCTGCGTTCGATCCGCCCGCCGACGGGTCGGTGAACTTGCGTGTTCCACAGTGGATTGAGGACAACTGCCTCAACGTCGGCGAAGACACGGTGAACGATTGCACCTACGGTGCCGCCGAACCGACCAAGACCGCGGTCGTCGTGGGAGATTCCATCGCCACGAGTTGGCTTCCTGGCATCGTTGCTGCACTCGAGCCGCTCGGTTACTCGGTGCAGCCGCTTACTCGGGAAAAGTGTCCGGTGGGCTTGATGCCAGTCACCTCCAGCGAAGAGACAGGCGGGCCGCGCTACGAGGCCTGTGACAGCCAGCACCAGTGGGTGGCCGAGAAGGTGCAGGAGATCCAGCCGGATCTTGTCATCATGTCTGACTCTTTCCACGGCCTGAACCGACTCACCAGCCAAAATCGTGGCGATGCGGCCAACGCGGAGTGGAAGGCGGGTTTCGGCCAGGCACTGAGCACTCTGCCGGCCGAAACGAAAAAGGTGGTGCTCATGTCTCCTCCCGGGGCTGGGAACATGACGCAGTGCTATACCCCGGTGTCCAGCCCGAAAGACTGCACCGGGAACCTGCAGCCCAACTGGAAGAACATGCTGGATGCCGAGGCCGCCGCGTCAGCTGAAGCCGGCGTGGAGTTCGTGGACACCAGGGATTGGTTCTGCGTGACCGACCGATGCCCCGCCTTTGTCGGCACCACGTCCATCTACGCTGACTCTGCGCACCTCACAAAAACCTACAGCGAGAGCCTTGCCCCGGTCATCATCGCGAAACTCCAGGAGCTCGGGCTTGTCTAGGTCTGGCGGGGCAGAGCCGATGACGGTCGTTTCATTGCGGCAGCCGGCGCCGCAGGCACACCGCTCGCAGCCCATCGGCTACGGCTTCACCGCGACCCTGCTCACCCTCGTCTTTGCCGGGTTGATGCCGATCTACCTCATGACCACGATCCCGTATCCCACCGATCAGGCCGTGGTCGGCGACGCTGTGCTGGCGTTGATCATCCTGGTCTACAGCGGTACCCGGTTGGCGTTCGTCATCGGTCGCGGGCTGCCGACCCTGTTCGCTTTCGCCTTCTGGCTCTTCGTGTACGTCTTTCTGGCCGTCCCCGCGTTTGCGCAGGTTCTCGCGAGCCGGTCGCCGGGCACAACTCCCGATATCAGCCTCGAATACAACACAGAGTCGCTGGTGATCATCCTGCTCGGCCTGGTCGCCACCGAGGTGGGGGCGCTCTTCGTCTCCCGGCGGACAGGGCCGACGACCCCGGGCGTCTCAAGCCGGTCGCGGCGCGCCAGTCCGGTGCCGAGGGAGTTCTCCCGCGCCCGGATAACGCTGCTCGCGCTGGGAGGGTTCGCCATGTGGGTGTTCTACGTGGCCCGGATCGGTCCAGCGACCTTCTTCACCAGCCGGGAATCGATGGCGCTCATGCGCGGTGTCGTTTTTCCGGAGCCGACGTTGTCCACGATAATCGCCGCGTCGGCCTCCATCCCCTTGCTGGTGTGTGTGCATGCGATGGCGCGTTACCGACGAGCGGAGGTTGCGGCAGGCATCGCAAAACGCAGCTTCACCCTGATGATGCCGATGGCCGCCTTCGCCGTGGTCTTTGCGATCAATGTCTTCAGCTCATCCCGGTACCTTTTCGGCACCATGGCCTTCAGCCTCCTGGTTCTGATCGGAGCATTCGCGACCAGGGCGCGCATCCGCTGGACCATGTCGATCCTCACCGGAGTGCTCCTGTTCGGCTTCCCACTGTTCTCAATCTTCCGTCGCGAAGCGACCCAGACCAGCAGCCAACTCGGTGCAGGCGCGTTTGTGAACAGCGGTGACTACGATTCTTTTGCCCAGATCAACAACGCGGTCAACTACGTGTCAGTTGAAGGGATCCTGTGGGGCAAACAGCTTCTGGGTCCTCTGGTTTTCTGGGTCCCGCGGTCGATCTGGCCCGACAAACCGATCGACACCGGAGTTTTCATCGCCCAGTTCCGCGGGTATCGGTTCGAAAACCTGTCAGCGCCGTTTTGGGCCGAGGCCTATCTGAGTGGGGGGTGGGCAGGTCTTGTCATTCTGTTCGTGCTGCTTGGCTTCATTCTGAAGAAAGCGGACCGCACCACCCAGTTCGATCTCGCCACCTCCGGGGTATCCGGTGTCGCTGTCGCAATTCTCTCGTTCTATCTGCTGATTCTGCTTCGAGGTTCCCTCCTCCAGGCAACCAGCATGCTCGCGGTGATGGTCTTCAGCATCTGGTTCGTTTCGAGACGGGGAACGCCACAGGCTCGCACGACCGGAGACCGTCGCGGTCTGATCCGCGCTCAGGAGTTTCCCAGAATGTAACATTCCCGTCGACCGGTTGGCAACCCCATCCGGGGGCCACTGGTTAGGCTCGTGGGATGGGGAACATCGAGGGGTCGTCGCGTCCAGAGTTTCCGTATCTGGACGGCATCAGAGGATGTGCTGCTATCGCAGTCGTGCTCTATCACGCATTCCTCTTCACGGGGCTGTCGAACCAAACGACGTGGGAGTTGCGGGTCGTGGACCTGATCGTCGGATGGGGCTACCTCGGGGTGCCCGTCTTCATCGTCCTGTCCGGGTATGTACTCATGCTTCCCACACTGTCCAATGGGAACAGGCTGCGCGGCGGCACAATGCGCTACCTGACCCGCCGTGCTCGGAGGGTGGCTCCGCCGTACTACGCCGCGCTCATCATCAGCATTCTCCTGATACTCCTGATTCCGGTCATGCAGCAGCCGTCTGGAACACAGTGGGATACCAAGCTGCCCATGACGGTGCCCGGCGTCGTGAGTCACTTTCTGCTGGTCCACGACTTCTCCGCGGAGTGGATCGGTGCCATCAACGGTCCGCTGTGGAGCGTCGCGGTCGAAGCACAGATCTACCTGCTCTTCCCGCTCCTCCTACTCCCGCTCTGGCGGCGCTTTCGCCCGGGTTGGGTTGTCGCGGGCGTTGTCATCGTGTCGGTGTCGCCCGTGTTCACCGGAATCGGCGTGTGGGCGCATCCGTGGCTTGTCGGCATCTTCGCGATGGGGATGTGGTCGGCTCAGGTGACGATGAGTCAGACCCGGAATCGCTGGGCCGGTCCGCTGTTCATCGTCTTCGGTGTGCTCACCCTGATGGCGATAGCCGCGACCCGGGTCTTCGACATCCGCTCGCTCGGCCTCATCGAGATCTGCGCGGGAGGGGCCGTAGCGACCGGCCTGGCCTGGGCCGGCCAGAGGTCCGTTGCTGGAGCGACGCCCCTGATCGTCAGGCCCTTCCAGTCTGAACCGATGATTCGTCTGGGCCTTTTCTCGTACAGCATCTATCTCTTGCACAGTCCACTGCTGGCCCTGGCCAACCTGCTCCTGATGCCCTTGGGGCTTCCGATCGCTGCCCATTGGGCGCTCATGACCTTTGCCGTCGCGCCGGTTGTCGTCGCGCTCTGCTACGTGTTCTTCGTGCTGGTTGAAAGGAACTTCCTCAACACCCGACAGCGCCACGCCAAGGTGGAACTATCCGAGCACTTACCGACCGACGCCTCCGCGGCCGTCCCCATGCAGGATCGGCGACGCTCCAGGACGCGATAGATGAATTCGCGTGCCTTCTCGGCAACCGATCCCTCGCTCACGGGGTCAGGAGACTCGTCAGGGCAGTGTCATCGGGCCGAAACCTGGTCCCGATACACTCGTTCGGGGGGTAGCCCCACGTTGCGGGGGAAACATGACCACATTTGCTGGATGGCTGACGAGTGCGCGACCGCGTCTCCGGGCGCGTGTCGGCGCGAGTCGCCGCATCGGATGGGCTACGTGAAGACCATCGACCCGTCGGGCGGCGGGACGAGCGGGACGTTCGGGCCCCGTGCCGGAGCGTTCCACATCCCGTCCTTGGACGGAATCCGCGCGATCGCGGTTCTCGTCGTCTTCGTCGGGCACGGCTATCTGGCGCCGGCGGCCTGGCCGGGTCATGTCGGAGTCACGATCTTCTTTTTCCTCAGCGGTTACCTCATCACCACGCTTCTCCGGCGTGAGTATGCGAAGACTCGCACGGTGTCGCTGAGGCGCTTCTACCTGCGCCGGGCATTGCGGATCCTGCCGCCGGCCTTTCTGGCGATCATCGTGACAGTGGCGCTCGGCGCCACCGGCATCGTGGTGTCGTCGACCACTGGATGGGGAGTGCTGGCGGAATTTCTGAACTATACGAACTACTACATCGTGCTGTTCGGACGTGACGGACTGCCGCCGGAGTCCACTCAGCTCTGGTCGCTGTCCGTCGAGGAGCACTACTACCTCGTCGTGCCCGCCGTGCTGCTGGTCCTGTTTCGCAGGAAACTGTCCGTTCGTGCGATCGGCTGGATCCTCGTCGTCGTCGCCAGCGCGGTCCCGGTATGGCGTATCTACCTCGGCCTCACCGGAGCAAGCTTCGATCGCCTCTACGTGTCAACCGACACGCGCATCGACAGCTTGATCTTCGGCAGCGCAATGGCGCTGCTTCTCAACCCGGCCCTGGGTGACCGTCTTCCCGGTGGCGCACGCACCGATTGGCACGTCCGGCGCTGGATCGCGCCGCTGGCCGTGGTGGTTTTCGTGGCCGTGGCACTCGTCCCGCAGCTGGAGTTCCGCCTCAGCATCGCTGACACCATCCAGTGCCTGTGCCTGGTGCCGATCTTCTGGTACATCATCGTGCACCCACACAGCACTGTCGGCCGGATCCTGAATCATCCGGTGGTCCAGAAGATCGGTGCCCTGTCGTTTTCCATCTATCTCTTCCACCGGCTTGTGCTCGTCCTCGTCGACCAGTCCTTCATCACCGTGCCGGCCGTGGTGGACCTGGTGTCGTTGATTCTCACTATCCTTCTGGCGCAGGTGGTTTTTGTTTCCGTGGAACGACCCTGCGGCCGACTGCGCAAACGGCTGGAGTACAGCCTGCCCCTGCGATAGGGCGCCGATGCTCGGATGCCGGCGCCTTGGTCGCCGCCTACGGCGCCACGGTCGCCGATGTCACCGACGAGATCCTGCCACGGTCATAGAACATCGCCCGGCGAATGCCGACGATTACGCGTTCGCCCACCAGGTAGCGCCGGCCGGGCACCCGGCAACGCACGCTGATTCCGTGCCAGTGCACGACCACGTCATTGCTGGCCCGCCCATACAAAGACGACGCCACCACAGCATCCATCTCGGCACCCGTGCCCGGCGAGAGCGTGATGTCCTCGGGTAGCACCGCGATCGTGCCGCCGCCCATCGCTGCGCCGCCGCATTCGATTACCGATCCGGGCACCGTGCACGGATGCCCGTCGGCGGTGAACCCGGCCGCCGTGCGTTCGCCAACGAACAGGGTGGCATCGCTGAGGAACCGGGCCACCTCGGCGGTGACCGGCCGGGTGACCAACTCCACCGGGCTGCCGACCTGCTGGATGCTGCCGCCGTCCAGAACAACGACCCGGTCGGCTAGGGCGAGGGCCTCCTCACGGTCGTGGGTGACGTGCACGACGGTGAGTCCGATCGACCGGGTGAGCGACTGCAATTCCAGCCGCAGGCTGTCGCGCAGCGGCTCGTCCAGCGCCGACAGAGCCTCGTCGAGCAGCAGCACCCGCGGGCGACCGACGATGGCCCGGGCCAGTGCCACCCGCTGGCGCTGTCCGCCCGACAGGGTGGCCGGGTTGCGCTTCTCGAAGCCGGCCAGGCCCACCAGCTTCATGACCTCGGCGACCCGGGCTGCCCGTTCGGCCCGCGGCACCTTGGCCAGCACAAGCGGGTAGGCGATATTACGTTCGACGCTCCAGTGCGGCCAGACGGCGTGCTGCTGGAACACCATGCCCAGCCCGCGCCTCTCCGGCTCGACCGACCGGCGGGAGTCGGCGACGACGGTGTCGTCGAGCAGGATCGACCCGCGGGTGGGCGTGAGGAACCCGGCGATGGCGCGCAGCAGGGTGGTTTTACCCGAGCCGGACGGACCGACCAGCGCCACGAACTCGCCGTCGGCGATGGAGAGGTCGATGGCGTCGAGGCCGACGGTTCCATCGGGGTAGACGAGGCCGACGTTCGTGAGCGTGACTGAAGACATGCGGGTCCTTTGGGCTAGTGGGCGCGGCGGGCGGCCAGTCCGAGGCCGGCGAGGCCGACGACGGTGATGATCAGGGAAAGCGCCGACGCGGCGTTATAGGCGCCGGCCTGCTGCAGGCTGAAGATGTTCACGCCGAGGGTCTGCGCGCCGGGCGCGAGCAGCAGCACCGAAATCGTGAGCTCCCGCACCGCGGTGAGCACCACGAGCACCCCGCCGGCGATCGCGGCCGGAACCGCCATCCGCCAGGAGATGTCGAACAGGGCCCGCAGCCGGCTGGCCCCGGAGATGCGGGCGGCTTCCTCCGCGGTCATCGGGGTGGCCGTCAGCGGCGCAGAAACCGACTGCACCACGATCGCGATGAACGCCATCACGTAGGCGCAGAGGATCAGCCACGGCGTGTTGAACAGGCCGACCCGGGGCGCGATGATGAGCCAGCCCACTGCGATGACCAGCCCAGGGATCGCCTGCGGCAGCATCACGACGGTCTTCAGCGCGGTGTTCGAACGGGCACGGGTTCGCGTCACGACGGTGCCGATGGCCAGGCCCAACACCGCGCAGATCACGCCGGCGAGCACCGAGAGCACCACCGAGTTCACCGCGCCGGTGAGCGCCGAGGGTGCACTGGTCGCGCGCACGATGTTGTCCAGGGTGAGGTTGGCCCAGGTGAGCGGCACGCCGGGCGCCGGCAGCAGCGCTTGGCTGAGTAGCGCGGCCAGCGGCAGCAGGGTGATCGCGAGCACCACCAGCCACGCGGCGACGCTCAGCGGCAGCCGGGCGACCCCGAGCGGCAGTAGCTGCACGGCCGACGCGGAGCCGTCCAATTCCCAGCGTGACCGGGACACGATCAGGTCCACGACCATGGCGAGCACGGCGACGACCAGCAGAACCACGCCGATGGTGGAGATCACCTCGAGCGGCGAGTCCACGGTGCCCGACTGGATGTACCGGTAAATCAGGGTGGAGAGGGTGACGTAGCGCTCGGGCAGCCCGATGATCGACGGAATGCCGAAGTCGGCCAGGTTGGACACCGCGATGAGAGTGAACGCAGAGAGCATCGCGGGGCGCAGCAGCGGGATTGTGATGGTGCGCACCGCGCGGATGGCGGAAGCGCCCGAGATGCGTGCGGCCTGCTCGAGGTCGGTGGGCACGCGCCGCAACGCCGCCGAGACGATCATGTACGCGACCGGGTAGGAGTGGATGGCGAGAAGCACGATCACGCCGTCTCCACCGTAGATGTTCCACAGCGGGCCACCGAACCAGGCGGTCCAGAGCACGTTGACCGGGCCGGTGGGACCGGCGATGCCGATCCAGGCGATCGCCCCGACAAACGGCGGCACCAGCAGTGGGGTGAGCGCGAACAGCCGCAGCACTTTGCGGCCGCGCAGGTCGCTACGGTCCAGGAGCAGGGCGAGCGCGGTACCGGCCGTGACAGCGACGGTGGCAGAGACCACTGCGGAGATCAGACTGTTCAAACCGGCCTGCACGATGTCGCCGCCGAGCAGCAACGGCAGGTGGTTTGCAGAGAACGCGAGCACCACGATCGCTCCGAGCGGCACGAGGATCACGGCGGCGGAGACCAGCCAGAGGGCCAGACGCAGCAGCTCGATGCCGGCGACGGCGCGCCGGGCATCCGCTCGGGGCGGCAGGAGCGACGGCGAGAACTGGGGGAGCCGGGAACGGGCCCGGTCGAGAACGACCGGGCCCGCGCCAGGGGCTTTACTGGAAGAGCTCATTGAACCGCGCGACGGCGGCGGCCTTGGTGTCGTTGATCACGTCGAGGTCGGGCGTGAGGATCTCGATGTCGTCCATGGCCGGGGCTCCGTCGGGCGTGCCGACGTCATTGCGCACGGGCAGGTAGGACTGCTCCACGGCGAGGGTCTGGCCCTCGGCGCTGACCAGGAAGTCGACGAACGCCTCCGAGGCGGCCTGCTCGTCGGTGCTGGCGAAGATACCTACCGGCTGAGAGACGTAGGGCACGCCCTCTGACGGGTAGGCCACGTCGATGGGGGAGCCGGCGGCCTTGAGCTCACGCACCAGGTAGTCCACGACCACGCCGACGGGCTGGGTGCCCGCGGCGACGGCCTGCGAGACCGGGCCGTTGCTGTCGGCGATGACCGGCTTGTTGGCGGCCAGGTCGGTGAGCCAGGCCTCGCCGAGGTCGGCGTTGTCGAGCCACACGGCGGCGTTATAGGCGGCCGCGCCGGAGACATCCGGGTTGGGCATGCTGATCAGGCCCGCGTAGGCGGGGTCGGTGAGGTCGGCCCACGAGGTGGGCGGGCTGTCGATGACGCCGGTGTTGTAGGCGATGACGGTGGGGATGATGCGGGTGCCCACGTAGAAACCGTCGGGGTCGACGACGTCCTGGTTGAGCGACTCGACGCCGGCGGGCGAGTAGGCCAGCAGCAGGTCTTCGCTCTTGTAGGTCTCGAAGGTGCCGGAGTCGGCGGCCAGCAGCACGTCGGCCTGCACGTCGCCGGTGGTGCGCTCGGCCTCGATGCGGGCGGTGAGGTCGCCGGTGCCGGCACGGAAGACCTCGACGGTCACGTCGGGCTGGTCCTCGTTGAACGCCGCGACGATGGCGTCGATCTTCTCCTGCGGTTCGGAGGTGTACACCGTGATGGTCGCGGGGGCGAGGGCCTCGGCCGCGGTGGCGGACGGGGCGGTCTCGGCCGAGGCATCGGCGGTGGAGCAGCCGGCCAGGGCGAGGCCGAGGACCACGAGGGTGGCGGCGCCGGTGACCTGAGTTGTGCGTGACATGGGATTCCTATCGGTGTGAGGTGCTGGTGAGAGGGGGAACGGTAGTGGAGAAGAGGGGATGCCCGGCCTGTAGGCTCACGGGGGCGGTGCTGATCTGGTCGGCGGTGACCTGCACGAGCGAGAACATGGCGAAGTCATGGCCGCTCACGGTGGCCGGACCGGCGTTCATGACCTGGTGATACGCCAGCGACGGGCCCACGGCGACCGGCAGGCCGTGGAAGAGGCCGTTCATCGGGTGGTGATAGTGCCCGGCGAGGATCAGCCGCGTGTCGGAGTCGCGCAGCGCATGGGCGAGCAGCCGCGGGTCGCGCAGACCGATCTTCGACAGGGTGGGCAGGGGAGAGGGGATCGGGGCGTGGTGCAGAGCAACGACGGTGCCCATACCGAACGGGACGGCGAGCACGCCCCGGAGCCAGACCAGCTGGTCGGGGTCGAGAGAACCGCTGCTCGAATCCAGCAGCACCAGGCGCAGATCGCCGACGGTGGTGGCCCTGTAATGACCCTGCATGTGGCCGGTGAGGCCGGCGGCGTGGCGGGGGGAGTCGTGGTTGCCCAGCACCGTGAAAACCGGGGCGCCCACCCTCTCGCCGAGGTCGCGGAGGGCCCGGTCAACATTTTCGTACGCTGCGCTGTGGCCGCGCTGCACAAGGTCGCCGGTGACCACGACGGCCTCTGGCGTGACCCCAGCGGCCACGACGTACTCGCCCACCTGGCGAAGCCGGGCCAGGCCGTCGACCTGGCCGTAGAGCAGTTCGCCGGTGGTGGCGTGCACATCACTGAGATGCAGGATGGTGAACTTCGAGCGCTCACGCATCCGCAGACGCCCCAATGTCGCGTCGCAGCGCGCGCAGGTGCACGGGGGTGGCCCCGTGCCGCACCAGATAGTGGGCCGCCCCGCCGAGGGAGCGGATGGTGCCCAGCACGCGTTCGATCGCGGCCGGCGGGCTGTCGAGGTGCAGTCGCAGGGCATCCCGGTACGCGGCCGGGTCGAGGTTGAGACGGGCCAGCACGCTTCGCACGTGGTCGGCGCGGCGGGTGCCCACGACACCCATCGATAGTGAGTAGTCGGTCACGACGGCCGCTTCGGTGTGTCCGGCGGCCAGCATGGCGAGCGCGACGACCAGGCCGGTGCGGTCCTTGCCCGCGGTGCAATGCACCAGCACTCGCCCGGGTGCGGTGGCGATGGCGATGACCGCACGGGTGAGTTCGGTGCCGCGTTCACGCAGTAGGAAATCGTAGACCGCCTCGAGGGCACCGATCTGGGGAGGGCCGTCCGGCAGCCTGTACAACGGGACCCTCACAACGGGAACGCCGTGGGCGGGGGCTGTGCCCTCGGTGTCCTCGCGCAGGTCGACGACCCGGGCCACACCCAGGGCGGTGAGCTGCGCGGCACCGGGCGGGCCCACCGCATCCAGGGCCGCTGCCCGCGCCAGCCGGTGGGCGCCGGGTGTGCCGGCGTCGCTCCAGCGCGCGTTGTAGGTGCCGTGGATCGTGATGCCCGACATACCGCTCCATCTGATTCCAGCGTTTCACCAGCCATGAAACGTAGTTACAGAGCAAGGCTGCGTGGCGCGGGTGAACGACTGGTTGACGGTAGGCGACTGGGGCGGCAACATCCGTCGACGCCGCCGCCGGGGTCGGCAT
Organism: Cryobacterium sp. SO1; assembly: GCF_004210215.2. Classification (NCBI taxonomy): domain Bacteria; kingdom Bacillati; phylum Actinomycetota; class Actinomycetes; order Micrococcales; family Microbacteriaceae; genus Cryobacterium; species Cryobacterium sp. SO1. The sequence goes on from NZ_CP067394.1 coordinate 487,235, forward strand.
CCGGTCAGGTCTCGTCGATCAGCGCTTCGGCGACGACCTCGCGCATCGGGCCGGTGGCCGTGCTGCCGGGCCGCGCCTGCAGCGCCGTGTGCAGGGTATGCAGCACGAGTAAGTGGCTGAGCCGGCTGAGGAACGGGTCAACGTCGTGCGTGCGGGTCACCGGTCCGGTGACCAGGCAGATGTCGGCGAGCTGGGTGAGTGGCGAGCGGGGGAAACTGGTGACGGCGATCACCCTGGCGCCGCCCTCCTTCGCCGCCCGGCAGGCCCGCAGGGTGTGCGCGTTGGCACCGGAGTAGCTCACTGTCAGGCACGCGTCGACGCTGGTGAGCGACCGGGCCGCGAACTGTTGACCGAGCACGTCGCTGGGGGCCTCGACGGGGCGCCCCAGGGTGGCGAAGCGCATCGCCGCATCCTGCAGCGGCGGGGCCGAGAAGCCGGTCCCGACCAGCACCAGCCGACGGGCGAGGGCGAGCACCTCCACGGCCGCGTCGATACCGGCCAGGTCGACGCTGGCCCGGCTCAGGCTGATGGCGTCGGCAGCGTCATCGAAGACGCGGGCCAGCGGATGCGCGTCGAGCGTCGGCGTGCGCTCGCACGGTGCGGCCCTGGCCACCTCGAGGCGCAGGTGCTGGAATCCGCGAAAGCCGAGGTTCTGGCAGGCGCGGACCACGGTGGCCGCGGAGGTTCCCGCGATCGTAGCCAGCTCGGCGGTCGACCACTCCGTCACGGCCTCTGGCCTGTCGAGGATCACCTGGGCCACCCGGCGTTCGCTCGGACCGAGCAGCGGCAGTGCCGCGCGCACGCGCAGCAGCACCGTACCGCCGGGAGATCGGGGGGTGGGGTCGTCGATGCCGGCCATTGGGTGCTCCAGTGCGAGGTCGTGTCCGTGATCCTGGCCGAGGTGGCGGCTGTGATCGTGCCCGAAGCATAGTCATCGCGGCCGAACGGCCCACGTCGCGTTAGCCTCGCGAACGGTGAGTAAAGCACCTTCCTGGAGCCCTGGCTGGTGCTTTTCTCACGGCTCGCGGTCGTTTCCCCGCTGGGGGTCGTGCTTGTCGCCGTCTCCTAAGCTGGGACCATGGTCGACGAGAGCGCCCCGACGAGACCGGCCGTCACCGAGCGCCGTCGGAGCGTGCTGCTGCCCGCGGCGTTCCTTCTGGTCGTTCTCGGCAGCATCGCCGCGTTGGTGACCGGCGTCATTGGCGTGGGCGCCGGATCCAGCGCACCCTTGCTGCCCACCCTGCCCGCCGCATCCCCGGCGCCCACAGCATCCCCCACGCCCACCGCGTCGGCAGCGCCCACGGACCTGCCCACGCCGGCGGCGTCCGAGACCAACGTTGCCGTGTTCCTCGGCGACTCCTACACCCAGGGGTTCGGCGCTTCGGCTCCGACGACCAAGTGGTCGACTCTAGTGGCCCACGACGCCGGCTGGACCGAGATCAACCAGGGTCAGGGCGGCACCGGCTACGTCACCACGGCCGGGGTCACCAGCTGCGGCCAGGAGCATTGCCCCACCTACGCCGACCGGGTTGCTGACGTCATCGCCGCCGCACCCGACATCGTCGTCATCGCGGGCGGCCAGAACGATCGGTGGGCGCTTGGCACCGACCCGGAGTTTGTGCACGCCGCCGTCACCGAGACGTTCAGGCTCATCCGGGCGGGGCTGCCGAACGCACGCCTCATCGCGGTGGGGCCGTCCACCGCCGAGCCGGCCACCGCGATGATCACCGACCTCGACGGCTGGGTGCAAATCGCCGCACAACGGGTGGATGCCGAGTACGTGAGCCTGCTGGACCCCGTTGTCATCCGGGCCTCGATGGTGGTGGCCGACGGCGTGCACGTTAACGACGCCGGCCACCGGGCGATCGCGGACCGGGTGCTGGCCACGGCCCTGACCCCCGCCGACTGAATTCGCGCCTCAGCGCGGCAGCCGGCGGTCCTTGACCAGCAGGAGAACGAACACGAAGACACCCACGAGCTGCCAGAGCGCCCGGAACAGCAGGTCGGTGGGGGAGTTGCGGAGGGCGAATTCCGGCGGCGCGGGCGGCAGCCGTTTCAGCTGCGGGTGTGGCCGGTCCGGCCGTGTCGGTAGCGGAATGACAGGATGGGACGCGGCACTCGACGGCGGGGTCGTGCGCCGGGCCAGAAGCAGATTCTCGCTCACGGGCGTCAGCGTACGCGGCCCCGGTGACCGCTCGGCAAACGCCAGGTGTCGGCCTACCCTTCGGTCCTGCCCGGCCGCACCGCGGCAGTATCGGCCACCGCGATGCGCTTCACGCCGTCGGCCTGCTCGTCCACGGTCACCCACTTCGCCGCATCCGCTTCGCTGGCCTTGGGGGCGGTGGTGAGCTGGTCGTGGCGCTTCTCTTCGAAGGTCTTTTCATCCATGACCGGCACAATAACACGACGTTCTAGTGTGCAGGCGAGCGGAGTCGCTAGGCTCGCAGCATGACTGATGCACTCCGCTGGGGAATCCTGGCCACGGGCGGAATCGCCCACCAATTCGCCGGCGACCTCGTGAAGAACGGGTTCGCCGTGCAGGCCGTGGGTTCCCGCAGCCAGGCATCGGCGGATGCCTTCGCCGCCGAATTCGGCATCCCCACCGCGCACCCCAGCTACGAGGACCTCGTGGCCGACCCCGAGGTCGACATCATCTACGTGTCGACCCCGCACCCGTTCCACGCGGCCAACGCCACCCTGGCCCTCGAAGCCGGCAAGCACGTGCTCATCGAGAAGCCGATCACCCTCAACGCCGCCGAGGCCCGCGCCGTGGTGGCTCTGGCCGAGAGCAAGAAGCTGGTCGTACTCGAGGCCATGTGGACCCGGTTCCTGCCGCACATGGCGCGCATCCGCGAGATCCTCGCCGCCGGCACCCTCGGCGACGTGCACTCCCTCATCGCCGACCACACCCAGGACCTGCCCGACGACCCCAACCATCGCATCAACTCGTTGGCGCTCGGCGGCGGCGCGCTGCTCGACCTCGGCATCTACCCGGTGTCGTTCGCGTCGGCGCTGTTCGGCCCGCCCGAAACCATCCTCGCGTCGGCCACCTTCAAGGACACCGGGGTGGATGCCCAGGTCGCCACGATCTTCCGTTACCCGGGCGGCCAGATCGCCTCGCTGCTCGCCGCGAGCGACACCAAAGGGCCTAACACCGCCAGCGTGCTGGGCACCGCGGGGCGCATCGACATCGACGAGGTCTGGTACTCGCCCACCTCGTTTCGCGTCTACAACGGTGCCAATGAGGTCGTCGAGTCCTACGAGACGCCGTCGATCGTCGGCAGGGGCATGCACTTCCAGGCCGCGGAGGCCGAACGGCTCGTCGCGGCCGGCCTGCTGACCAGCGACCTGCTCACCGCGACCGAGTCCGTGCAGATCATGGAGACCCTCGACGCCATCCGCGCGCAGATCGGCCTGGTCTACCTCGGCGACTGAGGAGCATCCGCTCGCCCGCCCGCCGGGTGGCCGACGCGCGGCTCAGCGGTGCGCACCTGTGGTGTCGCGGCACACCATTCACGCCGCGGCACGCTTTTCTTCTCGCGGCACGCGTTGTTCTCGGCGGCACAGGTTGGAACACGTGCCGCCGGGACTAACCCGTGCCGCGGGAGGCGGACCGACCGGCAGGCGCAGCGCGGACGCGTGAATGGTGTGTTTGTCCTGGCGCCCTTCGTGTTGGTGCACGGGCGTTCGATCCCGAAGTGCGCTCCATGCACAGTGCGCCACCCACAGTGCGCCACCCACAGTGCGCCACCCACAGTGCGCCACCCACAGTGCGCCACCCACAGTGCGCCCACTGACTGGGTTCCCACCCTCGCTCGGTAACATGCGTTGGTGGATACACCAGACCCAACCGTGCCCGAGCAGGGTGAACCCTCGGGCGAGGCAATGCAGCCGACTGAGCTTCTCGGTGCACACCCGGGCGAGACGGATGCGGCGGCACCCGCCGCCGCCGCACCCGCTGCACCCCTCCCCGCTGCACCCCTCCCCGCCGCCGCCGCACCCGCCGCCGCCGCACCCGACGCCGCCGCACCCGACGCCGCCGCACCCGACGCCGCCGCACCCGACGCCGCCGCACCCGACGCCGCCGCACCCGACGCCGCCGCACCCGACGCCGCCGCACCCGACGCCGCCGCACCCGACGCAGCCCCATCTCCAGCCCGGCGCCTCCGCCTGGTCATCGCCGCGGCCGTGGCGTTCGGGCTGCTCGGCAGCGGCGCCGTGTGGGCGGGCGCGGGCAGCGGCGGCACCGCCGAGCCGGTGGCGCTGGCCGCCCCCACCGCATCCGCGACACCGACCCCCACGCCCACCCCGACCGCCCCGGCACTGCGGCCCGCCCCAGCAGTGGCCACCGTCGCCGGCCCGCTGCGCACCTGTTCGGTCGCGGATCTCGCCGCGGACTCCCGGCTCGGCGAGTTCCAGGCCCAGGTGGTCAACGCCGAGACCGGCGAGATCCTCTTCGACCGGGGCGGCAGCACCGCATCCCGGGCCGCGAGCGTGCTCAAGGTGCTCACCTCAGCCGCCGCACTGAGCGTGCTCGGCCCGGACTACCGCGCCACCACGACCGTGGTGGCCGGCAGCGAACCCGGCCAGGTGGTGCTGGTCGGCGGCGGCGACCTCACCCTCTCGAGCACCCCCACCGGCGACGAGTCGTTCTACGACGGCGCCGCGCACCTCGACGCCCTCGCCGAGCAGACCCGCGCCGCGATGGGCGACACCGCGATCACCTCGGTTGTGCTGGACTCCTCCTACTTCGGCGACCCGGGCTGGGAGCCCAGCTGGGATCGCAAAGAGCAGACCGAGGGCTACATGCCGCTGATCACCGCCCTGCAGGTGGATGCCGACCGTGACAACCCCTACAACAGCACCTCCGCCCGCAGCGACGACCCTGTCGCCCGGGCCGGGGCCGCGTTCGCCGACGAGCTCGGCGGCGACGTGAGCGTGAGTCTCGGTACCGCCCCGGCCGGCGCGAGCCCGCTCGCCTGGGTGCAGTCCCAACCCGTCTCCACCCTGATCCAGCAGTCGCTGATCGTCTCCGACAACGCCATCGCCGAGATGCTCGGCCGCCTGGTGGCCGTGGAGGGCGGCGCCGGCAACACCTTCGGCGCCATCCAGCCCGCCGTACTGGCCGGTCTGGCCGAATACGGCATCGACACCGCGGGCATCAGCATCGCCGACGGATCCGGCCTCTCCGACAACAACGCCGTCTCACCCGCCTACCTCACCAAACTGTTCCAGAAAATCAACGCCCGCGAGGGCAGCCTCGGCGTGATCTTCGATGGCCTGCCCGTCGCCGGTGGCGGCTCGGGCTCGCTGTCCTACAGCGACAGGTTCAGCGGCAGCAACGCGGATGCCGATGGCGCCGTCTTTGCAAAGACCGGCTGGATCGACACCGGCTACACCCTCTCCGGCATCATCAACGCCGTCGACGGCAGCACCCTCACCTTCGCCGTATACGCGTTGGGTGATGTGGGTGATAATGCGAAGCAGGCGATCGACACCATCACGACGGGGTTCTTCCGCTGCGGGAACAACCTCTCGAACAACTGATCCTCAACTGACAGGAGTGCCGCCGTGACCCGCGCACTGATCATCATCGACGTACAAAACGACTTCACCGAGGGCGGAGCCCTGGCCGTCGAGGGCGGGGCTGCGGTGGCCGGGGACATCAGCGCCCTGCTGGCGGCGCACCCGCACAGCTATGGGCACATCTTCGCGTCCCGCGACTGGCACGACGCCGACGGCGGCAACAACGGCCATTTCGCCTCGGACGCCGAACCCGATTTCGTCGACACCTGGCCGGTGCACTGCGTGGCCGACACCGCCGGCGCCGAGTACCACCCCGCGCTGGTGATGCCGGAGTCGACCGTGCACATCCGCAAGGGCCAGGGTCAGCCCGGCTACTCGATCTTCGACGGCGTCGACGACGCCGGCACCAAGTTCGGTGAGCTGCTGATCGCCGCGGGGGTGACGGATGTCGACCTGGTCGGCCTGGCCACCGACCACTGTGTGCGGGCCTCAGGGCTCGACGCCCTCGAGCATGGCCAGCACGTGCGGGTGTTCACCGACCTCGTCGCCGGGGTGGCGCCGGGCTCGAGCGAGCAGGCGTTGGCCGAGCTCGCCCACGCCGGCGCAGTGCTGGCCACCTCGGAACTGGTCGACCAGGCCTGAGCCCGACGGGCGCATCCAGCCCGTAGCTTGTCCCGGTCTTCGCCGGGGACACATCCGTGGTCGACCTGCCCTACTGGAATCTCGCGCGGGTGTCTGCCCGAGGAGGCGTCGCGCGAGTCGCCGCAAAGTGCCCCGTTGAGGTGCCCGAAGGGGCAATCTGGCGCAAGTCGACGCCGGTCGCGTTGCCGAGTTGCGGCAACGCCCCCCCCCGTGGGAGCGCCTAAAGGGGGATTCTGGCGCGACTCGGTGCACCGCACGAATTCGTTTGAGAAATTATCTACTGGGTGCATCCGAACCGGGGTGACTTCCTGAAGTAACGGGTAACGGGAAACCGACAGGTTCCCGCTCTTGTAATTCTGACTGGAGGAAACCATGCGCAAGACCCTTGCCGTCGGCGTCGCAGCCGGCGCCCTTGTAGCCCTGGCGGGAATCGCCCCGGCGAACGCCGCAACCGATGTCGCCCAGCTCTCCGTGCTGCACGCGGTCCCTGGCCTCACCGTCGACGTGTACGTGAACGGCGACCTCACCCTGGACAACTTCGAGCCCGGCGACCTCGCCGGCCCGCTCGAGCTGCCCGCCGGCACGTACACCGTGGCGATCACGGCATCGGATGCCGCAGACGCGAGCTCGCCGGCCATCGGCCCGGTCGACCTTCCGTTGGAGGCGGGTAAGAACTACACCGCCGCCGCGCACCTCGACGCGGCCGGGGCGCCCACCGCGACCCTGTTCACCAACGACATCAGCACCGTCGGCGCCGGCGAGGGCCGGCTGACGGTTCGCCACGTGGCCGCGGCTCCTGCCGTCGATATCCTCGCCGGCGGCACCCCGGTGATCACCAACCTGAGCAACCCCGATGAGTCGCTGCTCACCCTGCCGGCCGGTACGGTGTCGGCGTCCGTGGCCGCAACCGGAACCACTGACCCGGTGATCGGCCCGGCCGACGTGAACGTGGCCGAGGGCACGAACACCATCGTGTACGCCTGGGGCAGCCTGACCGACAACAACCTGGCGCTCGCCGTCCAGACTGTCGGTGGACTGCACTCCAACCCCGACGGGGTCCCGGCCGGCAGCGCCGGCCTGGTGGCCACCAACCAGCCGGCGGACAGCTCCGGTTGGCTGTTCGGCGGCGCGGCCTTCGCCCTGCTGCTGGGCGTCGGAGCGGTAGCGCTCTACGGAACCCGGCGCGCCGAGGCCCGGCGCTAACGGGCCGCACGGAAGGATGGTGCGGGTCATGGTGAGCCTGTTCGGGTGGCCCACCGTGGCCCGCGCTGCACGTCCGGCGCAGCTCCGGCGTTCAGGAACCGCCTGGGCAGGCCGGCCAGACCGCCCCGCCGAGTACCGGCAGGTCGGATTCGGCCCGGTGCTGGCGGGTGCGCTGATGCTGGGCCTGCTCAGCGGCTGCGCGGCGCCGCTCACCATCATCGGCGGCACTGATCCTGCCGCCGGTGGGTTCACCGGCCTGGGCGGCCCGGCCGCAACCGGACTGCCCGGGGGAGCGCCCGGGCCTGACACCGGGTCCAAGTTCGGCTCGCGCTTCGGCGCCGGCACAGGCGCCGGCGATGGAGACGCGTCCGAGTCGCCGTCCCGGGTGCCCTCCCCGGCCCCGGTGTCGCCGGCAGAGGTACCCGAGGTGCCCCGCCAGTCAACGTCGCTCGCTGCGCTGCCCGCCCCGGTCAGCGCCCCGGTGCGGGTGCGGGCGGACTCGATCGGCATCGACATGGCGATCGAAGCGGTGGGACTGGGCGACGGGTCGGCGATGGCCCTGCCGGCCAACCCGGCGGTCGCCGCCTGGTACCGGTACGGTGCCGGCCCCGCCAGTCCTGCCGGAGCCACCGTCGTCGCCGCGCACGTGGATTCTCTGGTTTACGACATCGGTCCGTTCGCCCAACTTGCCGATGCCCCGGCTGGCACCGAAATCGTAGTGGACACCGCCGACGGCGCGACGCAGCGGTACGCCGTCGCGACCGTCGACATTGTCGAGAAGACCTCGGTACCGTGGTCGAGCGTGTTCGACCGCACGGGCCAGTCCCGGCTCATCCTGGTGACCTGCGGCGGCGAGTTCGACTACGAGGCCCGCCGGTACCTGTCGAATGTGATCGTGACGGCGGTGCCGGCGCCATGAACCGCTGTGGGATCCTGTGCCGAAAGCAACCCGAACGGGGTGTGCTCGGATCGGCCGGGCGTGGTTATGCTGGTCGCACTTGCGGGTCGGCCTGGTCGAGCCGTGAGTGCTGAGATGGACACCCGCACGACGCGGTACCGATCCCGGAGGCAGCACGTCCACGTGAGCGCACCCTATCCGAACAGCACCGACGATGAGCGTGACCAGTCCAACCTGGTCGCGGGCTTTCGCGCGGGCGACGAAAACGCCCTCGCTGAGGCCTACGCCCGCTGGTCGTCGCTGGTCTACACCCTGGCCGTGCGCTCGCTCGGCGACGCCGGCGAGGCCGAAGACGTCACCCAGAAGGTGTTCATCGCCGCCTGGCGCGGTCGGGCCGGGTTCAACGAGGCCCGGGCGGCGCTACCCGCCTGGATCGTGGGAATCACCAGGCACGCCATTGCCGATGCTCACGAGGCCCGTGCTCGCCGAAGGCGCCTCGAACAGACGCTGGTGGACGAGGCCGAGCTCTACATCGTCGATGAGTCCGCCGACGTGGCCGAACGGCTGCTGATCGGTGAGGAGCTCAACCGCCTCGAACCGGTGCCGCAGCGGGTGATGCGACTCGCGTTCTACGAGGACCTCACCCACGTGCAGATCGCCGATAGCCTCGGATTGCCGCTCGGCACCGTGAAGAGTCACATCCGCCGCAGCCTCACCCGCTTGCGCACTAGATTGGAGGCGAACGATGACGCATCTTGACCGCGACACGCTCGCCCTTGTCGCGCTCGCCGAACTCGAGCTCAGCGCCGCCGAACGCGAGCACCTGGCCGCCTGCCCGGGCTGCTCTGGTGAGCTGGATGCGCTTCGCCGCACCGTGCTGATCGGCCGCAGCGCCGGCAGCGTCGACCTCGTCACCCCCGCGGATGCGGTGTGGGGGCGCATCCACTCGGCCCTCGGCCTCTCCGACGCGGTGGCCGCACCGCCGCGACTGGCCGGGCTCGACCTGGCCGGCAGCGCGCTGGCCGGCTCCGAACCGGCGCGTCTGGAAGCGGCACGTGCCGACCAGAACCCGGCCGCGCCCGACCCGGCCGTACCCGACCCGGCCGCACCCGCCCCGGCCGACCGGGCGCCGGTCACGTATCTGCGCCGGCGTCAACGCACATGGGTGCCCGTGGCCGCCGCGGCCTGCGCGGTCGGCCTCGTGGGCGGCGTCGCCGCTGGAGCGTGGTGGCAGTCGACCAGCGCTCCGGCGCCGGAGACCGTGATCGCACAGGCGCAGCTCGACGCGCTGCCCGGCTGGACGGCGCGCGGCAGTGCTCTGGTGGAAGAGTCCGACGACGGCCGCCGTGAGGTGGTGGTGGACCTGGCCGACGACGCCGGCGCCGACGGGCTGCGCGAGGTGTGGCTGCTCACCGCCGACGCCACCGGGCTGGTCAGTGTGGGGCTGCTCGACGGGTCCTCCGGCCGGTTCAGCATCCCGGCGGGCGTCGACCTGGCCGAGTTCCCGGTGGTGGATGTCTCGGCCGAACTCGCCGACGGCAACCCGGCCCACTCGGGCGACTCGATCGTGCGCGGCACCCTGAACACCCTCTAGCCCCCGTCGGCTGTGGTGGGTGAGCCTGCCGTGCTGCAGCACCGGCGGCATCCGTCGTTGCCCGCCGCGGCCGGAGTCGCCGGGTTCGGCATGATCACCTGGATCTGCCTGGGCATCCTGCCCGCCGGCAGAGCACCTGACCAACCGAAACAGGGCTGGCCCTACCAGCGCGGCACGCTCCGGCGGCACGCGAGTAGGTTTGACGGTGACGACTTCAGGAGGAATTTGTGGCGCACGTAACCGAAGCAGAGCTGCTCCAGCACGTACCCAACGAGCTGTACATCAACGGGCAATGGGTGCCCGCCGCCGATGGGAACACCCTCACCGTGCACGACCCGGCCACGGGCAAGGTGATCAAGACCATCGCCGACGCCGGTGTCGCCGACGGCCTGGCCGCTCTCGACGCCGCCGTCGAAGCGCAGGATGCCTGGGCGGCCACCCCGCCGCGGGTGCGCGGCGAGGTGCTGCGCCGCAGCTTCGAACTGCTTCAGGAGCGCAAACACGAATTCGCGCTGCTGATGACGCTCGAGATGGGCAAGCCGCTCGCCGAGGCGTACGGTGAGGTCGCCTACGGCGGCGAATTCCTGCGCTGGTTCAGCGAGGAGGCCGTGCGCATCACCGGCCGGTACGGCACCAACCCCGAAGGCACCGGCCGTATGATCGTGTCGCAGCACCCGGTCGGACCCAGTTTCCTGATCACCCCGTGGAACTTCCCGTTGGCGATGGCGACCCGCAAGATCGCTCCCGCGCTCGCGGCCGGGTGCACCGTCGTGATCAAGCCCGCCGAGCTGACCCCGCTCACCACGCTGTACCTGGTCAAGCTGTTCGAGGAGGTCGGCCTGCCCGCCGGCGTCGTCAACGTGCTCACCACCTCCACCTCGGCGGCCGTGTCCGGGCCGATCATCGCCGACCCCCGGCTGCGGAAGCTCAGCTTCACCGGGTCCACCGGCGTCGGCCAGAAGCTCATCGCGCAGTCCGCGCAGAACGTGCTGCGCACCTCGATGGAGCTCGGCGGCAACGCGCCGTTCCTGGTCTTCGAGGACGCCGACATGGACCGCGCCGTTGAAGGCGCCCTGGCCGCGAAATTCCGCAATGTGGGCCAGGCCTGCACGGCCGCCAACCGGTTCATCGTGCACCGCGACGTGGCCGAGGAATTCGCCCGCCGGGTCACCGAGGCCGTCAGCGAATTCACCGTCGGCCGCGGCACCGAAACCGGGGTCAAGATCGGCCCGCTGATCAACGCAGATGCCGTGACCAAGGCCGACACGCTCGTGCAGGACGCCATCGGCCGCGGCGCGACGCTGCTCACCGGCGGTCGGGCCCTGGACCGGGCGGGCACGTTCTACGAACCCACCGTGATCAGCGGCGTGAAGCCGGGCAGCGCCATCCTGCGCGAAGAGATCTTCGGGCCGGTGCTGTCGATTGTGCCGTTCGACGACGAGGACGACGCGGTGCGGATCGCCAACGACACCGAGTACGGGCTGGTCAGCTACGTGTTCACCCAGGATCTCGCCCGCGGGCAGCGGATGATCGAGAAGCTGCAGACCGGCATGATGGGGCTGAACATGGGTGTGGTCTCCAACGCCGCCGCCCCGTTCGGCGGGGTGAAGCAGTCCGGTCTGGGCCGGGAAGGCGGCTCGGAGGGCATCCACGAGTACCTCTCCACCAAGTACACCCTCACCCCCGACCCGTTCATCGACTACGACTAGTCCCGCGACCATCCGCGAACCGTGAGTTAAGCACCGAAAACCCGCGATTTTAGGGGCTTAGCTCACAGTTCGCGGGCCGTGGCAGGGTCGTTAAGCTCGGGGGGTGCCAATTGTTGAGATCCATGACCTGAGCGACCCCCGGCTGAGCGACTACACCCAGTCGACGGATGTGGCGCTCAAGAAGGCGCGCGACACCGAGCACGGCCTGTACATCGCCGAGTCCGCGCTGGTGCTCGAACGGGCCCTCGGCGCGGGGCACCGTGCCCGCTCGGTGCTCACCCTGGCGAACACGCTCGATGAGGCCAGGGCGCTCGTCGGCGACGAGGTGCCGGTGTTCGTGGGCGCGGGGGAGCTACTGACGGAGCTCACCGGGTACGTGCTGCACCGCGGCCTGATCGCGGCGATGCACCGGCCCGCGCTACCCGAACCCGCCTCGCTGCTGGCGGACGCCCGGCGCATCCTGATTCTCGAGAACGTCACAGACCCCACCAACGTGGGGGCCATCTTCCGCTCGGCCGGCGCGATCGGGGCCGACGCGGTCCTGGTCACCCCGCGCTGCTCGGACCCGTTCTACCGCCGCGCCATCCGAGTGTCGATGGGCACCGTCCTGCAGGTGCCCTGGACCCGGGTGGGCGACTGGAACAGCACCCGGCAGCTGCTCGACGAGCTCGGTTTCCACGTCGCCGCGCTGGCGCTGACCCCGGATGCCGTGAGCCTCCGCGATTTCCATGGCGAACAGCACGCCCGCCTGGCGCTGCTGCTCGGCGCGGAGGGGGAGGGTCTCACGGCCGAGGCGCTCGCCGCGGCGGACTCCGTGGTGCAGATCCCGATGAAACACGGCATCGACTCCCTGAATGTGGCGGCGGCCAGCGCCGTCGCGATGTGGGCACTTTCCAGCTGACTGTCGCGGAACTCGGAGCCCGCCGTCATCTGTTGTTTACACGCGGCCGCTCTCTGGAACCTGTTCGAAACAAAGTGTTGCTCACGGTGTAACAGAGCCCTGCCAATGTGGCTTCTACCCGACGCGACTCCTGCGTCCGTGCAGAGAGGTATTTCACGATGGATCAAGGCAATACTGCTTTCATACTGATTTCCGCAGCGCTCGTCCTGTTGATGACTCCGGGTCTGGCGTTCTTCTACGGCGGACTGGTCAAGGCCAAGAGCGTCATCAGCATGATGATGATGAGCTTCGGCGCGCTCGGGCTGATCGGTGTGCTCTGGGTGATCTACGGCTACGCGATCGCGTTCCCGGGATCCGAGGGCACCGTGGCGCCGTGGGCGATCGACTGGTCCAACATCGGCCTGACCGCCGCCCTGGAGATCCCCGAAGGCGCCGCTTACCCGCCGCTCGCCTTCGTCGCTTTCCAGGCCACGTTCGCCATCATCACGGTCGCGCTGATCTCCGGCGCGATCGCCGACCGCGCCAAATTCGGCTCCTGGATGATCTTCGCCGCGATCTGGGCGACCGTCGTCTACTTCCCCGTCGCCAGCTGGGTCTTCAACTTCGGCCTGGCCGAGGACGGCAGCTTCTCCTACGGCGGCTGGATCACCCACGGCCTGCAGGACGTCTTCGGCCTCGGCGCGATCGACTTCGCCGGTGGAACCGCTGTGCACATCAACGCCGGTGCCGCCGCCCTCGCCCTCGCCCTGGTACTGGGCAAGCGCGTCGGCTTCCAAAAGGGCGTCAACGTTCCCCACAACCCGCCCTTCGTGCTCCTCGGCGCAGGGCTCCTCTGGTTCGGCTGGTTCGGCTTCAACGCCGGCTCCGAGCTGGCCGCGGACGGCATCGCAGCGCTGGCATTCGTCAACACCATCGCCGCTCCCGCCGCAGCCCTGCTCGCGTGGCTGGTCGTCGAGAAGGTTCGGGATGGAAAGCCCACCTCGGTCGGAGCCGCATCCGGCGCCGTCGCGGGTCTTGTCGCTATCACCCCCGCCTGCGGCTCGCTGCAGCCGATCTGGGCGATCCTGCTCGGTGTGATCGCCGGCGCCGTCTGCGCCATCGCCGTCGACCTCAAGTTCAAGCTGGGCTTCGATGACTCGCTCGACGTCGTGGGCATCCACCTCGTCGGTGGCCTCATCGGCACCCTCTACCTGGGCTTCTTCGCCAACGGCACCGGCCTGTTCCTGGGCGGCGACGGCACCCAGCTGCTGGTGCAGGCCATCGCGGCGTTCTCGGTTCTCATCTACTCGTTCGTCCTCGCCTTCGCCATCGCCTTCGTCATCGAGAAGACCATCGGCTTCCGCGTCAAGAACGAAGACGAAATCGCGGGCATCGACTCGGTCATGCACGGCGAAGAGGGCTACGTCCTCACCGACGCCAAGAACTGAGTCACCGAGGCCTCTGAGCAGCCAAGTCCCACCTAATACCGAGATGTGCTGGATGGTTGATCTACGAGCCCTCCAGCACATTTCTGTGTCGGCCGGCCGATGAGCATCGCAGCCGAAGAAGACAGCGGCGACGCCGGCCGGGTGCCGCCGCGCAGCATCCGGTTCGCCGACCTGCCCCGCCAGAGCCTGGACCAGGGCAGAGGCAGCGCCCGCGAGGTCTGGGCCGACCTCGACCCCGACCTCACGCTGCGCTGGCAGCTCCGGGTGCTCGAGATCAAGGACTCCACGGGCCTGCTGGTCGGGCCGGCCGGCACCCATCACTTCGTGGTCGGGCTCGCCGGGCCCCAGGTCGCGGTGCGCAACACCGAGTCGAGCCGGGTGCTCCGGCGTGACCATGTCATGCCGGTGCTGTCCGCCATGGTGTACTTCGAGCGGCCCAAGCTGCGCCCCCCTGGGGCGAGTTCGCTCATCGTGCTGACCTTCGCCGCCGCCAGCGAGCCACCAGAGTTCGCCATCCGCACGACCCAGACCGACACCGTCCTGACCGCGGGAACGCAGCTGCTGCTGACGCTGCGGGGGAGCGTGCTGGTGGACGGCGTCGAGGTCGCACCCGGGACGGCGCTGCTGCTGGATCCCGGCCGGAGCCATCCTCTGCAGGCCGCGTCTGCACAGCTGCTCACCGTGCATCGGCCGGGATCGCAGCCGGAGCCATAGGCTGGGGGCATGAGCACTGATGCCGTCATCGTCGATGTTGTCCGCACGCCGTCCGGCCGGGGTAAGCCCGGTGGTGCGCTCAGCGGGGTGCACCCGGCCGACCTCCTCGGCGGGGTTCTGAAAGACCTGGTCAACCGCAACAACCTCGACCCGGCGCTGGTCGATGACGTGATCGGCGGATGCCTGACCCAGGTGGGCGAGCAGAGCACCAACATCACCCGCACCGCGCTGCTCAGCGCCGGGTTTCCCGAATCGGTGCCCGGCACCACCATCGACCGGCAGTGCGGCTCCAGCCAGCAGGCCGCCACCTTCGCCGCGCAGGGCGTGATCGCCGGCAGCTACGACATCGTCATCGCCTGCGGCGTCGAATCGATGAGCCGCATTCCGCTCGGTTCTGCGGGGGGACCCACCCCGCCCGGCGGCTCCGACGCGGCCGGCCGCACCGAGGGCTGGGGCTCACCCACGGCCTGGTCGGCGATCGCCGGCCAGGACCCGCACGGACGCCTGATGCATGCCCGCTACCCGCAGGGTCTGGTGGGCCAGGGCGTCTCCGCCGAGCTGATCAGCGCCACCTGGGGCCTCACCCGCAGCGAAGTCGACGAGTACGCCGCCCGGTCGCACCGCCTCGCCGCGGCCGCCGCCGACCGGGGCGACTTCGAGGCCGCGCTGCTGCCGGTGACCCTCGCCGACGGCCGCCAGGTGGTCGGCGACGAAACCATCCGCCGCCGCAGCACCGTCGAAACCCTCGCCGACCTGCCGCTGGCGTTCCGCACCGACGAGCTCGCCGCGCGGTTCCCCGAGGTGAACTGGCAGATCACCGCCGGCAACTCCTCACCGCTCACCGACGGCGCCTCCGCCGCGCTGATCATGAGCGCCAGCCGTGCCGCCGCGCTCGGCCTCACCCCGCGGGCCCGGTTCCACAGCTTCGCCGTCACCGGCAGCGACCCGCTGCTGATGCTCACCGGCGTGATCTCTGCCACCCGGCGCATCCTGGCCCGCACCGGTCTCAGTATCGACGACCTGGACGCCTACGAGGTCAACGAGGCCTTCGCCTGCGTGCCGCTGGTCTGGCAGCGGGAACTGCACGCCGACCTCGACAAGCTCAACGCCCAGGGCGGCGCGATCGCCCTCGGCCACGCTCTCGGCTCCTCGGGCACCCGGCTGCTCGGCACCCTGCTCGGCAGCCTCGAAGCCGGCAGCGGTCGGTACGGGCTGCAGACCATGTGCGAGGGCGGCGGCATGGCCAACGCCACCATCATCGAACGGCTCTGATGCGCATTGACGGATGCTCCGCCCTCGTCACCGGCGCCGCCTCCGGCCTCGGCCTGGCCACCGCGCGGGCGCTGCACGCGGCCGGCGCGCAGGTGGTGCTGTTCGACCTGCCCGGCTCGGCGGGGGCGGAACGGGCGGCGGAGCTAAACGGGGCTATATTCCGTTCCGGGGATGTAACCGTTGAGGCCGATGTGCAGGCCGCGGTGGATGCCGCCGCCGCCCTGGCCGCGCTGCGCGTCGTGGTCAACTGCGCAGGCGTCGCACCCGCTGCCCGCGCCGTGGGACGGCAGGGACCGCTGCCCCTGGCCGACTTCGAGCTGGTGTTGCGGGTGAACCTCCTCGGCACCTTCAACGTGGTGCGCCTGGCCGCCGCGGCGATGCAGGCCACTGAGCCGCTCGTGGCCGGGGACGGAACCGCTGCCGGCACTCCGGAGCGCGGCGTGATCGTGAACACGGCCTCCGTCGCCGCCTTCGACGGGCAGATCGGCCAAGCGGCGTATGCCGCGTCGAAGGGCGGGGTCGCGGCGATGACCCTGCCGTTGGCTCGGGAGTTCGCCCGCTCGCTGATCCGCGTGGTGACCATTGCGCCTGGCCTGTTCGACACCCCGCTGCTGCAGGGTCTGCCGGCCGAGGCCCGGGCCTCGCTCGGCGCCCAGGTGCCGCACCCGGCCCGGCTCGGCGACCCGGCCGAGTACGCCGCCCTGGTGCGCCACATCGTGGAGAACCCGATGCTCAACGGCGAGACCATCCGCCTCGACGGCGGCATCCGGCTGGCGCCCCAGTAACGGTGGGGCCACCCCTGGACGAGCCTCGCCCGCTCCTGGTCGCGCGTGTCGGTCCCGGGGCACGTGTTCTAGCGCGTGCCGCCGGGAGTTGCACGTGCCGCGGGGGATACAGGTGCCGCGGGAACCAGCCTGTCCCCGGGGAGCAGCCAACCGTCACGAGCCCGCCACTCCCAGGAGGCCAGGCTGTGTTGAGAGCCCACCAATGAGGCCCTACACTCTTCAGAAAAACCCCACGGGTCAGAAACCACACAGGGAAGGTGCCGGCGTTGACATCATTCGAGACCGAGTTGCGTCGGGTCGTGCAACCGCGCGCCCGGGTGATCATCGACAACGACTTCTCCGGTGATCCCGACGGACTCGTGCAGCTCGCCCACCACGTGCTGTCGCCGTCGGTGGAGATCCGCGCGATCATCGGCTCGCACCTGAGGCCCGGCGACCCATTCGACCCGTCAGAGCACACCGCCGACAACGCCGCGACGGCCGCCACCACCGTGCTCGAGATGCTCGGCCGAACCGGCACGATTCCGGTCCTGACCGGGTCGAACCAGGGCATGACCGACCCGCTCTCGCCCCTCCGCTCGGCCGCAACGGATGCCATCATCGCCGAGGCCATGCGCACCGACACCGACCTGCCGCTGTTCGTGGCCTGCGGGGCCGGTCTCACCGAGATTGCCAGCGCCTACCTGCTCGAGCCGCGCATCGCCACCAGGCTCACCCTGATCTGGATCGGCGGCCCCGAGCACGACGGCCTGGCGGTGCCGCCGCCCGGTTCGCATGGCCCGGAGTACAACCTCGCCATCGACATCCCCGCCGCCCGGGTGATCTTCGACTCGTTCATGCCTATCTGGCAGGTGCCGCGCGACGCGTACCGGCAGACGCTGTTCTCCTGGGCCGAACTGCTCACGGATCTGCGTCCGCACGGCGCCATCGGCGCGCACCTCTACGACGCCCTCGCCCGCGTCGCCGTGATGGCCGGCAGCCACGGCCTGCACACCGGCGAAACGTACATCCTCGGCGACAGTCCGCTCGTGCTCCTGACCGCGCT
Source organism: Cryobacterium sp. SO1 (assembly GCF_004210215.2). Lineage (NCBI taxonomy): Bacteria > Bacillati > Actinomycetota > Actinomycetes > Micrococcales > Microbacteriaceae > Cryobacterium > Cryobacterium sp. SO1. The sequence continues at coordinate 504,951 of NZ_CP067394.1, forward strand.
GCAGTCGTCCTTCGAGCCTGATCCCTCCTCGAGCGCCTACGTCACCCGCACGGTACCGCGCATCCGGGCCGACGGGTCCTACGACTTCATTCCGCGGCAGGGCCCCCGGCCGATGCGGGTGTACACCCGGCTGGACCTGCGGCTGCTCTTCGCCGACTTCACAGCCAAGCTCGCCGGCCACGCCGCCGGCCACGCCGCCGGCTGACTGCCCCGCCGGCTGACCACGCCGGTCCGGGTGTCCCGGAGGGAGGTGCGCGGGCAGCGCGCCGTTTCGCGGGTGGCGCGCCACCCGCGAAACGGCGCCTGACCCGCGCAACGGAGTCCGCGGCGGCGCGCGCGGCGGCCAGGGCGGGGCTCCAGGGCGACGGTGAGCAGCGGGCGCAGGTCGTTGCGAATTTCCTGGGCAGATTCTCGCTGCCCGCGGTGTTCTCGCCGGCACGGGTTTGAACACGTGCCGCCGTGCCGAACACCTGCCGCCGCGCCAAACGGATGCTCCCGCGCCGGGGCTGTGCCACGATGGGTAGACGGCGCGGCGCCGGCGAGATTCGCATCCGCCGGCCGGGCGCGGGGGTGTGTGATGCAGATCGTCCTAGGGGTGCTGCTGGTCGCAGTGGGATCCGTGCTGCTGACCAAATCCGCCATGATCGACGCCGAGGCGAACCCCCTCGACAGATTCCCGCTGCTGGTCGGCCCGCCCATCCGCGTGCGACGAGCGAACGTGCTGCGCGGGCTCGGCGGAGGTCTGGTGGTGCTCGGAGTCCTCACCTTCAGCCGGGAGATCGGCTATGCGGGCCTGCTCGCGATCATCCCCGCTTGGGTCGCCCCTGTCGCGGTGATGCTGAGGCACAACCGGCTGGTGTCGGCCTAGCCTGACCAGAGCAGCCAGTGCGCCATCGGGGGAAAGACCAGTGTCGTGGATTCCCTGAGCGTCCCGGCCCCCACGGTGGCTCGGGGCCTCACCGGGGCAGCCCGGCGGCGATGGCCTGCAGAGCGGTGACGTGGATGCGCATGGCCACGATTCCGGCGGCCGTGGCGGTGAGCCAGGTGCGCGGCCGGTTTCCCACATACCCCTTGCGCACGGCAAGGTAGCCTGCCGCGCTGAGGATGCTGATGGCCTTGCTCAGCGCCGAGTCGCCGGTCTCGAGCAGGTCGCGCAGCGTGGCGAAGTCGATCTCGACCTCGGGCCGCAGCGCCGCCATCACCGAGAAGCGCAGCGGCGTGAGCAGGGCGTCGTCGAGGTCGTGCCGGGGGTGGCGTGCCGCCATCAGGTCTCCCAGATGGGGGCGGGCCGGAACGCGGCGATCACCAGCGGTGCCGCGATGAGGATGCCGCCGACGTTGCTGACGATGTCGAGGTCCCAGGTGGTGCGCGGCAGCACCACGGACAGGCTGAGCATCAGCAGGTAGGAGCAGCCGAAGGCGGTCCATTGGGTGCGACCCCAGTCTTCGGCGAGCCGGTCCAGACCGACGCGGGTGGTGCGGGTGGCGAGCATCGCGAGAAAGAAGGCGCCGGCCGCGGCGATGCCGGCGACGCCGAACGGGGTGCCGGTCAACAGGCCGATCGCGCCCAGCCACAGGCCCAGGACGGCGGTGGCGGCGCGGCCGGTCGGGCTCAGCAGCGCCGACAGCGACGCCTCGGGGCGCCGGACCCCGGCCAGTCTGGCGCGCAGCGCCGAGCGAACCGCCAGAACGACCACGGGTACCGCGGCACTGCACGCGATCGCCAGGGCGAGCGGCCACGGAGTCGTCGGTGCAATGAAGGCCAGGCACAGCAGGGTCAGAAGCGGGAGGACGCTGGCCAGCGAGGAGCCGAACCGGCGCAACCTGGACCGCGGCTGCAGTGGCTGGTGCAGGCTCTGTGTGAGTCCGTCGGTCAGGGTGCCGGCGGCGAGGAACGCCGCGAGGATCAGGAACGGCACGTTGACTCCGTCCATGGGGGTGTGGACGACTCCGGCGATGAGGCCCATCCCATCTGCGCCGCCGACGCCTGAGAGGGCGAAGGCGAGGGAATAGGTCAGAACGGCCACGGCCATCCAGGCATCCACGATGGCCCTGGTGCGGGCATCGATGGCCGCGCGAACGCGGTAGCCGACCGCGTCGCTGGCCCGCAGCAGCGTCGCCGCGGCATCCGTGCCCGGCTGTGCGCTGTCGCCGCTGGGCTCGTCGCCGCTGTGTGGGTCGGTGCTGTGCTGGTCGCTCATGAATCCCCCGATCGGCGCGACCGTCTTCGCCGCACTGTCAATCTAGCATCCACTTTCCAGTTCGCAAGTGGATGACGCCGGGCGCTTAGCTGAACGCCACCGGTTTGCGCAGCCCGATGGTCGGCTCTCGCTTCGCCAGCCAGGCGTCCAGCTCCGCCGCCGGGACCGGCCGAGACAGGTAGAAGCCCTGCGCCACGTCGCAGCCGTAACCGGCGAGCTCGGCGTACGCGACGCCGCTCTCGACTCCTTCGGCAACCATCCGCAGGCCGAGACTGTGCGCAAGATCGATGGTCGAAGCCACCAGCGCGGTCGCGCGCGGATCGTCGGCCATCGGCATCACGAACGACTTGTCCAGCTTGAGCTCGTCGATGGGCAGATCTCGCAGATACGCCAGCGAACTGTAGCCGGTGCCGAAATCGTCAACGGCGATCCGAATGCCGAGGGCCCGCAGCCGGGTGAGGATGGCGTGTGCCCGGTCCCGGTCTGCCATCAGGAAGTCTTCGGTGATCTCGAGCACGAGGACGGATGGCGCCAACCCGCGTGCGCTGACCATGTCACCGATCCGGTCGGGCAGGTCGACGTCGACGAGAGAGCTTGCCGACAGATTGACGGCCACGGACAGCGCGCGGCCGCTTTCCTGCCAGGCCTGGGCCTGGGCCAGGGCTTTCTCGAACACGATCTGGGTCATCGCCGGCATCAGCCCGGCCTCCTCGACGAGCCCGAGGAACGCATCCGGGTAGAGCAGGCCGCGCGCCGGGTGGTCCCACCGCACGAGGGCCTCCACCCCGCAGACGGCGCCGGTGGCGAGGTCGATCTTGGGCTGGTAGTGCAGCAGCAACTGGTCCTCGCGCAGAGCCGTGCGCAGCTCTGCCAGGGTGCGCAACCGCTCATCGCCGTGGCTGTCGTCGTCGACGTAGACGTGGTGCCCGGTGCGCGTGGACTTCGCCCGGTACATCGCCATGTCTGCCTTGCGCAGCAGAACGGTCAGGTCCTGTCCCTGCGAGGGGAACAGTGCGATCCCGATGCTGGCGCTGGCCTGCAGGGCGATGCCCGCCAGGGTGAACGGCTCGGTCAGTGCCGCGCGCAGCTTCACGGCGACACTCTCGGCCTCGCCGATGTCGCAGCCGTCGAGGTGGATGGCGAACTCGTCGCCGCCCAGCCGGGCCAGCAGATCCGTCTGGCGCAGTTGCACCGACAGGCGATCGGTGACCATCCTGAGCAGGCCGTCGCCGACGTCGTGCCCGAGGCTGTCGTTGACCTCCTTGAACTTGTCCAGGTCCAGCACCAGCAGTGCGCTGTGGCGATCCGGGTCGGCGGCCAGCCGGGCGGGCACCTCGGCGTACAGCGCCCGCCGGTTGGGCAGGCCGGTGAGTTCGTCGGTCATGGCCTGGCGGCGCATGTCCGCGAGCCGGATCCGCTGCCGGAAGACCAGGGGAACGGCCGCCAGCACCAGTGTCAGGCTGGCCAGCCCCACCGCGAGCGGCGGGATCTCCACCTCGCTGGCCAGGACCAGCACGCCCAACGCCGCGGCCGTGGCCAACACCGGCACGGTCTGGGCGGGTATCGACCACGCCGGGTCGGCTCGGGTCTTGGCCGTGCGGGCCGCACCGTCGATCCACCACGCGAGGAAGGCGAGGCCGACGGCCCAGCCCATGTCGAGGGGAGTGCCCACGAGATACAGGTCCGTGAGCTCCAACAGGGCGTAGGCGACATCGGTGGCGGCAAAAGTCATCAGGCCGAACACGAGCAGCAGCCACCGGGCACCCGCGTTCCGTGCCTGGGACGCCCCGATCCCGACGAAGGCGGCCACCAGAAGCAGGTCGCCCAGGGGATAGGCAACCGCGACCGCCGTGGCCAACGACAGAGGCCGGTCGGCGACGGGGCCCAGGATGGGATTGAGCAACACCGTCAGCACGGCCGCGGCGGCGACGCTGCCCAGAGCGCCGTCCAGGGCGACAGGCCAGGCCATTTCCCGCGCTTTCCGGCCCACCAGCACCACCAGCGCAGCCAGCATCAGAGGGTAGAAGCTCAGGAACCCCACGTCGGCCAGCGACGGATAGGGCAGAGTCACCGTGAAGCCCGCGGCGAGCACGAAGTAGATGTTTCCGACGGCCCACGAGGTCACCGCTGCTGCGGCGAGCACGAGCTCCAGTTGGCGAAACCGGGTGCGGCGGAGGGCCCTCAGACACACGAGGACTGGAACCACCATGGCGAGCAACCCCAGCCAGCCGTCCACCAGCGGACTGAACTCGGTGTCGGTTCGGAGCATGATGGCCGAAAAGAACACCACCAGCAGGAGGGCCATGATCCAGAGCGGCCACGCGTCGACGCTGCGGCCCGACCGTGCCTGTTCGCCCTGCGGCGCAGGTGTTCTCGCCTCCATGGCGTCCCCCAAATGTCGTCTGTTCACGATAGCCGAATCGGTGCCGCGATCGGTCGTCCAGCTCGATTACTGGTCGGCGTGCGCCTCGAGGAACTCGTAGACCTCGGTGTCGTCGACGCCGGGGAAGGTGCCGGAGGGCAGCGGGGAGAGCACGTGAGCGTGCAGCCGGGCGCTCGGCCAGGCCTGGCCGTTCCAGCGGGCGGCCACCGCACCGGACGGACGCCGGCAGCAGGACTCGTCGGGGCAGCGGGATACGGCCCGCTGCGTGGTCTCCCGGCCGCGGAACCACCGGGCCTGCGCGAACGGGGCGCCGACGCTGATCGAGAACTCGCCATCCGCGGTGGTGCCGGTCTGGGTGGCGCACCAGAACGTGCCCACCGGGGTGTCGGTGTACTGGTAGAACTCGGTGGTGCGGTTGGTGTGCGTGAACGCGCTGCGGGCGCTCCATTGCTTGCAGACCAGCTGGCCCTCGATCGATCCGGTCACATCGGCCGGCAGCGGCAGGCCGTCGTTCTCGTAGCCTTTCTGCAGGGCGCCGTCGCCGGAGACCCGCAGGAAGTGCACGGTCATGTCCAGGTGAGCGGTGGCCAGGTTGGTCAGCCGCAGCGCCGCGGCCTCGTGGGTGACCCCGAACGCGTCGCGCAGGTCTTCCACCGAGAGCACCCGCTCCCGCTTGGCGGTCTGCAGGAACGAGCGGGTCGCCTCCAGCGGCATCAGGCAGCAGGCGGCGAAGTAGTTGATCTCCAGCCGTTGCCAGAGGAACTCGGCGTAGCTGGCCGGGCGTTCGTGGCCGAGCAGCCGGTGCCCCATCGCCTGCAACGCCATCGAGCGCAGCCCGTGCCCGCCGGGAATCGACGCCGGCGGCAGGTAGATGCGGTGGTTGGCCAGGTCGGTCACCGACCGGGTGGAGTGCGGCAAGTCGTTCACGTAGATCAGGGTGAACCCGAGTTGCTCGGCCATGACGCTCACCTCGCGGTGGGTGAGCGCGCCGGAGACATGCCCGGAGGCTCTGACCTGTTCTTCAGCGAGTTTTTCGATGTCGGGCATGTAGTTGCCGCGTTCGCGCATCCGCTCACGTAGCTCGGTGTTGGCCCGGCGGGCCTCCTCCGGGGTGGCGATGGCCTCGCTGGCCCGGCGGGCGAGTTCGCGGTGCAGGCCCACGAGCGACTCGATCGCCGGCAACGGCATGCCCTTGGTGATCTTGACCTGCGGCAGGCCGAGGGCCCCGTAGAGCGGGTTCTTCTGGGCCCGGGCCAGCTCGATCTCCAGCGCGGCGCGGGTGTTCGGCGCCTCGCCGCTGAGCAGGTCTGCCAGCGGAACGCCCAGCGCCTGGGCCAGCTGTTGCAGGGTGGAGAGCTTGGGCTCGCGCCGGCCGTTCTCGATCAGCGAGAGCTGGCTGGCCGCCAGGCCCACCTGCTCACCGAGCTGATCGAGCGTCAGAGCGCGCTCACTGCGAAAGTGACGGATGCGATGACCCAGGGTGACGAGGTCGGAGGCCGGCGTTGGCATTCCTTAAGCATACGTAAAGAACTGGATTTCTTAACACGAGTATTTCGGTTTCTGCACCGAATCCGGTCGCATTCTTAATTAACAGGACGAAATTAGCGTTCCTGCCCTGGTTTCACCCACCGCGGCAGCCGTCCGTGAGTATTTTGCCCGGTGAATCACGCATCCTGAGGAAGGCCAGACAATGACCGTCACCCACCCCGTTCGCAGCGACATCCGGGCCCACGCCGCCCACTCGAGCGAAACCACCGCGGCCACCACGTACGGCGCGCCCACCGGCACCACCGACCCCGCCCTGCAGGCTTGGGTCGACGAGGTTGCCCGGCTCACCCGGCCGGACGCGATCGTCTGGTGCACAGGCACCGCCCAGGAAGCCGACCAGCTCTCCAAGCAGCTCGTCGCCGAGGGCAAGCTCATCCGGCTGAACCCGGAGTGGCGGCCGAACAGCTTCCTTGCCCGCACCAGCCCCAACGATGTCGCCAGGGTCGAGGACCGCACCTTCATCTGCTCCGCGCTGCGCGAGGACGCCGGCCCCACCAACAACTGGGCCGAACCCGGCCAGATGCGCGCCGAACTGAACGGCGTCTTCGCCGACAGCATGCGCGGCCGCACGATGTACGTCGTGCCGTTCTCGATGGGCCCGCTCGGCGGCCCCATCTCCCAGCTCGGCGTGGAGATCACCGACTCGCCCTATGTGGTACTGAACATGGGCATCATGACCCGGATGGGCGCGGCCGTGCTGCGCCTGATCGAGGCCGGCACACCGTGGGTGCGCACCGTGCACAGCGTGGGGTTCCCGCTCATCGACGCGCAGGGTGTTCGCCGGGCCGACGTCACCTGGCCCAGCAATGACACCAAGTACATCGTGCAGTTCCCCGAGGACCGTGAGGTGTTCTCGTTCGGCTCCGGTTACGGCGGCAACGCGTTGCTGTCAAAGAAGTCGTTCGCGCTGCGGATCGCGTCGGTGATGGCCCGTGACGAGGGCTGGCTGGCCGAGCACATGCTGCTGATCAAGGTCACCGCGCCCGAGGGCGGCACGTACCACGTGGCCGCCGCTTTCCCCTCGGCCTGCGGCAAGACCAACCTGTCCATGCTGCAGCCGACCATCCCCGGCTGGACGGTGGAGACCATCGGCGACGACATCGCCTGGCTCCGGCCCGGCGACGACGGCCGGCTCTGGGCGATCAACCCCGAGGCCGGGTTCTTCGGCGTGGCTCCCGGCACCGGCGAGACCACCAACCCCACCGCCGTGCAGACGGTGTGGGGCAACACCATCTTCACCAACGTCGCCCTCCGCGACGACGGCGACGTCTGGTGGGAGGGCCTGACCGACACCCCGCCCGCGCACCTGACCGACTGGGAGGGCAACTCCTGGACGCCCGACAGTGGCCGGCCCGCCGCACACCCGAACTCGCGGTTCACCGTGCCGGCGGCGCAGTGCCCGTCGATCGCGGACAGCTGGGAAGATATCGGCGGGGTGCCGATCGACGCGATCATGTTCGGTGGCCGCCGCGCCACCAACGTGCCGCTGGTCGCCCAGGCCCGCTCCTGGAAGCACGGCGTGTTCATGGGCGCCACCATCTCGTCGGAGAAGACCGCCGCCGCCGAGGGCACCGTGGGTGAGCTGCGCCGCGACCCGTTCGCGATGCTGCCCTTCTGCGGCTACAACATGGCCGACTACTGGGCCCACTGGCTGCGGGTCGGCCGGGGTCTGGGCAGCAAGGCGCCGGCGATCTTCCAGGTCAACTGGTTCCGCAAGGGCGAGGACGGCAGCTTCCTCTGGCCCGGGTTCGGTGAGAATTCCCGGGTGCTCGAGTGGATCATCCGGCGAGTCGAGGGTGCGGCCGACGCCGTCGACACCCCGATCGGGCGGATGCCGGTGGCCGGCGCCCTCAACCTGGACGGGCTTGACGTGACCGAGGAGGCCCTCGACCAGCTGTTCAGTATCGACCCGGCCTCCTGGCTGGCCGAGTGCGACCTCACCGAGGAGTTCTTCGACCGGTTCGGCGGCAGGGTGCCGCCCGCGCTGCAATCTGAGCTGGCGAGCCTGCGTTACCACCTCGCACCCTAGGCGCGGCGCCTGCCCCGCCTGGTGGCGCGTGCCCCGCGCACCGGAGCGTGCCCCGCGCACCGGTGCGCTGCGGGCGACCAGATGCCGCCAAGCGGGTCAGGCGCCGCTACGCGGGTGGCGTGCCACCCGCGTAACGGCGCGTGCCCCGCCTAGTTCAAACCTGCCCCGCCCCGCGGGTTCGAGACGGTCGCGCACCGGCGGGTGCACGTGGGGGAGCCCGGCTACGGGGTGGCGGTGGCGAACGACTCCACCTACGGGCACGCGATCGACCGCACCCCGCCCGACGCCGAGGGGCGCGCGAGTGTTGCTGCTGCTGCGGGCGCCACCGCCACGCGCGGCCCCGAGCGCGACGCTGGGCGGGCCGGAACGACGGTGCGGCTCAGCCTGTTGCGCGCCCCGCTCTACCCCGATCCGTCCTCCGACCAGGGCCCGCACCAGTTGCGGGTGTCGGTGCGCCCGGCCGCGGGCATCCCCGAGGCCGTGTCCGAGGGCTACCGGCTGAACCAGCCGCTGCGCACCGTGACCGGGGTGGCTGCCGCGAGCATCGAACCCCTGCTGCGCATCGACAACCCGGCCGTGGTGGTGGAGGCGGTCAAACTGGCCGAGGACCACAGCGGCGACCTCATCGTGCGGCTCTCCGAAGCGCACGGCAACCGGTCGACGGCGCGGCTCATCCGGCACTTCGAGGCGACGGATGTGGTCGAGACCGATCTGCTCGAACGCCCCTTGGCCGAGCCCCGCGCCGAGCTCGCCGCTGGGCGGCCCCTGGCGGAGGACTCCGACGTTCCGGCCCCGCCCGAGGCGTCGCGTGAGCTCATCCTCACCCTGCGCCCGTTCGAGATCGTCACCCTGCGCTTCCGCCGCCCCTGGGCGCTCCTCGCTCGCTCGCCCTTTCGCGGATGAAACGAAGAGCGGGAATCCCGAACGACTTGCGGGCGCGGGTTAGACCAGCAGCTGGTGCTTGGCGAGTTCGCGGTACAGCGGCGTCGAGACCACCAGCTCGGAGTGCGTGCCGGTGCCCACGACCTCGCCGTGGTCGAGCACCACGATCTGGTCGGAATCGACCACGGTCGACAAGCGGTGTGCGATCACGATCAGAGTGCGGTCCACCGCCACGGCGTCGATGGCCTCGCGCATCAGCTGCTCGTTCCTGCCGTCCAGGCTCGAGGTCGACTCGTCCAGCAGCAGGATCGGCGGCGCCGCGAGCAGCGCCCGGGCGATGGCCAGGCGCTGGCGTTCGCCGCCGGAGAGCTTGACGCCGTCCTCGCCGACCGCCGCGCCGAGCCCGGCCGGGTCGCGATCGAGCACCTCACCGAGGTTCACGGCGTGCAGCACGGCCACGCACTGCTCGTCGGTGGCGTCCGGCGTGGCCAGGGTGAGGTTGTCCCGCAGCGACCCGGCCAGCACCGGGGCATCCTGCTCCACGTAGCCGATCTGGCTGCGCAGGTCGGTGCGGTCCAGACTGCGGATGTCCAGGCCGCCGAGCCGCACCACGCCCGAATCGGCGTCGTAGAACCGCTCGATCAGGGCGAGGATGGTGCTCTTGCCGGCTCCCGAGGGGCCCACCAAGGCGGTGCGGAGGCCCCGCGGGGCGCTGAACGAGACCCCGCGCAGCACCGGCTTGGGCGCGGCGGGCCCGGCGAGACCTGCGGCGTCGGCGTTCGAGCCGGTCGCGCCCGCGCCGGCGAACTCGGTTGTGGCCTCGGGGGTGCTGCCGTCCTCGGCCGCGAGAACCGCCTGCGCAACCGGGCCTGGACGCACGGCGGGCAGCTGCTCGCCCGTGACGGCATCCGTCGCGGCGAGCACGGTCGGTGCGTAGTGGAAGCGCACATCCTCGAATGAGATCGCCGGAGCATCCGGGTTGACCCGGGAGTTCGCGGCGCCGACCACGATGGCCAGCGGCGCGATGTCGCGGTCGAACTGGTCTTCGCTGGGCAGGTCGATGATCTCCTGGATGCGGCCGAGCGCGCCCAGCGCCGAATTCACCGAGGTGATCGCGCCGAAGAACTGGCCCAGGGGCATGATCATCATGAACAGGAACAGGATGAACGCCACCAGATTGGCGACCGTGATGCTTCCATCGGCCACCCGGAACCCGCCGACGCCCAGCACCACGAGCAGCGACACCTGCAGGGCGATGCCGGCGATCGGCACCACGAGGGCGGAGATCTTGGCGACCTTGATACCCATCTGCCAGGCGCCCTCGGCGTCCTTCTCGACCACTCTGATCTCGCGGGCCGTGGCGTTGGCGGCGCGCACGGTGCGCACCGCGCTGATGGCGCGCTCCACGCTCGCGGCCAGGTCGCCGACCTTGGTCTGCGCGGCCAGGCTGGCGGTGCGGATGCGGCGCGACAGCAGCACCACGGTGACCACGGAGACCGCGATAACGAGCACGGTCAGGCCCAGCAGCACCGGGTCGATGATGAGCATCGCGATGATGGCACCGATGAAGGTCAGCGAGCCGCCGATGGCCTCCACGGCGCCCTGGGTGAGCACGGCGCGGAGCAGTGTGGTGTCCGAGCTCACCCGGGAGACCAGGTCTCCCGTGCGGCGGGCGTCGAACTGGCTGATCGGCAGGTTCAGCATCCGGGCGATCAGGCGTTTGCGGCTGGAGAGAACCACGCCCTCTCCGGTGCGCTGCAGCAGGTAATGCTGGTAGCCGCTGATCAGCGCGGACACCACGACAAGAGCCACCAGAGCGCCGACGATGCCGTCGAGCGGGTCGCCCGCCTCGACGAGGGTGATGACCTGGCTTACCAGCAGCGGCTGGGCCAGGCTGGCGGCGGCGCCGAGCACGCTGAGCACCACGACCACACTGAGCACGGCCTTGTGTTCGGCCAGGTAGGGCAGCAGCTGACGCACGGATGCCCGCGGCCCCTCGGCCGGGGAGCCGCGGCGGCCCATGCGGGAGCGCGATTTCGGGGCTGGGGTGTCGGACGATGCGGTTCCGGGGGTAGTCGTACTCACCAGTCGAGCTTAACCGGCGTGGGTGCGTATGTGGGCGCCGCCGACGGCACTACCGGCGACCGTACTTCTTGTGCACGGCCTGGCGCGAAACCTCCAGCGCCAGGGCGATTTCGCGAGCGCGGGTCGGGCGCCGCTGTGCGGGTGGCGCGCCACCCGCACAGCGGCGCCGCACCCGCGCAGCTCAAAAGCGGCGGCTGCGGCGTCGGAGGCGAGAGTCGCGGAGCAGGGAAGGGAGCGCGGGTCAGCGCTCGATGTCGAGGTCGCGGGTCTCGCGGCTCAGGTACAGCGCCAGCAGGGTGATCAGGCCCATCACCGAGAGGTAGATGCCCACCCAGAACGGGCTGCCCTCGCCGAGGGTCCACAACCACACCGCGATGAACGGGGCCACTGCCGCACCGAGGATCGAGCTCATGTTGTACGCGAACGCGGAGCCGGTGTACCGCACGTGGGTGGGGAACAGCTCGGGCAGCAGCGCGCCCATCGGGCCGAACGTCATGCCCATCAGGGTGAAGCCGAGCACCAGGAACACCATCACGCCGATGAAACCCGCGCCCAGCAGCGGCACGAACAGGAACCCGAACACCACGATGCCCGCGGTCACCCAGAGCAGCGTGCGGCGGCGGCCGAACCTGTCGGCCCAGGGGCCGGACGCGAGGGTGAAGATGCCGAAGAACAGCACCCCGCCGATCATCATCAGCACGAACGTGGTGTAGCTGTAGCCCAGGCCCGCCACCGGCGCATCCGTTGCGGCACGGCCGTAGCTGAGGCTGAAGGTGGTCATCAGGTAGAACAGCACGTAGGTGGCCAGCATGATGAAGGTGCCCAGGATGAGTTCACGCCAGTTGGACTTGAACACCGCGGCGAGCGGCAGCCTGGCCACCTTCTTCGTGGTGACGATCTTCGTGAACGCATCGCTCTCCACCAGCCGCAGCCGCACCCAGAGGCCCACGATCACCATGAACGCGCTGAACAGGAACGGGATGCGCCAGGCCCACTCGAGGAACGCGTCGGACGGCCGGGTGGGGTCGTCGGAGGGCAGCAGTACCGCGATGAACAGGAACAGGCCGTTGGCGATGATGAAGCCGAGCGGGGCGCCGACCTGCGGAAAGGTGCCGTACCAGGCGCGTTTGCCCTTCGGTGCGTTCTCGGTGGCCACCAGGGCCGCGCCGCTCCACTCGCCGCCCAGCGCGAAGCCCTGGGCGAGGCGCAGGATCACGAGCATCGCCGGGGCGAGCCAGCCGACCATCGCGTAGGTGGGCAGCAGCCCGATCAGGAACGTCGCGATGCCCATGGTGAGCAGCGCGCCGACCAGGGTCGCCTTGCGGCCCTTCCGGTCGCCGAAGTGGCCGAAGAACAGGGCGCCGAGCGGGCGGGCCACCATGGCGGCGCCGAACACCGCGAAGGAGGCGAGCAGGGCCGCGGTCTCGTTGCCGGAGGGGAAGAACAGGTGCGGGAAGACCAGGACCGCGGCGGTGGCGTAGACGTAGAAATCGTAGAACTCGATCGTGGTGCCGATGAGGCTGGCCAGGATGACGCGGCTGCGAGGATTCGTGGGCGCGGGCGCGGGGGCGACGGGCGTGGCCGCCGCTGTGGATGCTGACATGGGGGCTGGCGCTTTCGAACGAAGGTAAATGGTGTGGCTCAGTCTCGGCCAGAGACCCGGTCAGTCGTCTGGGGCGGACGGGTAACGCTCACACAGAGATCGGCCGCTTGTGGCGGCCTGATTCACCCTACATTCGGCGCATCGCGTCCGACGAATCCGCGCCGGGGCCGGCGGAGAACGGTGGCGGTGCCGGCGCGGCCGGCGGCGCTGCGGCCCGCAAGCGCCGGGTCGCGGGGCAGTGCGACCGTGACGTGGGTGCCGGTGCGGCCGTCGGACTGCAGATCGATCGTGCCGCCGAGCCTGTCCACGAGTCCCTTCGTGAGGGGCAGTCCGAGACCGGTTCCGGCCAGCGACTCGGCGCTGGCCGACCTGAAGAACCTGCCGAAGACCTTCTCGATATCGGCCGGAGGGATGCCGATGCCGTTGTCGCTGACGGTCAGCAGCATCCCGTCGGCACCGGCGGAGCAGCCGACCCAGACCTGGCCGTGCGGGGGTGTGAACTTGACCGCGTTGGAGACCAGGTTGGTGAGCACCCGGCGCAGGTCGGAGGCCGAACTGTGCACGTTGAACGGCCCAGCACCGAATTCGACGGTCAGGCTCACCTCGGCGGTCTGCGCCTGGGGTGCCAGTTCCTCGACGCATTCGGCCACCAGCGCCGCTACGTCGACGGGTTCGGACTGGCCGGCGTCGGACTCGGTGCTCATCTTGGAAAGGTCGAGCAGGTCCTCCACCAGCTGGGCCAGACGATGCGAGTTACGCACGATCACCCGGGTGAACCGGGCCTGGTCGGGGTCGAGGGTCGTGTCTTCGAGTTCCTCCGCGAAGCCCAGGATGCTCGTGATCGGGGTGCGCAGCTCGTGGCTGACCGACGACACGAAGTCGTCCTTCTGCCGGTTCAGGTCGCGTAGTGCGTTCACCACCTCCCGCTCCCGGTCGAGCAGGCCGTCCCGCTGCGCGAGTTCGGCGGCCAGCAGCAGCACCGAGCCGGCGTAGGTGACGAGGAAGATCTGCACGAAGGACCCGGCGGTGCCGATGCCGCTGCCGGCCTGACCGGTGGTGAAGGAGCCGATCCCCATCGAGGTCAGACCCGACGCGACCAGCGCCGTGCCGCACAGCTCCCAGGCCACGATTTTGATGCCGAACCTGAACGCCGCCCAGGTGAGCAGGGGCAGGATCAGGAACGAGATCGGCAGCGACCGGCCCGGCCCGTACGCGATGCCCAGCACCAGGAGCATGAAGCCCACCTGGATGAGCAGCTCCAGGCGACGGTCCGCCCGGCCCCGGCCACTTTGCACCAGGGCGAGCGGGATCAGGACAAAGACCGCGAACGCGTGTGAGGGGATGGCCGAGAGCAGGACCGTGCCGAATGTGGCGGACGTGAACACGGTCAGAGTGCTCGCCGCGATGAGGCCGATCGTCACGGCACCGCAGAACACCGCGACCGTGAACCGGAGCACGTCACTCACCGTGTGCAGCCGGGCGGGTTCGTCACGGTTGGCCAGGATGCCGGTGACCACCACCGCCTCGAGAGCGTTGGCCAGGCCGAATCCCAGAGCCACCGGCAGGGAGCGGCCGCCGCCGAGATTCGAGGCCACGCTGACCAGTACCACCAGCACGGCCACCGCAGCGCGCTCCCAGCCCCTGGCCACCAACATGGCGAGCACGGCCGCCGCCGCGGCGGGCCACCAGGCGGCGACACCGAACTGGGCGTTGGGTGCGGCGAGGGAGGCCAGTCCGAGGCCGTAGGCCGCGAGCAGGATCAGAAGAATGGCCGTGTAGCGCCAGTGCCGCGGTGCCGCCCAGAGCATGGCGACGAGGTTGTTCACCGGCGTGGTGTCTCCCCTTCGTCAAACCGACCGCGGCGCGATTGGCTAGTGTCAACGTAGCGCGCCGTGTACCCACTGCGGGTGACAGACGCGCGAGATCGAACGCCGAACCAGGGGACACGCCGGATGCCACGCATATTGATCGTCGAGGACGACGAAGACGTCAGGGCGCTGATCGGCCACAAACTGCGCCGGGCCGGACACGAGGTGACCGAGGCCGGCGACGGCGAGGAGGGCCTCGCAGCCGCGCGAGCGCAATTCCCCGACCTGATCGTGCTGGATTGGATGATGCCCAAGCTGACGGGTATCGAGGTGTGCGCCCAGGTGCGTGCGGACTCCACGCTCACCCAGCCCCGCATCCTGCTGCTCACCGCGAAGTCTCAAGACAGTGACATCGCGCTGGCGATGGAGACCGGTGCGGACGCGTATTTGATCAAACCGTTCCGCGCCAACGACCTGCTCGAACGGGTTTCCGCGCTGCTGATGTCCCCGGCCGTCTGAGCCCAGCACCGGCGCGGTGCTCTGGACGGTCGGCGGCCGGGGCGCCCAGATCAGATTCCGGCGGCGGTTTCGAGAACGGCCGGCTGCTCGGCTTCGGCAGTCTTGCGCCTTCTCACCAGAACAGCGAAGTACCCCGCGGCGATCGCCCCGACCAGGCCGACGCCGGCCGTGATGAGGAAGTACACGTTGTTCGCGCCGGCGACATCATCACCGTACGCGGTGTAAATTGCCGCGCTGATCTGAGGAAGGACGATGTCGGGAAGGTATCCGACCAGGGAGATCAGCCCGATCGCGATCCCTGTTGCCGCCACCGGGACACGGCAGTCTTCAAGCAGTGACCAGTACACACCGCGGATGACGTATACGAAGAGGCCGACGAGCACCACCATCACGTAGACCAGTCCGATGGCAGTGCCACCGGGCATCAGGGCCAGGGCAATGAGCCCGATCACGGAAATCAGCATCGCCGCCGACAACACCCGCGACTTGCCCAGTTTGTCGGCGAGGTACCCGCCGCCGAAGCCACCGATGGGTCGCATCCACATCACAACGACGGTCACCACGCCCGCGGCAACGGGGGTTACCCCGTGATTCGTGGTGAGGTAGCCCGAGAAGTAGTAATACGCCCAGAAGAGTGTGTAGCCGCAGAACAGCGCGAACATCAGGACCCACACTTCGCGGATCTTCAGGATGCGGCGAACGGCGGAAAAAGTTGATTCGGTTGGTTCCGCCTGGCTCACCTCGGCCGCCATCTTCTCGTCGCTGGACAGCACGAAGAAAAGAACTACTGAAAGCACAATAAGTACGCCGCAATACATGTAGACCACGGCCTGGAAGCCTGCTGTGGTGTCAGTCAGGTTCGATCCGTTGTCGCCGACAAAAACCGCGAAGATGGCAACGGCGACCGTAGCCAAGGCCGCTTCGACGACCCCTCGACCGCCGTCAAGGGCGCCGAAGAATCGTCCTTCTTCGTTCTTCTCGGCGAGTAGGTTGACGGCCTTCAGCAGTGCGCTCCAGAACGTGAAGACCGAGGCGAATCCCCACACCAGGAAGACGAAGACCAGCGTCGACTTGTCCGGGATCTGGGCATAGAACAGTCCGGTGAGCGCTGTGAGCGCCAGCGAGAAGGTGATCATGTACTTCGTCGGGAACTTGTCAGCCAGCCACCCGCTGGGGAGGTAGCCCACCACGAAGATGATGCCGAGCATGGAGTAGAGATTGGCCAACTCGGCGTTGGACATGTCGAAGACCTGCAGAATCGTCGCTTCGAAGTTCTGACGGAGGTATACCAGCGGATAGATGGAACCTCCGGCCAGGATCAGCAGGACGAGCTGGAAAATCTTCTTTGATTGACCGGAGTTTTTCATGTGCGATTTGCCTCTGTGTGATCGAGAAGGATACGGCGTGTGCGGAAAAGGATGGCGTCGGTCTGCTCCCGGAGTTCGGCGGAAACCCCTCGGAGCTGGTCATAGAGGTTGACGTTCCGGGGATTCGGCTCGAAGCGGGCTTCGCGATGCACCATTGCGTGGGAGGCATCGCTGAAGGTGGGATACAGACCGCTGGACACGGCGACGCAGATGGCGGCGCCGAGGCCGGCAGCGTTGCGCACCTCGTTGCGCACCACGGGAATGCCGAAGACGTCGGCAAAGATCTGCATGCACAGGTCGCTATAGGAACCACCACCTGAGACGACCAACGTCTGGATGCTGATTCGTCGTTCCTCCTCCATGGCCGTCATGTTCTGCTTCATGGTGAAGGCGATGCCTTCGAGTATTGCCCGGTACATATGGGCGTAACCGTGGCGCTCATCGAAGCCGACGAACATCCCTTTTCTGTGGGGCTCTGTCGGTGGCGCGAGCCAATCGAGGACGCACAGCAGGCCGTCGCTGCCGGCGGCAACCTGCGCCGCCAGTGTGTTGAGGTGTTCATCTCCGGACACCCCTGCCGCGGCGGCGCCCGCTCTGATCTCATCTCCGAGCAGGTTGCGGAGCCACGAAACGGTCCACATGCCACGGCGGATGCCGCCGCACTCGTAGATGTACCGATGCGGTTCCGACGCGAAATTGGAGAAGTAGGACGCCGAATCGGCAACGTATTCGTTGCCCACGACCATTCCGGTGACGTACGTGCCCAGCGAAACCAGGCCCGTCGTCTCATCGCTCAACCCGGCTCCCAGCGCTTCTGCGGCCTTGTCGTTGGCCGTGTGAACCACCGGAAGTCCCTGCGGGATTCCGGTGACGGCCGAGAACCTCTCGTTCACGTAGCCGCCGACGTCGCCAGGCATCTGCAGCCGGTACAACATGTCCCGGCTGACGTTGAAGGAGTCGAAAGTCTCCTGATCGCTGAACCAGTCCCAGGTCCGGACGTCCATGGGCCAGGGGCCGATGTAGTTGGCAACGGTATCGGTGAGTTGACCGGTGAGGCGCCCCATCAGGTAGCCCGATGTCGTGGTCACATAGGCCACCTCGTCGTTCGTGTGTTCATAGGGCCTGGCCAGGCGTTCGTCCATCCAGCTCTGCACCGGCTCCACCAACGTGCCGTCCCGGCGGGTGAGCGCCCGACAACACCGGATGGTGCACAGGCCCACCCCGATGATGTCGGCCGGATCGCCACGGAACTCCTTCATCACACGCGACGCCGCGGCAACGATTGAATCGTAGAGGTCGTCGTCCGGATGTTCGACGACGCCCGGCTCGGGTGTGTAGAGGGGTTGCAGGGCCTGGCTGGCCTCGCAGACAACGCGCCCGTCAGTGTCGAAGATGACCACCTTCGAACTCTGCGAGCCACCGTCAATCCCAAGAATGTACTTCTTCGTCATTGTGAGATTCATGTTCAGTTGCCGGCGCTTAGCGCACCAGGTAGCCCCCGTCGACGCTCAGGATGTGCCCGTTCACGTAGTCAGAAGCGCGGCTGGCGAGGAACACGGCCGCACCCATCAGGTCTTGGGTCTGGCCCCATCGGTTGGCGGGGATGTGGTCCAGGACCCGCTGGTTGGCGTGCGGGTCCGCTCGGGTGTCGCTGGTGAGCTCGGTTGCGTAATACCCAGGGGCGATGCCGTTCACCTGGATTCCGAACTGTGCCAATTCGTCACAGTAGGCCTTGGTGAATCCCGCGATGCCATGCTTCGTCGCGGCGTACGCGGGCGACCACTGGCCACCCAGGAAGGTGAAGACCGAGCAGATGTTGATGATCTTGCCGCTGCGCTGCGGGATCATGTATTTGGCGCATTCATGCGACATCTCGAACGCTGCGGTGAGGTTGAGCGCAACCATCGGGTCCCACTGCTGGCGGGTGTATTTGGTGACGTCGGGTTCGTTGATACTGCGACCGGCGCAGTTCACGAGGATGTCGACGGCGCCGAATTCTTCGATGCAGGCCTCGACGATTTTTCGAGGGTTTCCCTCGACCGTGATGTCAGACATGAGATAGGCGTATTTCGCGCCGGCCGCGTCGATCAGGGCCCCGGTTGCGCCGTCGTCAGCCATGATGCTGACGGCGAACACGTTCGCGCCGGCCTTCGCCAGAGCGAGGCTGAAGGCCTGGCCCAGGCCGGTGTTTCCGCCGGTGACGATGGCGGTTTTGCCTGTGAGTGAGAAGAAGTCCAGCTGGAAGTCAGAAATATTGACGTCAGTCATGCGGTTTCTCGTTTTCTATCTGGGGATGCGCGAGTGCGCCAGGAGCCACGGTCGTTGTGTGCGTCCTGGCGCACCCGCGCCGGAAAGGGGGAAGTTACTTGGTGAGCGGGAAAATGGTTCCGCGGTTCATGATCCCGTTCGGGTCGAACGCGGTTTTGAGTGTCTCGAGCATGTACAGCGAGGAGCCGTATTCCTCGGCGAGGAAGTGCGTGCGGTGCTTTCCGACGCCGTGGTGGTGGCACATCGAACCGCCAAGCTTGAGGGTTTCCTCGACGATGATGTTCTGAATCGGGTCGTGGTACGTGGCGCGTTCCTCGGTGGGGTCAACGTCGATTTTGTAGTAATAGACGAAGTACATATTCGTTCCGTTGAGGTAGCTGTGGCTGGAGTGTCCGCCGAGCAAGCTGAACTCGGCCGATATCTCGTTCCGGATGCGGGCGAGCGCATTGACATAGATGTCGTGGATGACGCTCCAGTTGCCGGAAATCTCAGTGGTGAAACCGTTGATCAGGGTGTCCCGAATCTCAATTCGTTCTTCCTCGATCTTCGAGACATCCCAGTTGAGGTTGTCGAACCAGTCCTCGATGAGTTTGTCGTCGACCCGATCGGCGGAGCCGAAGCTGGAGACGATCTCTTCGATGGCGGCTCCCGTGGCGTCAGCGATCGGCTGAGGGCCTTCGGCGACGAAGATGAGGACGCAGCGGCCGTCGGAGAAATGCTTGAAGTGGTAGAGGCCATCCTCGGTGTCGTACAAGCGCGCAACAGACGGTCGGTAGCCCTGCGTGATGACCTCGCGCAGAATTTCCAGACCGGTCTTCATGTCATCGAGCAGGTAGCCGTAGAACTTGTTGTTCTCCGGGTAGTAGCGGAAGATCTTGACGGTGACCTCGGTGATGTAGTTGAGGGCCCCCTCGTTGCCGATCACCAGGTGACGGATATCGGGCCCGGCCGCCCGACGCGGCACATTCTTGATGCGGCAGATCTCACCATTCGGGAAGACAGTTTCAACGCCGACAAGCATGTCTTCGATTCCCCCGTACAGGGTCGAGAACTGCCCGATCGAGCGGGTGGCGACGAGCCCCCCATACTGAGCCAGGGGCTTGGACTGCGGCGAGTGCCCGGTGGTGTAACCGATCGCGCGGAGCTCGTTCTCGAGGTCCTCGAGGCAGACGCCGCACTGAACAGTCGCCAGCATGTTGACGGTGTCGACGTTGAGAATCTGGTTCATGCCCGAGCCGTCCACCACGATGGAGTTCTCGATGACCGTCTCCAGGCCGCCCTCGGTTGCGGATCCGCCCGACTTCGGGACAACGTTGATGCCGTTGTCGTTGGCGAACTTCAGCACCTCTGCCACCTCCTGCGGGGTGCCGGGCTTCACCACGGCCGCAGGGAGAGGAAGGGCGTAGATCCCGAAGATGTTCTCGACCTTGTAATACCGATCGGCGCTGTTGTCCTTCAGGGTCTGCTCGTCGGTGATTACCCGGTCGAGGCCGAGGATTTCAACGTAGGCACTAACAATCTGTTCACGGGTGAGGCGCATCGGTTCGACTGATTCCGTTCGTTCTAGGTGTTCCTGATTTCGGAGGTTGAGCAAGGTGTCCACCCCTTCGTGGTTAACGACAAAAAAAGAACAGCGATCCCCTCAGATGAGGGGGTCGCTGTTCTCTGGGTTCTAGCAACAGTTCCGAACGCGGTCCGGAACCTGTATGAAGTTGTAAGTTGTTGTGAAGCCTAACACGGCCACTCATCCTCAGCGCCGGCGTCCGGCAGGAATCGACTGGAACCGGGCCGGAACCGCGGGGTAGAGTTCAGCGCATGCCTGACGAATCGCCCTCGATCAGCGACGTCCTGTCGCTTCATCCAGTCATCGCAAGTATCAAGGACGACGACGGCTTGCGAGCGGTCCTGACCGCACCCTGCCCTGTCGTCTTTGTTCTCTTCGGTTCGGTCATGACGATTCACAAGATCGTGGCGACCCTGAAGAATGCCGGGAAAACGGTCTTCGTGGATGTCGATCTGCTTGACGGCTTTTCAAGCAAGCCCATTGCCGTCGACTTCCTCAAAGCGCACACCGATGTCGACGGGGTCCTGAGCTCGAAATCGATCATGGTCCGAGCGGCCAAGGCAGCGGGACTGATGGCCGTTCACCGGCTTTTCCTTGTCGACTCGTTCAGCTACAACAACGTCTCCAAGCAGGTGAAGATCTCGGAACCGGACGCCATCATGATCCTGCCGGGATGCATGCCGCGGGTGATTTCCTGGGTGCGCGCCGACACCGACCTCCCGCTGATCGCGGGTGGGTTGGTCTGTGACAAGGCAGATGTGATGGCGGCACTCGCCGCGGGTGCCGGCGCCATCGCGTCGTCGAACCGCGATGTGTGGTTGATGTAGCCGACCACGACCCAGGTGGTGCAGGGATGGCCTAACGTTCGCGCAGTTCCTTGAGCACCAGAGCAGTGGCCAGGGCCGCGGTGGCGGCCTCTTCGCCCTTGTCCTCCTTGGATCCGGGCAGGCCGGCCCGGTCCAAGCCCTGCTCGTCGTCGTCCAGGGTGAGCACGCCGAAGCCCACCGGCTTGCCGGTGTCCAGGGCCACCCGGGTGAGGCCATCCGTGGCCGCCGCCGAGACGTACTCGAAGTGCGGGGTGCCGCCGCGGATGATCACGCCGAGCGCCACCACCGCGTCGGCGCCGTTCTCCAGTGCCACCTTGCTCGCCACCGGGAGCTCGAAGCTGCCGGGCACGCGCACCAGGGAGTAGGTCGCCCCGGATGCCTCGAGCACCCGGGTGGCCCCCGCGATGAGGCCGTCGGTGATCACGTCGTGCCAGCGGCCGGCGATGATGACGACCTCCAGCCCGGTGCCGTCGACAGAGATGTCGGGGGAGCCTGCTCCGCTCATAGTGCGAGTCCTTTCACGATCTGGTGTGCTGAGATTTCGTGGCCCATGCGGTCGCGTTTGGCCGCCAGGTAGTCCTCGTTGTGGCTGCCGACGCCCACGACCAGGGGTACCCGTTCGGTGACGGTCACGCCGTGTGCCTCGAGCTGGCGCACCTTCTCGGGGTTGTTGGTGAGCAGCCGCACCGAGCCGAGGCCCAGCTCGTCGAGGATGGCCGTGGCCGCGCCGTAGTCGCGGGAGTCCGCCGGCAGGCCCAGCGCCAGGTTTGCGTCCAGGGTGTCCAGGCCGTCCTCCTGCAGCTTGTAGGCGCGGAGCTTGTTGATCAGGCCGATGCCGCGGCCCTCCTGGCCGCGAAGGTAGACGACCACGCCGCCCTCCCGTTCGATGGTGTCCAGCGCGGCCTGCAGCTGCGGTCCGCACTCGCACTTGAGCGAGCCGAACGCCTCGCCGGTGAGGCACTCGGAGTGCACCCGCACGAGTGATCCGTTGCGGGGCGTGCCGGAGACGATGGCCACGTGGTCGGCCCCGGTCATCCGGTCGCGGTAGGCGCGAATCTGGAAGGCGCCGTGCGAGGTGGGCACGGTGGTCTCCACCTCGAAGTCCACCCGCGGCGATTCGCGGATCGGGCTGACCGAGGCGAGGTCGTCGTCGCAGTGGAATTTCTGCAGGTAGTCGATGAGGTCGGCGATGGTGATCACCGGAACGCCCTCGCGCTCGCCGAGCACCAGCAGGCCGGGTAGGCGCATCATCTCACCGTCTTCGGCGACGATCTCGGCGATGCCGGCCACGGGGGTCAGCCCGGCCAGCTTCATCAGGTCGACGGCCGCCTCGGTGTGGCCGTCGCGCTCGCGCACGCCGCCGTCCATCGCCCGCAGCGGCAGGATGTGGCCGGGCCGGTTGAGGCTGGCCGGCGTGGAGCTGGGCTCGGCGAGCACCCGCAGGGTGTGCGCCCGGTCGGCGGCGCTGATGCCGGTGCTGAGGCGGTCGGCGGCGTCGACGGTGACGGTGTAGTTGGTGCCGCGCGGGTCCTCGTTGTTCAGCACCATCACGGGCAGGTCGAGGGTGTCGGCGATGTCGTTGGTCATCGGCGCGCAGATGAATCCGCTGGAATGGCGCACGGTCCAGGCGATCCATTCCTGGGTGGCCAGCTGGGCGGAGATGATCACGTCGCCCTCGTTTTCGCGGCCCTCGTCGTCGGCGACGATGACGGGCTTGCCGAGCCGGAGTGCTGCCAGTGCGGTGGGGATGTCGGCGAGGCTCATGGGGTGCTCCTTAGGACTGCGGATGGTGCGGATGGTTCGGTTGAGGGGGCCGGCGGTGCGATGGTGCGGGCCGCGAGGGCGAGCATCCGTTCGACGTGCCGGGCGATGATGTCGGTTTCGAGGTTCACCCGATCGCCCACGGTGAGTGCGCCGAGAGTCGTGGCGGCGAGTGTCTCGGGGATCAGGGACACCTCGAACCACTGGTCGGCCAGGTCGGCGGGGGAGATGTTGCTCACCGTGAGGGAGACGCCGTCAATGGCGATCGAGCCCTTGTCGACCACCAGCGGCGCCAACGCCGCCTTGAGGCTGAATCGCACGATGCGCCACGCCTCGCCGGGCACGACGGCCAGGACGTTGCCGGTGCCGTCGATGTGGCCCTGCACGATGTGTCCGCCGAGCCGACCGCCCACCAGGGCGGCGCGTTCCAGGTTCACCGGGGAGCCCGCGGCGACGCCGTCGAGGGTCGACATCGACAGGGTCTGCGCCATCACGTCGGCCGTGAAGGTGTCCGGGGTCTGCTCCACCACGGTGAGGCAGACGCCGTTCACCGAGATGGAGTCGCCGTGCCCGGCTCCGACGACCACGAACGGCCCGCGGATGGTGAGGCGGGCGGCATCCGCCGTGCGCTCGATGCGCTCGACGGTGCCGAGTTCCTCAATGATTCCGGTGAACATACTGGTCCTTAGCTCGTCCGGGCCGGGGTGGCCCTGGTGGTCTGATCGGTGGGGTGGGTCTCGTCGGGCGGGGCCGGCGGCAGTGCAGGGTGGGCGACCAGCAGCAGGTCGTCACCCACGTGGTGCAGCGCGCCGATCCGCAGCCGGCGCTGCTCGTTGATGCCGGCGACGCCGATGTCGGCCAGAGCGAGCCTGTCTCCGCCGAGCAGGGTGGGCGCCAGGTAGATCAGGTAGTCATCGACCAGGCCGGCGCGCACGAAGGCGCTGGCCAGGGTGGGTCCGCCCTCCACGAAGACCCGGCGGATGCCGCGTTCGCGCAGGTCGCCGAGGAGCGTGGGAAGGTCGTGTTCGGTGAGAAACCACGGGGTGAGCGGATGCCGGTGCACGGCCGCGCCGGCCGGCACCGGGCGGCGCCCCACCACCACGGGTCGCGGCTGGTGGGCGAGCAGGGTGCCGTCGGCGGCCCGCGCGGTCAGGGCCGGGTCATCGGCCAGAACGGTGCCGGTGCCCACGAGGATCGCGTCGGCGCCGGCGCGGCGCTGGTGCACGTCCACGCGGGCGGCCGGTCCGGTGATCCACTGACTGGAGCCGTCGGCGGCGGCGGCGCGGCCGTCGAGGCTGGACGCCCATTTCACGGTCACGTGCGGGCGGCCGAGGCGCGCCGACACCAGCCAATCGGCCAGGAAGGCCTGGGCTTCGGCGGCGAGCAGGCCGCCGGTGACATCGACGCCGGCCGCGCGCAGCCGCTCGGCGCCGCCGGCGGAGTGCGCTCCGGGATCGGCGACGGCGTAGACCACCTGGGCCACGCCGGCGTCGATGAGCGCGAGCGCGCACGGGCCGGTGCGTCCGGTGTGATTGCAGGGTTCGAGGGTGACCACGGCGGTGGTGCCGCGGGCGGCGCCGGAGGCCAGCTGGGCGAGGGCGTCCACTTCGGCGTGGCAGGTGCCGGCGCCGCGGTGCCAGCCCTCGGCGAGAACGTCGCCGGCCGGGCTCAGGATCACGCAGCCGACGCGGGGGTTCACCCCGTCGGCCGGGCCGTTGGCCGCCAGCTGCAGGGCTCGACGCATCGAGCGCTCGAGCGTGTGCTGCTGGTGCATTCCCTGTCCCGTCGTTGTGACGCTCCGGGAGGGGGTTTTCGCGTACGCGAAAGCCGTCGACGGTCCACAATGAACCATCGATCCGTGCGCCTCCCATCCGGACTTTAACCGTCGGTGCTGGAATTTCACCAGCTCAACCGGTACCCAACGATCAGGTCCCGGCTCGCGGACTTTCACCGCCGGTTCGGATTCTCACCGACCCCGGAGCACGTTTCTTACTTCAGTTATATCTCAACGCGCAGGCCGGTGCGGTATTCCCGACGTAACCTGACGACGTCTCGGCACCGTCAGATGGTGGCGACCAGGGCCCGGGCGGTGCTCTCGTCGACGAACAGGTCGGTGATCAGATCGGCCTTCAATGCCCCGCGGAGGCTCGGCAGCTTCGCCGTTCCCGAGACCACGCAGAGCCGGCGCGGAGTGCGCCGGAGCACGTTGAAATCCGGCCCGGTGCCGCGGGTGTTCAGCGGGATCCCGTCGGTGGAGCCGTCCGCCCGAAAGAAGATGGTGGCCACATCGCCCACCACCTCGGAGCGGCTGAGCGAGGCGTAGTCCGCCTCCTCCAGGTAGCCGCCCGCGTAGACATGGCTGGGCACCTCGGAGAACGGCGAGCCGAGGCCGAACAGCGCCACGTCCATCCGGGCCTGCATCTGGAGCAACCGGCTCACGCTGCGTTCGCGCCACAGGGCCTGTTTGGTGGCCGGGCTGTCGAAGAACGCCGGCACCGGGAACTGGTGCACGTGCGCACCGAACGCATAACCGAACCGGCCGAGGATCTCACTGGCGTAGCTGAGGCCGGTGGTGCGCATGTTGCCGGCGCCGTTGAGTTGGATGATCTGGGAGCCGTGAGTCTGCTTGGGGGTGACGTGGCGGCTGATGGCGTTCATCGTCGACCCCCAGGCGATGCCCATCACCATGTTCGAGTCGAAGAACTGCCCGAGAATCCGTGCAACCGACAGCGCCACCCGCTCCAATCTGTCCACATCCGAGGCGTGATCGGGCACCGGAACGACGTGCGCGGTGATCTGAAAACGCTCCTGGATGAGCAGTTCGAGGCGGCTCGGCGCGTCAAGGGGGGAGCGGATCTGGATGTCGACCAGGCCGGTCGCGCGGGCGTGGCTGAGCAGTCGGGACACCGACGAACGGGAGGTGTGCAGCTCGTGGGCGATGGCATCCATCGTCAGGTCCTGCATGTAGTACAGGTGCGCGGCAGTGAGGGCATCCCGCACCCGATCGGACTGCGCTGACTCGTCGACGAGGCTCACGGCCCCTCCTTGCACGTTTGTTCACTCGGCTTGACCAGA
The DNA here is from genome assembly GCF_004210215.2 of Cryobacterium sp. SO1. NCBI lineage: Bacteria > Bacillati > Actinomycetota > Actinomycetes > Micrococcales > Microbacteriaceae > Cryobacterium > Cryobacterium sp. SO1. Next base: position 530,870 of record NZ_CP067394.1, read on the forward strand.
TGTGATTGATCTACTCAAGCTTGATTAATCCATATGGACGGCCCCCGCGCAAACCCGGATGGGCCATCCGCACCAATTCGGCCGGACACCACCCGGTCACCCGCCCGGCCGAATGACGAACAAAGGTAGTGAACAGTGCAGTCCATCCCTCTCTCCTCGCCCGCTGATTCCGCCCGATCCGCCCTCGCCGAGCGCCCCAGTGCGAAGGTGTTGATCATCGGTGCCGGCATCAACGGCATCGCCACGTTCCGCGACCTGGCGTTGCAGGGCGTGGACGTCACCATCGTCGACCGGGGGGACTTCGTCTCCGGCGCCTCCGCCGCGTCGTCGCACATGATCCACGGCGGCATCCGGTACCTGGAAAACGGCGAGTTCCGGCTCGTCAAGGAGTCGGTCACCGAGCGCAACGGCCTGCTGAAGATTGCGCCGCACTACGTCAAGCCGCTCAAGACCACTGTGCCGATGTTCTCCGCCCTCTCCGGCGTGCTGGCCGCCCCGCTGCGCTTCCTCACCCACAAGCAGGGCAAGGCGCAGGAACGCGGCGCGCTGCTGATCAAGGTCGGGCTGGTGCTGTACGACTCCTTCTCCCGCGACGGCGGCTCGGTGCCCAAGCACGAGTTCCACGGTCGTAAGAAGTCGCTCGAACGCCTGCCGCGACTGAATCCCGGCCTCAAGTACACCGCCACGTACTACGACGCGTCGATGCACGACCCCGAGCGCCTCGCACTCGATGTGCTCCGCGACGGCCTGGACACCGGCCCACACGCGCGCGCCGCCAACTACGTCGAAGCCGTGGGCATGGATGCCGAGGGCGTGCGCCTGCGCAACACCGTCACCGGCGAGGAATTCAGTTTCGCCGCCGACGTGGTCGTGAACACCTCCGGCCCGTGGACCGACTTGACCAACTCGGCGCTCGGTGCGGCCAGCAGCTACATGGGCGGCACCAAGGGCTCCCACATCGTGCTGGACCACCCCGAGCTCTACGCGGCCACCGGAGGCGGCGAGATCTTCTTCGAGAACAACGACGGCCGCATCGTGTTGATCTACCCGCTCGCGGGCCGAGTGCTCCTGGGCACCACCGACCTCGAGCACGACATGAGCCAGCCGATCCGCACCACCGAAGAGGAAATCGACTACTTCTTCGACCTGGTCAAGCACGTGTTCCCCGACATCGAGGTGAACCGCTCGCACATCGTGTTCAGGTTCGCCGGCGTCAGGCCGCTGCCCCGGCACGACGACGAGGCCCCCGGCTTCGTCTCCCGCGACTACCGCATCGAGTCCACCCCGCTCGGCGCACGCCCCGGCACCCTGCTCAGCCTGGTCGGCGGCAAGTGGACCACCTTCCGCGCCCTCGCCGAGCACCTCAGCGGCGACATCCTCAGCCTGCTCGGCCAGTCCCGCACGGTGTCCACCGTCGGGCTCGCCATCGGCGGCGGCAAGGGCTACCCGGCCACCGCAGCCGCGCACACCGTGTGGCTGGCCGCCCACGGCGACGAGGTCGGCCGAGACCGCGCCCAGGCGCTGCTCACCCGGTACGGCACCCGCGCCGGTGCGATCATCGACTTCCTCACCGAAGCGGCGGATGCGCCCCTGGCGCACAACCCGCTCTACACCCGCCGCGAGATCGAGTACCTGGCGCGCGAGGAGTCGGTCACCCACCTGATCGACCTGCTGCTGCGCCGCACCAGCCTCGCCTTCGTCGGCGGGCTCAGCGTGGCCCTGCTTGAGGAACTGGCCGGCGTGCTGGCCCCCGTGCTCGGCTGGGACGCCGCGCGCACCGCCGACGAGGTGACCCAGGCCGGCCAGGAGCTTGCCGAGGTGCACGGCGTCGACCTGATGGGCGCGTCCGAGGCCGTTCCGGCCCCGTAGACCAGACGGGAGGTGGGGGGCTTCCCCACCTCTCAATCTGCACAAACGTGCGCGTGGGGCTACCTTTTTGCGGTTTTTGACTCGGTAACGTGTCAGGACCGCACAATTTCCCGCGGGTACGAAAAAAACACGAAAGGTCAATGTGGACAATCTCGGTGTTGTATTCCTCTCGGAGCTGGTGGGCACAGCCCTCCTGGTGCTCCTCGGCTGCGGCGTTGTCGCCAACGTCGCCCTCACGAAGAACAAGGGCTTCGGCGCCGGGTTCCTCATGGTCACCATCGGTTGGGGCCTCGCGGTCTTCGCCGGTGTGATCGTCTCGTACAACTCCGGTGCGCACCTGAACCCGGCGGTCACGCTGGGCCTGGTTTCCTCCGGAGCCACCGAATTCGGCTCCGGCGTGCCGGTGAACGTCGTCTCGGTGCTGGTGTACATCGCTGCCCAGATGATCGGTGCCATCATCGGCGCCGTCGTGGTCTGGCTGGCGTACAAGCAGCACTTCGACCAGGAGCCGGAGCCGGCGAACAAGCTCGGCGTCTTCTCCACCGGTCCGGCCATCCGCTCGTACGGCTGGAACCTGGTCACGGAGGTCATCGGCACCTTCGTGCTGGTGTTCGTGGTGATCGCGTTCGGCGGCGGTCGCCAGGGTGAGAACGGCGGCCTCGCGGCCCTCGGCGCCCTGCCGGTGGCCCTGCTGGTGATCGTCATCGGCACCTCCCTCGGCGGGCCGACCGGCTACGCCATCAACCCGGCCCGAGACCTGGGCCCCCGCATCGCCCACGCCCTGCTGCCCATCAAGGGCAAGCGGGGGTCCGACTGGTCCTACTCGTGGGTTCCCGTCGTCGGACCCGTCATCGGCGGTGTGCTGGCCGGCTGGGCATCGCTGGTGCTGCTGCCCATCCTGACCTGATCCCGCCCCTCGATTCACCCATCGATCTCAACAACTCGATCTCAACAACTCAATCTCAACAACCACGTCCCAACACAGGAGTTCCGACATGAGTGACAAGTACATCTTCGCCATCGACCAGGGCACCACGAGCACCCGCGCGATCATCTTCGATCACTCCGGCTCGATCGTCTCCACCGGTCAGCTCGAGCACGAACAGATCTTCCCGCGCGCCGGCTGGGTCGAACACGACCCCATGGAGATCTGGGGCAACACCCGCCAGGTCATCGGCCAGGCCCTCTCCAAGGCCAACCTCACCCGGCACGACATCGAGGCCGTCGGCATCACCAACCAGCGGGAGACCGCCGTGGTCTGGGACCGCACCACCGGCCTGCCGATCTACAACGCCATCGTCTGGCAGGACACCCGCACTCAGCCGATCGTCGACCGGCTCGCCGCGGACGGTGGGGGCGACCGGTTCAAGGCCACCGTCGGCCTGCCGCTGGCGACCTACTTCTCCGGCACCAAGATCGCCTGGATCCTGGAGAACGTCGAGGGCGCCCGCGAAAAGGCCGAGGCCGGCGACCTGATGTTCGGCACCACGGACTCCTGGGTGCTCTGGAACCTCACCGGCGGCCTGGAGGGCGGGGTGCACGCCACCGACGTCACCAACGCCAGCCGCACCCTGTTCATGAACCTGGAGACCCTCGAATGGGACGACGAGATCCTCGGGATCTTCGGCGTTCCCCGCTCGATGATGCCCGGGATCCGCTCCTCCAGCGAGGTCTACGGCATGGTCAACGAGCACAGCCTGCTGCGCGAGGTGCCCATCGCCGGCATCCTCGGCGACCAGCAGGCGGCCACGTTCGGCCAGGCCGCGTTCGACCAGGGCGAGGCCAAGAACACCTACGGCACCGGTAACTTCCTGATCTTCAACACCGGCACCGAGATCATCCACTCCAAGAACGGCCTGCTCACCACGCTGGGCTACAAGCTCGGCGACGCCGAACCGCACTACGCGCTGGAAGGCTCGATCGCCGTCACCGGGTCGCTCATCCAGTGGCTGCGCGACAACCTCGGGCTGATCTCGTCGGCGAGTGAGATCGAGACCCTGGCCCGCACCGTCGACGACAACGGCGGCGCCTACTTCGTGCCGGCGTTCAGCGGCCTGTTCGCGCCGTACTGGCGTTCGGATGCCCGCGGTGCGCTGGTGGGCCTGACCCGGTTCGTGAACAAGGGCCACATCGCCCGCGCGGCGCTGGAGGCCATCGCGTTCCAGACCCGCGAGGTCATCGACGCGGTCAACGCCGACTCGGGCGTGCCGCTGACCGAGCTCAAGGTCGACGGCGGCGCCACCGCCAACAACCTGCTGCTGCAGTTCCAGGCCGACATCCTTGGCGTACCCGTGGTGCGCCCGGTCGTCGCCGAGACCACCGCGCTCGGCGCGGCCTACGCGGCCGGCCTGGCGGTGGGCTTCTGGGGTGGCCTGGGCGAACTGCGCTCCAACTGGCAGGAAGACGCCCGATGGGAGCCCGACATGGAGGAAGCCGAGCGAGCCCGGCTGCTCCGCAACTGGAAGAAGGCCGTCACCAAGACCCTCGACTGGGTCGACGAAGACGTCCTGTAGCCAGGCAAGACTGGTAGCTGCCCAGGTCCGGTAGCCGCCGTGAACCCCCGGTAGCCCGTTCCCGACGGCACCACCTCGACGCCGCATCCGCCTCTCCTCTGAGTTGTGCGGGTGCGGCGCCGCTATGCGGGTGGCGCGCCACCCGCATAGCGGCGCCCACCCCGCATAGGGCCCTTGCGCGGGTGCCACGCCGTTGTGCGGGCTCGGGGCCAGAGCGGCGCTTGCCCCGCAGAGTGGCGTGTACCCCGCAGAATGACGCCTGCCCCGCCTCACACGATTGTGGGCGCACTTACCGCCCACAGAGCCGCGCATCGGCCCGGGCTTCGGCTACCGCGCGGCGAGCAGGGCGGGCAACTCCGCGAGGCCGGTGAGACGGATGACGCCCAGCGCGCGGGCCTCAGCGCGGTCGGCCTCCGGCGGGGGAGGTCCTGCGGAGCCGAGACGGTCCAGCCACACCCCGGTGAGGCCCGCTGCGGCGGCCCCGATCGCGTCGGTGCGGAGGCGGTCGCCCACGTACACCGAGCGGGCCGGGTCGGCGCCGAACAGGGCGCAGGCGTGCACGAAGATCTCCGGCCTCGGCTTGGCCAGGCCGAACTCGGCCGAGGTGATCACGTGCTCCACCCGGGCGTCCAGACCGGTGTCGGCCAGTTTCACGCGCTGGTAGGCCAGCTCCCCGTTGGTGATCAGACCGAATCGCACCCCGGGGATGCGCCGGGCCAGCTCGTCGAGGCAGGGCAGCGCATCCGCGTGCAGGCGCCAGTGGGCTCGGTAGTGCACGAAGTAGTCCTCGAACCAGGCGGTGGCCTCCGCCGCCGTGAGCTGCACCCCGTGCGCTGCCGCGAAGTCGCGGGCGCGGGCGCCGCGCTGTGCGGCGAAGTCGAGCGAACCGGCGAGATAGGCGTGGTAGTGCTGCTCCTCAAGGGCGTTCCACAGCACCACGACGTCGTGCGGGTCGGCGGCCGCACCCCGGCCGCCCTGCGCGGCGACGTGGCCGAGAATGCCGGCGGCCACGGCCTCCCGGTGCGCGAACAGGGTGTCGTCCAGATCGAACAGCACCAGCGTCACACCAGTCACACCAGCCGCACCCGCCCCACCGGTCACAGCAGCCTCACCGGCCACAGTCGCCCGCAGGAGCGCACGGCACCGCTCACGCGCCCGCGACCTCGGCCGGCCAGCCCGCGGGCGGTGTGCGGTCGTCGGTGGCGTGCAGCACGGCCTTCCACGAGGGCGGATGCGTACCGTCGCGGTACGCGATCCCGGCCGGTCCGAGCCCGGTGTAGCGGAACCCGGCCTTCCGGGCGGCCCGGGCCGACGCGAGGTTGCCGGCCACGGCCTCCCAGTGCACGGTGTCGCAGAGGCCGGTGCGAAAGCCCCAGTCGAGCACCAACCGCTGCGCCTCGACCATCAGGCCCCGGCCCCGGTGCGCCGGTCCCAGCCAGAACCCGATCGAACTGGCGCGGCTCGCCGCAGCCGAAGCCGAAGCCGCAGCCGCCCCAGCCGCAGCAGCCGCAGCCGAAGCCGCCCCAGCCGCCCCAGCAGCCGCCCCAGCCCCAGCCCCAGCCCCAGCCGCAGCCGCAGCCGCAGCCGCATCAACCCCAGCCGCGACAGGCACGCTCAGGCTGATCACGCCGAGCAGCTCCGGCGACGCCGGCCCGCGCACCGCCCAGGTGTATTCCTGGTCCCCGGCCCACGAGGCCGGCACATAGCCGGTGACGAAGTCGGCGGCGTCCGCGAGCCGGTACGGCCGGGGCAGCCGGGCCAGGTACTCGGGCATCACCGGGTCCTGGCAGTACTCGAACACCCGCGGCACGTCGGCGCCCTGCGGCGTATCCAGCCGCAACACACTAGAGGACAGCCCGACCGGACGCATCAGCACACCACCAGAGCGCGCCTCAGCGGCGGGCCAGGAAACCCATCCGATCGAACGCGGTCGCCAGGGTGACGTCGGCCACCGCGGCGGCACGGTCGGCGTTGGCGGCCAGGATCCGGTCCAGTTCGGCCGGGTCGTCGAGCAGCTCCCGCACCCGTCGCCGAATCGCGCCGAAGGTCTCGGTGACCACCTCGGCCAGGCCCTTCTTGAAGTCGCCGTAGCCCTTGCCCGCGTATTCGTTTTCGAGCGACTCGATCGAACGCTCCGCCATCACGGAGTAGATCGTGAGCAGGTTGGCCACGCCGGGCTTGTTCTCCCGGTCGAAGACCACCCCGCCCTCGGCGTCGGTGACGGCGCGCATGATCTTCTTCGCGGTGACGGATGGCTCGTCGAGCATCCAGATCACACCGGCGTGCGACTCGGCCGACTTCGACATCTTCGAGGTGGGGTTCTGCAGGTCGTAGATCTTCGCGGTGTCGCGGATGATCGAGGCCTCCGGCACCGTGAAGGTGTCGCCGAACCGGGAGTTGAACCGGGCCGCCAGGTCGCGGGTGAGCTCAACGTGCTGGCGTTGGTCCTCGCCCACCGGCACGATCTCGCTCTGGAACAGCAGGATGTCGGCGGCCATCAGCACCGGGTAGGCGAACAGGCCCACCGTGGTGGCGTCGGCGCCCTGCTTCAACGACTTGTCCTTGAACTGGGTCATCCGGCTGGCCTCGCCGAACCCGGTGAGCGTGTTCAGGGCCCAGGCCAGCTGCGCGTGCGCCGCCACGTGCGACTGCACGTACAGGGTCGACTCGGCCGGGTCGATGCCCGCCGCGATGTACTGCGCGGCGGTGGCGCGGGTGTTCTCCCGCAGCTTGGCCGGGTCCTGCGCCACGGTGATGGCGTGCAGGTCCACGATCGAGAAGAACGCGTCGTGGTTCTGCTGCAGTTTCTTCCAGTTCAGCAGCGCACCGATGTAGTTGCCGATCTGCAACGAGTCGGCGGACGGCTGCATGCCGGAGTAGAGGCGGGTCTTGGTCATGAGAGAAGTCATTTCGTCAGGTTCGAGGCCGCGCAGGCGGCAAAAACAATAGTCAGATGGCGTAGTCGACGACCACGGGGGCGTGGTCGCTCCAGCGCTGGTCGTAGGCATCCGCCCGGTCGACCGTGTAGTTGACGACGGATGCCGCCAGCGCGGGCGTCGCGAGCTGGTAGTCGATGCGCCAACCGGTGTCGTTGTCGAACGCCTGGCCGCGCCAGGACCACCAGGTGAACGGTCCGTCCATCTCGCCGGCAGCCTTCCGGCCCACATCCACCCAGCCCAGCCCCGCGCCGTTGTTGTAGTCGGCGTCGTCCTCGGCGCCCAGGATGCGGTCGAAGTAGGCGCGCTCCTCGGGCAGGAAGCCGGCCCGCTTGACGTTGCCCTTCCAGTTCTTGATGTCGAACGTGCGGTGGCCCACGTTGAGGTCGCCGAGCACGACGACCCGCTCGCTGTGCGCCGCCAGTTCGGGCAGCCGGGTGAGCATGGAGTCGAGGAAGGTGAACTTCTCGACCTGCTTGGGGGTGTCCACCTCGCCGGAGTGCACGTAGGTGCTCACGACGGTCACGATTTTGCCGTTGACCTCGTAGTCGGCTTCGAGCCAGCGGCCGGCGCTGTCGAAGTCGGGGTGGCCCAGTTCGACCCGGTGGATCGACGCGGACTTGCGGCTGGCGATGGCCACGCCGGCGCGACCCTTGGCCGACGCGGCGTCGTGCAGGATGCTCCAGTCCGGGCCGAGCAGTCCCTCGATGTCTTCGGTCGACGCACGCACCTCCTGGATGGCGAGGATGTCGACGTCCCGGGTGGCGAGCCAGTCGCCCATGCCCTTCCGGTAGGCGGCGCGGATGCCGTTGGTGTTGATGCTGGCGATGCGCAGGGGGCGGACGGACTCTGATGCGGGAGAAGACGGCATGCGCCGATTCTACCGAGTGCCCCCGACGCCGGGGCCGGACCGGCTCACTCGACGGCGGCGGTGGTGCTCGATGCGTTCTTCTCGGCCCGAGTCTGGGCGCGGCGCAGCCGTCGCCTGCGTCCGGGCCGTTGGTACCAGGATGCGTCCGCCAACGCCGCCTGCGCGTCGCGCAGTTCGGCCTCGGCGATGAGGCTCTTGGCCTCGGCTTCCTTCTCCTCGGCGAGCTTCTTCGCTTCATCGGCGCTCAGGGTGCGCGGAGGGATGCCGGCGTCCTGCATGCCGACCGCGATCCACGCGGCGGAGATCAGCGTGACCGTGGAGGTGAGGTTGAACCAGATCAGCAAACCGATGATCACCGCGAAGCCGGCCAGCAGCGGGTTGCGGGCCGCACCGCCGAGCAGGGCGGCGCCGAGTACCTTGAGCACGCCCAACGCCACCGCGCCGAGCAACGACCCGACAAGCAGGTTCTTCCAGGGGATGCGCACGTGGGAGAGCACCCTGAACAGGGCAGCCAGGGTGATGGTGTCGATGATCAGCACGATCAGCAGACCGACGGCCTGGCTGGAGGCCTGGAACCAGAAGGACTCCCGGCCCTGGCCGAAAAAGCCCAGCACGACCTCGAGCAGCTGTGAGGACACCAGCGAGATGACGGCCGAGACCATCAGGGCCAGGCCGAACAGCAGGCCGAGGCCGAGCTCGCGCAGTTTCACCAGCACGAAGAAGGTGGCCTCCTGACCCATCCCGAAAATACCACGCACGGCCTGCGAGGTGGTGTTCAACCAGCCGAGAGTCGTGGCGAGCAAGCCGATGAGGGCGATGGCGCTGCTCCAGGTGAGCGCCCCGGTGTTGCCCAGGTCGGCCGGGTCGACCACCCCGCCCTTTTCGATCAGCCCGGGAACCGACTGGTTGATGATCACGAACAACTGGTCCATCAGTGCGGGATTGCTTGCCAACCAGATCCCGGCCACCGAAAAGACCAGCCAGAGCGCGGCGAAGATCGCGAAGATCGCCTGGTAGGCCATGCCGGCGGCCAGAACCGGTCCACGGCTCTGGCCGAAGTGGGTGTAGACGCGCGCCGGCCTTGAGGCCATGACGCGTTTGACGAGGTCGCCGATCTTCATCGACCCAGCCTAGCCAGCGGGCGCGGCTCACCGGGCGCGAAAACGACGAACGGCGGCCAGTGGCCGCCGCTCGTGAGGAATCCGTAAGGTGTTACGGCTTGCCGCGCATGATGGCCTGCTTGACCTCGGCGATGGCCTGGGTCACCTGGATGCCACGGGGGCAGGCTTCGGTGCAGTTGAAGGTCGTGCGGCAGCGCCAGACGCCTTCCTTGTCGTTGAGGATGTCCAGGCGCACGGCGGCGTTCTCGTCGCGGGAGTCGAAGATGAACCGGTGTGCGTTCACAATCGCGGCCGGGCCGAAGTACTGTCCGTCGGTCCAGAACACCGGGCAGCTCGACGTGCACGCCGCGCAGAGGATGCACTTGGTCGTGTCGTCGAATCGCTCGCGCTGGGCGACGGTCTGGATACGCTCCTTGCCGTCCTTGGGCACGTTCTGCGCCATCAGGAACGGCTGCACCTCGCGGAAGGACGCGAAGAACGGCTCCATGTCCACGATCAGGTCCTTCTCCAACGGAAGGCCCTTGATGGCCTCCACCGTCACCGGCTTGGTGATGTCGAGGTCCTTGACGAGGGTCTTGCAGGCCAGACGGTTGCGCCCGTTGATGCGCATGGCATCGGAGCCGCAGATGCCGTGGGCGCAGGAACGGCGGAAGCTCAGGGAGCCGTCCTGCTCCCACTTGATCTTGTGCAGCGCGTCCAGGATGCGGTCCGTCGCGTACATTTCGACGTCGTAGCTCTCCCAGTGCGGATCTTCGTCCGTCTCCGGGTTGAACCGGCGCACCGACAGGGTGACCGTGAACGACTGGATCTCTTCGGGAACCGCTGGGGGCTTCTCGAGGGTGGGGGTGCTCACTAGTACTTCCTCTCCATCGGCTGGTAGCGCGTAATGGTCACGGGCTTCCAGTCGAGCGAAATGTGGTCGGCAGCATCCGCGGACAGCGCGTCGCCCGACAGGTAGGCCATGGTGTGCTGCAGGTAGTTCACGTCGTCGCGCAGCGGATAGTCGTCGCGCATGTGGCCGCCGCGGCTCTCCTTGCGGTTGCGGGCCGAGAACACGACAACCTCGGCCAGGTCGAGCAGGAATCCCAGCTCGACGGCCTCGAGCAGGTCGGTGTTGAACCGGCGGCCCTTGTCCTGCACGCCGATGTTCTTGTACCGCTCGCGCAGGGCGTGGATGGTCTCGGTCACCTCGCGCAGCGACTCGTCGGTGCGGAACACCTGGGCCTTGGCGTCCATGATCTCCTGCAGCTCGCGGCGGATGATCGCGATGCGCTCGGTGCCGGTGGAGGTGCGGATGGTGGCCAGGAGCTCCCGCACGAACTTGGCCGGGTCCTCGGGCAGCGGCACGAATTCGGCCGTCTTGACGAATTCGACGGCGTTGTTGCCGGCGCGCTTGCCGAACACGTTGATGTCCAGCAGCGAGTTGGTGCCGAGCCGGTTGGAGCCGTGCACGGAGACGCAGGCGCATTCGCCGGCGGCGTAGAGGCCGGGAACGACGGTGGTGTTGTTGCGCAGCACCTCAGCGTTCACGTTGGTGGGTATGCCGCCCATCGCGTAGTGCGCGGTCGGCATCACCGGCACCGGTTCGGTGACGGGGTCGACGCCGAGGTAGGTGCGGGCGAACTCGGTGATGTCGGGCAGCTTGGTCTCGAGCACCTCGGCGCCCAGGTGGGTGCAGTCCAGGTACAGGTAGTCCTTGTTGGGGCCGGCGCCACGGCCCTCCGCGACCTCCTTCACCATGCACCGGGCGATGATGTCGCGCGGGGCGAGGTCCTTGATGGTGGGGGCGTAGCGCTCCATGAACCGTTCGCCGGCGGCGTTGCGAAGGATCGCGCCTTCACCGCGCGCGCCCTCGGTGAGCAGGATGCCCAGGCCCGCCAGGCCGGTCGGGTGGAACTGGAAGAACTCCATGTCCTCCAACGGCAGGCCCTTCCGCCAGATGATGCCCACGCCGTCGCCGGTGAGGGTGTGCGCGTTGGAGGTGGTCTTGTAGATCTTGCCGAAACCGCCGGTGGCGAAGATGAACGCCTTGCCGGAGAAGACGTGCAGCTCACCGGAGGAGAGATCGTAGGCGACCACGCCGGAGGGCTGGTCGACGCCGTCGACGTTGGTCATGATCAGGTCGAGCACGTAGAACTCGTTGAAGAAGTTGATGCCGCGCTTGACGCAGTTCTGGTACAGCGTCTGCAGGATCATGTGGCCGGTGCGGTCGGCGGCGTAGCAGGCGCGGCGTACCGGGCTCTTGCCGTGGTCGCGGGTGTGGCCGCCGAAGCGGCGCTGGTCGATCTTGCCCTCGGGGGTGCGGTTGAACGGCAGGCCCATGTTCTCGAGGTCGATGACCGCGTCGATGGCTTCCTTCGCGAGGATCTCCGCGGCGTCCTGGTCGACGAGGTAGTCGCCGCCCTTGACGGTGTCGAAGGTGTGCCACTCCCAGTTGTCTTCCTCCACGTTCGCCAGGGCGGCGGCCATGCCGCCCTGCGCCGCACCGGTGTGCGAGCGGGTGGGGTAGAGCTTGGAGATCACCGCGGTGGATGCGTTCGGTCCGGCCTCGATGGCGGCCCGCATGCCCGCCCCTCCCGCCCCGATGATGACGATGTCGAACTGGTGATAGTGCACCCCGTCGACGATGGTGGATTCAACGGGGGTGGTCACAGGTGCATCCGTCATGGAAGTTTTTGCAGCTCCTTGGGGGCCTAGAGGGCCTGGCAGAAAGTGGGAAGAAGGTCGGCGGGCGCTCCGGCGGGGCAGGCGTCGAAGGTGAACACGACGAGGGTGCCGAGCACGATCAGGATGACCACGGCGGCGAGGATCGCCGACTTGAGGATGCCGCGGCTGACGCGGGTCGTGGCGTAGTCGTTCACGAGGGTGCGCATGCCGTTGCCGCCGTGGATCAGGGCGAGCCAGAGCATCGACACGTCCCACCACTGCCAGAACGGGTTGGTCAGCTTGCCGGCGACGAAGGCGAAGTTCAGCGCGCTGACGCCCTCGCCCACCATCAGGTTCACGAAGAGGTGACCGAAGATCAGCACGACCAGCACAACGCCGGAGACGCGCATGTAGATCCAGCCCCACTTCTCCCAGTTCACACCGTTTTTACGCGGGGCGCGGGCGTAGGGGCTGCGGGGGGCGGCGAGTGTCGATGTCATGATCGTCTCCTCCTAGTGGCTGAACACATTGATGAGGTGGCGGGGCAGGAAGCCGATCATGGTGATCACCCAGAGCCCGATCACGACGTAGAACAGCACTCGCTGGTACTTCGCGTTCCAAAAGTCGATGGCGATGATGCGCAGGCCGTTGAAGGCGTGGAACACGATCGCGCCGACCAGGCCGGCCTCGCCCAGGCCCATAATGGGGGTCTGATACTGGCTGATCACGGCGTTGTAGGCCTCGGGGCTGACCCGCACGAGAGCGGTGTCGAGGATGTGCACGAGGAGGAAGAAGAAGATCGCCACCCCGGTGATCCGGTGCAACACCCAGGACCACATGCCCTCACGGCCACGGTAGAGCGTTCCGGCCGGGCGACGCGAGGTCGTCTTCCGCTGAGCTGTCAGGGCCCCTGCCGAATTCTGTGGCATGACCAACCCTCCCTGGCTGAGTCGTGACCCCTGCGAACGAGGTGTCATCGTTGAACAAACACGTACCCTCATTCTATGTCTCGATGACGACACAAGTCTGGTTAGGGCTGCCTAAGCCGCGGGTTGCCCGCCGCGATGACCAGAGGCTTTGGGCCCTGTCAGGTGAATGGATGTGCGTTCAACGGCGCTGGGCCACCGGCACCAGGGTTTCTGCCCGGCGGGCGAGGCTCTCGTCGATGACCTGCTGGTAGTAGTCGAACAGGGTGGCGCAGACGTTCTCCCAGCTGCGACCGAGCACGGCGCGCCGGCCCGCCTCGCCCATACGGTGCCGCAGCGGGGCATCCGTCACGAGCGCGGCCACGTGCCGGCGCAGGTCCCGTTCGTCGTCGGGGGTGAAGAGGAAGCCGTCGGTGCCGTGCTCGACGAGGTCGATCGGGCCGCCGGCGCGAGGCGCCACGACGGGCAGGCCCGCCGCGTGCGCCTCCTGCAGGGTCTGGCCGAAGGTCTCCTCGGTGCCGGCGTGCAGGAACAGGTCGAAGCTGGCGTAGGCCGCGGCGAGCTCGGCGCCGGCGAGCCGGCCGAGCCAGGTGACCGGCAGGCCGGCCAGGGCACGGGTCACCAGGGGAGTGGACGGTCCGTCGCCGACCAGGGCGATGCTGATTCCGGCCAGGCCGCGGAGGGCCCGGAACCTCTCCACCTGCTTCTCCGGGGCGATCCGGCCGACGTAGCCGACCACCACCTCGCCGTTCGGGGCCAGCCGCCGCCGCAACGCCGCCACCTCAGGGTCCCGCCGGTTGTTGGGGTGGTAGCCGTCCAGGTCCACGCCGCGGGTCCACCGGTCCAGGCGCTGCACGCCGATGCGGCGCAGGTCCCGCATCGACGCCGTCGAGGGCACCAGGGTGAGGTCGGCACCGTCGTGCACCCACTTCACGAACCGCCAGGCCAGCTTGCTGGCCTGGCCGAGGTGGTTGCGGCTGGCGTAGCCGGCCACATCCGTCTGGAATACGGCGACGCTCGGCACGCCCAGCCGCCGGGCGGAGGCGATGCCCTGCGCGCCGAGCAGGAACGGCGACGCGGCGTGCAGCACGTCGGGCTGGAAGTCGGACAGGAGCCCCAACACCCTCGGGTTCGGCAGGCCCACCGGGAACTGCCGGTAGGACAGCACAGGCACGGTGTGCACCGGAAAACCCGCGAACGACGCCGGGGCGCCGGCCGGAGCGATCACCAGCGCATCGTGGCCCTGGCGGCGCAATTCGCCGAGCACTTTGCAGACGCTCGTGGTGACCCCGCTGACCGTGGGGAGGAAGCTTTCGCTGACGACGGCAACCCTCATGCCGCCAGAGTAGGCAGAGCGCACATCCGTGCGGTGAACCCTGGATGAACACGGCGGAGGGACCGGTAGTCTGGCCGAATGTCCCACTCCAGCGCTGCCCTCGACCGCTTCTACAGTGTGATCCCCGCCGGCGGGATCGGCTCACGGCTCTGGCCGCTGTCGCGCGCCGACGCGCCCAAGTTCCTGCACGACCTCACCGGCAGCGGGCAGACGCTGCTCCGCGCCACCTGGGACCGGCTGGCCCCGCTCTCCGGCGACCAGCGCATCATGGTCGTCACCGGGCGGGCGCACCGGGCCGCTGTCGAGGAACAGCTGCCGGAACTGGCCGACCTCAATGTGGTCCTGGAGAGCGAACCTCGGGATTCCTCTGCCGCCATCGGCCTGGCCGCCGCGATCCTTGAACGCCGTGAACCCGGCGTGATCATCGGCTCGTTCGCCGCCGACCACGTGATCAAGGGCCCCGCGGCCTTCCGCCAGGCCGTCGTCGAGGCGATCGCCGCCGCCGACACCGGCCTCATCGTCACCATCGGCATCCAGCCCACCGAGCCGGCGATCGGCTTCGGCTATATCAAGACCGGCGCGAACCTGAGCATCCCCGGCGCCCCGAGCGCCCAGTCGGTCAACTCGTTCGTGGAGAAGCCCAGCCCGGCCACCGCCAAGCGGTACCTCTCCAGCGGCCAATACCTGTGGAACGCGGGCATGTTCATCGCCCGCGCCGACCGGCTGCTCGAGGAGATCGGTGCGTCCGAGCCGGAACTGCTCGCCGGCCTGCTCGAACTGGCGGAGGCCTGGGACACCCCGCGCCGTGGTGCCGTGGTCGACCAGGTCTGGCCCAAGCTCAAGAAGATCGCCATTGACTACACCGTCGCCGAGCCGGTCGCCGCGAAGGGCGGCCTGGCCGTGATCCCCGGCCAGTTCGACTGGGATGATGTGGGGGACTTCGCGTCGATCGCCAAGATCCACGCCAACGGCCGCAAGCGGGACCTGGCGATTCTCGGCGAGGGTGCCAGGGTGCTCGCGGACTCCTCCAGCGGCATCGTTGTCAGCCACACGAAGCGCATGATCGCGCTGATCGGTGTGGACGACATCGTGGTGGTCGACACCCCCGACGCGCTGCTGGTGACCACCAGCGCCAACGCCCAGAAGGTCAAGGCCGTCGTCGACGCCCTTCGGCTGTCGGGCAGCTCCGACGTTCTGTAGCCGACGAGCGGGCAGAGCCGCGAGGCTTTCTCAGGAATAGGCCCGGTAGATGACTATTTGTGTCGTCCGGATTTCCGGAAATGTCGCGGCTTGATAACCTTTTGGCTACAGTGTCGGTTTGCTCATCTGAGCAGGGCCTATCTGAGTAACGTGTACTCCATATAGCAGCCCGTGCGATCCCACGCCGGGCCTCATCTGGAGGTCAATCTTGACAATCACGACCCGCAAGGCAACGCTCGGCGGCCTTGCCTCACTCGGCGTTCTCGCTTTGCTCGCGGCGTGTGCGCCGGCCCCCACCGACGACGCCGGCTCCAACGACGCCGCATCGGACTTCCTGCCCTGCGTCGTCTCCGACTTCGGCGGCTTCGACGACAAGTCGTTCAACCAGTCCAGCTTTGAGGGTATCTCCCAGGCTTCCGAGGAGCTCGGTGTTGAGTTCAAGCAGGCCGAGTCCACCTCCGAAGACCAGTACTCCGGCAACGTGACCAGCATGGTCGACCAGGGGTGCAACTTCATCCTCACCGTCGGCTTCGCCCTGGCCAACGCCACCCGCGACGCTGCGCAGGCCAACCCCGATATCGACTTCGCGATCATCGACTCCGCCCTCTCCAACGACGACTTCAGCCCGCTGACGCTCGACAACGTGAAGCCGGTCCTCTACGACACCGCGCAGGCCGCGTTCCTGGCCGGCTACCTGGCTGCAGGCACCACCAAGACCGGCACCGTCGGCACCTTCGGTGGCATGCAGTTTCCGTCCGTCACCATTTTCATGGACGGTTTCGCCGACGGTATTGCGTACTACAACACCGAAAAGAGCACCGACGTCAAGCTCACCGGCTGGTCGAAGGACACCCAGGAGGGCCTGTTCGCCGGTGGCTTCGATGACATCAGCGCGGGCAAGACGCTCAGCCAGGGCCTGATCGACGCCGGTGCGGACATCATCCTCCCGGTCGCCGGCCCGCTCTTCCAGGGCACCGCGCAGGCCATCACCGAGTCCGGCAAGGACGTTGCCATCGTCGGAGTCGACAGCGACCTGTTCGAGACCACGCCCGAGTTCGCGGCGCTGTACCTGACCTCCATCATGAAGTCGATGACGGACGCCACCGACCAGATCATCACCGACGCGGCCGGGGGCGACTTCTCCTCCGACCCGTACGTCGGAACCCTCGAGAACGACGGCGTCAGCCTGGCCCCGCTGCACGACTGGGAGTCCAAGGTCGACCCGGCCCTGGTCACCGAGCTGGACGACCTCAAGGCCGCGATCATCAGCGGCGAGATCGTTGTGACCAGCGACGCGACGCCCAAGTAACCCGTCGCCGGGAGCACCACACCGGTAACACCGCACAGCACTAACGCGCAATCAGCACTACCGCACAGCAGTACCGCAACGGGGAGGCCAACGACACGTTGGCCTCCCCATTTCGTTGTGCGTCATACTCCCGGCAGGCGCGCAGCCGGGCAGCATCTCAATAGAATCGAAGACTATGAAGCTCGAACTTCGCGGCATTACGAAGAGATTCGGTGCCCTGGTTGCCAATGACGACATCAACCTCACCATCGAGGAGGGAGAGATCCATGCCTTGCTCGGCGAGAACGGAGCCGGCAAGTCAACGTTGATGAACGTGCTCTACGGCCTCTACCGGGCCGAAGAGGGCGAGATTCTGCTCGATGACGTGCCTCAGCGCTTCGCCGGCCCCGGCGACGCCATGAACGCCGGCATCGGCATGGTGCACCAGCACTTCATGCTGATTCCCGTGTTCACGGTTGCCGAGAACGTGATGCTCGGCCACGAGCAGACTCGAGTCGGCGGAACCCTCGACCTCGCGGCCGCACGCGCCCGAGTGCGCGAGATCTCCGACCGGTTCGGGTTCGACGTCGATCCCGACGCCCTGGTCGAGAACCTCCCCGTCGGTGTTCAGCAACGGGTGGAGATCATCAAGGCTCTCTCCCGCGACGCGAAGGTGCTCGTCTTCGACGAACCCACCGCCGTGCTCACCCCGCAGGAAACCGACGAGCTGATGAACATCATGCGCCAGCTCAAAGCCGCGGGCACCTCCATCGTCTTCATCACCCACAAGCTGCGCGAGGTGCGAGCGGTCGCCGACCGGATCACCGTCATCCGGCTGGGCAAGGTCGTCGGTGACGCGCCGCCGACCGCGAGCAACGAAGAACTCGCCACCCTGATGGTGGGCCGCGCGGTCGACCTCACCGTGGACAAGGCGCCCGCCGCCCCCGGCGCGCCCGCGCTGGTCGTCACGAATCTCACCGTGATCGACGCCCTGGGCCAGGTGCTGGTCAACGATGTCAGTTTCGACGTCAAGGTCGGCGAGATCCTCGCCATCGCCGGCGTTCAGGGCAACGGGCAAACCGAGCTGACCGAGGCCCTGATGGGCCTGCAGCCCCGCGTCGTGGGCGACATCACCCTGGATGGCAAGTCCCTGCGCGGCCATTCCGTGCGTCAGGTGCTCGATGCCGGGGTCGGCTTCGTGCCTGAGGACCGCACCAGAGACGGTCTGGTCGGTGCGTTCACCATCGCTGAGAACCTGATGCTGGACCGCTCCAACAAGCTTCCTTTTGTCAAGCGTTTCAACGTGCAGCTGGCCTTCCTCGCCGATTTCGCTCGCACCAAGGTCAAGGAATTCGACGTGCGGTCCCAGGGCATCGAGACGCCGGTCGGCCGGCTCTCCGGCGGAAACCAGCAGAAAGTTGTCCTCGCTCGCGAACTCAGCCGTGACCTGCGGCTCTTCGTCGCAGCGCAGCCCACCCGCGGCCTCGACGTCGGCTCGATCGAATTCGTGCACGAACGCATCGTGGCCACCCGTGACGCCGGTACGCCGGTGATCGTGATCTCCACCGAACTCGACGAGGTCGCCGCCCTCGCCGACCGGATCATGGTGATGTACCGCGGCCGCATTGTCGGCATCGTCCCCGGCGACACCCCCCGATCCGTTCTGGGTCTCATGATGGCGGGCGAAACCCCCGCAGAAGGAGTCGCAGCATGAGCGCCGCTCAGCAGCCGACCGTGACCCCGACCACGGTCACCGAGCCCGACGAACCGTCGCGCTGGCACGGTATTTTCCGCGAGATCACCACCGGAAACGCGATCATCTCAGTGCTCGCCGTGGTGCTCGCCCTGCTCGTTGGCGCCGTGATGATCGCGCTGACCAACCCGAACGTACAGGAGAGCGCCGGCTACTTCTTCTCCCGGCCGGGCGATATGCTCTTCGCCGTCTGGGACGCGGTGTCCGGAGCGTACTCGGCCCTGTTCCAGGGCTCGGTGTACAACTTCCGCCGGCCCAGCTTCGCCGACGGCATCAAGCCGTTCACCGAGACCCTCACCTACGCCACCCCGCTGATCGCGGCAGGCCTGGGCGTCGCGCTCGGTTTTCGGGTGGGCCTGTTCAATATCGGCGGCCGCGGTCAGATGCTCATCGCCGCGACCCTTGGCGGCTGGGTCGCCTTCGCGCTGGAGCTGCCGGCCGGTATCCACATGATCGCCGCTCTCATCGCCGGTGTGCTCGGCGGCGCTCTCTGGGGCGGACTGGTCGGCCTGCTCAAGGCCCGCACCGGGGCGCACGAGGTGATCACCACGATCATGCTCAACTATGTGGCGTTCTATCTGGTCAGCTTCCTGTTGCGCGACGGATTCCTCAGGACCCCCGGCTCGAACAACCCGAAGAGCCCGGCCACGAAAGACACCGCGGTCTTCTTCGACCTGCTCGGCCCGAACTACAACCTGCACTTCGGCTTCATCCTGGTGATCGGCGCCACGGTGTTCACCTGGTGGTTGCTCAGCCGCTCCAACCTGGGCTTCAAGTTCCGTGCCGTCGGTGAGAACCCGAACGCGGCCAAGGTCGCCGGCATCAGCGTGCAGCGCATGTACGTCTACGCGATGCTGTTCTCCGGCGGGCTCGTCGGCCTGGCCGGCATCAACCAGGTGCTCGGCACCACGACCAGCGGTTTCGGCGCCGGCATCGACTCGGGGATCGGCTTCGACGCCATCACCGTGGCGCTGCTCGGCCGGTCCAAGCCGTGGGGCGTGTTCGCGGCGGGCATCCTGTTCGGCGCGTTCAAGGCGGGCAGCTTCTCGATGCAGGCCGCCGAGGGCGTGCCCATCGACATCGTGCTCGTCGTGCAGTCGCTCATCGTGCTCTTCATCGCCGCGCCGCCGCTGGTGCGCGCGATCTTCAGGCTCCCCGCCCCCGGGGCACCCCGCCGCAGACCGCTCCCCAACGTGACCCAGGAGGTGGCGGCGAAATGAGCACCATCGCGCCAGTGAACCAGCCCACCCAGCCCACCGGCCCCGACGAGGGCCCGGCGACCACGGTGATCAAGAGCTGGAAGGTCCCGATCATCCTCGGCATCTTCACGATCCTCGGTTTCCTGCTGATGGTGGTCTTCGGCCGCACCGGCACCAGCACCATGGTGCTCTCTACCTCCAGCGACCTGATCCAGCTGCCCGACGTGCTGCTGCCCACCCTGCCGACCGGCATCGTGATCAGCATCATCCTGGCCGCCATCACCGGGGTCAGCACCTGGATGGTGCAAACCCGCCGCAAGGTGCCGCTCTGGCTGATCTCCGTGTTCGCGGTGCTGCTGCTCATCGGGTTCCTCACCTGGGCCTCCGCCGACGAACGCATCCCGGTGCCCGGGCTGCTGTTCGGCTCGCTGAGCCTGGCCGTGCCGCTGATCTTCGGTGCCCTCGGTGGTGTCATCTCCGAGCGCGTCGGCGTGGTCAACGTGGCGATCGAGGGCCAGCTGCTGGCCGGCGCGTTCACCTCCGCGATCGTCGCCTCCATCACCCAGCAGCCGCTGCTCGGCTTGCTCGCCGCGATGGTGGCCGGCGTGCTGGTCTCCTTCGTTCTCGCGGCGTTCTCGATCAAGTACTTCGTCGACCAGGTCATCGTCGGTGTGGTGTTGAACGTGCTCGTCACCGGCCTCACCGGGTTCCTGTTCTCCGAGGTGCTCGCCCCGAACGCGGCCGCCCTCAACCAGCCTCCCAAGTTCGAGCGCATCAACATCCCGCTGCTCAGCGAGATCCCGATCATCGGTCCGGTGCTTTTCCGGCAGACCCTGATCGTCTACATCATGTACATCGCCGTCGCCGCGGTGTACTACGGCATCTTCCACACCAAGTGGGGCCTCCGTCTTCGCGCCGTGGGCGAGCACCCGCAGGCCGCAGACACCGTGGGTATCAACGTCACCGGCACCCGGTTCTGGAACGTCTCCCTCGCGGGCGCCGTCGCCGGTCTCGGTGGCGCGTACTTCACGCTGGGTTCGGTGGGCGCGTTCGGCAAGGAGATGACGGCCGGTGCCGGCTTCATCGCCCTGGCGGCGGTGATCTTCGGCCGGTGGGACCCGATCAGGGCCACCCTCGCGGCGCTGCTGTTCGGCTTCGCCAGCAACCTGCAGAACGTGCTGAGCATCATCGGGTCCCCGGTACCCAGCGAGTTCATGCTGATGCTGCCCTACCTGGTCACCATCTTCGCCGTGGCCGGCCTGGTGGGCCAGTCCAGGGGCCCGGCGGCATCCGGCAAACCATACATAAAATCGTGATGGAGACCATAGTGACCACCCATGACGTGACCCCGACCTCCGGCGACATCGACTGGGGCATGCTGCGCACCGCGGCCGCCGAGGCGATGACCCACGCCTACGTGCCGTACTCGAAGTTCCCGGTCGGGGCCGCCGCCCTCGTCACCGACGGCCGGGTGATCAGCGGGTGCAACGTGGAGAACGCCTCCTACGGCCTCACCCTGTGCGCAGAATGCGCGCTGGTGTCGGTGCTGCACCTCACCGGCGGCGGCCAGCTCGTCGCGTTCAGCTGCGTCGACGGCAACGGCAACACGCTGATGCCGTGCGGGCGCTGCCGCCAACTGCTCTACGAACACTCGGCACCAGGCATGCTGTTGGAGACCGTCTCCGGCGTGCGCACCATCGACGAGGTCCTGCCGGACGCCTTCGGGCCCCGCCAACTCGCCGCCTACAGGGAAGACAACTCATGAGCTCCACCCCCACCCGCACCATCGAGGCCTTCGACGCCGTCGACCTGATCCACGCCAAGCGTGACAAGGGCGAGCTGTCCACGCCGCAGATCGACTGGCTGATCGACGCGTACACCCGCGGTTACGTCGGCGACGAGCAGATGGCCGCGATGACCATGGCGATCTTCCTCAACGGCATGTCCCGCCGGGAGATCCGCGACATGACCATGGCCATGATCAACTCCGGCGAACGGATGAGCTTCGATCGGCTGGGCAAACCGACCACCGACAAGCACTCCACCGGCGGTGTCGGCGACAAGATCACCCTGCCGCTGATGCCCCTCGTGGCGGTTTTCGGCGCCGCGGTGCCGCAGCTCTCCGGCCGCGGCCTCGGCCACACCGGCGGCACCCTGGACAAGCTCGAGTCCATCCCGGGCTGGCGCGCCAACCTCAGCAACGAAGAGATGTTCCAGCAGCTGCAGGATGTCGGCGGTGTCATCTCCGCCGCCGGCAGCGGCCTGGCGCCGGCCGACGGCAAGCTCTACGCCCTCCGTGACATCACCGGCACGGTCGAGGCGATCCCGCTGATCGCCTCGTCGATCATGTCCAAGAAGATCGCCGAGGGCACCAGTGCGCTGGTGCTCGACGTCAAATTCGGCTCCGGCGCGTTCCTGAAGGACATCGAGCGCTCCCGCGAACTGGCCCGCACCATGGTCGCGCTCGGTGAGGACGCCGGGGTGGCGACATCCGCTCTGCTGACCAATATGAACGTGCCGCTCGGCCTGGCCATCGGCAACGCCAACGAGGTGCGCGAATCCCTCGAGGTGCTCGCCGGCGGCGGCCCCGCCGACGTGGTGGAGCTCACCGTGGCGTTGGCCCGCGAGATGCTGGCCCTGGTCGGCATCGTCGACGTGGATGTGGAGGCGGCCCTGAAAGACGGCCGTGCGATGGACAAGTGGAACGCGGTCATCCGCGCCCAGGGCGGCGACCCGACCGCGCCGATGCCCGTGGCGAAGGAGACCCTCACGGTGCTCGCCGACCGCGACGGCGTGCTCGTGGAGCAGCAGGCGCTGCCGTTCGGCATCGGCGCCTGGCGCCTCGGCGCCGGCCGGGCCCGCAAGCAGGACCCCGTGCAGCATGCCGCGGGCATCGACCTGCACGCCAAGCCCGGCGACACCGTGCGGAAGGGCGAGCCGCTGTTCACCCTCAGCGCCGACGAGCCGGAGCGCTTCAGTCGGGCCCTCGAAGCCGTCGAGGGCGCCTGGCGCATCGGCGATCCCGGTGAGCCGATCCTCGACGGCGGCCCCCTGATCGCCGAGCGCATCGGCAACTAGCTCCCCCTCGCCCCTCGCGAGAAGTCACTTGGGGCTAGTGCTCGGCTTCGCGACTGCCCTCAACTGCCCTCTCGCGCCATCACCATTTCGCGAGAGGGCAGTTGGGGCCAGTGTGCGCGCCAAGAACTAGCCCCAACTGCCCTCTCGCGGTGGTGTTCTTCGAGTGGGGCTACGGGCGCCAGCCTCTGGCGCGCAGGGCCTCGTCCAGGCGGGCCAGCACCTCGGCTGGGTGCGTCGCCTTCGTGGCCCGGATGACTCGCCAGCCGTCGGCGGCGAGGTCGTCGAGACGTTCCACGTCCCTGGCATACTGGGCGTCGTCAGTGCGATGCTGTTCACCGTCGTACTCGACAAGGATCTTGTACTTCAGGTAGACGAGGTCTCCTCGTGCACCTTTGCGTCCCGGTCGCAGGGGCAGCGTGACGTTCGTGTCGGGTTCGGGGAAGCCGGCCCGCACCACCATCAGGCGCAGATAGGTCTCCCGCCTCGACTCCACCCGGGGCCGCACCAGCTCCATGGCTTCGCGCAGCCGCTGTACTCCTCGACGGCCGGCCCTGTCCGCGACAGCGGCCGCGAGCTCGGACCTGGCGGCCGGCGGAACGAGTTTTGCCAGGAGGAAATCACCCACCGCGATGAGGTCGTCCAGGCCGAGGCTGAGGGCCAGATCGCACCAAGTGGTCACCGGGTCGGTCGTCGTGAGTCCGTTGACGATCCACAGGCCGGGGCGCTGGTGCACTGTATGCCCGACAACACCCCTCATCCGCAGCGCGCGTTCGGGGACAAGCACGCTCACATGGAGCCGGGGGTCGTTCTCCAGCCGCGGCGGCAGCGGAAACCCGAGCAGACGCGCCGCCGTCGCATGGCTGAAGAAGTGCCCGGCGGGCATCCGTGCGGCATAGGCGCGGATCAGCCCGCCCGTCTCTGCCCGGCTGCCTGCAGCGGCCCGCACACCACGGAACGGGGTCTCCAAGTCCCGGGCTCTGGTGCGATTTCGGTTGACGCCCACCGCGCGGGCCTCTGCCAGCGTGAAACCGTCCAGCGGGAGGTCGCGGGGGAGCTCCGATCGACGAGACATCCCAGCACCGTGCCAGATTCCGTTCGTCCGCGTCAGAGTTATCCACCAGCACCCCTTCCAAATGGCGCGAGAAGGCAGTTGGGACTGGTCCGGGGCGCAGAGACTGGCCGCAAGTGCCTTCTCGCTAGGGGGCGGATGTGGCGGCGTCGGGACGCGCACGGCGGCGGAGCGATAGATTGGGGGAGTGAATACCAGCTCCGAGGATTACCTGTTGCCCGGCAGCGGCGTCAGCATCAACGCCCTGCCCAAAGTGTCCCTGCACGACCACCTCGACGGCGGGCTGCGGCCGGCCACGATTCTCGAGCTGGCCGCGGATATCGGCCTCGAGTTGCCCGCGACCACCGAGGCCGGACTCGCGGACTGGTTCGTCGGCCAGGCCACCTCCGGTTCGCTCGTGGACTACATCAAGACCTTCGACATCACCGTTGCCGTCATGCAGACCCATGACGCCCTCGTGCGGGTGGCCAGGGAATTCGTCGAAGATCTCGCCCTGGACGGCGTGATCTACGGTGAGGTGCGCTGGGCGCCCGAGCAGCACCTCGCCGGCGGCCTCAGCCTCGACCAGGCCGTCGACGCCGTGCAGGAGGGCATCACGGCCGGCATCGACCGGGTCGCCCAGGCCGGCATCAGCATCAAGATCGGCCAGCTGATCACCGCGATGCGGCACGCCGACCGGTCGCTCGAGGTCGCCGAACTCGCCGTGCGGCACCGCGACCTCGGCGTGGTCGGGTTCGACATCGCCGGAGCGGAAGAGGGCTTTCCCGCCGCGAACCACACCGCCGCATTCGACTATCTGGCCCGGAACCTCTTCCCGGTCACCGTGCACGCCGGCGAGGCCGACGGGCTGGACAGCATCCGCGGCGCCTTGTTCGACGGCCGCGCGCTGCGCCTGGGCCACGGGGTGCGCCTGGCCGAAGACATCGAAATCGGCCGGGAGGACCAGGAGAACACCTACGTCACCCTCGGCCCGCTGGCCCAGTGGGTGCGCGACCGGGAGATCCCGCTGGAGCTCAGCCCCTCGTCGAACCTGCAGACCGGCGCAATCGCCGCGTGGGGCGATGACATCCTCGACCACCCGTTCGACCTGCTCTACCAGCTCGGCTTCCGGGTCACCGTCAACACCGACAACCGGCTGATGAGTGCCACCAGCCTCAGCCGTGAGCTGGCGCTGCTCACGGATGCCTTCGGCTACGACCTCGACGACCTCGAGGCCCTGCAGCTCAACGCGGCCTCCGCGGCTTTCCTGCCGCTGGAGGAGCGCGAAGAGCTCGCCGACGCCATCGTCGCCGGTTTTTCCAACACCTGACCCGTCGAAGCCCACGACAGAAAGCTGCCATGTCCCTCCCCCCACTTCCCCTCGACGCGATCGACGTCGGCCTGCACGTTCCCGATTGGCGGGCCGCCGTCGCCGCCGCCGGCGCTGCGCTGGAGAGGTCCGGTTCCACCGGCCCCGGCTACACCGAACGCATGGTGGGTGTGATCGAGGAATTCGGCGCCTACGTGGTGATCGCGCCCGGGCTGGCCCTGGCGCACGCACGTCCCGGCCCGGATGTGCTCACCGAGGGCCTGAGCGTGGTGACCCTCGCCGACCCGGTGGTCTTCGGGCATCCGCACAACGATCCCGTGAACGTGATCCTGGGCTTGGCGGTGACGACGGGCGATGAGCACGTGCACTTCGTCGCCGAACTGGCCAACGTGTTCAACGACGCGAGCATCATCTCGGCGCTGGCAGCGGCGCTCGACGCAGCATCCGTACGCTCGCTTCTGGGTATCACGGCACCAACCGGCGAAGACGCCAGCACGGAGGAACCATCATGAAGATCGTCGCACTGTGCGGAGTGGGTATCGGCACGTCCGCCATCCTCAAGGTCAACGCCGAACGCGCCCTCGAACGCCTGGACATCCAAGCCGATGTGACCGCCGCCGACATCGCCAGCGTGAAGCTCGCCGCCGCCGACGCGCAGGTCATCCTCACGTCGAGCGAGCTGGTGCCGTCGATCGGCAAGACCAACGCCGACGTCATCATCATCGACAACTTCTTCGACCTCGACGAACTCACCGCCAAGCTCGAAACCGCGCTGGGTTAACGCTGGCAGGGCGGATGCTGCGCCCGGCAGCATCCGCCCCACCCGGACTAGACGATCAGCGCGCGCATGCCCCGCTCCAGGTCCGCGAGGGCCGTGCGGGCCGTCTCGGTGCGCTCGGCGAGCGTGCCGACGGCGCAGCTGGTGTCCAGGTACACCTTGAGCTTGGGCTCTGTGCCGCTGGGCCGCACCATCACCCGGGATCCGTCGGCGAGCACGATGCGCAGCACGTCGCTGGCCGGCAGGCCGTTGAAGCCGCCGCTGAGGTCGTCGATGTGGTCCACGGTGCTCGAACCGACCATCGCCGGCGGGCTCTGGCGCAGCCGGGCCATGACCCGGTCGATTACGGACAGGTCGGTCACCCGCACCGAGATCTGGCCTGAGGCGAAGTAACCGAACTTCTCGGCGAACGCGTCGAGGTGCTGTGCCAGCGTCGACCCGTCGGCCTTGAGGTCACTCACCAGCGACAGCAGGGCAACGGCGGCGGAGATGCCGTCCTTGTCGCGCACGGTGCCCGGGTTGACGAGGTAGCCCAGGGCCTCCTCGAAACCGAAGAGCAGGCCGGGCGCTCGGGAGACCCACTTGAACCCGGTGAGGGTGTCGGCGAAGTTCAGGCCGTACGCGTCCGCGACGGCCTTGAGCGCCGGCGTCGACACGATCGAGCAGGCCAGGGTGCCGTCCGGGCCGCCGTCGCCGGGGGCGTTTGCGGCGAGTTCCGCCGCACGCCAGCCGAGGATCGCGCCGACCTCGTTGCCGCTCAGGCGCCGGTAGCCCTCCGGCGCGTCGGCGTCCGGGATGGCGATGGCGAGCCGGTCGGCATCCGGGTCATTGGCGATGATGAGCTCTGCGCCCACCTCGCGGGCGGTCTCGAAGGCGAGGTCCATCGCGCCGGGTTCCTCAGGGTTGGGGAACGCGACGGTGGGGAAGGCGGAGTCGGGGGCGATCTGCGCGTCGACGAGGGTCGGCAGGGCGAACCCGGCGGCGTCGAGCACCCGGCGGGTGGTGTCCCAGCCCACGCCGTGCAGCGCCGTATAGACGGCGTTGACCTGGGCGCGCGGGGGCGTGGCGATGCCGGCCGTCGCGTCGACGTAGGCCTGCACGACCGACTCCGGCGCGGTCTCGTAGGCGGCGCGGGGCAGGTCGGAGACCAGCAGGGTGTCGGCCACCCGCTGGATCTCGGTGGCGATGGCCACGTCGTCCGGTGAGACGATCTGCGAGCCGTCGTTGGCGTCGCCAAGGTAGACCTTGTAGCCGTTGTCGTTGGGCGGGTTGTGCGAGGCGGTGACCATGACACCGGCGCTGGCGCCGAGGTGCCGCACCGCGAAGGCCAGCACCGGGGTGGGCAGCAGTCGGGGCAGCAGGATGGCGCGGACGCCGGCGCCGGCCATGACCGACGCGGTGTCGGTGGCGAAGACGTGCGAGTTGCGACGGCCGTCGAAGCCGATGACCACCGACGGGATGCCGCCGGGGCGGACGGTCTCGACCTGCGTGAGCAGGTAGGCGGCCAGGCCGGCGGCGGCCTGGGACACCAGGACCCGGTTCATCCGGTTGGACCCGGCCGCGATTTCGCCGCGGAGACCAGCGGTGCCGAACGCGAGGCGCTCGTCGAACCTGGAGTGCAGGTCGGCGACGGCGGCCGGTTCACGGTCCTGGGCCTGCTGCAGGAGCAGGCGCAGCTCGGCGCGGGTCTCCGGGTCGGGGTCCTGGGCGAGCCAGGCGGTGGCGGTCACGATCAGTGCGTTGACCGGGTCGCGGGGGTCGTCCTCGACGACGGTGTCCAGCACCGCGGTCGCCGCCGGAATCTCATCCGATCCCTCGACGGTGTCCAGCACGGCGGTCTGGGGCTCGCGCTCGTCGGGCGGGGCGACGTCGGGCGCCGCGGGCGAAGCCGCGGCGGGCTCGGACGGGTCGGCGGCGTGCGCGCCGCGACGGCGGGTGTCGCCGGTCGGGGTCGGGTCGGCCGGACCGTCGGTCAGGCTCACAGTGCGGCCACGATCTTGGCGAGGAGGGCGCTGATGGCGGCCTCGGCCTGCTGGCCGGCTTCGAGCACCTCGCCGTGGCTCAGCGGCGACTTCTGGATGCCGGCGGCCAGGTTGGTGATCAGCGACATGCCGAGAATCTCCATGCCGGCCTGCCGGGCCGCGATGGCCTCCAGGGCGGTGGACATGCCCACGATGTGGCCGCCGATGGCCTTGGCCATCTGCACCTCAGCGGGCGTCTCGTAGTGCGGGCCGCGGAACTGGCAGTAGACGCCTTCGTCCAGGGTGGCGTCGATGCCACGGGCCAGGTCGCGCAACCGCTGCGAGTACAGGTCGGTGAGGTCGATGAAGGTGGCGCCCTCGAGCGGCGAGTCCGCGGTGAGGTTGATGTGGTCGCTGATCAGCACCGGGGTGCCGGGTGCCCAGGTCTCGCGGATGCCGCCGGCCCCGTTGGTGAGGATCATCGTCTTCGCTCCGGTGGCGGCGGCGGTGCGCACGCTGTGCACAACCCGGCGCACGCCGTGGCCCTCGTAGTAGTGCGTGCGGGCGCCGATGACCAGGGCGCGCTTGCCGCCGGGCAGCAGCACCGAGCGCAGCGTACCGGCGTGCCCGGCCAGCGCGGGGGCGCTGAAACCGGTGATCTCCTGGGCCGGGATCGTGTGGGTGGTCTCGCCGATCAGGTCGGCGGCCTTGCCCCAACCGCTTCCCAGGGTGAGGGCGATGTCGTGGTGCGCGACGCCGGTGGCGGCGCTGATTTCCGAAGCGGCGAGCCTGGCCACGTCAAACGGGTCGGTTCCGGGCGCGTCAAGAGGATTGATCTCGGTCGTGAGCATCTCCCTACTCTAAGTGCACGGACGTCGGCTGTGGTTTGGCCCGGCGGGGGCGGCGCGACAGAATAAGTGAATGTCTTACGAGTTCGAGAGAAAACAGCGCATCGCGGTCATCGGCGGCGGCCCGGGCGGTTATGAAGCGGCCCTGGCCGGCGCGCAGCAGGGCGCCGAGGTCACCCTCATCGAACGGGTCGGGGTCGGCGGAGCCGCAGTGCTCACCGACGTCGTGCCGTCGAAGTCCCTGATCGCCACGGCGGAAGCCTCGAACTCGATCCGGGAGGCTAACGACCTCGGCGTGCAGTTCTTCGTGCGCGGCGAGAACGGCAAGCCGCTGCACCCCGAGGTCGCGATCAACCTCGCCGCCGTGAACAAACGGCTGCTGGCCCTGGCCAGGGAGCAGTCCGAAGATATGCGCGCGACTCTCCTGCAGGCCGGCGTGAAGCTGCTGAGCGGCCACGGCCGGCTCGACGGCCGGGACGCCGTGATCGTCTCCACCGGCGACGACGGCTCCGGCACCGACTTCGACCGGATCGAAGCCGACACCATTGTGCTGTCGGTCGGCGGCAGCCCGCGCACCCTGCCCGGCATGATGCCCGACGGAGAACGCATCCTCACCTGGACCCAGCTGTACAACCTCAAGTCGGTGCCCAAACACCTCATCGTCGTCGGCTCCGGCGTCACCGGGGCCGAGTTCGCCTCCGCCTACCGCGCCCTGGGCGCCGAGGTCACCCTGATCTCCAGCCGTGACCAGGTGCTGCCCGGCGAGGATGCCGACGCCGCCGCGGTCATCGAGAACGTGTTCACCCGCAACGGCATGGTGGTGCTCAGCAAGTCCAGGGCCGCCTCGGCCGAACGCACCGACACCGGCGTGCTCGTCACGCTCGCCGACGGCCGCACCGTGGAGGGCAGCCACTGCTTGATCGCCGTCGGCGCCGTGCCCAACACCACCGGCCTCGGCCTGGCCGAGGCCGGTGTGCAGCTGGACGAGTCCGGTCACATCCGGGTCAACCGGGTCGCGCGCACCTCGATCCCGAACATCTACGCCGCCGGCGACTGCACCACCGAGATGCCGCTGGCCTCCGTCGCGTCGATGATGGGCCGCACCGCGGTTTACCACGCGATGGGCGACGCTGTGAAGCCGATCGAGGTGCGCAACGTGGCCGCGAACATCTTCACCCAGCCCGAGATCGCCACTGTGGGCTGGGCCCAGAAGGAGATCGAGGAGGGCCTGCGCCGCGGCGAGGTCTACAAGATCGAGCTTGAGGGCAATCCGCGCGCCAAGATGATGGGAATCACCGACGGTTTCGTCAAGCTGATCGCCTCCCGCGGCACCGGCACCGTCATCGGCGGCGTGATCGTGGGCCCCAAGGCCAGCGAGCTGATCTTCCCGCTCACCCTCGCCGTGGAACACGGCCTCACGGTCGACGAGGTCGCCGAGGCCTTCACCGTCTACCCGTCGCTGACCGGCTCCATCACGGATGCCGCGCGTGCCATGCACAAGGTGCACTACTGACCCGCAGGCGCTGCGCGGTCACCCGCAGGGTCGACTGTTCCCCAAACGGACAATTGCGCCCGGCACACCGGGCCCAATTGTCCGTTGCGGCACCAGTTGGCGGGCTCCGGGCCGCGCGCGCCGGGCAGCCGGCGCGGGCTCGGGCGGCTCAGCCGACCGTCATGAGCAGGTGGCCGGAGGAGACCGTCGAGCCGACGTTCGCGCCGATGACGCCGATGACGCCGTCCTTGTGCGCGGTGAGCGGCTGTTCCATCTTCATGGCCTCCAGCACCAGCAGCAGGTCGCCCTTGACGACGGTGTCGCCCTCGGCGACGAGGATCTTCACGATCGTGGCCTGCATGGGCGCCTTGACGGCATCCCCGGTGGCGGTGTTGACCGAGTGCGCGGCCGTGCGGCGGCGCGGTGCGGGCCCGGCGGTCTTCTCCGACGCGGTGCCCGGCAGCAGCTTGCTGGGCAGGCTCACCTCGATGCGGCGGCCGTCCACCTCGACGACCACACTGTGCCTGGCGTCGGAGCGGGGACGGTCCTCGACGGTGCCGCTCCAGGGGTCGATGGTGTTCTCGAACTCGGTTTCGATCCAGCGGGTGTAGATCGAGAACGGGGCACCGTCGGCCGGGGCGAAGGCCGGGTCGCGCACGATCATGCGGTGGAACGGCAGCACGGTGGGCAGGCCGGCCACCTCGAACTCGTCCAGGGCGCGGCGGGCGCGCTCCAGGGCCTGTTCGCGGGTGGCGCCGGTGACGATGAGCTTGGCCAGCAGCGAGTCGAACGAGCCGGAGATCTCGTCGCCGGACTGCACGCCGCTGTCGACGCGCACGCCGGGGCCGCCGGCGGCCTTGAACACGTGCACGGGTCCGGGCGCGGGCATGAAGCCGCGGCCGGCGTCTTCGCCGTTGATGCGGAACTCGAAGGAATGGCCCACGGCGATGGGATCGTCGTAGTCGAGCACGCCGTCCTCGGCGAGCCGGAACTGTTCGCGCACCAGGTCGATGCCGGTGACTTCCTCGGACACCGGGTGCTCCACCTGCAGGCGGGTGTTCACCTCGAGGAAGGAGACCGTGCCGTCTTGGCCGATCAGGAACTCGCAGGTGCCGGCGCCGACGTAGCCGACCTCCTTGAGGATGGCCTTGGACGCCCGGTAGATCTCGGTCGTCTGCGCCTCGGTGAGGAACGGCGCCGGTGCCTCTTCGACGAGCTTCTGGTGGCGGCGCTGCAGGGAGCAGTCCCGGGTGGAGACCACGATGACGTTGCCGTGCGCATCCGCCAGGCACTGGGTTTCAACGTGGCGGGGCTTGTCCAGGTACTTCTCCACGAAGCACTCGCCACGGCCGAATGCCGTGACGGCCTCGCGCACCGCGGAGTCGAAGAGCTCCGGCACTTCTTCGCGGGTGCGGGCGACCTTGAGGCCGCGGCCGCCGCCGCCGAAGGCCGCCTTGATGGCGACGGGCAGGCCGTGCTGGTCGACGAAGTCGAGCACCTCGGATGCGTCCGCGACGGGGTTCAGGGTGCCGGGCGCCATCGGCGCGTGAACCTTCTCGGCGATGTGCCTGGCCGACACCTTGTCGCCGAGCTGTTCGATGGCCTCGGGGGACGGGCCGATCCAGATCAGGCCGGCGTCGATCACGGCGCGGGCGAAGGCGGCGTTCTCGGCCAGGAAGCCGTAGCCGGGGTGCACGGCGTCGGCGCCGGAGCGGCGGGCGACGGAGAGGATCTTCTCGATCACCAGGTAGGTTTCGGCGCTCGTTGTGCCGTCGAGCCCGTAGGCCTCGTCGGCGAGGCGGGAGTGCAGGGCGTCCCGATCCTGGTCGGCATACACGGCGACCGAGAGGATGCCGCTGTCCTTCGCTGCTCTGATCACTCTGACGGCGATCTCGCCCCGGTTAGCGATGAGGACCTTCGTTATACGCGACATAGGTACTGAGCTTATTGGTCAGAACCCCCGCAATTTTGGTTCTTTCCCACAAAAACCGACTGGAGAACACTGCGTCGGCCTACAAAGACCCCGCAAGAACGGTCAGTCCGGTAGGGCCGAAGTACCCGTATTCCACAGACTTGGCCAGTCATAGCCCAGCTGGAGCACCAATCGGCGCAGCGTGGGCAGCGACAGCCCCACGACGGTGGACGGGTCGCCCTCAATGCGGCTGATGTACGGCGCGCCGAGGCTGTCGATGGTGAACGCGCCGGCGACGAAGAGCGGTTCGCCCGTCTGGATGTAGGCGTCGAGCTCCGCATCGGGGATGTCGTCGGCGAACGTAACGTCGGCCACGGCCACCGCGCCGACGCCCCGGCCGGGCCGTTCGATGCTGTGGTCGATCAGCCAGTGGCCGGAATACAGCTGCCCGGTGCGTCCGCGCTGTCCGTGCCAACGCTCCCTGGCCCGGTCGACGGTGTGCGGCTTGCCGTAGATCACGCCGTCGAGCACGAACACCGAGTCCCCGCCGAGAACCAAGCCGTCGATGCCGTGCCCGGCACCGTCGGCGGCTACGGCCTCGGCCTTCGCCCTGGCCAACAGCTCCACCACGTGGTGCGGGGTGAGGGCGGCGCCGGTGCGGGCCGCCTCGGCCGCGGCGACCGCATCCTCGTCGACGTGCGGAGAGATCGTCACCGGGTCGATGCCCGCCGCGCGCAACAGCGACAGTCGGGCCGGGGACGTGGAGGCGAGATACAGGCGCATGAAACCCTTCGGTGGCTCATCAGGTGTGGGATGCTCATTCAATGGGCACCAACACTAATCGTCAGGCAAGTCAGAGCATTCCAGAAGGCGAGATCGGCACGGAACTCGACCTCGATATCACCAACGTAGCCCACGGCGGCATCTTCGTTGCCCGGCACGAGGGCCGGGTGATCTTCGTCAGTGACACCCTGCCGGGGGAGCGGGTGCGCGTGCGTCTCACCGACGCGAACAAGAAGAGCTTCTGGCGTGCCGAGACCGTCGAGGTCCTCGACGCGGCCCCCGAACGCCAGCCGCACATCTGGGCTGCGGCCGCCATCGACCGGGATCCGGCCGACCGCGCCGGCGGCGCCGAATTCGGTCACATCGAGCTGGGCCACCAGCGAGAACTCAAGCGCCAGGTCCTCACCGACGCCCTGCACCGGATGGCCGGGGTCGACAGTGATGTCACCGTCGAGCCGGTTCCGGTCGCCGCGGATGCCTCACCGGGCGACGCCATGGACGGCACCGGCTGGCGCACCCGGGTGCGCCTGCACGTGACCGAGAACGGCATCGTCGGCCCGTACGCTTCCCGCTCGCACCGGGTGATCCCCGTCGACGACCTGCCGCTGGCCGTGCACGCCCTCGAAATGGCCGCGCCGCTGGACAAGCTGTTCGCCGGCGCCGCATCCGTCGACGTCGTCGCCCCGAGCGTGGGCCCGGTGCAGATCCTGGTCGCCGAGCAGGATGACAAGGGCCGCCGGCGCCGCACCGCGCCCAAGCCGATCACCGAGGTCGTCGGTGACCGCGAATTCCGGCTCGACGCAGCCGGGTTCTGGCAGGTGCACGCCCGCGCCGCCCAGACCCTGTTCCAGGCCGTGCAAGATGCCATCGACCCCGACCTGTTCGACCCCAAGGCCGCCAACCTCGACCTGTACGGCGGAGTGGGCCTGCTCGCCGCCGCCGTCGGCGACAGGTTCGGCTCCGACGTTCGCATCACCTCGGTGGAGAGCGACGCCCAGGCCACCGAGAACGCCAGCGCGAACCTCGCCGAGTGGGTCGGCGCCACCGCCCAGACCGCCAGGGTGGACAAGTTCCTGACCGGCCTCACCCGCGAGGCCGGCGAGGCCGAGCGCGGCCGTCAACGGGCCGCCACCGTGGTCCTGGACCCGCCGCGCTCCGGCGCCGGCGGGGAAGTCGTGGACACCCTGGTGCACCTCGGGCCGGCCCAGGTGGTCTACGTCGCGTGCGATCCGGTGGCCCTGGCCCGCGACGTCGCCCTGTTCAGCGAGCACGGCTACACCCTGCGGAGCCTGCGCGCCTTCGACCTGTTCCCCAATACCCACCACGTCGAAGCCGTCGCCCTGCTCACCAGATAGCTAGTCTTAGCACCAAGAACGTAGACGAAAGATGACAACCGTGACCGAGCCCGCCGCAGCACCCGACCTGGCCCACCATCCCGTGCGGGTGGGCATCGCCGACGACCATGAGTCGGTGCGGCTGGGCATCAAGGCCGCCTGCGAGAACACCGGCTACAAGGTGGTCTTCGCCGCTGCGACAGTGCGTGAGCTCGTTGACGGCATCGCCGGGCGTGAGGTCGACGTGATCGTCCTCGACCTTTCCCTCGGCGACGGGTCCCTGGTCACCGACAATGTGCACCTGGCCCGCGGCACCGGGGCGTCGGTGCTAGTGCACAGCATCGCCGACCGGGTCGCCCTGGTCCGCGAGGCCCTGGCCGCCGGCGCGGCCGGCGTCATCCCCAAGTCCAGCCCGACCACCACGGTGATGGCCGCCGTCGCCTCCGTCGCTCGCGGCGACGTGCTCAACAACCTCGAGTGGGCCACGGCCATCGACGCCGACCGCGACTTCGCCAAGGCCCAGCTGGGCCGGCGCGAACGCGACGTGCTGCACCTCTACGCCTCCGGTCTGCCGCTGAAGATGGTGGCGATGCAGCTGGGCATCGCGCACTCCACAGCCCGGGAATACCTGGACCGCATCCGGGTGAAGTACGTCGAGGTGGGCCGCCCGGCCCCCACCAAGGTGGACCTGCTGCGCAGGGCTGTGGAAGACGGCATCCTGCCGGGCCTCGACCCGGAAGGCGGGGATGGGCGCTCCTAGTCCGGCGGAGGTCCTGCCGGTCAGGTCCTTCAGGCTCTCACCGGGGCGAAACGGGCCCGACCAGCTGGGCGCTGACCTTCTCAACGAATCCAAGCAACCGCGCAAGCCCATCAGCCGCGCGCAGATCGAGCGCGTCGTCTCCCGCGCCGTCGGCGGCGTCGGCCTGATCTTCGCCCTGCAGACCTACCCGGCGATGCTCAGCCAGTTGGACAGCCTGAAGCCGGGCCTGGGCATCACCCTTACCGTGGCGATGTACGGCGGCCTGGGCCTGGCGATCATCGCCACCCTGGTGAAGAGATTCATCAGGGTCACCAGCGGTGTGTTCGCCGTGCTGTACCTCGCGGCACTTCTCGCCTGGCCCGCGCTGCTGAACACCCCCGACGGCGTCCTGGACGGCAAGTCCTGGCTCTGGTACCTGTGCACCGTCGCCACGGCCTGCGCCGCGGTGTCCTTCCCGTTGTGGTGGGCGATGATCTACACGCTGCTGGCCCCGATCGCCTACGGTGTGGTGCGGGTGCTGCCCGCCGGGGGTGGCGCGGAGCCGCTGCTCGGCGCCCTCGACGCGTTCTACGCGATCCTCCTGGGCCAGGTGGTGCTGATCATCATCACCATGCTCCGTCAGGCCACTGCGGCCGTCGACACCGCCCAGGTCAACGCCCTCTCCACCTACTCCTCGGCCGTGCGCCAGCACGCCACGGAGGTGGAGCGGGTGCAGGTGGACTCCATCGTGCACGACAGCGTGCTCGCTGCCCTGCTCTCCGCCGCGGCCGCCGGAACCCCCAAGGCCGCCCAACTTGCCGCCACGATGGCGCAGGAAGCCATGGTGCGGCTGAGTGAGGCCAGTTCCATCCCCGCCGCCGACGACAACATGGTGCCGTTCAGCGACCTCAAAGGCCGTATCCGCACCCTCGCGAACAGGTTCGACGAGCCGATCGAGTTCATCGACTGCGACGCCGAGGACCTCAGTCTGCCCGCGTACGCCAGCGAGGCGCTCTACGCCGCCAGCGCCCAGGCGATCGTGAACAGCATCCAGCACGCCGGCGCCGGCGCCCGCGGCGATGCGGTGGCC
Organism: Cryobacterium sp. SO1; assembly: GCF_004210215.2. NCBI lineage: Bacteria > Bacillati > Actinomycetota > Actinomycetes > Micrococcales > Microbacteriaceae > Cryobacterium > Cryobacterium sp. SO1. Next base: position 566,921 of record NZ_CP067394.1, read on the forward strand.
AGATCGGTGCGGATGAACATCAACCTGCTCGGCGGCTGTGTCATCGAAGTCGCCGACTCCGGGGTGGGTTTCGACCCCGCCGCCGTGCCCAGCGAGCGCCTGGGCCTGCGGATCTCGATCCGCGAACGGGTCGCCACCGCCGGCGGCGTTGTGCAGGTGCAGAGCGGCCCGGGCCGGGGCACCTCCATCCTGATCGAGTGGCCGCTCGGCGAGCCCGGTGACGCCGCATGATCACGGTTCCTCGCGGGCTGATCCTGTCCCTGGCGGCCCTGTTCTCGACGTATCACGTGATCCTGGCGCTGTATTCGCTGGATGCGCCCACCTCGCCGGTGCCGCCGCTGCTCGCGGTCCTGCTCTACGCCCTGGCCACAGTGCTGAGCCTGTGGCCCACCAGCCCGGCACGGATGTCGCTCTGGCTGGCGTTCTTCAACGTCGCCGTGTGCATCGCCGTTCCGCTCCTGGTCGGCAGCCAGCTGGATGGGTCGGCGTCTGACAACGGCTACGCCACCTGGTACGTGGCCGCCGTCGGCACCCTGATGACCATCACAGCCACGCGCAGGCGGTCAACCCTGGCCTGGGTGGGCACGGGCTTCCTCATCGCCCACACCATCGTCTGGGCCGGTGCGGGCGCGCTCGCGTCGATGGGTGTGATCGGCAGTGCCGTGTGGGTGTTCGTGGCGGTTTCGTTGGCCAGGGCGCTGGCCAAGGCCGGTCGGGACGCCCGGCAGTACGGCCTCGCCGAACGGGAGGCCACCGAATGGCAGGCGGCGCAGGAGGCGCACCTGTACGAGCGGCAGGTCCGCCTGGCCCAGACCATCCGGCTCGCAGCGCCGATGTTGCGCCGCATCGCGCAGGAGGGCGGCAGCCTCAGCGACGGGCAACGTCAGGAGTGCCGATACCTGGAGGCCGCGATCCGCGATGAGATCCGCGGGCGCAAGCTGCTCAACGATGCCGTACGCCGCGAGGTGATGGCGGCCAGGCGGCGCGGCGCCATCGTCACCCTGCTCGACGAGGGCGGCATCGACGACCTCACCGGCGTCGACCTGGAGGTCGTGCTGAACACCCTGGCCGACGCCATGGCTGCCACGACAGCGGCCACGATCATCGCCAGGACCGCGGCGGACGGGTCGGGCACGGCGGTGACCGTCGTGGGTATCAACAGCCCGGACCCGAGGCTCAGCGCCCTCGGCCAGGACTCGCCGGACGAAGAGGTGGACCTCTGGATGGAGATCCCGCGGGCGAACCACGCTCAGGACGTCGCGACCGGGCGGGCGACCCGGCGGCACTGAGCGGACATGCGAAAGGGGACCCATCCGAAGACAGATCCCCTTCCGACATTTCCGTGTCAAGGCGACAACCCGAATGTCGCCTAGACGCGCCCCCAACACATTCGCCTGCTTACCCTAGTCGGCGAATGATTGGTCGTGTTACTCGAGAGCAACACCCAGCGATATCAATCATGCTGTCCCGTCGCCCCCGTGAAAAGTCGTCATTTAGGGGGACAGCTTCGCTGCGGGCTTTGGCGACGGTCAGGCCGTGAAGCCGCGCCAACGCGCGTCGCCGCGGGGCAGCGACGGCCGGACGGCCCTCTGGCTGTCCTGCCACGGGCTGGCGGCGCCGTTCGGTGTGGCCCGCAGGTCGTCGGATTCGGCGCGCAGCAGGGCTCGCAGAACGGCCGTGACGGCGGCGGCCTCCTGTTCGGAGACCCCCGTCGTCACGAAGGTGAGCTCAGCCGGGTCGAAGCCGGCGGTGTTCTCGGAGTCGGTCATGGTGGCGCCGCCTACAGCGGGATGTTCCCGTGCTTCTTGGGCGGCAGGGTGGCGCGCTTGGTGCGCAGCGCCCGCAGTGCCTTCACAACGGACACCCGGGTTGCGGCGGGTTCGATGATCCCGTCGAGCTCGCCCCGCTCGGCGGCGAGGAACGGGCTGGCCACGTTGTAGGTGTACTCGTTGGCCAGTCGGCTGCGCACGGCGGCGACATCCTCGCCGCCGGCTTCGGCCTTCTTGATCTCGGCCCGGTAGAGGATGTTCACGGCGCCCTGGCCGCCCATCACCGCGATCTCGGCGGTCGGCCAGGCCAGGTTGATGTCGGCGCCGAGCTGCTTGGAGCCCATCACGATGTAGGCGCCGCCGTAGGCCTTGCGCAGGATGACGGTGATCAGTGGCACGGTGGCCTCAGCGTAGGCGTAGAGCAGCTTCGCGCCGCGGCGGATGATGCCGGTCCATTCCTGGTCGGTGCCTGGCAGGAAGCCGGGCACGTCGACGAGGGTGAGGATCGGGATCGAGAACGCGTCACAGAACCGCACGAACCGTGCGGCCTTCTCGCCGGCGGGGATGTTCAGGGTGCCGGCCATCGCGTTGGGCTGGTTGGCGACGATGCCGACGCTGCGGCCCTCGATGCGGGCGAAGCCCACCACGATGTTCGGCGCGAACAGCGGCTGGGTTTCGAGGAAGTCGCCGTGGTCGACGATGTGCTCGATAACGGTCTTCACGTCGTAGGGCTGGTTGGGCGAATCCGGGATCAGCGTGTTGAGCTTGAGGTCGGCATCCGTGGTCTCGAGCTCGACCTCGCTGTCGAAAACGGGCAGTTCGGCGAGGTTGTTGTCCGGCAGGAAGCCGAGCAGGGTGCGTGCGTAGTCCAGGGCGTCGGACTCGTCGCTGGCCAGGTAGTGCGCCACGCCGGAGACCGAGTTGTGGGTGAGCGCGCCGCCGAGCTCTTCCATGCCCACGTCTTCACCGGTGACGGTCTTGATCACGTCGGGGCCGGTGACGAACATCTGGCTGGTCTTGTCGACCATGATCACGAAGTCGGTCAGGGCGGGGGAGTACACCGCGCCGCCGGCCGCGGGCCCGCAGATGATCGAGATCTGCGGGATCACTCCGGAGGCCGCGGTGTTGCGGCGGAAGATCTCGCCGTACTTGCCCAGGGCCACGACGCCCTCCTGGATGCGCGCTCCGCCGGAGTCGAGGATGCCGATGATGGGCACCCCGGTCTTCAGCGCCAGGTCCATCACCTTGATGATCTTCTCGCCGGCGACCTCGCCGAGCGACCCGCCGAAGATTGTGAAGTCCTGGGAGTACACGGCCACCTGACGGCCGTGGATGGTGCCGGTGCCGGTGACGACGGAGTCGCCGTACGGACGCTTCTTCTCCATGCCGAACGCCACGGTGCGGTGCCGCACGAACTCGTCCAGCTCGACGAACGAGCCTTCGTCAAGCAGCTCGGCCACCCGCTCGCGGGCGGTCATCTTGCCCTTGGCGTGCTGTTTTTCGATGGCGGCCTCGCCGCTCGCGGTCACGGCCTCGTGATAGCGATGTTTCAGGTCGGCGAGTTTACCCGCCGTTGTGTACAGGTCAGGTCCGGTCGGGTTCTCAGTCACGCCGCTTACTCTACCGGCCCACCCGCAGTGCCCCCGGGGTCCAGAGTCCTCGGCACCGCCTCGGCGGCATAACTCCTGCAATTCGGGCCCGGCCGGGGCTGATTCTGCGGTTCAGGGCCAAACTGGGCAGAATTGCAGGAGTTATGATCCCTGCGGGGTGTGAGAAGAGGCGTCAGCATGGATTTTCCGATCAGCCGCGGCATCGGGGCCCGGTTCGAGTACCTGGCCGAGGCCGGCTCGACCAATGACGTGCTGGTGACCGCGGCGAGCGGCCCGGATGCTGCGGCCTGGCCGGACCTGTCTGTCATCGTCACCGACACCCAGACCAGCGGCCGCGGCCGGCTGGGCCGCACCTGGCTGGCCCCCAGCGGCAAGTCCTTGGCCGTCTCGGTGCTGCTCCGGCCGCGGCCGGCGACCGGGCCGTTGCCCCCGAATCGGTTCGGCTGGTTTCCGCTGCTCGCCGGGGCGGCCATGACCCTGGCCGTGCGCTCGGTGGTGCAGGCCGCAGCGCCCGGCGACGATGACGAACCACGGCACGAGGTGGCGCTCAAGTGGCCGAACGACGTGCTCATCGATGGCTACAAGGTCTCCGGCATCCTGTCTGAGCTGCTGCCGGATGCCAGTGGGTTGTGCATCGGCGCCGGCCTGAACCTGGCCCTGGACGAGCACGACCTGCCCACCCTCACCTCCACGTCGCTGATGCTGGTGACCGGCGCCGTACCGAACCCCGATGCCGTGCTCGCCGCCTATTTGACGGAGCTGCGCACCCTCACCGCAAGTTTCCTCGCCGCCGACGCCGATCCGGTGGCCAGCGGCCTGCACGCCGAGGTCACCGCTCTGTGCGGCACCCTGGGCACCGCGGTCCGGGTCGAACTGCCCGGCGGCCACGACCTGGTCGGAACGGCGGTCGGTCTGGATCCGGACGGCCGGCTGATCGTCGAGGACCAGACGAACGGGGAACTGCAGGCCGTCGCCGCGGGGGACGTGACCCATCTGAGGTATTAATGGGTATATGACCAACCCAGCCAGCTCGTTGCCCGCCGTGCCGACGGCGCCGCCCGAGGTGGTCATCGCCCGGCTGCGTTCGCACGCACGGGTGCTCTTTTGGCCCAGCCTCTTGTTGATCGGCGTCTGCGGCGTCACCGGCTACTACCACGGCAGCCTGGCCGAGCAGTGGCAGAACGATCTGCTGCTGGTCGGGGCCGGCCTGATCGTGGTCCTGCTCTGGCTGCTGCCACTGGTGGCCTGGCTCACCCGGCGGTACACGGTGACGAGCCGGCGGATCATCTTTGTGCACGGCATCTTCGTGCACGTGCGCCAGGAGCTGCTGCACAGCAGAGGTTATGACGTGAGCGTGCGGAGGAACTGGGTGCAGTCGATGTTCCGGTCGGGGACCGTGCGGATCAACTCCGGCCTGGAGCGTCCGCTGTCGTTGCGTGACGTGCCTCACGCCGATCTGGTGCAACAGGTATTGCAGGACCTGATGGAGCCGGCGCCGCTGCCTGGCGGGACGGCGAGAACACCCAGTAGCGGTACAGGGTGAAGCGGAAGATCGCGCCGAGCAGCAGGCCGATGACGTTCGACGAGATGTTGTCGGCCAGGACGCTGGTGTAGCCGAGAACGTAGTGGCTCACCCACAGGCAGGCCAGCCCGATGCCCATGCCGACGAGGCTGACCGCGAAGAACTCCAGGCCCTCCCGCAGGGTCTGGGAGCGGCGGTCCTTGGAGAATGTCCAGTAGCGGTTGCCGACCCAGTTGGCCAGGATCGCGAGGACCGTCGAGACGACCTTCGCCCAGATCGGGCCGGAGACCAGGGCCTCGGGGGAGAAGATCGTCGCCCGAAGCAGGTTGAAGACCGTGATGTCCACCGCGAAGCCGACGAGTCCGACCATGCCGAATTTCGCGAGCTGTGCCGCGAAGGCAACCACCCGATGCCTGCTGAAGGTTGGTCTCGACATGCATCCGTCCGGCCGATAGGTGAAAATGGAACGTGTAGCGAGATAACGCGCTTCTTTCGCAGTCTAGGTCCCGGCATGATCCCCATCCTGAGAGTTCCAGGCCCCTCGGATGAACGGTCGCACAGAAATTGGTGAACAGATGAGCACGATCGTTGGTGTGATCGGCGGAGGCCAATTGGCCCGCATGATGATCCCCGCCGCGGTGAACCTCGGCATCGACCTCCGGGTCCTGGCCGAGACCGACGGCATGTCCGCGAGCCTCGCCGCGGTGTCGGTGGGCGACTATCGCGACCTGGCAACGGTCCTCGCGTTCGCCGAGTGCGTCGATGTCGTGACCTTCGACCACGAACACGTTCCGCAGGTGATCCTCCGCGAACTGGTCAGCCGGGGCGTCCGTGTGCACCCGGGACCGGACGCTCTGCTCTATGCCCAGGACAAACTGCTGATGCGCCAGCGGCTCACCGAGCTCGGCCTGCCCGTTCCCGACTGGGCGCGAGTGGCGGATGCCGACGCTCTGGCCCGGTTCCTCGCCGACCACGGCGGCCGGGCCGTCGTGAAGACTGCCAGGGGCGGCTACGACGGCAAGGGGGTGCGGGTGGTGTCCCACGCCCACGAGGCCGACGACTGGTTCCTCGCGCTCGCCGAGGACGCCAACGGTGGTGACCTGCTGGTCGAGGAGCTTGTCGACTTTCGCCGGGAACTGGCGCAGGTCGTCGCCAGGCGTCCGTCCGGGGAGATGTCGATCTGGCCCGTTGTGGAGACCGTGCAGCTGGACGGCGTCTGCGCTGAGGTCATCGCGCCGGCCCCGAAATCGGCCGGGCGGCTCAGCGAGGTCGCCGCTGACATCGCCGAGCGGGTCGCGGAGGGCATCGGCGTCGCCGGTGTGCTCGCCGTGGAACTCTTTGAAACCACCGACGGCCGGCTGCTGGTCAACGAGCTCGCGATGCGGCCGCACAACAGCGGCCACTGGTCGATCGACGGTTCCACCACCAGCCAGTTCGAGCAGCACCTGCGCGCCGTGCTTGACCTGCCGCTGGGTGGCACCGGGCTCCGGGAGCCCTGGTCGGTGATGGTGAACATCCTCGGCGGTCCCGCCGAGGGCAGCATGGCGGACCGCTACCCCGCGGCGTTCGCCGAGCAGCCCACGGTCAAGGTGCACAACTACGGCAAGGACCCGCGGCCGGGACGGAAGATCGGCCACGTCACCGCATCCGGGCCCGATCTGGACTCGGTCACCTACCAGGCGCGTGCCACTGCGGCGTTTTTCCAGGACTGAAGCCTAAGATCATCACCGTGCCAGAGAACCTCGTGACGTCCGACCCCGAGTCCGCCCCCTCCGCAGCCGTGCTCGTCGGCGTCGTGATGGGGTCGGACTCCGACTGGAACGTGATGAGCGAGGCCGCGGCGATGCTGACCGAGTTCGGTGTGGCCCACGAGGTGCAGGTGGTGTCCGCACACCGCACCCCCGAGAAGATGATCCGTTACGGCTCCGAGGCCTGGGGCCGCGGCCTCAAGGTGATCATCGCCGGCGCCGGCGGCGCCGCACACCTGCCGGGCATGCTCGCCGCGGTCACCACGCTCCCCGTCGTCGGCGTCCCGGTTCCGCTCGGCCGCCTGGACGGCCTGGACTCGCTGCTGTCGATCGTGCAGATGCCGGCCGGCGTGCCCGTCGCGACGGTGTCGATCGGCGGCGCCCGCAACGCGGCCCTGATCGCGATCAAGATCCTGGCGACCGCGGATGACGCGCTGCGCCTCAAGCTTCAGGACTACGCCGATCAGCTGGCCGAGCAGGTGGAGCAGAAGAACACGGCCCTGCAAGCGAGACTATGACGAGCGCCAGCAGCCCGATCCGGTACCCGAACTCCGGCTCCCGACAGGTCATGACCCGCCGGGCCTGGTGGCTCGTGGTGCTCAACATCATCCTCCCCGGCTCCGCCCAGGTGCTCGCGGGAAGCCGCGGCCTCGGTCGTTTCGGGCTGCGCGCCACCCTGACCTTCCTCGGTCTGGCGATCGTCGCCGGTGTCGTCTATGCGCTCAACCCGGAGTTCGTGCTCACCGTGGCCACCAACTCGATCGGGTTGTGGATCCTCGCCGCCGTGATGGTCTTCTACGCCATCGTGTGGCTGATCCTGACCTTCGACACCATCCGGCTGACCCGACTCGTCAAGGCCCGTCCCAAGGCCCGCCCGTTCATCGCCGGGCTCGCGACCGTCGTGATGGTCGCCGTCTGCGGCTCGGCCGGCTACGGCGCCTACGTGGCCACCACGACCAGCGACTTCCTGTCGACGGTCTTCGCCAAGGGCCCGAGCGAGCCGCCCGTGGACGGCCGGTACAACATCATGCTGCTCGGCGGCGATGCCGGGGCCGACCGGTTGGGCATGCGCCCGGACAGCACGTCGGTGGTCAGTATCGACGCCGAGACCGGCAAGGCCGACATCATCGGCATCCCCCGCGACCTTGAGTACGTGCCGTTCCCGGCGGATTCTCCGCTGTACGCGTCGTATCCGGACGGCTACGGGTACGACGGCGTCTGCGATGTGGATGTCTGCCAGCTCAACTCGATCTACACCGAGGTTGAGCTCAAGAGCCCGGACATGTACCCCAACGCCGTGGCCGAGGGTAGCGAACCCGGCATCGAGGCCATGCGCGACGCCGCCAGCGGCATCACCGGCCTCACCATTCAGTACTACGTGCTGATCGACATGCAGGGCTTCTCCCAGCTCATCGACGCCCTCGGTGGTGTCGACATCGACGTGGCCGAACGGCTGCCCATCGGCGGCCAGGAAGACGACCTGAGCGACGTCGAAGGCTGGGTGGAGGCCGGACCGCAGCACATGGACGGGTTCACCGCACTCTGGTACGGCCGGGCCAGGCACGGCACCAGCGACTACGACCGCATGTCGCGGCAGCGGGTGCTGCAGGGCGCCATCCTGCAGCAGTTCAACCCGGCGAATGTGCTCACCAAATTCGAGGGAGTGGCGCGGGCTGGCGAGGAAGTTGTGAAGACCGACGTGCCGCAGGGGATGCTCGGCTACTTCACCACCCTCGCGGGCAAGACGCAGAAGCTCCCGGTGGGAGCCGTCGAACTGGTGCCCGACAACGGCGTCGACCCGACAGACCCCGACTACGACTACATCGCCGGCCTGATCGATGCCGCGCTGAACCCGGTCACGGAGACGCCAGCCCCCTGAGCGGCGGCTCGGTCCGGGTTGGTTCAGAGGTCGGCGTGCAGCTGCCAGACCAGCTCGGCGGTATCCCGCCAGCTGAACGCCCTGGACCGGTCGCTGCCGAAGATGCGCAGCCGGTTGGCCAGCGCGGGGTCGCCGAGCACCCGGTCCAGCGCGGCGGCGAGCCGCTCGGGGTACCCGGCTGGGTCGTCACGTTCCACCACGAAGCCCGCGTCGCCGGCGGCCTCGACCAGCGCCGGCGCATCCGAGTGGATGACCGGTGTGCCGAAGTGGAACGCCTGGATGATCGGCAGGCCGAAGCCCTCTTCGAGGCTGGGGTAGACGAAGACCGACGCCCGGGACATCACCAGGGCGAGCTGCTGGTCGGTTAGGCCGTCCAGGGCCCGCACCCGGTCGGGGGCGAGGCCAGCCTCGTCGGCCACCGAGGCGAGGGTGAGTTCCCCCCACGAGTCCGGGCCGACAACAAGCAACGGCAGGTCGACGGCGCCCGGACGCCCGAGGGCTTCGATGAGCGCGGTCACGGCGCGGCGCGGTTCGAGGGTTCCGGCGGTGAGGATGTACTCGTCGGGCAAGTTCAGCTCGACCGCCGTGTTCTCGGCGGCGGCGGAATTCGTCGGCAGCGTCAGGCTGCTGCTGACGGCCCCGCCGATCACCCGCACCCGATCGCCGAAGTCCATGATCTCGCGGAGCTGGTCGGCGAGGGCGTGGCTGGGCGCCACGATGGCGTCCGCGTGCTTGCGGGCGCGTTTGAGCATCAGCTTGGCGCGCGCGACGGTGGTCGGGGTCAACGTTTCCGGATGCGTCCAGGCGAGCACGTCGTGCACCGTCACGGCGACCTGGGTCTCGTCCTTGGCCCGGTCGTGGCGGTGCAGCGGGGCGAACAACCCGGGGGCGTGCACGAGGCCGTGGCCGGCCGAGGTGGCCACGCCCAGCTGCCAGGCGGCGGAAAGCTCGCGGCGGGCCAGGGCGGTCTTGTGCAGGCCGGCCAGGCCGGGCAGGGCCGCGGTGATCTGGTCGTAGTGTTCGGCCGAGGTGGCCGAGACGATGCCTTCGACCACGCAGCCCGCCGGCGCTGTCGCGATCAGTGACCGGGTCAGTTCCTCGGTGTAGCGGCCGAGTCCGCCCGGCACCGGGGAGACCAGTTGGTCCACGATGACCCTGAGGGTGATCATGAGGGCGTGAACGCGCCGTGTTCGGCTGCGTCCTTGAGTGCGTCGGGCCAAGGCCGCATGGGGGCGAGTCCGGCGCGGCTCCAGGAGTCGTGGCCGAGGACTGAATAGGTGGGCCGCGGGGCGGGGCGCACGAACTGGGTGCTGTCGGTGGGCAGCACCCGTTCGGAGTCGAGACCGGCGGCTTCGAAGACGGCGCAGGCGAAGCCGAACCAGTTCGTCTGCCCGGCGTTGGTGCCGTGGTAGATCCCGGCGGGGGCATCGGCGTCGAGCAGTGCCACGATCTGCGCGGCCAGGTCGACGGTCCAGGTGGGCTGGCCGAACTGGTCGGCGACCACGGAGACGGAGTCGCGATTGGCGGCGAGGGTGAGCATGGTGCGGCCGAAGTTGGGGCCATGGGCGCCGTAGAGCCAGGCAGTACGTACGATGTAGCTGCCGGTGGGGTGCTCGGCGAGCACAAACTGTTCACCGGCGGCCTTGGTGCGGCCGTACGCGTTGATCGGGTCGATCTCGGTGTCTTCGGGGTAGGGGCTGCTGCCGGTGCCGTCGAAGACGTAGTCGGTGGAGATCTGTACGAGCTTCGCGCCGACGGCCGCGGCGCCGATCGCGAGGTTGCGGGGGCCCAGCGCGTTCACGGCGTAGGCGGCAGCTTCGTTGTCTTCGGCGGCGTCCACCGCGGTGTACGCGGCCGCGTTGATGATCACGTCGTGGCCAGTCACGGCCTTCTGAACGGCGGCGAGGTCGGTGATGTCCAGCTCGCTGCGGTCGACGGCGGTGACGTCGCGCCCGGTGAGGGCGTCCTGCAGGTCGCGGCCGAGCATCCCGGCCGCGCCGGCGATCAGATAGCGGGTCATGCTCAGCTCAGCGCCGCGCGGGCTTTGAGGGGTTCCCACCAGGTGCGGTTGTCGCGGTACCACTGCACGACGTCGGCCAGGCCCTTTTCGAAGGGCACCTCGGGGGAGTAGCCGAGTTCGGCCTGGATCTTGGAGATGTCCACGGAGTAGCGCAGGTCGTGGCCGAGGCGGTCGGCGACCCGGTCCACGTAGGACCAGTCCGTACCGGTGGCGTCCAGCAGCAGCTGGGTGAGTTCGACGTTGGTCAGTTCGGTGCCGCCGCCGATGTTGTAGATCTCGCCGGCGCGGCCGTTGACCAGCACCATGGCGATGGCGCGGGTGTGGTCGTCCACGTGCAGCCAGTCGCGGATGTTGTTGCCCTCGCCGTAGAGGGGAACGTGCAGGTCGTCGATGAGGTTGGTCACGAACAGCGGGATGACCTTCTCGGGGAAGTGGTACGGGCCGTAGTTGTTGCTGCAGCGGGTGATCGACACGTTCAGGCCGTGGGTGCGGTGGTAGCTGCGGGCGAGCAGGTCGCTGCCGGCCTTCGACGCGGAGTACGGCGAGTTGGGCTCGAGGGCGCGTTCTTCGTTCCAGGAGCCTTCGGCGATGGAGCCGTAGACCTCGTCGGTGGACACGTGCACGAACCGGGGCAGGTCGTTGCGCAGGGCCGCGTCGAGCAGCTGCTGGGTGCCGAGCACGTTGGTCTCGACGAAGATCGACGCGTCTCGCACGGAGCGGTCTACGTGGGATTCGGCGGCGAAATGCACCACGGCGTCCAGGCCGGGGAACAGCGTGTCGAGCAGGGCGCCGTCACGGATGTCGCCCTCGACGAAGGAGTACCGGGGCGAATCGGCCACGGGGGCCAGGTTCTCCAGGTTGCCCGAGTAGGTGAGGGCGTCCAGGACGACGACTTCAGCGCCCTCCAGGCCGGGATAAGCGTCTTGCAGGGTTCGGCGAACAAAATTCGAGCCGATGAACCCGGCGCCGCCGGTAACGAGGATTTTCATGTATTGGTAACCATTCCGTTTGCGTAAAGGTGCCTACGCGATTGTACTGGACGCGCATTGCTAGGCTGGCGAACGTGCAGATTCGTGAACTCTCCATCCCCGATTCCTACGAGGTGACCCCCAAGCAGTTCGGGGACGACCGGGGAGTCTTCCTCGAGTGGTACCGGTTCGACAAGCTGTCCGAGGCGCTCGGGCACCCGCTGGACCTGCGTCAGGCCAACACCAGTGTCTCCAGCCGGGGCGTCGTGCGCGGCATCCACTTCGCCGACGTCCCGCCGGGCCAGGCCAAGTACGTCACCGCCACGCACGGTGCGATCATCGACTTCATCGTCGACATCCGGGTCGGCTCGCCCACCTTCGGGCAGTGGGATTCGGTGTTGCTGGACGACGTGGACCGCAAGGCCGTGTACATCGCCGAGGGCCTCGGCCACGCGTTCGTCGCCCTGACCGACAAGGCCACCGTGAGCTACCTGGTCTCCTCCACCTACACCGCCGGCGCCGAACACGGCATCAACCCGCTCGACGCCGAGGTCGGCCTGGTCTTCCCGAAGGACGCCGGAGAACTGGTGCTATCCCCGAAGGACACCGACGCCCCGAGCCTCGCCGAGGCCACCGCGAGCGGATTGCTGCCCACCTGGGACGCCGCCCGCGCCTACTACCAGACGCTCAACGAACGGAACTAGACCATGCGCGGAATCATTCTCGCCGGAGGCTCAGGCACCCGCCTGTGGCCGATCACCAAGGGTATCTCCAAGCAGCTGATGCCGATCTACGACAAACCGATGATCTTCTATCCGCTGTCAACGCTGATGATGGCCGACATCAAGGACATCCTCATCATCACCACCCCGGAGTACAACGACCAGTTCAGGGCGCTGCTGGGCGACGGGTCCGACCTCGGCATCAACATCGAGTATGCCGTGCAACCGTCCCCGGACGGCCTCGCGCAGGCGTTCATCATCGGTGAGGATTTCATCGGCGATGACAGCGTCGCCCTGGTCCTCGGCGACAACATCTTCCACGGTGCGGGCCTCGGAACGGCGCTCCGCAACAACGCCGACATCGACGGCGCCCTGATTTTCGCGTACCACGTCTCAGACCCCACCTCGTATGGGGTCGTGGAGTTCGACGACGACTTCACCGCCGTGTCGATCGAAGAGAAGCCGGTCAAGCCCAAGAGCAACTACGCCGTGCCTGGCCTGTACTTCTACGACAACTCCGTCGTCGAGATCGCCAAGTCCATCGAACCCTCCGCCCGCGGCGAGCTAGAGATCTCCACCGTCAACGAGCGCTACCTCAACCAGGGCAACCTGCACGTGCAGGTCCTGGACCGCGGCACCGCCTGGCTGGACACCGGAACCTTCGAATCCATGATGCAGGCCAGCGAATACGTGCGCGTCATCGAAGACCGCCAGGGCCACAAGATCGGCTGCATCGAAGAGATCGCCTGGCGCGCCGGCTGGATCGACGACGCCCAGCTCGCCCGCCTCGCCGCCCCGCTCGCCAAGAGCGGCTACGGCGTGTACCTGAGAGGGCTGCTCAAGACCGACTAGCCGCCCGACTGGATGTGGGCCAGGACGTCGTCCATGGTGGCCTTGATGCCGGCGGGCAGGCTGGTCAGCTGCCGTCGGTCCAGGTCCGGCCACACCGTCGAGGTGATGCGCAGGTCCAGGCCCTGCATCGAGGCCTCAGCCGAGTAGCCGAGCATCACGTTCGGCCGTCCCTTGGCGAGGCTGCGGATCTGGCCGAGCAGGTTGCTGATCGTCACGGCCTGGCCGGAGGCGAGGTTCTTGATCGCCTCGGTGCGCCCGGTCGCCTCGGTGACCGCGGTCAGCCGGGCGACGCAGTCCACGACGAGTTCGGCGCAGTCACGCACGAAGATGTAGTCCCGCATGGTCTCCAGCGGCACGAAGATCGACGCCGGCTTGGGCGAGAACTGGGCCTTGGCCAGGTGGGAGATCAGTCCCTGCATCTTGCCCAGCTTCTGCCCCGGCCCGTACAGGTTCGCGATCCGTCCGGCGAGCACCGAGACACCGGTGGCGCGGGAGAAATCGAACAGGCTCGCCTCGGCGTCCAGCTTGAAGCGCCCATAGCCGGAGATCGGTACCGGTGTGCTGTGCTCGTCGAACGGCGGATGCGCCGAACCGCCGTACACGCCGCCGGCCGAGGAAGCGTAGAACACGGCGCCGGAGCTTGAGGTGCCCTGGTACGCGGCCGCGCCGCCGACGGCGTCGAGCACCAGCTTGAGCTGGCTGAGTTCCCGGCTGATCGCCTCCGGCGGGGTGGAGGTGACGGCGTTGCCGGCCATCCAGAGCACCGCCCAGTTCGCACGTTCGGTCGCGGCGGTGTCCAACAGTCGGGTCGCCGTCGCGGCGGCGGCGGCCGAGAGGGCCTCGTCATCCGCCCAGGGCAGCGGGTCAGTGCCGAGCAGCTCCCAGCCGGTCCGGCGGGTGATCGCGGCGGCCGTGGCGCTGCCCAGGAGGCCCCTGGCCCCGATTACCCAGACGTAGGTGGTCAATTGGCGGCTTTGCGGGTCCGCCCGAGAGGCCCATCCGCCGGGTCGGTCGTGATCAGGTACGGCGGCTTGCCCATGGCCATGTTCACGTTGATGCCGATGTACTCGGCGATGATGCCCAGGGAGAACAGGATGAACCCGGCGCTCAGCAACACCAGCACGCTGAGCGACGCCCAGCCCTGGATCGCGATGTCACCGGCGAGGCGCTGGATGAAGATGACGATTGCGAAGATCACGCCGATCACGGCGAAGATCACGCCGAGGCCGCTGACGATCCGCAGCCCCCTCGTGCCGGTGGTGAGGATCATGCGCCAGAAGTGCGAGAACAACCGGCGGGCCGAGTAGCCCGAGCTGCGTTCGCCTTCCTCGCGCAGTTCGACCGGGGAGGTCGTGACGCGGGAGGCGACCCAGCCGATGGCGACGTCGAGGTACACCCCGGAGCCGGCATAGGCGGCGACGCTGCGGCCGATGTTGCCGAGCATCAGCCGGTAGCTCTGGTAGTCGGCGGCGGCGCCGGTGCCGGAGAGCTTGGTGAGCAGGTACTTGGCCGTCTTCGAGGCGGCATTGCGCACCGGCCCGTGCGGGGCCGGGTTGGTCGGTTTGGCGTAGACGACGCTGGCCTGCTCGCGCATGGCGGTGTCGAGCATCCCGCCGATCGCGCGGGGGTCGTGCTGCCCGTCCTCGTCGAGGGTGACGATCCAGTCGCCGCCGGAGGACGCCATGCCGGCGAGGGTGGCCGCGTGCTGACCGAAGTTCTTGCTCAGCCAGATCCCGCGGGCGAACGGGAACCGGTCGGTGATGCTGCGGATGATCGACGCGGAGTCGTCCGGACCGTGGTCGAAGACCAGCAGGACCTCTTCGACCTGGAAGCTGTACCCGTCGGGGGTGATGCTCAGCCTGGTCAGCGGTTCGATCTCGTCGAGCACGCCGGTGAGGGTGCGTTCTCCCTGGTAGACGGGGATGACGATCGAGATGCTGTGGTCGGCGATGTCGGGTTCTGAGGGGAGTGTCACGGGTTCAGAACCTACCACACGGCCCGTTTCGTCGGCCGGGTCAGTTGGCTGCGGCATCCGTCGTCACCGCCTTGGACATGCGCCGGCCGAGCCAGATGTAGGCGAGCCGGCGAGCCTGGGCCATCACCCTGGCGCGGGTGTTGCCGATCATCCGGTCGGTGGCGGAAATGACATCGGGGCGGGTCTTCGCCAGCCAGTTGTGGAAGCCGATCGCCTGCTCGGCCTGCTCGGCGACCAGGCGCACGCTCCACTGGCTGTCGGAGATGCGGAAACCGGCGAGGCTGCCGGGCACGCCGACGAACTTTCCCTCCAGCAGCACCATCGAATAGGAGGTCTCGTCGATCAGGTACGGCCAGCGGGAATCCCACCAGCCCACCTTCTCCAGGACGCTGCGGCGCATCAGCACGCAGCCGGGCTCACCGAAGATGTTGGTGCCCTGGGTGACGGTCTTGCGCACGGCGACGGCACCGTCGTGCACACCGGTCAGTCCGGCCAGGCCGCGGTTCTTGAGCACCGGAGCACCGTTGGCGTCGACGATGTCCCGCGGGGAGGAGGCCAGCACGGCGCCGGGCTCAGCAATGAGCGCGGCCACCTGCTGGGCGACGATGGTGGGGTAGAGCAGGTCGTCGCCGCAGACGAGTTTGATCAGCTCGCCGGTGGCCGCCTGGCTCACCCGGTTCCAGTTCCGCAGGGCACCGCCGCCGCCTTCAGTGTGCAGCAGCGTCACCCGGGGGTCGGAGCTGTAGCGCTGCATGACGGCCCAGGTGTCGTCGGTGGACGCGTGGTCGGAGACGATCACCTCGAGGTTGGTGTAGGTCTGGCCCAGCACGCTCTTCATGGTCTCGTCGAGGTAGGCCGCATTGTTGTAGGCAGGGATGACGATCGAGACGAGAGGCTGATCATCAGGGAACATCGCATCGTGTGTCATAGGTTAGGTGTGACTCGCATCCTTCGTAGTGCTGAGCCTTCACGATACCGGGTGCTCCTGAGGGAGCTCTGTCCCCGCGAGGGGCGACCCTGGGCGAGAATGGGGAGGCGGTTCGCGCGGAGTGGGCCTGCAAACACCCCTGCGGGCGCGCACAGTGACGACCGTCACATCCTGATCAGGGCGAGAAAAGGGCATTCTGTTGGTGAAGTCGAGATTCGTGTGGCCCGCTGTTGTGGTCGTCGCCGTACTGCTCGGGGCCGCTCTCCCACTGCTGGTCAACCGCGGCTACTACTTCATCGACGACACCCAGTCCGGTGCCTTCGGCCAGTGGTACGAGATCGGCACCCGCATTCTCGAGGGGAATTGGTCGCTGATCAACCCCTTGGTCTGGCAGTCCGGTAACTACCTCGCCGAAGGCGCCTGGGGCATCTTCAGCCCGGTCCTCTGGCTGATCGGCCTCTGGTCGCACTGGGCGGGCAGCGCCTTGATCTTCTCCACCGTGGTCAAGGTCGTCTGCCTGGTCGCGGGTTCGCTGGGCGCGTACCTGCTGGCCCGCACCTTCCAGTCCAGCCGGGGCTGGGCCGCAGCCGTGGCCGTCGCGCTGCCGTTCACCGGAGTCACGTTCTACCTAGACGCGACCACCTGGGTGAACGGCCTGCTGGCCTGGAGCCTGTGGGCGCTGGCCTGGGCGCTGACCCGGCGGGCCGTGTTCTCGGCCAAGTCGCCCACGCTGGCGCTTCTGGCATGCATCGGTACGGTTGGAATCGGCTACGTGCACGCCACGATCTTCCTGGCCGTCGCGCTCGCCGCGACGATTGCCGAGGCGTTCATCGCCCGCCACCGGGCCTCAATCGTGCGAGCCTTCCTGATCGCGACCGGCGCCGGGCTGTTCGCCGTCATCGTGCACCTGCCGGGTCTCCTGACCGCGGGCACCTCCGGGCGGACCAAGGGTGTCATGAACACCGGGCTCCTGACGGTGGACCTGAGCGGGCTGGTGGCCGCGAACACGCCCGTCGGCATTCCGCAGGTCGGCTTCTTCGGTTCCTTCTTCCCCTCCGCACCGTTGGTCTACATCAGTTGGATGCTCCCGCTGTTCGCTTTCGTCGCGTGGAAACGGTTGATGCCGGTACTCGCCACCCGGCTGAGCGTCGTGATCTTATTCGGCGTCGCACTGATCGGGGTACTCCTGCCCAGCGACGTCGGGCCGCTCCGCATTCCCCTGCGGATGATGCCTTACCTGGCCCTCTCGATGCTCCTGATCCTCGCCATCGGACTGTCCCTGGCCCGGGTCGAGGTCATCTCGCGCCGGCGTTTCCTGGCCGCGTGCGCCTACACGGTTTTCGGGGGCCTGCTGACGGTGTTCCAGGGCCCGCAGTACGCGCGGGCGGTCGTCCTCGCCACCCTCGCGGTCATCGTCGTGCTCTGGGTGTTCTATCGGATCACCTCACCGCGTGGCCTGCCTGGCCTGTCCTCACCGTGGCGGGACCGGGCGCGAGCCGGGCGTGCCTGGCTGCTGCCCGGGCTGGCGGTGCTCGTCACCCTCGGCGTCATCTACCCCCAGCACGTCGAGCACACCAGCGGTCCGCTGCTCAACTACCAGGTGCCCAGCGCGGTGCAGAGCTACCGGGACCTGCTCACCGACGCCGAGGGGGACGTCCTCGTCGTCGGCGGACCGCTGAACGGCCAGATCCAGCAGGGCGACTGGGCCGAAACCACGGTGGCCAACCTCTGGTACATCCCGGATGCCCCCGTGCAGAACGCCTACACCTCGGTCTTCTACCCGGGATACGGAGATGCGCTGTGCATGGCCTATCAGGGCGTCACCTGCGCCGACCTGCTGCCGAAGCTGTTCACGGCGGGCACCGACACCGGCCAGAACCTGGTCGACGACCTGGGCGTCAGCTCGGTCCTGATTGTGAAGAGTTCGGTTCCGGAAGAGCTCTGGGCCGAGACGCCCGATGGCTGGCACGTGGCACAGGACACCCCGCTGACCAAGCTGATCGTCCGGGACACCCCTGTTCCCGGCGCCGGCAGCGTCGTCTGGAGCGCCGACGAAACCTCGGTGACCGTGCTGAATGAGGACGACATGGGAGTCTCCTTCCGCGTCGACGCAGTCGGTGCCGACGGCGGCCAGGTCGCCCTGAGCCGGATCTCCTGGCCGGGCTACGAGGTCGACGGCGGAACCGTGTCGGACGAGCTCGTCAACGGTTTCATGATGGGAATCGACATCCCCGCCGATTCCGTCGGCGAAGTAGTGACCGTGTCGTTCCGGGCGCCGGGCTGGCCGGTGCAGGTCCTCTCCGGCGTTCTACTGGTTGTGCTCCTGCTCGGCTGGGGAGTGCTCAGGCTGTGGGGACGAGACCGGGCGGGATCACGTCCGGGGCGGCCGACCTGGGTCACAGAACTACGCGAACCACTGAAAGTTGAGAAGTCATGACGAATACGCCTGCCGAAAAAGTCGTGGTCGTGGTCGTGGCCTTCAACCGGCGTGACCTGCTCCTGGAAAGCCTGGCCGCCTTGGCCGGTCAGACCCGGCGGCCCGACGAGGTGCTGGTGATCGACAACGCCTCCACCGACGGCACGGCCGAGTCCGTTCGAGCGGCGCACCCCGAGGTGACCCTAGTGGTGCTCGAACGCAACACCGGCGGCGCCGGCGGTTTCACGGCCGGCCTGGCCGAAGCCGTAGGTCCGCTCGGAGCCGACCTAGTCTGGCTGATGGACGACGACACCGTCCCCACCGAGACCGCACTCGCCGAACTCCTGATCGCACGCGCACACGCTCCGGCGACCACCAGGATCCTCGCGTCGACGGTACATTGGACCGACGGCCGAGAACACCCGATGAACATGCCGCGGGCACGGCCGTTCGCCTCGCGTCGCTCCCTGGAGCGCGCCCGCCAGTTCGACTGCTACCCGGTCCGGTCGGCGTCGTTCGTCTCGGTCATGATCGATGCGCGCGCCATCCGGGAGCACGGCCTGCCGGTCGCCGCGTACTTCCTCTGGAACGACGACTTCGAGTACACCGCCCGCATCCTGCGCGGGGCGACGGGGTACATCTGCCGACGCAGCATCGTCGTGCACAAGACCAAGGTCTTCGGATCGACGAACATCGACCCCGGACCGCGCTTCCGGTTGGAGGTGCGTAACAAGCTATGGCTGCTGCGCCTCTCACCGGCACTGTCCGGCTTCGAACGGCTGATCTACGCCGGGGCGACGGCACGCAACTGGGTGAGCACCTTCGTGCACTCCGCAGACCGGGCCACGCTTCGGCAGGGCCTGCGGGACGGCCTGCGCGAAGGGCTCACTAGCCGGCCGGCCACGAATGCGGAGGTGCTGGCCGGGTTCGGCCGGGTGAGCGAATCCGTCGCGGCCGCGGAGACCGGGCGGGCCGGGGCATCGTCGTGACGAGTTCTGACCTGCCCTTTTCCTTGCTGCTGCCCGTCTACCTGGGGGACCGTCCCGAGTACTTCACCCGGGCGTTCTCCAGCGCCGTCACCGACCAGACCCGTCGTCCGACCGAGGTGGTCCTGGTGCGGGACGGACCGATCAGCCCCGCGCTGGCCGAGGCTATCGATACCGCCATCAATGCCTCCCCGGTAATGGTTCGCCGCGTCGACCTGGACGTGAACGTGGGCCTGGCCGTCGCGCTCACCCGCGGGCTTGCCGCCTGCCGGTTCGACGTGGTCGCGCGCATGGACGCCGACGACATCTCGCTGCCGGAACGATTCGCCAGGCAGTTGCCCGCGATCGAAGAGGGCTGTGACCTGGTCGGCACGGGCATGCTCGAATTCAACGAGCTCGACAAGATTCTCGGCCGCCGGGTGCCGCCGGTCGGGCAGGTGGAAATCACCCGCCAGGCCCGATTCCGTGACCCGTTCAACCACCCCACCGTCGTGTACCGCAAGTCGGCCGTGGAGGCCTCCGGCGGGTACCGTCATCTTCCGTTGATGGAGGACTACTGGTTGTTCGCCCGGATGATAATGGCCGGTGCCACCGTGCGAAACCTGCCCGAACCCCTGGTCATGTACAGGGTCGACTCCGGTGCCTACAACCGGCGCGGTGGCTTGTCCCTGTTCCGGAGCGAACTGGCCCTGCAGCGCCGGCTCCTGGCCGACGGGTTCGTCACCCCCGGCCAGTTCCTGCGCAACGTCATCGTGCGCGGCGGATACCGCTTCGTTCCCGTCGTCATCCGCCGAGCGGTGTACCGCCAAATGGCCGTGAGCAAGCACACAGACACGCCCCAGTAGGATCGAAGTTTGGTCCGAAGTGGCCGGGCGTAAGTGAGGATAGGTGTTATGAATGTTGACCTAGTGGTTGTCGGAGCCGGTTTCTTCGGCCTCACGGTAGCCGAACGCTGCGCCAATGAATTGGGATTGCGGGTTGTCGTCATCGACAAACGCGACCACATCGGTGGCAACGCATACAGTTCGGTCGAACCCGAAACCGGAATCGAGGTGCACCGCTACGGCGCCCACCTCTTCCACACCTCGAACAAGGTGGTTTGGGACTACGTCAACACTTTTACCTCCTTCACCGACTACCGGCACCGGGTGTACACCACGCACAAGGGCGAGGTGTTCCCGCTGCCGATCAACCTCGGCACCATCAACCAGTTCTTCCACAGCGCCTACTCGCCCACCGAGGCCCGCGCGCTGATCAGCGAGCAGGCAGCTGAGGGCGCCGTCGCCACGGTGGCCAACCTCGAGGACAAGGCCGTTTCACTGATCGGCCGTCCCCTCTACGAGGCGTTCATCCGCGACTACACGGCCAAGCAGTGGCAGACCGATCCGCGTGAACTGCCCGCAGAGGTCATCAGCCGGCTGCCCGTTCGGTATAACTACGACAACCGGTATTTCAGCGACACCTACGAGGGTTTGCCCGTGGACGGGTACACGGCCTGGATCGAGCGCATGGCCGACCACCCCGACATCGAGGTGCGGCTGTCGACGGATTTCTTCGACCTCAACCAGGACATCAACATCCGTGACACCGTCGGCACGGTCCCCGTCGTCTACACCGGTCCCGTCGACCGGTACTTCGACTACTCGGAGGGACCGCTGTCCTGGCGCACCCTGGACTTCGAGGAGGAAGTCATCCAGACCGGCGACTACCAGGGCACCCCGGTGATGAACTACGCAGACACCGACGTCGCGTACACCCGCATCCACGAGTTCAAGCACTTCCACCCCGAGCGCAACTACCCCAACGACAAGACCGTGATCATGCGCGAGTTCTCGCGTTTCGCGGAGGAAGCCGACGAGCCCTACTACCCGGTGAACACCGCTGCGGACCGCGAGCGCCTGCTGCGCTACCGGGAGCGGATTGCCGAGCAGCCCAACGTAATCTTCGGCGGCCGGCTGGGAACCTACCAGTACCTCGACATGCACATGGCGATCGGTGCCGCACTGTCCACCTTCGAGAACAAGCTCCGTCCGCTTTTCGCGACGGACGCGACGGCCTGACCCGGCCGCGCCACACGGAAGACTGACGTGTCCGGAACCTCCCTCGCCGATACTCCGGTCGGCGCCGCCCCCATCAGGCAGATCCATGCGCTGACCGGTGTGCGGATCCTCGCCGCGCTCTGGGTGGTGCTGTTCCACATCCGGTTCAGCATCGCCGCCGAGTTCCCGGCGGTCTACGCCGCCTTCGCTCCGATCATCACCCACGGCGATTACGGCGTGGACCTGTTCTTCATCCTCAGCGGCTACGTCATCACGCTGAACTACGGGCGGAAGATGGGCGGCTCCCTCGACCGCAAGGCGAGCGTCAAGTTCTGGTGGGCGCGACTGTCCAGGATCTGGCCGGCGTACTTCGTCATGCTGGCCTTCGTCTCGGTGTGGCACGGCAGCTTCCTGATCTTCGGCGCCACGGATCCGGTCGCGCCGCGGGATTTCAGCGTGTGGAGTTTCCTTCGCCAGTCGACCCTCGTCGTGCAGTGGACCGAAGCCGACTTCAACAGGCTGACCTGGAACGGCGCCGCCTGGTCGGTGTCCGTCGAAGCGCTCGCCTACCTGCTCTTCCCGGTCCTGGCCCTGCTGCTCTTCCGCCTGTCCAGGGTGCTCGGTTCCCGCGGCCTGGGGATCCTCGCGGTGCTCACCGTGATGCCGGTGGTGTTGTTCGCCCTCGCGCTCGGATCGTTGTACGCCCCCTGGATGTGGCTGATCCGCATCCTCTGCGAGTTTGTAGCCGGCGGATTGCTGTTCTACGCACTTGAGCGGGTACAGAATCGGCCGGGTGCGCAGCGCATCGCGAATTGGCTGGCGCCGGCCCTGATTGTTGTGGTGCTGATCGTCGCGTACCTGCTCAACGGCCGGGTGAACGAGCGCTGGGGCGTGCTCGTGGTCCCCGCCCTGCTGGTCTTCGTCGGCGCGATCGTGGTGGGTCGCGAGGGCCTCATACGCCTCCTCGGCCACCGCTGGCTGGTGATCGGCGGGATGGCGTCCTACAGCGTGTATCTGGTGCATATGCCACTGATTGAAATCGTCTGGACGGCCCAGGAAAGGCTGCCGTTCCTGGCGCAAGGTACACTTGCGAGCAAGATCCTCATCTTCCTGGTTCCGGCGCTTGCCACGATTTTCGGCTTCGTCCTGTGGAAGTGGGTCGAGGAGCCTGCCCGTCGCGCCATGCGGCGCATGTCCCTCCAGAACATCCCCGAACGCGCCGTTGACGACGTGCCCATCAAACAGGCCGGCATCGAGGCACCACGTGCTTGATCCGGCCGGCTGCGGGAATCGATGGCGCCACCACCGAGCATCTGTTTCTGCCAGCCAAGCGAAGTGAAAGTATCCTCTTCACCATGTCTGACCTCCTCACGACGGCCTTCGGCCGCCCCGCATTGTTCAGCGCCGACCTGTCAGCCCAAGCGGCCGAGCAGCTCGGGTCTGCGCTGACCGAACGCCAGTTGGCGCTGCTGGTCTCGGCGGCGAATTTCCATGCTCTCGATAATCCGGGCGTTCTCCTGCGCATCGTGGTGCACATCGCCCGCCCCGGTGACATGGCGCACCTCACGGATGCCGGAACCCGGCACCAGAAGGTCTGCGCCGAAGCCCGCAAGGTGGCCGAGTTCAGCATCGTGAGCACGGTGGCCGGCTCGCCGCACCCGCACTACACGCACCACCGAAAGGGCTGGCTGGGCGACCCGGAGACCGGTGTGCGCAACATCGTCCTCGATCCGGAACGCGAACCAGGCACCGCTGCTGTGGTCGGCCGGGCCAGCCTGTACTGGCGACTGCGCGGAGGAATCGAACGGCGGTACCCGTTCGAATACGACCGGTTGCGACAGTGGCTGCTTCGCGGACGCGAGTCCTCGCTGAACTCCCTCGTCGTGGAGCGCCGGGTCGTAGACCTGACCGGCGTGCCGACCGGCGGAACCGGAGCAGAACGCGAACCTGCCGTCATCTTCGGCCTGCACTGGCTCGAACTGGGCGGGGCAGAGCGCTGGGCGATGGAGTCAATCGCCCTCGCCCGAGCCAGGGGCCTGCGCCCCATTGTCATCACCGACGTGCCGTCCACGCACCCGTGGATCACCCGGGCCGAGCTGGACGGCGCCATCGTCCTCGCGCTCACCCACCCCGTCGAACAGCCCGAACACTCCGAGCCGGTGCTCGAAGCCCTCGCCACGAACTTCGACATCCGCGGGGTATTCGTGCACCACAGCCGGTGGCTGTACGATCGGCTGCCCTGGCTGCGCGCCCGAATCCCCGGCGTGCACGTTGCCTCGACCCACCACATCCTTGAGTACAACGGCGGCGGCTACCCGGCGATCGGCGCGGCACTCGACGAGCACATCGAGGTGCACCACGTGATCTCGCCGCAGCTGCAGGACTGGTTCGTTCGCGTGCAGGGCGTCGAGCCGGCGAAGGTGGCGCTGGCGCCCCTGATCGGCCTGACAACGACGGGTTCGGTCGCCGAGGAGGCTCGTGCACGCGTCGACGAGTCCGTTCTCACGCTGGGCTTCATCGGCCGCTTCGCCGCGCAAAAGCGCCCCTACCTGTTCACCAAGCTGGTCAGGGAGCTCCAGGATGTCGAGGGGCTGACCATACGAGTGGTGATCCAGGGCGGCGGCGAACTCGAGCATTTTGTCCGACGGGACATCGACGGACACAATCTGTCCGGCCTCGTCGAATGGGTGGACGAGGCGGCCCCGGTGAGCAACACCCTCGCGCGGATCGACTGCCTCGTGCTGAGCTCGCAGAACGAGGGACTCACCCTCACCACGCTGGAGGCACTGGCAGCAGGCGTGCCGGTGATCTCTACCGATGTCGGTTCCCAGCGCACGGTCATCGTGCCCGACGCCCTCGTCTCCCGCGATCCCGGGCTGTTCCTCACGGAGGCGAGCGACATCGTCACGCGGATGGCTCTGTCAGAGGAGTATCGCGCAGATGTCTGGCGCCGAGAGGTCGCCCTTGCCCAGGAATTCACCGAGTACGAAAGCGCCCATGATTGGGCCGGAAAGTTGTTCGAGAAATGGATCAAGTAAGCGCTGTCGTTGTCACCTTCAACAGGCTCGCAAAGCTCAAGACGGTGATCGCCTCCATCGAAGCCCAGACATTCGCGCCCACCCGCCTCATCATCGTGGACAACGCGTCGACCGACGGCACCGCGGAGTACCTCGGCCAGCTGACGACCCGCATCCCACTCGAGGTGATGTCCCTGCCCACGAACACCGGCGGCGCCGGCGGATTCTCGGCCGGAATGGAACGCGGCTACGAGCTCGGCGCGGATTTCGTCTGGATCATGGACGACGACTGCTACCCGCAGCCTGACGCCCTCGAGAAGCTGCGTGACGGTTTCGCCAACGCCGTCGCGGAGCTCGGTCCTGATGTGCCGTTCTCCTGCTCGCTGGTGAACTACATCGACGGTGCCATCTGCGAGATGAACAACCCCGAGCCCACCTGGGACTGGGCCAGACTCGTATCCAAGGGCCAGCGTTCCGTGATGGTCAAGAGCTGTTCCTTCGTGTCTGTGCTCATCCCCCGCTGGGTGATCGAGAAGCACGGCCTGCCGTACTCGGAGTACTTCATCTGGTTCGACGACCACGAATACACCCTGCGCATCACCCGCACCTGCCCGGGCGTTCAGGTCCTCGACAGTGTTGTGGTGCACGACATGGGCGACAACAAGGGCGTCAACTTCGGCCTGATCGACGACGCCAATGCGTGGAAATTCGCCTACGGCATCCGCAACGAGGCGTCGTTCAGGCTGCACCACCAGAGTCTCTTCGCGTACCTGTACCTGTGCGCCCGGGTGGCGCTGATGATGCGACGCGGCCGGGTCGCCGGTTCGCTGCAGCGCCGGATGTACGGCCGCCTCCTGGCCGGAATCAGGTTCAATCCGGCGATCGCGTTCCCCCTGACATCACCTCAGCAGGGCTGATCGGGCCCCTGCCGGGAAATCTTCCCCGGCGCGTCTGCTGCGCCGGGGGCAAGGATGCGATCTAATAAGTACGCGGGACGTGATGCGTTCGGTGGCCTGGGGGGTTTTCTGACGTCCTGATCTGTCGGTGCGGTGTGCCTGTTGACTGTCGCCGGCAAACGTAGGGAACCCCGATCATGACCGCACTGACACCCAACGCTCCGTTGCGCCGGAGGTGGAGGGCCCTCGCAGCCTCGGCCTTGGCCGTGCTCCTGCTGGCCCCGCTGCTTACCTTCTTCCAGGCGCCCGTGAGTGCACAGGCGGCGTCCGCGTCATTCAACGCAGGAAACATCATCTCCGATGCGGTTTTCTATAACTCGAAGTCGATGTCGGTCGGTCAGGTCCAAGCGTTCCTGAATTCCAAGGTTGCCACCTGCCGCTCGGGCTACACGTGCCTCAAGGATTACCGCTCGGATTCCGCCTTCAAGCCGGCCCAGGCCGCCGGCTGCGCCGTTTACCCCGGTCCGGCAAGCCAGAGTGCCGCTGAGATCATCTGGCAGGTCGCCTCGGTGTGCGGCGTCAACCCTCAGGTGTTGCTTGTCCTGCTCGAGAAGGAACAAGGCCTGGTCTCCGACACCTGGCCAACGGCCCGGCAGTACCGGTCGGCAACCGGATACGCCTGCCCGGACACGGCCGATTGCGACCCCAGCTACTACGGGCTGTTCAATCAGCTGTACCAGGCGGCTTTCCAGTACAAGAAGTACCAGGCCACACCGTCTGGACGGAACTTCGTCGCCGGCCGGTGGAACACCATCCAGTGGAGTCCCAACGGCGCCTGTGGCTCCTCTCAGGTGTACATCGAAAACCAGGCTACGGCCGGTCTGTACAACTACACCCCGTACCGGCCGAACTCCGCGGCCCTGGCCAATATGTACGGCACCGGCGACGGATGCTCGGCCTACGGCAACCGCAACTTCTTCCGGATGTTCTCCGATTGGTTCGGCAGCACGACCGGCGGCGGCGACTTCGCCCGCACGTCTGACAACGCGTCGCTGTACCTGCTCTCCGGCGGGGTCAAATACCCCGTCGGTTCCATGGGCGTCTACAACCAGCTGGCCGCACTCGGCCCCGTCCAGATCGTGTCAACGAACTACCTGAACAGCTTCGCGACATCGTCGGTGCAGGCCAGCACTCTGGTGCGTGACTCGACGACGGGTGATGTCTTCTACTTCCAGAAGGGGCAACGGCACCGTTTCCCCAGCTGTGACATGGCAGCAGCGTATGGGCTAAGCTGTGGCGCCGTCACCAACTTGAGTCCATCCCAGATTTCGAAGCTGCCGGCCGGTGCCGACATGTCCAACTTCTTCGTCGTCGACTCGAGCACGGTCTACGTCCGCACAGCGCAGGGCAAGAGTCCGATCACCGAGTGGGCCACCGTGCTGAAGCTGAACGGCGGTGCGGTGCCGTACGTCGCCGTGATGTCGCCGACGGCGGCCGCGGCGCTGCCGCAGCTGAAGACGATTCTGCGGCCCCTCGGTTTGTTCAAGTCGGTCGAGTCGCCCAGCGTGTTCATGATCGACGGTTATGACCAGAAGAGGCCGGTCCCCAGCTTCGGTCTGGCCGCCGAATTCGGCTCCACCGGCTATCAAACCGTTCCCAAGAAGCTCCTCGACGCCTACGCAACGGGCAGCGCGTTGACGCAGGTCGTCAACTGCGCGGCCAAGCCGTACATCGTGGCCAGCGGCAGCCGGTACGAGTTGCAGGCAGGGTCGGCCGCGGTGGGCCTGCTGGCCAGCGACGTGTCCGATACCTCCTGCAAGCAGCTCAGGGTGGGCGCGGCCATCCCCGGCCAGGTGTTCGTGATCGGTGCCGGCAGCCCGGTGGTCTACGGGATCAGGTCGGGCACGGCCTCCGCCGTTCCCACCTGGTCGGCCCTGGTCGCCCTCAACGGCGGTTCGACGCCGCAGATCCTGTCGCTCACGGCGGAAACCCTGAAGAGGATCCCGGTCGGCGCTCCCTACCTGGCACCGGCGTCGGTGGCGCGTACGGCGGGGAACCCCACGATCTACCTGATCGACGGCGCTGACCGGAAGGTCGCCGTGGCGTCCTTCGCCACGACGGCCG
Organism: Cryobacterium sp. SO1; assembly: GCF_004210215.2. Classification (NCBI taxonomy): domain Bacteria; kingdom Bacillati; phylum Actinomycetota; class Actinomycetes; order Micrococcales; family Microbacteriaceae; genus Cryobacterium; species Cryobacterium sp. SO1. Next base: position 594,392 of record NZ_CP067394.1, read on the forward strand.
CCCTCGGGGTGAAATCGTGGTCGACGGCGTCCGACCAGTCCATGGCGAAGTACACCGCGACGACCACGCTGACCCGGCTGGTGACCTGCAACGGCGCCAACTACTTCGCCGCCGGCGGCCGCCTGAACGTCCTGGCCGGAACGGCTGCGACCGGAATGGCCGCCACCGAGCTCAGGTCGGGAACCTGCAGCGTCTTGACGAAGACGTCGACGCCGCTGGCGCGGGTCTTTGTCAAGACGGCCAACGAGTCGACCGTCTACGTCATCGAATCGGGCACGCGCCGGCCGATCTCCTCCTGGAGCAAGGCCGTCGAGCTCAACGGTGGCCCGTCGGTGACGGTGCTGGTTGACGCCAAGAACGGGCTGTCCGACATCCCCGTGGGTCCCGGCATCTAGCAGGTCGCACTGCACCGTCAAGAGCCCCGGCTGGATTTCCAGCCGGGGCTCTTGCGTGCCCGCACCGCTGTCGCGCACCCGGCAGCACTGTCGCGCGAGGGCCGTGCCGCGGCGCGCAACACCCGCAGAGAGGCGCCTCGCCCGCGTATTGCGAGCCAGTGGGAACGACCGGTGCTACCGCGCTAGCCGGCGGTGCGCACAGAGCGGCGGCGCAGACGGCCGACCACGACGAGGATCGTCCAGATCAGGATGCCCGTCAGGGCGGTCAGCCAGGCGGTCAGCTCGAACGCCCAGCCCGGCGGCTGGAAGGTGACGGTGACGACCTCGCCGACCGACGACTGCGGGATGTCCAGCCCGAGAAGGAAGCCGTCCACGGGCGCCGTGGTGAGTGTGGCGTTCTCCGCTGAGTATCCAGGCCAGGCCAGGCGGCTCAGGGCCACGGTGCCCCCGTCAGCGGGCGCTGAGAGCACCTTCATGGTGACGGAGGTGTCGGTCTGGGACAGCGTCTCGACGCTGGTGCCCTCGCTGCTCCACACCACGCCACCGGCGGGACCGACGGGCTCGTCCCGGCTCCAGACAACGGTCAGCCCGGTGTCGCGATCGATGCTCCACCCGGCGGGAGGGGTGCGCCATTCGCCGTCATCGAAGGCGTCCTTGAGAATCTGGATGTTGTCGATCGAGAGCTGGTCGACCAGCAGCATCCCCGTCTCCTCGCGTGGCTCGAAGAGGGTGGTGAGTAGTTCGGGGCAGGTGCCGCCCAGGTATTGCAGGCACAGCGCCGAGTTGTACGACGCGAATCCGATGAGCTGGTACCGGTTCTGCACCTGGGCGGGGCTGAGGTACCACATGTTGGCCATCAGGGTTTCCTGCCAGGCCGCGGGATCGGCTCCGTACATGAGGGGGTCACCCACCACGAGCACATCGCCCTCGATGCCCTCAAGCACACCCTTGGGGATGCTCGTGTCGGCGGGCACGTTATTCATCGACAATGGGCTCGAGCGCGTGTCGTAGTGCTGGGCTAGTGTCAGCACCAGGCTGACGGCGACAGCGACGGCCGCCACGCTCGTCCAGACCGGGGTGTGCTCGGGGCGTGCCCGGCGCATCAACCACCAGATCGCGCCGAGACCGAGGAGCGCGACCAGGCCGCTGAAGACCAGGGCGAGAAAGTGCGGCGGCAGCTGCGCCCAGGACAGATAGACAGCGGCGGCGATCACGGCGGCCGCACCGAAGAACCGGTTGCGCCCCGGCCGCGGCATGGACGCCCGGCTCAGGGCGACGATGGTGAGCACGATCAGTGTGAGGGCGAAGTAGGGCATGAAGCGAACGGGGTAGCGCAGCGGGCCGATCACGGTCGGCAGGAGCACGTAGAACAGGGACAGGCCCAGCATGATGGTCAGGTCCCGCACCTGTGCGCGGTTCTTCAGGGCCTTCCGCCAATCGATGAAGAACAGCACAGGGAGGAACCACGCTATGTAGACGACCGGGCTAGTCGCGGTGGGTCCGGACCACCACCAGGAACTGACCTGCGGGTAGCCCGTGGCGATGGTGGAGCTGAAAATGCCGCCCAGGTCCACGCTCATCATGCCGTCGTTGCCGACGATGTTCACGGCACGGTTGGTGACCGACCCCGTCAACGCGCCGGGCAGGAAGACCGTGACGGCGACGAGCACCAGCGCGACGCCGACGCCGACGACGCGCAGGGCCTTGGCCCAGTGGCGGCGGATGAGGCTGTCAACGCCGACGGCGAGCAGGACGAAGCCGATCGCGAAGACACCCTGCACGTAGCCGACGGTGACGATGAGGTAGCCGACCAGGAAGGCGAGCAGCGGGTTCGCCGAGTGCTGGGTGAGCCGCCGCAGGGCGACCCAGAAATAGGGGATCAGCGCCCAGACCAGCAGGCCGGTCACCCAGGACGGGGCGTCGAAGTAGATGGTGAAGCCGTTGAGGGTGACGGCGAAGCCGGCGACGTAGGCCAGCGGGGGAGCGACGCGGTAGGACCGGGCCAGGAGGTACACGCCGCTGCCGGCGATGACCAGGAGCAGGACCTTCAGGACGGTCATGAAGACCACCGCGTTGGTACCGAGGTACGCGCCGATGCCGATGAGCATTATCAGCGGGTTCCACGTGCCCCACTGGCCCTCCGCCAGGTAGTTGCCGCTGGACCACACCGACGGGTTGAGGACCGGGATTTTTCCGGCCAGGAGGTTCTGACCGATGTGGTACCACACGCCGAAGGCGCCGTTTTCCGAGTCGTCCTGGAAGTAGAAGCGTCGGTTCCAGATGAGGGGAACGAGTGCGAGCACACCGACGGTCAGTGCGGTCAGCGCCATCCACTTGAGATCGGCGAGCCTGTGCGGGCCGGTGTGGGTCATAGCGGCGGTGTCTTTCGTCGGGGTGGTCGGCAGGGGAGGGTCTGACATCAGTCGGTGACCAATTCATCGGGGGGGACAGGTGCGGTCTCGCCGTTCCGCGCCACGGCGAGGTACACGCCGTGCACGAGAACGCCGGCCGCGGGGCCGACGAGAAGCGCCAGCATCGTGCGCTCCAGGAAGTCGAGGGACAGCAGCAGGCAGAGCACGGTGGTGACGGCCGCGACCACCCAGCCGGCGGTGAAGGCACTGTGTGCATTGCGGGAGAGCACCGCGGGAGCGCTCACGCACAGCGCCCCGACGAGGGCGGAGGACGCCACGAAGGTCGCGATGACCCAGGCTTCAGGGACACCCTGGCCGGGGAACAGGAACGCGAAGACGGCGGGACCGACCAGGAATCCCAGAACGGCCAACACGGCGCCCAGGCCCAGGACCAGGGCCTCCAGCTGCAGAAGCGATCTCCAGAACCGATCCAGTCGGCCGCGGAAGAAGACGATGAGAAAGCTCTGCAGGGCCATGCCCACGACGATCAGCGGAGCCCGGGTCAGGGTGGCCGCGAGGATGACCAGACCGAGTTCGGCGGCGGGAACCGTGGTGGAGGTGAGACTGAGCACGAGCGGGAAACCGCTGACCATCAGCCCCATCGACGCCGCCGCGACGATGGTGCGCACGACATTCCAGGTGAGGGCGGGCAGCGCGACGTCCAGCTGGGTCTTGCCGACGACGCGGGCCCTGGAGAAGGGCCAGACGACCAGCACGGCGACGGGGAAGGGGATGGCCACGGCCCAGGCCAGCGGAACTGAACCGGGAAAGAAAGCGAGCGCCATCCCGACCAGCACGAGCCGTAGCACGCCTTCGACGACGATCAGGCCGAACAGGGCGTTCCAGTGCCCGATGCCGTACAGCGACCCCGCCAGTACCGCCAGCGGCACGTAGAAGGCGGCACCGACAGCCAACGGCACGACCAGCGACCAACCGTCGACCGGAAAGACCTGGGCCTGCCACAGCGGGGCCGTGCCCAGCACGAGCACCAGAACGACCAGGAACGCGGCCAGTGCGAAAACACCGGCCCGGTTGCGGTAGCCGGTGTTGGCGGGGTCGCGCGGATGCGTCGCCCGGGTGACCTCCTGCTGGATGCCCGTCAGGGCAGCGGCGACGAGGAAGATGAACGACCAGAACACCGCGAACACGGCGTACGGGCCGACGCCGATCATCGCGGGCACCAGCCAGGTGATGACGTATCCCGCAACGCCCACGATGCCGGTGGCTGCGACGATGAGGATGAAGCCCGACGACTTCTGCTTCACATCCTCGTCGGCGCTGCGGTCCGTCACTGCGTCACGCACCATTCCCTTGCATGGAGGCGACGGCGTCGTTGACGGCGCCGTCGAAGCAGACCTTGCCGTCGCGGAGCACGATTCCCCGCTTGCAGACCTGGGTGACCATATCGACATCGTGGCTCACCACGAGCATGGTCTTGCCCTGTTTGGTGAGCTCCAGGATCCTCTGCTTGCACTTCTCGCGGAAGGGGGCGTCACCGACGGCCAGCACCTCATCGACCAGCAGAATATCCAGTTCGGTGTGAATCGCCACGGAAAACGCCAGTCTGACGAACATGCCAGACGAGTAGTGCTTGACCTCGGTGTCGATGAATTCGCCGATCTCGGAGAAATCGACGATGTCGTTGAAGCGGCGGTCGATCTCGTCCTTGTGCATCCCGAGGATCGCGGCATTCAGGTACACGTTCTCCCGGCCGGAGAGGTCGGGGTGGAACCCGGCACCGACCTCGATCAGGCCGGCGACGCGGCCGCGGGTGAGGATCCGGCCTGAGTCCGGCCGCATGACACCGGAGATGAGCTTGAGCAGGGTGGACTTGCCGGAGCCGTTGTAACCGAGCAGGGCCACGGATTCGCCCTCGTGGACGGTGAAACCGATGTCGGAGAGCGCAGCAAAACTCGTTGTCGTCTTCTTCTTCTGAAGCTTGGCGATGAACGATTCCTTGAACGAGTGCGTGTGCCGCAGGATGAAGGTTTTGTCCACGCTGTCGATAATGATGCGCGGCAGGGCCGGATCAGAGGTTCTGGGCAAAGTGCCCCTCCAGACGCTTGAAGACGAGTTGCCCGATAGCAAGGATGATGAGGGAAATCAGAAGACCGATCAGGCTGAACGCGGCCAGGTGCGGCGGCTGGGGCAGGGAGCCCGTGGTGGTACTGAACCAGAAGCCGGCGTGGAACAACTCAACGGCGGAGGTGAGAGGGTTGGCCAGGTAGAGGTTCAAGACCCAGGGAGAGACCTTGTCCGCAACCATCGTCCATGCGTACAGAACCGGAGAAGTCCAGGTCGCGAAGAGGAGGATCAGTTCGACAAGGTTCTGGGCGTCGCGGAACGCCACGTTGATGGCACCGAAGAACAGTCCAAGGCCGATGGCCAGGGTGACCACGATGAGCATGCCCAGGATGATGCTCGCGATCCCGATCAGGGTGGGAACCCAGCCTGCGATCAGGCAGACGACAACCAGGATCAGGACCTGCGGAAGGAAATGCACGAAGGCGACGATCACGGCCGAGATCGGGAACAATTCCCGGGGCAGGTAGATCTTCTGGACCAGGGCGGTGTTGTCGACGATCGACCTGGTCGCGTTGCCGAAGGCCTCGCCGAACAGGTTGATCGCGATCATGCCGGAGAAGAGGTAGATCGGGAAGTTGTCGATCCCCTTGTTCAGGCCGAGGAAAAAACCGAAGACCAGGTAGAACACCAGGAACTGGGCGGCGGGCTTGACGTACGACCACACCCAACCGAGAACCGAGCCGTGGTAACGGGTGAGGGTTCCCTTCCGGATCAGCAGCCGCAGGAGGTACCGGTACGACAGCGCGTCGACGATTCCGCGGCTGTGGCCGGGGACGGTGAACTCGCTCAGGTCAGCAGGAAATTTTTGACTCACTCGAACTTGTTCCGATCACTTGACTGCGTCAGGGACTGCTTTCTCACGCCCGCGCGAGGCGGCCGGAGTGCTCGCAAGATTGTAGCTGCACTTGTTCAGCGGATGGTGCGGGCGGCGGGGCTGGTGAGCCGTAGCGCGTTTCCACGGATTCGTGAAGTGCCAGCTTAGACTTCTTGGTCCCCGCTCCTGAAATCCCGTTCAAGGGGGGAGCGGGGATCTCGCTCGCCCAGTAGGTTCACCGTCACAGCATTACACGGGGCACCGGAAGGGCGAACCAGTGGACACAACGAGGTCAGCGAGGGCATCGGTCATGGGGCGGCTGGCGTCAGCAGCGTGTGTTGTGGGGGCGGTTGCCGTATTCCTGGCTACGCAAGCCGGCATGTATCTGGCGAATCCAGGCTCGTCGATCAACCGGTTTCGCGCCTTCTTCGAGCACGATCAACTGGGCTATCTGGCAATCGTCACGAACTTTTCCGAGGGGCAGTTCCAGGACGTCGAACCGGACACCGAGACCGGCTTGAACACCTACCCGCGGGCGTATTACGAGTTCGCCGGGCTGGTGGCGCGGACGTTCGGGCTGACGCCGATCATCGCGTGGAACATCACCGGTATGCTTGCGCAGCTTGCGCTGGTCGCCGTGCTCGCCACGGTGCTCATCGCAGCCGGAAACCGCTGGTGGATGGGCCTGCTGGCCCCGATCCCGTTCATACTGGGCACCTTCGCCGCATTCGGCGGGGACGGCTGGTACACCGAGCTGGCATCCCATGCCGTGCTCTGGGGGCCGTTCGCGGTGCTGCATCCCCTCAACGGCGAAGCCGTTTCCCTGTCCATCGCCGGGATGGTGCTGCTCTGCCTCGGCTGGCTTTGGTGGCGGCCGCACGGACGGCGGCTGCGCCTGTGGGCGACCATCGGCCTCAGCCTGGTGATAGGTCTGCTGGCAAACGTGCAGACCTACTCCTTCATCGCCACGGTGTACCTCCTCGCCGGGGTCCTCGCCGTGTTGGCCATCGTCGCCGGGCGGTGGCTGATTCTCGGCGTCGTGAGCATCGGCCTGATCCCGCTGCTCGTCGTGTGGGGGCCGCAGGTCGCTGCCGAGTTCGGCCAGCTGCCCGCCCTGGTGTTCGGCCTGCTGCCGATGGCTCCCGGACTGGGGGTGCTCATCGTCCGGACGAGAGGGGTCATAGTGCTGTTCTTCGCTGCCGCGGGGCTCGGCGCCTCGCCGCAGATCGTCGCGACGGTTGCCGGGTTGGCTGCCAGCGACCCGTTCCTCGTGTACCGGGTCGCGTCGAATTCCCAGCTCGGGGTTCCCGCCGACGCCGGCCTTCTGGGCGCCACCGTGTTGATCGTTCCGCTGGTCGGGATAGCGATCGCGGGCCTGATCCGGCGGCAACCCGAATGGGCGGCCTACGCACTCGGCGGCGCGGCAGCCTGGCTGCTGCTCGCGGCGAACGACCTGTGGGGCGCGAACGCGGAACCGTACCGGTTGTGGATCGACATGTTCTTCCTGATCGCCGCCACGATCCTCCCGGTTCTGGTCCTTGTGGTCCGGGACCTGCGCACCTCATCGGCGGGGCGCTGGGTGGGAGCGGCCGGGCTCACACTCGTGGCCGTGCTGGCGATCCTGTCGATGGGGGACTTTGTCCGCTTCGCCAGCTCCTTTCAAGCCAGGGCGCTGATGGACACCGACTCCGACCGTTACCAGGTCGCGGCCGGCCTCGCGAGGGAATCGGCCTCGGTTAATCCGGGGACCCTGCTCATTGTCGGTCCCTGCCTGGATCCGCGGGTGGTCAAGGTCACCGCGGGGGTCCCCATCGCGTACTTCCACTACGGTATGGCGTGGCCGGAGGACTTCGGCGCGGTCAACGCCATCGTCGCCGCGGGAACTGCCCTCGACCCGGTGGCGGCAGTGCAGGCGAACGCGACCCATGTGCTGACAGACGGGCGCTGCTCGAACGACTGGACGGCACAGTACGGCGACATCCTGGTGTCGCAGTCGAGCCGGACGTATGTGGCATCCGACGGTACAACCGGCACTTTGACCATCTCCATCATCCGGTGAGCCGCCGGGGCGGTCCGGCAGGCTAGCCCAGCTCGTTGCGGGGGCTCGGCGACAACAACCGCCGCCAGCTCTGGCCCTGCGCGGCCTTCACCGAGCAGATCAGCAGCAGCAGCCAGCCGAATTCGACCAGCACCGTGCTCTCGGCCGCCGAGGTGACCAGGAGCACCACCAGGACCAGGGGCGACCAGACGTAGACGACGGGCTTCTTGTTGGAGGCCAGCAGCCAGGACCTGATGAAGGCGAGCGCCACCAGCACCACGAACGACAGGAATCCGACCAGGCCGACCTGGAAGTACACGTCGAGGAACGCGTTCAGGGCCGAGGAGTGCCGGCTCCCGGTGACGAATTCGAGCCAGCCGTACGGGCTCACACCCTGGGGCCAGATTCCCGTCCAGCCCCAGCCTTCGAGCGGATGCAGCTCAACCAGGCGCCACATCTCCCGCCACAGCGACGAGCGGGTTTCGAACTCGCTGCCGGCATTGAGCAGGTCGATGATGCGGGTGCGGCCGACGAAGGCGAACAGCGCTGCGAGCACCGTGGTGCCGAGCAGGCTCAGCTGCAGCAGCCACCGGTTCTCGGCGGGGGTACGGCGCAGCCAGTACAGCGCGAGAGCGGCGATGCCGACGGCGCTCGCGACAACCACGAAAACCGGGGAGTGAGTGAGCACCAGGCCCAGGAACGCCAGCGCGATCGACCCGGCGGCCCGGCCCGGCCGCACCGAGCGGGACCGCAGCTCGATGATGAAGCTGATCGCGGCGATCAGGGACACCAGGCCGAGAACGTTGCGTGACCCGAAAACGCCCTGGATGGGCCCGAGCAGGCCGATATTGCCCTGGATGCCCAGGAACACGATCGGTAGATCCAAGAGCAGGCCGGACACCACCTCGAGGACGATGGACAGGCCGAGCAGCAGCCTGAGCACATCCCCCGTCGCTCGGACGATCTGGATGGTGTCGCGCACCAGGGCGACGTAGATCGCGAGGAAGGCGAAGGCCAGCTGGTACGCGATGCCGGCGACGGTGTACAGCGCATACTCGCTCCAGAGCACCGACAGGGCGCACCAGACCAGGAAGAACAGAATCGACAGCGGCAGCAGCCCGTGCCATTCGATGCTGTGCCGCCGGGCGATCATCGACGCCGTTGCGAGCACAACCAGGCAGACCAGCGCGGCGAGAAGGCCCGGCCAGCCGACCAGACTGCGCACCAGGTGCGTCGAGAAGGCGAAGCCGATGATCAGGTGCGTGACGGTAGCGCTGAATCGCGGCGAGGCCAGCACCGCGGTGACGGCAACCGGAAGGTAGGGCGGGCGGGCGGGTCCGGTCATCGACGGCCCAGGCCGAGCAGTTCCGCGTCTGCGCCGGGACGCTTGGACCGAACGGCCAAGATCACCAGGAGGACCCAGCCCGATTCGACGAGGATCCGGCTCTCGGCCAGACTTTGCGCGAGCAGCGCCACCGTGAGCAGGAGCGGCAGGAGAGAGGAGATGGCGTACGGCTCCGAATCGGCGACACCGAGCCGGGGCCGGTCGACGGCGAGGAACCAGGACCGCCACAGGGTCGAGAGGGTGAGTGCGGCGAAGATGATCAGGCCCAGGATGCCCAGTTGGAGCGAGACATCCAGCCAGGCGTTATGCGCCTGGAGGTATTGCACGCCCTTGCGCACGGCGAGGCCGTCGAAGGGTTCGACCCACGGCGCCCAGTAGCTCACCCAGCCCCAGCCCAGCACGGGCCGTTCGCCGGCCAGGCCGACGACCCGGCCCCAGATGTCGAAGCGACCGGTCAGGTCCTCGCTCTTGCCGAGCAGGGTCAGCAAGGCGGGCGAGAATGCCACAAGCCCGACCACCGCGGCGGCCAGCACTCCGGCGGCGGTCAGATAGAGCGGGCGCCGCCCCATGGGCGGCAGCCGTCGGGCCCACAGCGTGAAGGCCAGGGCAAGAATGACGGCGAGCAGGGCGACCGATACCGTGGCCGACCGGGTCAACCACAGCACGACCAGAGCTACGACCACCCAGGCGATGCCCCGACCGCGGGCCACGGTGCCGGCGACGAGTTGAACGGCGAACACGATCAGGGCCAGCAGGGCGATGAAGCCGAGCAGGTTGCGGCTGGCCACGATTCCCTCGATCGGACCGCCGTCCAGCAGAAGTCCGCGCGACCAGTAGAACGCCGCCGGGATCTTGCCGCTGTATTCCACCCAGAACGGCAGCACGGCGTGGCCGATGAACACGGCGACGACGACCTCGAAGAGGATCGACAGGCCCAGGATCCACCGCAGGGCGACAGCGAGCGTGCGCAGCAGTTCGGCCCAGGTGAGGCACAGGGCCAGGAACAGAGCGGTGATCGTGGTGATCCACTGCAGGGTGATGCCGATCGCGCTCGCCCCCGGATACGCTGACCAGGCGAGGGAAACCGTGGCGACGAGCATGAACGCGGCCAGGGACTTCGGGAAGCCACGCCAGCTCCATTCGGGCCTGAGCGAGACGATGAGACCGATGCTGGTGACCAGGATGAACACGGCGATCGCGCCGAACCCCCACCAGCCGAGCAGGTTCCGCCAGAACTGGCCAGCCAGGACGCTGAAGAACACCAGGGTCGCGAACAGGCGAACGGTGAGACGGCTCTGAACGGCGGGCATGTGTCTAGGGTACTGGGGCGACCTCCCCTCAACCTGCTCCGATCGTCTGATACCCTATGGGGTATACAGCTGTACCGCAGTTCTCACCCCCGAAGGGACCTCCACATGACCGACATCTCGGTGACCGAACTCGCCGCCCTTGCCGACCCCATCGTGGTCGATGTGCGCGAACCCTACGAATTCGATGCCGGCCACGCGGCCGGTGCCATCCTGATCCCCCTGGGCGAGCTCAGCGAACGGCTGGGTGAGGTTCCGCGCGAGACCCCCGTTTACGTCATCTGCGCCGCCGGCGGCCGCAGCCAGCAGGGCGCGACATTCCTCGAGCGCAACGGCGTCGAAGCCGTGAACGTGACCGGTGGCATGACCGCTTGGCAGCAGGCCGGTCTGCCCTCGACCGTGGACGGGACCCGGTCATGACCGCGTCGGTTCCCGTGACCGCCGTCGTGACCGCCGACGAACGTGCCGTAAACCAGAAAAAAGTGCTCAACCGGCTGCGTCGCGCCCAGGGGCAGCTGAGCGCGGTTATCAATGCCGTTGAGGCCGGTGGCAGCTGTAAGGATGTCGTCACCCAGCTGGCCGCAGTGTCGAGCGCCCTCGACCGGGCCGGCTTCACGATCGTCTCGTCGGCCATGCGCGACTGCGTCGCAGACCCCGACAACGCCGACTCCCTCACGGTGGACGAGCTGGAGAAGCTCTTCCTCGCCCTCGCCTGACCTGCCGGAACCCACCGCGCCGGATCCTTCGGCTGTGCCATGGCGCGTCTACTCGTTGTGCCGTCGGGTTTCGGGGTCGTGGGCGCGGTGTTTTTCGGGTGTGCGCCATTTCCCGGTCGGGTCGATCCAGGGTGGTGCTTTCACCTGGGGTAGCCCGGCGACCATCCGGATCTTCCATCCGGCGGTGGTGATGGTGTGGTGGTGGTACCAGCAGAGCAGCACCCCGTTGGACACGGTGGTTTTGCCGCCGGTTTGCCAGGGGGTGACGTGGTGCACTTCGGTCCATTGGGGTGGGCAGTCGCAGCCCGGGATGATGCAGCCGCCGTCTCTGGCGGTGATCATTTTGCGTTGCATCGGGCTGAAACAGCGGGCCTTGCTGCCCAGGCCGAGGACGGCGCCGGTGCTGCCGAAGAAGATGGGTTGGAAGCCGCCGTTGTCGATCATCTGGGTGATGGTTCTCATCGAGATCGGCCCGTCGACCCCGTCGATCCAGCCCACCCCGGCCTGCTTGAGCAGGTCGGCCGCGTTCACGTGCACCATCACGGTGGGTGGCATGCCGCCCATGGTGGGGGTGCGGGGGTCTTGGGCGACCTGGACCAGGATGCCGCGGAGGATGTCGGCGCGCTTTTCGCCGCCGGTGCGTTCGTCGATCAGCTCGCCCGGCACCAACTCTCCGGCCTCGATGCGCCGTTGTTCCTCGGCGGAGGGGAAGGCGGGTGCGGAGCGGGCGGATTGGAAGGTGTTGAACAGGTTCTGGATCACACCCTTCAACTCCGGCGTCACGCCACCGCGGAGCGGGTGGAGGCCCCGGGTGAGCTCACCGAAGGAGAGGGTCGATCTGGCTTCGAGGGTGGTCTCGTTCGGGGCGAGCCCGTCGGGGTTGAGCAGCGCTTGCATCCGAACGGCCAGGGGTCGGAGGTCATCGGCCGGGTAGGTGAACCCGTCGGAGTCACGGAGCCGGCGGATCGGACCGGTGAACCCGGTGCGGTAACCATCAGCGCCGGACTCAGCGTCGGTGCCTGTGCCTGTGCCTGTGCCTGTGCCTGTGTCGGTGTCGGTGCCCGTGCCCGTGCCTGTATCGGTGTCCGGGCCTGAGTCCGTCCCGGTTTTCGGGTCGCCAGGGCCGGGGATGCGGTCGAAGACCGACCCGGTGGCCCGTTCGACGAGGGTGATCTCGGCGGATTCGACGTCGGCTTGGTCGGCGTCGAAGCGGCCGTGCACTTTGTAGTCGGTCAGCCCTTTCACGATGGCCTCCGCTGCATCTACCCCGAGTTCGCCGGCTGTGAGCGCGGCGGCGACCGCGGGGAACTCCGGCTCGAGGACCTGACCGCCCAGGACTCTCGGGGCGACCTTCTCGCCCAACGCCAGGCGCCGTTTCATCTCCTGCCGTGACGCGAGGGTCAGCCGGGTGAGCAGGTCGTTTTGGTGTGACGCGCCCAACCGCCAGGCCATCGAGTCCCGGCCCAGCCCGGGCCGGGACCGGTAGCCGACCACGGTCGCCGCACCGATCCGCGCCGCGTCCACGGGCCGCCCGGCGTGTTCGACCATCTGGGTGAACGCCACCACCTCCGCGTCGCTGAGGGCGTCCAGGTCGATCGACGCCAGCACGGCCTGCACCATCCCCGCGGCGTCTTCGAGGACCCGGAGTTTGTCACCGAACGCACCCGTGTGAGCATGTTGAACCCCGGGAAGCTCCGCCGGATCCCGCCACACGGGCTGCCCCACGCTCGGGCCACTCCGCGGCTGACCGGGATGGGTCCCGCGGGAAGTACGGGCCCGAGACTGGCGCGGCGCGGCTGCCGCGGGGCCGGACTCAGGGCCGCCTTCAGTGTCGGTGGTGCCACTCAGGCTGGCGGCATCCGGGCCGGCAGCATCCGGCGCCGGAGCGGCCAGAGCGGTGTTCCAGTCGTGGAGATTCGGGCCGGCCGGAGGAGTTCCCGTCGGTGCGGTGGAGCCATGTAGCTCGTCGTCCATAACCCCATTCTCCCACGAATCAGAGTTAATAGTGAAGAAATGTCAACTTCTCCACAGGTGAATTTCGAATCTTTTTCTGCATTTATGGGGGCTGGATCGCGGGGCCTCGGCAGGCTCGACAAACGGGGTGGGGCGTTGTCGGGATCGGATTGCGGGGTTCTAGCAGGCTCGACCAACGAGGCGCGGGCGTCGTCGGGATAGATTCACGATCTGTACGGTCGGGGTCGCCGCGTGGATCGGATCGACCCACGGTCGGGCGCCTAGGAGAACCCGGCGCCGCCCTCGGCGAGGAGCGCGAGGCGGTGCAGGGTCTCGGCGTTCCGGAGCTTGATGGCCGGCCCGCGCAGCGCGGCGGGCACGAACCGACCCGGGCCGGCGGTGGCGTCCTCGTTGATGCGAACGACGCAGCCGTTGCCGCGTGGTTTGACGTCCACGGCCACGTGCGCCTCGCCGATCGGCCAGCCGCGCGCCTTGAACAGCGCGTGCCGCGGCGGGTCCCACTCCAGAACTGATGTCGTGTCGTCGATCAGGGCCGGCCAGACGCCCACCGAGTGATGGATGGCGCTTCCCACGGTCGGCCACGCCGCGTCGACATCCCGCATCCGGGAGGCCCCGACGACCCAGCTCGGGTACAGCCAACCGTCGGCCAGAACGGCGAACACGTTCTCGGGCGGGCAGTTCATGGTGCGGTAGTTCTCGGCCACAGTGTCACCTATTTCCGGTTGTCGGGGAGAGATCGGGTGCCGTCGGCACCCCGAGGTCGTGTCGAAGAGCGCTCAGGGCCGCGTGCCAGCCGGCCAGCCCGTGCACGCCGGGACCCGGAGGGGTGGACGACGAGCACAGGTACACGCCGGCCAACGGTGTGCGCCACGGGTCGGGGGAGAGGACCGGCCGACGCACGAGCTGGGTGAGGCTTACCTCGCCGGCCGAGATGTCACCGCCGATGTAGTTGGGATTGTGCTGCTCCACCTCCGTCGCGGTGCGACTCGCGCTGGCCAGGATCGTGTCACGGAAGCCCGGAGCGTAGCGCTCGATCTGCCGCACGATCGCTTCGGTCTGGTCGACGGTGGACCCACCCGGAACGTGCGTGTACGCCCAGAGGGTGTGCCGGCCCGCCGGGGCGCGGCTGGGGTCGATGCCGCTGGGCTGGGAGACCAGAACATACGGGTCTTCGGCGTGCCGGCCCCGCGCGACGGTGTTCTCCGCCCGCCGGATCTGCGCCCGGGTGCCGCCGACGTGCACGGTGCCCGCCGCCCGCAGCCCGGCTGCCGTCCACGGCACCGGATCAGACAGGGCGAAGTCCACCTTGGCGACGCCGTTGCCGTATCGAAAGGCCCGCAGCCGGCGGGCGTACCCGGCGGGCAGCTCACCCTCGGCGAGCCGCAACAGCGCCCGCGGTGTCAGGTCCAGCATCACCACGCGGGCCGGCGGCAGATCGCTCAACCGTCGCACCTCGGTCGACGTCACGATCTCGCCACCGTGAGCGAGCAAGTCGTCCACCAGCGCGGTCACGATCGCACCGCTGCCGCCCACCGGGATCGGCCAGCCGCCGGCGTGCGCGTAGGTGGCCAGGGTGAGACCGGCTCCGGCGGTGGCGATGCTCGGCAGCGCCCGGATCGTGTGTGCGCTCACGCCGGTGAGCAGAGCGGGCGCGGCCTCGCCCGAGAAGCGCAGGTTCCAGAACGGGCTGCCCTGCTCCAGCGCTCGCACCCCGAACCGGAACGCGGTGAGTGGATGCTTCGGCAGCCGCAGCAGCTGCCCGCCGGTGAACTCCGCCACCTGCTCGGAGCGGGCCACCAGGGGAGCGAACAACCGGTTCCAGGCCGCGCCGTCCCGGCCCAGCTCGGCGACGGTGCGGGGCAGGCTCCGGTAGGCCAGCCCGGCGGTGCCGCCCGGCAGCGGATGTCCGTAGGACACCTCAGGGACGACCAGCCCGATCCGGTCCGCGAGCTGAAACCGCGCGAAGAACTCGGAGGCGAGCGCGAGCGGATGCACGGCGGAGCAGACGTCGTGGTGGAAGCCCGGCAGGGTCAGCTCCGCCGTCGCTGCCCCGCCACCGACGCTGGCGGACTTCTCATAGACGCGCACCGACAACCCGGCCCTGGCGAGCGTCACCGCGGCGGCGAGCCCGTTCGGTCCGGAGCCGACCACGATCGCGTCGACCTCGGGGGCGCCGCGGCGCACCGTCACCGTGTCACCGTCATCCGCTGCCCAGTCGTCGTGGTCATGGGGACAGTCTCGCGCAGGGCGCCGACATCGTCCAGCGAACCGGGCCGGTCAGCCGACCGTGGCCTGCGACCGGCCGGAACGGAGCTTCGCGACCCGACGGCTGACCCCCCACTGGGTGACCCGCAGCATCGCCTCCACGACGATGGCCTGGCTCATCTTCGATTCGCCGGCCTCCCGCTCGCGGAACTCGATGGGCAATTCCACGACCGAACGGCCCTGGTCGAGCACACGCAGGGTCATGTCGACCTGGAAGCAGTAGCCCTTCGACGACACATCCCCGAGGTCCATCGCCGCGATCGTCGCCGACGAATAGACCCTGAACCCGGCAGTGATGTCCTTGAGAGCGAGCCCGAGCATCAGGCGGGCATAGGCGTTCCCGCCCCGGCTGAGCAGCTGCCGATGCCAGGGCCAGTTGACCACGCTGCCGCCGGGCACCCAGCGCGAACCGACGGCGAGGGACGGGGCTCCAGGGGCGCCGGAGGCGACCCGACCGATCATGTCGGGCAGCCGCTCCGGCGGATGGGACCCGTCGGCATCCATCTCGATCAAGTAGTCGTAGCCCCGCTCAAGCCCCCACCCGAAGCCCAGGACGTACGCGGAACCCAGTCCCAGCTTGCCGGTGCGGTGTTCGACCTTGATCCGGTCGTCCGCCCCAGCCATCCGGTCGGCCAGCTCCCCGGTGCCGTCCGGGCTGCCATCGTCGACGATCAGAACGTGGGCTCCGGGCGTCGCCGCCAGTAGGCGTGTCACGATGCTCTCCAGATTCTGGAGCTCGTTATAGGTCGGGATGATCACCAGACTTCCGAAGCCAGCGCGGGCGTTAGCTGTGGTTGGCATGCGGAAGAGCTTAGTTTGTCCGCCTGTCCGATCCCTCTGAGACCCTCACGGATGCGGCGCTCAGACGAACGCGGCCAGACCGGTGATGCTGCGGCCCACGATGAGGGTGTTCATCTCCTGGGTGCCCTCGTAGGAGTAGATGGCCTCGGCGTCGGCGAAGAACCTGGCGATGTCGTAGTCCAGCACGATGCCGTTGCCGCCGAAGAGCTCGCGGCACCACGACACGGTCTCCCGCATCCGCGACGTCGTATACGACTTGGCCAGGGCAGAGTGCTCGTCACGCTGAGTGCCGTCGTCGAGCATCTGGGAGACCCGCACCACCATGCCCAGGCTGGCCGTGATGTTGCCCAGGCTCTTCACGAGCAGATCCTGCACCAGCTGGTGGCCGCCGATCGGCTTGCC
This sequence comes from Cryobacterium sp. SO1, assembly GCF_004210215.2. Lineage (NCBI taxonomy): Bacteria > Bacillati > Actinomycetota > Actinomycetes > Micrococcales > Microbacteriaceae > Cryobacterium > Cryobacterium sp. SO1. The sequence continues at coordinate 610,945 of NZ_CP067394.1, forward strand.
GAACTGCACCCGCTCGACGGCGTAGGCCGCCGCGGCCTCATAGGCGCCGATGGCCAGGCCCACGGCCGCCCAGGACACCTCGGCGCGGGTGAAGCGCAGCACCCGGGCGGTGTCGCGGAACGAGTTCGCTTTCTGCAGCCGGTTGTGCTCGGGCACCGCCACGTTCGCCAGGGTGATGTCGGCGTTCTGCACCGACCGCAGGCTGATCTTGCCCTCGATCTTGGTGGCCGTGTACCCCGCGGTATCCGTCGGCACGATGAAGCCCTTGACGGCGCCGTCCGCGGTGTCCTTGGCCCAGACGATGGTGATGTCCGAGAAGGTGGCGTTGCCGATCCAGCGCTTCTGGCCGTTGAGCACCCAGGTGTCGCCGGTCAGGGTCGCCGTCGTCCGCAGCCCCTGCGCGGAGTCAGACCCGCTCAGCGGTTCGGTGAGGGCGAAGGCGCCGACGATCTCGCCGCTGGCCAGGCGCGGCAGCCACAGGGCACGCTGCGCCGCCGATCCGCACGCGGCGATCGACCCGGCGACGAGCCCGTTCTGCACGCCCACGAAGGTGGCGACGGATGCGTCCACCCGCGCGAGCTCCAACGCGACGAAACCGCGGAACACCGCGGAGTTCTCGAACGGACGGGTTTCCTCCCAGCCGAACGAGTACGCGCCGAGGGCGCCGAGGGGCTTGATGATCTCGGACGGGAACTCGGCCCGCTCCCAGCATCCGTTCACGACCGGCCGCACATCCGACTCGAGATAGGAGCGGATGCGCGCCAGCGCCGCCTTCTCCGCCTCCTCGAGGAGGTTCTCGTACCCGAAGAAATCACTGCTGAGCGGTTCGAAGGTCATCTGGCTCCCTTGCACGATGATGCCCGGTGCGCGCCTTGGCACCGGGACGTTCAGCCTAGGACGGGGCGCCGTGTGAACGAAAGCTGTTGGTAGTTTGGTCTAAACCCGAGGTTTAGGAGCCATGCATGTTTGTGGGCATCAGCAACACACCGCGCGATTACGCCTGGGGTTCGCCGTCTGCGATCGCCGCGCTCCTGGGCCGGCCGGCCTCCGGCGGTCCGGAGGCCGAGCTCTGGCTCGGCGCCCACCCCGGCAGCCCCTCGGTGATCGCCGACCCCGCACTCACCGGGGGAGCGGCCACCCTCACCGAATGGATCGACCGGGACCCGGCCGCCGCGCTCGGCGCCGCGCACGCCGGATCGGCGCGGCTGCCGTTCCTGATGAAGATCCTCGCCGCCCACAGCCCGCTCTCCCTGCAGGCACACCCGTCACCGGATCGCGCAGCCGCCGGGTTCGCGCTCGAGAACGCCGCCGGCATCCCGATCGACGCCGCCGACCGCAACTACCGGGACCCGTTCCACAAGCCGGAGATCATCTTCGCGCTCAGCGACACGTTCCAGGCGCTGTGCGGTTTCCGCGACCCGCGGCAGATCCGCTCCATCCTCGCCGAGCTGCGCGCGCTGGACGCCACCATGGATGACCCGCAGCCCGCGGCACTGCTGGGCCTGGAGAATCGCCTGGTGGGTGACGAGGCGATCCACGACGTCGTCGATTGGCTGCTGCGCGACGGCCGCGGCGGCGACACCGGTGAGGTGTCCTGGCTGGTCGAACGGGTGGTGACGCTCGCCGAGCAGGCCGCGTTCCTGATCGAAGGCGGCGCGAGGGTGAGCTTCGCCGCCGAATTCGACATGGTCCGTTCGCTCTCGGCCGCGTACCCGGGCGACCCGGGCATCGTCATCTCCCTGCTCACCAATCTGGTGTCGCTGAAGCGCGGCGAGGTGCTCTTCCTGCCGGCCGGCAACATCCACGCCTATCTGTCCGGGCTCGGCGTCGAGGTGATGGCCGCCTCCGACAACGTGCTGCGCGGCGGGCTCAGCCCCAAGCACATCGACGTCGACGAACTGCTCGACGTGCTCGACTTCGCGCCGCTGCCGGTGCCCTACCTGGCCCCCGAGCTGCAGGCCGACGGTGTGGCCGTCTACCGACCCGACGTGCCCGACTTCGAACTGGCGCACATCTCGGTGCCGGCGGATGCGTCCACCACCGAATCCGGTCAGGGCGGCGTGCCGATGCGGCAGGTGACCCTGACCGGACCCGCCATCGCCATCTGCACCGCCGGCCGGTTCCTGGTCGCCGGTGCAACGTCGTCGATCTCGCTGGCCAGGGGAGAATCCGTTTACATCACCCCGGACGAGGGCACCGTCACCTTCGCGGGCTCCGGCGAGGTGTTCCTGGCCACCACGCCGTAGTCCGGTCGGTGCGAACCGGAGTCGCCGACGACGGGAACCTGGTCGTCCGGGGCGGGCCGGCGTGCGCCGAAGGTGCGGCGGTACGCCGTCGGCGTGGTCTGCAGGCTGCGCACGAAGTGGTGCCGCATCACGCTCGCGGCCCCGAACCCGGTCTGCGCGGCGATGAGGTCGAGCGTCTCGTCGGTTTGCTCGAGCAGTTGCTGCGCCATGATCAGGCGCTGCCGGTTCAACCAGGCCGTCGGGGTGGTGCCGAGCTCGGCCCTGAACCGGCGCGCGAAGGTGCGCGGCGACATCAGCGCACGCCGGGCGAGCTGGTCGACGGTGAGTTCTTGGTCAAGGCTCTGCAGCATCCAGTCGGTGATCGTGGCGAAGGAGTCGCTGCGCTGTTCGGGGATCGGCGCCTGGGCGAACTGGGACTGACCGCCGTCGCGCTGCGGCGGCACCACCATGCGACGGGCGATCACGTTCGCGGCCGCGGCGCCGAGTTCCCGGCGAACCACGTGCAGCGCGGCGTCGATGCCGGCGGCGGTCCCGGCGCCGGTGACCACGTGGGTGTCGTCCACGAAGAGCACGTCAGGGTCGACGGTGGTGTTCGGATAGGCCTGGGCGAGGGCGTCGGCGTACATCCAGTGGGTGGTGCTGCGCCGGCCGTCCAGGATGCCGGCGGCGCCGAGGATGAAGGCGCCGCTGCACACGCTGAGCACCCAGGCGCCCCGCGCCTCGGCCTCCCGCACCACTCGGAGCACGTCGGGGTGGATCTCACTGCCGGCCTCGTAGGCGGGGATCGCGATCAGGTCGGCATCCGCCGCGGCGGTCAGGTCGTCGCGCACGACGATATCGAAACCGATCTTGGTGCGCAGGGCCCCCGGCACGGCCGTGACCACGTGGAAATCGAAGACCGGACCGCCGTGCGCGGACCTGTCGATTCCGAACACCTCGCAGATGACCCCGAACTCGAAGGGGGCCATTCCGGGGATGGCGACGCAGACGATCTTCTTCAGCATGGTTCTCCGGGATGATGGCAGGAATGTGTCGGTAAGTGGCAACTCTGCCACTCGTGGCAGAAAGTCGCAAGACCTACCGTTAGTGCCATGATCCTGTTCCTGTTCTTCTTGCTGGCCCTGTCGGTTTGGGCCGTGGTGGCGTGCATCCACGCTGTGCGCTCGGATGGCTTCGGTGACGCCGAGCTGGCTCGGCGCAACCGGCATCCCGAACCGTTCACCCGCGGACGATAGTGTGGGGGAATCGGCAGCATCCGGCTGCCTCGAGAGCGCAGGGGCACCATATGGCTTGGCTTGTAACCGGAGGGGCCGGCTATATCGGTTCCCACGTCGTCCGCGCGTTCCTGGCCGAGGGAATCGACGTTGTCGTCCTGGACGATCTGTCCAGCGGTCACGCTGACTTCGTTCCGGCCGGGGTCCCGTTCGTCGAGGGCACCCTGCTGGATACTGCGCTGCTGGCCCAGACGTTCGCCGAGCACACCATCAGCGGCGTCGTCCACGTCGCCGGATTCAAGTACGCCGGCGTCTCGGTGACCCGGCCGCTGCACACCTACGCGCAGAACGTCACGGCCACCGCCCTGCTGCTCGCCGCCATGCAGGAGGCCGGCGTCGGCCGCATCGTCTTCTCGTCCAGCGCCGCCGTGTACGGCACTCCGTTCACCGACCTCGTCACCGAAGAGACCCCGAAGAGCCCCGAGTCGCCCTACGGCGAGTCGAAGCTGATCGGCGAGTGGCTGCTGCGCGACCAGGCCGTCGCCGCCGGACTCGCGCACACCTCGCTGCGCTACTTCAACGTGGTCGGCTCTGGCAGTGCCCAGCTCCGCGACACCAGCCCGCACAACCTCTTCCCGATGGTGTTCGAGGCCCTCATCGACGGCCGCACTCCGCGTATCAACGGCAACGACTACAACACCGCCGACGGCACCTGCGTGCGCGACTACATCCACGTCGCCGACCTCGCCGTCTCGCACGTCGCCGCCGCCCGGAGACTGGACCAGGGCCTGCCGATCGAGCCGGTGTACAACCTCGGCAGCGGGGACGGCGTCTCGGTCGGTGAGATCATGAGCACGGTGGCCTCCGTCACCGGCATCGCGTTCACCCCGGTCATCGGTCCGCGTCGCAGCGGAGACCCCGACCGCATCGTCGCGTCGGGCGAGCTGGCGGCGCGAGACCTGGACTGGAAGATGCGCCACAGCCTTGCGGACATGGTGCAGAGCGCCTGGGAATCCCGGCAGGCATCCGTCGTCTGATCGAACGACACGATTCGGACAGGCGCGGCGAGTCTGAACCCTCCAGCCCGTATTGAGGGTTTACGATCTGCGACTTGACGGAAGTGAACTACACCGGTGTAATTAGCTTTAGCGCGAAATCGTGCATGAGCTGATGGGTGGAGGCGATATGACGTTGTCTGAATATCGTTCTGGGGTGCCTGAGGACTGGTTCGTCGATCCTGTACGCCTCGGCGTGCCCGGCGTTCGCAAGGAACCGTCGATTGTCGAGGGCGCGGATGACAACCCGCTCGCCTGGCAGTCCGATTCCCTGTGCGCCCAGACCGACCCTGAAGCCTTCTTCCCGGAAAAAGGTGGCTCGACCAGGGACGCCAAGAAGATCTGCTCGTCCTGCGAGGTGCGCCCCCAGTGCCTGCAGTACGCCCTTGCCAACGACGAACGCTTCGGAATCTGGGGCGGCTTGTCCGAACGCGAGCGACGCAAACTCCGCAAGCGCGCGGGCTGATCCGGTGCGAGCCGGCAGCCCGGTCGGCCCGCGAGGTCGGTCGGCTGGTTTCGGGGCGCGCCCGACCGGTTGAGCGATCTTCACCGATAACCGACCTAGGCTGTCTTCTGATATGCAAGCCAGAGTCACCGCCATCATCGTCGCCCGAAACGGCGCCTCGCACCTCGAGCGAACTCTCGAGGCCCTTCGTCGACAGACCCGGCAGCCTGACACCGTCATTGCTGTGGACTGCGGCTCCGGCGACACCACCTCGGAGCTGCTGGCGGCGTTCGGCCCCACTCACCTGATTTCAGCGGACGCCAACCTGTCGTTCGGCGCCGCGATCAACGTCGCGACCCAGGTGATGAGCCCGCCGGACGGTGACCACCAGCTGCTCTGGCTCCTGGCGCAGGACAGCGCCCCGGCGGTCGGCGCGCTCCAGAACCTCGTCGGGGAGCTCGAGATCGCTCCCTCCGTCGCGGTGGCCGGACCCAAGGTCATGGAGTGGGTCGCCGACGACTACATCCACGACTTCGGCCAGTCGATGACCCCGTACGGCGCCACGGTCACGCTAGTCGAGAGCGAACTCGACCAGGAACAGCACGACGGCATGAGTGACGTTCTGGCCGTCAGCGCCGGCGGTATGCTCGTGCGTCACAGCGTCTGGGACAAGCTCGGCGGCTTCGACCCGGCCTTGCCCATCGTTGACGATTCACTCGATTTCTGCGTGCGGGTGCGCCTGGCAGGCTACCGCGTTTCGGTGGTTGCCGCCGCGCGGGTCAGCTCGGCCGGGGACGGCGTGGCCGGACCCGACGGCTCCTCCCGCGGACGCGCCAGCCGGCGCCGGGTGCGCGCCGAGCGGTCGGCCCAGCTGCACCGCCGGCTGGTCTACGCCCCGGCCTGGGCGCTGCCGGTGCACTGGATCTCCCTGATCCCCCTCGCCTTCCTCCGCGCCATCGGCGACCTGCTGCGCAAGGAACCGGGGGCGATCCTCGGCGAGTTCTCGGCGGCGTTCGCCGCCGCCTTCCGCGGCGGCCGGGTCAGCACGGCCCGGCGCCGGCTGGCGGCCACCCGCACCCTCGGCTGGTCCTCGATCTTCTCCCTGCGCGTGTCGGCCGCCGAGGTGCGCCGTCGGCACGCCCTCACCAGGGAAGCGGCCCTCACCGGCGCCCGCGGCGACCGACCAGAGGTGCGCTTCTTCGCCGGCGGCGGGGCCTGGACCCTGCTGGCCGCCGCCGTCGTCGGCGTCGCGATCGTGGCGCCCCTGCTCGGCGCCCAGTCGCTCACCGGCGGCGGCCTGCTCCCGCTCTCGGCGACGGTGGGTGACCTCTGGGCCAACGTCGGCTACGGCTGGCGTGACATCGGGCTGGGCTTCACCGGTGCGGCCGACCCGTTCGCGGTTGTTCTCGCGATCCTCGGCACGTTGAGCTTCTGGTCGCCGTCGTTCGCCCTGGTACTGGTCTACCTGCTGGCCCTCCCGCTCGCCGCGATCGGCGCCTGGATGGCCACCACCCGGCTCACCCACCGTGGCTCGCTCCGCGCCATCGCCGCTGTGCTCTGGGCGCTCTCGCCCACCTTCCTCACCGCGATCGCGGCCGGCCGTCCGGCCGCGATCATCGTGCACCTGCTGCTGCCGTGGCTGTTCTTCGCCGGCTTCGCAGCCGCACGGTCCTGGTCGGCATCCGGATCGGCTGCCCTGCTGTTCGCCGCGATCGTCGCCTGCGCGCCGTCCCTCGCCCCGGCGCTGCTGGTCGGCTGGCTGATCTGCGTGCTCGTCAGCGGCCGCAGCGTGATGCGTTTTGTCGGGATCCCGTTGCCGGCGCTTGCGCTGGCGATCCCGTTGCTCTGGAACCAGGCCCTGCGCGGCAACTGGTTGGCGCTGCTGGCGGACCCCGGTGTTCCGGTGCCGACGACAGTCGTGCCGATCTGGCAGTTCATCCTCGGCTTCCCGGCCGGCGACTTCGGCGGCTGGAAACAGCTGCTGCCGCTGTGGGGCGGCGATGCCGCCGTGGCCGGATACCTCATTCCGCTACTGCTGGTCCCGATGGCCGTGCTCGCGCTGATGGCGTTGCTCCTGCCCGGCGCCCGCGGCGCGGCGCTGGCCCTGGTCGCGGCCCTGCTCGGGCTGGGCACCGCGATCCTGGCCGGTTCGCTGTCGGTGGCGGCGCTTGGCGCGCAAGCCGTGGGCATCTGGCCCGGTGCCGGCCTCAGTCTGTACTGGCTCGGCCTCGTCGGTGCCGTCGTCTTCGCCGGCCGGGGTCTGCACCGGATAGCCATCGCGCCGCTCGTGGCCACCGCCATCGCCCTGGCCGTGGTGTCCCTGCCGCTGGCCGCAGCGCTCCCGCTCGGCACCTCCGTCGTCGAGGAGGGCATCGGCCGCAGCCAGCCCGCCTTCGTGACCGCCGAGGCCGCCGTCGAGTCCAGAGTCGGCACCCTGCAGATCGTGCCGCAGCCGGATGGCGGCATCCTCGCCACCATCGTCCGCGGCTCCGGGCTGCGGTTGGATGTCGAGTCCACGCTGAACAGCACGGCCGGCACGGTCACCGCTGAACAGGAAGAGCTGGCGACCCTGGCCGGCAACCTCGCGTCGCAGAGCGGCCTTGACGCGTCGGCGGACCTGGCCAAGTTCGGCATCCGCTTCGTGCTGCTGCTGCCTGCCGCGGAAGAACCCGTCGGCTGGGGCGACACCGCCACCATCACCCAAGCGGCCAGCGACACGCTCACGCGCACCACGACCTCCCTCGACGGCAACGCGGCCCTCGCGCCCGTCGGAGACACGGCGTTCGGTCGGCTGTGGCGCTCGGACGCGCCGACGGATGCCGCCGTCAACGGGCAGATCCCCGCGAATGCCGGCGGCGTTTTCGGCCTGGTGACCGGGCTGATCGCCGTGTTCGTGATCGGCGCGACCGTGCTGCTCTCGGTGCCCACCGGGGCCGGCCGCGAGGCCGTCCGGCAGGCGCACCGGGATGCGATCCGACGCGCATCCAGGCTGAGCAAACCGCCCAAGCCCACCCGGGAAGGCCGTCCGTCCAAGCCCGCGCGGCCCAAGCGCGTGAAACGTCCCGTCGGCCGGCGCGCCAAGGGAGTCGGCCCCGGCGTCGAGCGGTCGGCGACACCGTCCCCGGCCGAGCCGACGAGCCCGGCCGAACCGCCGGTGCCGGCCGAACCGCCGGTGCAGGCGGACACCAGCAGACCGAAGGATGCTCACCATGGCAACTAAGCGCAGAGTGGCGGTTCTCGGCGCCAGGTACGCCGCCGGCCTGATCGGCATCGGCATCGTTGTCGTCGCCGTCGGCGGGGCAGCGATCGTGCCGTGGCCGACCCTTGTGCGGGAGGCCCCGTCCACCCTGGTGACCCCGGTCGCCAGCGATCAGATGCGGGTCTGCCCCGGCCCCCTCCTCACCCTCGCCGAGGATTCCACGCAGGCGGATGCCGCGACCTCGGTCGGCTCGTACTCCGCGGTGTACGCCGCTCGCGGAGCCGGGACCAACGCCGACGAGGTGCCGGTGAAGCGCACCGACCTGGCCGCGGCCGACAACTCGCAGGCCGAACGGGACGGCGCCCCGAGCGTGCTGAGCGTGCCCATCGAAGACGGCGCCACCGAGGCCCCGCTCGTCGCCGGCTCCCAATCGCAGACCGCGACCAGTGAGACCCTCGGCGGCTTGGCTGCGGCCGCCTGCACCGAAGCGTCCAGCGACTCCTGGCTGGTGAGCGGGTCGACGGATGTCGGCCGCACGAGCCTGGTCCTGCTGAGCAATCCCACCACCGTCGTCGCCTCCGTCGACCTCACCGTCTACGGCGAAGCCGGCCTGGTGGACGCCCCGGGCTCCACGGGCATCCTGGTGCAGCCGGGGAGCCAGCGGATCGTGTCCCTCGCGGGGCTCGCCCCCAACCTCAGATCCCCGGTCGTGCACGTCACGGCCACCGGCGGTCAGGTCGCCGCGACCCTCCAGCAGAGCCTGATCAGGGGGATCCAGCCCGGCGGGGTCGAGCTCAGCGGGCCGACGGCCACCCCGGCGACCGTCCAGACCATCCCCGGCGTCGTCGTCTCCGACCTGGCCGCCGAGACCTCGGTCGATGTCGGCGCGGTGTCCGACGACACCCCGACGGTGCGCGTCCTGGTTCCCGGCACCACCGACGCGACCGTCAGCGTCGGCGTGCAGAGCGAAGACGGCACGTCAACCGGCACCTCCCTGGAGACCGAGATCCAGGCCGGCATCGCGACCGAGATCCCGTTGACCGGCGTCGTCGCCGGCAACTACACGGTCAAGCTGAACTCCGACCAGCCCGTGGTCGCCGCGGCTGTCACCACGGCGGCCGGCAGCGCCGGCGCCGACTTCGCCTGGGCGTCAGCGGCCGCCTCGCAGGACGGTGACTTCGTGGTCAGCGTCGCTGGCGGCTCCTCGCCGTCCCTGCACCTGGCCAACACCTCCGGGTCGGACAGTGAACTGACCCTCACCCCCGCGTCCCGGTCGGCGGAGGTGCAAATCAGCGTTGCCGCCGGTCAGTCCGTCGTGGTGCCCGTGGCCGCCTCCGAAACCTACCTGCTCAGCGGGGGAGAGGGCATCGCCGCCTCGGTCAGCTACTCTGGCGACGGCCGAGCCTCCTCGTTCACCCTCAGCCCGATCGGGCCGCTGGCTGCGGCCATCCCGGTCTACTCGCACTGACCTCGCCACAGAAGGAGCCCACCGTGACCCAGAGCATCAACGCGCCGGGCGGCGGGCCCGCCGGCGACCACCACCTCCTTGTCACCGGCGGCGCCGGATTCATCGGCGGAGCCATCGTCGATGCCGCCCTCGCCCGCGGCTGGCAGGTGCGGGTGCTCGATTCCCTCCGCCGGGACGTGCACGGCGGACTCCCCGTCGTCGATCCCCGCGTCCAGTTCGTGGTCGGCGATGTCACGGACCCCGGGGCTGTCGCGGATGCGCTGCGCGGTATCGACGTGGTCTGCCACCAGGCCGCCAAGGTGGGCCTTGGCGTCGACTTCTCCGACGCACCGGACTACGTGCACAGCAACGAGGTCGGCACCGCGGTGCTGCTGGCGGGCATGACCGCCGCCGGGATCGACCGGTTGGTGCTGGCCTCCTCAATGGTCGTCTACGGCGAGGGCAGCTACCGCAGCTCCACCGGTTTCGCTCGTCCGGGGCCGCGGAATGCGACCGACCTCGACGCCGGCCGCTTCGACCCGACCGATGCCGTCACGGGGGAGCAACTGGAACCCGTTCTGGTCGCAGAAGACGACCCGCTGGACCCCCGCAACGTCTACGCGAGCAGCAAGCTGGGCCAGGAGTATCTCGCGACAGCCTGGAGCCGCAGCACCACTGGCCGGGCGGCCGCGCTGCGGTACCACAACGTCTACGGCCCGGGGATGCCGCAGAACACCCCGTACGCCGGTGTCGCGTCCCTGTTCCGGTCTGCCCTGGCGCGCGGCGAGGCGCCCACGGTCTACGAGGACGGCCGGCAACGGCGGGACTTCGTGCACGTGCGGGACATCGCCTCGGCCAACCTCGCCGCGATCGACTGGACCGACGGCTCGCCGGCCGGCACCTTCCGCCCGTTCAACGTGGGCAGCGGCACCGTGCACACCATCGGCGACATGGCTGAGGCCCTCAGCAGCGCCGCCAACGGGCCGGCGCCCGTGGTGACCGGGGAGTACCGGCTCGGGGATGTGCGGCACATCACCGCGTCGTCAGAGCGGCTGCGCACCGAACTCGGCTGGAGCCCCTCGATGAGCTTCGCCGACGGGATGCGCGAATTCGCCACGGCACCGCTGCGGGCGGCCGTTCTCTGAGCCGGCCCCGGTCGGGGGTCAGACCTCGACGGGCTCGGGGTGCGCCGGCAGCAGCACGTCGAACCGGCAGCCGCCCGGCGTGTTCTGCACGGTGACCTCACCGTGGTGCGCCGCCACGATGCCGTCGACGATGGCCAGGCCGAGACCCGCTCGGCCCTGGCTGGCGGACTCGGCGTCCGGGGTGCGCGGTTCGGTGCCCCGCCAGCCGGGCTCGAACACCCGGCCCAGATCCGCCGGCTCGATGCCGCCGGCCGAGTCCTGCACTGAGATCACGGCGCGGCCGTCGACGTGTTCGGTGACCGACACCACGATGGCGCCGCCGGGAGCCGACTGCTGCACGGCGTTCATCACCAGGTTGCCCACCGCCCTGGCCAGCTCCCGCGGGTCGGCCAGGATCGTCAGGCCCATGGCACCCTCAAAACGCAGGTCGAGCGATTTTGACCTGGCGACCGGACCGAGATCCGCGACGGTGTCGCTGATCAGGTCGTACAGCGCAACCCGCGCCATGGTCAGCCGCAGGGTGCCCGACGTGATCCGGGACAGCTCGAACAGGTCGTCGACCATTCCGTTCAGCCGGTCCACCTGGCTGCGGATCTGGCCGTAGTAGCGGGCCGGGTCCTCGACCATGTCGTCCTCAAGGGCCTCGGCCATGGCTCGGATGCCGGCCAGCGGCGTGCGCAGGTCGTGGGAGATCCAGGCGACGAGCTCCCGGCGGGACGCCTCGTTCTTGCTCTCGCGGTCCCTGGACTCCTGCAGTCGTGCGCCGGTCGCCGCGAGCTGGTCGGCGAGGGTCGCGAACTCGGTGTTGCTGTGCCGTTCCGTCGCTAAGATCGGCTCGCCCCGGCCGAGGCTCGCCGCCGCGAGCGTGAGGTGCCGGCTGTCGCGCGCGATCCACCGCCCGAGCAGGGCCGCCATCAGCAGTGAGACGCTTCCGGCCACCGCGGCAACGAAGTAGAACACCGTGAGGTCGTGGTCGGACACGTACATCAGGGACGCTGCCGCGGCCATCCCGCTCACCACCGACACGATGGTGGCCAGGGCCACCACGACCAGTTGCAGCACCATGGAGTACCTGGCGAGCAGGTGCAGGGTCAGCAGGCCGAGCGTCCCGACGATGACGGCGCAGGCCAGAGCGATGACGAGTACGCTGACGAGCCCGTTGACGTTCATCGGCGCGCCCCGGCATCCTGGTCGCCGGACGGGGCGGCGTCCAGCGGCTCAGGGTCGAACCGGTAACCGACCCCCCACACGGTCTTCAACAGCCGCGGTCGGGTCGGGTCGGCCTCGATCTTCTCCCGCAATCGTCGCACGTGCACTGTCACCGTTGACAGGTCGCCGAAGTCCCAGCCCCACACCGACTTGAGCAGCTCCTCCCGGCTCAGCGCCCGGTAGGGGCGGCCGATCAGGTGGGCGAGCAGATCGAACTCCCTGGCCGTGAGCACCAGGGCGTCACCGTTCATCCGCACCTCGTGCGCCGCCAGGTCCAACGTGAACGGGCCCGCCTGCACAGAGCCGCCGCGGACCGGCTCCGGCACGCTCCGCCGCAGCACCGACTGCACCCGCAGGACGAGCTCACGCGGTGAGAACGGCTTGGCCAGGTAGTCGTCTGCGCCCGCCTCCAGGCCGTCGATCCGGTCCTCTTCCTGGTTCAGCGCGGTCAGCATGATCACGGGCGTCTCCCAGGCGGCTTTGATGCGGCGGCACACCTCGATGCCGTCCAGCGCGGGCAGCAACCGGTCAAGCACCACGAGGTCGGGACGCTGCTCCTCGGCCTGGCGGAGACCGCTGTGGCCGTCGTGCGCCTGGTCCGCGATGAAGCCGGCAGCCACCAGGTAGCGGCACACGATCTCGGCGACCGTCGGGTCGTCATCGATGACCAGGATGCGGCGCGGAATGTCCGGGGTCCCGGTCGCAGGCGTTGGGTTCACACTTGAAGGATAGGCGCTCCGGCCGCCCGGCGCCTCCCGCCCGGATCCTTCACAGGTCCGTAACGTTTCCCTCGGAGTGTCGGTCGGCCGGCCGACCTAGTGTCGAGGGGTGAGTGAATACCTGGTCGACATCGTCATGCCGTGCCTGAACGAAGCCGGGGCCCTGCCCTGGTTGCTGGGCCGGCTGCCGGAGGGCTACCGGGCCATAGTCGTCGACAACGGCTGCACGGATGATTCGGCGAGGATCGCTGCAGCGGCGGGGGCCACTGTCGTGTTCGAGGCCCGCCGGGGCTTCGGGGCAGCCGCCCATGCCGGATTGCTGCGGGCGACCGCTCCGATCGTCGCGTTCTGCGACGCCGACGCGTCGATGGATCCGCAGGACCTGCCCCTCGTGGTGGATCCCATCGCGGCCGGGGACGCCGATCTGGTGCTCGGCCGGCGCCGGCCGACGACCGCCGGGTCGTGGCCGTTGCACGCCCGGATAGCCAATTCCACTCTTTCTTGGCGACTGCGCCGAATAACAGGTGTGAACATTTACGACTTGGGCCCGATGCGGGCCGCACGGCGAGAAGACCTCCTGTCCCTCGATCTCCAGGACCGGCGCAGCGGCTACCCGCTCGAGGTGTTCCTCAAGGCCGCCGTACAGGGCTGGCGCATCCGCGAAGTCGACACCCCGTACGCCCCCAGGGTGGGCCGCAGTAAGGTGACCGGCACCGTGCGCGGCACCCTCACGGCCATCACCGACATGTCGCGCCTCCTGAAGGACGCCGGCCGATGACCACCCTGATCGTCATCGCCAAGGAATGCCTGCCCGGCAAGGTCAAGACCCGGCTGCACCCGCCGCTCAGCCTTGACCAGGCTGCCGAGCTGGCCGCGGCCAGCCTCGATGACACCCTTGAAGCCGTGGCCGTTCTGCCCGCCACCCGGCGGGTGCTCGCCTTCGACGGAATCGTCGCCCCCGATGCCGCTGCCGGCTACGAGGTGGTGCCCCAAGTCACCGGAGGCCTCGATGAACGCCTCGGCGCGATCTTCGACGGCTGCAGCGAACCCGCCGTGTTGATCGGGATGGACACCCCCCAGGTGTCGGCCGCCGATCTCGCCCCGCTGTTCGCGGACTGGCCTGACGACGTCGATGCCTGGTTCGGCCCCGCCGCCGACGGTGGATTCTGGGCGCTGGCGTTGCGGAACCCTGACGGCGACCTCATCAGGGGGGTGCCGATGTCGGAAAGCTTCACCGGCGACCACCAACTCGCCAGGCTCCGCGCCGCCGGCCTCCGGGTGCGCTTCCTGCCCACCCTCACCGACGTTGATCACATCGAGGACGCCCACCACGTGGCCGCCCTCGCGCCGCACGGCCGTTTCGCCGCAGCGCTGGCCGGATTCGGTGTCAGCCGGCGGAACGGGGCGGAGCGATGACCCTGCTCTCCGGCCGCACCCAGAGTCCCACCTTCGGCGCCGGCGGCACCGAACCGTATGCGGCTGCACTGCAGAACGAGTCCGCGGTGCTGTACCTGCACGGCAGCACGGCGCAGTCCCCGACGGCGGCCCCGATGGATGCCGGCCGCTGGAGCGCAGGCGCTGACGCCACCGACCTCGACGTGCTGACCGGCGCCGCCGGGCCGGTGCTCGACATCGGCTGCGGACCGGGCCGGATGGTCAGGGCCGCCATGGACCTCGGCCTGTCGGCCCTCGGCGTTGACGTGTCACCGACAGCCGTGCGCATCGCCACCGCGGCCGGTCTCACCGTGCTCAACCGGTCGGTTTTCGCCTCGATGCCACTCGAAGGCGGCTGGGGCACGGCCTTACTCCTGGACGGCAACATCGGTATCGGCGGCGACGCCGGGGCGCTTCTAGCGAGGTGCGCCGAACTGCTCGCCGAGGACGGCGCTCTCGTGGTCGAAGTCAGCCAGGAACCCGATCGCGACCATGCCTTCGAGGGCACCCTCGAAGACGGCCAGGGTCGGCGCAGCGGAGCGTTCCCGTGGGCCGAGATCGGCATCGTGCCGCTCCGTGCGCGCGCCGAGAAGGCCGGTCTCCGGGTGGATCAGGACTGGATTCGGGACGGACGCTGGTTCGCCCGCCTGGTGCGCAGGTAGAACCAGAGCGAGACCAGCACGCTGGCTACCGCGAGCGCCAGCCAGAACAGGCCCAGGTTCAGCGCGTAGTCGAGCGGCAGGATGCTGGGATTGTTGGGTCCCAGATCCTGCGCCACGATGGCCGGCAGCACGATGAGCGTCATCAACGAACCGAGAACGATCGCGGCCTGCACGGTCACGATGATGCTGCCGGCCAGCCGGTGCCCGGCGCGGCGGGTGAGGACGCCCAACCCGAACACCAGCGGGGAGATCACGGCGTCGTGCAGCACAATGGCCGCGCCGATCCAGAGGGCAAGCCCCGGCAGTCGCCGCAGTGCCACGGTGTCGACCAGGACGTAGGCTCCGAAGGCGAGGCCGAACACGCCGACGGCGATGAGGATGACGCGCGCCGCGCGCATCCGCCTCGTCGGCGGGGCCGGGGATAGTGTGGTCGTCACGCGTTGATCGCCTCGATCCGGCTGAGCCATTTGGTCTGCAGAACGCCCGGCCGGCCGGGCGCGATCATGCGCGCCGGGTAGCCGTGCTCGAGGTCGAGGGTCTCGCCGTTCAGCTCCAGGGCCACCAGGGTCAGCGAGTCACGCACATACTCGCTGCCCATCTCGGTCTGCTTGAAGCCGCCGCGCTGCTCGAGGCTGATCAGCCTGAGGTCGGCGTCGGGGGAGCCGCCGGCCAGGTCGACGAGGTCGCGCAGGCGCACACCCCGCCAGGATGCCATCTGGCTCCACCCCTCCACACAGGCGATGGGCAGCTCCACGTCGGTCTGCGGGAGCGCGACCAGCTCGGCACGGCTGAACGAACGTTCGGTGCCGCCGACGGCCAGGGTGAGCACCCAGTCGGCCGCCAGGGCCGTGGTGGACACCTTGGCCTGGGCGGAGGTGCGGTTCACGGGGACGCCCTGCTGACCGACGCCTTTTTTGCGCGGTCCGAACAGGTTGGCCGCGTCCAGCGGTGCGAAGGTCTGCCCGGCCGTGAGGCCGACCACGGCCGTGACCGACAGCGCCACGGTGGTCAGGAAGCCGCGGCGGCTGGTGCGAGCCGGAAGCTCGGGGGTCCGGTCGATGTAGGAGAGCACCCGCCCGGTCAGGCCGCGGGTGCGGGGCAGGCCCTCGGTTGAGGACGGCGCATTCTCGGCGTCAGGGCCGGTGGGCGTCTCGACGATACCGGTGTCGACGGGGTGCCGCTCCTCGGGGGCCGGCACCGGCGTGGCGCGCCAGTGCGCCGCGATCAGAGGCAGCTTCACACCGATATGCACGGCCAGGGAGCCGATGATCACGAAGGCAAGGGCGAAGTGCACCTGCTTGAACGGGAAGGGGAACGGGTACCACTGATACGTGTTGAGCAGGCCGATCGTGATCTCCACGAGCGAGGCACCCACGAAGAGCGCGATCGAGGCCCGCTCGAGAAAGTTGGCGAACGAGGTGACCGGCGGGTACTGGAACAGCTGGGGGAAGACCACGTAGAGCTTGGCCAGCAGCAGGGGGAAGCAGGCGATCCCGGCGATGATATGGGTGCCCTGGGTCACCTGGTAGAGCCCGGCCGGCCGGGTGGGGAACGTCATCCAGGGCAACGGTTGCTGCAGGAAATGGCTGTATAGGCCGGTGCCGAAACAGACCAGGAAAGCCAGTCCGAGCAGGCGGCCGATCACGGTGGCCATCCGCGGGTTTCGCACCGGGGAGGCGAGCTGGGTCCTGGCCTCGTACATCAATCGGCGCATAGTCCATTCCACCACTTCGGCCGCGGCTGGAGCCGGCGGAATCATTACGGTTCGATGACGCCGACACCCTCCGGTCGGGGTGGCGTCCGCGCTCGGGGAGGATGGCTGTGTGCGTATTGCCATCGTTTCGATCCTCCTGGCCGCCAGCGCCGCCCTCACCGCGGCTCTCGTGGTGGCCTTCGACCTGTTCAGGCCGCACCGGGACACGGTCCCGTTGCTTCTGGGCACCGCGGCACTCTGGCTGCTGTTCGCCGCCGCAGTGGTGGCGCTGCGCGGGGTCAAGGGGCGCGCCGTCGTGGTGCTCGTGCTTGCCGGATCCGTTGTGATCGGTGGGGCCGCGATGGCAGGCCCGCCCAACACGAGCACCGACTCCGCCCGTTACGCGTGGGACGGCATCGTGCAGAACGCCGGGATCTCGCCGTACGCCTACGTGCCGTCGGACGACCGGGTCGACGGGCTGCGGCCGGACTGGCTGTTCCCCGCCCCGGTGGCCGGCGATAGCGGGGCCGAGTGTGTGGGCGAGCGCATCGAAACCGTGCCGCGGGACACCGGGCTGCCGCTCTGTTCCGCGCTGAATCGCACCACGGTGCCCACCATCTATCCGCCGGCGGCCGAGATATACTTCGCCGCCGTTCGCGCCGTCGTCGGACCCGACGCCGGCTACTGGCCGCTGCAACTGACCGGCCTGCTGCTGTGCGTGGGCATCACCGGGATGCTGCTGGTGGGCATGCGCCGCCGCGGCATCGACCAACGCCACGCGGCGCTCTGGGCGTGGTGCCCGCTGGTGGCGACCGAGGGCATCACCAACTCGCACGTGGACCTGCTCGGGGTGGCCTTCGTCCTCGCCGCAGCGTTCTGGGTCAGCAGCACCAAGTACGTTCGTGGCGGGATCCTGCTCGGGGTGGCCATCGGCGTCAAGCTCATCCCCGCCATCGCCGCGCCCGCGATGCTCAAACGGCAGGGCTGGAAGGTCGTCGTCGCGGCCGTCGCCACCTTCTTGTTGCTCTATCTGCCGTACGTGCTGGCCACCGGCATCGGCGTGCTCGGTTATCTGCCCGGCTATCTCACCGAGGAAGGCTACGAGGACGGGTCCAGGTTCGCGCTGGTCTCCCTGATCGCGCCGGGCAGTTCCGCGATCGTCGTGGCGGCGATCCTGCTGGCCGGCTTGGCCGTCGTCACCATCTGGACGACCGACCCGGAGCGACCGTGGCTCGGCCAGCTCCTGATGATCGGCGGCACCCTCCTGGTGCTCAGCCCGCGCTACCCCTGGTACGCGCTGCTGCTGTTGCCGTTCATCGCGCTCAGCGGCCGCTGGGAGTGGTTGGCGATCCCGCTGGCCCTGACTGTGCGTCTGCTGGTGCCCTCGCTCACGGTCACCCGGGTCTCGCTGGCCATCGCGCTGATGCTGATCGTGATCGTATCGGTGCAGAGGGCCGGGCCGGGAGCTTTGGGGCGTTGGCGGGGATCGCTCACCCGTCTCGTCACCACCCGCAGGAACCCTCAGCGCACGTAACGCAAAACGTTCACGCCGGTCAGACCCCATTCCTCGTCGAGGCTGTAGCCGAGGGCGGCGAGCTTCTCGGTCACGCTCGGTCGCCAGTCCTGTTTGTCGCTGGTCACCAGCCAGACCGCGTCGACCCCGTCGAACCGGTCGGTCACGGCGTCCAGCGGGTAGCGGGTCTCCCACAGCCCGCCGGACTGGGCGGCGGGGGTCTTCAGCTTCACGTCGATCAACCGGTCGAAGGCATCCGGATACGAATAGGCGATCACCCGGGTGGTCGCAGACGGATGCTGGCGCACCGGCCCGTAGATGATGGCGGCGGTCTCGTCCGGGTGGGCGGCCCGCTCGCCCGAGATGAGCTCGGCGACCTCGCTCCACGACGAATTCTGCTTCGCCTCCGGCTGCCGTTGGGCGACGAACTGGGGTGCGGCCAGGCCGACGAGCGCCACCAGGGCGGCCACGATCAACCATCGGCGCCGCAGCGCATCCAGGGCCACCCCGATCAGAATCGCCACGGCCGGTGCGCTGAAGGTGAGGTAGCGGGGCGAGTACAACGGTGTGGCGATCGCCGACGCGACGATGACCCCGAGCGTGGGCACGACCAGCCAGGGCACCGCGATGGCCAACAGCGACGGGTTCCCTGCCTGCACTCGCGGCACAGTCGGTCCGGTCGCGCGGCGTCGGTGGGCGGCGCGCCCCAGGATCACGACACCGACTATCACCAGGGCCCATGCCGCGACCGCGAACGGCCGGTTCAGGTAGAACCACTGGGTGACGAATACGCCGTTCCAGCTGCCCCAGCTGATCGGGGCGATCCAGCTCACCTGGCCGGACTGGCCCACCACGCCGAGGGCGAAGGGCAGCAGCAGTGCGGCGGCCGCGACGGAGGCCACGGCCCAGCCGAGCATCGACGATCGTGCTGCCCGGTCACGACGCCGGCCGGCCCACACTGTCCACAGAGCGGTCAGGCCGTGGGCGCCGACCAGGAAGGCGAGGTAGATGAAGGTGACGGTGGCGATGACGGCGACGGCGCCGTAGAGGGTCCACCAGAGCAGGCGGATGCGCCGGGGCGCTGGGCCGCGACGCCAGGCCGCCAGGAAGATCAGGGTCAGCGCCACCGCGAGGGCGGCGGTCAGCGCGTAGGACCGGCCCTCTGCGCCCATCCAGGTCACCCGGGGCAGCAGGCAGAAGGCGGCACCCGCGAGCACGGCGGCGCGACGGCTGGCCCGGGAACGAACCAGTATGACGGTCAGCGCGGCCGCGAGCCCGACACAGACGGCGCTCGGCAACCGCAACGCAAACGGCGAATAGCCCACGAGATCGAGCCAGAGATGCATGCCCGCGTAGTACAGGCCGTGCACGGCATCGATGCTCAGGAGCATCCGGGCTAGCTCGGGCCAGCTGCGCATGGTGGCGGAAACCGTCGCAGCTTCGTCGAACCAGATCGACGGCTGCCAGGACCAGGCGAGCGTGAGCAGGGTGCCGAACAGCCCGACCAGCAGCGCGTCGCGCCCCGAGG
Source organism: Cryobacterium sp. SO1 (assembly GCF_004210215.2). Classification (NCBI taxonomy): domain Bacteria; kingdom Bacillati; phylum Actinomycetota; class Actinomycetes; order Micrococcales; family Microbacteriaceae; genus Cryobacterium; species Cryobacterium sp. SO1. Next base: position 630,454 of record NZ_CP067394.1, read on the forward strand.
CACGCACCGGGATGCGGCCGGCGGCCGGCGTGGCCGCGCGGCGCAGTGTCGAGGTGGGGGTGGTCATGGTCGAGCTCTCTCCCATTCGTACCCAGTCATATCGGCCGGGGGCCACCGCGACCCCTTGTCGAGGGTAGGCGACCTTTCCGGGAATCTACCCGGAGGGGTCATCGTCGTGAAGTCCCGAGTGATCTCCCGGGGCGAGTCCGTCCGCGTCCACTTTCGCGAGCTTCTGGGGGGCGCGAAAAACGGCCGAGCGGGTGCTCGGCCGTTGTTCGTGTGCTGCGGCGGTGCTGCGGTGTGGTGCGGGTGGTTACTTGGTGTTGACGGTGATGGTGGCGATGCCCACGAGGAGCTGGTCGGCGACGGCGTCGGTGTTGAAGGTGGTGTTCAGCAGGGCGGCGGCGTCGGCGGAGATGTGCACGGTGGTGCCGGTGAGGATGGCGTTGTCGCCGTCCATCTGGAGGGGCTCGAGGGTTCCGCCGTAGAGGTCGAAGAGCTTGACCTGGGTGGCGGCGGACTCGCCGTTGGCGGTGACGTCGCCGAAGAGCTCCGAGGTGCCGGGGTCGATGGTGAAGTTGGTCAGTTCGACGACGGTGTCGCCGGCGGTGAGGGAGAAGCCGCTGCCTTCGTGCTCGATGTTGCCCTGGACGTAGGGGCGGAAGTCCTCGGCCGGGTCGTAGTAGTCCACGTTTCCGCCGGTGATGGGGAAGTGCAGGCTGCCTTCTTCGAGGGTGGCGGTGCCGACGGTGCCGGGGGTCAGGCCCAGGCTGGTGAGGGCGGCGGCGAAGTCGGCGTCGAGGAGGACGGAGGTGTCGACGCCGGTGAGGGCGGGGATCGAGGCCAGCGGGGTGGGGGTGGCTTCGGCGGAGGAGCTGCTGCTGGAGGAGCTGGAGGACGGCGTCGACGCCGTGCTTTCGTCCGTGGAGCAGGCGGCGAGGCCGGTGATGAGCAGGCCGGCGGTGGTCAGTCCGAGTGCGGTCTTGGTGAAGCTGCGCATGATGTGATCCTTTGCTGTGGGGTGGTGGTGTGGGGTGGTGGTGCGGGGTGTTGCTTGGTATGCAGGTGATTCGGCCCCCCGGCAGAAAAGGTTTGGTCTTGGTGGAAAAAAGATCAGCGGCAACAAAAATCGCGCCTGTCCGGGGACAAGCGCGACCTGGGCGGTGCTGGGGAGCGTCCCCTAGAAGTGTCGGAACCGGTCGGGCGCGAGATCCCAGGGGTCTTTGCCCAGCAACTCGGCCACACCACGGAACACGCAGCTCTCAATGACCATGCGCTGATGGAGCTCGTCAATGCGGTGCAGCCGGCTCAACCGTTGGATGGGCAGCCGAAAGAAGGTGATGCGGCGGGCACGGGCATCCACGGCGTAGCGCTCGACCCCGACACCGGAGATCACGTCCATGGGCCCCGGAGCCACTTCGAAGCTGACGTCAGCCAGTTCGGTGGGCCAGACCATCCGCAAGTAGTCGACAGTCGACGCAATCGTCATGTCAAAGGTGTCGATCCGTGTCCTCAACGGCGGGAGGAAGGGACCAGTGGCAGAACTCCGGATGCCGCGGCCGTGCCGGTCCCGGCCCCGGCCCCGGGATGTGGCCGGTTGCACGGTTGCGCGGCGTGAACGAGGCATACCGTCAGTCTACGTGCGGGGCATCGGCGGTATCCTTCAATCACCATGTCAGTAAGACCGTGCTCACGAATATCCTGCCGCGACGAAGCCGTGGCGACCCTGACGTTCTCGTACGCCGACTCCATGGCCGTGCTCGGTCCGCTCGCAGGCAGCCACGAACCGCATACCTATGACTTGTGCGCACGCCACGCGCGCCTGACCACTCCGCCTCAGGGTTGGCAAATGATTCGGCATCGCCTCACCTCCGTCGAGGATGCCGCCCGGACCGCGCCGTACCCCACCTGATCCTCGTGGGGAGACCCCGATTCACGCCGTCAAGGGCCGACACGCCCGGGCGTCAGAGGTGATTTGCGGCCCTCTCGGAATCCCCGTAATGTCATCTCACGTCACCCCACAGGTTCGGAAAGCCGTAGCGCTTCTGGCCTCAAGCGGGACCAAATCTCAGTCACGACAAACTAACTCGTTTTCGAGGTTTCGACTCGTCATGGCCGGGAATCAGCTCTTTGTTCGATCCTCGAATTGATCGAGCGGATTGTCTTCAGGCAGTAGCTTGCCGAAAACACGCCACTCAGCCGATTTGACAGTGATTCGAGCCGAGGCTAGGATAGTACAGTTGCCCCGGAGCGACAGCCTTTCAGGCTTGAAGTCGGGTGCGTCCGATCCTTGAGAACTCAACAGCGTGCACAATGTCAAATGCCAAAAACCTCGTGGTTTGGATCCGTTTCTAGCGGTGAAGGGCCAGGAGATTCCTTTGGAAAACATTTAAACAACAAAGCAAGTCAGTAATGATTTGTTCTGTCAGTTTCAAACTTGTGTCTTGTTCGCCTATTCCGGCGGCTAGACACACTAGATGTGCCCACTGAGCTTGCTCGGTGAGGCTATTGAACATTTACGGAGAGTTTGATCCTGGCTCAGGACGAACGCTGGCGGCGTGCTTAACACATGCAAGTCGAACGGTGATGAGGGAGCTTGCTTCTTCTGATCAGTGGCGAACGGGTGAGTAACACGTGAGTAACCTGCCCCAAACTCTGGGATAAGCACTGGAAACGGTGTCTAATACCGGATACGAGCTTCAGCCGCATGGCTAGGAGTTGGAAAGAATTTCGGTTTGGGATGGACTCGCGGCCTATCAGCTAGTTGGTGAGGTAATGGCTCACCAAGGCGACGACGGGTAGCCGGCCTGAGAGGGTGACCGGCCACACTGGGACTGAGACACGGCCCAGACTCCTACGGGAGGCAGCAGTGGGGAATATTGCACAATGGGCGCAAGCCTGATGCAGCAACGCCGCGTGAGGGACGACGGCCTTCGGGTTGTAAACCTCTTTTAGTAGGGAAGAAGCGAAAGTGACGGTACCTGCAGAAAAAGCACCGGCTAACTACGTGCCAGCAGCCGCGGTAATACGTAGGGTGCAAGCGTTGTCCGGAATTATTGGGCGTAAAGAGCTCGTAGGCGGTTTGTCGCGTCTGCTGTGAAATCCCGAGGCTCAACCTCGGGTCTGCAGTGGGTACGGGCAGACTAGAGTGCGGTAGGGGAGATTGGAATTCCTGGTGTAGCGGTGGAATGCGCAGATATCAGGAGGAACACCAATGGCGAAGGCAGATCTCTGGGCCGTAACTGACGCTGAGGAGCGAAAGCATGGGGAGCGAACAGGATTAGATACCCTGGTAGTCCATGCCGTAAACGTTGGGAACTAGATGTGGGGACCATTCCACGGTCTCCGTGTCGCAGCTAACGCATTAAGTTCCCCGCCTGGGGAGTACGGCCGCAAGGCTAAAACTCAAAGGAATTGACGGGGGCCCGCACAAGCGGCGGAGCATGCGGATTAATTCGATGCAACGCGAAGAACCTTACCAAGGCTTGACATATAGAGGAAACGGCTGGAAACAGTTGCCCCGCAAGGTCTCTATACAGGTGGTGCATGGTTGTCGTCAGCTCGTGTCGTGAGATGTTGGGTTAAGTCCCGCAACGAGCGCAACCCTCGTCCTATGTTGCCAGCACGTAATGGTGGGAACTCATGGGATACTGCCGGGGTCAACTCGGAGGAAGGTGGGGATGACGTCAAATCATCATGCCCCTTATGTCTTGGGCTTCACGCATGCTACAATGGCCGGTACAAAGGGCTGCAATACCGCAAGGTGGAGCGAATCCCAAAAAGCCGGTCTCAGTTCGGATTGAGGTCTGCAACTCGACCTCATGAAGTCGGAGTCGCTAGTAATCGCAGATCAGCAACGCTGCGGTGAATACGTTCCCGGGCCTTGTACACACCGCCCGTCAAGTCATGAAAGTCGGTAACACCCGAAGCCAGTGGCCAAACCCGTAAGGGATGGAGCTGTCGAAGGTGGGATCGGTGATTAGGACTAAGTCGTAACAAGGTAGCCGTACCGGAAGGTGCGGCTGGATCACCTCCTTTCTAAGGAGCACAGCACCTCTCCTCTGTATACAGGGAGATTCACGGTGCCAAGTCATACGAAGACGAATGTTCTTCGATGGCGCTCATGGGTGGAACATTGACATTGATGCAGAACCAATCGGTTCGATCTCAGTACTTCACTTCGGTGAATGGAAAGGGTTGGGTCAGGCGGGTTTGCATATGCACGCTGTTGGGTCCTGAGGGACCGGAACAATCGTTGATCGAGCTTGTCGAGATCACGGTTGGACTTTTCCTCTGGACCTTTTCTTGTCAGCAGTCGTATCCTTCGGGGTCGCTGGCTTGGAGGGGTACCGCCCGTACTTTGAGAACTACACAGTGGACGCGAGCATCTTAAATTTGAACCCTTCGGGGTCAAATTACAAAGATCAACACACTTTTTGAGTGTGTGATCATTGGTCAATTTCGGTCACGAACTTTGTTCGTGGCACTTAATCGATTCAAACTCATGTGATTTCAAATTTTCAAGAGCAAACGGTGAATGCCTTGGCATGTAGAGCCGAAGAAGGACGTAGTAATCTGCGATAAGCCTCGGGGAGTTGATAAACGAACTGTGATCCGAGGATGTCCGAATGGGGAAACCCCGCCAGGCCCGTGAGGTGACCTGGTGACTCCCGCCTGAATATATAGGGCGGGTAGAGGGAACGTGGGGAAGTGAAACATCTCAGTACCCACAGGAAGAGAAAACAATAGTGATTCCGTTAGTAGTGGCGAGCGAACCCGGAAGAGGCTAAACCGATCATGTGTGATAGCCGGCAGGTGTTGCATGGTCGGGGTTGCGGGACTTTTCTGCTGCTTCTGCCGAAGCGTGAGGGTTAGAACGTTGTATAGACGAACAGGATTGAAAGCCTGGTCATAGAGGGTGCGAACCCCGTAGTCGAAATGCAGCAATCGCCCGAAGAGTATCCCAAGTAGCACGGGGCCCGAGAAATCCCGTGTGAATCTGTCAGGACCACCTGATAAGCCTAAATACTCCTACATGACCGATAGTGAACAAGTACCGTGAGGGAAAGGTGAAAAGTACCCCGGGAGGGGAGTGAAATAGTACCTGAAACCGTTTGCTTACAAACCGTTGGAGCCAGTCTGATTCTGGTGACAGCGTGCCTTTTGAAGAATGAGCCTGCGAGTTAGTGATATGTGGCGAGCTTAACCCGAGAGGGGAATGCGTAGCGAAAGCGAGTCTGAATAGGGCGATTCAGTCGCATGTCCTAGACCCGAAGCGAAGTGATCTATCCATGGCCAGGTTGAAGCGACGGTAAGACGTCGTGGAGGACCGAACCCACTTCAGTTGAAAATGGAGGGGATGAGCTGTGGATAGGGGTGAAAGGCCAATCAAACTTCGTGATAGCTGGTTCTCTCCGAAATGCATTTAGGTGCAGCGTTGCGTGTTTCTTGCCGGAGGTAGAGCTACTGGATAGCCGATGGGCCCTAAAAGGTTACTGACGTTAGCCAAACTCCGAATGCCGGTAAGTGAGAGCGCAGCAGTGAGACGGTGGGGGATAAGCTTCATCGTCGAGAGGGAAACAACCCAGACCACCATCTAAGGTCCCCAAGCGCGTGCTAAGTGGGAAAGGATGTGGAGTTGCATAGACAACCAGGAGGTTGGCTTAGAAGCAGCCACCCTTGAAAGAGTGCGTAATAGCTCACTGGTCAAGTGATTCCGCGCCGACAATGTAACGGGGCTCAAGCACGCCACCGAAGTTGTGGCATTGATATTTTTGGTAAGCCGCACCCAAGGGGTGTTGGTTCAGCCGTGTTGATGGGTAGGAGAGCGTCGTGTGGCCAGCGAAGCGGCGGTGTAAACCAGCCGTGGAGGCTACACGAGTGAGAATGCAGGCATGAGTAGCGAAAGACGGGTGAGAAACCCGTCCTCCGAAAGATCAAGGTTTCCAGGGCCAGGCTAATCCGCCCTGGGTAAGTCGGGACCTAAGGCGAGGCCGACAGGCGTAGTCGATGGACAACGGGTTGATATTCCCGTACTGACGAAGAACCGTCCAAGCTAATCCAGTAATGCTAAGCATCTGAATCCTCTAGATGGATCCCTTCGGGGTGAAGCGTGAGGCCTAGCGTGCGACCCTATGCTGGTGCGGTTAGCGTATTAACAGGTGTGACGCAGGAAGGTAGCTGAGCCGGGCGATGGTTGTCCCGGTCTAAGGATGTAGGCCGAGAGATAGGCAAATCCGTCTCTCATATAAGGCTGAGACCCGATGGGTAGCCCGTGAGGGTGAAATCAGTGATCCTATGCTGCCAAGAAAAGCATCGACGCGAGGTTCTAGTCACCCGTACCCCAAACCGACTCAGGTGATCAGGTAGAGAATACTAAGGAGATCGAGAGAATCGTGGTTAAGGAACTCGGCAAAATGCCCCCGTAACTTCGGGAGAAGGGGGGCCTGAGGCGTGAAGGGATTTACTCCTGGAGCGTTCGAAGGCCGCAGAGACCAGTGGGAAGCGACTGTTTACTAAAAACACAGGTCCGTGCCAAGTCGCAAGACGATGTATACGGACTGACGCCTGCCCGGTGCTGGAAGGTTAAGAGGAACGGTTAGCCGCAAGGCGAAGCTGAGAATTTAAGCCCCAGTAAACGGCGGTGGTAACTATAACCATCCTAAGGTAGCGAAATTCCTTGTCGGGTAAGTTCCGACCTGCACGAATGGCGTAACGACTTCCCAGCTGTCTCAACCGCGAACTCGGCGAAATTGCATTACGAGTAAAGATGCTCGTTACGCGCAGCAGGACGGAAAGACCCCGTGACCTTTACTACAGCTTGGTATTGGTGTTCGGTGTGGCTTGTGTAGGATAGGTGGGAGACTGTGAAGCTTGGACGCTAGTTCAGGTGGAGTCAACGTTGAAATACCACTCTGGTCATATTGGATACCTAACTTCGAACCGTGATCCGGTTCAGGGACAGTGCCTGGTGGGTAGTTTAACTGGGGCGGTTGCCTCCTAAAAAGTAACGGAGGCGCCCAAAGGTTCCCTCAACCTGGTTGGCAATCAGGTGTCGAGTGTAAGTGCACAAGGGAGCTTGACTGTAAGACTGACAAGTCGAGCAGGGACGAAAGTCGGGACTAGTGATCCGGCAGTGGCTTGTGGAAGCGCTGTCGCTCAACGGATAAAAGGTACCTCGGGGATAACAGGCTGATCTTGCCCAAGAGTCCATATCGACGGCATGGTTTGGCACCTCGATGTCGGCTCGTCGCATCCTGGGGCTGGAGTAGGTCCCAAGGGTTGGGCTGTTCGCCCATTAAAGCGGTACGCGAGCTGGGTTTAGAACGTCGTGAGACAGTTCGGTCCCTATCCGCTGCGCGCGCAGGAAATTTGAGAAGATCTATCCCTAGTACGAGAGGACCGGGATGGACGAACCTCTGGTGTGTCAGTTGTTCCGCCAGGAGCACCGCTGATTAGCTACGTTCGGAACGGATAACCGCTGAAAGCATCTAAGCGGGAAGCCGGCTTCGAGATGAGATTTCCATCCCTTAGGGGGAGAGGCTCGCAGCTAGACTACTGCGTTGATAGGCCGGATGTGGAAGAGAGGACTAAAGACTCTTGGAGCTGACCGGTACTAATAAGCCGATAATTTGATAACACACAGTTTGAATAAGCTGTTCTGCGTCCACTATGTGGTTCTCGATGTACGGTCGAGAACAACGCCCTCCACGGAGGGCTCTATAACTGAAGAATATAGAATCGATTCACCATCACCAGGTGTTTCGGCGGCTATAGCAAGAGGGAAACGCCCGGTCACATTCCGAACCCGGAAGCTAAGACTCTTTGCGCCGATGGTACTGCAGGGGGGACCCTGTGGGAGAGTAGGACACCGCCGGACTTAACTTAGAAAACAGGAAAGCCACCCCACCGGGGTGGCTTTCCTGCGTTTAACCCCCACCCGCACCCACCCCCGCTGGTCGAGCTCGTCCAGACCCCGCGACACGACCCGCGCACACGCACCCCTCCCGCTGGTCGAGCTCGTCGAGACCCCGCGAGGCGACCCGCGCACACGCACGCCGCCGGCTCCGGCCCCGCACTCCCGTCACCTGGTCTCGACGAGCTCGACCACCGAGGTCGACGCGAGACGGGGCATCCGCGAACCGTGAGAAAAGCACCACACCACGCTCGTTTTCGGGGCTTAACTCACAGCTCGCGGGAGGGGAGGCGGGCTTGGGTGGGGGAAGGCGGGGGATCCGGCGGGTCAGCGGTCGGGGAAGTCGTGGGGACGGCCGGTCAGGACCGGGGCCAGCTTGTCGAGGCGTCCGCGTTCGAGGAGGTGACCGGTGTACTCACGGTTGCGCCGCACCTCCGCGACCCCGATGAGCAGGTACTCCGGCGGCACGGCCGGCACCGGGGACACGAACGGTGCCACCTCGGCGGCGAGACTCTCCGCCAACCGCACCCGGGTGTCCGGGGAGAGCTGGTGCGCCTGTCTGAGGAATTGCGCCACCCGTCGGGACAGGCGGTCGGGCAGCCGGGCGACGTCCACGGTCCCGGCCCAGGACGCCAGGACCGGAGGCAGCACGAAGCTGGGCTCGCTGAACCTGGGCACGCGTTCGTGCTGGCTGTAGGTGCCCGCCAGGAGGTCACCGAGCCGTTTGGAGCGGGAGTTGAGCAGCGCACAGGTGACCGCGAGGCCGCCGAAGGTGAGGAAGATCTCGATCACGCCCATCAGAGCGCGGATGAAAGAATGCCGCAGCCCGGTGGCCCCGCCGTCGTCGCGGACGATGCGTGCGCCGACGGCCCAGCGTCCCAACGAACGTCCGTGCGACAGGGTCTCGACCAGCATCGGCACGATCAGCAGCGAGAAGACCAGGCCGGAAATGGCCAGCGCCTGGGCCAGGGCCTCGTCGACGCCGTCGCCGAACAGCACTGAAACCAGGAGGGCCATCAGGAGGAAGAAGCCGACATAGGCGACCCAGTCGATCATCGTCCCGGCGCTGCGCAGGATCACGCTGGCCGGCCGCACATCGAGGGCGACGGCCTCACCGGTCACCAGTTCGCGCTCGATCAGGGAATCTTCACCGTGATCGGCTGCTTTCCAAGGCTCCGCCATGTCTACTATTGAAGCAGATGGATCTTGACGCGTATTCAGCGGCGCACCGCGCCGAATGGGACCGCCTGGCCGAGCTCGGCCACCGGCGGCAGCTCAGCGGAGCCCAGTCGGACGAACTGATCCAGGCCTATCAGGCCGGGGCCACCCAGCTGTCTGTCATCAAGACGGCGGCCGGGTCGACGATGCACGGCGACCGGCTCTCCGTGATCCTGTCGCGCGCCAGGCTCCGCTTCACCGGGGCGGGCACGAACGTGCTCGCCCAGATACCGCGGTTTTTCCTCATCCAGCTGCCGGCCGCGCTGTACCGGCTGCGCTGGCTGACCCTGGCGGTGGCCGTGGTCACCGTCGTCGTCGCGTCGCTGTATGCGATCTGGGCCACGAACACTCCCGACGTGCTGGCCAATTTCGGGTCCCCCGCCGAGCTCGAGCAGCTGGCCAACCAGAGCTTCGTGTCGTACTACTCCGAGAATCCGGCTGCCTCATTCGCGGGGCGGGTGTGGACCAACAACGCCTGGATCGCGGCGCAGTGTGTGGCCTTCGGCATCCTGGGCGTCTACGTGCCCTATATCGTGCTGCAGAACGCCCAGAACCTCGGCGTCACCGCGGCTGTCATGTTCGCGTACGACCAGGGTGACACCTTCTTCCTCTACATCGCCCCGCACGGCCTGCTCGAGTTGACGGCGATCTTCGTGGCGGCGGCCGCTGGGCTTCGGATCTTCTGGGCCTGGATCGCGCCGGGCGCCCGGACCCGCGGCCAGGCGTTGGCCGAGGATGCCAGGGCCCTGTTCACGGTGGCCATCGGGTTGGTGTTCGTGCTGCTGGTATCCGGCATCCTCGAGGGGTTCGTGACCCCGGCGCCCTGGCCCTGGCCGGTGAAGATCGGCATCGGCGCCGCGGCCCTGCTCGCTTTCCTCGCCTACATGCTGGTGCTCGGCGGACGAGCCGTGCGCGCGGGCGAGACCGGCGACCTGGCGGAGTTCGAAGCGGGCAGCGCCCGGGTTTTCGCCGGCTGAGTCCATCTGACCCCGGCTGACCCTGGCGATCCGGCTAGAGCCGGCCCGCCGCCTTGAGCGCGATGTACCGATCGGCCAACGCCGGTGGCAACTCGTCGGGGGCGCCGGTGACAACGTCGGCGCCGAGCTGGCGCACCGCGGCCGCCACCCTCTTCTGGTCCAACAGGGTGCGTTCGGCCGACGCGGCGCGGTAGACGTCTTCGCGGGTGCTGCGGCTGCGGGTCAGCCCAACGACCGTCGGGTCCGTCACCGACGCCACCAGCACCGTGTGCCTGGCGGTCAGCTGACCCAATACCGACAGCAGCCCGGTGGACGCTCCGGGCGCATCCATCGGGGTGAGCAGGACCACCAGGGCGTGCTGGCCGGTGACCGCTCGGATCTGCCCGGGCAACGCCGTCCAGTCCATCTCGATGAGCTCCGGCTCGATCAGCGCCATGCCGTCCACCATGCGGCTCAGCAGCTCCGCTCCCGACGCGCCCTGCACCCTGGCCCGCACCCGGCGGTCCCAGGCCAGGAAGTCAACCCGGTCGCCGGCCCTGGAGGCCAGCGCGGCCAGGAGCAACGCAGCTTCGAACGCGGTGTCCAGGCGCGGCTCGTCGGCGACCCGGGCGGCAGAGGTGCGGCCGGTGTCGATGACGATGACGATGCGGCGGTCGCGTTCGGGTCGCCAGGTGCGCACCACGACGTCGTTGCGGCGGGCCGTGGCACGCCAGTCGATGGACCGGACGTCGTCGCCGCGTACGTACTCGCGCAGGGAGTCGAACTCGGTGCCCTGTCCGCGCACCAGCACGCTGGTTCTGCCGTCAAGCTCCTTGAGTCGGCTGATTCGGCTCGGCAGGTGCTTGCGGGAGTGGAACGGCGGCAGCACCCTGATGCGTGCGGGCGCGATGAGGGTGGCCTGCCTGGCCCACAGGCCCAGCGGGCCCGTCGAGCGCACCGTCACATGGGACGCGGTGCGTTCGCCGCGCCGGGTGGGCACCAGCGTCAACTCGACCAGGCGCCGTTCCCCCGGGGGCAGGAGCACCGCGGTGCGGTTGTTGCCCGCGCCGGCCGACGGCTGCCACGCATCCCGCACGACGCCGCGCAGCCGGCGGGAACCCTCGTTGCTGAGGTAGAGCTCGCTTGTCACCGCCTCACCCAACCGGACCCTGGCCGGCAACACGCGCTCCAGGGACAGCCTCCGCGGTGACGCGGCCAGGGCCAAGTCGATGCTCCCGAGCGTCAGGGCGAGCAGCAGCCAGCCGGCCAGGACGGCCGCAGCGGTGGCGGTGGTCCCGCCGAGCAGCACAATGGGCACGACGCCGAGGGCGACGAGGAGGACAAACCGGCCGGTCAGTGTCATCGGGTGCGAGTCATCGGATTAGATCGGAACCTGGACCTGCTGCAGCACGCCGTGCAGGATCGTGGCGACGGTGATCCCCTCGAGCTCTGCCTCCGGGCGCAGCTGGATGCGGTGCCGCCAGACCGGGAGCACCATGGCCTGCACGTGGTCGGGCGTGATCGACTCGTAGCCGCTGAGCCAGGCCCAGGCCTTGGCCGCGGCGAGCAGGGCGGTGGTGCCCCGGGGGCTCACCCCCAGCTTGGCCGACGGGCTATGCCTGGTGGCCCTGGCCAGGTCGACGATGTATGCCAGGACGTCGGGGCTCGCACCGACGGCAGCGACGGAGGCCTGGGCGGCGGCGAGTTCGGCGGCGCCGAGCACCGGGGTGACCCCGGCTGCGGTGAGGTCGCGCGGGCTGAAACCGGTCGCGTGCCGGCGAAGCACCTCGAGCTCGACGTCGCGCTCGGGAATGTCGAGCACAAGCTTCAGCAGGAACCGGTCCAGCTGAGCCTCCGGGAGAGTGTAGGTGCCCTCGTATTCGATCGGGTTCATCGTCGCGGCCACGATGAAGGGTTCCGGCAGCGGTAGGGACAGCCCGTCCACGCTGACCTGGCGTTCCTCCATGGCCTCCAGCAGGGCGGACTGGGTCTTGGGTGGGGTGCGGTTGATCTCGTCGGCGAGCAGGATATTGGTGAAGACAGGCCCGTTGCGGAACTCGAACTCCCCGGCCTTCGCGTCGTAGATGAGCGACCCGGTCACGTCGCCCGGCATCAGGTCCGGGGTGAACTGAACCCGTTTGGTGTCCAGGCTCAGGGCGTGGCTCAGGGACCGCACCAGCAGGGTCTTGGCCACCCCGGGGACACCCTCCAGGAGCACATGGCCGCGGGAGAGGAGGGCGATGATCAGCCCGGTGACGGCGCCGTCCTGCCCGACGACGGCCTTGCCCACCTCGGTGCGCACCTGGGTGAGGGCCCGGCGCAGGCTGTCGGTCGAGCCGTCGGCGGGGCTGATCTCGGCGGATGTCGAGGCGTGACTGGTCATGGTTCCATTCTTCCAGTTGACGGGGGAGCTGTGGGGGAGGGCCCGGCACCTGGCGGGCGCGCAGCGAGGGTGGTGGCGCGTTCCAACTCGTCGACGGCGTCGGAGAGGTCCATCATGGCGGCGTCGCTGCCCGGAACCTCTCCGAGAAGCACGGCGTGCACCTGGTCCGGCGGTCGGGCAGTGAGCGCGGCGACGGTACGGATCACCAGGTCGACCGGGGCGGTCCTGGGCAATCCGGCGGTCTGGGCCATCCGGCCCACCGCACCGATCCGGATAGCGTCAACGGCGCGCAGCCGCGCGTTGGCCCTGGCGTAGAGCCGGGCGCGGCCCTCCATGGTTTCGTTGGCCCGCACGACGACGGGCAGGTTCTCCGCGACCAGTGGCCCGAACCGGCGGCCGCGCCAGACCATGGCGGCGATGGTCACGGCCGCCAGCAGGAGTATCACCGGCGTGACCCAGCCCGGGGTGAGCGCGCCGAGGGAGGGCGGGCCGGTGACGGGCACGTCCGCCAGGGTCGGCAGGTACCAGACCAGGGTGTCGGTGCTGCCGAGGAGATTGAGCGCCAGGGCGGCGTTGCCGTAGGTGGCGATCTCGTCGTTGGCGAACACCGCGGTGTCGGCGACCAGGGTGATGGTGCCCGCATCGGTGACCCGTTCGATCACCGAGTAGGTGTTGTTGTCGCCGGGGAAGCAGCCCTCGTAGCCGGCCGTGTCGGCGGGCAGTCCGAGGGTCTTGCCGCCTGGTGAGATCGTTCCGGCTCGCTCGGCGGCGGCAACCGTGCACTGGGCAGCGGGCGCATCCGCCGTTGACACGCCGCCGAAGCCGACCTCGGGAGCCAGGGCCTGCAGGGCGAGGAAGTCGGGGTCGGCGATGACGGTCTGGGAGGCCAGGGTGCCCAGCCGGCCGAGCTGGTCCGAGCTGAGGTAGCCGGACTCGTCGGAGACGAACAGGGTGGCCGTCCCCGCCGCGGCGGTCGCGGCGTCGGCCTCGTCGAGGGTGTCGACGGGTACGACGGTCACGCCCTGCTGCCGGAGCACTTCGACGACGGCCATCGCGCCGGCCGGGGCGGGGTTCTCGGCCCCGAGCCGCGGACCGGCGGTGCCCCCTGCCCCGGCGACGACGAAACCGATGACGGCGACCAGCAGGGCGCCGGCTCCGGCGATGACCCAGAACGAGGAACGACGCAGCGCCCCGCGAATCGTGGGCGTGCTCGACACCCGGCTCACGGGGCCACCGGAGTCACCGCACGCGGCCGGGCGGCCCGCAGAGCGGCGTCAAGGGCGACCAGGTCGGTGTAGCCCTGCTCGGTTCCCGTGCCGCCGAGGTAGCGCACGCTTTCGAACACGTTCGCGCCGTTGCGCAGCCGGGCCCGTTCATCCGGGAACGCCGCGGCAGCGAGTTCGGCGACGCTGTGCGCCGTCGTTCCCGGCGTCGGCCGCAGGACCGTGCGTTCCGCCAGACCCTGCGCGATGGCCCGGAAGGCTTCCTCGCTGGCGAGGGTCCAGTCGCCGGCCGATGCCGCCGCAGCGGCGGATTTGCGGAGCTGGTCTGCGGTGCGGCGATCGTCGGAGGTGAACAATCCGGCGGCGCTCTTGCGGCGGCGGGCTCGCCGGGGCAGCCCGAACACGAGGATCGCGGCGACCAGCAGGGCGATGCCGAGCACTGTGGCGATCAGCGGGATCCAGCCGTTGCTGCCGTCGCCGCCGAAGGTGAGGGAGGAGAACCAGTCCAGGATGGCCTGGGAAAGCCGGTCGAACCAGGTCGGCTGGGCTGCCTGGTACGGCGCCTTGGCGAGTTCGTCGCGCAGCCATTGCTGCGCGTCGGGCGCGCTGGGTTCCACCGGGATATCCATTCCCGGCCGGACCAGCCCCCACCCCGCGATCATGCCCAGGGCGACCCCGGGCCGGGGCGGGTTGCAGCGTCGGCGGCAGCTGGCGCGGTGTGGGCGAGGTAGGGATCGGTTGCCTCGGTGCCCGGTGCCGCCTCGACGAAACGCTGCAGTTCAAGGTCGAGGCCTTCCTTACGCATCCGCAGGTCGATGTAGATAAGGGCGACGGCGGCCGATTGCACGACCGCGGTGACGGCGCCAATGACCAGACCGATCAGCAACGTGAGGATGTAGAGCACGCCGGCCGGGATGTAGGACTCGAAGGCGGCGTTCGGGTCGATCAGGCTGAGCACCACGCCGAACAGGAGCGACAGCGGGGTGGTGACCACCTGTGCGACCACGTTCACGATGACCGAGATGAGCAGCAACACGCCCAGGGTGCGCCAGAAGAATCCGCCGGTCAGCGACCACGAGCGCCGGATCGACTGCCGGATGCTCAGCTGTTCCAGCACGATCAGGCTCGGTACGACGGCCGTCTTGGTGCTGACCCAGGCTCCAAGTGCGACGAGCCCCAGCCCGCCGAAGACTCCGACGATCACGGCCAAAGCGATCCAGCCGCCGCCGAGGAGCACGCACACGAACACCAGCCCGCCGATGAGCAGCACGCCGACCAGCAGTGCCCCGCTGAGCAGCAGGGTCCAACCGACCAGCGGCCACACCCGCCGGCCCACCCGGCGCCACAGCGTGCCGAGGCGCAGTTTCTCGCCCAGCGTGGCCCGGGCAACCTCGAGCACAATCACACCCTGCAGAAGCGCGGATGCGACGATGGCCAGGGCGACCGGCACGAGGGCGGACAGCACGATGGTGAGCATCGCGCCGGCCTCGACGGCATCCTGTTCGTCGATCGGCGCCGACGCGACCCGGCTGAGGGCGAAGAAGCTCACTACGCCGACGACCAGGAGGGTGACCAGGAGCGTGGCGCCCTGCACGATCAGCGCACTGCCGAAGGTGGCCTTGGGGTTGCGCCGCAAGACCTGGAAGGGCGCCCCCAGTAGGGTGCCGAAACCGAGCGGGCGCAGCGGGATCAGGCCGGGCTTGGGCGGCGGGGTCCAGGCGGGCGGCGTGCCGGGCCGATAGCCGCCGACCGGGGCCGGCTGGGCAGCGCCGGGTGTGCCCCCCTGGGCGTATTCGCCGTAGCGAGGCACGTCGGGGGAGTTGGTCGGGGGGTGCCAGTCAGGGTCCGTCACGCCTCCATGCTGGCATACCCGGACTGCGCTGTGTGGCCTGTGCGCCATCTCGGAGCCGTGTCGACTACTCTTGTGCCAGAGATTGCCCGTGTCGTGCGCGTTATTGCCGGTGACCGGGCGGAAAACGGATCAATGAACTCACGCATTCTGGTTGTCGACGATGACCCCGCACTCGCTGAGATGATCGGCATCGTGCTGCAGGGTGAAGGCTTCGAGCCGCACTTCTGCGCGGATGGGGCGCAGGCGCTCGACGCGTTCCACAGCGTCGTGCCCGACCTGGTCCTCCTGGATCTCATGCTGCCCGGCCTGGACGGCATCGAGGTCTGCAGCTTGATCCGGGCCGAATCGGGCACCCCCATCATCATGCTGACGGCGAAGTCAGACACGACCGATGTGGTCAAGGGGCTGGAGTCCGGCGCGGACGACTACATGGTCAAGCCGTTCAACCCCAAGGAACTGGTGGCCCGGATTCGCACGAGGCTGCGTCCGGTTCCGGTGGAGACTCCCGCCAACCTGCAGATCGGCGACCTCGTCGTCGACGCGGCCGGTCACGAGGTGAAGCGCGGCGACCAGAGCATCAACCTCACCCCGCTGGAGTTCGACCTGCTGCTGGCGCTGGCCTCCAAGCCCGCGCAGGTCTTCACCCGCGAGATGCTCCTCGAACAGGTGTGGGGCTATCACTACAAGGCCGACACCCGGCTGGTCAATGTGCACGTGCAGCGTTTGCGCGCCAAGGTCGAGGACGACCCTGACAACCCCCGCATCGTGATGACGGTGCGCGGTGTCGGCTACCGCGCCGGCGCGGCCGGCTAGGGACACGGTGGCGGCGCGGTTCGATATGGACAGGGTGGACTGGCGGTCCTGGGGATCGTGGCGTCGCCTGACCCGGCGACTGCGGCGCAGCTGGCGGTCCTCCCTGCAGTTCCGCACCGTCGCCATCACGGTGGCGGCGTCCGGTGCCGCCATCGGGCTGGTGGGCGTCTACATGTCGGTGAGCGTGGGAAACGACCTGTTCCAGTCCCGGTTGACCCAGGTCCTGGTCGATTCCAACCGGGCCACCGGGGCCGCCCAGGGCATCCTGGACTCCTCGGATGCCGCGGACAGGGTGCAGGTGCAGACCCTGCTGGAGTCCGCACGCACGTCGATCTCCGCGGCGTCATCGAGCCGGCTGGTCGCCGTCTTCAGGGTGCCGGGGCAGGAATCGTCTACCGTCGCACCCCAGGACTCGTCCACGTTCGGGACCAACACTGCCGTCATCTCATCGGATCTGCGGGATACCGTGCAAGACGACGTGGACGGGCAGTTCTGGCAGTCGGTGACGCTGGCCTCCGACGACGGCTCATCCATCCCCGGCATCGTCGTCGGCTCACAGATCACCGTCCCCGTTGCCGGCCGGTACGAGCTATACATCGGCTACAGTCTCGCCGACGCCGAATCGACCCTGCTCTTCGTCCAGCGCACCTTGGGCGGTGCCGGGCTGGCCCTGATCGTTCTGATCGGCGCGGTCACCTGGATCGTCGTGCGCTTCGTCGTCTCGCCGATCCAGGTCGCGGCGGAGACCAGTCAGAAGCTGGCTTCCGGTGACCTGGGCGTTCGTATCCCAGAAAAGGGCGAGGACGTGATCGCGACTCTGGCCCGGTCGTTCAACGGCATGGCCGACAGCCTGCAAAGCCAGATCAAGGAACTCGCCGACCTGTCCGAGGTGCAGCAGCGTTTCGTTTCCGACGTCTCCCACGAGCTCCGCACCCCCCTGACCACCATCCGACTGGCCGGTGATCTCCTCTACGACCAGCGGGCCACGTTCCCGCCGGCCACCGAACGCACCGCGGAGCTGCTGCACGCCCAGGTGGAGCGCTTCGAGCTGCTCCTCGCCGACCTGCTCGAGATCAGCCGCTACGACGCCGGCTCCGTCCAGCTCGAGTCCGAACCCACCAACCTCGTCCACCTGGCGGAGGACGTCATCGACAGTATGCGCTCGCTCGGTGACTCCAAGGGCAGCGACCTCAGGCTGGTCGCGCCAGGCGGGCACCTGGCCGCCGAGATGGATCCCCGCCGGGTGCGCCGAATCGTCAACAACCTCATCGGGAACGCCATCGAACACGGCGAGGGCAAACCGATCGTCGTGTCGGTGGACAGCAACGAATCCGCGGTGGCGCTGTCGGTGCGGGACCACGGGATGGGCATGACCCAGGCCGAGATCAGTCACGTGTTCGACAGGTTCTGGCGTGCGGACCCGTCCCGCAAGCGCACCATCGGCGGCACCGGGCTCGGCCTGGCGATCTCCCTCGAGGACGCCGCAGTGCACCGCGGCTGGCTGCAGGTCTGGTCAAGCCCCGGCGCCGGGTCCTGCTTCCGGTTGACCCTGCCCCGCACCGCCGGCGCCACGTTGACCGTTTCGCCCAACCCCCTGCCGCCGGCGGATGCCGAGACGACAGGGTTCGTGTCGCCGCACGCCGAACCGAGGAGAGACCACCATGCGTAGCCCGGGCAGGCTCCTCGCCGTCGTCACCGCGCTGACCCTGCTGCTCGGCGGGTGCTCGAGCATCCCTCGCAACGGCGTCGTGCAGGCCGGGCAGGACGTGGTGGCCGGCGAGAACCCGGCCCCGGTCTTCCTCCCCGACCGGCCACGCGACGGGGCGTCGATGGAAGAGATCCTGACCGGATTCATCGGCGCCGCCACGAGCCCTGACAACAACTACGAGATCGCCAGGGAATTCCTGACAGCCGATTTCAGCGACACCTGGAAGTCCGACAGCGGTGTCACCGTGGAGGACGGCTCCGGCCGCATCATCGCCCCCGTCGACGAGACCGCGATGCTCGTGTCGGTACGGCCGGTGGCCGAGGTCAACTCGATCGGCGAGTACCACGAGGATGTCGCGTCGGCGAATGTGCAGCTCCGCTATGAATTCGCGCAGGTGGACGGCGAGTGGCGGATCAGCGCGGCCCCCAACGGCACCGTGCTCGACCAGAGCACCTTCGAGGACGTCTTCAGTGCGCAGTCGCTGTACTTCTTCGACCCGGACTACCAGTTCCTGGTGCCCGACGTGCGCTGGTACCCGCGCGGGGCTTCCATGCCGACCAAAATCGTCAATGGTGTGCTCAGCGGACCCAGCGAATGGCTCGCCGGCGCGGTGACGTCGGCCTTCCCCGAGGGCACTGCCCTCACCGCGGACGCCGTCACCGTCGTGGCCAGGGACGCCAAGGTGGACCTGAACAGCGAAGCGTTGAACGCCGACGCGGTGGCCCTGCAGCGGATGAAGAGCCAACTGGAGAACAGCCTGCCGGCCGGTCTCACCGTCACGATCACGATCAACCGCAACTCTCAGGACATCGCCGCGCTCGGGGGCAACGAACCCCAGGTGAATCCCCGGGTGGATGCGCGGGCCCTGGTGCTGCGGGACGGTGAATTCGGCTTCCTCGCCGCGACCGGGAAGACCATCAGCCTGCTCTCCGGGCTGTCGGAGTCCATCGCCGCCCTCACCCCCAGCGCGGTCACCCTGTCACCCTCGCAGACAGCGGCGGCGGTCCTCACCGGATCCGGGGTCTACGGGGTCAGGGTGGGCGAGGACGCCAGGCAACTGGATCCCCGGCTGAACCTCCTCGCACCGTCCATCGACGGCTCCGGGTACGTCTGGTCGGTTCCGACGGACCGGCCGAACGAACTCTTCGT
Organism: Cryobacterium sp. SO1; assembly: GCF_004210215.2. Taxonomy (NCBI): domain Bacteria; kingdom Bacillati; phylum Actinomycetota; class Actinomycetes; order Micrococcales; family Microbacteriaceae; genus Cryobacterium; species Cryobacterium sp. SO1. The sequence continues at coordinate 649,671 of NZ_CP067394.1, forward strand.
GTACAACACCCAGGGCGCCGCGCAGGCCGTTCCGACACCCTGGCAGGATGCGTCGGCGATCACGGCGCTGAAGGTCTCCCGAGACGGCACCCGGGTGATCGCGCTGCTCCGCGCAGCCGGCGAACTGCGCCTGGTGATGGCCGCGGTGCTGCGGGAGAACGGCGCCCCGGTCGGCCTGGGCGACCCCGTGCAGCTGGCCGCAGACACCGGGACCCCGGTCGACGCCACCTGGATCGACCAGGCCACGGTGGCGTACCTGAGCCTGCAGCCGGACGGCGAAAACCGCATTACCGCACACGAGATCGGTGGCGCCAGTGTGCAGCTCGAATCGTCGGCGGGAATCAGCACCATCACGGGGAGCAATCTGCTGCGCGACCTGAGGGCACTGTCGGTGGACGGCTCGCTTCTGGTGCAGCGCGGAATCGGCTGGCAGGAACGCATCGACGCGGTCACGCTCGTGGCGACCCAGCAGGGCACCGGCGGCTGACAGCGCTCCTCCACACCAAGGTCCCGTCCGTGCCGACGCACAGGAGTGCCGGCCGGGCCGGCTGGATGGCGCGAGCGCGCGACGCTGGCGGGATGATCAGTGGCCAACCGGTGCTGGAGGCGGTGCGCGCGTTCGCCCGCGACGCCATCCTCGATGCCTGGGCGGTACTCATGCCCACCGAGTGCAGCGGCTGCGGCCGAGCAGACCGGGCGCTCTGCACCGCCTGCTCGGGCGCCCTCACGGGCACGCCGACGGCCGCGTACCGTGAGGACCTCACGGTCTGGTCGGCACTGGACTATTCCGACGTGGTCGGCCGGGTGTTGGTCGCGTACAAGGACGGGGGGCGAACGGATGCCGCGCCGGCGCTCGCCGCGGCACTCCGCCTGGCGGTGGCGGCGGCCGTGCGGGCCGCCCAGCCGGCCGCACCTCCTGAACCGGCCGACGGCGGCATCCTGCTGGTCACGGTGCCGTCCTCCCGCCGCGCCTGGCGGGCGCGTGGTTTCAATCCCGTCGACCTGCTGCTGCGCCGGGCAGGCCTGCGAGCGACAGCGGCCCTTCGGCCGTGCGGTACCGTGGCGGACCAGGTCGGGCTGGGCCGGCAGCAGCGGCTGGACAACCGCAGCGGCTCGTTGCGGGCCACCCGGTCTCTCGTGGGGAGCCGGATCGTGCTCGTTGATGACATCGTCACAACCGGGGCCACTCTGCTGGAGGCGCGGCGAGCCATTCGGCAGGCCGGCGGCGAGGTGGTCGGGGCGGCCACAGTCGCCCAAACCCGCCGGCGCCATCCCGACATCTACCGTTCACGGGAAACTGATTGACAAAAGCTGTGACATATCCGGTCGGCGCGACTACGGTTGGTGCCAAAGGCGCGTACCAATCGCCCGGATCAGGGGCGGTTCGCCAGATCTGGAGGTCGTCATGGAAACTAACATTGTTGGACGGAACCTGGGGATCACTGATCGCTTCCGGGAATATGCGACGGAGAAGGCCGAGAAGATCGCCGGCCTCGCCGATAAGGCCCTCGCCCTGGAAATCAAGGTCAGTCGTCACACCGAAAAGAGCGGCGCCGCCGGTAACGACCGCGTGGAACTCACGCTCATCGGCAAAGGGCCCGTCGTTCGGGCCGAAGCCGAAGGAGGCGACAAGTACGCAGCCTTCGACATCGCACTCGGCCGACTCCTCGAGCGGGTGCGCCGGGCCAAGGACCGCCGCAAGGTGCACCGCGGAGGGGCCCACCGCCCCACGTCGCTGCACGATGCCTCGTCCACCGGCTTTGCCGTGATCGACATCGTCCCAGCCGACGGTGAGACCCTGGAGCGGGTGCGGACCGGGGCGATCCAGGTGGTGTCCGACGAGGCCGAGGTGGCCGACGAGGTCGACGAGGTCTACAGCCCGGTGGTCATCCGGCGCAAGGTCTTCTCCGCTGCCCCGATGACGGTGGACGACGCCCTGTACTTCATGGAACTGGTCGGCCACGACTTCTACCTGTTCCAGGACGCCGAATCCCACCGGCCCAGCGTCGTCTACCGGCGCAAGGGCTGGGACTACGGCGTCATCGAACTGGATCCGAACTCCGAGCAGGCCGGGGTGCTGGCCGCGGTGTCCAGCCAGTCCAGCTCCTGACCAACTAGCATTGCTATAGTTGCCGGCTAGGTCGGCGCTACGTGCGTCCGACCGGACGACAGGCGTGTTCACCCACGCCGTGACGACTAGTGGAGTGCATTCGTGGCCGGAATACTGGAAAAAGTTCTTCGTGTTGGCGAGGGGCGCATTCTGCGTCGGCTCGAGAGCTACGCAAAGGCCATCAATGCGCTGGAAGACGACTTCAGCACCCTCAGCGATGAGGAGCTGAAGAACGAAACCGTGCAATTGCGTGAGCGCTACTCGGGCGGTGAGTCGCTGGACGATTTGCTGCCCGAGGCGTTCGCCGCGGTGCGTGAGGCCTCGACCCGCACCCTGGGTCTGCGCCACTTCGACGTGCAGCTCATGGGCGGCGCCGCCCTGCACCTCGGCAACATCGCCGAGATGAAAACCGGTGAGGGCAAGACCCTGGTCGCCACCACCGCCGCCTACCTGAACGCCATCACCAGCCGTGGTGTGCACGTGATCACGGTGAACGACTACCTGGCCAGCTACCAGAGTGAGCTGATGGGCCGCGTGTTCCGCGCCCTGGGCATGACCACCGGATGCATCGTCTCCGGCCAGACCCCGGCGCAGCGTCGCGAGATGTACGCCTGCGACATCACTTACGGCACGAACAACGAGTTCGGCTTCGACTACCTGCGCGACAACATGGCGTGGCAGGCCACCGACATGGTGCAGCGGGGTCACTACTACGCCATCGTCGACGAGGTCGACTCGATCCTCATCGACGAGGCACGCACCCCGCTGATCATCTCCGGCCCCGCGTCGGGGGAGGCGAACCGCTGGTTCACCGAGTTCGCCAGCCTCGCCAAGCGCCTCGTCGTCGACGAGGACTTCGAGGTCGACGAGAAGAAGCGCACCGTCGGTGTGCTCGAACCCGGCATCGAAAAGGTCGAGGACTACCTCGGCATCGACAACCTCTACGAGTCGGCGAACACCCCGCTGATCTCGTTCCTGAACAACGCCATCAAGGCCAACGCCCTGTTCAAGAAGGACAAGGACTACGTCGTCATGAACGGCGAGGTGCTCATCGTCGACGAGCACACCGGCCGGATCCTGATGGGCCGCCGCTACAACGAGGGCATCCACCAGGCGATCGAGGCCAAGGAGGGCGTGGCGGTCAAGGCCGAGAACCAGACCCTGGCCACGGTGACCCTGCAGAACTACTTCCGCCTGTACTCGAAGATCTCCGGCATGACCGGAACCGCCGAGACCGAAGCCGCCGAATTCATGAGCACCTACAAGCTCGGCGTCGTCGCCATCCCCACGAACAAGCCGATGCAGCGCATCGACCAGTCCGACCTGATCTACAAGAACGAAGAGGCCAAGTTCGGCCAGGTCGTCGAAGACATCGTCGAACGCCACGCCAACGGCCAGCCGGTCCTGGTGGGCACCACCAGCGTCGAGAAAAGCGAGTACCTCTCCCGCCTGCTGGCGAAGAAGGGTGTTCGCCACGAGGTCCTGAACGCCAAGAACCACGCCCGTGAGGCTGCCATCGTCGCCCAGGCCGGGCGCCTGGGCTCGGTCACCGTTGCCACCAACATGGCCGGCCGTGGCACCGATGTGATGCTCGGCGGCAACGCCGAGTTCCTCGCCGTCGCCGCGATGAACGCCAAGGGCCTGAGCCCGGTGGAGACCCCCGACGAGTACGAGAAGGAATGGGACGACGTTTTCGCCGCAGTCAAGGCCGAGGTGTCGGAGGAAGCCGACAAGGTCATCGCCGCCGGCGGACTGTACGTGCTCGGCACCGAACGCCACGAGTCGCGACGCATCGACAACCAGCTGCGCGGCCGCAGCGGCCGCCAGGGCGACCCGGGCGAAAGCCGGTTCTACCTCTCGCTCACCGACGACCTGATGCGCCTGTTCAACGCCGGCGCTGCCGAGAGCCTGATGGGCCGCCAGGGCGTCCCCGACGACATGGCCATCGAATCCAAGGTGGTCAGCCGCGCCATTCGCAGCGCCCAGTCGCAGGTCGAGGGTCGCAACGCCGAGATCCGCAAGAACGTGCTCAAGTACGACGACGTGCTCAACCGCCAGCGCGAGGCGATCTACGGCGACCGCCGGCACATCCTCGAGGGTGACGACCTGCACGAACGCACCCAACGGTTCCTCGAAGACGTCATCGACGAGGTGCTGGATGTGCACACCGGTGAGGGCAACGGCGACGACTGGGACTTCGACGCCCTGTGGACCGAACTGAAGACGCTCTACCCGGTGGGTCTCACCATCGACGAGGTCATCTCGGAGGTGGGCAACAAGGGCAAGATCAACCGGGACTTCATGCGCCGGGAGATTATCTCCGACGCCAAGGTCGCCTACTCCCGCCGCGAGGAATCGCTCGGCTCACCCGCGATGCGCGAGCTGGAACGCCGCGTCGTGCTGTCGGTCATCGACCGTCGCTGGCGCGAGCACCTCTACGAGATGGACTACCTCAAGGACGGCATCGGCCTGCGCGCGATGGCGCAGCGTGACCCGCTGGTCGAGTACCAGCGTGAGGGCTTCGCCATGTTCCAGCAGATGATGGGCCAGATCCGCGAGGAAACCGTCGGCTTCCTGTTCAACCTCGAGGTCGAGGTCTCCCAGCCGGCCGGCACCGTCGACGCGCCGATCGTCGCGGCCAAGGGGCTGACCCCGCCGGCCGAGTCCTCGGAGGAGAAGCTGAGCTTCACCGCCCCGAGCGACTCCGGCGGGGTCGAGGTTCGCAACCAGCGCGGCCAGATCCAGCAGGCCGCGACCGACCGTGCCCGCCGTGCGGCCGTCACCGCCGCACCCGCCGACGCCGAACCGGCCGCACCCACCGGCCCGCCGCAGCGCGGCGCCTTCGGCCAGCGCCCCGAGTCCGACAAGCCGGCGGCCAACAACCGCGCCGAGCGACGCACCCAGGGCAAGAAGAAGTAGACAGCCGAGCGAACCTGCGGGCCGGCGTCGTTGACCTGCTCTGGACATCCGATCAGAGCACGTTGATGGCGCTGGCCCGCCAGCGGTTGTCCAGTCCCTCCAGGCGCACGGCGACGGCGCGCACCCGCACCTTGCTGTGCACGATCACGACGGCCTCGATGATTCCGTCCCTGGGCTCGTTGATGCTCACCCGGCCGATCGTGATGGCAGGTCGCTGGGCGCGCTGTCCCTTCACCGCGCGGGCCCTGGCCGACAGCACCACCCGTTTGAGCAGGTGCCGGTAGACGTCGTCGCTGACCCACCGGGCCAGCTGGTCCAGCTCCCGGGCGCCGGCCAGAACCTCGATGACACAACGGGTCAGGTTGATCAGCAATGGCTCCGGATCGGGCAGCGTGGCGCGGGAACTCGGCTGGTGGTCGAAGAAGTCGTCGGCCTGGTACCCCTCGGCGGGGTCGACACCGTCGGCGGCGCCCGGCGGGGTCCCGTGGTGATTCGGCCCGTGCGCGGGCGGTGAGCGGCGCGGGTCTGGCACGGCAAGTGGATCGCTCATGGGTTGCTCCAGATGCATGGATCCGTGGTGTCGGCGAAGAGAGCGGGCTGGCGTGGCTGTCGAGCGGGTGGAACAGCGGACCGGACCCCGAGGATGCCGAGGTCTTGGCCGACACTCAACCACCCGAAAACCGGTCTGTCTAGGCTTGTCTTGGCGGCTGTGGATAACGTCAGCGTCGGGCTCGGCGGCCGACTACCTTCGGGGTGTGCGCTGGGACAATCTGTTCGACGACCTCGAAGGTCAACTCGAGAACGAGTTGAACGCCGAGGACCTCGAGCTGCGCGCCGAGGAGGAACGGTTGCGGCTGGGCCGGCTGGCGCTCCGGCAGCGGCTCACGGGCGTGGCGAACGGCCCGGCGTCCTCACGGGTACTCCGGGTGGTGATGGTCGACGGCCAGGCGCTCACGGTGCGACCGACGACGTTCGGCCGGGACTGGCTGGCCGCTGACCTGCTCGAGGCCGGCACCGGCACCCCCCAGTGCATCCTCCCGTTGGCGGCCATCGGCGCGATAGTCCTGCACCCCGACCAGGTAGCGGAGTCGCTGGCGCCGGAGAGCGGGGTGCAGGCCAGGCTCGTGGACCGCATCGGCCTGCCGTTTGTGCTGCGCGACCTCTGCCGTCGGCGGAAGAGCCTCGAGATCTGGACCGGGGTGGGGCCGGTCACGGGGACCATCGACCGGGTGGGTCGCGATCACGTGGACTTGGCGGTGCACGCGGCAGGCACCCTCAGACGGGCCGGTGAGGTGCAGCAGTACCGGATCGTGCCACTGAACCAGATCCACCTGGTGCGCCTGGACTGAGCGGGTCAGGGCTGGCGGTTCAGGGCTGGCCGTCGTCCGGCCCGGTGGGGTCTGCCGCCGCATCCGGACGCAGGATCCGGCCGGCCGACAGCTCCGGGATGTTCGCGAAGTCGGATTGCTCCCAGAGCGACAGCCGGCGGGCCTCCTCGTATTTCGCCTCGATGTAGGACTCGAGGACGACCCGTTCCACCCGCCAGGCGCCCGTGGCGCCGATGCGGATGGCGGGCAACTCGCCGGAGCGCACCAGATCCAGCGCGGCGGGGACGGAGAGGTTCAGGATCTGGGCAGTGTCGGCGAGGGTCAGGAATCGGCCCACGGATGCGGAGGAGACGGGATCGCTCATGCGAACGATTATCCGTCGTGTTGGGGATTCCCGCCCGGCCACCGGACGACCTGTGGATAACTTCAGCGCGCACCGGCCGTGCCCGCCACGATGGTAGCCAGCCCGAATAGACGAGACGGACAGCGGACGAGGTGCGCATGAGACGAGGACAGCCGGCCGGCCCCGGCAGGCCCACGACCCCCACGAGAACCCGGTTCTGGTTCGACCCGCGGTTCGGATTGGGCCTGATCCTCGTCGTGGCCTCCATCGTCGGGGTGGGGGTCGTCGTGGCCGGCAGCGACCGGACCGTCGCGGTGTACGCGGCGCGGGTGTCGCTGGCCGTCGGAGACCGTCTGGATGCCGCCGACCTGGTCGAGACCGACGTGCGGCTCGGGGCCGCCGGGGAACTCTACCTCACCCCCGCCCGGCTTCCGGCCGACGGACTGCTGGTGACCCGCACCGTCACGGCCGGTGAGCTGGTCCCGGCGGCTGCCGTCGGCTCCCGGGCGGGCGAGGGCGTGACGAGTCTGGTCCTCGAACTGCGGGGGAGGCTCTCGACCGGGCTTGAGGCCGGCTCGGTCGTGGATGTGTGGTCAGCGGGCGAGATCGACAGCGGGGTGTTCGGCCCTCCGGCCGTGCTCGTCGGTCGCGCCGCCATCGTCCGGATCCTGGAGCCGACCGGTTTGATCCAGTCCGGCGGCGGCCGGGCTGTGGAGGTTCTGGTGCCCAAAGACAAGGTCGCGGCCGTTCTCGAAGCGATCGCCAACGAAGACGCGCTCTCGCTCGTGGCCGTGAACGCCCCGATCGGAGGCTGACGGTGTCGCTCATCGCTCTCGCCCTGGACCGGGACACCGAAGACCGGCTGCTCGCCGATATCATCGAGCACGGGCATGTCATCGTCGCCCGTCCGGCGACGGTGCGCGAACTGCTCGCCGCGATCGAGCGGCATTCCCCCGACGCCCTGGTCGTGGGAGCGACTGCCGGCACCCTGACCGCTGAGCTGCTCGCGGTCAGCGACGCGAACGGCATCCGCGTGGTCGCCCTCGCCGCGACCGATGCCGAACGCCGCTACGCGGCCGAGCTGGGTCTGCACGAGGTCGTCGACGCCAACGCCCCCTGGACCGACATCGACAGGGTGTTGACGTTGGGCGGTGACATTCCCCTGCGCATCGACGACGACCCGCCGGCCGACGCCGCGCCTCCCGTCGCGGCCAGGCGGTCACGGCCTGGGCGACGGGCGAAGGAGCCGCGGCGGGCGGGCCGGCGGCAGCCCGCCGAGGCCGAGGCGTTCGAGACCGACGCAGCCGCGTCCGCACCGGACGAGCCCGGAGCCGGGCTCACCGGAACGGGCACGGTCATTGCGGTCTGGGGTCCGGCTGGGGCGCCGGGCCGCACCACCCTGGCGATCAACATCGCCGCGGAGATAGCGGCCGCGGGACACACCGTGGTGCTCGCTGACGTTGACACTTACAGCGGTTCGATCGCGCCGAGCCTCGGCCTCCTGGACGAAGCGCCGGGCTTCGCCGCGGCCTGCCGGTTGAGCGGCTCCGGCACCCTGACCACGGTGGAGCTTGAGCGGATCGCCCACCGTTACAACTCGCCGCGGGGTGCGTTCTGGGTGTTGACCGGAATCGGGCGCCCGTCGAGGTGGCCGGAGTTGTCGGCCGAGCGGGTCAGCGACACGATCACGGCCCTGCAGCGGTGGGTCGACTACGTGGTGCTCGACACCGGATTCAGCCTGGAGAGCGACGAGGAGATCTCCAGCGATCTGTTCGCGCCCCGCCGCAATGCGGCAACCCTGGCCGCGCTGGGAATCGCCGACCGGGTCGTGGCCTGCGGACTGGCCGACCCGGTCGGCCTGGCCAGGTTCCTGCGGGCCTGGGGTGACCTCACCGAGGTGATCACCACCGATCGGGTGCACGTCGTGATGAACCGGGTCCGCGCCAGCGCCGTCGGCCCGGCGCCGGCCGGCCAGGTGAGCAGTGCGCTGCGCAGGTTCGGTGGCATCGACGCGGCCGTCCTCGTGCCGCACGACCAGGCCGGCGTCGATTCCGCGGTGCTGACGGGCCGCACCCTGCGGGATGCGGCCCCGCGGTCGCCGGCCCGGCTGGGCATCCTCGGTTTTGTGCGAGACGAGCTGCTTCCGGTTCCGGATGCGCACCCCCGCCGTCAGTGGCGACGCGCGTTTGACTGGCGACGACCGGTTCAGGCCACCTGAGCCGGAACGAGCTCGATCACGGTGACGGCGCCGTTCTCGCCGACGATGATCAGCATCCGGTCGCCGCTGACGCCGGTCATGACCTGTTCGACCTGGCCGGGATCCGGCAACACGGTCGCCGCACCGGAACGCTGCCAGTACTCGACGGGTGCCCCGGTGAGCCGGCGCAGGTGGTCAACCACCGGCGCCGCCCCCGGGCCCATGACCAGCACCACCTCGCCGATCGCCCGCGCTGCGCCGGCGGGCCGGGCAGCGGCGGGCACAGCGGCGGGTGCGGCGGCGGGCGCGGCCGCGGCGAGCTCCGCCCGGTCCCGCCGCCAGACGCTGAAGTGGTAGGCCGCCACCAGCCCGGTGGCCACGAGTAACCCCAGGGACGCGCGGATGCGGTCCAGAAGCCCGGGGTTGCCGGCGAGAACCGTGTCGAAGAGCCGGAAACCGATCACCAGGAGCGTGACCAGGGCGACGACGGCGCTGATACCGAACACCACGACGAGGTACACGCTACGGCCGGGGGAGCCGCGCCGTTCCGGCGCGGTCGCGGTGGCCGGGCGCCAGGTGAACCACCAGAGCGGTCCGCCGACCAGCAGGGAGCTGATTCCGCCGAGCAGCAGGGTGCGGGGATCGGGCCCGGCCAGCGGGCTGGTCACCGTGGCCAGCAGCGCGTTCACGATGACGCCGACCCCGGTGGCCGCGGCGACCAGGGAGACCCCGCTGGTCACAAGGGTGCTCGCCTCCCTGACGGCGGTCGTGCGCCGGGACACGACTCCGCGGTGGTAGACCCAGATCAGGCTGCCGACGAGGGCGGCGGCGAACGCCACGCCGAGGGGTTCGAAGAGCCCTGGCAGCGAGTCGGACCGGTCGAAGGCCAGGCGCAACAGCACAAAGAGCACGGTGCCGGTGCCGGCCAGCGCCAGCAGGGCCCCGCCTAAGATACCCACGCCGACCAGGGCCACCGCGGCGAGGGCGGTTCCGGTGCTGCGTCCGCCCTCGCGCAGCCAATGCCACCACCACACCAGCGCGCCGCCGGCCGCCCAGACCAGCGCCTGCACGGCGCCGGTCCACCACGGATCTCCCGCAGACGCGGCGGCGCCGGCGGTACTTAGGCCGCTGGTGATGGCGTAGTCGAGGAGGATCGTGAGCGCGGTGATCGCACCGCCGGCCCCGATCAGCAGCCCGAAGGTGCCGCCGAGCACCGCGGCGGTGCCGGGTAGCCGGGTGGGCCGCCGGTGGGTTCGGCGCAGTACGAATCTGTGCCCGGCCCACACTGCGGCCCAGACCAGTCCGGTCGCGGCCTCGGCGGTGAACAGATCGCCGGTCACGGTGGCGGCGACGGCTGAGAGCAGCGCCGTGGCCGAGACGACCAGGGCAACCGTGGTGACGCCGACCAAATACAGCGCCCAGGCCAGGGAATCCCGCTCGGCCGGATCGGCCAGGCGCCGCCAGGCGAACCAGCCCAGGACCGCGGCCAGGGGTCCTCCGATCAAGGTGAAGGTCAGCGAGACGGCGAGGCCCGTGGTGTCAGAGCCGGCGAGCAGCTCGCCGGTGACCACGTCGAACAGCCGGCTGAGCAGGTCGCCGAGCCCGCTCGCGGTGAGCGCGACCAGCACGAACAGGATCGTGTACACCACGACCCGGCGCACGATCGGTGCTGCGGATGGCCGTGCGGGCCGCTGGTGTGCTGTCTCGGTCACGTGTCGTCTCCCCGGCTGGTGGGTTGGCAGACGGTGAGCTGCCACGGCGCCTGGTCGATGAGCCAATCCCCGTTGGTTTCGACGAGGTCGAAGGCCTCCTCGGACTCGTACTCCGACGCCCCGAACGGGCCGCTCTCGTACGAGGTGACGATCAGCACCCGCACATCGGCGCTCGACTCCCGCTCGACGGTGTCGACGAGGGTGATGCGGATGTCGTCGGTCGCCGGCGTCGAGGTACGGTCGCAGTCCGCCCGCGCGCCGACGGTGAGGTAGCGCAATGCCGTCGTCTCATCGCCGTCCAGCACGGCGGTGGAGTAGGCCTGCACGACCCCGCCCGGCGTGGCGACGTCGAGCGGAACGGGTTGGCCCCGAGTGAAGACCACGATCAGCGCGACCACCACGAGCAGGGCGATCAGGCCGAGGACCACCAACAGTGCCGGGTCGCGCCGGGCGGCCGGCTTCGGTGCCGGACCGGGTTCTTGGGCGGGATCTGCGGTGGTCATATCGCGAGCATGGCGCATCCGCGGCCGCGGCACCAGCATCCGCCCGGCTTTGCCGTAGCCACGGCAGCAGTGGGCCCGCCGCGGCCGTAGGCTGGTCACGTGTCGACGCTCAGTGATCTCGTACTTGCCCAGGGCCGCAATAGTGCGGAGGACGTCGACTGGCTGCACATGCTCGTCGCCGACGGCCAGCTGCTGGCCGATCTCGCCTTCGCCGACATCGTGGTCTGGGTGCCCACCCTCGGCGGCAGCTTCGTCGCCGTCGCCCACGCCAGGCCGTCCAGCGCCGCGACCCTGTTCTACCGCGACTTCGTGGGCCACGAGATCAAGGCCGAATGGCGCAAGCAGGTCACCGAGGCCTTCGACACCGCCAAGATCATCGACACCACGGCGCCGGACTGGTACGAAGAGACCCCCACCCGGGTTCGGGCCATCCCGGTGCGCCGGCGCATCAGCTCCAGCGGCGCCGAGATCACCCCCGAACCCATCGCCGTGCTCACCCGGCACACCAACCTCAGCGAGACGCGCACCCCCGGCCGGCAGGAGCTGACCTTCAATGACTGCGCGAACGACCTGTTCGCCATGATCGCCTCCGGCGACTTCCCCGACCTGGGTGCCCCGACCGGTCCGCGGCGCGGCGCACCCCGCGCCTCGGACGGCCTGATCCGCCTGGACCTGGACGGGGTCACCACCTTCGCCAGCCCCAACGCGTTGTCGGCGTTCAACCGGATGGGCTTCGCCGACGAACTCGAGGGCGAGTCGCTCGCCGAGGTGACCACGAGCCTGCTCAGCGGCAAGGCCGTCGTCGACGAGTCGCTGCCCCTCGTCGTGACCGGCCGGGCACCGTGGCGCACCGACATCGAGGCGCGCGGAGTGACGGTGTCGCTGCGCGCGATCCCCATCCGCAACCGCGGTGAACGCATCGGTGCCATCGTGCTCTCCCGCGACGTCACCGAGCTGCGGCACCAGGAGCGCGAACTGATCACCAAGGATGCCACCATCCGGGAGATCCACCACCGGGTGAAGAACAACCTGCAAACCGTGGCGTCGCTGCTGCGGATCCAGGCGCGGCGCACCCACTCCGACACCGCCCGTGAGGCCCTCAATCAGGCCATGCGCCGCGTCGCGGCCATCGCCGTGGTGCACGACACGCTGTCTTCAGGCCTCAGCCAGAACGTGGACTTCGACACCGTGTTCGACCGGGTGCTGCTGCTGATCGCCGAGGTGGCATCCGCGCACAACACCACCGCCCACCCCACGTCATCCGGGAGTTTCGGCATCCTTCCCAGTGCCTACGCGACGCCGCTGGCCTTGGCGCTGACCGAGCTCGTCACGAACGCCGTCGAGCACGGGCTCGCCGGCCGGGAGGGCGAGGTCGCCATCGAGGCCGAGCGCAACGAAGAGACCCTCACGGTGCGGGTCCGCGACAACGGGTCGGGCATGCCGGAGGGCAAGGTCGGGTCGGGGCTGGGCACCCAGATCGTGCGTACCCTGATTCAGGGTGAGCTCAGCGGCACGATCGACTGGCACACCATGATGGACAGCGGCACAGAGGTCACCATCGAGATTCCGCTGCGTTTCATGGAATTCGACTGATCCGCCCCGGACTGATCCGCCCCGCACGCAGCGAAACGGGCGAGCAGCTACGGCTGCTCGCCCGTTTCGAAGTGGGGGAGACGGTCTCTAGGAAGCGCGGCGGGCGCGGGCGGCGCGGCGCTTGAGGGCGCGGCGCTCGTCTTCGCTCAGGCCGCCCCAGACTCCGGAGTCCTGCCCGGTTTCGAGCGCGTACTGAAGGCACACTTCCGTGACGTTGCAGCGGGCGCACACGGACTTGGCCTTCTCGATCTGGTCTACTGCGGGGCCAGTGTTGCCAACCGGGAAGAAAAGTTCCGGGTCGGCGGTAAGGCAGGCTGCTTTGTCGCGCCAATCCATAGGGGTGCTCCTTTATTGCGGGGGGATGCCTGGCCGATCGGCCGAAGATGCGGGGAAGGCCAGGTTTCAGGAAGGTCGGATCTGCGAAGAGATCTGCTCACCACCCTGTGAGCGTCAACCGGGCCTTAAATATGGTCGCATAATAGGGAGGTCAAATCAATAGTTTTGTATGGGATATCGCTGTGAGACAACCGTTCGACCCCAGCCAGGACGGCCTGGACGAGCCCCGGCCCGCCCGCCGGTCCCGCGCGCTCATCACCCTGGTGCTGCTCCTGGCCGCCGAAGCTGCCCTCCTCTGGGGGGCCGTCGTCTGGCTGATCATGGAGCTTCTGACCGACCAGCCGACGTCGTTCGCGAGCGCCGTGGCCATTCTCGTGCTCACCGTTGTCGCGGCCGCTTGGGTGTCCACCATAACGGTGGCGACCCTCCGGGGACGGTCCTGGATCAGGGCCGCCGCGGTGACCTGGCAACTGGTACAGGTTTTCATCGCCATCGGCTGCTTCCAGGGCTTCTACGCCAGGCCGGACCTTGGCTGGGCGCTCCTGATCCCGTCGGTGCTCGTGATCGTGCTGCTCTTCACCCGCAGCGTGCTCGAGGCCACCCGGCCCGGCGAACCCCGCTAGATCCCGAGCCCCGCCGAGAGGCAGCCGCCCCGCCAGAATCGCGGCGGCGCGCACCACTCCTGCAGAATTTCGCTTCACCCGCCCACGGGCCCGTGATCCCGGCATCTGCTGGCCGTAGGCGGGTCGAATTGCAGGAGTTATGGATGCGCGGCACCTACGGTCGCGCACCTGGGATCCGATCGGACGTATCCGACGCACTTCTGGATCGGTCGGCCAAACCGGGTGGCGACGAGCGCAACTCCTGCAATTTCTGCCGAGCCGGACGCGGCACCCGCCGAATCACGGGGCTGGCCGACGGGGTGTGGGAGAAATTGCAGGAGTTGTGAACCAGTCGGACGGCGAAGGGGATGCTGCGGGTGCGGGCGGTCTGGGCGCCGGCGGCGAGCTAGATCCCGAGCTTCTTGCGCAGGCTGGCCACGTGCCCGGTGGCCTTCACGTTGTACAGGGCCAGGGCGACCTGGCCGGCCTCGTCGAGCACGAAGGTCGAGCGCAGCACGCCCGTGACGATCTTGCCGTACAGGTTCTTCTCACCCCAGGCGCCGTAGGCGCGGTGCACGGCGAGGTCCTCGTCGCTGAGCAGCGGGAAAGTGAGGTGGTCGTTCTCGGCGAACTGGGCGAGCTGGGCCTGGGTGTCCTTCGACAGGCCGAGCACCTGGTAGCCGGCCGCCCCGAGCAAGCCGAGGTTGTCCCGGAAGTCGCAGGCCTGGGTGGTGCAGCCGGGCGTCATGGCGGCGGGGTAGAAGTACATCACAACCTTCTGGCCGCGCACGGAGGCCAGACTGACCGAGTTGCCGTTCTGGTCGGTGAGGGTGAAGTCGGGGGCTGTGTCGCCGGCTGCGAGCCGGGTGGAATCAGTCATTCCACCACGCTACCCGGTCAGTTCTCACCCGGCCGGTGCGCCGGCGCGGCGGCGAAGGTCGCCAGGAGGCGCTGGAGGGAGTCCAGGCGCGCCTTCCCGGTGTCGCCCAGGGTTCCGGCGGCAACGGCCTCGTTGATGGCGCAATCGGGCGAGGAGGGCAGGTGGGTGCACCCGCGCGGGCATTTCTCGGCGATGACGGCCAGGTCGGTGAAGGCGCGCAGGATGTTGTCGGTGTTGATGTGGCCCAGGCCGAAGGAGCGCACGCCGGGGGTGTCGATCACCCAGCCTCGGCCGGCATCCGTTTCGAGCCGCAGCGAGATCGTCGACGACGACGTGTGCCGGCCGCGCCCGGTGACGGTGTTCACCACACCGACGGCGCGGTGCGCGTCGGGCACCAGAGCGTTCACCAGGGTGGACTTGCCGACCCCGGAGTGGCCGACGAAGACGGTGTCGTGACCGACCAGCGCGGCGGAGATGGCCTCGAGCGGCATGGCGTCGTCGCGGCTCTGGAACACCGGCAGGTCCAGACCGGCGAAGTTGCTCAGGAACTCGGCCGGGTCGGCCAGGTCGGTCTTGGTCATGCAGAGGATGGGGGAGACCCCGGCGTCGTAGGCGGCAACGAGGTAGCGGTCGACGAGGCGGATGCGTGGCTCCGGGTTCGCGGCGGCCACAACGATGAGCATCTGATCGGCGTTGGCGACGATCACGCGCTCCACGGCATCCGTGTCGTCGGCGCTGCGGCGGAGCAGGGTCTCGCGGCGCACGATGCGCACGATGCGGGACAGGCTGCCCTCGGCGCCCGTGGTGTCACCGACGATGTCGACGCGGTCGCCGGTGACGACGGCGTGTTTACGCAGCTCGCTGGCGCGCGCGGCGGTGACCCGGCGTTCGGTGGGCTGGTTCTCGTCGAGCATCACCGTGTACCGGCCGCGGTCGACCGACAGGATGCGTCCGGTCAGAGCGTCGCCGTGTTCCGGGCGGGTTTTGGTGCGCGGCTTGGTGCCCTTGCGGCCCGGGCGGATGCGCACACTGGACTCGTCGAACTCCGGCTCGTCGTCGTCCGGGCTCGACCACCACGTCACGCGGTGCCCATCACTGAGTGCCCGCGCCGGACACCAGAGAGTGCCACAGCTCGGCGAACTGGGGGAGGGTCTTGGCGGTCGTGCCGATGTTCTCCACCTCGACGCCGGGCACGACCAGCCCCAGCAGGGCGCCGGTGGTGGCCATCCGGTGGTCGTCGTAGCTGTGCCAGGTGCCGCCGTGCAGCGGTCGCGGCTCGATGGCCAGGCCGTCCGGCAGTTCGGTGACGTGGCCGCCGAGGTTGTTGATCTCCGTGGCCAGGGCAGCGAGCCGATCGGTCTCGTGGTGGCGGATATGACCGATGCCGGTGATGGTACTCGGCGAGTCGGCCAGGGCGGCCAGGCCGACCAGGGTGGGGGCCAGTTCACCTCCCGTGGACAGGTCGAGGTCGACGCCGCTGATGCGGCCGGTGCCCGTGACGGTGAGCCTGTCGCCGTCGAGGGTGACGGTGGCGCCGAAGAGCGGCAGCAGCTCGGCCAGGTGCGCACCGACCTGGGTGGTCACGGCGGGCCAGCCCGTGATGGTCACGCTGCCGCCGGCGACCAGCGCCGCGGCGAGAAACGGTGCGGCATTGGAGAGGTCGGGTTCGATGTCGACCTCGGTGCCGCGGATCGGGCCGGGCGCAACGTTCCAGACGCCGACCTCGGGGCTGGTGACTCTGACGCCGCGCCGGGCGAGGGTGTGGATCGTCATCTCGATGTGCGGCAGGCTCGGCAGGCGCTCGCCGGAGTTGCGCAGTCGCAGGCCGTTCGCGAAGCGGGGCGCGACGAGCAGCAGCCCGGAGACGAACTGGCTGGAGGAGGACGCGTCGATGGTGATCTCGCCGCCGTCCAGGCCGCCGGTGCCGTGCACGGTGAACGGCAGCGCTCCGCGGCCGTCGTCGTTGATGTCGGCGCCGAGGGCCCTGAGCGAGCTGATGGTGGTCGCCATCGGGCGGCGCCTTGCGCCGGCATCGCCGTCGAAGGTGGTCGGGCCCAGCGCCAGCGCGGCGACGGGCGGCAGGAATCGCATCACCGTGCCGGCCAGGCCGCAGTCGATGGTGGTGGACCCGAACAGCTCACCCGGTGTGATGCGCAGGTCGGAGCCGTATTCGCCGTCGCCGTCGACGGACTCGATTGTCGTGCCGAGCTGCTGGAGTGCTGCGACCATGAGGTCGCTGTCACGCGAGTGCAGCGGGAAGCGGAGCACTGAGGGAGAGTCGGCCAGGGCCGCCAGGACGAGTTCGCGGTTGGTCAGCGACTTGGAGCCGGGCAGCGACAGGGTGGCGGTCAGCGCCCCGGGCGCGACGGGAGCCGCCCAGAGGACATCCGTCTCTTCGGGCGAGCTGTCGCCGTAGGGATCGAACTCCGGCTTGGAATATCTCGAGATCAACATCGGTTATCAGAATAGTCGGGAATACCGATTTACAGGATCGCACCCAGGAGGTCAGCAGATGGCAGCAGCCATGCTCATGGAGCGCAACCTTGCAGCCCCCGTTCTCGCAGCACCCGCCCTCGCGGCAGCCGTGGAGGTCGATCGCTTAGAATTGTCCGTGATGACAACAGATACGACTGACATGCGGGACCTGTTCGAAGCACAGGCCATGCCGTTCATCGACCAGCTGTACGCAGCGGCGATGCGCATGACGCGAAACCCCTCAGACGCCCAGGACCTCGTGCAGGAAACCTTCGTCAAGGCGTTCGCGTCGTTCAAGCAGTTCGAGCAGGGCACCAACCTCAAGGCGTGGCTGTACCGGATCCTCACGAACACCTTCATCAACACCTATCGCAAGAAGCAGCGCGAGCCCTACCAGGGCACCATCGACGACCTCGAGGACTGGCAACTCGGCGGCGCGGAATCCACGACGGCGACGTCGAGCCGCTCCGCCGAAGCCGAAGCGATCGACCACCTGCCTGACAGCGCCGTCAAGGACGCCCTCCAATCGATCCCGGAGGACTTCCGGCTGGCGGTGTACTTCGCCGACGTCGAAGGCTTCTCTTACCAGGAGATCGCCGAAATCATGAAAACACCCATCGGTACCGTGATGAGCCGCCTCCACCGCGGCCGCCGACTGTTGCGCGAGCTCCTGGCCGGGTATGCCCAGGAGCGCGGCCTCGGCACGGGTCAGAGCGCACCGATCAAGAAGACATCCGGGAGCACAGGAAAATGACCGATTGCGGTTGCGAGAAGGCCAAAGCCGAACTCGAAGAGTATTTGCACAACGAACTCCGCAAGGAGGACGCCCTCGACATCCGGGAGCACCTCGAGCACTGCCAGGACTGCCGGAGCGAGCACCACGTGGGCCGCACCCTCACCGACGTGATGCAGCGCGCCTGCAAGGAGACCGCACCGGAAGACCTGCGCGACCAAGTCCTGCAGCGGTTGCGCGCCATCCAGTCGGCCCACTAGCCGATTCGCGCCACTTTCACTTCGATCGACGTCACGGCAGGGTCGCCGGACGCGACGAAGTACTCCTCGATGGTGTCGTAGACCCTACGGCAGACTTCCGTCGCCGCGTCAGCGTCCGAGATCCCGATGGCGACGGATGCTGTGAGGCCCTCGGCGGTTTCGGTGAGCGTGATCAGCTCTGGACTCGTGGGCCTGGCAGTGAGCGCACCGACCACCTGGTGAACGAGGGTGGTCAGGATGGGCGCTGCCGGGTACAACTCGTCGACGCCGGGAACCTGTTCGACAACGGCGGCCAGTTCCTCGGTGGGCTTCGTGGTGGTGCTCATGGCGTCTCCAGTCTCGGGAACGGGGGGGACCAGATTATTGTAGATCTTCGGCGGCGAAAAACTTTCCTGCCAATTTCGTGACGAATCCGCGGTTGGTCGCGTCGTAACTAAGACGATGCAGATTCTGCCCTCATCGCCGTCGATCAAGGAGCCCCCCGGATGTCCAGCAACACCCCCGCACAGCCGAACGCGGCGACCGCCCTGCCGGCGAACGCCCCAGAGGTCAGCGACGGCGCCGGGGACCGGGTGGGTGAGGGAGTCACGACCATCAAGGACGGCGTCATCGCCAAGGTCGCCGCCCTCGCCGTGCGGGAGATCCCCGGTGTGCACTCCTTGGGCACCGCGCCGACCAGGGCACTCGGGGCGATCCTCGATGCCGTCGGCAACGCCGACGTCAACCCCGGCATCTCCGTGACGATGGGCGACACCGACGTCGCCGTCGACATCACCCTCGTCGCCGGCTACCCGGTGCCCCTGACGGCCCTGGCCGATCAGATCCGCGCCACCGTGACCGGTGCCATCGAAGGCCTGGTGGGAATCGCGGTATCGACAGTGAACGTGACCATCACAGACATTTACGTGGCCGAGGAGCCGGACGACACTGACGTCGCCTAGGCTCCCGGCCGCGTAATCAAGCCCGGCTCGCCAGAGCCAGGTCGGACTGCACAGCCAGTTTCGAAACACCAGCAGTACCCACACCAACAGAAATGAGACACTCCATGGGGTTCTTCGGATTCCTTCTTCTCGGCCTCCTTGCGGGCGCCATCGCCAAGCTGATCCTCCCGGGCAACCAGGGCGGCGGATGGTTCATCACGCTTCTGCTCGGCGTTGTCGGCGCACTGCTCGGCGGGTTCCTCGGTAGCGCGCTCTTCGGCGCACCGCTGGAAGACTTCTTCTCCATCCAGACCTGGCTTCTTGCCATCGGTGGATCCATCATCGTTCTCCTGATCTACGGCTTCGCCGTAGGCCGTCGCAAGGCGTAATCCCACCGGGATTCCCGTCCGCGAAAGGCGGCACGCCGCACCTTCGGGTGCGGGTGCCGCCTGTCGGCGTATCTTCAAACTTTCGGACGACGACTGCGCCGCCCGGACCGGCCTAGTCTCGGCACTGTGATGAAGACCACTGACCCCGGACCGCGCCCAGACACCGGACTCCCGCCGGCCCGATCCGGCTCCGGAAGCCGGGTGCCGCTGTGGTTGCGCATCCTGATTCCCACGATTCTGATCCTGGTCTGGTTCGTCATGTTCGGTGCCGGCGGCGCCTCGTTCGGCCGGATCAGCGACGTGTCGACCAACGACCAGGTGCAGCAGTTGCCCGCCAGCGCCGACGCGACCAAGGTCCAGTCGTTGCAGGCCGAATTCCGCGGCGACGATGTACTGCCCGGGGTGCTGGTCTATGAGCGTGTCGGTGGGCTCACCGAGGCCGACCAGAGCGCCATCAGCGCTCAGATCGCCGACCTGGCCCAGCTGGACGGGGTTGTGACCGACAGTGCGTCGCCGGCGACCTTCTCGGAGGACGGCGAGGCCGCCGAGGCCATTCTCACCCTGGACACTCAGATCAAACCCGCCGACACCGTCGAGTCGATCCGCGCCTATCTGGCCGACAACCCGATCGACGGCATCGACACCTACGTGACCGGGCCCGCCGGGTTGATCGCGGACCTGACCGGTGCGTTCGCCGGCATCGACGGCATCCTGCTGCTCACCGCGCTCGCGGCCGTCCTGGTGATCCTGGTGATCCTCTACCGGTCGCCCCTGTTGCCCCTGATCGTACTGTTCACCAGCCTCGCCGCCCTCTGCGCGTCCGTTCTCGTGGTGGTGGCCCTGGCCGGCGCCGACGTGCTGATCCTGACCGGGCAGACTCAGGGCATCCTGTTCATCCTGGTGATCGGCGCCGCGACGGACTACTCGTTGCTCTACGTGGCCAGGTTCCGCGAGGCGTTGCGCGACAACGCCAGGAAGTGGGATGCGACCCTCGTCGCCCTGCGCGGCTCCTTCGAACCGATCCTCGCCGCCGGTGGCACCGTGATCGTGGGCCTGCTCTGCCTGCTCTTCAGCGACCTCAACTCGAACAAGGCGCTCGGACCCGTTGCGGCGATCGGGATCGCTTTCGCGCTCCTCGCCGCGCTGACCCTGCTGCCTGCGCTGATGCTGTGGGCCGGTCGTGCCGCCTTCTGGCCGGTGCGCCCGAAGCTCGGCTCCGCCCACCCCGGCCTGGACGGCGCCAACGCCAAGGGCGTCTGGCCGTGGCTGGCACGGCTGGTAAACCGGCGGGCCAGGCTCATCTGGATCGCCTGCACCGTGCTGCTGGCGATCGCGTCGATCGGGGCGCTGCAGTTCAAGGCCGACGGCGTCTCGCAGAGCGAATTCGTGCTCGGCGCCTCCGAGGCCAGGGACGGCCAGGCCGTGGTCGGGGAGCACTTCCCCGGCGGCTCCGGCACCCCGGCTGTCGTGATCGGACCGGAGTCCGAACTGCAGGCGATGACCGATGTGCTGCTGGCCAACGACGGGGTCGACTCCGTCACGGTGCTCTCCACGGACTCGGTCAGCGGTTCGTTGCCGGTCACCACCGACGGCGTGCAGGCCTTCGGCCCTCCCGGGACCCCGGCGGGCGAGCCGACCGTGATCGACGGCGACATCCTGCTGCAGGCCACCCTCACCGACGCGGGCGACTCCGCCCCCGCCGAGGCGACGGTACGTGAGCTCAGGGTCTCCCTCGACGACGTCCCCGGAACCGTCCTGGTCGGCGGTACGACGGCCATCGCCGTTGACACCACCGACACCGCCATCCACGACCGCAACCTGATCATCCCGATCATCCTCGGGGTCATCCTGGTCATCCTGATGCTGCTGCTGCGGTCGATCCTGGCCCCGGTGCTGCTGGTGGCCACCGTTGTGCTCTCGTTCGCCGCCGCGCTGGGAGTGTCCTCCTGGGTGTTCGACGGGGTGCTGGGCTTCCCGGGCGCCGACCCGGTGGTCCCGCTCTACGGGTTCGTCTTCCTGGTCGCGCTCGGCATCGACTACAACATCTTCCTGATGACCAGGGTGCGGGAGGAATCGATCCGGTTCGGCACCCGCACCGGCATCCTGCGCGGACTCGTCGCGACCGGGGGGGTGATCACCTCGGCCGGCCTGGTCCTGGCCGCGACGTTCGCCGCGCTCGGGGTGCTGCCGATCCTGTTCCTGGCCCAGCTGGCGTTCATCGTGGCGTTCGGGGTGCTGCTGGACACCTTTGTGGTGCGGTCGCTGCTGGTCCCGGCGCTGGCCCACGACATCGGCCCGAAGATCTGGTGGCCGAGCAAGCTCGCCACCGCGGCCCCGCGCGAGCGCGTCTAACCACCCCATGACTCGCCCATATTTGCTAGCGGGGAGCCTCCCGCACTAGCCAAAAAGGGCGAGTCAGAGGTGGGAACGAGAAAGAGGAAGGGCCGCTCCGTGGGGAGCGGCCCTTCCCCTTGCGCGGTGTCGCTAGAGGGTGAGGGCGTTCGCGATCAGCTGGGTCTGCTCGGCGGCGTGCCGTTTGGCCGAACCCGCGGCGGGGGAGGCCGACGCGGCCCTGGAGAACAGCCGGATCGGCCGGGTGCCGAGCTTGTTGGTCTGCAGGTAGAAGAACGGCCAGGCGCCCTGGTTCTCCGGCTCGTCCTGCACCCAGGCCAGTTCGGCGTTCGGGTACTGCTCGGTGACCTGCTTGAGTTCGGCACCGGGCAGCGGATAGAACTGCTCGAGGCGGACCAGCGCGATCTCGGGGTTCGGGTTCTTCTCGAGGTCGGCCAACAGGTCGTAGTAGAGCTTGCCGGCCATGAACAGCACCCGCTTCACGGCGGCCTTGTCCTGGATCCGCGCGTCGTCGATGACCGGTTCGAACCTGCCGCTGGTGAAGTCAGCGACCGGGCTGGTCGCCCCGCGCAGGCGCAGCATCGACTTGGGTGTGAAGACGATCAGCGGACGCCGCGGGCGCATGTACGCCTGGCGGCGCAGCAGGTGGAAGTACGACGCGGGCGTGGACGGGCGGGCGACGGTCATGTTGTTCTCGGCGCACATCTGCAGGTATCGCTCGATCCGGGCGGACGAATGGTCGGGGCCCTGGCCCTCATAGCCGTGCGGAAGCAGGAGCACGACGCTGGAGCGCTGACCCCACTTCTGCTCGGCCGAGGAGATGAACTCGTCGATGATGGTCTGGGCGCCGTTGGCGAAGTCGCCGAACTGGGCCTCCCAGAGCACCAGCGCGTCGGCCCGCTCCACGGAATAGCCGTATTCGAAGCCCATAGCCGCGTATTCGCTGAGCAGGGTGTCGTAGATCCAGAACCTGGCCTGGTTCTCGCTCAGGTTCGCCAGCGGCAACCACTCCTGGCCGTTCATCCGGTCGTGCAGTACCGCGTGGCGCTGCACGAAGGTGCCGCGGCGGGCATCCTGGCCGGCGAAACGAACCGGGGTGCCCTCCAGCAGCACCGACCCGAGCGCGAGCAGTTCGCCGAAGCTCCAGTCGATGTTGCCGTTCCGGCTCATGTCCAGGCGCTTCTGCAGCAACTGCTGCAGCTTGTTGTGCACGGTGAATCCGGCGGGCTTGTTGTTGAAGGTGTCGCCGATGAGGTGCACGGTGCTTTCGGGAACCCCGGTGGTCTCGGGTTCGCCGACGGCGTCGTCCGGCGCGCCGTTGCCGGAGAGCCCCCGCGCCGCCGCGGCCGCTTCACCGGGAGTGATGATCGGGATCGAGGAGGTCTGGGCGGCGTGTGTTTCCAGGAACGCCCGCTCCAGGCGGTCCTGGAAGTCGGCGTGGGCCGCTTCGAACTCCGCCTGGGTGATGTCGCCGCGTCCGACCAGCGCCTCGGTGTAGAGCTTGCGGACGCTGCGCTTGGCCTCGATCAGGTTGTACATCAACGGCTGCGTCATCGAGGGGTCGTCGCCCTCGTTGTGGCCGCGCCGGCGGTAGCAGACGAGGTCGATCACGACGTCGCGCTTGAACTCCTGCCGGTACGCGAACGCCAGCTCGGCGACCCGCACGACGGCCTCGGGGTCGTCGCCGTTCACGTGGAAGATCGGCGCCTGGATGGTCTTTGCCACGTCGGTGGAATACACCGAGGTGCGGCCCTCACCGGGAGGCGTGGTGAAGCCGACCTGGTTGTTGACCACGAGGTGGATGGTGCCGCCGGTGCGGTAGCCGCGCAACTGCGACATCTGCAGGGTCTCCAGGACCACGCCCTGGCCGGCCATGGCGGCGTCGCCGTGCACCAGGACGGGCAGGGTCGAGAAGGTGCCGATGGGTTTGCGGTCCTGCTTGGCGCGCACGATGCCCTCGAGCACACCGTCGACGGCCTCGAGGTGAGACGGGTTGGCGGCCAGGTATACGGCCACCTCCTCGCCGTTCGTGCCGCGGAAGGTGCCCTCGGTGCCGAGGTGGTACTTCACGTCGCCGGAGCCCTGCACGCTGCGGGGGTCCTGGGTGCCCTCGAACTCACGGAAGATCTGGCCGTAAGTCTTGCCGGCGATGTTGGTGAGCACGTTCAACCGGCCGCGGTGGGCCATGCCGATGCAGACCTCGTCCAGGCCGGCGTCCGCCGACCCTTGCAGGATCTGGTCGAGCAGGGCAATGGTGGACTCGCCGCCCTCCAGGCTGAAGCGCTTCTGGCCGACGTACTTGGTCTGCAGGAACGTTTCGAACGCCTCGGCCTCGTTGAGCTTGCCGAGGATGCGCATCTGCTCATCGTGGGTGGGCTTGACGTAGGTCTTCTCCATCTTCTCCTGCACCCACTTGCGTTGGGCCGGGTCCTGGATGTGCATGTACTCGATGCCCGTCGTGCGGCAGTACGAGTCGCGGAGCACCCCCAGGATGTCGCGCAGCAGCATGGTGCGCTTGGTGCCGAAGCCGCCGGTGATGAATTCACGGTCCAGGTCCCAGAAGGTGAGGCCGTGGCTGGCGATGTCGAGGTCCGGGTGGGTGCGCTGCTGGTACTCGAGCGGGTCGATGTCGGCCATCAGGTGGCCCCGCACCCGGTAGGCGTTGATCAGTTCCTGCACGCGGGCGGTCTTGTCCACGGCGCTGGCCAGGTCGACGCTGATGTCGGGGGCCCAGTGGATGGGGTCGTACGGGATGCGCATCGCCGCGAAGATGTCTTCGTAGAAGTTGTACTGGCCGATGAGCAGCTCGTGCACGATCTTGAGGAACTCGCCCGAGCCGGCGCCCTGGATGACCCGGTGGTCATAGGTGCTGGTCAGGGTGATGGTCTTGGAGATGGCCAGGCCGGTGAGGGTCTTGACGCTCGCGCCCATGAACTCGGCCGGGTAGTCCAGCGCGCCGGCGCCGATGATGCACCCCTGGCCCTTCATCAGCCTCGGTACCGAGTGCACGGTGCCGATGCCGCCGGGGTTGGTCAGCGACACCGTGGCGCCGGAGAAGTCGTCGGCGGTGAGCTTGCCCTTGCGGGCACGGCCGACCAGGTCCTCGTAGGAGGTGAGGTACTCGCCGAAGGTCATGGTGTCGGCCCGCTTGATGGCCGGGACCATCAGCGACCGGGTGCCATCGGGCTTGGGCAGGTCGATCGCGATGCCCAGGCCTACGTGGGCCGGGGCGATCACCGACGGCTTGCCCTCGACCTCGTCGTAGTAGACGTTCTGGCTGGGGAACATCTTCAGCGCCCGGATCAGCGCCCAGCCGATCAGGTGGGTGAACGACACCTTGCCGCCGCGGGCCCGCTTCATGTGGTTGTTGATCACGATGCGGTTGTCGATCAGCAGCTTGGCCGGGATGGTGCGCACGCTCGTGGCGGTGGGCACGGTGAGGCTGGTGGCCATGTTGGCCGCCAGGCTCTTGGCCATGCCGCGCAGGGGAGTGACGACGTCCTGCGGCACCACGGGGGCCGCATCGGAGATCACGGGCTGCGGGGTGGTGATCGGCGCGTCGGCCGGAACGGGTTCAGGCTTCGGGGCGATCGACGTGGTGCGGGCCGTGCGCGGGCCGCCAAGGACCGGGATCGGCGCGGTGATCGGGTGCGCTTCGGCGGCCGGCGCCGCGGCACCATCGGACGCCGGGGCGGCGCCCTCAGCCTGCTTCAACGCCGTCGCCGTCTGGTGGTAGCTGTCCAGGATCGGCCACCACGACTGATCCACCGAGTTCTTGTCGATGAGGTAACGTTCGTAAAATTCGTCTACGAGCCATTCGTTGGCTCCGAATTCAGCAGAGGCCGTTTCTTCGGACCCACCGCCGGTCAACTGGTTCGACACAGCTGATCGCCCACTCTCTTCGTTGATTCTGATTGTCCATGGCGATCACAACCGCCGGGTCAGTGTGTTGATATCAAGACTAATCCCATCGAGGTGCTGCACCGGTACGGCTTTGCGGGGACTAGCGTTAAAAACATGCAGTTCTATGGAGCGGTACCCCGCCACGACTTGACCTATTCCGATGTCTTCCTGGTGCCCAGCCAGTCGGCGATCAACAGCCGCCTGGACGTATCACTCGCACCGGGCGACGGCACCGCGGCCACCATCCCGATCGTCTCGGCGAACATGAACTCGGTGACCGGACCCCGCTTGGCGGCATCGCTTGCCCGGCGCGGCGGCCTCGGCGTGTTGCCGCAGGACATGCACCTGCAGGATCTGGACGCGGCCATCCGCTGGGTGAAGTCCCAGCCCGTACAGTTCGACACCCCGTTCGTGTTCGCGCCGGACGCCACGGTGGCCGATGCGCTGCGCCAGGTTCCGCCGGTGGAGGGCCAGGGCCTGGTCATCAACGACGGGCACGACGCCTACCTGGGCTGCATCGACGCGGCCAGGCTCGGCTCTGCGCTGCCGGATGCGCGATTGGGCGACCTCCTGCACGGTCCGCTCGCGTCGCTCGACGCCGAGGACATCGACGGGCCCCGTCGGGCGTTCGATGTGATGACCGCCGCCGACCTCGACTTCGCGCCCGTGCTCCGCCGCGGCAAGCTGATCGGCACCCTGAGCCGCAAAAGCGCCCTGCGCGCCACCCTGTACCAGCCCGCGGTCGACAGCTCGGGCCGGCTTCTGGTCGCGGCCGCCGTCGGCATCAACGGCGACGTCGCCGCCAAGGCCCGCGCCCTGGCCGCCGCCGGGGTGGACGTTCTGGTGCTCGACACCGCGCACGGCCACCAGGACGGCATGCTCCGCGCCCTGAAGACCGTCTCGGCACTCAATCTCGGCATCCCGATCGTGGCCGGCAACGTGGTCACCGCCGACGCCGTCGAGCACCTCGTGGGCGCCGGCGCGAACATCATCAAGGTGGGCGTGGGTCCCGGTGCCATGTGCACCACCCGCATGATGACGGCCGTCGGCCGTCCGCAGTTCTCCGCCGTGATCGAGACCGCCGAGGTCGCCGGCAAACTCGGCGCGCACGTCTGGGCGGATGGCGGGGTGCGCTACCCGCGCGACGTGGCGCTGGCGCTCGCCGCTGGGGCCGCCTCGGTGATGATCGGCTCCTGGTTCGCCGGCACCATCGAAGCGCCGGGCAGGCTGGACACCGACGCCTCCGGCGCCCTCTACAAGGAAAGCTGGGGGATGGCATCGACGAAGGCCGTGCGCGAACGGTTCGACCGCCTGGACGCCTACGAACTGGCCCGCAAGACCCTGTTCGCCGAGGGCATCTCGTCGTCGAAGATCTACCTCGACCCGCTGCGCCCCTCGGTTGAAGACCTGCTCGACATGATCACGTCGGGCGTGCGCAGTTCGTTCACCTACGCGGGGGCGGCCAGCGTGGCCGAATTCCACGACCGGGCGAAGGTCGGAATCCAGTCCGCAGCAGGCTACGAAGAGGGGAAGGCGCTAGTGGTTTCCTGGTGACACTCCCGTGAAACCGCACAGGCACTGCCGGTATAGTTGATCCTCTAATGGACGACCCCCCTTCTGCGAATTCACCCGACCATAAACCCTCGCCCGTGACCCGCGGCGGTGCTGCCCGTGTCTGAGTGGGTCATGCTCGGGATCGGCCTGATCCTGACCCTGGGCACGGGCTTGTTCGTGGCCAGCGAATTCGCGCTGGTCAACCTCGACCGCTCCGAACTCGAGGCGCGCCAGAGCCGCGGCGAGACCCGCCTGGCGATGACCATCGCCGCGCTCAAGATCACCTCGACACACCTCTCCAGCGCCCAGCTGGGCATCACCCTGACGACGCTGCTCACCGGCTATGCCATGGAGCCGGCGATCAGCTCCCTGCTCGCGCCGGCGCTGGGCCTGGCCGGCCTCCCTGCCGCCGTGGTTCCGGTGGTGGGATCCACCGTCGCCATCGTGCTCGCCACCCTGATCTCGATGATCATCGGTGAGCTGGTGCCCAAGAACTTCGCCCTGGCCCTGCCGATCCACACCGCCAAAGTCGTCATCCCGTTCCAGACCGTGTTCACCACGGTGTTCAGGCCCGCGGTGACGGTGCTGAACGAGAGCGCCAACGGGCTGCTCCGAGCGGTGGGCATCGAGCCCAAGGAAGAGATCTCCGGGGCCCGCACCGCCGAGGAACTCTCCTCACTGGTCCGCCGGTCCGCCAGCGCGGGCCTCCTTGAAGAAGACACCGCCACCCTGCTGCACCGCACCCTGCTGTTCGCCGGGCACACCGCCTCCGACGTCATGACGCCCAGACCCCGCCTGGCCAGTATCCAGCGCAACGCCAGCGCCCAGGCCGTCATCGACCTCACCCGCCAGACCGGTTACTCCCGCTTCCCCGTCATCGACGAGAGCGCCGACGACGTCGTGGGCATCGTGCACGTCAAGCAGGCCGTGGCCGTGCCCCGCAAACGACGCTCGGATGTGCCGGTGTCGGCCCTGCAGTCTGAGGCCCTGCGGGTGCCGGAGACCATGAAACTGGACGGTTTGCTCGGCGAGCTGCGCGGCCGCGGGTTCCAGATGGCGGTCGTGGTCGACGAGTACGGCGGAACCGCCGGTGTCGTGACCCTGGAGGACCTGGTCGAGGAACTCGTCGGCGAGGTGGCCGACGAGCACGACCGTACCAGGGCCGGCATCGTGCGCGGGACCGGCTCCCTGACCTTCCCCGGCATGTTGCGGCCGGACGAACTCCACGAGCGCGCCGGGCTGATCGTGCCGGAGGACGGCCCGTACGAGACCGTCGCCGGCTTCGTGATGAGCGAACTCGGCCGACTGCCCGTCGTGGGGGACATCGTGCGCATCAGCACCGGCGAGCTGCGGGTGGAGCGGCTGGACGGCCGCCGCATCGACCGCCTGCGCTACACCCCAGACCCCGTCGAGCCCGGCGCACCCGCGACCGGCGCCGTGCGCACCATCCAGAAGGCAGCAGTGACCACTTCGACCCAGACCACCAGGGAGGGCGGCCGATGAGCGACTGGGCCGGACTCGGCTGGCTGTTCGTGCTGCTGCTCGGCAACGCGTTCTTCGTGGCGGCGGAATTCGCGGTGATCTCCGCACGGCGCTCCCAGATCGAGCCCCTCGCTGAGGCCGGCAAGCGCAGCGCCAAGACCGCGCTGTGGGCGATGGAGCATGCCACCCTGATGCTGGCGACCTCGCAGTTGGGCATCACCGTGTGTTCGCTGCTGATCCTGAACGTGTCGGAGCCGGCGATCCACCACCTGTTGGAGATCCCGTTGGAGCTCACCGGGCTCCCCGAGGAGGTGATCGGCACGATCGCGTTCGTCATCGCGCTGCTGATCGTGTCGTACCTGCACGTCGTGTTCGGCGAGATGGTGCCCAAGAACCTCTCGTTCTCGGTCCCCGACCAGGCCGTGCTGATCCTGGCCCCGCCGCTGGTGTTCTTCGGCCGCCTGGTCAAGCCGGTCATCGTGGCCTTGAACGCCACGGCGAACGGGGTGCTGCGCCTGTTCGGCGTGGCGCCCAAGAGCGAGGCGACGAGCACTTACACGCTCGACGAGGTGGCGACCATCGTCACGCAGTCCACCAGGGAGGGTGTGCTCACCGACGATTCGGGGGCCCTCACCGCGGCGTTCGAATTCACCACCCGCAAGGCCAGGGACATCGCGGTGCCGCTTGACCAGCTGGTCAGTCTGCCCGAGTCGGCCACGCCCGCCGACGTGGAGAAGGCCGTCACCCGGCACGGCTTCTCCCGATACGTCCTCGACAATGCCGGCGGCGAACCGGCCGGGTACATCCACCTGAAAGACGTGCTGGGCCTCAACGTGGACCCCGTCGAGAGCGGCACCAACGGCTACACGGACCCGATCCCGGCCAAGCTCATCCGCCAACTGGTGTCGATCTTCGAAGACACCGACCTGGAGGATGCCCTCGCCACCATGCGGCGCTCCGGAGCGCACCTGGCCCGCACGTTCACCGCGACCGGTGACGCCACCGGGGTGCTTTTCCTTGAAGACATCATCGAGGAGCTCGTCGGCGAAGTGCAGGACGCCACCCGGCGGCTCTAGGACGGCGCCGGTGCCAGCGTCGGCAGCGCCGCGAGGATGCTGGTGATGACACCCTCGTCCAGGTTCGACGGGGCCTGGTGCCTGGCCCGGGCGCGGATGCTCGGGTGGGCGTTGGCGACGGCGTACGAGTGCCCGGCGGCGTCGAGCATCTCGGCGTCGTTCAGGAAATCGCCGAAGGCCATGGTCTGCTCCCGGCTGATGCCCAGGTGCTGCTGCAGGTGGATGAGCGCCTGGCCCTTGTTCGCGCCCGGACGCATGATGTCGACCCAGTCGGCGCCGGAGCTGACGACGTCGGCGGGCAGGCCCAGAGCGAGAACGGCCGGTCCGGTGCGGGCTTCGGCGCGGCCGGCGTCGAAGATCGCCAGCTTGAGCACGTCGTCACCGTCGGCGGCGATCGTGACGTCGGCGACCGTGGTCAACGCCGCGTAGTACGGGCGCACCTGGGCCACGAAGTCCTCGTCGGTGCGTTCGATGTAGGCGCTTCGGGCGCCGCACACGACGATGCCGAGGTCGGCCCCCGCGGCCGCCTGGGCCCGCACCCACTCGACGATCGGCAGGATGATCGAGCCGACCACGGGTTGCCGGGCGATGCTGACGCCGTCGCGCACGACGTTCGTGCCGTTCTCCGCGATATAGACCAGGCCGTCCCGGTCGCCGAAGACGGCCTGCAGGGTCTGGTACTGCCGCCCGCTCGCCGGGGAGAACAGGATCCCGGCCGCCAGGATGCGCTCCAGCAGCGGCCAGAAGTTCGCCGGGACGGCCCCGTCGGCGTCGAGCAGGGTGCCATCCATGTCGGAGGCGATCAGGCGGATGTCGGCCGGTTCCGTCGGGTGGATCATTGGGGGAGCAGTCCTCTTGGTGGTCTTCGGTGGGGAAGACACCGGGCGACGGGCTCCTCTTGCATGCTACGCCGTGACCGCAGCCCTCGCTGGCGGGGGACGGGCGGCGTACCCTGATCGGCAGAAAGGGAATGAGGTGTCTCATGTTGAGTCAATTGGAAGCCGCCGCGGTTCTTCCGGCCAAGGATCTGAAGCGGGCGAAGTCCTTCTACAAGGACAAGTTGGGCCTCGAGCCGGCCGAGGAGCGCGAGGGTGAATTGCGCTACCGCACCCCAGCCGGCGCGGCCGTGCTGCTGTATGAAACCGAGAACGCCGGAACGGCCAAGAACACCGTGCTGCTCTGGGTGACCCCCGATGTGCAGGCCGAGGTCGCCAAGCTGCGCCAGGCCGGGGTGGTGTTCGAGGAGTACGATATGCCCGGGCTGAAGACCGAAGACGGGATCGCCACCACCGGTGCGGAACGCGCGGCCTGGTTCAAGGATTCGGAGGGCAACATCCTCTGCGTCGCGCAGGACGGTTAGACGAGCGCGCCGGGCCGGGGGTCGCTTAGGCCTCCGGCCAGGTGGCCCGCAGATACGGGCCGGGCCAATAGTCCAGGTGCACCCCCAGCTCGTGGGCGGCACGCAGAGCGAAGTGCGGGTCGCGCAGGAACTCCCTGCCGAGCATCACCGCATCCGCCGCCCCCGAGGCGATGATGTCGTTCGCCTGCCCGGCCGTTGTGATCAGGCCGACGGCGTTGACCGGCACGGCGGCGTGGTCTTTCACGAACCGTGCCAACGGCACCTGGTAGCCGGGTGCGAGCGGAATCTGCACACCGGTGACGTTGCCGCCTGAGGACACGTCGAAGAAGTCGGCACCGGCCTGGGCGGCCCATCCGGCGACGACCGCGGTCTCGTCAACGGTCCAGCCGTCAACCGCGTAGTCGGTGGCGGAGAAGCGCACCAGCAACGGAACGCTCTCGCCGACCTCGGCCCGCACGGCCTCGACGACACGCAGCAACAGTCGGGCGCGGTTCTGAAGCGACCCGCCGAACTCGTCGGTGCGCAGGTTGCTCAGCGGCGAGAGGAACTGGTGCAGCAGGTAGCCGTGGGCCGCGTGCAGTTCCAGCACGTCGAAGCCCGCGGTCAGGGCACGGCGGGCGGCGGCGGCGAATTCGGCGATGACGCCCTCGATCCCGGCCGCATCCAGCGCAACCGGCTCCGCGTAGCCGGGGAAGGGGATGGCCGACGGCGCCAGCGCCGGCCAGCCGCCCTGGTCGGCGGGCACACTGCCGCGCCGGGGTGTTCCCCAGGCCGGCCAGGTGGATGCCTTGCGGCCCGCGTGGGCGAGCTGGATGCCCGCGGTGGCGCCCTGACGGTGCAGGTAGTCGACGATGCGAGCCCACGCTGTGGTCTGAGCGTCGTTCCAGATGCCGGTGTCCCGGTCGGTGATGCGGCCCTCCGGGCTGACCGCGGTGGCCTCGGTGACGATCAGGCCGGCGCCGCCTGCGGCCATCGAACCCAGGTGCACGAGGTGCCAATCGGTGGGCACGCCGTCACGGCCGTCGACCGAGTACTGGCACATCGGCGCGACCCAGAGCCGGTTGCGGATGGTGACCTCACGCAGGCTGATCGGGTCGAAGAGTGAAACCGCCTGGGCGGAACCGGGTGCGGCGGGGGAGAGGGCTGCTCTGATATCGGACACCGAAACAACCTATCGTGAGGGCATGGCGAAACCGCGACGATGGCTGGAATGGGAGGCCGCCCAGGCCCGCGACTGGATCGCGGTGCCGCAGGCGACCGATGACAAGTACAGCCGGGGGGTCTTGGGCGTGCGCACCGGGTCCACCGAGTATCCAGGTGCCGCGGTGCTCGGCGTCGAGGCCGCGAGCCGCACCGGGGTGGGCATGCTGCGTTACCTGGGGCCCCGCCGGGTCGGCGCCCTGGTGCTGCAGCGCCGCCCCGAGGCCGTGACGGCCGACGGCCGGGTGCAGGCCTGGCTGCTCGGCTCCGGAATGGACGCCGACAGCCGCAGCGCCGAGACTACCAAGCAGCTGCAGAAGGCCCTCAGGCAGGGTCTGCCGACGCTCCTGGACGCCGGCGCGCTGGACCTTGTCGGTGCCGGCACCGGAGCCAGGGTGATCACCCCGCACTACCGGGAGCTGGCCGGGCTGCTGGCCCGCTCGGGGGAGACCGTTGCCGTGGCGGACATCGCGGCTGAGCCGGGCGAGTGGGCGGTCCGTGCCGCCGGCCTGCTCGGTGTCACGGTGCTGCTGAAGGGCAGCACAACCCACGTCGCCTCGGCATCCGGTATTCGGCTGACGGTGTCCGGCGCGCCGGCTTGGCTGGCGACGGCGGGCTCCGGCGATGTGTTGGGCGGCATCCTCGGCGC
The DNA here is from genome assembly GCF_004210215.2 of Cryobacterium sp. SO1. Lineage (NCBI taxonomy): Bacteria > Bacillati > Actinomycetota > Actinomycetes > Micrococcales > Microbacteriaceae > Cryobacterium > Cryobacterium sp. SO1. The sequence goes on from NZ_CP067394.1 coordinate 682,547, forward strand.
CCTGCTGGCCACCAACGCCGCCCGCATCGACGCGGATGCTGACGCGCTCGCCGCGCTCGCCGCCACGGCCGCGTTCGTGCACGGCGCGGCCGCGGACCGGGCGTCCGGCGGTGGCCCGATTCTTGCGCTGGACATCGCCGCGGCCGTTCCGGCGACCATCGCGGCGCTGCTGGCCTGACCGGCGTGCCGAGGAGCCGGGACGTTGTGCCACAGTGGAGCGTGCCCGAATCCCCGCGTCGCCCCGTCGCACCACGGCCGGTAGCACCACGCCCGGTAGCACTGCGCCCGGTAGCACTGTGGTGCGGCTTCGCCGTGGTGCACGCGATTCTCATCCTGCTCAACCTCAGCGGCATCGGCTGGCCGCTCGGCGATGTGGAACGGGTGTACCTGGGCTGGGCCGAGTCCACTGCCTCCGGCGCCGTCAGGCTGGGCATCGACACCGACTTCGTCTACCCGATCCTGGCCCTGGCCCCGATCCTCGCGGCACTTCTCTTCGGTGCCCCGCTCTACGCGCTCACCTGGCTCGGACTGGTGAGCCTCGTCAACGGGGTCGCCTTCGGTGTGCTGATCGGACGCCGGCCCAGTTATGCGGCGGCCACGGCCGCCTGGTGGTGGCTGCTGTTCCTGCTGCTGCTCGGCCCGGTCGCGCTGGCCAGGATCGACTCGGTCACCGCGCCGCTGGCCATCCTGGGGCTGCTGTGGCTCCGCAGCCGGCCGGTCTGGGGCGCGGTGTTGCTGACGGTGGCCACCTGGGTCAAGGTCTGGCCGGTCGCGGCGATCATCGCGCTGGTGGTGGCCTCGAAGCGGCGCTGGCAGGTGCTGGCGGCCTTCGCCGGCACCTCCGCGCTGATCATCGGGGTGGCCCTCGCCGCCGGCAGCGGGCTCACCATTCTCAGTTTCATCTCCGAGCAGACCAACCGGGGCATCCAGATCGAAGCGCCGGTGGCGTCCTGGTGGTTGTGGCAGTCGGCCCTGGGCATCCCCGGCACCCTCGTCTATTACGACCAGCAGATCCTGACCTACCAGGTGATCGGAACAGGCACCGACGTCGTTGCCGCGGTGCTGACCCCGCTGCTGGCCCTCTGCGTCGCCGCGGTGCTGCTGCTCGGCTGGCGCGCCCAACGGGCCGGCGCCGCGGCCGACCTGCTCTTCCCCCCGCTGCTGCTCGCCCTGGTGCTCACCCTGATCGCGGTCAACAAGGTGGGTTCGCCGCAGTTCATGATCTGGTTGGCCGCGCCGCTGATCCTCGGCCTGGTCGCCGCCCCGCGAGACTGGCGGGGCCCGGCGCTGGTGGCCCTCGGGATGGTCGCGCTCACCCAGATCGTCTACCCGTACTTCTACAACGACCTGCTCGCCACCACCCCGGTGATGGTGCTGATCCTGTCGCTGCGGAACCTGCTGGAGCTGGTTCTGCTGGGCTGGATGGTGCGCCGTATCTGGCGGCTCGGCAGGTCAGCGGCAACACTGTCAGAGACCCCTCACGCCGCACCCGGTGCGCTCACGCACCGTTCGATCCTCAAGGAGTAACCATGCTTGTCGCCTTCTCCGTCGCCCCCTCCGGCGGCCCGACCGATTCGGTGCACGACGCCGTCGCCGCCGCCGTGCGCGTGGTGCGGGAGTCCGGCCTGCCCAACCACACCGACTCGATGTTCACCACGATCGAAGGCGACTGGGACGAGGTCTTCGCCGTGGTCAAAGCGGCGACGGATGCCGTGGGAGCGTTCGGCTCCCGGGTGTCGCTGGTGCTCAAGGCCGACATCCGGCCCGGTTACTCGGGTGAGCTGACCGCCAAGCTGGACCGCCTCGAAGCGGCCATGGGTGAGGCCGGCGGAGCGGCGTGACATCCCGACCGGCCGGTGCGTAACGCCGCCGACACGACCGGCCCGTATTCTGAGGGGATGCCCTCACTCACCGACGATGCGACGCGCCTGTCGCCGGCTCGCGTTCGCCTCGCCCTCCTGGCCCTGGCCCTCGGCGGCTTCGCGATCGGCGCCACCGAGTTCGTGGCCATGGGGCTGCTGCCCAACCTGGCCGCCGACCTGCTGCCCGGTCTCTACGCCTCGTCGCCGGATGCCGCCAACGCCCAGGCAGGCTGGCTCATCTCCGCGTACGCGCTCGGCGTCGTCGTCGGGGCGCCCACGATCGCGGCGGCCGCGGCCCGGTGGCCGCGCAAGCAGCTGCTGCTGGTACTGCTGGCCTGTTTCACTCTCGCCACGATCGCCTCGGCACTGCTGCCCACCTTCGGCCTGGTGCTCCTGGCCAGGTTCGTCGCCGCGCTGCCGCACGGCGCCTATTTCGGTATCGCGTCCCTGGTCGCAGCCGAGCTGATGGGCCCGGGCAAGCGGGCCCGCGGGGTCGCGATCGTGCTGTCCGGCCTCACCATCGCCAACGTCATCGGGGTGCCGTCGATCACCTGGCTCGGCCAGGTTGCCGGCTGGCGGGTCGCCTACATCGCCGTGGCTGCGCTCTTCGCGCTGACCTTCGTCGCCGTGATCGTCGCCGTGCCGTTCCAGGCCGGCAATCCCGGTGCCACCATGCGCAACGAACTGCGCGCCTTCGGCCGGTTGCAGGTCTGGTTCGCACTGCTGATCGGAGCCGTCGGGTTCGGCGGCCTGTTCGCCGTGTACACCTACGTGGCGCCGCTGGTGATCGAGGTCACCGGGCTGCCGGCGCTCGCGGTGCCGCTCGTGCTCGTGGTGGTGGGGTTGGGCATGACGGTGGGCAACTTCGCCGGCGGCGTGTTCGCCGACCGCAGTGTGCGGCGCAGCATGTACACGTTCTTCGCCGTGATGCTCGCAGCGTTGCTGCTGCTGGCGTTCTCGGCCCAGCACCTGGCCGGCCTGCTGATCGGCGTGTTCCTGGTCGGCGCGTCGGCGTCGGCGCTATCGCCGACCATCCAGACCCGGCTGATGGATGTGGCCCACGACAGCCAGTCGATTGCCGCGGCCCTCAACCATTCGGCGCTCAACCTCGGCAACGCGCTCGGCGCGTTCCTGGGCGGCATCGTCATCGCCGGCGGCCTGGGCTACCTCGCCCCGATCTGGGTCGGCTTCGGCCTGAGCCTGGTGGGCCTGGCGCTCGCCGTGGTCACCTTCGCGATCGACCGGTCACGTCGGCAGCGTGGCCTGCACGTGCCGTACGGCACCTCGCTGATCACGGTGGTCGGCACGGACTGAGCGTTGCGCCGACCCGGCCGTGATTGTGCGGTGACCCGGCAGTGCTGTCTCAGTCGGACTGCAGCAGGATGCCGTCGTGGATGGCGCGCTTGCGCAGCGCCACCTTCGTGCCGACATCGAACCCGGCCAGACGGTACTTCTCGCGGATCCGCTTGAGGTACGACTTCGCGGTCTCCTCAGAGATGCCGAGCTGGTGAGCGACGGCCTTCACAGGCTCGCCGGCGCCGTACAGCGCCATCACCCGGCGTTCCTGCGCGCTCAGCCGCGGCGAGCTGCCGGCGGACCCCGCGTGCAGGGCGAGGTCGAGTTCGGCCGAGATATAGGACTCCCCGACGTGAGCGGCGTGGATGGCCTCGACGATGGTACTGGCTTCCTCGGTTTTGACGAGGTAGCCCAGGGCGCCGGCGGCGAGGGCCTCGCGCACCAGGGCAGGTTCGGAGTAGGTGCTCATCAACACGGTCTTCACCCCGGCCGTCTTCAGGGTGGAAATCTTGAGCGAGACCGGAATGTTGTCCTTGAGGTCCAGGTCGAGAAGGACCACATCCACGGGGAACTCCGGGTGGGTGAGGAGCTCCGGCCAGGTGGTCACGGCGGCCACCATGTTGATGTCGTCTGCCGCGCCTCTGATCCATTCGGTCAGCGCCCCCAGCAGCATCCGGTGGTCGTCGACCAGGGCCAACCGGATGGGGTTTTCGATGAGCGTCACTGCTGCGTTCGTCACTGCTGCCTCCTGTTGCGTGTTGCCCTGTCGGGGCGCTTCCGTGCATAGTGCACGGCTACGCGTCCGCAGGATTGTCGATACTGCATTCGATGTCGACGTGGAGTTGCCCACTTCGCACGGAATCGATGTGAGGGCCCACTACTCGGATAGCTTGCCACGTCTCCGGGTCCACCCGTCGCCGGGGGACCCCCTCGATGATCATTTTGATCGGAAATCGAAGCATCTCGCCGATAATGTGGCCATGAGTACGGCCAAAGGGCCCGAAAACGAGCGAAACCGTCGGCTCAGCGCCCTCGGTGTCGCTGATCAGAAGCCAAATCGCCAGGAGCAGGGCATCCCGTTGCATAGGGGAGAGCTGGCCGGCCAGCCCGGCGGGGTCGTCCAGGTTGACTGCGGGACCGAGGAACTCCGACTCCGTCAGCGCGTGGTGTAGCCAGGTCTCCCGGCGGCCCTCGATCAGGTGCAGGCGCAACTGGGTGGCCAGGGAGGTCGCCGCCGCAGACTTCGCCGCGCTCAGCGGCAGAGCCGTGCGCCCCGTCGCAACGTCGTCGAGCAGCGTCTCGGCGTCCAGGTCGATGCGGGCCAGCTCCTCCGAGGCGAGCATGCCGACCGCGGAGGACGGCTGGCTGATCGTGCTCTGCACGAGCACCAGGTCCAGCTCACGCTGCACCATGCGGCGGAAGCCTCGCACGATCGACACCCCCAGCAATGGGGGGAACATGCACAGGCCGATGGTGAGGATGGCGGTGGCCACGACCTCGGGATCGGTGCGTGCCGCGGTGACCGAACCTGCCGCGATCACGGCGCCGAGGACGAGGGTGGCAGCCACGATCTCGCGGCCGCGCCGCACCGACACCAGGACGGCGAAGAGCGCACCGACCGCGGCCGCCGCGGTGGGGTAGGTGCCGCCGGCGCCGCCGTGGCCGTAGCCGGCCAGGTCGAGCCCGACGACGACCTCGCCGGCGGCGAGGGCGGCCAGGAACAGCCAGGTCGGCATCCGGTCCGGCAGCCGGTTGACCACGACCAGGGTGGCGACGGTGGCGAGCAGCAAGACGATCCAGGCCGCCAGCGTCGGCAACGGGTCCGGGTAGCCGTCCCACTGCATCGCGAACCGCCAGAGCAGGAACATGGCCACGACGCCGCCGCCGAGGGAAATGCCGAATCCGAGGTGCCGGCTGCCGAGGTCGGTGCGGTTGGCCCTGGTGGTGTCGACGGTGCGTTGCGGGCGGCGGAAGGTGCGGCGGCGTTCGTCGCGCTGCTCTTCGAGCAGCTGTCGGTAGGCCTTGGCCGACGAGGATCCGCCTGCGGGGCCCGTGGGGCCCGCGGTCGCGGGGGCGGGCGGCGTGGTCATTTGGGCACCTCGAGGACGACAGTGGTGCCGGAGCCCGGGGAGGAGAACAGCCGGGCGTTGCCGCCGACATCCCGCAGCCGCGCGACGACGGATTCGGCGAAACCGAGCCGTTCGGTGCCGACGGCACTGAGGTCGAACCCCCGGCCGGCATCCGTCACCATGGCGCGCACCGTGGTGTCGTCGTCGGAGATCGTAACGTCGGCGCGGGTGACGCCGGAGTGCCTGCGCACGTTTTCGAGGCACTCGCCGAGAGCGAGGAGGAATGAATCGAGCACGTCACTGGGCAGCAGTACCTGGCCGCTGCCGTGCCAGTCGACCTCGAGTCCCATCCGGCCGAACCGTTGCTTCACCGACTCGAGGGTGCTGCCGAGCATCGAGGTGTTGGCCGGCTCAAGGGTGTACACCCCGGACCGGCTGGGGGTGGGCAGAGCGCCCAGGCGCAGCTGGCGGAGCAGGCGGGCGTCGTCGCCCGACTGCTGGCGGAGGGCGGCTGGACTGACCCCGACGCCCGAATGCGCGAGGAGGGTGAGGGTGGCCAGCACGGTGTCGTGCAGCAGTCTGGCGCCCTGCCGGCGTTGCGCCTCGAGTTCGCTCGCGTGTCGTTCGGCCTGGTGCGCCCGCCCGATCGCCGCGACCCGCTGCAGCACTCGAGGCACGCTTTGTGCGATCCACCAGCCGCCCAGCGACAGGGCGGTCCACCCGCACACGGTCAGGGCGAGGGGGAGTACCGAGCCGCCGGCGGTGATGGTGACCAGCGCGACCGCGGCTACGGTCACGCCGAACGACCCGAAGAGCACCAGCTGGCGCTGCGGACCGACCACGAGCACCGGGGCGACGCAGCTGATCGCGGCGGCGGCGATGGTGCCGATCAGCGACTCCCCGACGGCGGTAAGGCCCACATCCACCCGCGTGGTCAGCCCGATGACGAGGATCACGGCGTTGCCGAGCAGCACGATGCACAGCACCCAGCGCAGGGCGCCGCTCTGGCCGAGAACATACTGGCAGCCGATCATCAGGAGGATCAGGGTCGCGGAGAACAGGATCACCGGGGCATCGAGCCCGCCCGGCACGGCCAGGTAGGCCAGCGACATCACCGAAGCGGTCAGCCCGGTCGCCCGGGCGGACCGCCGAAGGACTCGATCGCGCTCTCTGGCAATGCGTGGCATGGATGCAGTGCTCCTCATGAGTGCTCTACAGGTCACCCTATCGGCCCGGGTGCCGGTTTACGCCGGTTGACTAGGACTTTCTTTCTGACGCAGAAGCAAATGCAAAACCAGGCCGCTCACCAGGGCCATGGTGAGCGCCATCAGGGCGCCCGCGAGCACCCCGATGAACAGGATAAGGCCCTCGGATTGGCCCGGCTGCCATAGCGGGGTGGCGACGGCGAAGAAGACGGCCAGGCCGGCGCACCAGGCGGCGGCGCTGCCGAGGATCCACCACCCGGCGCCCTTGAGGTGCCGGCGCAACTCGAACCACTGGGCGTAGCCGAGAGCACAGAGCAGGACGGTGGCGACCACGGCGGCGGCGGCGGCCTGCCCGGCCGCCGGCCAGCGCTGCCAGACATCGGCCCACTCGGCCGGCAACAGCCCGACGAACCAGGCCGCCGCAGCGCCGATCGCCGTTACGCCCACCCAGCGCTGCCTGGACAGCGCCGGCAGCCGGCTGCGGAGCACCGTCGACTGGGTCCACCCGAGCACTGTGCCCTCGATCGCGCCGGCCAGGATCAGCGCGGGTGCCACCACGGCTGAGCCGCCGAAGGCCAGCTGCGCCAGGACCGGGGCGAGGAAACCAACGGTCTCGCCGAGGCTGACCCAGAGCAGCCAGCTGCGTAGGAACCTGTCGGCCCGGTCGGGGCCGCCCGGGGGCCGGGGGCCGGGGAACGCCCTATCGACCGTCATCGCGAGCGACGGGGAAACCGGATGGGCCGGGGCCGGATGTCACGGTGCGCAGGGGAACTGAGCCCGGGTCGATCGGGCCCTGGTCGAGCCGGAACGGCGGGTACTCGTCACGCATCAGGGTGATGTAGACGATCACCCGGTACAGCCAGCGGTTGAGGCCGAGGATGAGGTCGAAGATTCCACGCCGGTAGCGTCCGCTGAAGAGCAGGATCACGGCGGCGATGAGCACCAGGATGCCCAGGAGCGAAAAGCCGGTGCCGGCGTCGGCGCCCCAGCCGTTCATCCCGTTCGCGGTCCAGCCCCAGCTTCCGCCGGCGATGATCGCCAGGATGAACAGGTGCGGGATCACGAGCAGCCACCACTTCACCAGCACCAGACCGCGCGACAGGCGCTCTGGATAGTCCACCTCGAGGTCGGCCGGGTAGTCGGTGGCCGCGAGGGTGAACGGCGGGTACCTGTCGGTGCCGAGAGCGGAGTACGAGTAGAAACCCACCCGCCAGTTCCAGCGCAGCACGCCCACGCTGTAGTTGAAGATCGACCGCGGGTACCGCCCGGTGAAGAGGATCGCGAACCCGGCCACGATGGTGCCGATCCACAGCCCGAACCAGAGGAAGAAGAGCACGATGAGGTGCGGGATGACCAGGATCCACTTCACCAGCCAGAGCGCCCGGGAGACGCCGGGGTCGAGCCACCCGTTCAGGCGGGCCGGATAGTCCGCGCCCGGCCGGTCGGGATCGGCGGCGGGCTGGCCGGTGGATGCGCCGGGGGGCATTGCCGCGTCGGCGCGACTGGACGGCGCCGGCCCGTTCCGGCCGAGGCCGATCACGCCGAGGATCACCAGGACCAGGCCGATCACCAACGCCAGGATACCGATCACCAGCAGGGTGAGAGCCGCCGGCGCCAGGAGCCCGGAGCGCACACCCGCGCTGACCTGCACGGCGACGGGGCGGCTGCCGTCTTCGTTCATCACCACGATGGCCCAGGACCCCGGCTGCACCGGCCAGGTGATCTCCTGGCTGCCCGGCCCTGACGCGCTGACGGTCCAGAAATCCTGATCCGTGGGCGGTTCGGGGCGATCGGTCCCGGCGATCTCGCCGTAACGCGCGCGGAACGGTGTGGACTCGACGCCGCGCACCTCGGTGTGTGCCACGTTGGCCAGGTAGTCGTCGACATCGGCCTGCGGAGCGATCCCGAGGAACACGGGGTCGTCGTTGGCGCCCGTCGCGACCAAGCGGATGCGGGCGACGTCGAGGTTCAACGGCGGGGGCGTTCCCGTGGTTGTGACCGGTCCGACCGGGGGACTGGTCAGCGCGTAGGAGTCCGCGACCAGGGGGACGGTGCGGGTCGAGAAGTATCCGTTCTCGCCCTGCACGCCGGCGGCGACGGCAGCGACGGTGCCGGTGATCGTCATTCCGAGGCCGATCAGCGCAAGGATTGTGCCGATCAGCAGCATGATGAGCGGTCCTGGTTTCATGGCAGTCAGAGTTCTCCCGAACCAGGGGACTGTCAACCCTCCGGCTCAGCCCAGCAGGCTCCTCAGTGTCGCGCCGACGGCCGCGTTCTCGATCAGGAACCCGTCGTGGCCGTAGCCGGACTCGAGGACGACGGGTTCGCCGCCGCGGCCGAGGCCGGCCGCGATGATCCGCTGGCCGTCGAGCGGGAACAGCCTGTCGCTGTCGATGCCCACGACGAGGGTACGTGCTGTGATCCGGGCCAGGGCAGCCGTCACGCCGCCCCGGCCGCGGCCGATGTCGTGCGAGTTCATCGCCTCGACCAGGGTGATGTAACTGTTCGCGTCGAACCGGCGGGTGAACTTGTTGCCGTGGAAGTCCAGGTAGGACTCCACGGCGAACCGGCCGTGGGCGCCCAGCGGGGTGATGTCGCTCTGCCAGGTGCGCTCGAAGCGGACATTGAGCTCGGACGGGCTGCGGTAATTGAGCAGTGCCATCCGTCTGGCCAGGGCGAGGCCCCGGCTCGGGCCGTCACCGGCCTCGGCGTCGTAGTAGTCGCCGGCGCGGAACAGCGGGTCAGTGCGGATCGCCTCGATCTGCACCGAGTTCAGTGCGATCTGGTCGGCCGTCGTGATCGGCGGCGCGGCGAGGATACCGAGCCGGGCGACCCGGCCGGGGTGGTCGATGCCCCACTCCAGCACGTGCATGCCGCCCATGGAACCGCCGATGACGGCAGCCCAGGTGGTGATGCCCAAGCGGTCGCTGAAGGCCACCTGCGCCGCCACCTGGTCGCGGATGGTCAGGTAGGGGAACCGGGGTCCCCACTCCGAGCCGTCCGGCGCGAAGGAGGCGGGCCCGGTGCTGCCCTGGCAGCCGCCGAGCATGTTCGGCGCCACCACGAACCAGCGGTCGGTGTCGATCGCGAGGCCCCGGCCCACGATGCCGCTCCACCAGCCGGCTGTCGGATGCCCGGGCCCCGGCGCGCCGACGACATGGCTGTCCCCGGTGAGCGCGTGCAACACCAGTACCGCGTTGTCCCCGGCTGCGTTCAATTCGCCCCAGGATTCGTAGGCGATTCGCACCGCGGGCAGGCGCCCGCCGACCTCGAGGTCGAGGGCGCCGATGTCGACGAACCGGCGGCCGCCCACCGGGTCGCCGTCGCGCCAGGCACCCGTCACGGGCGGCTTGCCCAGCACGGAGCGCGCCTGCGCGTCGGTGACGAGGCTGGACGGGACGGAGTCCGCGGAGTATTGCCATTCCATACGGCTCCATTGTGGCCAGGTTCGGCCGTGGCCGCCGAATGTTACGTCATGCGGGCCGGGAGCGGCCTAGGCGTTCGAGCGGGACGCCGTGACCACGGCGCGGGCGGCGGCCAGGCCGGCTTCCAGGTCGGCCTGCAGGTCGACGACGTTCTCGATGCCCAGCGACAGGCGCACCAGGCCCGGCGTCACACCCGCGGTGAGCTGCTGCTCCGGGGTGAGCTGGGCGTGCGTGGTCGACGCCGGGTGGATCACCAGCGAGCGCACATCGCCGATGTTCGCCAGGTGGCTGAACAGGCTGAGGTTGTCCACCAGCGCCCGTCCGGCATCCACCCCGCCCTTGAGTTCGAACGAGAGCACCGCGCCGACGCCCAGCGGGGCGTACTTGTTCGCGGTCGCGTACCAGGGGCTGGACGGCAGCCCGGCGTAGTTGACCGAGGCGATGTCGGGGTGGTTCTCGAGGAACTCCGCGATGGTCTGTGCGTTGGACACGTGCCGTTCGATGCGGAGGCTCAGCGTCTCAATGCCCTGGATGAGTTGCCAGGCGCTCGCCGGGGCGATCGCGCTGCCCAGGTCGCGCAGCAACTGCACCCGGGCCTTGATGATGAAGGCGAGGGCGTCGCCGACCGCGGCGGTGTAGCTGGCGCCGTGGTAGGACGGGTCGGGTTCGGTGAGCCCGGGGAATTTCTCCACGTTGGCCGACCATTCGAACAGGCCGCCGTCGACGACGACGCCGCCGATGATGGTGCCGTGGCCGCCGAGGAACTTGGTGGCCGAGTGTACGACGATGTCGGCGCCGTGCTCGAACGGGCGGATCAGGTACGGCGTGGCGATGGTGTTGTCCACGATCAACGGCACCCCGTTGGCGTGCGCCACGTCGGCGACCAGCGCGATGTCGAGCACGTTGATCTTGGGGTTGCCGATGGTCTCGGCGAAGAACAACTTGGTGTTCGGTCGCACCGCCCGGGCCCACGCGGCGGCGTCGTCCTGGTCTTCGACGAAGGTGGTTTCGATGCCGAGCTTCGCCAGGGTGTACTTGAAGAGGTTGTAGGTGCCGCCGTAGATCGAGCTGGACGACACGATGTGGTCGCCGGCCTGGGCGATGTTGAGCACCGCGAAGGTCGAGGCCGCCTGGCCCGAGGCCACCAGCAGGGCGCCGGTGCCGCCTTCGAGGGCGGCGACGCGTTCCTCGACCACGGCCTGGGTCGGGTTCTGGATGCGGGTGTAGATGTTGCCGAATTCGGCCAGCGCGAACAGGTTCTGGGCGTGTTCGGCGTTGTTGAAGACGTACGAGGTGGTCTGGTAGATCGGTGTGGCCCTGGCGTTGGTCACGGGGTCAGGGCGGGCCCCGGAGTGGACCTGCTTGGTTTCGAACTTCCAGTCGGCGGAATCGCTCATGGGTCGGTCTCCCTGTTCGTGCTCGAGCCGGCAAGCCCGAGGAATCGACGGTGCGCGGAATCAGATGCCCCGCTGCTCTGCTGCAACCATAGACCGGCGCGTCCCGGCGACAACGATCCGTGAAACACAACGTCATCTGTCGTGCGGCAGCACGATGGTGCCCGTGTGGGTGGACGGCTCCTGCCTGAACAACCAGCGCAGCCTCGGCTCCACCAGCGGCCTGAAGACGCGTTTCACCACGGGCAGCGACAGCAGCACCGAGATGCCGATGGCCAGCAGGATCACGGCCGGCAGCATCCACGGCGGTTGGGGACCGTCGAGCACCCCGGTCTCGCGCAGCGGGTAGAGCAGGAAGGAGTGCAGCAGGTAGATGTACATGGTGGCGGCGCCCAGCGGCGTGAACCAGGTGGCCCGGCGCGGCATCAGCATGAGGAAGGCCAGGATGAAGGCGAAGGACGCCATCATCAGGCCCAGCCGGATGACCCCGGCCCAGAACTGGTCGTAGCCGAACTGCCAGTAAGCCTCGTCGTACAGGGTGAAGCTGCGCAGTCGAAGGTCCCGCACCCCGCCGATGTTCACCGTGATGGCGAGGGCGAGGGCGCCGAACAGAGCGATCGCGCCGGAGCGCCAACGCCACACCGCGGCCGGGTGCAGGTGCATCCACCTGGCCGTGAGCGGCCACTGGCGCAGCTTCCAGCCGAAGACGAAGAACGGCAGCAGCCCCAATGTGCGCGAGAGCGAGAAGGTGCTGTCGATGTCGCCGACGTACCCGGCGCCCACCGAGATCGCGATGCTGATCAGCAGCGGGTAACGCATCAGCACCAGGTACGGCAGCACCACGCGCCAGATCGTCAGGGCGATCAGGAACCACAGCGTCCAGGCCGGGGCGGCGTAGTCCACCTTGAGGGTGCCGCTGAGCGCCCAGCTGACCAGCGTCCAGATGGTCTGGAAGATCAGGTACGGGAAGACCACGTCGGTGATCAGCCGGTGCATCTGGCGCGGACCCGGCGGACCGGACTTGGCGAAATAGCCGCTGACGGCGACGAACACCGGAACGTGGAAGGCGTAGATGAAGAGATAGACACCGTAGGCCGGGTCGGATTCTCCGATCAGCTTGAGGATGGCGTGGCCGATCACCATCAGGGTGATCGCGATCCAGCGGGCGTTGTCCCACAACGGCACGCGGCGCTTGTGCTTGCGCGGGCCAGGTGGGGCGGGGGTCTTCGTCGGCGAACTCATCGGGTCCATTCTCCGGGCAGAATGGGGCAATGGGCAAAAAAAGAGTCGTGGTCACCGGTGCGAGCAGCGGAATCGGAGCGGCCACCGTGCGGCTGTTCCGCGAGCACGGCTGGGATGTGGTGGGCGTGGCCCGCCGCGCCGACCGGCTCGCCGCCCTCGCCGCGGAGACCGGCGCGGCCGTGTTCGCCGCCGACCTCACCGTGCAGGCCGAGGTGGACGCTCTGCGGGACTACCTCGCCGCATCCGGCCCGGTGAACGCCCTGGTCAACAACGCCGGCGGCGCCAAGGGACTCGACTCGGTCGAGGCCGGCTCGATCGACGACTGGGCCTGGATGTTCGAGATCAACGTGCTCGCCGTGAAGCGGGTCACCAGCGCCCTGCTGCCGTTGCTACGCGCCTCGATCGCCGCCGAAACGGATGCCGCCGCCGCCGCGGGAAGCTCGGCCGCGGCATCCGCTGACATCGTCAACATCACCTCCACCGCCGGGCACACGGCGTACCTCGGCGGCGGCGGCTACAACGCCGCCAAGTTCGCCGCGCACGCCATGACCGAGGTGCTGCGGCTCGAGCTGAACGGTGAGCCGATCCGGGTGATCGAGATCGCGCCCGGCATGGTGCAGACCGAGGAATTCGGCCTGGTGCGTTTCGGCGGCGACCCCGACAAGGCGGCCGCGGCGTACACCGACGTGGTGAACCCGCTGCTGGCCGACGACGTCGCCGCCACCGTCGTGGCCGCCGTCGGGCTGCCCGCGCACGTGAACCTGGACCTCGTGGTGGTCAAGCCCATCGCCCAGGCCTCAACGACCTTGGTTGCCCGCGGACCGCTGGCGCCGCGCGCCTAGCCCCGGCCCGGCCCGGCTGCAACTGTTCCCCGTCCGGACTAATGGTCCCGGCACACCGGGCGCACTTGTCCGTACGGGGAACAGTTGGTGAGGGTCAGTGCTCGCTGGCCTTCTCGGCCCCGAACCCGGTGAGGGAGCGCACCGCCATCTCGGCGGCCAGCTTCGGGTCCTCCCTGCGGGTGCTGGTGACCGAACCGAGCCAGCCGAGGAAGAAGCCCAGCGGGATCGAGACGATGCCCGGGTTGTTCAGCGGGTAGATCGCGAAGTCCACACCCTCACCGAACATCGACGTGGGCGTGCCGGAGAACACCGGCGAGAACACGATCAGCAGGATCGCCGACCCCAGGCCGCCGTACATGCTCCACAGTGCGCCGCGGGTGGTGAAGCCGCGCCAGAACAGCGAGTACAGGATCGTGGGCAGGTTGGCGCTCGCCGCGACGGCGAATGCCAGGGCCACCAGGAACGCGATGTTCTGCCCCTGCACGCCGATGCCGCCGGCAATCGCGAGGATGCCGATCACCACGACGGTGCGCCGGGCGATCTTGACTTCGCCGTCGGGGTTGCCCTTGCCCTTCTTGATGACGCTCGCGTAGATGTCGTGCGCGAACGAGGTGGCCGCGGTGATGGTGAGGCCGGCCACCACGGCGAGGATGGTCGCGAACGCGATCGCCGAGATGAAGCCGAGCAGCAGCGGGCCACCGAGCGCCAGCGACAGCAGCGGCGCCGCCGAATTGACCCCGCCGGGGGAGGCGAGGATGGTGTCGGCGCCCACGAGGGCCGCGGCACCGAAGCCGAGCACCAGGGTGAACAGGTAGAACGCCCCGATCAGGAAGATCGCCCAGACCACGGAACGGCGGGCCTCCTTGGCGCTGGGCACCGTATAGAAACGCATCAGCACGTGCGGAAGGCCCGCGGTGCCGAGCACCAGCGCGATCGCCAGGGAGATGAAGTCCAGCGGGTTGCCGCCGTATTGCAGGCCGGGCGCCAGGATCGAATCGGCCGGGGTGACCGCGGCGTTGGCGACGGCCGCATCGAGCAGCGTGGACAGGTTGAACCCGTTGATCACCAGGACCCACACCGTCATGGCGCCCGCGCCGATGATGAGCAGGAACGCCTTGACGATCTGCACCCATGTGGTGCCCTTCATGCCGCCGATCAGCACATACATGATCATCAGGCCGCCGACGACTGTGACGACGATGGACTGGCCGAGCTTGTCGTTGATGCCCAGCAGCAGCGAGACGAGCCCGCCGGCGCCGGCCATCTGGGCGAGCAGGTAGAAGAAGCACACCGCCAGCGTGGTGGTGGCCGCGGCGACGCGCACCGGCCGTTGGGCCAGCCGGAAGGACAGCACATCCGCCATGGTGAATTTGCCGGTGTTGCGCATCAGCTCGGCCACCAGCAGCAGGGCCACCAGCCAGGCCACCAGGAAGCCGATCGAGTAGAGGAACCCGTCGTAGCCGTTCACGGCGATGGCGCCGACGATGCCGAGGAACGACGCCGCCGAGAGGTAGTCGCCGGCGATCGCGAACCCGTTCTGCGGCCCGGTGAAGGACCGGCCGCCGGTGTAGTAGTCGGCGGCGGTGCGGTTGTTGCGGCCCGCCCGGATCACGATCACCAGGGTGACGGCCACGAAGGCCAGGAAGATCGAGATGTTCAGGACCGGATTGGTCTCGGCCTGGTCGGTCGTGGCCTGTTCGACCGCGGCCGCGACGCCGGCAGCGGTGACGCCCAGGGCGCTCATGCGGCGGCCTCCTGCTCGAGCTCGGCGCGCAGCTCAGCGCCCAGCGGGTCGAGAACGCGGTTGGAGAATGCGACGTACCAGATGGTGATGGCGAACGTCGTGACGAACTGGCCCAGGCCTAGCACCAGGCCCAGGTTGATGCTTCCGGCGACCTTGATCGCCATCACGTCGGGCAGGTACGCGGCCACCAGCACGAACGCGAAGTACCAGACCAGGAAGAACACCGCCAGCGGAACCACGAACCTCCGGCGCCGGCGCTGCAGGTTGACGAAGCGGTCGGAGGTCTCGAAGGCGACATAGTCGATCGAACCCTCCGGCCTGGTGTCTTTCAGTGATTCCTTCATGGGGCTCCTTTGCTCCGGTGAATGGGGATTGCTGATGAAACGGGCGAGACTGTTCCCGATGCGGACAACTGGTCCCGGTGTGCCGGGTGCAATTGTCCGCACGGGGAACAGTTAGTCGGGGATCAGGGGGATCAGGGGGATCAGGGGGACGGCGGGGACGGCGGGCGCCGGGTGGACGGCGCGCACGAGGGCGTCGAGCACGGTGGGGTCTTCGATGGTCGGCGGGATCTTGTACGGCTCGCCATCGACGATCTGGCGGATGGTTTTGCGCAGGATCTTGCCCGAACGGGTCTTCGGCAGCCGGTCCAGAATGGTGACGTCCCGGAACGCCGCAACCGGGCCGATGTGCTCCCGCACCAGGTTGACCAGCTCGGCCGTGAGCAGGTCGTGCTCGACGACCCAGCCGGCCTTGAGGGTGACGAAACCGGCGGCCCGCTGGCCCTTCAGCGCGTCGTGCACGCCGAGCACCGCGCACTCCGCGACGGCCGGATGCCGGGTGAGCACCTCCTCGAGGGAGCCGGTGGAGAGCCGGTGGCCGGCGACGTTGATCACGTCGTCGGTGCGTCCCATCACGTAGAGGTACCCGTCCGCATCGAGGTGCCCGGAGTCGCCGGTGGCGTAGTAGCCGGGGAAGGCCGTGAGGTAGGCGTCGGCGAACCGCTCCGCGCCGCCCCAGATGCCCAGCAGGGAGCCCGGTGGCAGCGGCAGCCGGATGGCGATGTTGCCGTCCTTGCCGAGCTTCGTGATCGGCTGCCCCTTCGAGTCCAGGATGGCGATGTCGTACCCGGGCACCGGCACAGCGGTGGAGCCGGGTTTGGTGGGCAGCTCCTGGATGCCGCGCGGATTTGCGCAGATCGCCCAGCCGGTCTCGGTCTGCCACCAGTGGTCCACGACCGGGCAGTGCAGGCCGTCGTTGATCCAGTGGAAGGTCTCCGGGTCCAGGCGCTCCCCGGCCAGGAACAGGGCGGTGAGGCTGGACACGTCGTAGCGGTCCAGCTCGGTCAGTTCGGGGTCGACCCGTCGGATCGCCCGGATCGCCGTGGGCGCGGTGAACAACGCGTTCACCCGGTACTCCGACACCACCCGCCAGAAGGCGCCGGCATCCGGGGTGCCGATCGGCTTGCCCTCGTAGATGACCGTGGTGGCCCCGGCGAGCAGCGGCGCGTAGACGATGTAGGAGTGGCCGACCACCCAGCCCACGTCTGACGCGGCCCAGAACACGTCGTCGGGGCCGATGTCGTAGATCCCGCGCATCGACCAGGTCAACGCCACGGCATGGCCGCCGTTGTCGCGGATGATGCCCTTCGGGTTTCCGGTGGTGCCGGAGGTGTAGAGGATGTAGAGCGGGTCTGAGCTGCGCACGGTGACCGGCTCTGCCGGGGTCGCCGTGGCCTCGGCCGCCGCCCAGTCCAGCCAGCGCACGGACGTGTCGTCGGCGTAGTCAGCGGCCGAGCCGGGGATCGCGTCCCGGTGCCGCACGATCACCGTGTGGACCGAGCCGGCGCTCAGCTGGAGGGCCTTGTTCACGAGCGGGAGGTACGGCACCGTCTTACCCGGTTCCAGGCCGCCGGACGCGGTCACGATCACCGTGGGTCGCGCATCGTCGATCCGCACGGCGAGCTCGCTGGCCGCGAAGCCGCCGAAGACCACCGAGTGCACGGCCCCGATCCTGGCGCAGGCGAGCATGGCCACGACGGCTTCGGGGATCATCGGCAGGTAGACCACCACCCGGTCGCCCCGGCCCACGCCGTTGGCCCGCAGCACCCCGGCGAACCTGGCCACCCGGTCGAGGAGCTGGCTGTAGCTGATCCGGGCCTTGGTGCCGGTCATCGCCGAGTCGTAGATCAGCGCGGTGTGGTCGCCGCGACCCGCGAGCACGTGCCGGTCGAGGGCGTTGTAGCTGGTGTTGAGGGTGCCGTCGGCGAACCAGCTGTAATCGGTGGGGGAGCGTTGCGTCAGCGCCGCGGACGGCGGACTGACCCAGTCGATCTGGCGGGCGGCATCCAGCCAGAAGCCTTCGCGCTCGTCGATGCTGCGCCGCCAGACATCGCGGTAGAGAGTGGTGCCAGTGCGTTCGGTCATGGTGCGAACCTCTCCATTGAAGCTCTCATGTATACACAAGGTGCGGTAAGTCTTGCACAAACTGTCCAATAGGGGAATAGAATGCGCTTGTGTATACAGAGACCGTGAAGTCCGCCCCGGAGCGGGCGAGCGACCGGGCCTACCGGATGCTGCGCGATGAGATCCTGGACGGCACACTGCCGGCCGGCACCGTGCTGCTCGAGGTGGAACAGGCCGCCAGGCTCGGCGTGTCCCGCACTCCGCTCCGCTCGGCGGTGGCGCGGCTCGTGGCGGACGGCCTCGTCGCCGGCCGCAGGGGCAGGGGCTTCTCGGTGACCGAGATGTCGGTCGAGTCCATCAACGATCTCTACGAGCTGCGCGAGGCCCTGGAGGAGCGCGCAGCGACCCTGGCCGCCCGCAGTGCTGACCGCTCCGCATTCGCCGCGATGCGCGAGCGGTTCGTCGCAGCTCCCGCCCTGCTCGAGGCCGGTGAGAACGGGATCCACGAGTATTACGCCCTGATCGACGAGTTCGACGCCGCCATCGACACCGCCGTCGACAACTCCTTCCTCGTCGGCGCCCTCGACACCGTGCGCACCCACCTCGCCCGCATCCGCCGGGTGGCCAGGGGCAACCCGGTGCGGTTGCGGGCCGCCGCGGCCGAACACCTGTTGATCCTCGACGCGATCATCGGCGGGGATGCGGCGCTCGCCGCGCACGCCACCCACGTGCACCTGCACCTCAGCCTCGCGAGTGTGCTCGCGGTGCTCGCGGCGACCGAGACGACTTCCTGACCTCCCCGATTCGAAAGGACCATCCTGTGCAGACAACCCACGTGCGCGTGCACCCCAGCGAGAGCAGCCCCGCCCGGACCGAGCAATTGGCGTGGAAGATCGCCGCCTGCGCGGCGGACCCGGTTCCCATCGACGACGCCGTCACCGAGATGATCATCAACCGGGTGATCGACAACGCCGCCGTGGCCGCCGCCTCGCTCACCCGCGACCCCGTCGCGGCGGCCCGCTCGCAGGCGCTGGCGCATCCCCGCTCGGCCGGCGGCGACGGCGCCACGGTGTTCGGACCAGTCAGCGGCCGCAAGGTCTCACCGGAGTGGGCGGCCTGGGCCAACGGCGTGGCCGTACGGGAGCTCGACTACCACGACACCTTCCTCGCCGCCGAGTACTCCCACCCCGGTGACAACATCCCGCCGATCGTGGCCGTGGCCCAACACCTGGCCGCGGGGCGCGGCCTCACCGGGCGCGACCTGGTGCGCGGCATCGCCACCGGCTACGAGGTGCAGATCGACCTGGCCCGCTCGATCAGCCTGCACAAGCACAAGATCGACCACGTCGCCCACCTGGGCCCATCGGCCGCCGCCGGCATCGGCACCCTGCTCGGGCTCGATCCCGACACGATCTTCCAGGCCATCGGCCAGGCCCTGCACACCACCACAGCCACCCGGCAGTCCCGCAAGGGCGAGATCTCCAGCTGGAAGGCGTACGCGCCGGCCTTCGCCGGCAAGATGGCGGTTGAGGCCGTGGACCGGGCCATGCGCGGCCAGACCAGCCCCACCCCGATCTACGAGGGCGAGGACGGCGTGATCGCCTGGCTGCTCGACGGGCCGGATGCCGGCTACGACGTGTCACTGCCGGCCGGCGGCGAGCCCAAGCGCGCGATCCTGGACAGCTTCACCAAGGAACACTCCGCCGAGTACCAGGCCCAGGCGCTCATCGACCTGGCCCGGAAGCTCCACCGTGAGCATCCCGAGATCCTGGCGCCCGGCGCGATCCGGTCGATCGTGATCCACACCTCGCACCACACCCACAACGTGATCGGTTCCGGCGCCAACGACCCGCAGAAGTACGACCCGCGGGCCAGCCGGGAGACCCTGGACCATTCGGTGCCGTACATCTTCACCGTGGCCCTGCAGGACGGCGCTTGGCACCACGAAGACTCCTACCGGCCCCAGCGGGCCAGACGGGCCGACACCGTGGCCCTGTGGAACACCGTGACCACCAGCGAAGACGCCGAGTGGACCCGCCGCTACCACTCCACCGACCCCGCCGAGAAGGCGTTCGGCGGCCGGGTGGAGATCCTGCTGGTCGACGGCACCCGCCTGGTCGACGAACTGGCCGTGGCGGATGCGCATCCGCTCGGCGCCCGCCCGTTCGTGCGGGAGGACTACGTCGCCAAGTTCCGGCTGCTCGCCGGTGCTGCCCTGGCCGAACCCGAGATTGAACGGTTCCTCGGCCTCGCCCAGCGGTTGCCCGAGCTCACCGGCACCGAACTCGGCACGCTCACCCTGGTGGCCAGACCCGGCCTCTTCGACCCGCTGCCCAGCCTGAACGGAATCTTCTGATGCTCTACTCCGGACTCACCCCCGCGGCCAAGCGCGCTCAGCTCCGCGCCGACCTCGCCGGCGGCAGCCTGCTGCGCTTCCCCGGCGCGTTCAACCCGCTCTCCGCCAAGCTGATCCAGGCCAAGGGCTTCGAGGGCGTCTACATTTCCGGCGCCGTACTCGCCGCCGACCTCGGCCTGCCCGACATCGGCCTGACCGCCCTCACCGAGGTCGCCGGGCGCAGCCAGCAGATCTCCCGGATGACCGACCTTCCCACCCTGGTGGACGCCGACACCGGCTTCGGCGAGCCGATGAACGTGGCCCGCACCGTGCAGACCCTCGAGGACGCCGGCGTGGCGGGTCTGCACATCGAGGACCAGGTCAACCCCAAGCGCTGCGGGCACCTGGACGGCAAGCAGGTCGTGGACACCGACACAGCCCTCAAGCGCATCCGTGCTGCCGTGGACGCCCGGCGGGATGCGAACCTGCTCGTGATGGCGCGCACCGACATCCGCGCCGTCGACGGACTGGACGCGGCGATCGACCGGGCGAAGGCCTTGGCGGATGCCGGCGCCGACGCGATCTTCCCCGAGGCCCTGGGCACCCTGGCCGAGTTCGAAGCCATCCGGGCCGCGGTGGACGTGCCGATCTTGGCCAACATGACTGAGTTCGGCAAGAGCGAACTGTTCCGGGTGGACCAGCTCGAAAGCGTCGGCATCAACCTGGTGATCTTCCCGGTGTCGCTGCTGCGCCTGGCGATGGGCGCGGCCGAGCGGGGTCTGGACACCATCATCGCCGAAGGCTCCCTGACCAGTGCCCTGCCTGCGATGCAAACCCGTGCGGAGCTCTATCAGCTGCTGGACTACGAGGCTTACAATCGCTTCGATTCGGGGATCTTCAACTTCACTCTGGGCGGTCACGACGGCTAGCCCAGCACCACACCAGCAACACCACACCAGCAGAACCAGCACGGCTACTTCAGGACGCAAAGGAGCGAAATGACCATCAACCAGCCCATCAACCCGCCCGCGGTGCACCAGCAGGCCGGGCCGGAGATCCACCGCGGCCTGGCCGGGGTGGTGGCCGACACGACGGCGGTGTCCAGGGTCAACCCCGACTCCAACTCGCTGCTCTACCGCGGTTATCCGGTGCAGGAACTGGCCGCGCAGAGGAGCTTCGAGGAAGTCGCCTACCTGCTCTGGTATGGGGAACTGCCGGGCGACGCGCAACTGGCCGAATTCGAGAGCGCTGAGCGGTCGCTGCGGCGCCTGGACCACTCGGTGCGCCGGGTGATCGATGAAATCCCGACCTCCGCCGACCCGATGGACGTGGTGCGCACCGCGGTGAGCGTGATCGGCGCCAACGACCTCAGCACCCCGGACTCGTCGGTGGAGGCGAACCTGGCCAAGTCGCTGCGGTTGTTCGCGCAGCTGCCCGCCATCGTCTCCTACGACCAGCGTCGCCGGCACGGCCTCGACCTCGTCGAACCGCGCGACGACCTGGGCTACTCGGCGAACTTCCTCTACATGACCTTCGGCGAGGTGCAGGAGGTCGAGGTCGTCGAGGCCTTCGACGTGTCGATGATCATGTACGCCGAGCATTCCTTCAACGCGTCCACCTTCACGGCCCGAGTGATCACCTCCACCCTCTCCGACCTCTACTCGGCCGTGACCGGGGCGGTCGGGGCGCTCAAGGGTCCGCTGCACGGCGGCGCTAACGAGGCCGTGATGCACATCTTCGGCGAGATCGGCCTGGGCGACGGGTCGGCCGAGCGCGCCGGGCTCTGGCTCGACGACACCCTCGCGCACAAGCGCAAGGTGATGGGCTTCGGCCACCGGGTCTACAAGCACGGCGATTCCCGGGTGCCCACCATGCACGCGGCCCTGCTCACCCTGATCGAGCACTACGACCGGCCCGACCTGCTTGCCCTGTACGACGCGCTGGCCGACGGCATGAGCGCGCGCACCGGCATCCTGCCCAACCTGGACTACCCGGCCGGCCCGGCGTACCACCTGATGGGGTTCGACACCGCCACCTTCACACCGATCTTCGTCGCGGCCCGGGTGACCGGCTGGACCGCGCACATCATGGAACAGCTGGCCGCGAACGCGCTGATCCGACCGCTGTCGTTCTACACCGGAACGCCGGAGCGACACGTTCCGCCGGCCGCGGCGGGCGAGGTGCTCTGAGCCGCGCCGGCAGCTCCATACTGGAGGCATGACAGTACTGATTGCCGGATGCGGCGACCTCGGCACCGAGGTGGGCCTGCGCCTGGTCGCGCTCGGCCAGCACGTGGTGGGCCTCCGCCGCAACGCCAGAGTGCTCCCGGCCGCGCTGAACGGGCAGTCCGTCGACCTGAGCCGTGAGCAGCCCGACGTGCCGCCGGACACCGACGTCGTGATCGTGACCGTGGCCGCGGGCAACCCGGACCCGGCCATCTACCGGGCCGCCTATGTGACCGGCCTGGCCAACCTGCTCGACGCGCTGGACGCCGCGCGGGTGTCCCCGCGACGGTTCCTGATGGTGTCCTCCACGGCGGTCTACGACGTGGACGACGGCAGTACCGTCGACGAGGACACCCCCGCGAACCCGGGGCCCGGCACCGACTCGATCCTGGCCGAGGCCGAGCAACTGCTGCGCAGCCGGATCCCGTCGGCGGTCGTGCTGCGCCTGGGCGGCATCTACGGCCCCGGCCGGGAAC
This sequence comes from Cryobacterium sp. SO1, assembly GCF_004210215.2. Classification (NCBI taxonomy): domain Bacteria; kingdom Bacillati; phylum Actinomycetota; class Actinomycetes; order Micrococcales; family Microbacteriaceae; genus Cryobacterium; species Cryobacterium sp. SO1. The sequence goes on from NZ_CP067394.1 coordinate 705,067, forward strand.
GCCTGATCGATCAGGTGCGTTCGGGCCGCGCGAGCGTGGCCGAGCGCGGCCGGCTGAGCAACCGGATCCACCGTGACGACGCCGCCGCGATGATCGTGCACCTGGTCTGTCGCGCCACGGGGCCGGACCGGCTCTATCTCGGCGTCGACTCGACACCGGTACCCGTCGTGGAGGTGCTGGCCTTCCTCGCCGGCGAACTCGGTCTGCCCGTGCCCGAGATCGTCGAGACCGGCAGCAGGCGTGGCGGCGACAAGAGGGTGAGCAACCGGCGCATCCTCGAGACCGGCTTCAGCTTCAGCTACCCGAGCTACCGGGAGGGCTACCGGGCCGTTCTGGCCGGGCAGGGCGTGCGGCACCCGTAGCCACCAGCGGCACGCTGCACCGCATCGTTGCCGGGCCGAGCCGCAGCATCCCGTCGGTCAGCGGTTCAGAGCGGAGGCCCCCGCGCCCACGCAGGGCACGGTGGGCGCCGGGGGCCAGCACCACATCCATCCACGCGCAGGGGTTCGCCGGCCGGTGCGCCCGAAACTGAACGGGACCGTCGCCGCTGTCGAGCGAGAATGTCGCCCCGCGCAGAGCGTCGATCTCGACGCCGCGCAGCAGGATGTTGCGCCGGGTGGCAACCGGATCCAGCGGGTGCGGCAGCGCCAGCTCGGCGGCGACCAGGTCGAGTACCTCGGCGTTCATCACCGTGACCGACGCCTGCACGTGCGCCCGCCGGCCGAAGTGCCGGTCGCCCACGATGCCCAGGCCCGCCCGCACCTCGAGACGTGCGCGGCTCTCCTCGCCCACCACCGGCAGCGGCCCGTCGGCCGGGCGCCCCTCGTACCGGTGCACGGGGGACGCCAACAGCAGCACGATCTCCACCTCGGCGCTGTACGGCAGGACGCTCATCAGCTCGCTAGGAGGGCGCTGAATATTAGGGGTCCAGTTGCCTCGGCGAGTTCTTCGAGTGTTTTTTTGCTCCGCTGTGGGGCTTTGTGCGGTCGACTGAGCGATCGGCCACGATGGTGGGATCTCGCGTCGGGGCTGATCGATGGGGCCGTAGTGGGCGGCTCTGCCGCCTGGGACCGTGCGCCGAGGTGGTCCTTGTGCGTCGGGGTGTTATCCAAGGGCCCAAACCCCGTTCTGGCTGGTCAAACCGAGGTTGAGGAGCCGTTTGAGATTGATCGCGGCAGCACGGATCACCCACCCCGCATTGTTCTTGGCAACGCCGCGGTAGCGGACCCGCCGGGCCCCGCGCGTCATCCACGCCAGCGTCCGTTCAATCATTGGACGGTGCTGGCGATAAAGGGCTTGAAAGTCCGGGTCCTGAGCGGTGACGCGGTGCTCCCGGCGAACCTGATCCAGCGGATGAATCTGCATCTTCTTGCCGGACTTCGCGGTGGTGCACTGCGCCATCAGCGGGCAGGCCTTGCACGAACTACCAAAACTGGCCCGTCGTTTCGGGCTGAGCGACCGGACGTTCCCGGCCGGGCAGGTCACGGTCTGCAGGGTTTCATCCACGGTGAAGTCATCGATGGTGAATCCGCCCGGAACGGCTCGGCCCAGCGGCATCGGCTTGATGATCGGCCGGTGCCCAGCGGCATGAATCTCGGTCAGGAGCCCGCCGCTGCCATAGGCCGAATCACCCAGCACGTCAATGTTTTGCTCACCGATGCTGACGTCGGCCGCGAGCAGCTCGCCGCCGCGAGCCGCGTCGCTGTTTTGCGAACCAGAGGCTTTCGTGAGCATTGCCGCCGTCACCAACCCGGTGTCGGGCTCCGCGTTGACGTGGGCTTTATAGCCGTCGATCTTTTTCTGGCGGCTCTTGTGCGCATGGCGGGCATCAGGATCGACGGTGGAAATCACCCGGTCGGGAGCGACCCGGCGGGCGATCCGCCACCGCCCGTCGGTCCCGTCGGACCCGTCGGCGGGTTCCACGTCTTGGCCGGCGACCAAGGCAAGCAGCGCGACGGTTTCCTGCTGCTTCTTGTTGAGGATATGGACGTTGATGCTGCCCAGCAGAGCGAGAGCATCGGTGACCAGGCGGGAGACGAGCTCGTCGCGGGCGTCGCGGTCGTCCCACGCAATGTCGGGCTTGCCCGGCTGGGAGTAATCATGGCCGGTCAAGCCGGCGACGCTCACGTCCGCGCCGGGGATCTCCCGGCCAACACGGCGGATCTGTCCGACCAGCTGCGTGACGGTGTCCTGCCGGGCAACCGCATCCTCCAAAATTGTTGAGTCCAACGCCCGGCGTTTGCGCCCCGACAATGCTCCGGACTGGGCAATGACCGCGGTCACGGCCTCAAAAATGCGGTGCGGCCGGTCACTGGCAGCCAAGCGTTTGCGCCAATAGACCAGCACGGTCGGGTGGAAAGAGGTTTCAGTCAGCGCGAACCCGCAGGCGGCTTTCCACCGCAGGTCATACGTCAACGCCTCGGCCGCTTCCCTGTCGGAAAGGTTGTGCAGTGTTTGCAACACCATCACCGACGCGATCACGTCCGCCGGTATTGACGGGCGGCCGTTCTGCGAGGAAAACAAGTCCGCAAACGCATCATCGGGAAACAGCTCCCGACGGTGCGCTGCGAGGAAAGCGAACACCGATCCAGGCGGAAGCAAGTGCCCCGCTACGGCATCGACATCGTAAATCTCACGCTGACCATCATCACAACCCTGCATCACCCCAGTCTTAACGACCAAGAGCCGACCCGCCGCAGGCGCGCCTTAAATAAGCGACACCCGCACCCAAAGTTGTTCAGCGGCCTCCTAGGGGGCCATCCCGGCGGTGACCGGCACGAACCCCACATTGTTGGTGGGGTGCACGGTCTTCGCCGGGCTGCGGGAGAATCCCTTGGCGTCGAGACGGTTCTCGGCGCGGAAGGTGGCCAGGGCCGCGTCGTACAGCTCGTTCAGCCGGGCGCCGGTGTACTCGCCGGTGCTGCCGTCGGTGAAGAGAATCGCGAGGGGGGTCTTGCTGGGGAAGTGCCGGTTCATGCGGACGAAGCCGTCGGCATCCTGCTGCAGTGTGATCATGAGTCAATTCTGCGCTACCCGGGGGCCCGTCGCTGAACCGGGTCCTTGGTCCGCGCACGTCGGGCGCTCGAGGTTCTACCATTGACAAATGCAACTGGACCAGCACACCGAGACCCCCGCCACCATCGATCCGCCCGTCGATCCGCCCCGCGAGGTGCTGGAGTGGACCGAATTCGCTGACGCGTCCAGGTCGCTGGCCTCCACCGTGCTGGCCAGTGGCTTCCAGCCCGACGTTGTCATCGCCATCGCTCGCGGCGGCCTGCTGCTGGCCGGGGCGATCTCCTACGCCCTCGGCACCAAGAACTGCGGCTCGATCAACGTGGAGTTCTACACCGGCATCGACGAGCGCCTGCCGGAGCCCGTGCTGAGCGGGCCGATGCTCGACGCCCCGGCGCTCGCCGGCCTGCGCGTGCTGCTCGTCGACGACGTCTCCGACTCCGGCCACACCCTGGCCCTTGTTGTCGGCATCCTCAAGGAATCGGCCGGTGAGGTGCGCTCCGCAACCCTGTACACCAAGCCACGCACCGTGCACGTGCCCGACTTCACCTGGCGCGAGACCGACGGCTGGATCGTCTTCCCCTGGTCGTCGCTGCCGCCCGTGACGGCCACCCCGCTGACCTCGGTGGTGGACGCATGAGCATCCACCTCGTCGGCGGCGGCTGGGCTGCCGAGAACGACACCGACAGCGACGCCGTGGTCTACGGCCCGTTCCTGGCCGAGGCCGCGCTGCGCGGAACGGCGGCAGGCCGGGACGAGCCGCGCCTGGCGATCATCGTGGTGCGGAACGGCGACGGCGACGACCACGCCGCCAAACTGGTCGCGGCCCTGGGCGCCGCGGGGCCCATCGACCCGCATCTGACCGTGCTCGGCCTGGCCGACGAGGCCCCCATGCTCGCGGTGGCGGATGTCGACGGCATCGTGATCGGCGGCGGCCTGACCCCCGCCTACCTCACGGCCGTCGCCCCCATCGCCGGGGAGATCCGCCGTCAGGTGGCCGCCGGCATCCCCTACCTCGGCTACTCCGCCGGCGCCATGATCGCCGCAGAACGCGCGGTCCTCGGCGGCTGGCAGATCGGCGGCGTGCCGGTCAGCCCCCAGGACGCCTCGGAGGAGCTCGACGAGATCAGCATCGAGAACGGCATCGGCCTGCTCGACGTGACCGTGGACGTGCACGCCGCCCAGTGGGGCACGCTGGGCCGCATGGTCGCCGCCACCGAGGCCGGCCTGATCCGCGGCGGTCTCGCCGTGGACGAGGGCACCGTGCTGATCGTGGGGCAGGGCACCCTGGGTGTGGCCGGCTCCGGCAGCGTCTGGACCGTCAGCGAGTCAGAGGGCGGGGTGCTGGTGAGCACCTTCGGCTCCTGAACGACGAACCGCCCCCACACGCCGAATGACCGAACCGGCACTGATCGAGCCCGGCTGGGCGCGAGCGTTCGGCCTGCCCGTGACCGGCTCTGCCGCGGCCGATGTCAGCGCGGCCGATGTCAGCGCGGCCGATGTCAGCGCTGCCGATTTCAGCGCGGTCGATGTCAGCACCGTCGCCCCGTTCGCGGCCCCGCTCGCCTTCGCGCGAGCGGCGGCCGCGGCCGGTGAGCAGGTGCTGCCCGCGCCGGAGAACATCCTGCGCGCGTTCCGGCAACCGTTCGACGACGTGCGGGTGCTCATCGTGGGCCAGGACCCGTACCCGACCCCCGGGCATCCGGTGGGCCTGGCGTTCTCGGTGGCGACGGATGTGCGCCCGGTGCCGCGGAGCCTCGCCAACATCTTCACCGAACTTCAGGCCGACCTCGGCCTGCCGACACCGCCGGACGGCGACCTCAGCCCCTGGACCCGGCACGGCGTGCTGCTGCTCAACCGGGTGCTCACCGTGCGGGCCGGCGCGGCCGGCTCGCACCGGCGGCACGGCTGGGAGGCCGTGACCGACCAAGCCATCCGGGCACTCGCCGCCCGCGGCACCCCGCTCGTCGCCATCCTCTGGGGCAAGGACGCCGAGACCCTGAGCCCGCTGCTCGGCCGAACACCCACCATCGTGTCGGCGCATCCGAGCCCGCTGTCGGCCCGGCGCGGCTTCACCGGTTCGCGCCCGTTCAGCCGGGCGAATGCCCTGCTGGCGGAGCAGGGCGCTGCCCCCGTTGACTGGTCACTGACGGTAATCTGAACAGGGTTACGAGAGGACACCACCGGTGCTTGAAGAGGAATACCAGCCGCGTCGACGGCTGCCGCGTCACCTGACGCCGGCGACGGCCCCCGAGGCTCCGTTCGAGTTCGCACTCCGGGACGCCGTGGAAACCGACCTGCCTGACATTCGCGAGATCTACAACTACTACGTCGCCAACAGCACCGTCACCTTCGACGAGGATGCCATGACGCTGGCCGAGTGGCGCGACAAGTTCCACTATCTGGCCAAGCTCGGCATGCCGTTCATCGTGGCCGAATCGCCGGCCGGCCAGCTGCTCGGCTACGCCCTGGTGAGCCCGTGGAAGCAGAAGAAGGCGTACAGGTTCACGGTGGAGAACTCGATCTACCTCGGCGCGGCATCCACGGGCAAGGGCCTGGGCCGGGTGCTGCTGGCCGAACTGATCGAACGCTCACAGGCCGCCGGCCTCAAGGAGATCATCGCCGTGATCGCCGACCAGGGTGCGGAGGCCTCGATCAAGCTGCACCAGGACTTCGGCTTCGAGGAGATCGGCCGGATGGGCAAGGTCGGCTTCAAGTTCGAGCGCTGGCTTGGCACCGTGCTGCTGCAGAAGAGTCTGAAGTAGCCCTCCGGCTCAGCGCTGCGACAGCCGTCCGGTCACGGTCACGACGGCGCGCCGCGGCGCCGAACCGGCCAGCCAGGCCGTGATCCGGTTCTGGGTGCCCGCGACCACGTGCGGGGGAGTGCGGGGCATGTCGAGCGCCGCGAACGCCGCACCCATCACCTCGTCCACGCTCATCAGTCGGCGCGGTCCGCCAGGCGACCGCCGGGCGACGGCGTAGAACTCGGTTTCGGTGGGGCCGGGGCACAGCGCGGTGACCTTGAGACCGGTGGCCCTGGTCTCGTACCAGAGCGCCTCGGTGAGGCTGAGCACGTAGGCCTTGGCGGCGGCGTACACCGCCAGCCGCGGCACCGGCTGGAACGCCGCCGTGCTGGCCACGTTCACCAGCGCCGCGCCGTGCGGATGCGCGAGCGCCGCGGATAGCAGACCCGGCAGCAGGGCGTGGGTGAGATCGGTCAGCGCCGCCACGTTCACGGCGACCTGGTCGTGCACCCGGTCGGCCGGCGCATCCACCAGGGTGCCGAAGTGGCCGAAGCCGGCGTTGTTGATCAGGGTGGCCACCCGGATCTCGCGGTCGGTCAGGTCGCGCACCAGCTCGGGGACGGCACCGGATTCGGCCAGGTCGAGCGGGATCACCGTGGACACGGTGCCGTATTTCTCGGCCAGGTCCACCGCGAGGGCTTCGAGTCGCTCGAGCCGCCGGGCCGTGAGCACGAGGTCGGCGCCGCGACGGGCGAGCTCGTGAGCGAACCCCACACCGAGCCCGCTGGATGCCCCGGTGATCAGGGCCGTCGTGCCCATCGGGTTGTACTGCGTGGCAACGGTGGTGCGGGTCATTCTTCGAGGCTACCCGGGCCGGGCCGGGGCGGCCAGAGTCAGTCCGTCGTCCCGGCACCCGCCGTGCTGCTGCATCCGCCGTACCAACTGCTCCCGAAACGGACATCTGGGCCCGGCACACCGGACGCAGATGTCCGGAGCGGGACCAGTTAGGCGGGCGACCGGGCGGACAACCCGGGCCGGCGGGGCAGGGGCGTGGTTAGGCTCGGGGGATGGCCGACCTCTTCGAACTGACCGCCCTCGACCAGTGGCGCTCGCTGCAGCAGGGTGAGATCAGCCCCACCGAGCTCACCGAGCACTACCTGGCCCGGATCGACCGGCTGAACCCCGGCCTGGGCGCCTTCGTCACGGTGACCGCGGAAAACGCCAGGGCCAGGGCCCGGTTCGTTCAGACGCAGGTGCCCAAGACCGCACCGCTGTGGGGGTTGCCGTTCGGCGACAAGGACCTACAGCTGCGCGCCGGCGTGCCCGCCCGGCTCGGCTCCCGGCTGATGCTGCACAACGTCCCCGAGACCAGTGACCTGCTCGTGCAGGCCCTGGACACCGCCGGCGGCGTGAGCCTGGGCAAGACCGCCACCCCCGAATTCGGCCTTCCCTCCTACACCGAGCCGGTGGCCGGCGCCCCCGCCCGCAACCCGTGGAACCCCGCGCTCGGCGCCGGCGGCTCCAGCGGCGGCGCCGCCGTGGCCGTGGCCGCCCGGATGCTGCCGTTCGCCCCCGGCAGCGACGGCGGCGGTTCGGTGCGCATCCCCGCCGCCGCGTGCGGGCTCGTCGGCCTCAAGCCGTCCCGCGGCCGGATCCCCGCGGCCAGCGGCCTCGAGGTGCCCGGTGGCCTGCCGGTGGCCGGCCCGCTGGCGCGCACCGTGGCGGATGCCGCCCTTCTGCTGGACGCCATGATCGCGCCGGGCGGCGGCCGGGCCGAGCATCCGTTCGCGGTACGAGCGCCCGGCGAAGACGAGCAGCTGCTCGGCGCCGCCGTCCGCGGCGAGGGTCGTTACCAACTGGGCGTGATGACCACCTCGGCCTGGGATGACGCGTACGAGATCAGCCTGGCCCCTGAGGCTCTGGCCGCGCTCACCGCGGCCGTGGACGGTTTCGCCGCCATGGGGCACGGTATCGAACAGACCGCCCTCACCCCCGATCCGAGCTATGCGCCCGCGTTCCGGGCGCTCTGGCAGCTGAGCGCCGCTCGGATCCCCGCCGAGACCGCCGATCAGGAGGCGCTGCTCGAACCCCTGACCCGGTGGCTGATGCACCGCGGCCGGGCGCTCACCGGCCGCGACGTCGCCGAGGCGCTGGCCACCCTCGCGGCGTACGAGCGCTCACTCATCCGCCAGCTGGCCCGGTTCGACGCCGTCCTCACTCCGGCGCTGGCGCTCCCCCCGCGGCCCGTGGGCTGGTACGACGCCGAGGACGGCGAACGCAACTTCGCCCAGCAGGTGCAGTACACCCCGTTCACCTCGATGGTGAACGTCGCGGGCCTGCCGGCCATCACCCTGCCCGTTGCACAGACCACGGACGGCCTGCCGATGGGTGTGCAACTCATCGGACGCCCCGGCGGGGAGGCCACCCTGCTCGCTCTCGGCGCGCAACTGGAGCGCCGGCTACGTTGGCAGGACCGGGTGCCGCCGGCGGCCCGTTAGACCCGCGGCGCCTTCGCGGCCGGACGCGACGGCCACCAGAACCGGTCGCCGGTGAGGAAGACCAGCGCGGGCACCACCAGGGTGCGCACCACGAGGGTGTCCAGAAGCACACCGATGCAGACGATGACACCGATCTGGGTCAGGGCCACGACGGGGAGAACACCCAGCACGGCGAACACCGCCGCGATCAGGATGCCGGCGCTCGTGATGACCGCGCCCGTCGACGACAGCGCCCGCACCATGCCCTCACTGGTGCCGAAGCGGATGCTCTCTTCCCTGGCCCGAGTGGTGAGGAAGATGTTGTAGTCCACACCCAGGGCCACCAGGAACAAGAACGCGAACAGCACCACGTTGGTGTTGAAAGCCGGGAACCCCATCAGGTTCTGGAAGATCCAGTTGGAGGCGCCGAGGCTGGCGAAGAACGTCGCCAGCACGCTCAGGATCAGCAGGACCGGCGCCACCAGCGACCGCAACAGCAGGGCAAGGATGGCGAACACGATCGCCAGGATCATCGGGATGATCAGCGCCTGGTCGTTCTGGGCGCTCGTCTTGTTGTCGAACGCCGTGGCATCGCTGCCGCCGACCAGCGCCTCGGACACGTCGCCCGACGCGTCGGCGTAGGTGCCGCGCAGGGTGTCGATGATGGCGAAGGTCTCGTCGCTGCCCGGTTCGCTGGCCAGGGACAGGTTCAGTCGGGTGAGGCCGTTCGCGCTCTCGCCGGGCAGCACGGACTCGATCCCGGACGTCTCGGTGGCGAGCGCGCTGGCCTCGGTGGCCGCGGCATCCGGAACCAGCACGATGGTCTGGCTGGTCAGGCCGGCGGAGAATGACTCCTCCACGATGGCCTGCGCCTGCACCGACTCGGGCTTGCCGAGCAGCTGGTCGGCCTGCGACAGCCCAACGGACGCACCGATCAGGCCCAGGCTGAGGGCCGCGATACCGGCGACGGATGCGGCGGTGACCACGAGCGGACGACGCTGCACGCCGCGGCCGAGGCGGGTCCAGAAGCCGGTGCGCGCCTCGGCCTCGGCGCCGGGTACGTAGCGGGGGATGAACGGCCAGAACAGGCCGCGGCCGCAGACCACAAGGGCGGCGGGCAGCACGACCAGGGCGAAGATGATGGCGATGACGACGCCGATGGCGCAGGCGAAGCCGAGCGCCCGGTTGCCCGACAATTCGGCGAACAGCAGGGTGAGCAGGCTGAGCGCGACAGTGCCGCCGCTGGCGGCGATGGCCGGGCCGGCACCGCGCACGGCGGCGAGCATGGCGGCGTTGCGGTTCTCGGTGCGCAGAAGTTCCTCCCGATAGCGCGCCACGAGCAGCAGGGCATAGTTCGTGCCCGCGCCGAAGACCAGCACGGATTGGATGCCGGCGACGGAGGGGTCGAGGGTGATGCCGAACGGCTCGGCGAGGGCACCCACGACGACGGTGGAGAGACCGTCCGCCACGCCGACGACGACGAGGGGGACGATCCAGAGCACCGGGCTGCGGTACGTGACGATCAGGAGCACGGCCACGACGATCACGGTGACGAGCAGGAGTCGCAGGTCGGCACCGGCGAAGGCGTTCGTGATGTCGGATTGGAATCCGACAGCCCCGGTGACGTAGGTGTCCAGGCCGTCCGGCAAATCGGCGGATGCGGTGTCACGGATGTCGGTGGCGGTCTGGCCGATATCGGCGTTGGCCTCGTCCGCATTCAGCGGAACGATGCTGATGGCAGCTTTTCCGTCGTCGCTGAACCGCGGTGTGGTGGCCTGCGGGGCGATCGACTGCTCGGCCAAAGCAGCGCCCTGAGCGGTGATGGCCGCAAGGTCGGCTTCGGAGAGCTCGCCGCCGTCCCTGCTCCACACCACGATTGCGGAGGTCTGCTCGGCGGACGGGAAGTCGGCGAGGAGAGCGTCCACTTGGGCCGCCTGGCTGGAGGTGGGGAGCCCCGAGGTGGGGAATTCCTCGGAATCGTCCGACGGGAGGAGGGTGAAAAGCAGTCCGACCGCGACGATCGTCGCAACGAGCACGACCCAGGCGGTGCGCCGGCCTGTGATGAAGCGCTGAATCGCGAGCACAATTCCTCCAATAGTATTGATTGCTAGGTTTCCTAGTGATCTGCGTAATAGTATCTCCTCTATGGAAGAGCGTCGCAACCTCGCTCCCGGCGTGGCCTCCGGGGTCTCCGGCCAGCCGGATTCGGATGCGATCGGTGCCGCCCTGCACCAGATTGTGCAGCTGTCGCGCGCCTTCGAGCGCCAGGTCGGGCAGGCACTCGAGGTGAACACCACCGACCTGGCCGCGATGGAACACCTCATCCAGGAGGGGGAGCTGACCCCGGGGGAGCTCTCTCGCCGTCTGGACATTTCCACGGCGGCGACCACCCTGGTCATCGACCGGCTGGTTGCACTCGGTCACGCACAGCGTCATCCGCACACGTCAGACCGGCGCAAGGTTGTCGTGGTTCCCGCCCAGGAGTCGGTCGCGCGCGCCTTCCAGCAACTGCACCCGGTGATCGGGGGCGTTGCGGCTCTCACCCAGGAGCTCTCCGACGATGAGCGACAGATCGTCGGGGCCTATTTGACCCGGGTCATCGGCGTCTACCGGTCGTCCCTCGACTCGCCATCCTGAGGGTCGACCTCGGCACCCGGCCACGCCGACACAAGCACAATGTTTTGATTCAATCAAAACAATTGGTAGCGTGGGCGAATGGGTGACAACGAACGGACGCGAGCGGCAGAGCCGCCGGGGCCGCTCGCCGACAGCATCCGTGCCTCCGGTCTGAAGGTCACCGCTCCCCGGCTGGCGGTGCTGCGGGTTCTCGACCAGGCTCCGCACTCGACCGCGGAGCGCCTCTTCGCCACGGTTCGGGCAGAGCTGCCGGGAACATCGCTGCAGGCCGTCTACGGCGTGCTCGCGGCCTTCACCGGCGCCGGGATCGCTCGCAAGATCGAGCCAGCCGGCTCGCCGGCGCTTTTCGAACGTCAGGTCGGCGACAACCATCACCACATCGTCTGCACGCGCTGCGGTGCCGTGCGCGATGTCGGCTGCGTCGTGGGCGAGGCCCCCTGCCTGACGCCGTCCAGCACCTCCGGGTTCACCGTGCATACCGCCGAGGTCACGTACTGGGGCCTGTGCCCCGACTGCCAGGCGGCCACATCTTCCTCACCTTCCCCGCTGTAGAACAAAGGAGCACCATGACGACACTGCCCCCCACCACCACCCAAACCGGGACCCCGGTTCCCAGCGACGAGCACTCCCTCACCGCCGGCGCCGACGGCGTCACCGCCCTGCACGACCGCTACCTGCTCGAGAAGCTCGCCCAGTTCAACCGCGAGCGCATCCCGGAGCGCATCGTGCACGCCAAGGGCGGCGGGGCGCACGGCGTCTTCGAGGTCACCGGCGACGTATCCGCCTATACCCGTGCCGCCCTGTTCCAGCCCGGCGCCCGTACCGACACCCTGCAGCGCTTCTCCAGCGTCGCCGGCGAGCAGGGCTCGCCCGACACCTGGCGCGACGTGCGCGGCTTCTCGGTGAAGTTCTACACGACCGAGGGCAACTACGACATCGTCGGCAACAACACCCCGGTGTTCTTCATCCGTGATGGCATCAAGTTCCCCGACTTCATCCACTCGCAGAAGCGCCTGCCGGGCTCCGGCCTCCGCGACGCCGACATGCAGTGGGACTTCTGGACCCTCTCGCCCGAGTCCGCTCACCAGGTGACCTACCTGATGGGCGACCGCGGCCTGCCGCGCTCCTGGCGCACCATGCCCGGCTTCGGCTCGCACACCTATCAGTGGATCAATGCCGCCGGTGAGCGCTTCTGGGTGAAGTACCACTTCACCTCCAACCAGGGCAACATCGAGATGGAAGGCGCCGAGGCCGAGCTCATCGCCGGCGCCGACGCCGACTACTACCGCCGCGACCTCTACGAGGCCATCGACGCCGGCGACTTCCCGTCCTGGGACGTGCACGTGCAGGTCATGCCGTACGACGAGGGAAAGACCTACCGGTTCAACCCGTTCGACCTCACCAAGGTCTGGCCGCACAGTGACTTCCCGCTGATCAAGGTGGGCACGCACACCCTCAACCGCAACCCGGGCAACTTCTTCGCCGAGATCGAGCAGGCCGCGTTCTCGCCGGCCAACTTCGTACCCGGCATCGCAGCCAGCCCCGACAAGATGCTGATGGCGCGCATCTTCTCCTACCCGGATGCCCAGCGCTACCGCGTGGGCACCAACTACAACCAGCTGCCGATCAACGCCCCGCAGGCCCCGGTCAACAACTACTCGCAGGATGGCGCCGCCCGGTACCACTTCAGCGAGGCCAGCGCCCCGAACTACGCGCCCAACTCGCTCGGTGGCCCCGTCGCCGACGAGGCCCTCGCGGGCGACGGCAGCTGGGAGAACGATGGTGCGCTGGTGCGGAGCGCCGCCACACTCCGCTCCGAGGACGACGACTTCGGCCAGGCCGGCACCCTTTACCGCGACGTCTTCGACGACGCGGCCAAGGCCCGGTTCCTGGAGACCATCACCGGTGCCGTCGGCGGCGTCACCCGCCCCGAGGTCAAGGAACGCGCCATCGCGTACTGGACCAGCGTGGACGCCACCCTCGGCGCGAGCCTCAGGCTGAACCTGGCCGACGGCGACGCCGAGGCCACCTCGGCCAACGTGGCCGCCGAACCCGTCGGCGTCGGCGAGTAGCAAGCGCTACTGCGCTCCTGGGCCGTGCGGTCGACTCTGGTCGGCCGCGCGACCCATTCGCGTTTCGCACCCCGATCATCGGACGAGCCCCCGTTCAATGGTCGAGCCCCCGTTCGCTGGTCGAGCCCCCGTTCGCTGGTCGAGCTTGTCGAGACCCGGTGAGCCTGTCTGCGTTCAGAGGATGGCTCACGGGATCTCGACAAGCTCGATCAACGGGGGCGGGAGGCTCGATCGCCCCCCCGGGTGCAAATGAGGTTAGGCATGCCATACTTAGGCCATGCTTACTTCGACAGTCGCTCCCGCGCCGGCCGCCGCACGCGTGCGGGCCCCGCGCCCCAGCTACCGCCCGTTCGCTGTCTCGGTCGCCCGGCTGCAACGGCTGTCGACCAACTTCACCCGGGTGACCTTCACGGGGCCCGATCTGCACGAATTCGGCACCGCAGGCCTCGACCAGCGCATCAAGATCGTGCTGCCGCTGCCCGGTGTGGGCGTCTCACCGTTCCCGCGGAACGACTCCTGGTACGAGACCTGGCGCGACCTGCCCGACGAGCGCCGCAACCCGATCCGCACCTACACGGTGCGGCACGCCCGCCCCGAGCACCGCGAGGTGGACATCGACTTCGTCACCCACGGTGACGCCGGCCCCGCCTCGCGCTGGGTGCGCGCTGCGATCGTCGGCGACGAGGTCGCCATCGTGGGACCGGTCGCCGACGGTGACAACCCGGTGGTCGGCATCGAATGGGCGCCGGGCAACGCCAACACCGTGCTGATCGCCGGCGACGAGACCGCCGCCCCGGCCATCTGTGCGATCCTCTCCGCGCTGCCCCGCACCGCGCGCGGCTGCGCCTACATCGAGGTACCCGAGGCCGGCGACGCCCACGACACCAACGCTCCGGATGGCGTCACGGTCACCTGGCTGCCCCGCAACGGCGCCGGGCACGGCGCAGCGCTCGAGGCCGCGGTGAAAGGCTGGACCGCCCGGTTCATGACCGCGCACCACAGTGGCACCGAGCTGCCCGACATCGACATCGACGAGTCGATCCTCTGGGAGGTGCCCGACGGGTCGGCCCTGGACGGTGCCGCGCTGGGCGGGGAGCTCTACGCCTGGCTGGCCGGCGAGGCCGGCGTGATCAAGCGCCTGCGCCGGTTCCTGGTCTCCGAGGTCGGCATCGACCGCCGCCAGGTGGCCTTCATGGGGTACTGGCGCGACGGTCGCGCGGAGCACGCGTGACCGCACGCGTGGGGCGCAAGTAGCCGCCCTTCTCCAGCCCGGCATCGATCTCGAACCGGTTCTTCAGTGGGTCGCGCCCGGCGATGAAGTACAGCACCGGGAAGAGCATGCCGTAGCGCTGCCACTGTGCCTTGTGCACGGCCTCGTGCTCGAGCACATCCGCGGTGACGTTCTGGTTCGTGAGGTACACGCCGCCCACGCAGGCGCCGCCGCGGCCGAACGCCCAGGCGGGCAGGCCGCGGAATACGAACAGGCCGTTGACGCGTTCGATGCGGCCGGTGCTCCAGACGGCGCCCCAGACCAGGCCGACCGCCGTGGCGTAGAGGTACCCCGCCCGGCTGAGCGGGGAGTCGAACAACAGCCGCCGCATCACACGCCCCGGTTGTCGACCGCCGGCGGACGGCCGTAGGCCTCGAGCAGGCGCAACCAGACCTCGCTGAGCGTGGGGTAGCTGGGCACGGCGTGCCACAGCCGGCTGATCGGCACCTCGCCCACCACGGCGATGGTGGCCGCGTGCAGCAGCTCGCCGACGCCGGCGCCCACGAACGTGACCCCCAGCAGCTTTTCGCTGTCGAGGTCCACGACGGCGCGCGCCCGACCGGTGTACCCGTCGGCCAGCACGCTCGCGCCGGCGACCCCGGCCAGGTCGTAGTCGAGCACCCGGATGTGGAAACCCGCCTTCTCCGCCGCCGCCGCGGTGAGGCCGACCGAGGCCACCTCGGGGTCGGTGAAGGTGACCTGTGGCACAGCGGCGTGGTCGGCCGTGGCCACGTGGGTGCCCCACGGGGCGTCGTCGACGATGTGGCCGGCGGCGCGCGCCGCGATGACGTCGCCCGCGGCGCGGGCCTGGTACTTGCCCTGGTGGGTGAGCAGGGCCCGGTGGTTGAGGTCGCCGGTGGCGTACAACCAGTCGCCCGCCAGGGCGGGGGAGTCGCCCGTGACGAGCAGGGTGTCGTCCACAGCCACCCACTCGCCCGGGATGAGACCCACGGTTGCCAGACCGAGGTCCTGGCTGCGCGGCACCCGGCCGGTGGCCACGAGCACCTCGTCGGCGGTGATCGTGCGGCCGTCGGCGAGCACCAGGGCCACCTCGCCGGTCTCGGTGCGCCGGGCGGCGATGGGGCTCGCGCCGGTGACCACGTCCACGCCCTCGTCGGCGAGGGCCGTGGCCACCATCTCGCCGGCGAAGGGCTCCTGATCGCGCAGCAGGGAGCTGCGCACCAGCAGGGTGACCTTCGCGCCCAGGGACCGGTACGCGGCCGCCATCTCCACGGCCACCACCCCGCCGCCGATGATGGCGAGATGGCCGGGGACGTCGCTCACCGAGGTGGCGTCCCGGCTGGTCCACGGAGACACGTCGGCCAGGCCGTCGATGTCGGGCAGCAGGGCGCTCGAGCCGGTGCTGAGCACGACGGCGTGTTTCGCGGTGACTATCACCGGGCCCTCCGCGGTGTCGACGGTGACCTCGCGGATGCCGCTGAGCCTGGCGTGCCCGCGCAGCAGGTCGATGCCGGCGGAGTCGAGCCAGTCGGCCTGGCTGTCGTCGTTCCAGTCGTGGGTGAACGAGGTGCGGCGCTTCAGTACCGCCGCCACGTCGAGCCGGCCGGTGATTGCCTCGGCCGCGCCGGCCACCCGGCGGGCCGCGGCGAGGGCGGCGCCGCTGCGCAGCAGCACCTTGGACGGCATGCAGGCCCAGTAGGAGCACTCGCCGCCCACCAGCTCGGCCTCCACGATGAGGGTGCTCAGGCCGCCCTGCACGGTGCGGTCGGCCACGTTCTCGCCCACGGCGCCGGCGCCGATCACGATGACGTCATAGCTGCGGGTGGTGCTTGGAGTGGGTGCTGTCGAGGTCGTGTCGCTCATCGTCGCAGCCTACCGACCGCACCTCCAAAGAATCCAGACCAAGGCCGGGTGAGCAGAACTCCTGCAGAATTTCGGCGCCGCTGCGCGCATCCGCGTCATTCCGGGATGCGCTGTCGGCCGGGTAGAAGAATTGCAGGAGTTATGCGCCCGGCGACGAGGGAGGAGTGGCCGTCAGCGGCCCTGGAACTCGGCGGGGGTGCGGGAGAGGAACGCCTCCATGCCGATCCGGGCATCCGTGCTGGCGGCCAGGCGGGCCAGGGCGGGCTGCAGTTCGGCCTCGGCCGCCGCCGGCCCGTCGCGGAGTGCCAGGCGGGCGTTGGCCAGGGTGGCCTGCACTGCCAGCGGGGCCTGGGCGGCGATGCGCTCGGCGAGTTCGATGGCCCGGTGCAGTTCACGGCCGTTCGGCACGATCTCCTGCACCAGGCCCATCCGGTGCGCCTCGCGGGCGTCGAACAGGTCGCCGGTGAGCAGCCAGCGCATGGCGTTGCCCCAGCCGGCGGTCCGGGGGAAGCGCAGGGTGGCGCCGCCGAACGGCAGGATGCCCCGGCTCACCTCGATCTGGCCGAACCGGGTGGACTCCGCGGCGACGACGATGTCGCTGGCCAGCATCAGCTCGATGCCCAGCGTGAGGCAGGTGCCCTGCACGGCGATCACGACGGGTTTGCTCAGCGCGGTGCCGTCGACCTGCCAGGGGTTGATGCCGCCCTCCGGCACGATGTTGATGCCGTGCGGCCCGAGCCGTGGGCCCACATCGGCCAGATCGAGCCCGGCCGTGAAGTGCTCGCCGATGGCATGCACCACGCCCACGCGCAACTCGGGGTCCCGCTCAAGCTCGCCGTAGGCCAGCGCCAGCTGCTGCAGCATGGCGAAATCCGCCGCGTTGCGCTTCTCGGCTCGGTTCAGCCCAATCAACAGCAGGTGCCCCCGTCGTTCGGTCACGACGCGTGCTTCGTCCATGGATGTTCTCCTTCGATCGATTGGCCCGCGAACCGTGAGAAAAGCACCCAAAAACGCGAGTTTTCGGGGCTTAGCTCACAGTTCGCGAGGGGGCAGTCAGCGGGTGAGGGCGCCGATGATGCGCAGGATGCTGGGCAGGTCGTCGGTGGCGGCCTCGGGGGAGGACGGCGCGAAGCCGGCGATGGTGGCTCCGGCCAGGGCGAACTCGGCGCGGAGCGCCGTGATCGCCGCGGTGAGCGACTCCACGGCCAGGCCGAACGGGTAGATGTTCGACAGCCCTACGATGGTGGCCGGGTCGAGTACGTCCAGGTCGATGTGCAGGTAGATGTGGGCAGCATTGGTGCGCTTCACGGCGGCCACCAGGGCCTCCGGGGTGCCGAGATTCTCCACCGACACCAGCGGGATGGCCTGTTCGGTGATGAAAACGTCTTCGGCGGGGTCGATGTCGCGCACCCCGGCCAGCACCACCCTGTCCGGCGTGAGGCGGGCATCCGGGTCGAGCGCAAGACCGTCGACGCCGTCGCCGAGGATGGCCCGCAGCACCATGCCGCCGAAGCCGCCGGACTGCGACGACACGCTGGTGTGCAGGTCGGGGTGCGCGTCGAACCAGACCAGCGCCACGTCGCCGGGGTGCCGGCGGGACGCGTGTTCGACGGCGCCGAAGGACACCCCGCAGTCGCCGCCGATCGTGAGCACCGGCTCCGAGCTGGCGCGCAGCACCGCCAGCTGCCGGTCGTGCACGGTCAGCAACGACGAGAACCGGTGGATGCCGGTGTCCAACGCATCACCCGCCTCGGCGGGCACCTCGACGGGATAGGTGACCGAGAACGGCAGGTCACCCTGGATCGCCTCGGCCCCGTCGACGAGGCGCATTGCGCGCGGGGAAACTGAACCTTGCCACTGCGGGACGACCACGTAGTTGGGGGACACCACCCCAGTATGCTCCTCGGCCCCGCCCCGGCGCATCTGCCAGGTCGCGCGGGTGCGGGGCCGGGCCGATCCGGCTAGTCGGCCTGAGGCATGTCCCGGTAGCGGATGGCCGCGCTCACCGCTTCGCGCAGCTCGAACGCGTCCATCCGCGGGCCGTAGCCGGGGGTGTCGCGCTGGATGCGCCAGCTCTCGGTGAGCGGGCCGAGGTCGACGGTGTCGAAGCCGAACGTGTCCAGCAGCGCGGTGACAGTTTCGCGGGCGTCGGGGTCGTTGCCGGCGATGACCAGGGCGCGCCGGTTCTCGGTACCGGTGGGCAGGCCATCCGTGGTGAGGTCGGTGGCATAGATGTGGTTGAACGCCTTGACGACCCTGGAGTCCGGCAGCAGCGCCTGTAGCAGCTCGGCGGTGGTCGTGGTCTCTTCGTCGAGGGCGGCGATGTTGCCGTCCCGCTGGGGATAGTAGTTGTTGGTGTCGATCACGAGCTTGCCGGCCAGTTCGGGCAGCGGCAGGGTGTTGATGGCGTGCAGCGGGATGGTCACAATGACCAGGTCACCGGCGGTGGCGGTCTCCGCGGGCCGGGCGGCGCGGGCGCGCGGGCCCAGCTCGTCGATCAGCGTCTCAAGCGTGGCGGGGCCGCGGGAATTGCTCACCACGACGTCGTATCCATTGGCCACACCGAGGCGGGCGAGTTGGCTGCCGATATTACCGGCACCGATGATTCCGAGAGTAGTCATGCTGGTGGCAACCTGAAACGGCCCCGGGATGTTCCCGAGGCCGTTCCGGATGGTGAGGATGTGCGAACTGTTACTGCTCGATCGAGGAGGGCGAGCCGGCCTTGAGCGCGGCGAGGCGGGCATCCACCTCGGTGAGTTCGCCGAGGTCGTCGAGGCTCTCGAACTGCGCGTCGAGGCTGGAGGCGGCGAGCTCGCTGGCGCCGCGCACCTTGGCCTCTTCGCGGCGGATCTTGTCCTCGAACCGGCTGACCTCGCTGGTCGGGTCCATCATGTCGATGCTCTTCACGGCGTCCATCACCTGCGACTGCGCGGCCGCGGTCTTGGAGCGGGCGATGAGCTCGCTGCGCTTGGCGGTGAGCTGGCCCAGCTTGGTCTTCATGGTGTTCAGGCCGGTCTTGAGCTGCTCCACCACTGCGGTCTGGCTCTGGATCTGCGGTTCGGCGTCCTTCGCCTCTTTCTCGGACTGCAGCTGACGGCCGAGGGCCACCTTGGCGAGGTTGTCGAACTTGTCGGCGTCGACGGTGTTGCCCGCTGTGCGCAGCTCATCGGCCTTGCGGCTGGCGGCCAGCGCCTTCCGGCCCCACTCGCCGGCGGCCTGCACGTCTTCGCGGTGATCGTCTTCGAGAAGGCGCAGGTTGCCGATGGTCTCGGCGATGGCGCTCTCGGCGTCGGCGATGCTGTTGGTGAAGTCCCGTACCATCTGGTCGAGCATCTTCTCGGGGTCTTCCGCGGAGTCCAGCAGGGCGTTGATGTTCGCCCGGGTGAGCTGGGCGATGCGGCCGAAGATCGACTGCTTGGTCATATGAGTGTCCTTTCGAAGGGTGTCAACGCTTAGAAACTACCGCGTTCACCTCCACATGTGCCTGTGTGAGCACCAGTCCGGCCGGCAAGGATATCCGCCGGATAGTGTGTGTTCACAAGCCGAAACGCCCAGCCGAACAACTGTCGAGGATCATCACCATGCCGACCCCCCTGAGCCTGACGATTGTGCCGGGCATCAACGACTCCACCGCGAAGCACTGGCAGAGCCGCTGGCAGGCGACGCAGACGGATGCGGTGCGCATCCGCCCGGTCTCGTGGGACGAACCGGACCTTCAGGACTGGGTCGGCGCGGTGGATGCGGCCGTGACCACGCCGGACACGATCATCGTGGCGCACAGCCTGGGGTGCCTGGCTGCTGCGACCTGGCTGGCCCAGAACCCCGGCCGGGTGCGCGGCGCCCTGCTGGTGGCGCCGCCCGACCGGTCCGGGCCACGGTTCCCGCCGGCCGCCCCCACCTTCCAGGCCGCCGAACCCGAGACGCTCGGCACCCCGGCCTTGGTGGTCGCCAGCGCCGATGACCCGTTCTGCGCCCTCGGCACCGCGCGCACCCTGGCCGCGGTGTGGGGCGCCGGATTCGTCGAGGTGGGCAGCCGGGGCCACATCAACATCGCCAGCAAGCTCGGCGACTGGCCGGCCGGTCGGGCCCTGCTCGACGAGTTCGCCGAGAGCCTGGCCGGGATGGTGCGCTGATGACCGACCCGGAGGTGCTCACCCGCCAGACCGTCGACCTGCTGCGCGACCTCATTCGCAACGCCTGCGTGAACGACGGCACCGCGGACTCCGGCGGGGAAACACGCAGCGTGCGCACGCTGGAGGGTTTCTTCGCCGGCTCCGGGCTCGAACTCGAGGTGGTGGAGCCGCATCCGGGGCGGGCGTCGCTGATCGCGCGCCTCCGCGGCACCGACACCGCGGCCCCGTCGTTGGCGCTGGTGGGCCACACCGACGTCGTGCCGGTGGACCTGGCCGGGTGGAGCCGGGACCCGTTCACCGCCGAGCTGATCGACGGGGAGATCTGGGGGCGCGGCGCCCTCGACATGCTCTACCTCACGGCCAGCTACGCCGTCGTGATCCGCGACATCGCCATGGGCCCGTTCCGGCCGCGCGGCGACCTGATCTTCGCGGCCGTCGCCGACGAGGAAAGCGGCAGCCGGTACGGGGTGGGCTGGCTCACCGAGCACCGGCTCGACCTCATCGACGCCGACTTCGTGCTCACCGAATCCGGCGGGGCGCCCGTCGGTGTGCGGCCGTCGATCACCACCACCGTGGGGGAGAAGGGCATCGCCGGCCGCCGGCTGGTGGTGCACGGCACGCCAGGTCACGGTTCGGCGCCGTGGGGCGCCCGAAACGCGGCCGTGATCGCCGCCGAGGCCGTGAGCCGGTTGGCCCGTTTCGAGGCGCCCGTGCAGATCACCGCCGACTGGCGGCACTACGTAGAGGTGTTGGGGGTGCCCGTCGAGCTGGCCGAGAGGCTCACCGACCCGGCCCGCATCGACGACGCCGTGCACGAGCTGGGCACCCTGGCCGGCTTCGCGCACGCCTCCAGCCACACCACCATCTCGCCCAACATCATCCGCGCCGGCAACAAGGAGAACGTCATCCCGTCGCTGGCCACCGTGGACCTCGACATCCGGGTGCTGCCCGGCATCGACGCCGGCCACGTTGATGGCTACCTGCGCCACGCGCTCGGCGAGCTGATGGTCGACATCGAGATCGTCGGCGACAGGTTCGAAGCGGCCACCCGCTCGCCCGTGGACACCCCGCTGTTCGCCGCGCTCAGCGCCGCGGTCGCCCGCGCCTACCCCAACGCCGATCTGCTACCGGTGCTCAGCGTCGGCGGCTCCGACGCCCGGTTCTACCGGCGCCGCGGCATCCCCGCGTACGGCTTCGGCCTGCTCAGCCCGCGCTGGGATTACGGCACCTTCCGGATGCTCTTCCACGGCAACGACGAACGCATCGACGTGGCCTCGATCGCCCTCACCGTCGCCGCCCTCGACTTCACGGTGCGCGAGGTGCTCGGATGACCGTGCCCGCAAAGACCGTGGCAACCGGAACCGTGCGGCTGCGCGTCGTCGACTGGGCCGACCCGCGGGCTGTCGCTCTCCGCGGCGCCATGGACGACGAGATCATGCCCCGGTACGCCACCATGGGCGTCACCCTGATCGCCACCGTCGACGACGTACCCGCCGCCCACGCCGCCCACGCCGCCCTGCGCATGCTCGGAACGGAATATGAACTCAAACGGCTCGTCACCCGGGCCGAGTACCGCGGCCGTGGCCTCAGCAATCCCATCCCGATTTATCCGCCCTACGAGACGATCTGGTTCTCGCTCTGCTCCGAACGGATGCTGCCGTGAGCACCCGCGTCGACACCCTCGTCATCGGCGGCGGCGCCATGGGCTCGGCGGCCGCCTGGGAGCTGGCCCGCCGGGGGCGCGACGTGACCCTGCTCGAGCGTTTCGAGCGCGGGCACACCAACGGCGCCTCGCACGGCGCCTCCCGCAACTTCAACCTCAGCTACTCGGACCCCACCTACGTGGCCATGCTCGTCGAGGCGCTGCGCCTCTGGCGGGAGCTCGAGGACGACACCGACACCCGGCTGCTCGAGCAGGTGGGCCTGGTCAACCACGGCGAGGGTCAACCATTCGCCGAGGTTCACGCGGCCCTGTCCGGGGTGGGATTCGACCCCGAGCTGCTGAACGTCGAGGCCGCGCGGGAGCGCTGGCCGGGCATCCGTTTTGACACCGAGGTGCTGTACACGCCGGAGTCCGGCCGGCTGAACGCGAACGCGTCTCTCGACGCGCTGCAGCAGGCCGCTGCCGCGCACGGTGCGCGCGTCGAGCACGGCATGCCCGTCACCCGGCTCACGGTGCAGGGTGATGACAGCGTGCTCGTCGACACCGACACCGAACAGTTCCGGGCCCGCCGGGTGATCCTCACCGTCGGCGCCTGGACCACCTCGCTGCTGGGCGGCCTGCTGCCGTTGCCGCGTCTGGTCGTCACCCAGGAGCAGCCGGCGCACTTCGCGGCGATCGACACCAGCTTCACCTGGCCGGGCTTCAACCACGGCTACCGGCCCGGCGCGCTCGGCTACGAGTACTGGCGCTCACCGGTCTACGGGATGCACACTCCCGGCGAGGGCATCAAGGCAGGTTGGCACGGTGTCGGCCCCGTCGTCGACCCCGACCACCGCGACTTCACCGCCGAGCCCGAGCAGCTGCTGGCCCTCCGCCGCTACGCCCGCGAGTGGCTGCCCGGCGCCGATCCCGACAGCTTCGCCGAGATCAGCTGCACCTACACGACCACCCCGGATT
Organism: Cryobacterium sp. SO1; assembly: GCF_004210215.2. NCBI lineage: Bacteria > Bacillati > Actinomycetota > Actinomycetes > Micrococcales > Microbacteriaceae > Cryobacterium > Cryobacterium sp. SO1. The sequence continues at coordinate 727,856 of NZ_CP067394.1, forward strand.
CCCACTTCGTGCTCGACCGGCGCGGCCCGCTGATCGTCGGCGCCGGCTTCTCCGGCCATGGCTTCAAGTTCACCCCCACCGTCGGGCGCATCCTCGCCGACCTCACGGTCGACGTGCCCGCCCCGCCCTTCTTCGCCCTCGGCCGGTAGCCGCCCGCGCAATGGGCGTCCGTCGGTATGCGGTGCTCTCGGTCACCTTTGTTGGCTATGCGTTGTAGTTCTTCACCGATTCGCGGATGGTTCCGGCGTGCAGGTAGATCTCGTCCAGCGTGCTGATCGCGTGACGCGTTTCCACCTTGTCCTTGTCGAAAACGCCGAGGTACTTCTGCTTCTGTCCGTTGAAATGCAGACGAGCGATCGGCTTGCGGTTGTTGTCATCGAGCAGCACGGCGAAGTAGGACTTCGCGTCCCGGTGCATGACCCGCTGGGGCTTGACTTCGCTGCAAGCGATGGCCTTGACGATCTGGTAGCCCTCGAGTTCTTCGAGGGTGGTGTCGATCTCGGTGTCCCTGTCGAGGTCGTCGGTGGCGACGGGCTGGCTGGTAAGCCCTGTGGCCTCAGCGGATACGGGAAGGGGAGAGAACGCTGACGAGCCGAGTGCGGTCTTGAGCCGGTCGTTGACCTGGTCGTTCAGGAACTGCTTGGTCGCCTTGGTGACCAGGGTCGTGAACTGTTCCCGCACCTTCTGGGTGAATGCTCCGTCATACACGCGCGTGGTGAAGAATCGGATCCACTCGTCCTGCGGCTCCTTGAACTGGGCTGCGATTGTTCGCTTGATCTGGCCGATGTACTTGAGTTCTTCGGCGGCGTTGATGATCGAGTCGAGGTCGAAAACATCCTTGGTGAGCTTGCGCAGCTCGGGGAGCAGTGTTTCGTCGATATCGAGCAGGTCCAGAACCAAGAAGGGCTTGTCGTCCATTCGGTTCGGCGCATCCAGGTCGGTGTAGAACTGGTAGGTCTCACCATTGGTGAGCACGGCGATGCGCGCGTTGGTGACGGCGAAGTAGCGGAACAGCTGGGAAGCATGCTCGATCTTCAGCGCTTCCTTGGACTTCTTGCACTCAATGAGGATCTGCACTTCACCATCACGCATGATCGCGTAGTCGACCTTCTCGCCCTTCTTCACCCCGACGTCCGCGGTGAACTCCGGGACGACTTCGAGAGGGTTGAATACGTCATAGCCGAGGATGGTGCTGATGAACGGCATGATGAAGGCGTTCTTGGTGGCTTCTTCTGTCTGGATCGCTTCTCGCTGGTTCCGGACTTTCAGCGCCAGTGCCGCAAGCAACTCTGCAAATTCCATGGTTCTCCCCGTGTGGTCCAAGTTATTCCGACGATAGCGGCCGGCCGTCGGCGGGCTGCCCAGTTTCCCGGTGCTTCCCCCCGAAGTGGGATGCCCAGTCAGGGGGATGGGGGCTGCTGAATATCGAGTTGCCACTTGATGCCGATTGCGGGCTCTGGAGAGGGCGCCAAGTGGTATCTCACCGGGGCAGACGCCGCTGAGTTGCCATTTACGGTCCCGTCAGTGCCCAGCAAGGGGCGCCAACTGGCAAGTCACCACCCGCGTAGGCGCGGGGCGGGCTAGAACCGCCCGCCACCGCCGCGCCGGCCGCGGGTGCCGCTGCCGCCGAAGCTGCCGGGGCTCCGGCCGCCCCCGCCGAAGCCGCCGCCACTGCTGCGCCGGCCGCCGCCGCCCATCCCGCCGAAGCCGCCGCCACCACCGCCACCGAACAAGCCGCCCCCGCCACCGAGCACCTGCCCGATCAGAATGCCGCCGAGCACGGCGCCCATCGACCCGTTGCTGCCGCCGCGGCGGCTGGCCCCACCGCCGCCGAAGAAATCGCCGAAGTCGTCGTCGTTGTTGGAAAAGCTGTCGACGTCCCGCCGGGCCATGGCCGTCGCCTCCGCGGCCAGCGAACCGGCCCGCTGGGAGACCGCCAACGCGGCGGCCGGGTCGCTCGCCACCAGCGAGTCGGCCTGCGCGGTCAACCGGCCGGCCTCGGCGAGCCGGGTGCGCGCCTCCGCGCCGACAGCGCCCCGCCGCGCGGTGATGAAGTCCTCCGCCGCCGACACCTGGCTCTGGGCGGCCTGCAGGCTCTGGGCCAGCGCCGCCTGCAGACGTTGGGCCTGCACCTGGGCGTTCCGCACGCCCTGCAGCGTGGCATCCATGGTGGCGTTCGTGGCCTCGAGAGTCCGCAGCAGTTCGAGAGGATTCACCGGCGGCGCGCTCAGGCCGGCGCGCACCTCTGCCATCGTCTGCTCGGTCCGCGCGATCACACCGGGCACCGCGGCGGCCGAGGCGTCGCCCGCCGCGGGCAGAGCCCGCGCCGTGACCAGGTCGGTGTCGAGGTCGGCGAGCATTGCCGGGATGCCGGACTCGGCCCGCTGCAGGTCGGCCGCGAGCCTGTCGACGGCGTCGACCAGCAGTTTCGCCTGGTCGATGGCCTCCTCCGCCGCACGGATGTCCACGGCCGCGGCGCTCGCGTCGCCGGCGGTGATCCCGGTGCGGGCTTCGGCCAGCGCGTTGGTGGCGAAGGTGAGCCGTTCGGCCGCCTGGTCGGGGTTGTCGGCGACGGTGTCGATGGCGGCGGCGGTGTACCGGACGGCGAGGTCGGCCACCCTGGTCTCGGCCTGGTCCAGTCTGACGTCGATCGCAGCCAACTCGGTCTCGAGCGCTGCCGCGGCTGCCGGGGCATTGGCCTCCAGTTGCCGCAACTCGTCGAACGCGGCGGCCTGCTCGTCGAGGGCCCGGTTGGCCTCGGCGCACAGGGCGATGATCTGGCGGTACCAGGCGCGCACCTGTTCCTCGGTGTCGGGTTCGGCGTCGTCGAGGCGCTGCTGCAGGGAGAACGCCTGGCCGAGTTTGCCGGCCGCGCCGCTCACGGCGGCCTGGAACGGCTCGGCGGCCGCCGCACCGTACTGGGCGAGTGCAAAACCGACCTCCTGCCCGCTGGTCTTGATCGCATCGTCGGTCTCGATCAGCGCGCTCGACGCCTCCCGTTTCAGCTCGGCCGTCGGCACCTCGGCGGCCGCCTGCCCCTGGCCGATCCCGGGCGAGGTGCCCCGCCGGCGCAGCACCAGGATCACGACCGTGACAACCGCCGCGACCACGGCGAGCACCAGCAGCACCGCGATCCAGAGCGGAAATCCGCCGCCGGAGCTCGGGCTGGCGTCACCCGGCGTGATGACCGGGGCCGACAACGGCTCACCCGCCACGCTCTGCTGCATGGCCGTGGCGCCGTTGATGGCGGCGCCGGCCCAGTCGTTTTCCCGCAGCGAAGGTTCGATGGCGGTGTTCTGCACCTCGGCGAGCTGGGCTTCGTCGAGCGCGAAGTCCGTGGCGACCGACAACTGATACTGCCGGTCATCCGTCGCCACGGCCAGCAGCACGTCGTTGTCGCCCAACCCGTTGTCCACCGCGGTCTGGTCGGCCCACGTCGACGTGTCGCCTACGCCGTCGAAGCTGGACACATAGGCGACGAACAGGTCGATCTGGGTGCCGGCGAACAGGGCGTCGAGGGCGGCGACCACCTCGGGTTCCCGGTCGCCGAGCGCGCCGACGGTGTCCACGATGTGGCTCTCCTCGAACGTCACCGGATCATCCGCCCGGGCGGGTGCCGCCCCGCCGAGCCCGGCGCCGAGCCCCGCGCCCAACACAGCGACGACCGCCGCGAGCAGCACACCCGCGCCCATCCGGGTGAGAGTCGGTCGTCTGCGCGTGCGGCTGGGCTGCATTGGTCCACTTCCTCGGATGCTGTGACCTGTCGAGCATAGAACGCGGTGCTCTGTTGCGCTCTGTTACCGCCCAACGGATGCCGGAGCCCCCGCTCCGGCACACTGGAACCCGCACCCCACCACACGATCCCGTCACGAAAGGCGAGTCATGACCACCCCGAAGCTCGCCACCATGACGGCCCGGCGCCCCACCCTCGCCGTCGTCGAGGTCACCCGCAGCCGGCCCGATCGCCCCGCATACCACGCCAAGGTGCAGACCCTCAATGCCACCGTCGTGGATGCCGGAACCGCCGAAGGCTGGACCGTCGTGCGACTGGCCGCCGCGGACCTCGACCCCGCGGCACTGCTGGACCTCACCGACTCGGCCGACGCCCTCGTGATCGTCGGCGGCGAAGACATCGACCCGCGCTTCTATGGCGGCCAGGCCGGCTACGAGGGGGAAACCACCCACTTCAGCGACGCCGACGAAGGCCAGATCGCCCTCGTGCAGCGCGCCGCCGACCGGGGCACCCCGGTGCTGGGCATCTGCCGCGGACTGCAGATCATCAACGTCGCCCTCGGCGGCGACCTGGTGCAGCACCTCGACGACGGCATCCACCGCAACGTGGGCGTGCCCATCGACGAGATCCTCTCCACCCACGACGTCGCCCTGAGCGCCACCAGCACGCTCGCCGCAGCGCTCGGCGACACCCGCATCTCGGTGCAGAGCGCCCACCACCAGAGCGTCGGCCGGCTCGGAGCGGGCCTCACGCCGGTGGCCACCGCCCCCGACGGTCTCGTCGAGGCCGTGGAGCACGACACCCTGCCGATCACCGGCGTGCAGTGGCACCCGGAGGCCCCGGATGCGCCCGCCACCCAGTTGCCCCTCCTCCTAGCGTCCCTCTACCGCGCGGTCACCGCTCAGACCCAGGCCACCGAGCTCGCCCGGGCCGCCTAACCCCACCCACGCCCTTTCGCGAACCGTGAGTTAAGCCCCGAAAACCTCGAGTTTGAGGTGCTTAACTCACAGTTCGCGGGGTGAGGCGGGCCAGGAACGCGGGGAGGTCCAGCTCGTGTTCGAAGGGTTCGCCGATCGTCGTCGCGTCGTAGTACAGGCCGTCGGCCAGGAGCATCGTCGCGCGGGCGAGGTCTGGGTCGCGCAGGTCGTCGTTCAGGATGCCGAAATAGCGCCGGCGCATCTCCACGATCACCGCGCGGGCGCGCGGGTTGCCGCGAGCCAGCGCCCCGCCGGCCAGGGTCGCGCGGTCCAGCGGGCTGTTGACGTACTCCGCCAGGCTCACGTAGTACGCGGCGGCACCCTGCGGGGCCGCGCGCATCCGGTCGTACTCGGCGGCGGCCAGGGTTTCGAGCCGGTCGATGAGCGCCGTCTCGAGGCCCTCGCGGGAGCCGAAGTGGTAGAGCAGCCCGCCCTTGGTGACGCCGGCCGCCCGAGCGACAGCGTCCAGCGAGGAGCCGGAGCCACTCCTGTCGAGGAGCAGTTCCTGGAACGCGGTGAGGATGCTCTCACGGGCGCTGTCGCGGTGTAGGGCCATGACCGCGACTTTACTGTACTTGGTGGTATAGTCATATTCTGCTGTACCCAGTGGTGCAGTAAAACTCGCCGTTCTTCGGAACCCCGTTCTTCAGCCAGGTCAACATGAGCATCACAAACAGCATCCCCACCTCTAACCAGCCCGCCATCGCCGAGGCGAGAACACCCCGCGCCGGCCGCCGCGAATGGTTGGGCCTGGTGCTGCTGATGCTGCCGGTGCTGCTGATCTCGGTGGACAACACCGTGCTCAGCTTTGCGCTGCCGGCCATCAGCCTCGATCTGCGCCCCAGCAGCACCACGCTGCTCTGGATCGTGGACATCTACCCACTCGTGCTCGCCGGCCTGCTCGTGGCCATGGGCACCCTGGGCGACCGCGTCGGCCGCCGCAAACTGCTCCTGATCGGGGCCACCGGCTTCGGAGCGGTCTCGGTGGCCGCCGCGTTCGCGCCCACCGCCGAGCTGCTTATCGCGGCTCGGGCGGTGATGGGTTTCTTCGGCGCGATGATCATGCCCTCCACCCTGTCGCTGTTGCGCAGCCTCTTCCTGGATGCCCGCCAACGCACCCTGGCCATCGCGGTGTGGGCCGGCGCGTTCGCGGCTGGGTCCAGCCTCGGCCCCATCGTCGGGGGCATCGTGCTGCAGCACTTCAGCTGGGGTGCGGTGTTCCTCATCGCGGTGCCGTTCCTGCTGCCGCTCGTGGCATTCGCGGGCGTTCTCATCCCCGAGTCGAAGGACCCGGCGCCGCTTCGCATCGACGTGGTCAGCGTGGCCCTGTCGCTGCTCACCCTCGCCCCGCTGGTGTTCGCGATCAAGACCCTCACCCACGACGGCGTCACCCTGGTCGGTGTCGCCGCGTTGGTCCTGGCGCTGGTGGCCGGGGCGCTGTTCCTGCGCCGGCAGCTGCGGATCGACAACCCCCTGCTCGACCTGACCCTGTTCCACCACGCCCCGTTCGCCGGGTCGGTGCTGGCGAACTTCCTCGCCGTGTTCAGCCTGGTCGGCTTCCTGTTCTTCGTCTCGCAGCACCTGCAGCTGGTGCTCGGCCTCGACCCGCTCGATGCCGGCCTGCTGCTCTTGCCCGGCGCGGTGTTGTCGGTCGTGGCCGGCTTGGCCGCGGCCTACGTGGTGCGGCGGGTCCCGCCGCGCCTGGTGATCGTGGGCGGCATCCTGCTCTCCGCGGCCGGCTTCGGCCTGATCGTGCTGCTGCGGGAGAACCTCACCGCGGGCGTCCTGACGCTCGCCTTCGGCATCCTCTCGGTGGGCGTCGGCGCCGCGGAGACCATCTCCAACGACACCATCCTCAGCTCGGTGCCGCCGGACAAGGCCGGTGCCGCGGCCGGGGTCTCCGAGACCGCCTACGAGCTCGGCGCCGTGCTCGGCACCGCCGTGCTCGGCGCGATCCTGGCGGCGTCCTACCGCGCCAGCGTGGTGCTGCCGGACGGCCTCGGCCGCGGAGCTGCCGCGCAGGCCGGCGAGACCCTCGGTGGTGCGCTGGGCGTGGCCGGCGAACTTCCCACAGCCGACGCCCTCGCGCTCACCGAGTCGGCCAGGGCCGCGTTCGACAGCGGAGTGGGGGTCACCTCGATCATCGCTGTGGTGCTGATGCTCGTCGCCGCCGTGGTGGTGCAGCGGAGCATGCGGCCCCGCCGCCCCTCGCGCTAACCGCCCCGCCGGGCGATACTCGGGGCATGACGGCACCCGGCACCCACCGCATCCAGGCCTCCGGTCGACCCCTGACCCGCTCTGCGTCAGAGAAAACGCTGATCACCCTCCAGTCCGTCACGAGCGCGACCGCTCTGGGCGGCGGGCTGCTGCTGATGCTGGCCCCGGACGGTTCGCTGCTGACGGCCGATCCGGCGGCCCTGGACGGCACCGGGTTCGGCGACTGGCTGCTGCCCGGCGCCGCGCTGGCGCTCTTCGTGGGCCTCGGGTTCGCGGTCACCGCGGTCTGGCAGTGGCGCCGCGGCCCCTACGCCCGCTACCTGTCGCTGGCCGCCGGCATCGGCCTGGTGCTGTTCGAGATCGTGCAGTTCTCGCTGATCGGCTTCCAGCCGCTGCAGGCGGTGTTCGGTATCGTCGGCGCGGTCACCGCCGTGCTGGCCTGGCGGCTGCCGGGCGCCAGGCACGGCGCGACCGGCGGCGCGCTAGTTCGACGCGCGGAACCCGCGCAGGCGCAGGCTGTTGCTCACCACGAAGACCGATGACAGCGCCATCGCCGCGCCGGCGATCAACGGGTTGAGCAGGCCCAGCGCGGCGAGCGGGATCGCGGCCACGTTGTAGGCGAACGCCCAGAACAGGTTGGCCTTGATGGTGCCCAGCGTTCGCCTGGACAACCGGATGGCGTCGGCCACGGCCGGCAGATCGGCCCGCACCAGGGTGATGTCGCTGGCCTCGATGGCCACATCGGTGCCGGTGCCCATCGCGATGCCGAGGTCGGCGGCGGCCAGCGCCGCCGCGTCGTTCACACCGTCACCGACCATCGCCACGACGTGCCCCGCGGCCTGCAGGGCACGCACCCGCGCCACCTTCTCGGCGGGCAGCACCCCGGCGAAGACCTCGCTGATGCCAACCTTGGCGGCCACCGAACCGGCCGCGGCGGGGTTGTCGCCGGTGAGCAGCACCGGGGTGAGCCCCAGGGCCACCAGCTGCGCCACGGCCGCGGCACTGGACGGCTTCACCTCGTCCGCGACGGCCAGGATGCCCCGGGCCACCCCGTCCCAGGCCACGGCGACGGCGGTCTGGCCGGCGCCCTCGACCCCGTCCAGCACGGCCCGCAGCTCGCCCGTCAGGGTCACCTGCCACTCGTCGGCAAGCCAGCGCGGCCGCCCCACGAGCACCGGGTGCCCGTCGACGACGGCGCGCACGCCGAAACCCTGCGCTGACATGAATTCCGTCGCGGCCGGCAGCAGACCGACCTGCTGAACGGCCCCGTTCACGACGGCGACGCCGATCGGATGCTCGGAGCCGGCCTCGGCCGCTCCCGCGAACCTCAACAGTTCGGCCTCGGTCACCGCCGCCTCGGTCGCGGCGGCCGGGCTCGCGCCCGGGTGCACCCCGACCAGCGCCATCCGCCCGGTCGTGACGGTGCCGGTCTTGTCGAGCACGATGGTGTCCACCCTGCGCGTGGACTCCAGGATCTGCGGCCCGCGGATGAGGATGCCCAGCTGGGCGCCGCGGCCGGTGCCCACCAGCAGCGCGGTGGGGGTGGCCAGGCCCAGCGCGCACGGGCAGGCGATGATCAGGGTGGCCACGGCGGCCGTGAAGGCCTGCTCGGCGCTGGCGCCGACCGCCAGCCAGGTGGCCAGGGTGCCCAGAGCGATGACAAAGACGACGGGCACGAACACCGCCGATACCCGGTCGGCGAGCCGCTGCACGGGCGCCTTGCCGGTCTGGGCCTGCTCCACCAGTCGGCCGATGCGGGCCAGCTCGGTGTCGGCGCCCACCCGGGTGGCCCGCACGGTGAGCCGGCCGCCGGAGTTGACGGTGGCGCCCACCACGGTGCCGCCCGGCCCCACCTCTACGGGCACAGTCTCGCCGGTCAGGAGGCTGGTGTCGATGGCCGAGGCGCCGTCGACGACGACCCCGTCGGTGGCGACCTTCTCGCCGGGCCGCACCACGAACACGTCGCCCACACTGAGCTCAGTGATCGGGATGCGCTCTTCCCGGGCCCCACGGAGCACCGCGACATCCTTGGCGCCCAGGTTCACCAGCGCGGTGAGCGCCGCGCCGGAGCGGGTCTTGGCGCGGGCCTCGACGTAGCGACCGGCGAGGATGAAGACCGTGACGGCGGCCGCGACCTCGAGGTAGATCTCGGCGGAGCCGGCTGCCGTCATGCTCAGGTCCATCTGCATGGTCATGCCGGCTTGGCCCGCATCGCCGAGGAACAGGGCATAGAGCGACCAACCGAACGCGGCGAGGACACCGACGCTGATCAGGGTGTCCATGCTCGCGGCGCCGTGCCGGGCGTTCAGGGCGGCGGCGCGGTGGAACGGCCAGGCCCCCCAGACCGCCACGGGCGCGGCAAGGGTGAGGGCGAGCCACTGCCAATTGGTGAACTGCAGGGCGGGCACCATCGAGAGCAGGGCCACCGGGATCGCCAGCAGGCTCGAGATCAGCAGGCGCTGGCGGAGGGCCAGGGTGTCCGCATCCAGGGCGGGCGTCTCGGCGGGCGGCACGGCGACCGGCGGCGCGGGCAGGTGTGCGGTGTAACCGGTGGCCTCGATGGTGGCGATGGCGTCGTCGATGCTGGTGCCCTCCGGCAGGCGCACGGTGGCCTTGTCGGTGGCGTAATTCACGGTGGCCTCGACGCCGGGCAGGCGGTTGAGCTTCTTCTCGATGCGGGCTGCGCAGGATGCGCAGGTCATGCCGCCGACCACGAGGTCGACGGGCTCGCTCACGCGGCGGCGCCGTCGGTGGTGTCCTGCAACTGGTAGCCGGCTTCGTCGATGGCGGCCCGGATATCGCTCTGAGCGGGCTCGGCGGCGCTGGTGACGTGCACGGTGCTGGCGGCGCCGACGACCAGGTCCACGGTGACGGCGCTGACCCCCGGCAGTAGGGACACCTCCTCGATGACGCTGGCGACGCAGTGACCGCAGGTCATTCCGGTGACGAGGTAGTCGGTGCTGATGGGAGCCATGATGCGAACCTTCCCTGCTGTGGTGCTGGAGCGAACGGGGATACCCCCTCCGGGTACTCTAGCGCATAATCGTGATACCGTGAGGGGGTATAAGGTCCCGACAGCCAGGAGCGCACCATGACGACCGCAGACCACCCCGCCGACCAGACCGCAGACCACACGCACGACGGCCCGCACGGCTACATCTCCAACAAGGACGACTACCTCAAGCGCCTGCGCCGCATCGAGGGCCAGGCTCGCGGCCTGCAGGGTATGGTCACCGACGACAAGTACTGCATCGACATCCTCACCCAGGTCTCGGCCATGACCAGCGCCCTGCAGTCGGTGGCCCTTGGCCTGCTGAACGACCACCTCAGCCATTGCGTCGTCGACGCCGTCGCGGTCGGCGGCGACGAAGCCGAACTCAAGCTGAAGGAAGCCGGCGACGCGATCGCTCGGCTGGTGCGTTCCTAAGGATTCATTTCGCGCCGTCGCGCGGGGGCACCCAATAGCCCACCCGGCCCAGCAGCCGGGTCTCCCGGTCGGCGCCGTCGGGCACCGGCACCTCGGCCGGGAACACGCCCATCGCGCGGAACCCGTCGATCTGCGGGCCGATGATCTCCTCGAGACTCACCACCAATCCCGCCGGCAGTTCGTAGTCACAGCCCAGCTGCCGGGCGATGGACCAGGCCTGGAACGCCCGGTAGATGCTGACGTGCTCGAGGTATTCGCGCACCGAGAAGTCCCCGTAACTCAGGTGAACGACCTTTTCCGGGTCGAGCTCTGTTCTGACCGCGGCGGTGGCCAGGTCGTTCAGCCGGTCGTAGACGCCGATCGGGTCGTCGCCGAGCAGGTCGCCGTCGTAGCTGTCGCCGGTCTCTTCGATGGTGCGGCCGCGCAGCACATCGGGCAGCCAGGCCTCGTCGCGGGCGTGCGCGGCCAGAACGTCCCGCAGGGTGGGGTTCGGCGTCACCGCCCAGTCGGTCGGGGCCGGCTCGTTCAGTTGGTCGGCGGTGATCCGGTCGATGACGGAGCGCAACGCGGCATCCGCCTGGAGAAAGAGCTCTTTCTGCTTCATGCCGGCACGCTAACACCTGCCGCCGACCGCGAGATAGCCCCGACCGAATTGTCGCCGGTGGCCGCACTGAAATAGGGTCTGGATGTGCCCGTCCCCCTTATGCCCACCGAAGTCACCGATACGATGGCGCAGTTTCTCGACCCGGTCGCCCGCAAGAACCTCGGCATCGCCGTCGCTCTGGCGGGCACCGTCTTCCTGGCCCTGGGCGCGCAGCTGCAACACCGCGGGGTGGGCAAGGCCTCCAGGATGCGCCCCGGCGACCAGCAGAAGATGAGCCTCGGCCAGCTGCTGGCCCTGCTGCGGCGGCCGTCCTGGTTGCTCGGCACCCTGCTGCTCGGCTTCGCCATCCTGCTGCAGCTGACCAGCCTCGGCCTGGCCCCGCTGCTCGTCGTGCAGCCGCTCGGCGTGGCGGCACTGGTGCTGTCCACCGTGGTGGATTCCCGGCTCGCGCACACCCGGCTGGACGGTACCGTGTTGCGCTCGGTGGCCCTGTCGGTGGGCGGCATCGTGATCTTCGTCTCCATCGCCGCCGTGTACGCCACCGACCGGCCCATCCAGCCGCCGCAGGTGGTGATCATCCTGATCCTGCTCGGTGCTGTGCTGATCGCCTGCGGGCTCATTTTCACGCTGCTGCACGCCCGCCTCACCGCCGTGGCCTACGTTCTCGGCGCCGGCGTGCTTTACGCCTTCGTCGCCACCCTGGCCAAGCTCACCATCACCCAGTTGGTGGCCGGTGACCTGTCGCTGCTCACTCTGCTCTGTGTGGGCGGCGTGCTCACCGCCGCGATCGTGGGCGGCGTGTTCGTGCAGGTGGCGTACTCCACGGGTCCGCCCAACCTCGTGATCGCCGGACTGACGGTGGTGGACCCCCTGGTAGCGGTCGGCATCGGCATCGTCGTACTCGGTGAGGCGTCGGAGGCCCCGCTCTACGCCCTGATCGCATTCGTCATCGCCGGCGCCATCGCCGCCTACGGTGTCCTGGGGCTCTCCAGGCACCGGCCGGAGTCCACGCTGGCAATCGCCTCCGAAAGCACGCCCGAAACACGGAGGCCGCCCAGACAACGTCGGTAGCATCGTGCTGATGTCAACCGTTCACTCGAAAACCAAGATCGTCGGTCGGTTTTTCGTCGTCGCCGGTTTCCTGGCGCTCACTCTCACCGGGTGTGCGTCCTCCGGCGTGGCGCAGAGCGGCGTCGTGACACCGAGCGACGCCGGCAACTCCGCCGAGCTGCCCGAATCCTCGGCCGACCCCGCCGTCGCCGAACCGACCGGCTGCCCGGCCACGGCCGAGGCGATGCCGGCCGGTGCGACCAGCGCGCAGATCGCCGACATCGACGACGACGGCGAGAACGACACCGCCTGGTTTGACGAGACGACCTCGCCGTTCACCTACGGCATCACCACAGCTTCCGGCGCCACTTTCACCCTGCCCGACGACCTCGCCGGCCCTGGACGGCACAGCGGCTGGACCGCGGCCCTGCACAACGGTGTTGTGGTGACCGTGCTTGACGACAGCCGCGGGGCCACCCTGCACGCCATCGTGGAGTGCGGGTTCGTCACCCCCATCGGTGTGGACGCCCGCCCGTACACCTTTGACATGCAGAACAGCCACAACAACGGCACCGGGGTGGGCTGCCTCGAAGTGGATGACGGACTCGAGCTGAACGGCCTGCAGGTCACCCAGAACCGCGACGACAGCTACTCCCTGCTGGCCACCGGAATCTCGGTGTCGGCCGACGGGCTGACCGCCATCAACGGTTACACCGCCGTATCGGCCTCGCTTGCGGCAGACGACCCCCGGGTGGCCGAGGCGCAGACCTCGTCGTGCGGCGATGCCGCTGTGGTCAGCACCAGCGGACGCTGACCTCGCCGCAATCCAGCTGTGCGGATTCCCGGAATTGCGTCTGCGGCTTGCACCTGAAATTGTAGGGACGGGGAAGTCGAGAGTGTAGTAGCCGGGGGGAGCGCGATCATGCACGCTGCGTCAGCGATGGTTGTGCGACTGCTGCCCGACTACGCCGGCACCGTGCTCTGGTGCCCCCATCCTGTCGCGTACGCTGCCACCCACCTTGACCCTGCCCTGGTCGACGACCTGATCCGCTGGGAGATCGGCTACTACGACGCGCTCACCGATGACTTCGGTTGGCACAGCGCCGAGCTGGCCAGCGAGTTCACGGCCACCGGTGTCCGGCTGGCGATGCGGCTGGCCGTGCAGCTGGGGTCCGGTTTCGACATCGAGTTCGCCTCCTACGAGGCCGGTGTGGCTACCCGCCGGTTCCGCAGCGAGTGCCCGGCCGACAACCCGCGTGCCACCTCGGCGTTCGCAGTGCTCGCCCGGACCGCCGCGTAAGCCGGCGACCTGCCTACACCGCCCCGCCTACACCGCCCCGCCTACACCTCCCGGGCCCCCTCGGCCAGCCGCCCTCTCGGCCAGCCGCCCCCTCGCATCCAGGCTGAGCCAGTCGGTGATACCGAGCCTGGCCAGGAAGGCCTCGTCGTGGCTGACCACCAGCAAGCCGCCCCGGTAGCCGCCGAGGGCGCCGACCACCTGGTCGACACTCTGGCGGTCGAGGTTGTTCGTCGGTTCGTCCAGCACAATCAGCTGCGCGGGCGGGTCGGCCAGCAGCAGCCGCGCCAGCGACACCCGGAACCGTTCCCCACCAGAGAGGCTCCGCACCGGCCTGGCCACGGCATCCCCCCGCAACAGGAACCGGGCCAACCGATTGCGCAGCTCCCCGGCCGGCACCGCCGGGGCGGCCGCGGCGAGGTTCTCCAGTGCGCTGGCGGTGTCGTCGAGCCCGTCCAGGCGCTGGCTGAGGTAGCCGATGCGGCGTGTGTGCGCGATCGCCGTGGCCAGCCCGGCCCTGGCGGTCCCCGGGTGCACCAGGGACTCGAGCAGGCTGGTCTTGCCCACGCCGTTCGGGCCGGTCAGCGCCACCCGGGCCGGGCCGTGCAGCAGAAAAACGCGGTCGATGCCGTGCAGTTCGGCCAGGCGTCTGCTGTTGGGTACCTGCGGGTCGGGCAGGTCAACGTGGATGGCGTCGTCGGAGCGCACCACGGCCGCGGCTTCGGCGGCAACTGCCCGGGCATCCTGTACCTTGCCGTCGGACTCGGTTCGCAGTTTGCCCGCTGACACCTGCGCGGCGGACTTGCGCAGCCCCATCACAATCTTGGGAACCCGTTTGTTCTCGAACTCGGTGCGCGCGAACCGACTGCGGTGGGCAAGCTTGGTCTCGGCCTCGACGCGTTGCTGCTTCTCTTTCTTGACCACCTGGTCGGCCGAACGCTGCGCCTGCTGCGCGGCGGCCTGCTGCCTGTCGAGGTGGTCGAGGAACAGACTGTACGGGCCGCCGAATACCGTGAGGGCGCCGCCGTGCAACTCGGCGGTGTCGTCCATCAGCTCGAGCAGGGCGATGTCGTGGCTCACCACGATCAGAGTGCCCGGCCACGAGCGCACCAGGGTGGCCAGCCGCTGCCGGGCAGCGCCGTCGAGGTTGTTGGTGGGCTCGTCGAGCACCGTGATCGGTGCGGCCCCCAGGCGCAGTCCCGCGATGGCGACCAGGATCGCCTCCCCGCCGGACATCTCCCCGACCGGTCTCTCCAGGTCGGCCTCCCCGAGACCTGCCGAGCGCAGCGCCTCACCGGCTGTGGTGGTGATGTCCCAGTCGTCGCCGAGCACGTCGAAATGCCGTTCGGCCACATCGCCCGCCTCGATGGCACGCAAGGCATCGAGTTTCGGGCGCACCCCGAGCAGGTCGGCCGCGGTCACCGCGACGCCCAGGGTGAGGGTTTGCGGCAGGTGGCCGACGTCCCCAGAGCGCCGGACGCTGCCCGTGGAGGGCTGCAGGTCGCCGGTGATCAGCCGCAGCAGGGTGGACTTGCCCGAGCCGTTGGCGCCGACCAGTCCAGTGCGGCCGCGGCCGAAGGCGGCGGTGATGCCGGTCAGGGCGATGGATCCGTCGGGCCAGTCAAGGCCGACATCCGTCAGAAGGATAGGTGAATTGTGGGCCGTAGCCATGGTGCTCCCCGTCGTCAGTGTGGGCACTGACTCCGCAAGCCGCGGGCGCGGCAGATCAACGGGTGTCAGCGCGTGAGCGCGAAACCGACGATGATCTTCACGGGTCGAACCTGACTCTGGGGGAGGGCACGGGGTGGAGCCCGTTCAGTCTGGCACCCGCGGTCGACGATGTGCAAGCGGATGGGCCGATTCTCGCCGGCCCACGACTCTCCCGGCACAGCGCGGTAGCCTGAGCGCCAACAGCGAGAGATTGCGGGGCACGGGTTGTTGGAATCGTTCTGGGCGTGGGTAGTCATCATCCCGATCGCCCTCGTCTTTTCCGTTGCCATCGGTTTTGCCACCCGCTCGCTACTCGGCACCACCGTGGGGTGGTTGCGCACCTTCCTGGTGGGGCTGCTGGTCTTCGTCGGGTGCTGGCCGTTCGCCTATTTCGTCTCGTCCCAGGCCCGTGTCATCACCGACGACGGCACCCCCAGGGTGCCGATCCTGGTCGTGCTGCTCTTCATCGCGCTCGCGTTCGGCTGGGTATTCGCGTTCGGTATGGCGATCCTGGTGGCCACCGAGGCGCTCTGGCCCACCACCGCCGCCAACCCGATCGACGCGTTCCGGGCGGCCCTGCACCGGCGCCGGCGCACCAAACGGTACCTGCAGATCCTCACCCTGCTCTCCAAACACGGCATCGGCTGGATCCTCAGTGAACGCCCCGGCGGCGCGCCCCGCGCGGCCAAGAAGGGCGGGCGCACGCAGGATGCCCTGGTCTCGGCGATCAACGAGGCCGGCGTCACCTTCGTCAAGCTCGGCCAGCTGCTCTCCACCCGGCGCGACCTGTTGCCGGCCAGCTACACCCAGGCACTGGCCTCGCTGCAGTCCGGCGCGGCGACGCTGCCGTGGCCCGCGATCCGCAGAGTCATCGAGGCCGAGATCCGCGGCCCGCTGGAGAGCGTGTTCGCGCAGGTGGACGAACAGCCGCTCGCGGCGGCATCCGTCGCCCAGGTGCACGCCGGAACCCTGCTCGACGGTACCCGGGTGGTGCTCAAGGTGCAGCGGCCGGCGGCAGCGGCCCAGGTCGCCGCCGACATCGACATCATCGTCAGGCTCGCTCAGCGCATCGAGAACCAGACCAGCTGGGGGCGGGACTTCGGGGCGGTCACCCTGGCCGAGGGCTTCGGACGGTCGCTCCGCGATGAGCTCGACTATCGCATCGAATTCAGCAGCACCCGGCAGATCGGCAGTGTGGTCGCGTCATCGGCGGCCCAGGATGTACTCGTCGTGCCCCGGGTGTACCCGGAGGCCAGCTCTCGCCGGCTGCTCACCATGGATCTCATCGACGGTGTTCCGTTGAATGCCGCGGGGGAGCGGCTGGCCCGGATGGACCCTGAGGACCGTGGCGCGCTCGCTTCGGCGCTCCTGGACGCGGTGCTCGAGCAGGTGATCGTGACGGGGATCTTCCACGCCGACCTGCACCCCGGCAACCTGATGCTCCGGGCGGACGGCATGCTGGGGATGATCGACTTCGGCAATGTCGGTGTGCTGGAGCGCAGCATGCGCGAGGGCCTGGTGACGCTGCTGCTGGCGGCGGCGAACGACGACGACATCGCCACGACGGACGCCTTGCTCCTGGTGGTGGAAGCGCCGGCGGATGCCGACATCCTGTCGCTGCAACGCGACCTGGGCCGGATGCTCACGTTGACCCGGCACAGCGCGGAGGGCTCCATCTTCGCCGCGATGCTCGACACGATCCGCGACCACCACCTGGCCGTGCCGACCTCGCTGGGTCTGGCGTTGCGTTCCCTGATCACCCTGGAGCGCTGTCTGGACATCCTCGACCCCGACTTCGACATGGTGGAGACGGCGCTGGCCAGGGTGCCGCATTTCCTGCGGCGCTTGGTCACGCCCCGGTCCCTGCTCGGTTCGCTGCAGTCGCAGGCGGCCGTGCTGCAGGCCACGGCGCGCCGGCTTCCGCGCCGGCTGGAAACCATCAGCTCGTCCCTGGCCAAGGGCACCTTCAGCGTGCGGATCCGCGCCTTCGCCGAGGCGGACGACAGGTGGTGGATCGGTTCGGTGGTCACCGAAGCCGTGGGAGTCCTGATCGGCATCGCCGCCGTCAGCCTGGGGATCGTGCTCGTGGTCTCCGACACCGGGCCCGACCTTGTCACGGGGGTGCGGCTGTTCGCGTTCCTCGGCGCCTCGATCGGGCTGGTCGGCTTCATCCTGCTCGTCAGGGCCTTGCGCCAGTTGTTCCTGCGCGGCCCGCATGTGTGAGCATCGCCTGGCTTGGCTACTGCTGGGCGAGCGGCTTGTCGTGACCCAACCGCTGGGCGGGGTGCGGCCGCGTCGGCATCGCTTTCGTGCGCTCGGAGCGCATAACTCCTGCAATTTTGCCGTCCGGTCCCGGCGGATGCCCGGAATCATCCGGGAGTCTGCCGTGGCGACGGAAAATTTCGCGACGCCCGATCTCGCCGACGCGGCCAACGATGCCCTCATCAAGCCGCGGGCCGCGGCCAACCGGTTCATCATTCAGCCGGCCATCGATCGCGGCGAGGTCGCCCCCGGCTGCGACATCGACACCCTGTGCCTGCTGCCCGCGCTCAGCCTGCGCGCCGGGGACAACCCCGCCGCGCGGTAAGGTTGCGCCACCGGCCCTTTAGCCGGCAGAGTTCTATCTCGACGAAGAGAGTGTGTCATGTCCGGCAAGTATGAATTGACTGCAGACCGATCCGGTGGCTATGTCTTCAAGCTCAAAGCCCACAACGGCCAGGTGCTGATGACCTCGGAGAGCTACCAGACCAAGGCGGACGCCCTCAAGGGCATCGAGATCGTCAAGGCGGATGCCAAGGGCCGGGTCATCGACCTGACCGAACCCAAGTAGCGGCGTGCCGCCCAGCTCGGCTTAGGGCCCAGCTCGGCTTAGAGTTCGGCGTCAGCCACTGAGAAGGTGTCGCAGGCCTCGGCCCCGTTCGTGTACCCCGTCTGGAACCACCTCTGGCGCATCTCGCCCGAGCCGTGGGTCCAGGTCTCCGGGTTCACCTGGCCCTGGGTCTTCTCCTGGATGCGGTCGTCGCCGATGGCGGACGCCGCGTTGAGCGCATCCGCGATCTGAGCCTCGGTGATCGGTTCGAGCAGGCGCACGCCGTCGGCATCCGTGGTCTCCGCCGCGGAGCCGAGCCACGCCCCGGCGAAGCAGTCGGCCTGCACCTCGACGCGCACGGCGTCGGAGGCGGGGCCGGCCTGCGAGGTATCGGCGGTGGCGAAGGTGCCGGCCAGGTTCTGGATGTGGTGGCCCCACTCGTGGCCCACTACGTAAAGCTGCGAAAGCGGCCCCGCCGATGCGTCGAACTCGGTGCGCAGCGTGTCGTAGAACGCGGTGTCCAGGTAGATCAGCTGGTCGGCGGGGCAGTAGAACGGCCCCACGGCGCTGGTGGCCGCGCCGCAAGCGGTGTCGACCCCTTCGCTGAACAGCTGGATGTTGGGGGAGACGTAGCCGACGCCCAAGGCCGGCGCCTGCTCGGACCAGTAGTCTTCCAGCGAGTCGCGGGTGAGGCCCACCCGGCACTCCACGTCGTCGTTGGCGTCCGCCCCGGTGTAACAGCCGGTGAGCGCGGTGGTTTCGCCCTCGCTGCTGCCGCCGGCCGTGCCGCCCCCGAGCAGGCCGGACAGGTCGACGCCGAGCAGCTGGGAGAGCAGCACGATGGCCACGAGGCCCAGGCCTCCGCCACCGACAGCGAGGCCGGTGCGGCGGCCGGATTTGCGCACCCCTTTTCCGGAGTACGTGGCGTCGTCGTTGAAAGTCATTCCTCGACAATAAATGATTGCCGCCGGCCGCGCCCGCCTGTCACACTTCGGTCATGAGAATCTCCGGGCTCCTCCTGCTCGCCGGCGTCACCGCCACCCTGCTCACCCTGGGCGGATGCGCCGGCAGCGACACGCCAGGAGCCGGCTCCGCGGCCACCCCGGGGAAGTTTCCCCGCCCCGCCGCCGCCGGAGAGGTCCTCGCGCAGGCCACGGTGTTGCAGAAAGACGGCGAGGAGCCCCAGCTGTGCCTGGGCGGAGTCGCGGACTCCTACCCACCCCAGTGCGGCGGACCGCCCATCCTCGGCTGGGACTGGGCTGTTGCAGACCAATCCGAGACGGCATCCGGCGTCACCTGGGGCAGCTACGCCATCACGGGGACCTGGGACGCCGCCGCGTTCACCGTGACCCAACCGCCCATCCCGCTGTCGCTCTACGACCCGCTCGCCCAGGTGGACCCCCGGCTCGATGAGGCCACCCCCGGCCCGAGCGAGGAGAGCACCCTTCTGCGCCTGCAGGATGAGCTGAACGCCGCCGACTACAGCCCGGCCACAGCCTCGGACTGGTCCGAGATGCCGATCCTCTCCAACTGGACTCAGAACGGTTACCTCTGGGTCTCGGTCATCTACGACGACGGGTCGATCCAACGGTTCTTCGACGAGCAGTTCGGTCAGGGTGTCCTCGCGGTGCAGTCCGCCCTGCGCTCTGCCCTGCAGGACGCCGGCTGATCCGGTCGCCGTAGGATCGGAGTCATGGCCCTCCTTCATAAAGCTGACATCACTCCGACGAAGATCGATCTACTCACGAGCTGGGCGCCCACTCAGCCCTGGTTCGTCGGCGAGGCCGGCGTGAACGTGACGAACCTCGCCGCCTACAGGTTTGACGACCCGGAGGGACAGGTCGGCATCGAGACCCTCCTCATCACGGCCGGCGACGGCCCGGTGCTGCAGGTGCCGGTGACCTACCGGGATGCCCCGCTGGCCGGCGCGGAGACATCACTCATCACCACCATGCAGCACTCGGTGCTGGGGGAACGGTGGGTCTACGACGCCACCGGTGACCCGGCCTACCTCGCCGCTGTCGCGAACGCCGCCCTCACCGGCGGCCGACAGGCCGAGCTGAACGTCGAGATCGACGGACAGCTGGTCGTGCGCGAGCCCACCGCCGTCGTCGCCGGCAGCGGCACACTGGGCAGCACCGGCGTGACGCCGCCCGCTGTCGCCGAGATCAGCATCCACCAGGAACCCGGCGCGACGACCGTGACCGCGGGATCGCTGCGGATCGTCGTGGCCCGGGTGCTCGGCGACGCGGACGTGCTGGCGAACCTGGCTGCCGACGCGGCCACCCACGAGGTGCTCGCCGGAACCTGGGCGGAGCAGCCGACGCTGCGGGCGCTGGTGCTGGTCGCGGTGCTGGCGGACTAGTCCAGGCTCGCGTCATTGGGCGCCTCGAAGTAAGGAAGAAGTGAGTTTATAAGGACGGGATCGGACATTGGGTCCTTATTTTCGACCGATGTCCTTATCAACGTTCGATTGTCACACCGCGACGCAGCACGGCACACTGGACCGATGGACGTGGACGCCTTAACCGACATCGACCTCGACGAGCCCGGCCCGCTCTGCCCGGCCTGCGGCACCGAAATGACCGAGGACGGTGTGGACACCGCCGAGGGCCTGGAATCCTGCCACCGCTGCCCGCGGTGCAAGCTCGCGATCGTGGTGCCCGGGCTCTGGACCGACGAGGCGAAATGAGCGCCGTGACGACGGTTCGCGCGCGGTGCCATCGTGGTGGCCATCGACTTCGACAGGTGTTCGCCGGGGCCGCGCCTGTGCGACATCGCCCGGTTAGGCCTGCTTGGCGGCCTTCTGCTCCGCCACCTGCCGGTGCACTTCGGCCATGTCCAGCGCCTTGACCCCGGTGACAACCTGCTCGAGGGCCGCGGGCGGCAGGGCCCCGGGCTGGGAGAACACGAGGACGCCCTCACGGAAGGCCATCAGGGTGGGGATGGACTGGATGCCGGCCGCTGCGGAGAGCTGCTGCTCGGCTTCGGTGTCGACCTTGGCGAACACCACGTCCTGGTGCTGCTCGGAGGAGGCCGCATAGGTGGGCGCGAACTGCTTGCACGGGCCGCACCAGTCGGCCCAGAAGTCCACCAGAACGATGTCGTTGGCTGACAGGGTTTCACCGAAGGTGGCCTCGGTCACGTCAATGGTGCTCATAGGGGTCTCCTTGCTGAAGTTTGTCGAGGACTAACTCGTAACAACGGTTGCCGCCTCCCTCGTATTCCATGGCGAGGTGCAACATGGCTGGCAGCAGGCAACACAAAAGGTGGGCAGAAGAATCTCTGCCCACCTGGAGTGGCATGCGGGGTGTTGCGTGCGAGGTGTTACTTGGCAGTCACCGTGATCAGAGCGTCTCCGACGGCGACCTGGCCGGTTGCGGCCTGGTCGATCGAGCCGAACTTCTTCGGGTTGGTCACCAGCACCGGGGTCACCAGCGAGTAGCCGGCTTCCTCGATCACGGCACGATCGAAGGTCACCAGCGGGGTACCCGCCTCAACCCTGTCGCCGGCCTTGACCTTGACGTCGAAGCCCTTGCCGGCGAGGTTGACGGTGTCGATGCCCACGTGAATGAGCATTTCGATGCCGCCGTCCAGCATCAGGCCGAAGGCGTGGCCGGTCGGCTGAGCGACCAGGACCTTGCCCGCGGCCGGCGCGAAGACGGTGTCTCCGGTCGGGTCGACACCAACGCCGAGTCCGACGATGCCCTTGCTGAACACCGGGTCGGGAACGTCGGCCAGCGGCACGACGATGCCGGCGACCGGCGAACCGATCGTGGCCAGGACGGTGGCGACCATGGTCGCCGTGCCTCCGGCGGCAGGTGCCGTAGCGGTGCTGGATGCGACGGCAACCGGAGTCGCGACGGGAGCGACAGGAGCGTGCTTGGCTTCTTCCATGGCGGTGTCGGCTGCGAGCTGAGCGGCCGCTTCGGCCTTCTGCTCGGGCGAGAGGTAGCCGGAGAGGATCACGAGGATCATCGCGGTGAAGAACGACGCGGCAACGGCGAGTGCGTACAGCGGGATGTTGTTGAACGCCGGGATGGTCAGGAGCGACGTGAACACGAACGCGTTGGTCGTGACGCCACCGCCGAGGCCGATGATGACACCGCCGACGAGGCAACCGACGAGCATACGCGGGTAGATGCGCTTGAACCGCAGGTGGATGCCGTACAGGGACGGTTCGGAGATGCCACCGAGGAGCCCGGCTGCAAGAGCACCCGTCGCGGTCTGCTTCATCTGGCTGTTCTTGGCGCGGATGGCGAGGAAGAGTACACCGGCGGTGGCACCGAAGCAGGCGAAGTTCCAGGCGCCCATCGGGCCCTGGATGAAGTCATAGCCGAGGGACTGGATGTTCAGCAGCATGACCGCGTTCAACGGCCAGTGCAGGCCCAGCGGAACCATGAACGGGTAGGCCAGCGGGATGACGATCGCGAAGATCAGAGGGGAGAAGTCGTTGATGGACTTGAGGAACTCGCCGATGGCCGCTCCGCCGAAGACACCGATCGGGCCGATGAGGAAGGCCGTGACGGGGATCATCACGAGCATGCTGAGGAACGGCACGAAGATCAGCTGGACGCTGGAGGGGATGATCTTCTTCAGGCCCTTGGTGAGCAGGCCGAGAACGACCGCCATCAAGAGCGGCGGGAAGACCTGCGAGCTGTAGTCGGTGACCGTCAGCGGCAGGCCGAAGACCGACACGATGGCAGCCTTGCCGTCGAAGACGGTCTGGGCACCATCGGTGGCGGCCAGGGCGGAGAAGCCTGGGAGCATGACGACGGCCATGATGCCGAAGCCGACCCACGGGTCGGCGCCGAGGCGCTTGGAGGCGTTGTAGGCCACCATGAGCGGCAGGAAGACAAAGACGCCCTGCCACATCAGGTTGATGAAGGCCCAGCCCGGTTCGAGGGTTACGCCCGGAGCGTTCCACGCGGGGATGACGCCGAGCGTGGCCATCAGTGCCATGAACGTGATGAACAGCGACGCGCCCAGCAGTGCGCCCAGGATCGGCCGGAAGGAGTCGGAGAGGACCTCGAAGAAGGTGTCGAGCCCGGCGAACTTGCCGCGGGGGCCCTTGGCGCGCTCGGCGGCCTTGATGTCGTCGGCGCTTTCGCCGGTGCCGATCTTCTTCATCTCGGGCAGCGCCAGGATCTCGTTGTACACGGTCTCGACCGCGCCGCCGATGACGACCTGGAATCGATCTCCGGACTGGGGAACGGCTCCCAGGACTGCGGGGATACCCTCCACAGTCGCCAGATCGATTCCCGATGCGTCCTTCAGGGTGAAGCGCAGCCGGGTTGCACAGTGAGTGAGCGCGACGACGTTCGCGGCTCCTCCGATGCTCTCAATAATGTCTTTAGCGGGTGAGAACGCCACCAGAATCTCCTTATAGTGTGGATGCCAAACGCGTGGTTCCCGCTTGGTACAGCTCAGTCGAACCGGGTTAGCCGACTGAGAATATCCTGTTAAATTTCACACACCAGTTGAATTTACACGGTCGGGATCGAGTTCGCAGGGCCATAGGTCCCGTGTAGTGGGGGTTCGGGCCCGCCTGGGTGTTCTCAGACGGAGTACTCAGTGGCCGGGCGGAGGCCGGTCAGAACGATATCAAGAAGCGGGGCGCGATCGGCCGGGGTGCCAAGGCGCACCGCGTGCTCGATACCGCAAACCAGGTGCGACAGCTGGTCAAGTGTGAGATCTCCCCGAACCGCTCCGACAGTTTTGGCCCGATCCAGCAGCGTGGAGAAGGTGCCGAAGATCTCCTGTTTCGCCGAGCGCACCGCCTCGGTTTCGTCCTCAACGGAGAGCAGCACTGTTTGCAGACCGTCGTCCTCCAATTGCAGGGTGAGCGCCGAGCGGACGAAAAGCGAGAAGGCCTCGCCGGGATTCGGTTCGGCTGCAGCGCGGCGCGAGATCTCGAGCATCCGGTCGATGGTGTCGGCAGACAAGGCCTCTGCGAGGGCGCTCACATTGCGGAAGTGCCGGTAGACCGTTCCGACGCCCACGCCGGCCTCCCGGGCGACGTCGTTCAGCCGAAGGGTGTTGGCATCGTGTCGTCTGGCGACCTCCAGGATGCGTGCGCGGCTGCGGGCGGCATCGGAGCGAAGAGCGGTCATGCATCGAGTGTAACCGAAACGGATGAGTCATCCGTCTATGTGCTAGCGTCCAATCGGATAGCGAATCCGTTTAGAGACGAGGACCGAATGAACTGGAACCCAACCCATCTGCCCACCCAAACCGGCCGCACCATCGTGGTCACCGGCGCGACCGCCGGTATCGGCTACTTCGCCGCGGAGCAGCTGGCCGCGGCCGGTGCGAACGTTGTGCTCGCCTCACGTTCCGCCTCGAAACTTCGGGTCGCCAGGGATGCGATCCTCGGCCAGGTCCCGGATGCATCGGTGGACTCCGTCGTGATCGAGCTGGGCTCGCTCGCCTCCGTCGACGGGGCCGCGGCCGAACTGGCTGCACTACCCCGACTGGACGGCATCCTGCTGAACGGCGGCGCCATGACCATGAGTCGCGCTAGCCGCACAGCAGACGGCCTGCCCATCCTGCTGGGTACCCATGTCGCCGCCAACGTTCGGCTGCTCGCCGGAGTGCTGCCCGCGCTCGTGGCAAGTGCGACGGCCCACGGCGAGGTCGGCCGGGTGGTGCACGCCTCCACCGGGTTCGTCGGCCTCGTCCGCTAGGACCTGGACGATCTCGTCCGCGTCCCCTGGACCGGGATCGGGGCGTACACGAAGGCGAAGACGGCCACCGAGGTGTTTGCCTTCGAACTGGACCGGCGGCTGCGCGCGGCCGGCCTGCCCGTCGTCTCGGTGGTCACCCGACCGGGTGTCGGCGTCGATGCGAAGACCCCGCTGAGGCCCGGGATCCGGGACACGACAACGCCGTACCAGCGCAATCCGTACACCCCGTGGGCTCAGGGCAAGGACACCGCGGCATGGGCTTCGGTGCGGGCGCTCACCGACCCGGCTGTACACGGCGGCGAGTACTACGCGCCGAGCGGTCGTCTCCGTGGTGTTCCCATGATGGTGCCGCCATTTGCCCGCACGGCCACACCGCCCAGCGATCTCGCCGCGCGGGTCTGGCGGCAACTCGAGGAGCTCGCCGGCACCGCGATCCCGCTCAGCGCGGCGAGTTCGCCTCGGGCCGCAGCCGGATAAGTCGCTGCGAGCCGTCCTCGGCCAGCTCGGCCAGGTCGCTGCGAGAGGAGAGGAAGTCCGTGAAGGAGCGGAACCCGAGCGGCTTTTCGTTGAAGGACGGATCCATCCGGCGCATCTGGTTCTTGACCGTGCCCGTGTTCAGCCATTCGTCGTCGTCGCCCTTGGCGTGCCCGATCTGCAGTGCGCGAACCAGGAGCTCCGTCGCCAGCGACTGCGGGTCGATGTCCTCGGCCGGTTCCGGCTCGTCGTAGGGGGAGTCATCAGTGTGCGAGAACATCGGGATCGTCGTGAGCTTGCGGGTCGTACCGGCCGCCGGGGTGGGTTCCACCTCCACGGGCTCGGCTGCCCGGCGGCTGCCCTTAGCCTTGCCGGCACGGGGAGTCTCGGCGTCGGCGCTCGCGGTGACCTTCACGATTCCAGGCAGCGAGTCGTAGTCCTCGAACTCGTCGCACGCGGCAGCGAGCGACGTGCTGGTCGACCCGGCCACACCGATGCCGACGACGAAACGGCCCAGTCGCTTCGACTTCTGGGCGAGGGCGATGTAGTCCGAGTCGCCGGCGATGATGATCACGTGGGTGAGGTCGGGCAGCCTGAAGAGGTCTTCCACCACGTCGACAGCCAGACGGATGTCGGCACCGTTCTTCGTGCCCCGCGTCGTGGTGGTGAACAGTTGGGTGAGGTCCACCGCGCGGGACATCAGCTGGCGCTGATAGCTCGCGTTCACGGGCACGGACCAGTCGGCGTAGGCGCGGTTGACTACGAGGGTGCCGAACGACGCGGCGAAGTCGATGATGGCGTTGAAGTCCACCGTGGCGGCGGCGAGGCGGGCGGCGACCTCGGGGTCGGCATCCCGGTTGGTCTTGTCGAAGTTGCGGATGCCGTCGCGCTGGAAGGCGTTGCGGCCGTGCAGCTGCTGGTAGCGCGAAATGACGATGTTGTCGAAGTCGATGTACAGGCCGACGCGGGCGTCGTTCGGTTCGGTCATGGTGATCTCCTTAGCCACAGGCGGAAAACTCAATAGCGATCCGATGGTTCCAGTCTGGTGCGAGCGGTGCGGCGAGGGCAACTCGGAACCGGGTACCGGGTGCGTCAGGCCTGTTCGACGTCGACCCACTCGCGGCCGACGCTCTGCAGTTCTGCGCTTCCCGCCGTGACGTGGGCGACGATCTCAGTGAGCCGTTCGGCGTCATCGTCGCTGATGTGCAGCAGGGCGCTCTGTCCATAGTCCGTGCCCAGGATCAGCACACCGCGCTGGCGCAACTCGGCCTCGATGCGGCCGGCCTCGGCATGGGGGAGGGTGAGCGTGAACAACTCTCGCCGTTCGCGTTCCACGAGCATCCCCAGGGACTGGGCGCGGTCGATCGTGGTGAGCACCGCATCCGAGTAGGCGCGCACGAGACCGCCGGCACCGAGGAGCGTGCCGCCGAAGTAGCGAGTGACCACGGCTACAGCGTCGATGATTCCTCGCCCGGACAGCGCCTCCAGCATGGGGCGCCCCGCGGTCCCTGAGGGTTCGCCGTCGTCGTGTGCGCGGCGCACCTGCTCGGGAGTGCCGCTTGGCCCGATCACCAGTGCGGAGCAGTGATGGCGCGCACCCCAGTGTTCCTTGCGTGCGCTGTCGATGGCCGCACGCGCGGCATCCTCCGTCTCAACCCTGATCAGGCGGCAGAGGAATCTGGATCGTTTGACGGTGATCTCGGCTTCGACGACGCTACCCGCGCCGCCGCGCACAGTGAGATCGCCCATCTGCCCAGTCTCGCCTAGTTGTCGGGTCGGCCCCGGCTCAGAAGCGAAGATCTCGGGTGACTATTTGCCGGGCGACCAGGGTCAGCGAGGTCTGGTGCGAGCGGGCGTGGCTGCGGATGAGAGCGAACGCCGCCTCGACGGACACGTTGGCGGTTTCGGCGACGACGCCCTTGGCCTGCTCGAGGATGATGCGGCTCGAGAGCGCCTCCTGCAGCTGGTCGCGCAGTTTCGAGGCATCCCGAATCGTGCGCTCCTGCAGGATGCCGATGGTCGCCACGTCGGCCAGGGCCTGGGCGGCTCGAATGTCCCGCTGGTTGAGCTCCCCACGCTCGTTCCGCATCAGGTTCAGGGTGCCGATGGTAGTTTCCCGCAGGCGCAGCGGGATCGCATAGACCGAGTGGATGCCCTGGGCGCGGGCAGTGGCGCAGAAGTCGGCCCAGCGGGAGGACCCGACGTTGATGTCGGGCACCGAGACGACGGCCCGGGTGCGGAAGCACTCCAGGCAGGGCCCGGCGTCGGCGTCCAGCTGCATGATCTCCACGAGGGTGTTGGCCTCGCTGGTGGAGGCGACGACCTCCAACTTGTTGTGGGCGTTTGCCAGGAGAATTCCGGCCGAGTCGACATCGAGGAGGTCGTGGCAGGTCTCCACAAGGGTCTGCAACAGGTCGAGCACGTCATAGCCGGCCACCAGGGTGTCCGCAAACGTCGCAAAAGCGTCGAAGAGCCGTTCCAGGCGAACGGTTTCGTCCAGGTGTGTGGTCTCATTCACGGGGTGCCTCATTCAGGGGTGCCTCACCCGGCTCGGAGAGCGCGGCGAACCGAATCCGCCGCTCGATGACGTCCTGGGCGATTTCGCGCATCGGGCGATTCTCCGCGAACGCCCGGGCCTGGAGGATCAGGTGGGCGTCTTCGGCGGTCGTTCCGAGCTGGGCGAGGACCATGCCGGTCGCCTGGTGGATCAATCGTCGGGAGTACGTCGTTGTCTCAGCCGGCAGGTCGTCACCGGTGATGGCGTGGCGCAGGACGATCCGGCTGACGATGGCGGAGAGAACCAGCGTCTGCCCTTGCTGCTGTGGGCTGAGCGAGACAGGCGCCAAGGAGTAGAGGTCCAGAGCACCGATTTCGAGCGGTCCGAAGAAAAGCGGGAAAGCGAAGATCGCCCCGATCTCCTCCTGACGAATCGCGGTCAGGAATGCCGGCCATGAGGTGCTGCTCGTCTGAGCAATGTCGGGTTCGAGCACGGGCCGCCGATTGACCAGGGCGTCCCAACACGGACCTTCACCCAGGTCGAATTGCAGTTCGTCCACGCGCCCGGCCCTGGCGTCCGTGGCCGAGATCGTTTCGGCGCCAAGGAACGATCCAAAGGTCGAGATCGAGGCGCCCGAGACAGGAAGGAACCCCAAAAACGGCCGCGCCAAGTCAGAGATCTGCCCCCGGCTGTCGGAAAGGGAATCCGACGCAACTTGGAATAGATCGTGGGTCATCGCACTCAACTCCTCCCGTTTGTCGCCACAGTACGCGCGACCCGTGAGGAGCGCGACGGTGCGTTCCGATCATGGCGCCGCGCAATAGGCTTGAGAGCGGTCCGCCTCGCTGCGCTGCGGGAGCCGCGGGCACTCTTCAGCTTCATCGTTTCGGCATTCAGGAGAACTCATGACCGCATCTGCCCCCGTTGATCCGACGTCAACCGACGCCTGGAAGCAGCTCTCCAGCATCGCCGACGGCTTTTCGCCCGATCTTCGCGGCTGGTTTGCCACAGACCCGGGGCGAGCCGATCGATTCACCCTGCAGGCGGGCGACCTCACCGTCGACCTGTCCAAGAACCTCCTAACCGACGAGATCCTCGCCCCGCTCCTGCAGCTCGCGAAGGAGACCGACGTCACGGGCCGGTTCCAGGCCATGATCGCCGGCGAACACATCAACGTCACCGAAGACCGCGCGGTTCTGCACACCGCCCTCCGACGTCCCAAGGACGGTGCCGGCCTGGTGCCCGCACAGGGCTTCCAGGTCGGCGGCCAGGACGTTGACGCTGATGTTCACGCCACGCTCGACAAGGTGTACGCCTTCGCCGAGAAGGTGCGGTCCGGTCAGTGGACCGGCGTCACCGGCAAGCCCATTCGCACTGTCGTCAACATCGGGATCGGCGGTTCCGACCTCGGCCCCGTTATGGTCTACGAAGCGCTGAAGCCTTACGTGCAGGCCGGCCTCGAGGTGCGGTTCGTGTCGAACATCGACCCCACCGACGTCTACGAGAAGACCGCGGGTCTGGACCCCGAGACCACGCTGTTCATCGTTGCCTCGAAGACCTTCGGCACCCTCGAGACGCTCACGAACGCCCGGCTGGCCCGGGAGTGGCTGTGGAACCAGCTTCTGGATGCTGGCGCGATCGACGACACCGACGCCGCCCGCTCCGACGCCGTCGCCAAGCACTTCGTCGCCGTGTCGACCGCTCTGGACAAGGTCGCGGCGTTCGGCATCGACCCCGAAAACGCCTTCGGCTTCTGGGACTGGGTGGGTGGCCGGTTCTCCGTCGACTCCGCCATCGGCACCTCCGTGGTCATCGCCATCGGCCCCGACAACTGGCGCGAATTCCTGTCCGGATTCCACGCGCTCGACGAGCACATGCGCACCGCGCCCCTCGAGCAGAACGTGCCCGTGCTGATGGGCCTCCTGAACGTCTGGTACACCAACTTCCTCAAGGCGCAGAGCCACGCGGTACTCCCGTACGCCCAGTACCTGCACCGTTTCCCGGCCTACCTGCAGCAGCTCACGATGGAGTCGAACGGCAAGAGCGTGCGGTGGGACGGCACGCCCGTCACGACCGACACCGGCGAGATCTTCTGGGGCGAACCGGGCACCAACGGTCAGCACGCGTTCTACCAGCTCATCCACCAGGGCACCCGACTGGTTCCGGCGGACTTCATCGCGGTCGCCAACCCCGCTCATCCCCTGAAGGACGCGGCTGCCGACAAGCCCGGCCAGGACGTGCACGCGCTGTTCATGGCGAACTTCTTCGCTCAGACCAAGGCGCTCGCCTTCGGCAAGACCGCTGACGAGGTGCGTGCGGAGGGCACCACGGAGTCCGTCGTGCCGGCTCGTGCCTTCGCCGGCAACCGGCCGACCACGTCGATCCTGGCACCGGCCCTCACGCCGAGCGTGCTGGGACAGCTGATCGCGCTCTACGAGCACATCGTGTTCGTGGAAGGCACCATCTGGGGCATCGATTCGTTCGACCAGTGGGGAGTCGAGCTCGGCAAGCAGCTGGCCGTGCAGATTGCCCCCGCAGTCGAGGGCGACGCCGAGACTCTGGCGTCCCAGGACTCGTCGACTAAGTCGCTGATCGCCAAGTACCTCGAGCTGCGCGACTGACCCGTACTCGACTGACCCGTGCCCGCCTGGGGCGTTCGGGGCACACTGGTGTCGTGAGCGGAATCCGGTGGGTGCTGCACGTCGATCTTGACCAGTTCATCGCGGCTGTCGAAGTGCTCCGTCGACCTGAGCTGGCGGGCAAGCCGATCATTGTCGGCGGGCGGGGCGATCCCACGGAGCGAGCCGTGGTGTCGACCGCCTCCTACGAGGCCCGGGCCTTCGGGGTGGGGTCCGGGATGCCCTTGCGCATTGCGGCCCGGAAGGTGCCCGACGCCGTGATCCTGCCCGTCGATGCAGAGGCTTACCTCGCAGCGTCGGAAACGGTCATGGCCACGCTGCGCGCGCAGCCCGGCGTCACCGTGCAGGTGCTGGGATGGGACGAGGCCTTCCTCGGCACCGAAACAGAGGATCCGGAAGCCTACGCCCGACAGGTGCAGGCAGCTGTCCTGGAACGCACTCGCCTGCACTGCAGTGTGGGCATCGGCGACACCCTGGTCCGGGCCAAGGTCGCCACCGGATTCGGTAAGCCGGCCGGCGTCTTCCGTCTCACGGCGGAGAACTGGCTGGACACAGACCCGACGAAGAGAGCGAGACGGATAGGCGAGAACAGAACGGACAGTCGTCGCTTTGAAGAGTGTCGATATTCAGTGCCGAGGGTACGGTCCCACGAACGAAGCCACTTCAGACAGGTCCAGATACGAGACACGTCGCCTACCGCTCGTCGGGTGACCGGGCGGCTCCATGCGCCAGCCGGCGCAGGGGAGCCGTCGGGAATCTCGATCTCGGTAAGGCCGAATAACTCAGCGTCAGTGAGCCAGAAACTGCAATTATTCGCTTCGTAGCCGAGTCGGCCTAGATCCGTATGAACCTCGGCTACTTAATTAGGCCCCCCTATTTCTGCTCTACGGCTCGAGACGCATTCTCATGATCCGGTCACCAATCATCCTTGGTGGGTGATGCAGGGGCGCTTCCAGGCGGAAATGATGTGGTCTGGCCCTATCTGAGTGCCAACTGGACGCGCCAAGTGGACGCATTGAGGAGTGCCGATATGGCTGAATCTGTGTTGGCAAGTTCGAACCAGGGTCCTGCGAAGAAGGCGATTCTGGATTTCGTTGATGGGGCAATCACGCCGGGTGACGATTTCGTCAAGGTCGTTGACTGTATCGCTGCGTTCGACAACGATGACGCGTTGTGGTTGGAGCAGCCTCTGCCGCCGAAGTTCGACATCGTGTTCCGAAAGTGGGGCGAACAGGTCAAGGCGCATCCCGCCCTCGCCCAAGTCCAGCCGTACAAGGGACTGCTGGCGCACGAACTCCTCAAGCACTGGGCACTCACCTCGCACACCGACGGGACGCTGCGATGACGCCAAATACCACAGTTGGGCAGGTAGCGCCCGAGAGTGTCCTGGACCGGATTCAGAACTTCTCCGACCCCAAACAGGAGTGGCGTCGGCTGTTCTCTGAGCTGTACGGCACCTTCCTGCTCGTGATCGTCGCCGCCGGTGGCGGCATGATGAGTGAGGCGTTCCCCGGGGTGATCAGCCGGCAGGCCGCTGTCGTGGCGCCTGGGCTGATGGTGCTCGGCGTCATTCTGTTCATGGGCAAGGTCTCGGGCGCCCACCTGAACCCGGCCGTCAGCATCGCGTTCGCGTTGCGCGGCGACTTCCCGTGGCGCCGCCTTCCGGGCTACATACTCGTCCAGCTCATCGGCGCGACGCTCGCCAGCCTGCTCCTGACCGCCGTCATCGGGGTGTCGTCGAGCTTCGGCTCGAACTACCCGGCCTCGAACTACTCGGCCGGAGCGGCGTTCTGGATGGAGGCCCTTCTGACGCTCGGCCTCGTCAGCGTCATCCTTGGCACCGCCTCCGGCGCGCAGAACGTCGGCCTCTTCGGCGCGTTCGGGGTCGGCGCCTACATCGCCCTCGCCGGGCTGTGGGGCAGCCCCATCTCGGGAACGTCGATGAACCCAGCCCGCACGTTCGGCCCTGACCTCGCCAGTGGCAACTTCACCGACTTCTGGGTCTACGTAGCCGGCCCGATCGTCGGCGCTATCGTCGCGGTCGGTGTGGCCTTCGTGCTGCGGGGCAAGGGCGGCGGGGCCTCCGGTTCCGGCGCTGCCCAGGGCGCCCTGTTCACCGAAGTCAGCAAGACCGACTAGCTTGCCGCGTTGTTCTCAGGCAGGACTCGCCTTGACCCCGCCAGCTAGCCGCGCAGCGTTACATCCATACCACGCACGATGGCTCGCAACCCTACCCATGCGAGACAGGTCCAGATACGAGACAAGTCATCTGGGCGACCGCGTGGTACTCTCCCTTGCCGATGCCCACGCCGATGAAGACGTCGACGCTGTCGTAGTTCTCGATCACGAATCCTCCGTCTCAGGTTCCACAAAGTTGACCGGAACCGCTCCCGGTCCAGCCCCTATCAGCGATCACCTGATGCCAGTCAGGCCCGGTGACAACACACCCCCCGGATCATGGACGACTGGGGGCAAGAACCATGCCGGGCCTGACAGGCCAACACCCTCACAGAACGACACGATCAAGGGCTACGAAGAAAGTAATGGGGCTGCACTGTCAGGCTGCCAGCGGATGCGACCGCGCTACGCCCCGACTGGGGCGGCGACGGCATTCCTTGCTCGAGTAACGGCTCGGTAGACGGTAGCCTGGCGGGATGAGCTTGTGCGAGGCTGTCACTTATGTGCACCTCAACCGCGCGATTCAGGGGATAGCTCATGCGCGAAACATTAGTCTTCCAGGGTGTCCTGGCCTTGATCGGCGTCGCATTCGTCATCGCAGGTGCTGCGTATCTGTCGACCAGCGTGCCGCTTGGACTACTTGGCGCAGTTGGTGGCCTGCTCGTCATCGGGGGAGCGCTTGTCGTTGTGTTGCGTAAGAAGAGAACCATGAGCGCTCATCCGCATAAGTAACCCCCCGAGGGACGGTTGATGCGGGAGCCCTCGTCACCGGGCATGTCCGTGCCATCGGGAAAAACACGACGGGCGACACAGGGGCGCGACCCTGGAGTTTGGTAAGCGCGGCAATCGGACTAGTCATACTCGTCGTGCTTATTCTCTTTGGCACGGAGTACGGCACATGGCTGGACGAGGCCGGCAGGCTCGAGACCTCGCCACCGTCCTTCGTGCTCCCGTTCGTCATCGGTGGTCTAGGCGCGGTTCTTGTTCTCGGCGGCCTAGTATCAGCATTCATCACGGGCGACGAAAGCTGAGCGCGATGGAGGACTCTGCTTAGGTCCCGAATCCCTTTGGATATGAGGCGTGACAGCAGTGGCCGGCAGCGCCAAGGGGCGTTGCCTGAGTCTTACAACCCATGGGATGTGAGGCAGCCCGGTTACGAGACATCTTGCTCCAAGGCATCTCCGCCACAGGACTCCTCGGTCAGCATCTTCGAGCAACGTTCAGATCAGATTTACCTGGCTGATATGCGGGCTTGTTAGCTTCGCCCAGGGCGAGCCGCGCCGGCCTCAAAGCGCGTGTACAGAGAAGGAGCAACGACGTGATGAAGTACGAACTGGTCAGGTCTCTTCTTGTGCTTGCAATCGCGTCATTCGCGTTGGCAGGTTGCGCCGTTACTTCAGGGGACACCGTAACCCCCGACGGAACGGCCACCACCATGATTGCAACGACTGGTTCTGGTCCGGCCGGCGCAGGTAACGAGGCGCTCCTGAAGGGCGAGCTGACCATCACAGATGGGTGCGTGACGATCAACACGTCTTCCGTCCCAGTCTTCCCAAACACTGCGAGTTGGGACGGCACCACGCTGAATTGGGAGGGGGCGGACTACGTGCTGGGAGACATTATTGCTCTTTCCGGAGGAGAAACTGACGTTGCCGGCGACCTGCCAGCCGGATGCAAGTCGCTGACGGCATTCTACGTATCAGGTGGCGCGGGATAGGGAACGGGCCGTCACCCCTTCGCGTGCCAGCAAATCGATACCGACTGCCGAGACGGCGGAGTGCGCTTGTTGTCTCACATCGCATGGGTTTCAAGACGCTTCGGTTACGAGACAATGAGTGAAGCCGCAGAGCGCCTACGAGCGGAACTTTTACAGTTCTGTTGGGGCCTCCTCGACGGTGCTGGTCGAATGCTGTGCGTCACGGTCGGCGATCAGCGAGTGTTGTGGCGCGCGCTTCGGGCACTCCAAGCACGAGCAGACTCGTAATGGTTGCCGCGCGGGCGCCGAGTGTCCCGCTCGAGCGATCGTTGGCCGCGATGGAGAACACGGCGGTGTAGGCGATCTGGCTGAGGATGTCCGCGGGCTGGTGCCGTCCGAATACCTGGCTGTCCTGGCCTCGTTGCACAAGCTCGGCAAGGGTCTCGTCCAATGGGCCGAGGAGTGCGTGGATCTCCGCGCCGTACTCTCCGCGTCGAAGCGCCACCAAAACGCGGTATCGATGCGCGAGTGGCCAGAGGCGGGTCACAAAATCGGCCCACGCTGCGTCGGTTGCGGCGTCGGAGGCGTTGACCTCGGTGAGCATGGCGGTCATCTCGCTCACTGCCCGTTGCGTGAGGGTCCGTACGAGATCCGCGCGAGTGGGAAAGTGACCGTACACGGTGCGGCGGACGACGCCGGCAGCGGTGGCGATGTCGCCCATTCCGGCGTCTGGATTCTGTCCCAAGACGTCGAGCGCGACGTCAAGGATGCGGTTGCGTGTTTCGTTCATGGAGCGCGCACGGGTGGACTCAATCTGCATAGCTCAATCATTGCACGGTGGTGTGCAATGAAGTAGATTGCAAAGCGGTGGTATTGCACACCCCTGTGCAGCCGATCGCGGCACAGTGAATCACCCGCCATAGGAGACCAGATCATGACCGCATCGTCAACACTCGTCCGCTCCTTCGCCGTCGCGATCCCGGACTCGGAGGTCGAGGATCTGAAGCTGCGGCTGGCGAGAAGTCGCTGGCCCAATCAGGAAACTGTCGCTGACTGGTCGCAGGGAGTCCGTCTGAACAACATGAAAGCGCTCATCAACTACTGGGAGCAAGGGTACGACTGGCGCCGATTCGAATCGGAGCTCAACGCTTTTCCGCAGTTCCTCACAGAGATCGACGGATTGGACATCCACTTCATTCACGTCAAGTCTAAGAATCCGAATGCTATGCCGCTCATCCTGACGCACGGGTGGCCAGGCTCGATCGTCGAGTTCCTGAAACTGATTGGCCCGCTCTCCGACCCGGTCGCATTCGGCGGAAACATCGAAGACTCCTTTGACGTCGTCATCCCGTCGCTGCCCGGATTCGGATTCTCCGGGAAGCCGACTGAAACAGGGTGGAATGTCACGCGCATCGCAACCGCGTGGGTAGAACTTATGAAGCGTCTCGGTTATGAGAAGTGGTCCGCCCAGGGCGGCGACTGGGGTGCAGTTGTCACCTCCGCCCTCGGGGCCATGCGGCCCGTAGGTCTGCTCGGGATTCACTTGAACAGCCCGTATGCGTTTCCGGCCGTAATCCCCGAGAAATTATCGCCGGAAGAGCAATACGCCGTGGACACCCTCGCCCTGTACACGGGCGATATGGGTGGTGCAAATCACCTACAGGGCACGAAGCCGGAGACCATCGGAATCGCTCTCGCGGACTCGCCGGCGGGTCAGGCGGCCTGGATATACGACAAGTTCCAATCCAAGACCGACAACAACGGCCTCGCCGAGGATGCCCTCACCACTGATGAGATCCTGGACGCGATTTCGCTCTACTGGTTTACCAACAGTGCCGCGTCATCTGCACGCATTTACTGGGAGAACAAGGGTGGCAGCATGGCCGGCCCCAAACTGTCGCTGCCGGTCGCAGTTACAGTTTTCCCGGCGGACATCCCACGCCTGCCCCGAACCTGGATCGAAGATACCTGCAGCGACCTGATCCACTACGGCGAAGCCGATGCGGGCGGGCACTTCGCAGCCTTCGAACAGCCCGAGATCATGGTCAACGAAATACGCATCGGACTTAGAAGCCTCCGCTCGTAGCGTGCGCCGACCCCGAATCGTCGGTCGAGTCGCGCGCGGGGAACGTGTATCAACTGGACCCGTCACCACAAAATCCTGCACATCCATCGTTGGCGCCGGAAAGTCGCCGAGTTCCTGATGCTGAGCAGCTGGCTTGAAACGCTACGGATGCGAGACGTCTCACACCGCGCCACAACGAACAAGACCTGACCGCCCGACAGAAACCCTTGAACTGCATGTGCGGATCTTGCCGGTGGCTCAGCTGCCGCCCGTTTGGCCGGGATCTTGCTCAGGGTTAGACCTGATGGCTAATGGGGTCGGAGGCTGAATCCCGGTGGGAGCTGGTGACGATGGCACAGTCCCTGCATGCATTCCGCCGGCGAACGAGCTAAATGGGCGTGCCTCTGCGGCGACGATCCACGACTTGCCGACCCGCGACGCGAGCGCGATCAGCGAAGCAGGGCTCTCATTTTCCAGCCAGGTGACGATCATGTACTCTTCGGTCGCCTCCAATACCGCAGCGTCGTCGGCAATGTCTCGACCGCGAGCATGCACACGGATCCGGTAGGTGCCGGGGCCGAAGCCGTCAAGCCGTGGCCAGTCCGGCATCGGCATCTCAGAGAACCCGCAGAGAACGAGTGGGCCGTCGTCGACGATGGCCGAGAATTCCGCAATGTCCTCCCACGACTCATCGACTTCTTCCGGCCGACCTGACCGACTCTCGACTGTGACGCCAACCGGTCCTGACCACACCCCCGTATGAAGTTGTGTTTCGTCAGTTGGAAACCGGCCAAATGCGCGATAACTTTCCTGCCATCTGAGCGACCGGGAATCTGCTGAGCTGAACGTCAGTAGCGATCTCTAACGGCGTCTCCTTGGACGCCCCAAGCGTGGCCGCCGCTCCATCCAGCCCTGCTCTCGCGCCGAACTAGCTGCTGCGGCAGGTGCACACGACCATCACTGTTCCGAGTCGCACGGGCCGCCACGGGCCGGTGCTGAAACGGCAGGCTGGAGGTGATGAAACGGCCGGAAGGACGTGCTGAAACGGCCGGTTCCTTAGCCTGAATCCACCGATCGGGATCGGGATCTAGCGGCGCGTTAAACAGAGAATGCCCGTATTATCAGGGTAAATTGTACTTACTACAGAGCAATTCGACTGATTCAGAAGGGCATCTCGTAGATGCAAGTTTCGCACACTACCCGGGCCGTGTCCGCGTCCTTTGACGATTCCAATCTCGTGTCTTCTGCGGGTTTGGTGCCCGCGATGAAACTGGCCGAGAAAGCAGGCCTGCGGCGCCTGGCCGACAAGTGGTTGAGCGTGCCCACCGACAAGGGCGCGAACGCCGGCCTGAAGGTCGCCTCGCTGGTTGCCGGGATGGTGGCTGGCGCGGACTCCATCGACGATATCGCCGTGTTGCGCCACGGCGGGATGCGGAAACTCTTCGCCCACCTCTACGCCCCGTCAACGCTCGGGTCGTTCCTGCGCGCGTTCACGTTTGGCCATGTGCGTCAGCTTGATGCGATCGCGTCTCGGTTCCTGATTAGCCTCGCGGCCCTGAGCCCGCTGATCATCCCGGAACCTGACAACTACGTGTTTCTGGATGTGGGCTCCAATCGAGGTCCACGGGCACCAGAAACAGGGCGCCAGCTTCGGCTACTCAGGGGTCCGCGGGCTCAACGCGATCCTCGCGACACTGAAAACAGTCACCGGCGCCCCGATCATCCTCGCCCAGCGTCTGCGTCGGGGTGCCTGTTCGTCCCCGCACGGCGCGACCCGGTTGATCCGGGACGCCCTCGCCGCTCTCCGCCGCCTGCCTGGGATGAACACCGCCCGGATCCTGTTCCGCGCCGATTCCGCGTTCTACACCTTCGCGGCCATCCACGCCGCCCTGGCCGGCGGCGCGGACGTCTCCGTCACCGCCCGCCTGGATTCCGCCGTCAGGAAGCGCATCGCGGCCATCCCGGCGACCGGGTGGACGCCGATCAAGTCCACCCATGCGATCTTCGACGAGGACACCCGAACCTGGATCTCCGACGCTGAAGTCGCCGAGATTCCCTACACTGCATTCAGCTCACGGAAGAAAGCGGACCACATCAGCGGCCGGCTGGTCGTGCGCCGGATCCCGGAACTGAACAAGCACAAACTCGCCGGCCAGGCCACTCTCTTCGACCTGCACCGCTTCCACGCGTTCTTCACCACCAGCACCCTGGACACCGTCACCGCCGATAAAACCCACCGCGCCCACGCGGCCATCGAGCTCGTGAATTCCGACCTGAAGAGCGGCGCCCTGGCCCACCTGCCCTCCGGTGTATTCGCCGCCAACGCAGCCTGGCTGGTCCTGGCCGTCATCGCCTTCAACCTCACCCGCGCCACCGCGGTAACCGCCGGCACCGGCCTCGCCCGGGCGAGGACGGCGACCATCCGCCGGAAACTGATCAACATCCCCGCGAGGATCGCCTCCTCAGCCCGGCGCATCACACTGCACCTGCCCGAAAACTGGCCCTGGGAAACCGGTTGGACCCACCTCTTCGACCACGCCTTCGCACCACCGAGCCCCACCCCGACCTGACCCGCCCGCCCCGACCCGGCCCAACCTGGAACCCAAGTGGAACACCACGAGCAGCGAGGCTCAGCGCACAACCACGCCCCAGCACGCCGCCGCAACTCAAATCAGAAAACGACTCCCAACCTCACCCGGTCGGTGGAATGAGGCTTAGTGATGTGTTCCCAAAGCTCATCCGACACCACCAGCCGGATGACATATCCCTACCTGATGATGCCCGGTGGCGTCCAGACAGCGTTGATCTCGTACCCGGGCGACCAAGGCACCACGCTTGGCCCCACGATCGACCCGGGTACGGATCGCGAGGCGCTGGCGGAGTCAGTCGCAGCGGTGTTCACGGACGGGCTGCCGATAGACCGGCTGTCGATCATCGAGACTCCCCAGGTCCTCGCGACCACCGGGAACACAACGACACCAGCGTCGCCGGTGGTCACACCGGAAGCCAACCGCTGCGTCAGCAACCTGCCCGGAAATGACCGCTTCACGCCCTTGGCGCCCGACCCGCTTTGCCGTGATTGGTACACGGAGGGAGCCGATTTGGGTGCCATACCGGCTCCCGTCATCATCGGTGACGCGTTGACACTCGCCACCATCCTCGATGCCGAACCCAGTCAGGCCGCCCAGACAGCCTTGGCCAATGGCGAGGCGGTTTCGCTGCACTCGCAGTTCGTCGATGCCACCGGCACGGTCAAGCTGAACCTGAACCCCTCCGCTTCTGGCGAGTCAACGACGGTGCACATCAAGGCGGTTGTCGAAAAAGCTGCGGAGGTCCTCCCGTTCGGCGTCATCGTCACCCACGAGACGGCATCCCGCCTAGGGCTGCAAACAGAGTCCAGCCAGGTTGTGGCCATGACAACTCGCGAACCTACGGAACTCGAACTGGCTGCGATTGATCGTAAGCTCGCTGACCTCGCGGGAACCCGCGGGCTGTTGGTTCACCTCGAGACGGGTCCGACCGCCGATCCGGCAATGGGGTGGCTGACCCTCGCACTGAGCGGAAGCATCGTCTTGGCGGCGTCCATCGTCGCGCTGACGCTCTCGCGGACAGAAGGGAAACGTGACGCTTTGACCCTGCACGCGGTTGGCGCATCGACCAAAACGCTGCGCGCGACAGCAGCATGGCAAGGAACGACCGTGGTGGCCACCGGCACTTGGGCTGGTGCGGTGATCGGCGTGCTCACGGCATTTTCGATGAATCTACCTGGATCCGGGAGCGTGTTCTCCGCGCCATGGTGGGCGCTGACTACCCTCGTGGTGGCCACACCGCTTGTGATGGCTGCCTGCGGCTGGCTCGTAAGCCCTGGCACGCGCAGCTCCCACCGGTGAAAGAAACGGCTGGCGGTATTCTCGCGATCGCCACTTGGTGGATTACGGACTCTGACGTGTGTCCCAGTCTCGTATCCCTAGGGATATGAGACGTCTCACGACCGTCACTTAGGCCCCATCAACATTGGTGTCAGTTCTCGTGTCCGCCTGCACCAATGCGCAAGGTTGTCTGCGCGTCGAATTCACCCTGTTTGTCAGTGTCCGAAGTCGTCGGTGAGTGAGCGCGCCTGTTAGTCGGAGCGATAGATGCCGGCCATTTCGCATCCGTGTCTGTCGCTAAGCCCCAGCCCCCACAGGGCACCACGCCGCGCTCACCGGAAGGAACTCTCCTGAAGAGTCCATAGCGGGCGACTCATCCGCCCTAAAAGCGTGGCCTCGTCCCGATCACGACTGTGGCATATAGCTCGTCGGAAGTAGCTATCCGCGGCACCAGCCCGCTGCGTTCGAGCAGTTCGGCGGTACGAGCTGCTTGATCTTCGCTTGTCTCGATGAAGAGGTGGCCGCCCGGCGCGAGCCACTGCGCCGCGTCCGCCGCCACGCGCCGCTGAACGTCAAGTCCGTCCGCGCCGCCATCGAGCGTCACAAGAGGCTCATGCAGCCGTGCCTCCGGAGGCATCAGCTCGATCATC
Organism: Cryobacterium sp. SO1; assembly: GCF_004210215.2. NCBI lineage: Bacteria > Bacillati > Actinomycetota > Actinomycetes > Micrococcales > Microbacteriaceae > Cryobacterium > Cryobacterium sp. SO1. The sequence continues at coordinate 768,434 of NZ_CP067394.1, forward strand.
TCGGTGGGCACGTAGGGCGTATTGCAGAGCAAGATGTCGACACTTCCCCGCAACACATGGGGCAGTGGCTCAAAGAGGTCCCCTCCATACACCCGCCCGCCTTGGGCGGCTAGGTTCCGGCGGGCACACGCGACAGCGGCCGGCTCGATATCCGCAGCATGCAACTCAATCTCGCCTACCGCTGCGCTCAGCGCGACACCCAGCGCGCCAGCGCCGCAGCAAAGGTCGAGCACGACGGACCCCGGCGCAGTGAGCGCTCTGGCCTCATGGACGAGAAATTCGGTGCGACGTCGGGGCACGAAGACGTCAGTATCCACAGCTATCCGAAGGCCGCAGAACTCCACCCAACCAAGGATGTGTTCGAGTGGAAACCCGGCCACTCGTTTGTCGAGCATTCTTGCCAGTTCGACAGGAGTAGCGGCGGCAGAGAGGAGAAGTCTGGCTTCGTCTTCAGCGAATACGCAGCCTGCGGCTCGAAGCCTGGAAACGACAGCTGACTCAGAGGTAGTTGATTGAGAAGTTGACATGAAGAGCGCCTTTCGGAATGCCTATGGGCGCTCTGTGTGTCACGTCTGCCGAGTCATCCGCTCGGCCGCGAGAAGAGAGCACCCGACCTGGTTTGAAGCGTTGATGGGTCTCACCTCCTCGGTGTGTGTTGTGGATTCCGTCACGATAGCAGGTTCGAGCAAAACAAGACGGGTTTGGAGCAACGGCAGGTCGGTCCTCCGCCGCGAAATTGCGAACTGTATTTCTGAGGTACACGCCAGCTTGACGTCAGATGGTGCCGCGAAACCCGTCTAGTTGAAGTTCAATCCGCATTTATTGACACCACTTGTTGTCAGTTCTCGAGGTCCCCTGCACACATCATCAAGGCCGTCTGCACTGTTGGTCCTCGCGTTGGTCGGCGTGAGTGACTACGCCCGCAGAGTCTCAGGAGGGCCGGTCGGTCCGTAGCGCTCGGAACGTCTTCACTAGATCGTTGGCCCAGTCTTCGGGGATCTCCCAAGGTGTGAAGTGTCCTCCCTTGGGGTGGCCGGTGATGCTGGTGTGGTTGTACCAGGCGGCTCGATCGCTGGCGAGGAATGAGTCGATGCGTTCTTCGGAGGTCGTGATTCCGGGCGGGTTTTCGTAGTCGACGAAGGTGATACCGGTGGGTGCTTCGATGACGGGGACGCGGTCGTGCGAGGGAGTCCACGGGTAGCGGTTGTTGTTCGCGTAGGTGCGCATCGAGCTGCCGATGCTCTGCCCGGTCCAGTAGATGGTGGCGTGAGTGAGGATGTCATCTCGATCGAAGACGGTGAGGACGTCGCCGTCGTCATCCGACCACTTGTCCCACCGTTCGAGTATCCAGGCGAGCATCCCGACAGGAGAGTCTGAGAGCCCGTAGGCGAGGGTGCTGGGGGCGAGGACTTGGGCGGCGAGGTGAACGGCGTTTCGTCGCTCGATCGCAACTTGACGCGCTCGAAGCGGAGCGGGCATGTCCTCGGGAATGGGCCGTCCACCCGAGAGATCCCACGCGCGGTCGCCGTTGAAGAAGTCGAGTTTGAGGGCGGAACCGATGTGGATTCCGTAGAGCTCGTCGGCGTACTTGTGGCCGAGCTGGCCGGTGATGAGTGCGCCGACGTCGCAGCCGCCGGCGGCGTACTTCTGGTGACCGAGCACTTCAGTCATGAGGTTGTGCCAGACGTCCGCGATCTTCCAGAAGTTCATGTCAGGAGCGGTTGGCGTGGAGTATCCGAACCCTGGCAGGGAGGGCACGATGACCTCGAACGCGTCGGCCGGGTCGCCGCCGAACGCGCCGGGGTCTGCGAGTCGGTCGATGACTTTCGACCAGTGCCAGAACGTCCACGGCCACCCGTGGCTCAGGATTAGGGGTGTGGGCGCTGGACCCACCCCGGCTTTGCGCATGAAGTGGATGGGAACCCCGGAGACGTCGACGCGGTAGTGCTCGTAGGCGTTCATGGCTCGTTCTGCTGCGCGCCAGTCGTACCCGTCGGCCCAGTACTCGGCAAGCTCCTGCAGTGTCGTTCGGGGCACGCCGTAATGCCCGTCCTCGTTGCCGTCATCGGTCAGCCACCTGGTGGATCGGATGCGTGACCGCAGATCGTCCAGGACATCGTCTGTGACGGCGATCGGATCTTGTGCGAGGCGGGCAATTGCTGCGCTCATCGTCTTCTCCTCAATCGTTCGTGGTGGGGGTGAGCTGGGAGAGCCGCACAACCTCGTCCAGTACCGGGGCGATCGACAGCAACTGCGCCCGCTCTGTGGGTTGCAGGCGCGCGACAAGCTGTTCGAGCCGTTCGACACGTCCCGCGCGTCGTTCGGCAACGATCGCGGCGCCCTCGGGAGTGAGAGAAATCAGAACGGCCCGGCGATCCACAGGGTCCGGCGACCGGGCGACGAGACCCTCCCGCTCGAGTTTCGCCGTCGCGGCGGTCAGTGCGGGTTGCTTGATCTGCTCGCTCTCGACCAGATCGCTCAACCGGCTCGGCCCACGGCGCGAGAGCGTGTGCAGCACCGACAGGGACGAGAAGCTCAGCTGCCCCTGCAAAGGCAGCCGAATGAACACAGAGTTGAAGTCCGCGATCGAGGTCGCCAGCACACCGACGTCTTGTTCACCCACCGCGGCATTATATCAATGTTTGATGCAATTCCGGTAGGCGGTCGTCTCCTTCGGGGCACCCATCGGACTCAGCGTTCTGAGAATCGCGGTGAGCGCGACCTCTCGCATCCCTACCGATGCGAGACAGGTTAGGATGCGAGACAAATCAGCTAGCCGCTCGTCGTGGGACAGGTGATCCCTTACGTCTCATATCCCATCGGATTCGATACAGGTCTAGATCCGAGACAAGTCACCTGGCGCCCTCTATCGAGGTTCCGCTTAGTTCACAAGGAACGCGACCACGGCGCTATAACTGCAAGGACCTACGCTTGACGGGGACGGTCGCACAGAGTGGAGAGCCTTCACGGGCTGGAGTCGAGAGGGGGCCGCGTGGTGACGCGGTCATCGACGCGGGTTGCCAGAGTGCCGATAGGGTGGCTCGCATGACGGCTAGGCAAGACGATCGAGTTTCTGTTCGCTCACTCCGAGCCGATGAGGAGAATTTGCTCGCGTCGGCCACCCACGGGAACGTGAACTGGTCGGGCGACCGGTTCACCCTCGACCAGGTCATGCATACGCCTGACTTCACTCACTATTTCTCCCCATGGCCGGGGGCCGGGGATTTCGGCTTCGTCGCGGAGACCGCAGAACAATTGCCAGTTGGTGTGGCGTGGCTTCGGTGCTTCACCGCCACAGACCCCGGGTACGGATTCGTAGACGCAGCGTTCCCAGAGCTAAGCATTTGGGTTTCAGCCAGCCAACGTGGCGTCGGTGTCGGCACGTTGCTCCTCATCAGCCTCCTCGGGTCACGTCCCGCTGAGTGGTGGAATTTCTCAACACCGTGCGGGTCAGTGGTTCTAGTCTAGGCGGCGGCGAGTTCTGGGAGGATCACCGCCTCGTCGATGACCTCGATGGGATTGTTCATGGTGGCCAGCTCGAGCATCGAGGCCTCGGAGAAGTAGCGTCTTTCGCCGGCTTCCCACTCGTCGTGCTGCTCGATCAACACCGACCCCGCCAAGCGCAGCAGCGCGGCGGCGTTGGGGAACACGCCGACGACGTCGGTGCGGCGTTTGATCTCCTTGTTCACCCGTTCCAACGGATTAGTGGACCAGATCTGGCGCCAGTGCCGCCGCGGGAACGCGGCGAAGGCGAGCAGGTCGGGTTGCGCGTCGACGAGCATCGCGGCGACCTTCGGGTGTGACCGGGCGAGCATGGTGGTGACCTCGCGGAACTGCTTCTCGATGTGCTCACGGTCGGGTTGGGCGAAGATGGTGCGGATGATCGAGGCCACCATGTCCTGGGATCCTTTCGGGATCACGGCGAGGACGTTGCGCATGAAATGGACTCGGCATCTCTGCCACCCGGCGCCTTGGAACACGGTGCTGATGGCCTTCTTGAGCCCGGTGTGGGCGTCAGACATGACCAGCTTGACCCCGTCGAGACCGCGGGTCTTGAGCGACCGTAGAAACGACGTCCAGAAGCCCTCATTCTCGCTGTCACCCACGTCGAAGCCCAGTACTTCCCGGCGGCCGTCGGCGGCGACCCCGACCGCGACGACGATGGCTTGGGACACGATCCGGTGGCCGACCCGGGCTTTGCAGTAGGTGGCATCGAGGAACACGTAGGGGAAGTCCTGGGCGGCCAAGGTGCGGTCGCGGAACTCGGCCACCTCCGCGTCCAGGCCCGCGCAAATCCGAGACACCTCGGACTTGGAGATCCCGGTGTCCGCGCCGAGGGCCTTGACCAGGTCGTCGACTTTGCGGGTTGAGACGCCGTGGACGTAGGCCTCCATCACGACCGCGAACAACGCCTGGTCGACCCGTCGGCGCCGCTCGAGCAGGGCAGGGAAGAACGACCCGGCACGGAGCTTCGGGATCTTCAGGTCGAGGTCGCCGGCGGTGGTCGTCAACGTCCTGGATCGGGTGCCGTTGCGGTGGGTGGTGCGGTCGCCGGAGCGCTCGAACGGGGCGGCGCCGATGAACGCGGTCGCTTCCGCATCGATCAGTTCCTGGTAGAGCTTTTCGGTCGCGGATCGGATGCGATCGGTGACATCGGTGAGTTTGAGTTCTCCCAGCAGGTCGAGCAGGGCAGACTGGTCTAGAGCCATCGTGGTTTGTGTCTTTCTGTGAGTAGCTTTGATCGGTTCTCACTGACCATCCCACGGTGGCTCTTCACGTTGACGAAGCAACACTCAAGAGCGGGAAACCACACCACTCACGGGGACGTAACCCCTCCTCGAGGAGGCACGCGTCAGAGACCTGCCTGGAGTAAGCCTCAGCGTGGAGCAAGGGAATCCAGCGCGAGCCCTCTACGAACGAGTTGGATTCGCTCCTGCCGGATCAGAATTCGATCCAGGAACCCTCATGCTACGGCTCGCTCGCAACAACAAGTAGCTCGATTTTGGTCTCATCACGGCATAGGAGTGTTCGCGGACGAAAGCCCTTCGCTGGTCCTGTCATCAGGGAAATCGCAATCTCGGGGTTGGCCATCGCAATCGCCGGTAGTGCGCACCAGCTCCTCACCAGCTTCGGCTCCAGCCAGGCCAGATCGGAGCCGCTGTTGGAGACGGTGTTTCAGTAATAGCTCGCGCTACCCGGCCCGACTGGACGGTGCCGACGAGTCAAACAACCACTGGAAAACCACAAGCCGACAATTGCGAATGGTTGTCTCGTAACCCTACGGATGCGAGACAGGTCCAGATACGCGACAAGTCAACGTGCCGCGCGTCGCGGGAACGGGCGACCTCCGACGTCTCGTATCCAATGGGATATGAGTCACAACGGTTTCGAGACACCGACGGTCCGGGATAGGCGGATGAAAGCTTCAACCGCGGTAAGTGGCTTTCGCGTCAAGGTCGAAATTCCTGAAATCCCCGGTGTTCGGCTCTCACATCGGCGATGTCCCAGACCTCACGCTGGACGCGTTCGGCAAGGGCATCCCCTTCGTTCATCCACACATCCCGCGCAGCGACACTCGGCCAGCCGGTGTCATACCGGTACGTCGTATTCCACTCGTCGCCCCAGCGACGTAGGTCTTCCCGAAGTGCATCGCTTAGCCCGAGATCCTCCGCGGAAACCTCACCGCTCTCGTCCCACAACGGCCATGGATGCGGCCAATCGGGATAGAACTGAATCGCCCGCAGAAGTCCGTCTCTTCTTAGAGCGGCCCGGCGAATTGCTCTTTCCGGAGTGCCGTAGGCAGGCACCAGCAGTTCAACCTGCGTAACCGGATCAATGACCCGCGAATCATCGCTCACTCGCCAACAATAGGACGCGGCCCGCTCTGATGGCTAGAAGCCGCTGACAAGGGACACCTGCCGACGGTCATTCCACGCGGCTCTGTCGCGTATCCCATGGATTTGGAGACGCTTCGGTTTCGAGACTCCTGGTTAAGTCGCGGAGGCGTCCGTAAACGGATCCGGGAGTTTCACCTGACCGTGCCAATGAGGGTGCCGCCGGGGAGGGCGTCCTCGAATCTCCCGACCTTTTCGTCGTGCAGAAGGGGCCACGCGACTTCATTGCTTCCGGGGATGTGAACGGCGAAGCCCTGAGGGTGCCATTGCAGGTACATCGGTTCTTCGGTTGGATCCACCTCTGCGGGTGGGACGTTGCCGAAGCCCCAAGAATGGGCCCAGGCTCGCTCTGGATACGCAACAACTTCGGTTCCGGCAGGGAACAACGCGTTCCATTCCGCCAGTGATGTGCCATTGGCGTTGGCGTAGTAGCCCGGTATCGCGAGCTGGAAAGTGCCATCGGAGCGAAGATCGAGGCTTCCTTTGAGGACCGATGTCACGTCCAGGACGAGGACGATCGTGCTTGCGGATCCCCACGGGTCCGTAATCTCGGCTGGAATATCAGCTTCGATGACTTCGCGAACTGTCCCTTGAACGATCAGTGATGAGACAGCTGCAAGTTCGGCTGGGGAGGTGAACACGACGAAGTCCGACGTGCCGCCGCCTGTTGCGGCTGGGAGCGCATCCAAGTCGAAGCTGGGCGCGGCTACGACGGTTGGTGCAGCGGTCACGCTTGGCAATGCGATCGCCAGAACACCTACAGCGAGGAGCCCTGCGGCGGCAACCGAGCCGGCCGCAATAAGTCCTGTACGAAGGCGAGTTGAACGGCCAGGAGCGGTGGTGGCTTCGACAGCTTCGAGCAGAGATCGACGCACTGCGGCTTTTCGGGCCAGTTCCTGATCGGCGAGTGTGTTCATGGAAGCACCTTTTCCGATGGTGGGGCGGGGTGGCGAGTTGCGCTGGTGGGCGGAGCAATCATTGCCGCGAGTCGTTTCTTAGCGCGGGAGAGGCGGGACTTGACGGTGCCCCGGGCGACTCCCAACGCTTGGGCCGCTTCCGGCTCCGTGAAGCCCTCCAAAACGCACAGAGTGATGATTTGCCGGTCTGAGAGGGACATGCTGCGCAGCGCCACCTCAACTTCGGTGTCGCCGATGGCGAGGTGATCGCTGATCGCCGTTACTTGTGGCAATCGTTGAAGAAGGATGCGGTAGCGCCGGTGCCCCCTTTCGACGTTTCGGGCTGCATTCGTTGCGGTGACGAGAAGCCACGGAAGTAGTGATCCGTCGATGAAGCGCACCGTGCGGCGTTTCCTCCACGCCTCGAGAAACACGATCGCCACAACGTCGTCGGCGTCAGTCCTCTGTGGCACCAACCGCAAGCTGTGTCGCAGCACACGATCCTGATGCCGGTCGAAAACCCGACCGAACGCCTCAGCGTTGCCGCCAAGGGCTCGTGCCCATTCATCGGCGTCGGTGTTGCTCATACTCTGTAGTGTCCAGCACTCGCGTATTGGTTCCGGACCGGAGATCGCATTAGCGGGCAGAACTCTATCCGGTGTCTCGAAACCCTACCGATGCGAGACAGGTCCAGATGCGCGACACGTCACGTGCCGCTCGTCACGTTAGAGGCGGCTTCCTGCCTCTCATATCCCATGGGTTTCGAGGCACATGGGTTGCGAGACATGTCGACTTCCTTGCGAGCGGACGGATTCAAGTGTGGCGACGCGGGAGTACGTGGGCGATGCCGATACGCTCTCGCTATGGAGACCGACGAGAGCGTACGACGCAAGGCTCTACTGCGTGAGCTCTCAGAGGTCGAGGACCGCACGATGTGGAGCGCGCAGGGCCAGTTCGAGCAGGCGAAAGGCTGGCAAAAACTCAACCTCTGGCTCGGGTCGCTCGCGGCAGGATCAGCTGCTGTGTCGGGAGCGTTGGTTCTCTCTGGGTCCGGACTGGACGTCCTCGGCGGAGTGCTCGCGCTGTTCGCAGCTGCCGGGGGCGCAGTGCTCACTGTCGTGAATGCCTCTCAACGCGCGACGGCGGCCACCGCCGCCGCAAACGCATACCTCGAGATTCAGAATGCTGCCCGCCGGGCGCGTTTGGTCGACACCCCGTGGATGGACATCGAGGAAGGTCGAGCCATCCTGCAGGGCCTGACGGAGCGCATGGATGAGCAGAACAGGTCCGCCGAGCCCATCTCCCCGCGGGCTTACCGAAAGGCAGGGCGCAACATCAAAGCAGGCGGACAGACGGCGTCTTTCGAGGAAATCGCCGCCAATGCCTGAGCGGACGGTTGCGACTGCATTCGAGGCTTTGCTGTCGAGGAAGGTGCCGACGGATGGCGAGCGGTCAGCCGCCGTTCAGCACCGCGCATCCATCGAGAAATCCCTCTCCCAACTGGAGAACTTCGGACTGCGAGAAACAGGGTCCTTCCGCCACGGAACAGCGGTACGAGGGCACTCGGATGTTGATGTCCTCGTGAGCCTCGGAGGAGGCCGACCTGCAAGCTCCGACACCGCGCTCGAACGCGTGCGAAGTACTCTTGCGCAGTCGTTTCCGCTGACACCAGTGCGCGTCAGCCGTCCCGCTGTTGTCGTGAACTTCGCGAGCGGCGACGAGCGTTGGGAGGTCATTCCCGGCTACTATCTGCGCGCGAGCGGCGACCACGTCGTCTACAGCATTCCCGCTCCGGGCGGCGGGTGGATGGAGACCGCACCGTCCGCGCATCTCTCGTATGTGACGGACATAAACAGATCCCCCTCCGGCGGCGCAAAGGGCCTTGCCCGGTTGATGAAGACCTGGAAGTACGCCAATCCGAGCGGCGCCAAGGTCTCGTCGTTCTACCTGGAGATGCGAGCCGCACAACGAATGGCCGGAGAGTCGTCGTTCATTCCCTACCTCGACTTTGCGTATTTGATCCGCGGCCTCGCCAATAACGGCCTGGCTGATATGAATGACCCCACCGGGCTCACGGGCCGGTTCCGTGCGGCATCAACGGAGACCTACCGCTCGACAGCCGTAACGACGCTGACTTCCGATGCAAAGCGCGTTGAGGATGCCATCGAGCTAGAGAAGGCCGGCAGACGCTCGGCGGCGTTCACGAAGCTCGCCTACGTCTTCGTCGGTACGACCTTCCCGTCGCAGTTCTACTGACGCGCCAGCGACGTGGTCGCCCGATCAGTCACCACGAAGCGCGCTGCGCGCCTCGTGCCGTACGGGGGTCGCCAAGCGCCAGCGTCTGAGTCGCAATGCGGATGGTCTACTGCGGCGTTCGTGCAGACTCTGCGTCAGCGAAGCTATTTCCCGCCCTGCTCAAGGGTTTCCGCAGCTTCCTCGTTGAGTCGGGGTAGGTAGATGTTGAGCCAAAGTCCATCCATCGCGGAGTCAAGCGTTTCAGCGTAGTCGTGAAGCTTCTGACAGTCCTCGTCAAGCTGCTCCGGCGTTATCTGAATTAGTTCGCTCGTGCCGTCCTGATAGACACGACCGCGAGTAATACCAACATCGGAGTAATCCCACCAGTAGGCGTGAATGATGTCGTTCCGGATGTCACGAATGTTATTCGCTTGTCCCCAGTCCAGGACTTTGACAACGTCTGCTGCGCGTTCCCCCAACGCTGTGGCTGCGTTCCGTAGTTTCCTATCGAGCGTCTTCCACGGGTCATCCGAGTCGGCGAAGGTGGGTTCTAAACTGCCCGACATGTGTAGAAGCAGCCGCTTCATAGCTGCCTCGATGCGCCCGCCCGCTACCGCTGCCGCACCGATACGCATATAGAGCTGATGGCGGAAATTGACGTCTTCCGGCGACCGCCCGCCAATTCGAGAAAGCCGCGCCTCGCCCAACTGCCAGGCATTGACACTTGGAACGACCAAGGAAGCTTCGATGCTCTGGCGTCCGCTGTCCTGCGCCTGATCGATCTTCAGTACATACCAAGTATCTGTCCCGGGTGGCGCCCAAGCCCTCATGAAATCGCCAAGAGCTTCAGAGGGCGCGGTCGCCCGCGCGGCTTCATCGGACAACGCAAATGTCAGCGTAGGAAGCGCCGTTCCGTCGGTTGGCGGACGAAATTTCCCATTTATAGTCGTCATCTTTGGCCGTTCGGCGTCCATGATCCCCATCCAGAGTCTGAAGACCAAGCTAGTGGTCTCCGCGGCTCGCCCACCACCCAGCCACCGACGCCCGATGCCCGTTTGGCCCGTCCTGCATAAATTCCAAGGGGCGCGTTGCTCGCAACGCAATTCAGTGTCTCGAAACCCTACAGATTCGAGACATCGCCACATACGAGACAAGTCACCTGCCGTTCGGCGCCTGCAAAGGCGATCTCCTACGTCTCGTAGCCTAATTGATTCAAGTCGCTTAGGTTTCAGACCTTTCGCGCTTGCACCGTTCTTCCTGCCGTTCCGCGCTCGTTGCAAGACGCGGCACAGATCCACTGGCAAGCGGGCGGGATCCATCCGGTCACTTTCGGGGCAAGGGCAACGTGACTGCGTCAACCTCTGTCTGAACCAGCAATTCCCCGTCTATAGATTCGATACCGGAGAGGTCCCACGTCCACCGAGCTGTCCATTCCGTACCGGTGCCACCCAGGGACTGGATCGATCGCCCGATCGTCCGCATCGCGTTTGGGGGTTCCACTCGAATCTCGCCCAGCATTACGTGAGCTCCCGACATAGGAGGCGCCCCGGCGTAGCGAATCCCCAGGCGGGCCGCTGCATCGAGATGGCTCTCTAGTGCCTGCTCGTAGATAGCATCGAAGTCCTGTGTCCCGGTGGAAGGGATAGCCGTAGCTTCGAGCACAATCGCCGTGTTGGACGGGAAAAGCGTCGTTTCGGTCCGGAATAGCGTGAGGAGCGCTTCAATTCCAGAACGGGTCTTCAGAAGGGTGTTGTCGTTGGCCATGATGGGCCTTCCTGACGGAGCCTGCGCTTGAAGGATATCCGGGATCCCAGCGTCTCGTATCCCATGGAGTATGAGCCACAACGGTATCGAGACACCGACGGTCCGCACGAGGCCGGATTAGAGCTTCACCGCGGTAGGTGGCTTTCTCGTCAAGGTCGAAATTCCTCAAATCCCCGGTGTTCGGCTCTCACATCGGCGATGTCCCAGACCTCACGCTGGACGCGTTCGGCAAGGTCATCCCCTTCGTTCATCCACACATCTCGTGCAGCGACGCTCGGCCAGCCGGTGTCATGCCGGTACGTCGTCTCCCACTCGTCGCCCCAGCGAAGTAGGTCTTCCCGAAGTGCATCGCTTAGCCCGAGATCCTCCGCGGAAACGTCACGGCTTTCGTCCCACAACGGCCATGGATGCGTGTAATCGGGATAGTGAGTATTAGCGCTTCTGGGGGCCACCGTTATTGACGTTGGGGGCCACCGGACGGTGTGGCCGGTAGCGTGCTTGGGGGCCACTGAATATTGCTGTTGGGGGCCATCTGCTTAGCTCCTTCCGCCGCGTGTATAGGCACCCGGCAGAAGGAGTAATCAACAATGGTACGAAGGATCAACGCGAAGCTCGTGCTTCAGCTCAGAGCCGAAGGTATGACGGGGCGGGCGATCGCGATCGCGCAGGGCATGTCGCGCAAGAGTGTCTTGGCGGTGTTCGATGCCGCCGAGAAGGCTGGCATTGGCAATGACGGCCATGCCGGCCGCAGCGAGGCCGAGGTGTATGCGCTGCTGTTCCCTGGTCGGGGCGAGCACGAGAGTGTGTTCGTGCAGCCTGATTGGGACGGGGTGCATAGAGAGCTCGCCAAGGTCGGGGTGACGCTGAAGCTGCTCCATGGCGAGTACGTCGACCGGTGCAAAGCGACGGGGCAGCCGGCGATGGGTTACGACCGGTTCTGCAAGTCCTACGCGGCCCATGCTCTGGTCACTGGGGCGGCGTCCCGGGTGGGCCACAAGGCCGGGCGGACGGTCGAGGTCGACTGGTCGGGGCCCACGATGCAGCTCGTCAACCCGGTCACGGGCGAGACGTCGCGGGTGTATTTGTTCGTCGCGTGCCTGCCGTTCTCGAGGTATGCGTTCGTCGAGCCAGCGCTGGATATGCGCCAAGACACCTGGCTGCTGGCGAACGTGGCGATGTTTGAGTGGTTCGGTGGAACGGTTCCTAGGATCGTGCCCGACAATCTGAAGACTGGCGTGATCAAGCACCCTCGCGAGGGTGAGGTCGTGTTGAACGAGGCCTACCGTCAGATGGCCGCGCATTACTCGGCCGCGGTGCTGCCGGGACGCCCCCGGTCACCAAAAGACAAACCGTCCGTGGAAAACACCGTCTCTCATGTTGCGACCTGGGTCATCGCCGGGTTGCGGAACCAGAGCTTCGGAACCCTTCCCGAGTTGAGGGCCGCGATCCGCGAACGCATTGATGCTTACAACCGGGAGCCGTTCCAGAAGCGTGCTGGTTCGCGCCTGAGTGTGTTCGAAAGCGAGGAAAAAGCGTTGCTGCGGCCGTTGCCGGCGGCTCCGTATGAGATCAGCCGGTGGATCATCGGGCGCCGGGTGCAGAAGAACGGGCATGTGGTTTGGGAGAAGAACTTCTACTCCGCCCCCTACGCGCATATCGGACAGGCCGTCGACCTGCGCATCACCGCCCAAGTGCTGGAGGTTTACCGGAATCACGAGCGGCTCACCAGCCATCTGTTGTTCGGCGATCATGTCGTGAACGAATACCGCACCAACGATGCCGACCAGCCCCAGGGCGAGAAATATCGGGAGTGGGACACTGTCAGGATCCGGGCCTGGGCGGAGCGGGTCGGCCCGAACATGGTGACCGTGGTGAACAGGATCTTCGAGGCCGTGCCGGTGGAGGAGCAAGGCTTCGACGCCGCCCTGGCCGTGCTGCGGCTGAGCCGGCGCTACTCCAGCGAGCGAGTGGAAAGAGCGTGTCAGATCGCCCTGGAGGGTCGTGTTCGCTCGCCCCGGTATGCGCACTTGCAGCCGATCTTGGAGACCGGGCAAGACAAGACAGGCACCCGCAGGATTCCCCGTTTCGAGCCCACCGAGCCCGAACCGGGCGGATATGTCCGCGGGGCCGACTACTACGCCGGAGGCGGTGCACGATGAGCCGGCTCGATATCGAGACCAAACGGAAACTCCGCGAGATGGGCGTGACCACTCTGTTGGACGCGTTCAACGCCCAGGACGATGTCCTGACGCTGGGTTTGGCGTTCGAGGAAAAGATCAAACTGGCCGTCGATGACGCCCACTCCGTCTTCACCCAAACCAAGGTCGAGGGCCTGATCCGCCGGGCGAACCTACGCTACCCGAACGCGGACCTGCGTCGCCTGGACCTCGTCGAGGAACGCGGCCTCGACCGGTCGATGATCGCCGGCCTGGGCACGTGCTCGTTCATCGACCGGCAGCAGAACGTCGTGTTCCAGGGCTTCACCGGGTCGGGGAAATCGTATCTGGGCTGCGCGCTGGCGAAAGCGGCCTGCCGGCACCGGGTGCGAGCGCACTACATCCGGATGCCAGAGCTCGAAGAGGCTTGGCAGCTGGCCCGCGATAAGCCGTCCGGGTCGACGAAGTTCCTGAACAAGTACGCCGCGTTCTCGCTGTTGGTGATCGATGAGTGGCTCCTGGACGAGCCCGACGAGAGCACCAGGAGCATGCTGTTGGAGCTCCTGGAGCGGCGCTACGACCAGGCCTCAACGGTGTTCTGCACCCAGTACGCCCAGAAGGATTGGCATCAGCGTCTCGGTTCCGGGGTTCACGCCGACGCGATCATGGACCGCATCGTGCACAACACCATCTGGGTCGAGACCGGCGGCCACAACATGAGAGAACACACCGCCGGCCAGCTCACGGCATAAAACACTCGCGCGGTCGGGCGCCACTGGCCCCCGACCGCGCGACTGCGTGGCCCCCAAAGGCAATACCGGTGGCCCCCGAAGGCAATATTCACTGGCCCCCAAACCCGCAAATACTCAGGATAGAACCGAATCGCCCGCAGAAGTCCGTCTCTTTTTAGAGCGGCCCGGCGAATTGCTCTTCCCGGAGTGCCGTAGGCAGGCACCAGTAGTTCAACCTGCGTAACCGGATCAATGACCCGCGAATCATCGCTCACTCGCCAACAATAGGACGCGGCTCGCTCTGATGGATAGAAGCCGCTGCCGACGGTCATTCCACGTGACTCTGTCTCGTGTTGCATGGATTTCGAGACGTGCAGCTTACGAGACACGTGTGCATCTTCCGGGGGCACGAAAGTCGTTGTTTCGCTCACGCGGGACGGCCAAGATGGACGCAACCGAGAGTGAGGCCTATGCGATCAAACGCACCGATACCTGGAGACCCGTGGCCGCACGACATGTTGCTCACCGTTGAGGATCGTCCTCACGCCCTCCTGGAAATGCTATGGATCAGGGAAGCGCATGCGCTTCAACTTCAAGATGAAGACCTCCCTCCGCTCCTGTTGAACACGCCCGCACCCGTTCAGGATGCTGCGTTGAGTACCGATACTCGCGATGAGTGGGCGAGCGCCTGGCCCCGCATCTGGCATGCTGTCGTGGCGCACGCGGGTCGAGACATTGATTCACGACTATTCGTTGAGCTTCAAGCCACTGCAAACGGTTCGTCCGAACGTGCCAGTCTTCTGCATCGAATTGTCGGACCCAGCTGGCGCGACGAGTTCGGAGACAGCGCGTTCGAGAATGACTCGTACAGCGCCTGGTCACAAGTTGGGATGGATGCTCAACTGGCAGCGATGTCGACGCGAATCGAAGACTCCCCGGAGCGACGCGATCTACCGCCGCTGATCTCCGCGTGGCATGCGGGCCTGACGAAGATCGTGACCATCCCATGTTCGGGTGAGTTCACGCACAGGATCAGCGACAACGCGCTTCTCATGACTGATGGAACGCGTGCGAACAGTGACAGCTACCGGCGCGCATTGAACACTTTCAACTGACTATCCTCAGCTTGGATGTCCCGAACCGCCACAGATGCGAGACATCTCACGCCGAGCCTCTCGCGGCTCCGATGACCACACTCGGTGTCTCGTATCCCATGCCATCCGAGACAGATGGGTTGCGAGACACAGCCCGCTTTTAGAACCAGGGCTCTCATAGGCTGCGCCACTAACCGCATGTACCCCCTTCGATCACCAACCATCCACCCGTGAGATGAGTGGCAGCGACCCAATCTTGTTCTCCCTGGAAGCGCACACGGCTATCCGATGAGCTTGTTTCGACCCAATCAGGGGCGGACAGATCAGTAGAGAGTCCTTCGGCCCGCTCCACCCATTCCCGCAATGCCTCGCGAGCACTAACCTCGCCGACCGCGTCTTCAGTGACGGCAGCTGACCACCTCGAGCCTCCGCAGTCCTGACCGCTTGGCGTGTCGTTTCCGGGGGTTCGCGCGCAACCGTTGAGCACCACAAGAGCAACGCTGAGGACTGACAGCACTTTGACGACTTCGGATTTCATGTCACCTCCGGAATTAGGGACAGAGTACCGGTCGTCCAAGGACTTTGGAACTTCCTCGGCACGAAGCCTGATTGCGCAATGCCTCGCAGGGACGGTTGCAGACGTCATCGTGTTGTCTCGAAACCCTACCGATACGAGACAGGTGAGGATGCGAGACAAATCAGCTAGCGGCTCGTCGTGTGACAGGTGATCCCTTACGTCTCATATCCCATGGGTTTCGAGGCAGTTCGGTTATGGGACAACAGCGGGCTGCAAGAAATCTCGCCGTGTAGCCGATTGGCAAGCGCCGGGCGCGCTACTCAGGGGTGTCAAAGTCTTCTACATTTACCAGCACAAGGAATGTCGGCGCATTCGAGTCGCACTCATCGAAACCCGTTAACCGCGCAGGATCTGGGAACTCGTCGATTACCTCGCGATCAATGAGGTAGCCCCTACTCTCAGTCAGTTTTTCGCCGAGAGCGACGGTTCCATGCACGCTAATGACAGAAGCTTCGTCGGGCAGATACTGGTAACCGAGCGGCCAAATTATCGGGTGAACCGCACCGTCTGACAGCTCCAGGGCTACGCAGCCATCTACCACCGCGACCGTGCCAGCAACATCCTTGTACTCGTACTCTCCAGGAATGCTGCCTGTAATGATGCGCGCATCACTGAACGTTGTGGGGCTAGCGTCCGTGACGGTGGCCGAATCGCTATCCGTTGACTCCACGCATCCCGCAAGCAGAATCGTGGTCGCAAGCAATATCCCGGCTCCCCAACGCTCTGACACCCTCATCCCGTCACGGTAGAACACTAAGCCACCTCCGCTGCGCATGGACCTGAACCTAACAGGCTCGCAGCCCATGGGATACGAGGCAGCTGGGTTGCATTCGCGTTGGCGGGTTGCGCCGTTACTTCAGGGGACACCGTAACCCCCGACGGAACAGTCACCACCATGATTGCAACGACTGGTTCTGGTCCGGCCGGCGCAGGTAACGAGGCGCTCCTGAAGGGCGAACTGACCATCACAGATGGGTGCGTGACGATCAACAGGACTTCCGTCCCAGTCTTCCCAAGCACTGCGAGTTGGGACGGCACCACACTGAATTGGGAGGGGGTGGGTTACGTGTTGGGAGACATTATTGCTCTTTCCGGGGGAGAAGCTGACGTTGCCGGCGACCTGCCAGCCGGATGCAAGTCGTTGACGGCATTCTACGCATCAGGTACCGCGGGATAGGGAACGGACTGTCACCCTTTCGCGTGCCAGCAAATCGTTGCCAACTGCCGAGACGGCGGAGTGGGCTTGCTGCCTCACATCCCGCGGGTTTTGAGGCGCTTATGTTACGAGAAACATCTTTCCAAGCCTGACACGGGTCTCACTTTTCAGTCAGGGTAACCGTCAACTCCAACTATCCATGCGGGCCCATCCCCACACGTATCAGGGAGGAGCTCGTCGACGATATCGGCGGGCGTCAGCAGTCGACTCTCTGTGTCTCGTATCCCATGGGATATGAGACACGTAAGATACGCGACGCTGTCGTCTGTAGCCGCCCCCGGCCAGGGGAGGGCAGGAATCCTTAGCGTGCGTTGACGAAGTCGCGCAGCGCGACGATCCATTGGTCGAATGCATCAAGGTGTGCATCGTGCGAGGCATCGGCAAGGTCCACACGCAAGACGTTCGCGCCGCGTGACACAAAGGTGCTTTTCTGCTCGTCCGTGAACATGCCCTGGTCGGCGCAAACGACGAGTGTCGGCGCGGCCACCGCTTGCCATTCCTCCCAGCGTGGGTCCGCTACCGCGGAAATGGCTGCGACCATGGCGTCGGGGTCGAAGCGTGGGTAGAAACCGTCCTGACGTTCCTGCAGATCTGCCGCCCATGCTTGAGTAAGGGGACCAACACCCAGCGCTGAGGAAGCCGATTCACGAGTCGTGAAAGGCACCTCCCACGAGCGGAAGAAGTCGCCCAATGCAGCGTGGTCTTCGGGGAATCCTCCGCCCTCGTTCGCTTCCAAGAGCACCAGGCGGCGCACCAAGTCTGGGCGAGCGGACGCGACGAGCATCGCGGTATGCGCTCCCATTGACTGACCTACAAGGTCGACGGCATCGGACTGTTCGGCCTTGAGGACTCGGACTACATCATCAACGAACGCCTCTCGGGAGGTGTCCGCAGGGAGTTGCGTGCCGAGCCCGTGGCCGCGCTGATCAATCAGAACGACCTTCCGACCCGACAGCGCGCGCCGTTGGTACGAATTCCCGACTGCTCCCGGCGGGGCCATGCAAAATCACAACGGCGGGGCTAGTCCCGTCGCAAACCGAGTAGGAGATGGTCACGCCGTCATTCGCCGAAACTGTTGTCGCCCGTCGCGTTATTTGACGATGTCGGCGTCATCTCTGGTGACGATGCCGGGTCATGAAAAAGCCCCGCCGGAGGATTCCGGCAGGGCTTTCGTCAGGATGGTGACGTGGTGGTCGTCAGCCGTGACGCGGGCTCACTCGCTGTTCTCGGTGATCGCCGATTGCGCGGCGGCCAGGTCGACGATCGCTTTATCGGCGGCGTAGGTCGCGATCAAAGCGGCAACGGCGAGGTTGTTCACCGCCCGCGGATAACCGCGCGATGCGAGGTGGATGGCATGGATCGCGTCGTCGGAGAAGAGCGGGTCGGACCGGCCCGCGAACTTCAAGTGCTGACGGACGTAATCCGTGGTGTCGCCTGCGTTCATCCCGGTGATTGTGTAGCGCGTGGAGATGCGTTGATCCAGCGCCGAGAGCACCGCGAGCTTGAGCCTGCGCCGCAGCGTCGGCTGGCCGATGAGCAGCATCGCGAAGTGCGAGCCCGTGTCCATATCGCTGTTGGTGAGCATGCGAAGGGCTTCCAAATCGGTGTTGGTGAGCAGGTGTGCTTCATCGATCACGACCACGGGCAGGCGGGCGCGTTCGTCGAGCTCCCCGGCGAGCAGCGCCGCAGTTTGCGAGGCGAGCACTCCGGAGAAGAACGCGGGGGTGCCGCCGAGCGCGGTGACGATGCGAGTATGAATGCCGCGCATCGTGATCGTCGGATCGGGAATGTAGATCACCTGGTGCCGGGAGGGCTCCAGTTGAGCGAGGGCAGCGCGAACGGCGATGGTTTTCCCGGCGCCGACTTCACCGCTGATCACGCCGAGTTGGCGTTGACTGACGCACCAATCGATGCGGGCAATCGCTTCCCGGTGCGAAGGGTGCGGGTGCAAGGCTTGCGGCGGAATGTCCCGGGCGAAGGGCATGCGGGTGAAACCGTAGTGCGATTGCAGGGTGTCAATACTCATCGGACGGCCTCCTGGACGCTCGGCACGAAGACGACCGCGGCCCGTTTCGAGGTGGACGCTTTGACGAAACTGATCGGCTCGCCCGCCATGGTGCCCTTGTGACGGGTCTCGACCAGGCGGAGGTAGTCAATGCCGGAGACGGCGTTCTTCGCACCGGTCTCGATGCTGTCGGCAGCGGCCGTGGCGGCCTTTTTATGCACGTGCCGCCGGATCTCGCTCAAGACGGCGATGCCGGCCGGGACGCCGTTGCCGGCGGAGACGGTGATCAGCCCGGCGAGGTCGAAGGGGTCATAGACCAGCTCCACCCGTTTGCCGACGAGGAGCTGATCAACCTGGTAAGTGTTGGATTGCAACGACACCGTCGCGGACTTCGTCACGGTGCGGATCGTCGACCACCGGAACGCTTCCGCGATCTCGTCCCGCGATTTCCGCACCGGTTTGCGGCCGGCCCAGCTGGCGTCCCAGCGTTGCAAAGGTGTTTGCCCCGTCGTGGAGTGTGTGGCCTGGTGGTAAACCATCTCCACCCACGAGCTGAACAACGCATTCAACTCATCCAATGACGTCACCATGCTGCCCACCCCGGCATCGACGACGCCGGTCGCGGTGTCGACGACGGTGATCTCGGTGAGGAACTGCGAGTTGACGGTGTTGAAGAACCGCTCGATCTTCCCGCGGCCCTGCGGACGATACGGCTTCGAATGCGTCAACCGTATTCCCAGGCGTGCGCAGGTCCGAGAGAGGGACTCATCAACAAAAGCGCTCCCGTTGTCGACATAGATCGTGCCCGGAATACCGCGGGATTCCAACGCCGGGCGGAGGGCCGCCGTGAGGCGGACGGAGTCTTCGGCGTAGGCCCACCGGGCCGCGGTGACGAGGCGGGTGTGGTCATCGAGGAACGCGAACAGATACGTTTTCCGCCCGTTGATCCGGGGGCCGTGGAGGCCGTCACCGACCCACATTTCGTTGGGGTAGTCCGCTTCGAACCGGCCGAAGACCTCGCGGACTCCGGTCGGGAGTTCCAGCGTGCGGAAGTGCCGCAGCAACGTCGACTCGGAAGGTGCGTCGCCGAGGGTATCGATCATGATGCGGCGCACCTGCGCTGAGGTGCGGGCGGGCCGCTCGCGTTTCAGGGTCGCGGCCAAGGACAGGATCTGCGCCGGCGTCACGGCGCCCTGGGCGCGGCCGCGGGGTTTCAACGCGTCGAACCCGCCGGCCCGCCAGGCCCGAATCCACCGGTCGATGGTGTCTTTAGAAACCGTCACCGTGCCGCCAAACGGCCCCGGATGCACCATCGCCGCGAGGTCCCGCACCATCGGACCGCGCTGCCGCGTCGTGACGCTGGCATCGGCGGCAGCGCGGATGAGCTGATACCGGAACAGGGCGATCTTCTCCGTCCGGTCGCGGCGCACTGCCGTTTCCGACGGTGACCCGGCCGGCACGAGCAAAGACACGGCAGGGCGTGCCGGGGAAACCCGCGGCACTGCCGGTGGCAGCGTCGGAGGGAGGGTCGGCGGTGTTGCGGGCATGAAAGGTCCTCTCAAACAGTGAAGACGCCCATCACAGGGATATGGCAGGCGCTCCTGCCACCCTTCCCGCCGCCCCGGTCTGGCATAAGGGCCTGTTGGTGTTGGGAGCGCCAGCCCACCAGCTCGAGCAAAACAGCCGCCCGTTCGTCGTAGCGATACCCGCCTGGATCCACGTCACCGTGACGGTCGCGGCAAACCGACGCCCCAGTCCCTCCGCATACGCCATCAACACCGACAACGCCTCACCCCGAGCGGTGCCGGCCGGTTTGGGCCACAGCACCACCGAATCGGGAGCGTCCCGCACCAACAACCCCGTGAACCGCTCGCCGATCGCACCGGCCGAGGCGGCGAAAGCGCGCAACCAACCACGGACCGTCGAGACCGGCCTGCCGCAGCCCGCGGCAATCTTCCGGTGGCCCCAACCCAGCACTGTCCTCGCCTCGACCGCCGCCGCGATCACCTCGGCCGCATCGGCCCGCCGCACGGCCAACCGCACCTCGAGCAGCACATGCGTGCCGCCGCAGACCGCGCACCTCGACCTGCGCGGGCGAAGGCGACGACAAGCCCAATCCGTGACGAGGCCATCGCGGATCACACGCGCCCGGGCCCACCCCCACGGACGTAATCGGCCACCACAATCCGGGCAGACCACGCGCCCGACCCGCAGGTCCAACTCGACAACAACAGAATCATGACTTACCGTGAGCATCAGCGCGCCTTTACGCGTCAGAATGGCCCGGCGTGATCCGCAAAGATCGCACGCCGGGCCCTTCGTCTATCCGGACATCGTCAGCCTGACGCCGCCGACGAGCAGACACCAAATCCGGTCGCGCTAAAACACATCGTCACCGGCGACGACGCCTACATCGTCACCCCGCGAGACGTACAACACCCCCAGGGATTCGGCTAGCCTGTGGTCTGAGCCGCCCCGTTCGTCAGCCCATGAGGGATAACCGACTAGACGACGCTCGGGCGGTGCTCGTCGAAATGCAGTCCCAATTGATCGCTGTGGACACGGCGGCGACGCAGGTGGAGGCGGCGCTCCGAGACTGCGCAGGGACCGGAATGACAAGCGACGAAATTGCGGTGCAGACCTCTTTGTCGATGGAAGTCGTCAAACGCGTACTAAATGGTGGTTCCCTGCTGAGGTTGGACAACGACTAATCCGCCTCATAACCCATGCCATCCGAGACGGATCGGTTGCGAGACACTGCCCGTATCTCGCACTATGGCGCTCATAGGATGGCCCACTAACCGCACGTACCCCCTTCGATCACCAACCATCCACCCGGGAGATGAGTAGCGGCGGCCCAATCTTGTTCTCCTTGGAAGCGCACACGGTTGTCCGATGAGCTCGTTTCGACCCAGTCCGGGGCGGGCAGATTCGTAGAAAGTCCCTCGGCTCGCTCCACCCACTCCTGTAATGCCTCGCGAGCACTCGACTCGCCAACCGCGTCTTCAGTGACGGCAGCTGACCAACGCGAACCTCCGCAGTCCGGAGCGCTCGAGGTATCGTCTCCGGGTGTTCCCGCGCAACCGTTGAGTACGACGAGAGCAACGCTGAGGGCTGCTAGCACGCTGACTACTTTGAACTTCATGTTCGCCTCCGGAATTAGGGACAGAGTACCGGCCGTGTAAGAACGTTGGAACTCCCTCGGAATGAAGCCTCAGCGCGCAATGTGTCGCCGAGAATGTTGCAGATGTCATCCTCGTGTCTCGTAACCCTACGGGGTTACGTCCCCGTGAGTGGTGTGGTTTCCCGCTCTTGAGTGTTGCTTCGTCAACGTGAAGAGCCACCGTGGGATGGTCAGTGAGAACCGATCAAAGCTACTCACAGAAAGACACAAACCACGATGGCTCTAGACCAGTCTGCCCTGCTCGACCTGCTGGGAGAACTCAAACTCACCGATGTCACCGATCGCATCCGATCCGCGACCGAAAAGCTCTACCAGGAACTGATCGATGCGGAAGCGACCGCGTTCATCGGCGCCGCCCCGTTCGAGCGCTCCGGCGACCGCACCACCCACCGCAACGGCACCCGATCCAGGACGTTGACGACCACCGCCGGCGACCTCGACCTGAAGATCCCGAAGCTCCGTGCCGGGTCGTTCTTCCCTGCCCTGCTCGAGCGGCGCCGACGGGTCGACCAGGCGTTGTTCGCGGTCGTGATGGAGGCCTACGTCCACGGCGTCTCAACCCGCAAAGTCGACGACCTGGTCAAGGCCCTCGGCGCGGACACCGGGATCTCCAAGTCCGAGGTGTCTCGGATTTGCGCGGGCCTGGACGCGGAGGTGGCCGAGTTCCGCGACCGCACCTTGGCCGCCCAGGACTTCCCCTACGTGTTCCTCGATGCCACCTACTGCAAAGCCCGGGTCGGCCACCGGATCGTGTCCCAAGCCATCGTCGTCGCGGTCGGGGTCGCCGCCGACGGCCGCCGGGAAGTACTGGGCTTCGACGTGGGTGACAGCGAGAATGAGGGCTTCTGGACGTCGTTTCTACGGTCGCTCAAGACCCGCGGTCTCGACGGGGTCAAGCTGGTCATGTCTGACGCCCACACCGGGCTCAAGAAGGCCATCAGCACCGTGTTCCAAGGCGCCGGGTGGCAGAGATGCCGAGTCCATTTCATGCGCAACGTCCTCGCCGTGATCCCGAAAGGATCCCAGGACATGGTGGCCTCGATCATCCGCACCATCTTCGCCCAACCCGACCGTGAGCACATCGAGAAGCAGTTCCGCGAGGTCACCACGATGCTCAGTCGGTCGCACCCGAAGGTCGCCGCGATGCTCGTCGACGCGCAACCCGACCTGCTCGCCTTCGCCGCGTTCCCGCGGCGGCACTGGCGCCAGATCTGGTCCACTAATCCGTTGGAACGGGTGAACAAGGAGATCAAACGCCGCACCGACGTCGTCGGCGTGTTCCCCAACGCCGCCGCGCTGCTGCGCTTGGCGGGGTCGGTGTTGATCGAGCAGCACGACGAGTGGGAAGCCGGCGAAAGACGCTACTTCTCCGAGGCCTCGATGCTCGAGCTGGCCACCATGAACAATCCCATCGAGGTCATAGACGAGGCGGTGATCCTCCCAGAACTCGCCGCCGCCTAGACTAGAACCACTGACCCGCACGGTGTTGAGAAATTCCACCACTCAGCGGGACGTGACCCCCTACGGATATGAGACAGGTCTGGATGCGAGACAAGTCGCCCTTCACTTGCTCGTAAACGGGAGAGGTTTCCGGGTCTCGTATCCCATCTGTTTCGACACACTGAGGTTAATAGACAGTTCAACCGTGTGGCTTTTGCTGAAGAGTGGCGGCATCGGTGCCCGCAAGCCGAACCCTTAGTTCTCGTTCGCTCTTGTGCTGATCCGCCACCAGGTTCGGGGACCTATCTTGAGCACGGACCCGGGTTCAAGGACGATTTTGCCGCCCTCTTCAAGCATGACGTTCCCATTGACGCGAACCGCACGTTGCAAAACGAGCCGGCGGAGGGAATTTTTGCTGAGATCAGGACGGGCGAGACAGAGTAGGTCGAGGAGGCGCACCGAGCGCGTCGGAAGGGTGAGCACAGGCATCTGATCGGGTTCATTGCGGTCTGAGAACGTCGACAGGAATGCTTCCCGGCTTCGGATCGCCTCCTCGCGGCCGTGGTAACGGCAGACGATCTGTTCAGCGAGTTGCAGCTTCGCGTCCCGTGCGTTGGCGCCACGCATCGCGACTGCTGCGGAGAGACGCTCGATCTGCTCCTCCGTCATATCGGTGTATGCGGCAGCCCACTCCTCGACAAGGGTGTCCGGCAAGCTCATCAGCTTTCCGAATTTCTCCGCTGGATCGTCGAGGAGCGCCACGTAGTTGCCCAGCGACTTCGACTGCTTTGGCCCACCGTCTAGGCCGGGCGTGATCCGGGTAGTGATCAGCGTCTGCGGGACCGCACCCAGACGCTGCTGGTAATGGCGCCCCATCATCTCGTTGAATAGCTGGTCGGATCCGACGATTGTCAGGTCGCTGGCCATGGCGAAACTGTCGTAACCCTGCAACACCGGGTATGTCAGCTCATGAAGAGCGATCTCCCGTCCCGCTGCCATCCGCTCGCGGAACATGTCACGGCTCATCAACCGTGCATGGGTGGTCATGCTGAACAGCGACAACAGCTCCGTCACCGGCATAGCATCGAACCATTCCGAGTTCCGACGCACCTCGAACAGGGCAGGTTCAGTGCGCAGCACAAGACCTACTTGTTCGATGAACGCGAGCGCATTCCTGTCTATCTCGTCCCGCGATAGAACCGGCCGTGTCTCGCTCTTCCCGGTGGGGTCGCCGATCTGCGTTGTCGTATCTCCCAGCAGGAATACCACACGGTGCCCGTGCTCTTGCAGATGCCGCATCATCCATAGATTGACGGCGTGCCCCAAGTGCAAATCAGGTGCCGTGCAATCGACACCGTACTTGATTCGCAGGGATTTTCCACTAGAAAGCTGGGCAAGGAGTTCGTCCTCGCCGATGATCGAGTCAATGTTTCGGCGCAACGGTCTCAGGATCTCAAGCGGGCTGGTCATCGTCTTTCCTCACGGACATCCGGAGGGCGATTCCGTGCCAGAAGCCTCCCGGGAACAAGAAAGCCAAGGACGGTTGTCCTTGGCTCGGGGCTCTGGCTAGAAGTGATCAGGCGCTATGCGACACCGGCTCTACCAGAGCCGGCAAATAGGTGAAGCGTCGCGAGATCACAATGCAAACCTAGCAGACCCTGTCCGCGGCCCGCCCGCAAGCCGGACCGCCAACGGGTACTCGCGCGGAGACTCGTGGTTCCGGCACCGCCCAATTGTGACGGTACCCATTTGACAATCCCGACACTAGGCCCGATGGCGGGCGTCATGCGCTCGAGATCGTCATCTTGCTGTCTCGAAACCCTACCGATGCGAGACAGGTCCAGATGCGCGACAAGTCACCCGCCGCTCGTCGCTGAACAGGCGATCTTCTTTGTCTCGTAAGCCACGGGTTATGACACACTTCGGTTACGAGACGGTTCGCAGTGCGGCGGGTGTGGCCCGCCAAGCGAGGGTGCGGGTGGCACGTCGGGGATGTCGGGGAGACCATGGGCGAAAATGGGTTTCAGGAGCCGGAGGGCTTTGTCGGGGAGTCCGTCGCCGGGGTAGAACTCGTTGAGGAGCTCTTCAGCCGCGTCGAGATCGGGAATGTGGCAGATGGCGAGGAGGTTGGAAATGTCTTGCACATCGCGGCCGGGGCGTGAGGCGTTCAGTTTCATGGCGAGCAGGGCGCGTGGCGAGGCGACTTCCACGGTGATGTCCTCGCTGGCGTAGAGAACTTCCCATTCGGGGTCGGCACCGTAGGCGGGGATGAAGATGGTGGCGTTGCTGTTGAGCCAATCGTGTGGCCAACCGTTTTCGGTCGCGACTTCCATGGCTGCTGCGAGGATGGGTGGTTCGGGGTGTAGCTGTGCGTCTATGTCGGCAGTAGTAGGGCGATCGAAGTAGCGCAGCGCGAGCGCTGCACCCCCGACAATGCGGATCCCTGCCGGCTGGCTGGCCGCACGGAGCTTTGCAATGACCGCGTTGATGCCGCTAATGAGATCGTCGCGGTCAAGTTGATCTCCGGGCATTAGATGCTCTCCAGAGTTGCGGCCTCGATCAGGATGCCGCGGCTGAGGAACTCGATCGGAACCTGTGCCGGGTCGGCCGGAATGTCGTAGTCACTGGTCCGTGGCGCCCAGCGCGCATTCGGGTTCCCCGTCCTGGTGCCTACCCAGTCAGGGACCGGGAGAGAGTTCGCGTTGAGACGGTACTCGCAAAGCGCGGCAATAGCGGTGTCCCACTGCTCCGATCCCGTCGGAGAGGGCTCGGTTAGGGTGAGGCCGACGCGTGTGGCGCCGCTCTCGGCGGTGAGGTTATCGGCGAGCTGCAGGAAGCGCCGGAATGCCGAGGCTTCGCTGGCGCCGGCGAGGGCAATGCTGATGTCTGATGCGATGTGGGCCGCGTCGCTTCGCACGGTGGGAATCGTGACCACGGTGTGACGCGTGGCGCGCAGGAGCAATTCCAGCGTTGCGACCGTTGGTTCGCGTTTGCCGTGCTCGATGAGGGACAGGGAGGATCCGGCAATCCCGGAGCGCTGAGCGAGTTCGCTCTGGCTGAGACCGCTGGCCGCTCGTGCGGAGCGCGCGAGGATCGTTGCCGTCACAACACCCACCACCTTTTACTAATTAGTAAAAAGCCTACCATGTGAAGTTCAGCTCCGGGCAGGCAGGGCTCGCTGTTCGGTGGTGTCGATGGTCAGGGGTTCCATACGCACGAGTTCGAGCACGTCTTCTGCGGTCTCGCAACCCTGCGATATGCGATGCCTCACCCGTCGCCTCTCGCGATCGCCGATCGCACTGTCTCGTATCCCATAGGTCTTGATACAAATCGGTTATGAGACAACCTTCAAGCGTGCTGCGCGGCACGCCGTAGAGAGAGTGGCTCTGCTGTGCGGACATCTCTCCGACCTCCATGGGCTTGCGACGTCTGTAGCAATCAGCATTCAGCAGTCAGATGTCGGATCGCGAGCGCCTCTAACCGGGGCGGTAGTTCATGCCCACCAACGAACAATTCAGCGGTGCAGACTCCTGCTTCGAAAGCTGCGAGAACAGCATGCACCCCCTCGAGCGGGAACAACGGATCGTCGATTCCCGCCGTGACCAACACCTGCTGCTGGTGGAGGGCCGCGGCAACGCACGGAACGTCGCCGGCGGTAGCGAGTCCAGGGACGAACCACGCTGGATTGTGCTTGATGTGGTGGGCTTCGAACGACGCGAGAGTGCCGAGACCGCAACTCACTACGCCAATGGTGAGACGCGGATCCACGGCGAGGTTGAAGAGTGCGACCTGGCCACCGAGCGAGTGTCCCATAACGCCAATTCCTTGATCGTCACCGAAAGATTCGATCATCCAGGTTGTGATGGTTGCGATGTCGCGGGTGTGCTTTGCCTGGAGACTGCCTCCGTTCGAGATCCGCAGAAGAGCGTCGAGACTCTCGTCTGCGGCAGGGTCCGATGACCACGCCCGCTGTCGTTCCTCGAATCCGAGGAGATCAGGGATCAGAACCCGCGCTCCTTGCTTGCAGAGTCGAGGTCCGTAGGCAAGCATCCGATCACCGTTCAGTCCCGCGGCCTCGCTCTTTCCGAGCGCGAAAGACCCGGCGTGCTGGTGCAGCGCGATCACGTTTGAGCCTGTTGGCTCCTCCGGTATGAGCAAAAAACACGGGATCACGTCACCGTCGGCGCTGACAATCTCGACGCGTTCCCAATACATGCCGGCGGGGCCAGCAATTGGCCGCCGTTGGACTGACAGCGGTCGGTACTGTTCAGGCTCATCAAATTCCAACAGGTCCCGGATGGCGCGGCGATCATGCGGTAATTCGGCCATGGAAATAACCTACCCACTAGGGAGCATTTAGCGCGCTGGCCCTTCGCCGCCGAATCCTGCCCGTTTTTGAGCTCTGCCCAGGCCGACGGCCTTTGATGTACTGATGTGACCTTCCCGCTTTGTAGCGACATTCTGGATCGGGCGCATCGAGCTGATTTCCCGGGTCGATCCAGGGCGGGTTCCGTGTCTCGTATCCCATGGGTTTCGAGGCATCGAACTTATGAGACACCTCAGGTCAGTGCCCGTTCTGAAGGACGGAGGTCGAGCTGCTTTCACTTACTTTGGTGGCCGGACCCCAAGTGTTGGACTGCGTCGCGAATTTCGTTCTCGTTGAATCCTTGTGCCTTCATGTTCAACCGAATGCGGTTTTCGATGTCTAGTTCTTTGCGCGCGGTGCGGGCGGCTCGTCTGATCTTCAGGAGCTGCCAGATGACGGCCCACACCACTGCCACTCCCACCACGACCAGGAGGAGCGCGAACGCACTTGATAGAAGCTGAACTATGTCCATATTCGAGTAACCCTACGCACAATCGCCCTCAGGGGCAGGATCGGCCGATCAAATTTTGCGTCCACATGGTCCGCTACTGCGGTGATGGTCTTCCAACACATGGGATACGAGACCATGCGCATCTAGTCTGTCCACTGTCAGCGTCCCGCGAGGCTTGCGAGGCGCCTTTCCTTGGGTAGGGGACGTGCGCGGCTACAGTGAGCAAATGGGTGACAACGCGCGAATCCCCGCTCGCAGACGATCGTGGGCTGTTATGGGGCTGCTTGCAGCTCTCATCACTGTGCCATTGCTGCAGGTCATCACGGCGATCTTGAACCACTCACCGTCAGTAGCGGGATCTAGGTTGCCGGCGGTGTTGGGCGGCTTGGTCGGTGGAGTAGTGCTCTGCGTGATACTTCTGTGGGGGTTCTACCACCCGGGGCGACGACTGTTGAGCGAGCTCACCCGTTCAGGAGCTGTCCCCACGGCGATCTACTCCTCAGATTCTCTCAAGGAGGCGCTGCAAGACCTCAGTGGCGTGCGCCTGAAGTCGTATTTGTCGCGAGATGGCGCATTCCTTGCTTTCGTGGATACCGGCGAGAAGTTTGAGTTGTGGCGGTGGTACTGGAAACGTCCGCAATGTGTGGCGAGGATCCCGTGGTCGAGGATCGACTCATACGAACAGGACGAAGTACGTCACGCCGTCACCATCGACAGGGCGATAGTGGTCGGCTTCCAGAAGGAAGGGCAAAGAGTCAGCATCCCCTTGACCCCTTACAAGCGCGGTTGGCTCCGGCTCAGACCGGTAAGCGACAGAGAATTCTGGTCCCTACTACAGCACTTTGAGTCTCACTTGTCGGGAGACCGTTCCGGCGACGAATCGAGTTCACAATCGACAGTGTCTCGGAACTAGTTTGTCTCGAATCCCATGGGTTTCGCGACGGACAGGTTTTGAGACAGCGACCCAGAGTTCACGACTCATTCTGATTCGTCGTAAGGTCCTGTTCTCAGCCACGCTGTAATGTCCAACGGCTGCGTGGGCGGCAATTCGATTGCGGCGGGGTCAATTGTGGCGATGCGGACCGGTCTGGAAATTTCGTTCAACATTTGGTGTCCAATTTTCGGCTGTAGGAGATTCGGATCGTGATCTGGGCGAGCAGCTGTGACGCTAACCGTCGTGGCGGTACGGAGCATTCGGGCTGGCCGGATCGTCAGATCCGTGTTGCCCGGGACGGCATCTAGCTCAAAGAGTCCTGGGGTTCAACGACGAGCGCTACGCGTAGCCGCTGCTTTGCTGCCGCGTACCGCGACCGCGCCGTGGAGGACGACACACCTGTGATTTGGGCCGCCTCCACGAGGCTGAATCCCTCCCAATGGACAAGTTCAGTCAACTCGCGAAGTCCTGCGGGCAGTTGTCTGACAGCTTCGCGAACGGCCAACGCGTCAAGGTCGTCTGTATCCGCGGGCGGTTGCTCCAGTTCTTGACGGAGTCGATTACCAACGGCCTGACGCCGACGGGTTGACCGGTGAGTGTTTAGGAGCAGGTTCCGGGCGATTGCAAAAAGCCACATGCGGGCGCCGACGGCGTCGGTTGGTGCCTTGTTCGCCTTCTTCCACGCGACGATAAAGGTCTCGCTGAGGACATCGGCGGCATCCGCGCGCGGATCCGTTCGCCGTTCCAAGAATGCAAGGAGGTCAGAAGCATTCGCGCGGATGAGTGCCTCTAGGCGGATCTCCTGGTCCATCTTCACCGGGTGGCCTCGTCACATTTTCCGCCGGCTCTTAGCGAGAACTGACCGCTATCGAGTCCTTCCGACTCAACGGAGGTTACGATCACGTCGTACGCGGCATCGATGAGCATGGACGATTCCGGATCGGACGCTGCCGGTTGAAGTGTTGCCTCTGGATGTACGGCATTGTATTCAGCAATCGATGCTGCCTTAGCCGCTTCTGCCTCAGGCGAATAGGCGTAACCGTTTCGGATGTTGTCGGGGATCTCCAACGTGTCAAAGTCAATCCCGAGGAGAACGTTCTTTGCGGCCAGGAAGGACGGGTCGTCGTCCGCCACCCCCTCCTCGGGAAGCACAACCACCCCTGCAACACAGGTGTCGCCGTTAGCGTTGGTGTGTTGGAGAGACTGGTCCGGTGTGAACCCTAACCATTCGAGCAGCGGCTCAGACGCAAAAGCCGCGGTTGTCCCTCCGAGAAGTACAACGGATAGAACTGTTCCTCCGACCAGCCACCGCTTGTGACGCTGGCGCCCGGGGCGCGCTGCAGAGATCACCTCTTCGAGAGCAACGTTGAGCTGGTCACCTCGAGGGATAGTCGAAGGCGCTGAAGCGTTCAGCCGTTCGAAAAGCGTTTCGTCGTCCATGTGCGGCTCCCATCAGTGACTCTCTTAATCTCTACATGTCCGCTGATACGTGAAACGTCCGACAGAAGCGCTGTCCTTACGGATTCCTAAGCTGGAGGTATTTCATCTGCAGGGTTAGGACCCGACCGTCTCAGAAGCCTACGGAAACGAGTCAGGTCAAGATGATGGCATTCCACCCGAGCTTCTTCGCCCCAGAACTCATGAATGGAGAAAACTTCCAATCCCTGCGCTCTCCACTCACATCTGTCTCGTATCCCTAAGGATGCGAGACAGCTCAGGATGTGAGACAAGTCAGGACAAGTCATCGATCCCTCGTCGCATCCACGGCGATACCCGATGTCTCGTATCCCATGGGTTATGAGGCGCTTACGTTACGAGACACATGCACAGCAGGCTGCGGTGTTCGACGCTCCCTCTCGGCGGAATCCTTCGAGGTCACGTCCCGCTGAGTGGTGGAATTTCTCAACACCGTGCGGGTCAGTGGTTCTAGTCTAGGCGGCGGCGAGTTCTGGGAGGATCACCGCCTCGTCGATGACCTCGATGGGATTGTTCATGGTGGCCAGCTCGAGCATCGAGGCCTCGGAGAAGTAGCGTCTTTCGCCGGCTTCCCACTCGTCGTGCTGCTCGATCAACACCGACCCCGCCAAGCGCAGCAGCGCGGCGGCGTTGGGGAACACGCCGACGACGTCGGTGCGGCGTTTGATCTCCTTGTTCACCCGTTCCAACGGATTAGTGGACCAGATCTGGCGCCAGTGCCGCCGCGGGAACGCGGCGAAGGCGAGCAGGTCGGGTTGCGCGTCGACGAGCATCGCGGCGACCTTCGGGTGCGACCGACTGAGCATCGTGGTGACCTCGCGGAACTGCTTCTCGATGTGCTCACGGTCGGGTTGGGCGAAGATGGTGCGGATGATCGAGGCCACCATGTCCTGGGATCCTTTCGGGATCACGGCGAGGACGTTGCGCATGAAATGGACTCGGCATCTCTGCCACCCGGCGCCTTGGAACACGGTGCTGATGGCCTTCTTGAGCCCGGTGTGGGCGTCAGACATGACCAGCTTGACCCCGTCGAGACCGCGGGTCTTGAGCGACCGTAGAAACGACGTCCAGAAGCCCTCATTCTCGCTGTCACCCACGTCGAAGCCCAGTACTTCCCGGCGGCCGTCGGCGGCGACCCCGACCGCGACGACGATGGCTTGGGACACGATCCGGTGGCCGACCCGGGCTTTGCAGTAGGTGGCATCGAGGAACACGTAGGGGAAGTCCTGGGCGGCCAAGGTGCGGTCGCGGAACTCGGCCACCTCCGCGTCCAGGCCCGCGCAAATCCGAGACACCTCGGACTTGGAGATCCCGGTGTCCGCGCCGAGGGCCTTGACCAGGTCGTCGACTTTGCGGGTTGAGACGCCGTGGACGTAGGCCTCCATCACGACCGCGAACAACGCCTGGTCGACCCGTCGGCGCCGCTCGAGCAGGGCAGGGAAGAACGACCCGGCACGGAGCTTCGGGATCTTCAGGTCGAGGTCGCCGGCGGTGGTCGTCAACGTCCTGGATCGGGTGCCGTTGCGGTGGGTGGTGCGGTCGCCGGAGCGCTCGAACGGGGCGGCGCCGATGAACGCGGTCGCTTCCGCATCGATCAGTTCCTGGTAGAGCTTTTCGGTCGCGGATCGGATGCGATCGGTGACATCGGTGAGTTTGAGTTCTCCCAGCAGGTCGAGCAGGGCAGACTGGTCTAGAGCCATCGTGGTTTGTGTCTTTCTGTGAGTAGCTTTGATCGGTTCTCACTGACCATCCCACGGTGGCTCTTCACGTTGACGAAGCAACACTCAAGAGCGGGAAACCACACCACTCACGGGGACGTAACCTCCTTCGATCACATGACGCATCGACTGAACCCTGGATTTCCATCCACCCTAAAGTCCCCTCCTCGTCTCGAGATATTGCCGTGCAACGCGATCACTTTCTCTGTTGTCGTTAAGATTCGGGAGGGACCGGACATGTACAAGTAGGGCGTAGTACTCATGCACGGTAGGGGACAGATGGAACACGACGTAGACGAAGCACTGGATCGGGCGAACCCTTTTCCGAGCGATCCCGACTCTGATGTGAAGCAATTCACCCAGCGTCTCGCGGTATCGATCGCGGCCGTGGACCATCCGGCCCGGCAGCGTCGGCGGCGCCGAAATGTTGCCATCGGTTTTAGCTTGGGCGTCGTGCTCGTCGCAGGCACTGGGGCTTCGGCCATCCCGACAATCCTCGAATGGGCTCCCTGGGAGCCGGACATTATGATCGAACGCGAATTCTCAGTTGCTAGTGGGGGCGGGAATGCGAAGTGCGTCGAGGTGATGCGGGTTGACCCGGATTATGAAACGGCTGACGAGAACGTTGACCGGAACGTCGCTCAGGCGCGGGCGTTTCTCCAGGACAACGATTGGTCGTACATCTCAGTAGACCTCGATGACCTGTCAGCATATGACCGGAAAACCCAGGAGAGGCAGGGGCTGTCCGAAGGGACCATGCTGGCGATGATGGTTCATGACGAGGTCGTGGCCGAGTTCCAACGTCACAACCAGCTTGGTGTCGGGGTCACTCTTTCGGGCTTTGGCCGTTGCGACGATGGCATCGCCCAGTGAGTCGCGCCGAGGACGCGCAGCGACTACAGCAGCTCCATGATCAGATTGGAGCGGATCTTCTTGGCTACTTCGCTCGGAGGGTGGAGCCACGGGAGGACGCTGCGGACTTACTGTCTGAAACTCTGATGGTCACCTGGCGGCGGTTGGACCGGGTGCCGGCCGACGACGAAGGCGCGCGGATGTGGATGTTCGCCACCGCCCGGCGAGTACTCGCGAACTGGAGCCGAGGCCAGCGCCGCAGAAATGCACTGAGTTACGACCTGCGAGAGCATCTGGCCACGGTCGCACTGCCTGTGGCCAACGACCAGGCGCTCGACGTCAGGCAGGCAGTCTCGGCGCTTCCGCGCAACCAACGCGAACTGATCATGCTGGTGCACTGGGACGGCTTCACCATTCCCGCTGCAGCCCAGCTGCTGAAGACAACTGTGTCCACCGCACGCGGCCGGTACCAACGGGCAAAGATAACGCTGAAGGCAGCCCTCTCCAACACCGCCGCCCCCACATCAAAGACATCGACTGCGAAAGTGAAAACTTCATGAGCGACCCACGCCGGACCCTTCTCATCGCGATGGCTATTGTGTCGGCGGGCTGTTCTCTGACCGGATGCGCAGCCATGCCCTCGTCAACTGCACAGTCGCCCAGCACCCGGCAGTCCACACCAACCCCCACGGACTCCACGCCGGCTCCGGTGAACTGGCCAAAGGTCGACGAGTCAGGGGTAGGTCCTACGACAATCACGGTACAGAATCCCTCTCCGGATGCGGCGTATCTCATGGCGCAATTCCAATGGACGGAAGGAGAAGGAAGCGTGGAGCTTGTCGAAGATCCCACCATTTTCATGAGTGGTAGTGACGGTGGCAACGGCGGCTATCAGATGACCCTACCCACGGAATCTGAGGAATACACCTTCAAGATCGACGTCGGGCCGGACACTACTTTTTCCTTCTCCGGTACCTTCATCACGGGAGAATGACGAAAACACGGGAGAGGCGTTGTGCCGAGATTCTCCTCAACCAGGCCGACACGAACCCTACATTGTGAACAGACGCGGGGAGCTCGTCGTTTCGCACCTCACTGCGGCCGCGGTTGTTGTTGCGGTCCTGCCCTCAGTTTTGGCAGCAGGGCAGGCCTCGTCGCTTCTGGCGAATGCCATCCTGGGGGCCGATGAAACCGTCATAGTTCAGGAGGCGCTGATCTACGTAGTCTTTACGGTCGCGGTGGGAGCAGTCCTAGCTGGACTGACCTCCGTTCGGTTCAACGAAAGCCGACGGCGGATTTGCGCCCGATGGGGAATGATGACTGCGATCAGCGGCCTGTCGATATTTCTAGTGCTCTTCGGATACCTCACGCTCAGTTTCCTCCAGGTTGAAGCAGCGGAGCCCCTGACTCAGAGGCAGCTCCTCGCGCAGTGCGGACGAAATTCGTTGCCGGCCATAACGTGCCTTACCTACATCGCTGCGCTGGCCTGGGGCCTTTCTCGCCCGCGAAAACGTTGAGGCCGCGCCGAGGCTTGGTCTCCTGGCCGCCAGCGCCGCCGTCCTGCGCATGCTCGCTGAGAGTGCGTGAGCTGTCTCGTAACCCTACCGATGCGAGACAGGTTCAGATGCGAGACAAATGGCTTGCATCTCGTCACCGCACAGACGGTCTCCTTTGTCTCGTATCGCATGGGTTTTGCGACACTTCGGTTACGAGACACTGGCAGGCCCCAAGTCAAGTCGGCCGACGCCAGTATCGCCCCCAAGCAGAAGGTCTACCGCGTTCCTGGACCCACAGTTTCCGCGGCTTCGATGATGAGGTCTCGGATCGAGTCGTCGAAGTCTTCGAGGTGGCGAAGGCTGTATCGATGCATGGTGACTTTCTTCGAGGTTGAGAAAGATGTCCTCGGCTTGGGATTGGTGACGGTGCGCTGTAGTTCGATACCGATCTCGAGGTAGTGGCTTTTGATGTATGCGGAGGTGAAAGACCGCTTGCGTGCATAGGTGACATCGGCCGAATGAATCCGTTCCTCGACATCGGGAACCCTCTGGCAGAAGTCACGAAAGGCCTGGATCTTGGCGAGATCGGCGTCGTCGAGTCCGTCGGTGAACTCTTCCCAGTGTGCAGTGGCCATCCCTCGATTGTAGAAGGCACATCCAATGAATGCCATCGTGATTATTCGGCTGCATCTCCGCGGTCAGGGTTGAGGGCCGCCACAAGCTTGTGCATGGCGGACGCGGCGGATTCTGACGCAGTTGGGCCGAGAGCGGCAAGGCTCGACATTAGAGCTGCCACCTCCGCAATATCGAACGAGAGATCCGCTCGACGGATCAGGCTGGGGAGGCGTGCGCCTCCGCGTCGACCAGCTCGCACGTCGATAGGAACACCCGAATGACGAAGTCGTTCAACATCACGCGCGATCGTGCGGTGGGAGACGCCGAACCAATCACCGAGCTCCCGAAACGAGACACGCTCGCCACGGCGGTGCAACATCTCGACGAGTTGCTGATGTCGCTCCACACGACGCAACACCAGATGGTTGTCGCGCGAGGCAGCTGAAGCAATCACACTAGCGATACGAAACCTCTCTGAAAATACGACAACGGCTTGTCCTGGTTGATTGCTAGCCTAGCCTCATGAACGCTGACACGGTTGCTCACGACTTCTTCGACACGTATGCACGCGCCCTCGTCGCCCGCGACGCCAACGCAGTGAGCAGGCTGTACGCCACACCCGCCCTGATTCTATTTCCGGGGCAGTCCATCGCGGTTTCCGAACCCAGCCAAACCGCCGAGTTCTTCCTCCAAGCGTGGGAACAGTACGACGGAATCAAACACACCGCCACCGACATCAACGTGGTCGCTCAGACTCGACACAGTGTGTGTGGGGTGACGTCACTTGGCATCACGACAACGACACCACCGAACGGATGATGTACCAACTGGTCGATTCGAAATACGGGTGGAGAATTGCAGTTTTAACCCCGTTGGACGAATAGCTCCTTGAGCTTGAAGGTTCCCGTCACCAGTTGCGCGCTTGTCGCTGCAAGCACTGCCCGCGAGTGGGACAGCCATCGAGCACATTCCCGCTTACGCAGGGATTTTGTTGATTACTGTTCGGAGGATCGCCGGTTAGGTTGCCTGACATCAGGCCCTATGGCCAGGCGTCATACACATGAACTCGAGCACGGTACTTGGCTATCTCGGCGTCTCGAAACCCTACCGATACGAGACAGGTGAGGATGCGAGACAAATCAGCTAGCCGCTCGTCGTGTGACAGGTGATCCCTTACGTCTCATATCCCATGGGTTTTGAACCACATCGGTTTTGCGACACATTCATGAAGTCTGAGGTGCTCGGCCGGGTAATCCGGCTGGCTCACGAGGGGTGATGTGCGAGTTGCTGACGCGGTCAGTTCTCCGAGTTCCAAGCGATCTTGATCGCAGTGATAAGTTCCTCGAGATCGGTGTCCTGGCGCCGGATATTTCGAACGAAGTCCGCGGCGGCGTGGGTTAGGTCAATGCGAGTTGTTTGCCCGTCACGGACCACTGTGCCTTGTGAGCGGTGGGTACTGACGAGCCCGGCTTCTTCGAGCTCTCGATAGGCGCGAGCGACTGTCCCAACTGCGACGTGCAGGTCTCCTGCCAGTTGGCGGACGGTGGGCAACCGGCGCCCGCCGGGGAGTCTGCCGGATTGGATTTCGGCGGCCAGTCCGGCCCGGATCTGTTCGAACGGAGGGGTGGGGTCGTCGGCGTCGACGTGAATCATACGCCTGTGGATTTCCGTGAGCTGTCGGCGGCCGCGCGGGGAAGGCGAGTCGCGCCGACGATGGAGAGAAATGCGAGCACGAGCCCGCAAGCAATAACGGGTGCGCTCGTTCCAACCAAGATGATTCCGAACGTATGCGCGATTGCCTCACCGTTTGGGTTGAGCCCCGTTTCGAGAACTTCGGCGTTCAGAAGGGGAAGCCCGGCTGCTCCGAGGAAAACTCCCAAGGTGAGAACCATGGGTGTGCTGGCGATCCGGAGAACGAGACGCACGGCTGCGACCCGAATTGCGGTGTCAGCGTCGACGAGTTCTGACCACGCTGCAGCGGGAGCCGTGATGATGCGGCGCAGTGCCGGCACAATCGTCGCCAACAGAGCAGCGATCAAGATTAGCGTTGGCGCGGCGAACAACCACCCCGGGTACAGGTAGGGGCCGCCTCCGATGCACTCGACTGGGAAGAGCGACGTGCACAGTGAGCGACCGTCTGGTCCGGCCTTGGAGGTGAGCCCGGAAGCGAGCACGACCGCAACAGTAACGCTGAAAAGTGCAACAAACATTCGACGCTGTCCAGCCGACGAGTAGCTGTTCAACCGCCGTTGCTCCAGATCAGCGCCCCGCCGCCGCACAGCGCCATCGATGGTCGGAGTTGGCATCGCCGCGAACACACCCAGCCCGGCAGCTGTTGCAGCAAGTGGACCGACGACAAACGGAACACCCTCGAAAAGAGGATTGAGGATGTGCACGATCACGGCAGTCGCGAACACGATCAGGCCCGACACTGTTGCAGTGGTCGTCCGCAGCACGCTCATTCGCCGGGCATAAAGAAGAGCCTCCGGACGCGCCGGAATAAGAAATGCAGCGACCAGCCCGCCTGCGATCGTGAGAATCGCCATTGCTGCAATGAAGCACAAGCTGAGCTCTGCTATTCCGAAACTTCCCATTACTTCTCCTTTGTATTGTGAACACGATACAAAGAGGAGAGAGTTTGTGTCAAGTGCACGAGACAAACAAATCACCGAGACGAATGTCCCACAGAGTAGGCAAATCCTGCGTAAGCCGTCCCGATGTTCCGTACCTGTCTCGAAACCCTACCGATGCGAGACAGGTCCAGATGCGAGACAAATGACCTGCAGTTCGTCGCCGCACAGACGGTCTCCTCTGTCTCGGATCGCATGGGTTATGAGGCTCTTGGGTTGTGAGACTCCACGCCCAAGATAGACCCGTGTCGTTCGCGGAGCGATTTGCAGCAGAATCGGCGTCGTGGGAGGACGCCTTGACTAGGTTGGTCCCATGCACTTCGCAGACCGTGAACCGATGGACATTCCTCCGCCGCCGACCGTCGACACCGCAGCCGAGATGTTTGGGGCGCCGGTGATCGGCTTTGTTGCCCAACCCTCCCTTTCCGAACTTGGCGTGGGTACTGTCGGCTCCTCCACAAACGGAGGCGCATCTACCCCGGAATCGGTGGCTATCAGCTACACCTTGTGGAAGAACCCCATAGATCGTGACGATCCCGCCAACCTTGCGGACCTTGGAGAGGAGCACTCACTCGAGCAGGAGCCGAGCAAGCCGCTGCCGGAATGGATGCTGGAATTCCGAAACCTGGCGCGGTACCCATCCCTATGGGAGGCGGTGATGACGACGAGAATCTTCGACACTGAATGGCAAACACCCGAGGCAGTTCTAGTCGCGCACACTAACCACATTCTGATGAACACCTTCCGCGAGCAACGGGTCGCGGGCGGGTTCCCCGGGAATCTAGATTCGCCCGTGACCGAGCGCCACGTCGAGCGCGTGAGCGTTCCGCTAGACGGCGTCAACGCACCCGGCCTGCGCATCGACTCCGATCCACACGTCTACTCGGTAGGAGCAGATCTCGGCGATCGGATAGTGACTGCGGTGGTGGCGCGCGACTACCTTCCGTACATCACTCTCGCCTTCCAAACTCGAGCGTGACACCACGCCCCTAGGCGGCTTGGCTACACCGGGAGTTTCGGTGCCACGCATTGGGCAGGCTCCTCCTGTCTCGAAACCGTACCGATACGAGACAGGTGAGGATGCGAGACAAATCAGCTAGCCGCTCGTCGAAGCTGGCGGTTCTGACCGCGCTGGATTGCGACGTTGTCGCGGTTGCCCTGCCCGACATTAAGCCGGTGACGGGGCGCCATGCGCAGGAACTCGAGCTCGTCATCCTGCTGTCTCGCAACCCTACCGATACGAGACAGGTCCAGATGGGAGACAAATGGCCTGCTGCTCGTCATCGCACAGACGGTCTCCTTTGTCTCGTATCCCATGGCTTCTGATACACATCGGTTATGTGACACATCACCTGCCGACGACGAGCGGGACGGCGGAACGATCGCACCGACAGCTCAGGCGATACAGAGCCGGTGGATCGATGCTTCATTGAGTTGAGCACCTGTCTCAGGTGCATATGATTACCCGGTAACGAATATTTCCGGGGGTTTCGATGACCGTGCGCCAGACGCTTCTTTCCATCCTCTCGTTGGAGCCTTGTTACGGCCATCAGTTGAGAGCAGAGTTCGTTCGTCGCACGGGCGGGGTGTGGCCGATAAACATCGGCCAAATTCACACCACGTTGGACCGCCTTGAACGCGATGGTCTCGTGCAGAAGGGCAACACTGACAGCCTGGGGCGGGCGTATTTCTCGATCCTTGACGCCGGCCGGGACGTCGTCAACGACTGGCTGAGCATCCCATCGGTGAAGCCGCAGTTTGAGCGCAACGAGCTGGTGATGAAGCTTGCTGTCGCGTCAACGCTTCCGGGCGTCGACGTATCCGAGGTCATTAGCGCCCAACGTGGTGCGAGCCTGACTGCCCTGCAGAACGCGACCAGATCTCGCGAGCACGTGCTGCGCCCAACCTCCCCCGAGGATGTGGCGTTTT
Organism: Cryobacterium sp. SO1; assembly: GCF_004210215.2. NCBI lineage: Bacteria > Bacillati > Actinomycetota > Actinomycetes > Micrococcales > Microbacteriaceae > Cryobacterium > Cryobacterium sp. SO1. The sequence continues at coordinate 808,093 of NZ_CP067394.1, forward strand.
TGATGATTGCGGATTCAGCCATTGAACACGCTGCGGCCGAGATTCGGTGGCTTGATCTCGCCGAGCAACGCTTGAGCGAAGCAACGGCTGGCGGATTTATGACCGCACTGCCAGTCACCTCGACGACACCGGGTCGGGGCCGCCCCGCGAATTCGCGGTCTGGACAACCATCATGACCGAGGTGCTTCTCCAGCTCACCGACATCACAAAGACCTATGGGCAGGGTGAGAACGCTGTCGACGCGCTCAGGGGCGTCAACCTGATCGTCGCCGCCCACGAGCTCGTCGCTGTCATGGGCGCATCGGGCTCAGGAAAGTCGAGCCTCCTGCTCATCGCAGGCGGGCTCATGGCTCCCACAAGCGGCTCGGCGGCTGTGGCAGGCACACCGCTAGACGAACTGAATCCGAATGCCTTGGCGGCTCTCAGGCGGCGATCCATCGGTTACATATTTCAGGACTACAACCTGCTGCCCTCCCTGACCGCGCTGGAGAACGCGATGCTTCCGCTCGAGCTCGACGGGTGGAGCACTAAGCGCGCACGCCACGTCGGTATTGCGGCGCTAGCTTCGGTCGACCTCGCCGGGCTGGAGGCATCGTTCCCCGACGAGCTTTCCGGTGGACAACGCCAACGGGTAGCGATCGCACGAGCAGTGGTCGGCGACCGCCGACTCATCCTCGCCGACGAGCCCACCGGCGCTTTGGACTCGCGCTCAAGTGAGAACGTGATGCGAATGCTTCGCCAGAGGATCGATGCAGGCGCGGCCGGGATTATCGTGACCCACGACGCGAAGCAGGCCGCATGGGCAGATCGAATCGTAGAGCTACGAGACGGGCGCATCGCCCACGAGACCAGTCGTGATCTGCCTGAGTCCCTTCTTCCTTTAGGCAACCGGTGAGCGTCGCCCGGTTGGTACTGCGGCTTGCCGCCCGAGAAGTGAGGGGTGAGGCGCGGCGAAGCGGGCTCATCGCAGCTCTGATCGCCATCCCTGTCGCAGGGCTGGCGGCCGGTATCGTCTTTCTCCAAAGTCCCTCGGCGCCCATCATCGCGGACCGCGGAGTCACTGCCGGCGCCGAGGGTGGAGTCGTCGTTCTGATACTCGCGTTCGTCGGCGCTCTCGTCTGTTTGCTGACCGGCTCCGCATTCCTGGTGGCGGCGAAGGCACAACAGCGCTCGCTCGCTGTCATCGCCAGCCTCGGAACGAGCCGAGCGGTACTCGTTGCGATTTCAAGTCTCACTGGTCCACTCATCGGAGGGGTTGGCGGCGGAGTCGGCGTGCTCCTAGGAGCGGGGCTCGGCTTCGTCCTTGCGTCGATGTCTGGCGCTGCATCCGTGTATGTCTCCGGGTCGCTGATGCTTGCTTTGGTCGTCTTCGCGGTGGTTCTCGGTTGGATTGCTGCTCTCCCACCGGCCATCGCAGCGTCCCGGGCTGACGTTGTGCTTGCTATCCAGGGCAGCACCTTGCCCGCCCCGCGGCCGAGGCGTCTGCCGCTCGGTGTCGGCTGTCTGGTGACCGGTATTGCCCTCGCCTTCGGACCACGGATTCTCGACGTCGTCGCACGCCAGTCAGCGTCGGGCTCATTTCCGTGGCTGAGCGCCCTGGTTGCACCGACTCCATTCTTCGCTGCGTCAATGATGCTCGCTGGTGCGATCATCTCAACCCCGTTCCTGCTCAGGCGCTGGGCACGAGGCGCCCGCGCGTGGGGCCTTGCAGCACAACTTGCGGCGCGAGATGCCGACCGCAACCGCACTCGCCACCTACCCGTGATCGCCGCGATCATGGGCACGACCTTCCTGGCCGTCTTAGTGATGTGTTCCCAAAGCTCATCCGACACCACCAGCCGGATGACATATCCCTACCTGATGATGCCCGGTGGCGTCCAGACAGCGTTGATCTCGTACCCGGGCGACCAAGGCACCACGCTTGGCCCCACGATCGACCCGGGTACGGATCGCGAGGCGCTGGCGGAGTCAGTCGCAGCGGTGTTCACGGACGGGCTGCCGATAGACCGGCTGTCGATCATCGAGACTCCCCAGGTCCTCGCGACCACCGGGAACACAACGACACCAGCGTCGCCGGTGGTCACACCGGAAGCCAACCGCTGCGTCAGCAACCTCCCCGGAAATGACCGCTTCACGCCCTTGGCGCCCGACCCGCTTTGCCGTGATTGGTACACGGAGGGAGCCGATTTGGGTGCCATACCGGCTCCCGTCATCATCGGTGACGCGTTGACACTCGCCACCATCCTCGATGCCGAACCCAGTCAGGCCGCCCAGACAGCCTTGGCCAATGGCGAGGCGGTTTCGCTGCACTCGCAGTTCGTCGATGCCACCGGCACGGTCGAGCTGAACCTGAACCCCTCCGCTTCTGGCGAGTCAACGACGGTGCACATCAAGGCGGTTGTCGAAAAAGCTGCGGAGGTCCTCCCGTTCGGCGTCATCGTCACCCACGAGACGGCATCCCGCCTAGGGCTGCAAACAGAGTCCAGCCAGGTTGTGGCCATGACAACTCGCGAACCCACGGAACTCGAACTGGCTGCGATTGATCGTAAGCTCGCTGACCTCGCGGGAACCCGCGGGCTGTTGGTTCACCTCGAGACGGGTCCGACCGCCGATCCGGCAATGGGGTGGCTGACCCTCGCACTGAGCGGAAGCATCGTCTTGGCGGCGTCCATCGTCGCGCTGACGCTCTCGCGGACAGAAGGGAAACGTGACGCTTTGACCCTGCACGCGGTTGGCGCATCGACCAAAACGCTGCGCGCGACAGCAGCATGGCAAGGAACGACCGTGGTGGCCACCGGCACTTGGGCTGGTGCGGTGATCGGCGTGCTCACGGCATTTTCGATGAATCTACCTGGATCCGGGAGCGTGTTCTCCGCGCCATGGTGGGCGCTGACTACCCTCGTGGTGGCCACACCGCTTGTGATGGCTGCCTGCGGCTGGCTCGTAAGCCCTGGCACGCGCAGCTCCCACCGGTGAAAGAAACGGCTGGCGGTATTCTCGCGATCGCCACTTGGTGGATTACGGACTCTGACGTGTGTCCCAGTCTCGTATCCCTACGGATGCGAGACAGGTCAGGATACGAGACAAGCCACCTGGTTCTCATGGCGTGCACAGGAGCGATCTGGTGTGTCTCGTATCCCATGGGATTCGAGGCACTTCGGTTTCGAGACAGACTTGCCCGACACCCAGACAGTGATGACCCGTTCCCGCGCCGACTCACCGTTCAAAGGACGGATCCGACTGATGCGCCGGGCCTGCCCTGGTCCGGCACCGGTAGGTTGGCCAGTGTCAATGGTTTTGCCCGTCGGTGGCCGGCCCGGCGCCTCGCGGCTGGAAGGCTGCACATGATGGAATCGAAGGACAACATGTTCAATGGACAAGGTTTCATGAAGCCGTCGCGGGCGCCAAGACTCGATGTGCCCTCGAGAAAAATGAGCCGACGACCGTTGCCCCTCTGGCTCGGAGCTTCGGCACTGCTCGTAGCCGGAGCATTCAACCTGGTCACGTTTATGACAGGAGTCTTTATGCTCCTTTCCGATTTCGACGAGTCGACCACCGTGGTGCTGCTGGTAGCGCTGTCGCTGACGGCCATATTTCTCGTCGTACTGCCCGTCTGGACGGGCATTGCAGTATTGCAGCGATCCGCATTTGCGGCGGTCTGGGCAGTTCTTTTCTTCGTCGCTCAATTCCTGATGGCTTTCCTCAACATCGACCCAGTGCAGTACGTCATCTCCGCGATTGCACTCACAGCGGTGGTCCTGCTCTGGATTCCAGCCACTAGGAGGGCGCTGAATATTAGGGGTCCAGTTGCCTCGGCGAGTTCTTAGAGTGTTTTTTTGCTCCGCTGTGGGGCTTTGTGCGGTCGACTGAGCGATCGGCCACGATGGTGGGATCTCGCGTCGGGGCTGATCGATGGGGCCGTAGTGGGCGGCTCTGCCGCCTGGGACCGTGCGCCGAGGTGGTCCTCGTGCGTCGGGGTGTTATCCAAGGGCCCAAACCCCGTTCTGGCTGGTCAAACCGAGGTTGAGGAGCCGTTTGAGATTGATCGCGGCAGCACGGATCACCCACCCCGCATTGTTCTTGGCAACGCCGCGGTAGCGGACCCGCCGGGCCCCGCGCGTCATCCACGCCAGCGTCCGTTCAATCATTGGACGGTGCTGGCGATAAACGGCTTGAAAGTCCGGGTCCTGAGCGGTGACGCGGTGCTCCCGGCGAACCTGATCCAGCGGATGAATCTGCATCTTCTTGCCGGACTTCGCGGTGGTGCACTGCGCCATCAGCGGGCAGGCCTGGCACGAACTACTAAAACTGGCCCGTCGTTTCGGGCTGAGCGACCGGACGTTCCCGGCCGGGCAGGTCACGGTCTGCAGGGTTTCATCCACGGTGAAGTCATCGATGGTGAATCCGCCCGGAACGGCTCGGCCCAGCGGCATCGGCTTGATGATCGGCCGGTGCCCAGCGGCATGAATCTCGGTCAGGAGCCCGCCGCTGCCATAGGCCGAATCACCCAGCACGTCAATGTTTTGCTCACCGATGCTGACGTCGGCCGCGAGCAGCTCGCCGCCGCGAGCCGCGTCGCTGTTTTGCGAACCAGAGGCTTTCGTGAGCATTGCCGCCGTCACCAACCCGGTGTCGGGCTCCGCGTTGACGTGGGCTTTATAGCCGTCGATCTTTTTCTGGCGGCTCTTGTGCGCATGGCGGGCATCAGGATCGACGGTGGAAATCACCCGGTCGGGAGCGACCCGGCGGGCGATCCGCCACCGCCCGTCGGTCCCGTCGGACCCGTCGGCGGGTTCCACGTCTTGGCCGGCGACCAAGGCAAGCAGCGCGACGGTTTCCTGCTGCTTCTTGTTGAGGATATGGACGTTGATGCTGCCCAGCAGAGCGAGAGCATCGGTGACCAGGCGGGAGACGAGCTCGTCGCGGGCGTCGCGGTCGTCCCACGCAATGTCGGGCTTGCCCGGCTGGGAGTAATCATGGCCGGTCAAGCCGGCGACGCTCACGTCCGCGCCGGGGATCTCCCGGCCAACACGGCGGATCTGTCCGACCAGCTGCGTGACGGTGTCCTGCCGGGCAACCGCATCCTCCAAAATTGTTGAGTCCAACGCCCGGCGTTTGCGCCCCGACAATGCTCCGGACTGGGCAATGACCGCGGTCACGGCCTCAAAAATGCGGTGCGGCCGGTCACTGGCAGCCAAGCGTTTGCGCCAATAGACCAGCACGGTCGGGTGGAAAGAGGTTTCAGTCAGCGCGAACCCGCAGGCGGCTTTCCACCGCAGGTCATACGTCAACGCCTCGGCCGCTTCCCTGTCGGAAAGGTTGTGCAGTGTTTGCAACACCATCACCGACGCGATCACGTTCGCCGGTATTGACGGGCGGCCGTTCTGCGAGGAAAACAAGTCCGCAAACGCATCATCGGGAAACAGCTCCCGACGGTGCGCTGCGAGGAAAGCGAACACCGATCCAGGCGGAAGCAAGTGCCCCGCTACGGCATCGACATCGTAAATCTCACGCTGACCATCATCACAACCCTGCATCACCCCAGTCTTAACGACCAAGAGCCGACCCGCCGCAGGCGCGCCTTAAATAAGCGACACCCGCACCCAAAGTTGTTCAGCGGCCTCCTAGGGCCTACTCGCGGGGATCATAGCAATGCGGCGTCTTCTTCGGTGTGGCTCCCTGGGGGCGACCATCGGACGGATTGGCTGTGCGGCTTCTAGTGAGTAGACCGAACACAGCAGTGCAAGTTCTGATTGTGGTGATACGAATGGTGCTTCTTTGGATTGTCGTTCCAGTTGCCTGCATTGCATGGGTCGTGTTGTTCTGGAAAACCAGGGCCACATTGGGGGCTTGTCTGGGGTGGTTTGATGTGAATCTGATTGTCTTCATCCAACGGATAGTTCTCAGGCCCCTCATTCGCAGGCCACCACCGCCCTGGTTAGCGCTGTCCAAGATGGCAATCGTGGAGCATCGAATAGGCTTCCCCGAAGTCTGGTAGCCCAAATTCGTCGGTGAGAACGACTGCGCCTTTGGAGTAGTCAACAGCGATGAGGTAGCCGTCTAACTGGGCAGGCTCGGCTGCGCTTCGTCGTACTGCCTCTGGTTCCGCCGGCAACCATCTCAAAATGCCGCCAGCAACGGCAGTATCTTGGGAATCAGACGCAGGACGTCGGGCACGGCATCCTGTTGTCTCGTAACCCTACCGATACGAGACATGTGAGGATGCGAGACAAATCAGGTAGCCGCTCGTCATGTGACAGCCGATCCCTTAGCCTCGATCCACCGGTCAGCTGAGTTGAGTCGGCTCGGCATCGTTTGATTTGAGGTTTCGGCTGGCGGACATGGCGGTGCGTCCGGCCTTGCTGCCGGTGGTGTTCCTGGTTCCGGTTGCGCCGTGGGGCTGGGTGGTCAGATGGGCGCGGTTCGCGGCGGGCCGCAGGCCGCCGCGAACAAAGCTGTCCACCCGGTTTCCCAAGGCCAGCTGGCCGGGAGGTGCAGGATGATCTTCCGGGCCGAGGTCGAGATGCGGGCCGGAATCTGAATCAGTTTGCGGCGGATGGTGCCGCTCCGGGCCTTGCTCAGGTCGGTGCCGGTGAGAGTCCCGACGGCACGGGACAGGTTGAACGCGATCGTGGCCAGCACCAGCCAGGCCGCGTTCGCGTTGAACCTCCCCGACGGCAGGTGCGCGAGCGCACTGTCTTTCAGGTCGGCGTTGATCTGCTCGATGATCGCGTGCTGGCGGTGGGTTTTATCGGCCGTGACGGTGTCCAGGGTGCTGGTCGTGAAGAACGCGTGGAACCGGTGCGTGTCGAACAAGGTCGCCTGCCCGGTGCCCTCGAACGGATTCAGCTCCGGGATCCGACGGACGACTAGGCGCCCCTCGATGCGTTCGCTGAGCCTCCTCGAACTGAACGCGGTGAAGGGAATCTCGGCGACTTCGGCGGAAGAAATCCATTTCCCGGTCGCCTCGTCCCGGATCGCGTCGGTGTATTCAATCGTCGTCCACGCGTCATCGCCGATGGCCGCGATGGCGCGTTTCACGGCCGGGTCCATTCGGGCCGTGATCGATACTTTCGCGCCGGCGCGGTGTGCGGCCGCGACGACGGCGTGGCCGTAGAAGGCACTGTCGGCGCGGAGGAGTACGAGCCCGGACGCGGTCTTTGATCGGAGCCGGCGGACGGTGGCGAGGATGTCGCCGACGAACTTGCCCGCGCCGCGCGGGGACCCGGCGGCGCCTTTGCGGAGTCGGGCGCCGATGATGATTGGCGCGGACACCGTGGTGGACACGATGCCGATCAACGCGTTCAAGCCGCGGACCCCGGAGTACCCGTAGCCGGAACCTTGTTTCTGGTAACCGTGGACTTCCTTGATGGTGTCGTCGATATCGACCAGGGCATAGTCATCAATCCCGGTCACGATCGGCGAGACCTGGGCGACGTGGACCAGCCACCGCCACGCGACCGCGTCGAGTTGGCGAACGTGGCCGAAGGTGAACGCGCGCAGGAACGAACCCAACGTTGACGGGGCGTAGGTGCCGACGAAGAGTTTCTTCATCCCGCCGTGCCGGAGCAACGCCATGTCATCGATGGAATCGGCGCCGGCGAGCATCCCCGCGACCAAAGCGGTGACTTTCAAGCCGGCGTTCGCGCCGAAGTAGCCGGGCAACGTCAACCACCTGTTCGCGAGCTCGCCCAGACCCGTCGAGGCCGCCAGCAGCATCGCGGGAACGAGGCCGGCGAGCGACACGAGATTCGTGTCGTCGAAGGTCGCGGACAGAGCTGTGGATCTATGGAAAACTTGCATCTACGAGATGCCTTTCCTATCGTGAAAAATGAACCCTAAGTAAGTTCCATTTTTCCTGATCTGAAAGGCATTCTCGGTTTAACGCGCCGTCAAACCCCGACCCTGACCGGTGGATCGAGGCTTAGGTCTCATATCCCATGGGTTACGAGGCGCTGAGAGTTTCGAGACACAAAGCGCGCTGGCGACTTTGCCGAGTGTTCCAGCAAATAGTGTTCGCTACGCCTTGCATAACCAGGTATCTTGCTATGCATGGACAACTCAGGGAACAAGGTCCTTACAAATCTCCGAAAGGGTGTGCTGGAATTCTGCTTACTCGCGTTGCTGCAAGACGGTGAATGGTATGGGCTCGACATTGCCCGCCGCCTGAGCGAGCAGGGTCTTCTGGCGGGGGAAGGGACGGTCTACCCGCTGCTTTCCCGTCTCCGCCGAGCTGGCCTGGTTGCCACCGAATGGAGCGAATCTGACGCTGGCCGCCCACGCCGGTACTACACGCTCACCGATCTCGGCCGAGAGAATTTGCGTGCGTTCTCGGAAGTCTGGGGCCCTTTCCGAACCACCGTCGACGCAATCTTGGAGGCTAAGCCATGAATTCACCAACTCTGTCAACCGCACCGCAGGTCAACCGATACCTGACTCAACTCTCGAAAGAGCTTTCCAGCCTGCCCAAGCGGTACCGGGAGGATGTCCTCGACGGCATTCGGCTTCACATCAATGACGCGCTCGAGCAGGATGGCCTCGACATCGTCACAGTCCTTGAGCACCTGGGCACACCCCAGGCCGTTGCGGGCCAAGCTGTGGACGATTATGACGAGGAAACGGGTCGCTCTGCACGGCCGGCCTACTCGCAGCTGGGCCGCAAGCTGCAGGTATGCTCGTTCGCCCTGGCGCTTCTGGTCGTTCTCTTGGGTGCGTTCGTTTCGTTGCAACAGGGGCTCACGGTTCAGGTTCTACTTTCGTCAGTCCCGCCGCTGGTGCTCACACTTCTGCCCTTGCTCACGCGCGGGAAGCACTGGCTGCTCATATCAGTGGTCAGCGCCTCGACACTCACCGCGTTCCTCGTGACGGCCGGAGCGCTGACTCTCGCCCTGGGTAGCTTCTCCTTCCCGCTCACGCTGTTCCTTATCCCCACCACCACCTTGGTCTTGATTTACATTCCAACGCTCGCGCTGGCAGTGCTCCCACTCTTCATGCGCCCCAGGTAGGTCGGTGGCGGATGTGCATCAGGGTGGATCCGGCTGTAGCCATGGCTTCACGCCAGTGGCGTCCGCTATTGACCAGGTCGTGGCAGTTGGGAACTCGTGACCCCTCACCCACGATCGTCGCATCACCAGATGATCCGCGTGTCTCGAAACCCTACAGATATGAGACGTCTCTCGACCGTGACCTCCAGTTTCTCAGATCTCCGGAATTTTCCCGGAGCCAGCGAATCGCATAACTACGTCGCATAACGTCTTTCTTGAATTACAGTGCGCATCGTTAGTTGTGAGACAACGGAGGAGTGCTGTGATCAAGCTGATCGGCTACGCGCGAATTTCGACTCGGCAGCAAGACGCGGACGGGCAGCAGGCTGAGCTCTTGTCGGCGGGTGTGCGACGTGACGACCTATATGTCGATCAGGGGAGTTCCGGCGCTCGCGCAGCCCGGCCTCAGCTTGACGTCGCAGTCACTGCGCTTGAGCCTGGCGACACATTCGTGATCGCTACCTTGGATCGGCTGGGCATGGCGACGCAGAACGTGCTCGCGTTCGCCCAGAAGCTCAGCAGCCGCGGCGTTGCGCTTCGCGTTCTCGATCTGGGCGGCGGCGATACCGATACTTCGACGCCGACGGGATCCATGCTGTTTACGGTTATGGCTGCACTTGGGCAGATGGAACACGAAATCAAGCGTGAGCGCGTGCTCGACTCGATCGATAGACGTCGTAAGGCAGGCAAGAACCTTGGTGGCCGTCCACGCAGGATCACCAACCGACAGATCCGGAACGCCAACAAACTCATTGAAGCCGGAGAACCAACGGCACAGGTTGTACGCGACTTCGGGATGTCCCGCGCCACGTTCTATCGCCGGGCCCGCGCACTGGGATTGATGCCAGATCAATCTGGTGACGAGGCCTCGGAAAGCGAGGGTGACCCTCACACAACTACCACAACACTGAACGCATCCACGGGCATAGGCACCACCCCGCTCAACCGAGTGTCACCAACCTGATGGCCGGGTACAGCGAGCCCGTCTTGGAAGTGATCGTCGCCGGATCGGCCGGCTCCCCGCACCCGGACGGCGTCGAAAACACGTCGCGCATGCCCGACGCAGCGACGGAGTAGCCGAGCGAAACTGTGGAGACGGACCACGTGCGGCGATCCGCTTGATTACAACCGTTCAGTCGCCTCGCAACGCAAATGCCCCGGCCGTGCGCAACGCACAGCCGGGGCATCCGTCATTCAGGCCTTACGGCGCCGGGAACTGCACGACGTAGGACGGCACCCCTGGTGCGGAGCTGTCGACCTGAGCGCCGACGCCGTTCACGACGTGCTGGATGGTGCCGGCGGCGAGGTTCACCGTCATGATGTGGCGAAGGGTGACGCCTGGGGTGTTCGGTGCGGTAAACCCGTTAGCGGTGACGATCGACGGGTTGTTCTGGTTGAACACATAGACGCCTGCACCCTCGAGGAGGTGCTTCTTCACATTCGGGCCCACCTTGTAGCCGGGGTAGCCGAGGGTTCCGTCGGGCTGGGTCCAGTCGGCCTGCGTGGGCGGGTCGTACGGCAGCTCGTTCTGGTACAGGATGACGCGGCCGTTCTCACCATTCCAGACGGTGTTGAACGTCTGGAAGTGCTCCACGAACATGCCGGTGGCGGTCACGTTGTCGCCGTTGACGATCACGCCGTTTGTGCCGGTGTTGGTCTGCCAGCGGTCGGTGTCACCGTTCACTCCGTTGGTGAAGCCCTCGATGCCGTGGTCGGCGCGCCACACCCAGATGTGGTCGATCAGAACGTTGTTGGCGTTGACCTCGAGCGCGGTCGTGGTCTTTCCGGTGTGCGGGCCGCCGACGCGGAAGTACACGTCGCTCAGGGTGATCGGGTTGCGCGGGTCGAGCTTCTTGCCGCTCTTCTCCTTGCCCACCGTCAACAGCACGGGGGAGAGCGCGGGGCCAGCGTCGATGGTGACGCCCGCGATCACGATGCCCTCCTCGTTCTTCACCTCCATCGGAACGGCGCCACCGGCAGACGTGAGAGTCGCCTGACCCATGCCCAGCACGACCGTGTCGGCGCGCTTCACCTCGATTGTGCGGTCGATGTCATAGACACCGGGCGTGAGGATGAGGTTCTTGCCCTTGGCGAGAGCGTTGTTGATGTCTTTCACCGAGTCACCGGGCTTCGCGATGAAGAAGTCGGTGATCGGGAGTGTGCGTCCCGCCGTGACATCCTGGCCCCATGAGGTTCCGCTCGTGTTCATGTGTGCAGAAGGCACCCGCACGTTGTAGCGCCCGGCGCCATCGACGAAAAGGTACGGCTTCTCACGGCTGACCGGCGTCTGGGCGACCGTCGTGTACGGCGGGTTGGGGAAGCCGGTCTCGGCAGGGGCACCCTCGACGCCGGAGAACACCTGGTTCCACACGCCGTTGGTCCACTCGGTGACCTTGCTGTTGCGGATGATCCACTGCTGCTGTGAGCCGTTGATCGTCACGGGCAGGTCGGAATTGGCGATGAAACCGCCGCTCGCGAACTGCGGGCCCGCGGTGCAGTAGTCCATCAGCGAGAGGTTCGCGCCCGTCACGTGCACGCGGCGCATCGAGACCGCCTGCGACACCGCCCAGAAGTTGGCGCTCTGGCGGCATCCGTCTTGGCCCGCCTTGTTCACCTGGATGGAGAGGTTCGCGAGGGTACGCCAGAAGTTGTTGAGCGCGATGCAGTTGCTCGTGCCGCCGTTCTCAAGGCAGCGGTTGTAGACCTCGATGGAGCCGTTGACGGACACGTCGTCGGGGGATGCCCCGAGCCCCGCCACCTCGGTGTAGTACCCCACCTCGAACTGTAGCGGCGCCTCGGCCGTGCCGTAGTCGCCGGGAAGGAAGTAGACGGCCTTACGAGCGGAGCTCATCTCGGCGTCGCGCTGCTGATCGGCGAGCGCATCCATGGTGCTCTGGATCTCGGCGAGCGGGGTGGCCGGGCTGAAGATCTGCACGTTGGGTCCGAAATTCGGTTGCAACGGATCAATAGTCTGCGAGGGAGCGGCCTGCGCTGGTGCGGCCGAGAGGGCTCCAGCGAGGAGCGCGAGGCCCGTGGCGCCTGCGGCGATGCGCCGGCGACGGGTTCGGGGGTGCGGGTGGTCAAGCGGAATCATGTTGGTGCCTCTCCGTTGAGGATGTGCGCGGCGACCGACCGGTCTGCAATGAGGACCCTAACGTATTTGGAGAGCGCTCTCTAGAGCGCGCCATGAGAGGACTATCGGAAAGTCGTCAGCTACCGGCTCCGCGGGGAGGGTGCATCGACAAGCTTTCCGCACTCCGTATCAGACGATGTGGGGCCGACGGTACCGTGTTGGATACCGCAAGCCCGATAGGTCTCAGACTGATAAGCGCGGTTTCACATTCTCTGCGCCATGCCGAGCTTTTCCTTGCGTCCGTCGAGGCCGCGAAGCACACGGGGCGTCACATTGATCCGAGTCGGTCTCGTGTGACCGTCGAGAACTAGACGGCCATCTGGCTTGCCAGCCGCTCTGATCTACGTCCATCTACTCTCGATCGGGTAGATGGCGCCGTCCGCAATCACATCGTTCCAGAGCTGGGTCGTCGCCTATTGGCGACCTCGAACGTCTGCGTGCGCACCAATGGGCTGGCGGCAGCTCCGTGCAAGGTCGATGGTTTTGCCACCGCACATCGGACACGCGATCCTGCCCCACTCCACAGTGAGCAGAAGCACGCCGCCCCGCACGGCCAGCTCGGGCGGTGGCGCGACTCAAAGAACGACCGAGCACAGGCTGAGCTCACATCAGCTCGACGAGCCTCGCCAGCGCCGGACGGGTGTGGATCGCAAGACGTTCGCGAGCGTCGTCCAACGCGGCGGAATGCGGGTATCCCGGCGGCACTCGCGCAGGGTTGAGCGCAACCCCGTCCGACCACGCCTTGATGTCGGGCTGGGCAGTGAAGCTGATCGCGGCCCGGGTGCCGAGAACGGTCGCTTTCGCCCACTGGGACATCGAATTGCCGTAGTTCGAAGGCGGGCAGAGCCGGTTCTTTTCGGCATCGTCGGTGCGGGTGGCCTCGACGTACCCGATCAGGGCGGCGCCGAAGCACGGGAAGCCCGTCCGGATCGGCTGAAGCGTGATGTCCTCCTGTCGCCACACTGGGACGAGGGGTGGGTACTTCAGGCCGTCCGCCGCGGCGTGCACGACGAGGGCATCATCCGCAACCTGCATGGCGCCGTCGGCGAAGGTGAGCTTGCCGCGATCCACAGACTCGATGTGCCCGCGGCGGACGACGTTTGAAATGGAGCGAAGCTGGTCGAGCTCCCACGACGCGAGAGTCGGTGTTTTGGCCATTGTCGGCGTGACCGAGCGGTCGAAGCGCAGAAGGATCCCGGCGTCCTCGAGCTGCAGGAACAAGCTGCCGAGCGAGGCCGCGCCCTCGGAGATCTGCATGACGTCGGCGGCCATGCTGAGGAAAATTGCGGGATCGGGTTGGATGAGCGCGCGGTCGAACATCCACGGGTCGCGAGGCCGGACCCAGCAGATCGCGTCGGGGTCCACGCCACGCGCAAGCAACCAGATGCAGGCGTCGCTAGCGGTCTTGCCGGCGCCCACGACGACGTACCGGCTCGGCGCCTCCTCCAGCCGCGCGAGGTCATTGATGGGCAGGACGCGAGCAGCGTCGGCGACATCGAACGGCGGTGCCGTCTCGGCCGGGATGCTGGGAGCGAGGTAGTGGGCGTTCACGATCCGGCACGACTCGGGCACCTCGAACTGGACCCCTGCGATGTGCGAGACGACGGTGTGGTCGCCGTCGAAGTGACTGTTGGGCAGAAAGTCGACCTTGCCCGTCTCCAGCATCCGGTCGAGCATCTGCCAGTAGTACGCGGTGATCTCGGCCTGGTTCGCCCGCTCCTGAAGCCCGGTCTCCGGTCCGCTCACCTGGAGCTTGCCGCCACCCAGCATTCTCGAGGCGACGCCGTAGAACGCCGAGGCCTGATGCAGCCTGACGAACGGGTACGCCTCCAGCCAGTGCCCGCCGACCCCGTGACGGCGGTCGACCATCGCGACGCGCACGTCGGCGTGGTCGATTAACGTGTCGGTGAATGCCATCCCCATGGCACCCGCGCCCACCACAAGGTAGTCGGCTTCAAGGGTTCGAGCCATATGTTAACGGTGGCACTCGCTGGGGGCCGCGTCAACCGCACAGGAGTCGACGCAATGAGGAGCAATCCGCTCCTACCCGACGGGGAATGGAACGGAGTCGTCGCAACAGTTTCATGGACTGCCGCGGGATGAACTCCCGGAATTGGCATGCCGTTTGTCCGAACTAGGTGGCAGACGTCCGAACTGGCGTGTCACGTGACAAGTGTGCCCCCAGGCAGATTCGAACTGCCGCCCCTGCCTCCGGAGGGCAGTGCTCTATCCCCTGAGCTATGGGGGCCCAGGAACCTCTAGGTTAGCATCCCTGGGCGGACGCCTTTGCGCCGAATGGTGGTGCTGGCCTCGAACCGGGTTGGTCAGAACGGGGGAGGGGTGTCGGTGCTGCCTTGCTGCGGTGCGGAGGGCGCTGAGTTGATCGGCTTGGGTGGCGGGCTGTCGTGGGTGGTGGGGTGCAGAGTGGCCGGGTCGTGGGGTGCCGGGTCGTAGGTGGTGGGGTCGGTGTTGGCGGGGGCGGAGGTGTACGTCTTGCCGGCGGGGGTGGTCCAGGTGAGGGCGCCGCCGGGGCCTTGGTTGGTGGTGAAGCTGGACTGGTGTTTGAGGCGGTGGCATGATTTACAAAGTTTCACGAGGTTATCCACGTCGGTGGGTCCGCCGGTGTTCCAGGGCCGGGTGTGGTCGATTTCGCTGAGGGTGGCGCGGCGGGTGCAGCCGATGCCTTGGCAGGTTTGGTCGCGGGCGTCGAGGTAGCGGCGCATATCCGCCGGTGGGGCGTATTGCTCGCGGCCCATGCTGAGTCGGCAGCCGGTTTCGGGGTGGGTGAGGATGCGACTCCAGCTGGTCGCGGTGCCGGCGATCCGGCGGGCGGCCTCGGGGTCGATCGGGCCGTAGCCCTCGAGGATGGCGGGTTCGTCGCTGCGGCCCAGCAGGGTCAGTGCGGGGACAGTCAGGTGCACGGTGCCGCGGATGCCGTGGCCGAGCCCGGCGGGTCCGACACCGTCGAGGAGGAGGTCGCGGTACGCGTCCGCGCGGCGCTGGTCCTTGGTGCGGGCTGTGGCGCTGCCGGTCGGGCCGCAGCCGGTCGGGCCGGTGCTGGTCGGGCCGGTGCTGGCCGGGTCAGCGCCGGGTGCTGGCGTGGCGTCGGTGTCGAGGGTGACGGCGATGCGGCTGAGCCGGTCGTAGATCGCCTGGGCGTCTTCGGCTTTGAGGTAGGCGTTCAGCCAGGCCATGCCGTCGGCGTCGGGCCGCAACACCAGCCGGCGTGTGATGAAGCCGGCGTCGGCGCGGGTCTGCAGCGGTACCGGGTGCATCCGCTCCAGGATTCGGCCGGCGACCCGGACGAACTGGGTGGAGGTGAGTTTCTCCGCTGCGGGCAGCACTTTGGCTTCGAACGCGGGCAGGATCTCTTCGGGCACCCCGTCGGTGAGATCGAGCATTTTCAGCGCGTGACCCCAGGTGATGCTGCCCCGGCGAAGCGCCTGGTGGAACTGGGGCAGCTGGTCGGTGAGGCGGACGGCGTTGAACACCATCATCCCCGCCGTGCTCGCCTTCAACCGCAACGCCCCCGCAGCCTCGGCGGCCATGCACCGGCGGGCCAGTTCTTCGTCGTCCCAGGCCGGGCCGTGAGCACCGGTGTCGGGGTCGTTCCGGCCGGACTCGACCGGGTCTCCGCACAGGCCCGCGATGATGCGCGGGTCGTGGCCGAGCCGGTCCAGCTCGGCCAGCAGCCGGGTGCGTTCCGCGTAGCCGGCAGCGATCACCTTCTCGTTGGCGATCAGCGGGTCGATCACCGCTCTGATCGCCGCCGCTATCGGGTCGACCGTCGAGTCAGCAGCCGGGTCTGCAGCCGGTTCATCTGTCGGCACAGCAGCCGGGTCAGCAGCCGGGACCGCCACTGTCTCTGCCGCGGCCTTCGCGACCTCGGCGGCCGCGGGGTTCGCGGCACCGTCTGCGAAGTCTGCGAAGTCTGCGCTGTCTGGGGTGTCTCCGGGTGTGGCATCTGAGGTGGCCATAGGGACAGTGAATCACCCACCACCGACACTCCCCGGCCCGAAAAGAAAGCTGTGGGAAGGTGCTTGGAGACTCGCCTGTGGAGGAGGGGCGCGCCCTACCGAGTGCCCCTACAGGTTGCCGAGAACCGTGCCCATGATGCGCTCGGCATCGCGGGGCTCGATCATGGTGGGTGACGTGACGGCCACCCAGTAACCGCCGGTGAAGACCTGGGCGGTCCCGGTGGTGGCACTGAAATAGCCCTCCACATCGGGAACGCTGCCGTAGGTCGGCACGATGTCGCCGCCGGCCAGGGCCGCATCCTTCAGAGTGTTGGCGAGGGTGTCGTTCGGCATCGCCAACGACACCTCGATGACCTCGCCGCTGGATTGGTTGCGCCAGCCGCAGGAGATGCCGTTGTATTCGGTCGCGGTCACGGCGGTATCGCTCGTCGCCGCGTAGTCGCCGTCCAGGCTGACGTTGGGATTGAGGTCGTACACGTCGTCGGCCGTCAGGACCTGGTCGCAGCTCTTGTCCACAGCAGTGCCCTCGGCGGCCGGCGCGGGCGTGGCCGTGGCCGTGGCTGAGGGCTCTGCCGTGGCGGAGGGCTCAGACGTGGCCGTGCCGGAGGGCTTAGCAGTGGCCGTGGCGGTGGGCTCGGCGTCGCCTGCGGGTGCGCATCCAGTCAGGGCGATCAGAGCGAGCGAAGCGCCGGTGACGGCGAGTGCGGCGCGCAGTCGGCGGCCGGTAGCGAACGAGGACGAGCGGGAGTGGGTCACGCGTTGACCTTACCAACTGGGACGCCACCAACTGGGATGCCACGAACTGGGACGCCGGGTAGGCTTGGTCGCCGTGACCCCTGCCGAACTCTCCCAGTCCCTGCTCGACCTCGTCAACTCTTTGGTCGAGCGCCGACGTGGAGAGGGCGCGGAGATCGCCGATCTCGGTCTGAGCGTGGTCGATATGTCGCTGGAGCGTCCGCGCAACCGTGACCACGGCGACTGGGCTTCGAGCGTCGCCATGAAGATCGCCAAGCCGCTGGGCACCAACCCGCGCGCCGTCGCCGCCGAGCTCGCAACGGGCCTCGAGGCCATGCCCGAGATCTCCTCCGTGGAGATCGCCGGCCCCGGCTTCATCAACATCCGCCTCGAAGCATCCGCCGCCGGCGCCCTCGCACAGACCATCGTGAACGCCGGCCCGGTTTACGGCACCGGCCACATGTACGACGGCATCAAGATCAACCTCGAGTTCGTCTCGGCCAACCCCACCGGCCCCATTCACATGGGTGGCGTGCGCTGGGCCGCCGTGGGCGACAGTCTCGCCCGCGTACTCAAGGCTGAAGGCGCGGATGTGACGCGCGAGTACTACTTCAACGACCACGGTTCGCAGATCGACCGGTTCGCCCGCAGTGTGCTGGCCGCCTACCTGGGCGAGCCCACCCCCGAGGACGGCTACGGCGGAGCATACATCGGTGAGATCGCCAACAAGGTTGTCGAGATCCACGACGGCGACATCGCCAGCCTGCCCCGCGACGAACAGCAGGAGATCTTCCGCTCCATCGGCGTCGACCTCATGTTCACCGAGATCAAGGAGAAGCTGCACGGCTTCGGCGTCGACTTCGACGTGTTCTTCCACGAAGACTCCCTGCACGAATCCGGCGCCGTCGTCCGGGCCATCGCGCGTCTGCGCGAGCTCGGCCACATCTTCGAAGCGGATGGCGCCATCTGGCTGCGCACCTCCACCTTCGGTGACGACCGCGACCGCGTCATCATCCGCTCCAACGGCGAACCGGCGTACATCTCCGGCGACCTGGGCTACTACCTGAACAAGCGCGAGCGCGGCTTCGACCAGAACCTGATCATGCTCGGCGCAGACCACCACGGTTACATCGGCCGCATGATGGCCATGGTCGAGGCGTTCGGTGACGTACCCGGCGTGAACCTGCAGATCCTGATCGGCCAGATGGTCAACCTGCTCAAGGACGGCGAGCCCGTGCGGATGTCCAAGCGCAACGGCACCATCGTGACCCTCGACGACCTGGTCGACGCCGTGGGCGTGGACGCCGGCCGGTACTCCCTGGTGCGCTCCTCGAGCGACTCACAGCTGGACATCGACCTCGACCTGCTCGGCAAGCGCACCAACGAGAACCCGGTGTTCTACGTGCAGTACGCGCACGCCCGCACCTGCTCGGTCGGCCGCAACGCCGTCGACTCCGGTGTGGACCGCAGCGCCTTCGCCCCCGAACTGCTCACCCACGACAGCGAATCCGCCCTGCTGGGTGTGCTGCAGGAGTACCCGCGAGTGGTGGCCCAGGCCGCCGAACTGCGCGAACCCCACCGCATCGCCCGCTATATCGAAGAGGTCGCCGGCTACTACCACCGCTGGTACGACAACTGCCGGGTCATCCCGCTCGGCGTGGAGCCGGTCACCGACCTGCACCGCACCCGACTGTGGCTGAACGACGCCACCGGCCAGGTCATCCGCAACGGTCTTGGACTGCTCGGCGTGTCCGCGCCCGAGCGCATGTAGGCAGGAGCACTCACTGTGACGATCTTGACACCGCCGAAACGCCGCCGACCCGCTCGCCGGCTGGTCGCGCTGATCGCGCTGCTCGCGCTGGTGGGCGTTTTCTTCGCCATCGACGCTGGCCTGCGCGGCTACGCGCAGAACCGAATCGCTAGCGAGATCGATGCTGGCCTGCCCGCTGGGGTCGCCGGCGACGTCGACGTGGCCATCGGCGGCGCGTCGGTGATCGTGCAGTACCTCACCGGCAGTTTCGAGCGGGTGGAGCTTGCCGCGCCGGCGCTCTCCGTGAACGATGTGCCGGCGTCCGTCGCGATCGTCGCCACCGGTGTGCCCACTGACACGACCCAGCCCATCGAATTCGTCGGCGGCACCATCGACCTCGACCAGGCCGCCCTCAACGCGTCGCTGCAGACCGCGCTGGCCGACGCGGATGCCAACCCGGCCGCGCGCGATGCCGAACTCGAACTCGGGACCGATCAGATCATCTTCACCGGCGAGGTGAACGCCTTCGGGCTGCCGATCGGCTACCAGGCCACCGCGACCCCCAGCGTCACTGCCGATTCTCTGGTGCTCACCCCCGCCGACGCGCAAGTCACCTCGGGTGCCGGCAGCTTCGATGTGAGCGGACTGGTCGACCTGGTGCTCGGCACCGAGCCGATCAGCCTGTGCGTGGCCAAATACCTGCCGCGGGGCGTCACACTCAGCGATGTGCAGACCACACCGGAGCGCGCACGTATTAAGCTGGAGTCGAGCACCTTGACGCTCACCGAACAGTCGCTTACCACCCTGGGCAGCTGTTCGACCGCCTGATTCGGCGCGCGCAACTCGCGGTCGCTAGAATTTCGGTAGATTCCCGCGCCTCTTTCGGCGCGTCTCTTCGCTGGCTTCAGGGACCAATCCGGGTTCGCTCGCCACTTCGTGAGACACCCACTTGACTCCTGTGAGGTTTTCACCCGTGGCCCATAACCCACTCGCCCCCGAGTGGCTCAGCTCCCCAGCTGATGCCAACACGCTCGACGCCCAACTCTGGCCGTCCTCGGCGCAGCGCTCCGACACCGGCGCGATCACCATCGGCGGCGTCAGCGCCCCCGACCTCGCGGCGCGATTCGGCACCCCGCTCTACGTCATCGACGAGACGGATGCCCGCACCCGCGCCGCCGAGCTCCGCGCCGCGTTCGACACCGAGTTCGCCCGCATCGGCACCACCGTCAAGGTGTACTACGCCGCCAAGGCCTTCCTCTCCACCGAGGTCGCCCGCTGGATGGTCGACGCCGGCCTGAACGTCGATGTCTGCAGCGGCGGCGAACTCGCCGTGGCCCTGGCCGCCGGAGTCGCTCCCGCGCGGATCGGCTTTCACGGCAACAACAAGTCGCTCACCGAGATCGACGACGCCACCCGGGTCGGCGTCGGCACGATCATCCTCGACAGCCCGATCGAGATCGTGCGCGTCGCCGAAGCGGCCACGCGCAACGGCGTCGTGCAGAACGTGCGCCTGCGGGTGAACAGCGGTGTGCACGCGCACACCCACGAGTTCCTGGCCACCTCGCACGAAGACCAGAAGTTCGGGGTGGTCTTCGAGGACGCCCCGGCCCTGGTCGCCGCGATCCGCGCAGAACCCAGCCTCAACTTCCTCGGCCTGCACTGCCACATCGGCTCGCAGATCTTCGGCGTTGACGGTTTCGCCGAATCGGCCTCGCGCCTGCTCAGCCTGCACGCCGAGCTGCTCACCGACGGCCCGGTGCCCGAACTCAACCTCGGCGGCGGCTTCGGCATCGCCTACACCAGCGCCGACGACCCCAGCCCGATCACCGACCTGGCCGCCGGCCTGGCCGACATCGTCGCCGCGGAGTGCGCGCGCCGCGGCATCCCGCTGCCCGTGATCGCCATCGAACCGGGCCGGGTCATCATCGGACCGGCCGGCGTGACGCTCTATGAAGTGGGCACCATCAAGCCCGTGCGGATCGGCGAGAACACCCGGCTCTACGTGAGCATCGACGGCGGCATGAGCGACAACGCCCGGCCCGCGCTCTACGGCGCCGAGTTCTCGGTGCGCCTGGCCGACAGGGTCACGGATGCCGCGCCCGCCCTGGTGCGCATCGCCGGCAAGCACTGCGAAAGCGGTGACATCGTCGTGGACGCCGACTACCTGCCCGGCGATGTGGCCCCGGGCGACCTCGTGATGGTGCCGGCCACCGGCGCCTACTGCTGGTCGTTGGCCAGCAACTACAACTATCTAGGACGGCCCGCTGTTGTGGCGGTCGTCGACGGCGAAGCCAGGGTCATCGTGCGCGGGGAGACGATCGACGATTTGCTGGCAAGGGACGTGGGGGTCTCGACAAGATCGACCGACGAAATGAAGGAAACAACCCGATGATCGAATACCGCAATCTGCGAGTCGCCCTGCTCGGCGGTGGTTCGGTCGGTGCCCAGGTGGCCCGCCTGCTGCTCGAGCACAGCGACGAGCTCGCCAACCGGGTGGGCGCGAGCCTCGAGCTCGTCGGCATTCTGGTGCGCGACCTCGACGCCCCGCGTACCGTCGACCTGCCCCGCGAGCTGCTCACCACCGACGCCGACTCGTTGATCCTCGGCGCCGACATCGTCATCGAACTGATGGGCGGCATCGAGCCGGCCCGCAGCTACATCCTCACAGCGATCAACTCGGGCGCCGACGTCGTGACCGCCAACAAGGCGCTGCTCGCCCAGCACGGCGCCGAGCTGTTCGAAGCCGCCGACCAGGTGGGCGCCCAGCTCAACTACGAGGCCGCCGTGGCCGGCGCGATCCCCATCGTGCGCCCCCTGCGCGACAGCCTCGCCGGTGACACCGTCAACCGCATCCTCGGCATCGTCAACGGCACCACCAACTTCATCCTCGACCGGATGGACACCGCCGGCGATACCCTCGAAGAGGCCCTCGCCACCGCCACCGCGCTCGGTTACGCCGAAGCCGACCCCACCGCCGACATCGAAGGCTACGACGCCGCGCAGAAGGCCGCCCTGCTGGCCAGCCTGGCGTTCCACACCAACGTTCCGCTCGAGAAGGTGCACCGGGAGGGCATCACCCAGGTCACCTCGCAGCAGATCGAGTCTGCGCGTAAGGCCGGTTACGTCGTCAAGCTGCTCGCCATCTGCGAACGCCTCACCGACCCCGAGACGGGCGAACAGGGCGTGTCGGCCCGGGTCTACCCGGCCATGGTGCACCGCGGACACCCGCTCGCCGCCGTGCACGGTGCAAACAACGCCGTCTTCGTCGAGGCCGAGGCCGCCGGACCGCTGATGTTCTACGGCGCCGGAGCCGGGGGAGTGCAGACCGCCTCCGCCGTACTCGGCGACCTGGTTTCGGTGGCCCGCCGGCACGTCATGGGCGGGCCCGGCTACGCGGCCTCCAGCCACGCCGACCTGCCGGTGCTCGACATCGGCAAGGTCACCACTCGCTACGCCGTGACGCTCGAGGTGACGGATGAGCCGGGCGTGCTGGCCACGATCGCCGGAGTGTTCAGCAAAAACAAGGTTTCGCTCGCGCAGGTCGAACAGTCCATGACGCTCGAAACGCCCGGAACCACCAGTCACGAGCCCGTGTCGGGCACAGCTACCCTAGTCATTGGAACGCACGAGGCCACGGAGGCTGCGCTTGCCGCGACCGTGAGCGACCTTGCCGCCAACAGTGTCGTCACCAATGTCGCATCCGTTTTGAGAGTTGAAGGAGTCTGATGTCCAGCGAAGAGACCGGTCAGCAGCAGTTGGTCAAGACCCAGTCCCGTCAGTGGCGCGGTGTGCTGCGCGAGTACGCCGACCGGCTGAACATCACAGACGCCACCCCGATCATCACCCTCGGCGAGGGCGGCACGCCGTTGATCCCCGCCGCCGCGCTGTCCGCGCGCACCGGCGCCAAGGTCTGGGTCAAGTACGAGGGCATGAACCCCACCGGGTCGTTCAAGGACCGCGGCATGACGATGGCGATCTCCAAGGCCGTCGAAGACGGCGCCAAGGCCGTCATCTGCGCCTCCACCGGCAACACTTCCGCATCCGCCGCCGCCTACGCCACCCATGCCGGCATCAAGGCCGTCGTGCTGGTGCCTGAGGGCAAGATCGCCATGGGCAAGCTCAGCCAGGCCATCGCGCACAACGCGCAGCTGCTGCAGGTGCAGGGCAACTTCGACGACTGCCTCGACATCGCCCGGGACCTCGCCAAGAACTACCCGGTGCACCTGGTCAACTCGGTCAACCCCGACCGTATCGAGGGCCAGAAGACGGCCGCGTTCGAGGTCGTCGAGGTGCTCGAAGATGCGCCGGACTTCCACATCGTCCCGGTCGGCAACGCGGGAAACTACACCGCGTACTTCCGCGGCTACAGCGAAGAACTCGCTCGCGGCGCCACCACGAAACTGCCCCGGATGTTCGGCTTCCAGGCCGCCGGCAGCGCCCCGATCGTGCTCGGTCACCGGGTGGAGAACCCGGAGACCATCGCCAGCGCCATCCGCATCGGCAACCCGGCCTCCTGGGACCTCGCGCTGAACGCCCGTGAGGTGAGCGACGGTTACTTCGGCGCTATCAGCGACGAGAAGATCCTCGAGGCCTACCGCATCCTCTCCGCCGAGGTGGGCATCTTCGTGGAGCCCGCCTCCGCGATCAGTGTCGCCGGCCTGCTCGAACGCGCCGACGCCGACGAAATCCCCGCCGGCGCCACGGTGGTACTCACCGTCACCGGCCACGGCCTGAAGGACCCGCAGTGGGCACTTCGCACCGCGGACGGCAGCGACGTGAAGCCCACGATCGTACCCGTCGACACCGCCGTGATCGCCGAGCTGCTGGGTCTGGGCCAGAAATGACCACGGCGCTCCCCGTAGTGGGACGCAACGCGCTGGCCGGCCGCTCGGTCGTCGTGAAGGTTCCGGCCACCACGGCGAACCTCGGCCCGGGATTCGACACCCTGGGGCTGGCCCTCGCGCACTACGACCACCTGCAGGTGGAAGTACAGGACGAACCCGGTGTGGTCGTCGAGGTGCACGGCATCGGCGCCGGCGAGGTGCCCACGGACGAGACCAACCTCGTGGTGCGCGCCATCGCGCACACCTTCGCCGCCTACGGAATCCTGTTGCCGGGGCTCAAGCTGGTCGCAGAGAACGTGATCCCGCACGGCCGCGGCATGGGCTCATCCGGTGCCGCGATCGTCTCGGGCATCATGGCCGCAAAGGGCCTGCTTGAGGGAATCGTCGAGATCGACTCCGATGCGCTTCTGGTGCTCGCCACCGAGATGGAGGGGCACCCGGACAACGTGGCGCCAGCCCTGTTCGGCGGCCTGACCATCGCGTGGATGACCCCGGAGGGGCCCAAGCACAAGAAGCTGATGGTGCACCGCGGCGTCTCTCCGCTGGTCTTCGTGCCCGTGCACGCCATGTCCACGGCCCTGGCCCGCAGCCTGCAGCCCGAATCGGTGCCGCACGAGGACGCCGTCTTCAACCTGTCCCGCTCCGCACTGCTGATCGCCGCGCTCATCCAGAGCCCGGAGCTGCTGCTCGCCGCCACCGAGGACAAGCTGCATCAGAGCTACCGCGCCGCGGCCATGCCGGAGACCAACCGGCTGATCACCCTGCTGCGCGAGCACGGCTTGGCGGCCGTGGTCTCCGGTGCAGGCCCCTCGATCCTGGTGCTCGCCAGCGACCCCGGGCAGCGCCTGGTGGCCGCCGAGCTGGTGGCCCAGATCAGCGAGACGCCCTGGCAGACGCTGATGCTGGCCGTCGATTTCAAGGGCGCCACCGTCATCCGTACCGACGCCTGACTCTTCATTCGCAGTGGAGCCCTTCTCCCGTCGAGCGGGGCGGGGCTCTTTCTGCGTGTCGGCGAATGTGCGTTGCCGGGCGAACCTGCTAGAGTGGTTGCGCACCCGATAGAAACCACCTCAGCGTGGATCTGTTCTCTGGTGTATTCCTGTAACTCACTGCTATCGCGTATTCCTGCGTGGCTGTGTGTGTTCACTCCAATCCGCCTCTGCGTGGGACTGGATCACCCGCAGCTACCTGCGCTGCAACATCTTCTCTGGCCAATTCGTAAGAGCCAGGGGAAAGGACAAGACTCCGTGACCAACGTCAACCTCCACGCCAACGGCGTGGACATCTCACGCCTGACCACCCTTCGAGTCGCCGAGCTTCAGGCTCTGGCGGGCGAACTGGGTATCCAGGGCGCATCCAAACTTCGTAAAGGAGAGCTCGTGGACGCAATCACCGCGAACCAGTCCCACACGACCGAGGCTGCGGCACCCGCCGACGCACCCGTAGAGGCTGCCCCCGTCGATGCCGCCCCCGCAAGTGTCACCGAGGCACCTGTCGAGGCGCCGGCCGAGGCCGCACCCAAGAAGCGGGTCTCCCGCCGGGTCTCGACGGCGACGTCGGCACCCGCCGTCGCCCACGTCAACGCCGACGGCGACCTGGGCCTCGGCCTGATCATCCCGGAGGCCGCGAAGACTCGCAAGACCACGGCCCCCACCACCTACGCCGGCGCCACCGACAACATCGTTGCTGACGCCCTTGTCGTTGAGAAGCCGGTTCGCCAGGCGCGCAAGCGCGCCAGCACCGCCACGATCACCGAGGCCGCCATCGCCGAGGCCGTCGCCACCGCGAACGCCGCGGAGGCTGCCGCCCCGGTCGCCGACGCTGCTGCCCCGGTCGCCGAGCACGTCACGGAGCAGACCGGAAACGGCCGCAACCGTCGCGGCAACGGCCGCACCGAGAACCGCACCGACTCGCGCACGGAGAGCCGCACCGAGTCGCGCAACAACGGTGGCCGCAACGGCGGCAACAACCGCAACAACAACGCTGCCACCGCCCGCAACGCCTTCGACGCGCGCAGCCTGATCGACGCCCAGAACGCCGAAGACGGCTACGAGGCCCCGGCCGACACGACCGACGCCGCACCCGCAGAGGCCGAGTCCGCTGAGGCCGTCAGCGCCGAGAGCACCGAGTCGCGCATCCAGCGTCCGGAGGGCGTGGTTCGTGCCGAGCGCTCCGAGCGCGGCGGACGCCAGCGCAACCAGCGCGGTGGCCGTGCCGAGCGCACCGAGCAGACCGAACAGACCGAGCAGGTTGAGCCGGCCGAACAGGTCGAAGCGACCGAGCAGGCCGACACCAGCTCCACCGAGCAGACCGACGAGCAGTCCGAGCAGTCGGACCAACCCCGTCAGGGACGCAGCCGCAACCGCAGCCGCGGCGGCGACCGCAACCAGAACCAGCAGGGCGACCGCAACCAGGGCGACCGTGCCCAGGGTGACCGTGCTCCGCAGGCGGATGACCGTGGCGCCGAGCGCGGCGACGACCGTCAGGCCAACCAGCGCCAGGCCGGCAACCGCGGCCAGGGCCAGGACCGCCAGCAGGACCGCCAGAACGACCGTGCGCAGAGCGACCGCGCCCAGCAGGAGCGTCAGGGCCAGGACCGCAACCAGGGCCTTGACCGCAACTCCGGTCCCGAGGACGAGCTGAACGGCCGCAACAACCGCAGCCGTTTCCGTGACCGCAAGCGTCGCGGCGCCACCACCAACGACGACTTCGAGCCCGAGCTGACCGACGATGACGTGCTCATCCCGGTCGCCGGCATCCTGGACGTTCTCGACAACTACGCGTTCGTGCGCACCTCCGGCTACCTGCCCGGCGCCAGCGACGTCTACGTCTCGCTCGGCCAGGTCAAGAAGTACAACCTGCGCAAGGGTGACGCCGTCGTCGGCTCGATCCGTCAGCCGCACGAGGGTGACCAGAGCGGCCGCCAGAAGTACAACGCGATCGTCAAGGTCGACTCCATCAACGGTCTGACCGTCGAGGAAGCCGCCACCCGCGTCGAATTCCAGAAGCTCACGCCGCTCTACCCGCAGGAGCGCCTGCGCCTCGAGACCGAGCCGGGCAAGCTGACCCAGCGCATCATCGACCTCGTCGCCCCGATCGGCAAGGGCCAGCGCGGCCTGATCGTCGCACCGCCCAAGGCCGGCAAGACCATCGTCATGCAGCAGATCGCCAACGCCATCGCCACGAACAACCCCGAGGTCCACCTCATGGTCGTCCTGGTTGACGAGCGCCCCGAAGAGGTCACCGACATGCAGCGCACGGTGAAGGGTGAGGTCATCGCCTCCACCTTCGACCGCCCCGCCGAGGACCACACCACGGTCGCCGAGCTGGCCATCGAGCGCGCCAAGCGCCTGGTGGAGCTGGGCCACGACGTCGTCGTGCTGCTCGACTCGATCACCCGCCTGGGCCGCGCCTACAACCTGACCGCCCCGCCGAGCGGCCGGATCCTCTCCGGTGGTGTCGACGCCTCCGCGCTGTACCCGCCCAAGCGGTTCTTCGGTGCTGCCCGCAACATCGAGAACGGTGGCTCGCTCACCATCCTCGCCTCCGCACTGGTGGAGACCGGGTCCAAGATGGACGAGGTGATCTTCGAGGAGTTCAAGGGCACCGGCAACATGGAGCTGCGCCTGTCGCGCCACCTGGCTGACAAGCGGATCTTCCCGGCCGTCGACGTCAACGCATCCGGCACCCGCCGCGAAGAAATGCTGATGAGCGCCGATGAGGTCAAGATCACCTGGAAGCTGCGCCGCGCCCTCGCCGGACTCGAGCAGCAGCAGGCGCTCGAGGTCATCCTGGGCCGCCTGAAGGAGACGTCGTCCAACGTCGAGTTCCTGATGCAGGTTCAGAAGTCGATGCCGACCCCGAACGGGTCAGACAAGGATCACTGATGTTCGAGTCTGTCCTGACTCTGCAGGCTGAGCACGACGAGCTGCAGTCCCAGCTGGCGGACCCGGAGTTGCACGCCAACCCCGCCCGTTCCAAGAAGGTCAACCGCCGTTACGCCGAGCTCAGCCGCATCATCGCAGCGTGGGTCGAGTGGAAAGAGATTGGCGACAACCTCGAAGCAGCTCGGGAACTCGCCGACGAGGACGACTCGTTCGCGGAAGAGATCCCGGGGCTCGTGGACCAGCTGGAGGCCGCAGCCGAAAAGCTGCGGCGCCTGCTGATCCCGCGTGACCCGCTGGACGCCCGCGACGTGATCATGGAGATCAAGATGGGGGAGGGCGGTGCGGAATCCGCACTGTTCGCCGCGGACCTCCTGCGCATGTACCTGCACTACGCGGAGTCCAAGCGCTGGAAGACCGAGATCATCGAGCAGACCACGAGCGACCTCGGCGGCATCAAAGACATCCAGCTGGCCATCAAGGGCAACTCGGCCGACCCCGCCGAAGGCGTCTGGGCGCACCTCAAGTACGAGGGTGGTGTGCACCGCGTCCAGCGGGTGCCGGCCACCGAGTCGCAGGGACGCATCCACACCTCGGCGGCTGGCGTTCTCGTTTTCCCCGAGGTCGATGAGCCCGAAGAGGTCGAGCTGCACCCGAACGACCTCAAGATCGACGTGTACCGCTCCAGCGGCCCCGGTGGCCAGTCGGTCAACACCACCGACTCCGCCGTGCGCATCACCCACCTCCCCACCGGGATCGTGGTGGCCATGCAGAACGAGAAGAGCCAGCTGCAGAACAAGGAAGCGGGTATGCGGGTCCTCCGCGCCCGCGTCCTTGCCCGGCAGCAGGAAGAGATCGACGAGGCCGCCTCGCTGGTGCGCAAGGGCCAGATCCGCACCATGGACCGGTCGGAGCGCATCCGCACGTACAACTTCCCGGAGAACCGGATCGCGGACCACCGCACCGGCTACAAGGCGTACAACCTGGACACCGTGATGAACGGAGCCCTGGATGCCGTCATCGACTCGTGCATCACCGCCGACGAGGCCACCCGCCTCGCTGAGATCGGTGACCACGACTAGCTCCTGCTCCACCAGAAAGGGCGCTCAGGCTTCGGCCGGGGCGCCCTTTCTCATTCCCCGCCCGATCGTTGGTTGAGCTTGTCGAAACCCGGTGACCCGGACTGCGGATGTCGTGGCAGCGTTCCGTGGACCGGCTGGCGGCATCCCTGCGGGGCGCGCCCGATCGCTGGTTGAGCTTGTCGAAACCTGGTGACCCGGCCTGCGGATGTCGTGGCAGCGTTCCGTGGACCGGCTCGCGGGGTCTCGACGGGCTCGACCAGCGTCTGCCTGTGTTCCCGAGACCGGCTGGCGGCATCCCTGCGGGGCGCGCCCGATCGTTGGTTGAGCTTGTCGAAACCTGGTGACCCGGCCTGCGGATGTCGTGGCAGCGTTCCGTGGACCGGCTCGCGGGGTCTCGACGGGCTCGACCAGCGTGTGCTTGTGTTCCCGAGACCGGCTCGCGGGGTCTCGACGGGCTCGACCAGCGTGTGCTTGTGTTCCCGAGACCGGCTGGCGGCATCCCTGCGGGGCGCGCCCGATCGTTGGTTGAGCTTGTCGAAACCTGGTGGGCCGGCCTGCGGATGCCGTGGCGGCGTTCCGTGGACCGGCTGGCGGGTCTCGACGGGCTCGACCAGCGTCTGGTGCGGTTCCGGGGTCGACTCGCGACCGGTGAGAAGTGGCGCCCAACTAGGATTTCAACCATGCCCGGGCTCAGCTTCGTCACCACAGACCCGGGCTCGCCCGCCGCAGCCGGGATGCTCAGGGCCTATTACAACGACATCGTCGGCCGGTACTGGGGCCGAGTCGCGTTGCCCGCTGAGGTCGATTCCGCGATGGCGGATGAGCCGAGCGAGGACCTGCAGGGCGACTCCGGCGTGCTCGTGCTCGGGATGCTGGACGGCGTGCCTGTCGCCTGCGGCGGGGTGCGTTTCGTCGACGCGCGCATCGGCGAGCTGACTCGCGTCTACGTGGCGGCCGAGGCCAGGGGCGCCGGCGCCGGGGCCGGGCTGCTGGCCTACCTGGACGGCCTCGCCACGGTTGCTGGGCTCGGCACGCTGCGTCTGACGGTGCGCAGCGATCTCGTCGAGGCCCGCCGGCTCTACGCCCGATCCGGCTTCGCCGAGGTCGCCCCGTTCAACACCGAACCCTATGCCGAGCACTGGTTCGCGAAGGAGTTGGGCGTGGTGGGCGTCAGGCTCGCGCTCGACGCGACCGGCCCCGGAGCCTGAGTGCCTACTTGACCAGGTCGGGGTGGTGGATCGCCGCGACGTCGGGGTGCGCGCGCATCCGGCTCTTGAGCACGTTCTCGCCGTAGGTGGTGAAGATCGGGTTCTCCGGGTCCACGGTGATGCCGGGGGCGTGCAGTTCCTCCGGAAGCGTGAGCACCGGGATGGTGGCATCCAGCGCCGGGCTGTAGAAGAACGGGATCGAGATGCGGTCGGTGCCGATCAGCGGGGAGATCACCCGGTGCACGGTGGCCTTGAGGTAGCCATCCGTGGCCACCTCGAGCAGTTCGCCGATGTTCACCACGAAGGCGCCGTCGAGCGGGGGAGCGTCGATCCACTCGCCGTCCTTCTCCACCTGCAGGCCGCCCTTGCCGGGCTCGACGAACAGCAGCGTGAGCACACCGGAGTCCTTGTGTGCGCCGACGCCCTGCTTGGGTGTGGGGTCTGACTTGCCGGGGTAGCGAACGATCTTGATCAGGGTCGACGGCTTCTCGGCGAAGGCAGCGTCGAAAACATCCTGCGGGGCGCCGAGGGAGAGCGCCCACGCCTGCATCAGCCGGAGGGCGACGTCATTGAGCTCGTCGCGCCACTGGGCCATGACCTCCTTGAGGGCTGGCAGGTTCTCCGGCCACTGGTTGGGGCCCTCGAGGCGCAGGTAGTCGGCGTCATCCGTCGTGAGCTCGAGCGCCGGGCGCTCCGCGCCGATGTCGATCTGCTCGCGCCAGTCCACCTTGCCCTGGGTGAGTTCGCCGCCCACCCGGGTGTAGCCGCGAAAATGCGGGCTCTTGAGGTTCTCGATGGCCATTTTGTCGTCTTCGGGCAGGTTGAAGAATGCCCGGGAGGTGGTCATGACACGTTTGATCAGCCCGGCCGGAACGCCATGGCCGGTGAGGTAGAAGAACCCGTATTCGTGGGTCACTTCGCGCAGCTCCGCACGGAACGCCGCGGCTTCCTCCGGGCCTGCGTCGAGCCTTGAGAGGTCGAGGATCGGCAGGGAGAGAGCGGCGGTGGGGGCGGCGGCTGAAGTTGTCATGACAACTATTCTGCCAACAACCGACACAAACCGACCGGGTGTTACAGCTGATTGCCGGGCTCGAAGATTCTGCGCGACGACGGCCGTTGGGCGCGGCCGCCTCGCAGGAAAAGCGGTTGAAGCGAGTTCAAGCGTCGGATTTGAGCAGGCAGCGTGCCGCCTTGATCTCCTCGGCGGTGCCCGGCTGCGCGCGAGCGGGGATTCCGAGCAGGATCGACCGGGCCGGGGCGTCCTTGGTGACGACGGCGTTGGCGCCCACGGTGCTCCACTCGCCCAGCGTGATGGGGCCGAGGATCTTGGCGCCGGCGCCCACGGTGACGCCGTCGAGCAGGTGGGGGTGGCGCCGGGTGCCGGGCACGTTGCCGTGCCGGCTCTTCCCGCCCAGAGTGACCCCGTGATAGAGCATCACGTCGTCGCCGACAACGGCGGTCTCGCCGATCACCACCCCCATGCCGTGGTCGATGAACAGGCGCCGGCCGATGATGGCACCGGGGTGGATCTCCACGCCGGTGAGGAACCTGGTGAACTGCGAGAGCAGACGGGCCGGCAGGCGGAGGTCTGCCAACCACAGCCGGTGAGTGACGCGGTAGGCCCACACGGCGTGCACACCGCTGTAGGCGAGCACGACCTCCGCCTTGCTGTGCGCGGCGGGGTCGTGCCTCTGCGCCATCGCGATGTCCTCGCGAACGCGTGCGAACACTCCCATGCCGGGCACCCTAGACGAGATCTTCGTAAAGCACAGTGCTGATGTACCGTTCGCCGAAGCCGGGCACGATCACGACGATGGTCTTGCCGGCGTTCTCGGGCAGCTTGGCCTGCTCCAGGGCAGCCCAGACCGCGGCGCCGCCGGAGATTCCGGCGAGGATGCCCTCGTCGGTGGCGAGTGCGCGGGCGGTGGCGACCGAGTCGGCGAGGGTCACATCGGTGACCTCGTCGTAGACGTGGGTGTCCAGCACGCTCGGCACGAAGTTGGCGCCGATGCCCTGGATCTTGTGCGGGCCTGGCGCACCGCCGTTGAGGATGGGGGAGTCCTTGGGCTCGACGCCGATGACGCGCACGGACGGCTTCCGCTCCTTGAGCAACTGGCCGGTGCCGGTGAGGGTACCGCCGGTGCCGATACCGGCCACGAGCAGGTCAACTGCGCCGTCGGTGTCGTCCCAGATCTCCACTCCCGTGGTGGCCTTGTGGATGGCGGGGTTGGCCGGGTTGTCGAACTGGCGGGCCCAGATCGCGCCCGGCGTGGCCGCGACGATTTCCTGAGCCGTTTCGACCGCGCCGCGCATGCCGGCGGCACCCGGCGTCAGCACGAGCTCCGCGCCGTACGCGCGCAGCAGGATCTTGCGCTCCTTGCTCATGGTCTCCGGCATCGCCAGGATCACCTTGTAGCCGCGGGCGGCGCCGACCATGGCCAGGGCGATGCCGGTGTTGCCGCTGGTGCCTTCAACGATGGTGCCGCCGGGCTTGAGCTCGCCCGACGCCTCGGCGGCATCCACGATGGCGATGCCGATGCGGTCCTTGACGCTGCTGGACGGGTTGTAGAACTCGAGCTTGGCGAGCACCGTCGCGGTGGAGGTGCCGGGCAGCCGGTTCAGTCTCACCATCGGGGTACCGCCGACGGTTTCGGTAATGTCTGAGTAGATCCGTGCGGACATCGGTAGACCTTTCCTGAGGGCTCACCAGGGAGCTTTGTGTTTCTGCGGAGGAGCCGCCGGGGTGGGTGACGCCGTAACGGGGTGCTCGACAGCTGGCCTTGTTCAGCCTAGAGCCCCGACGATGCTCAGGGAGGTGCGTAAGATTTCACTTTGTGACAGCTCCCAGCAACAACCCAGCTCCGCCTTCTCCAACCCCGACCACAGTCGACCGGGCTCGCGCCCACGCGGCCGCCACCCTTGGCCGGGCCGGCATCGACGACGCCGAGGTGGATGCCGACCTCCTGATCGGGCACATCCTCCGTCAGAGCCGGGGCCAGGTGCAGGCCGCCGCGATCCTGGGCACCCCACTGACCGAGACCGACGCGGCCGCCATCGCCACCCTCGTCGAACGCCGCGCCAAGCGTGAACCCCTGCAGCACATCACCGGCCGGGCGCCGTTCCGGTCCCTGGAGCTGAACGTCGGCCCCGGCGTCTTCGTGCCGCGCCCTGAGACCGAAGGCGTCGCCCAGATCGCCATCGACGCCCTGCGCTCGATGGCCGAGCCCGAACCCGTCGGCGTGGACCTCGGCACCGGCAGCGGCGCCATCGCCCTGGCCCTGGCCACCGAGGTGCCGCACGCCAGGGTGTTCGCCTGCGAGAACTCCCCGGACGCCTTCCCCTGGACCAGCCGCAACTTCGCCGAGGTTGGCGCCGAGAACGCCACCCTGGTGTTCGCCGACCTGGCCGACGCCTTCCCCGAACTCGACGGCACGGTGGCCGTGGTGGTCTCGAACCCGCCCTACATCCCGGCCGCCGCCATCCCGCGCGACCCGGAAGTGCGCCTGTTCGACCCCGCCCACGCCCTGTACGGCGGACCGGACGGCCTCGACGTGGTTCGCCTGGTCTCACAGACGGGCCTCCGCCTGCTGCGTGCCGGGGGAGTGCTCGCGATCGAGCACGGCGAACTGCAGGGCGCCGAGATCCGCGCGCTGCTGGACGCCGATGGCTGGCGGGCCACCGCCACCCACCGCGACCTGACCACCCGCGACCGCACCACAACGGCGCTGCGCCCGTGACCGCCGGACTCCGCCCGCTCGGAGAGACCGAACTCGCCGCGTGGCTGGTGT
This sequence comes from Cryobacterium sp. SO1, assembly GCF_004210215.2. Lineage (NCBI taxonomy): Bacteria > Bacillati > Actinomycetota > Actinomycetes > Micrococcales > Microbacteriaceae > Cryobacterium > Cryobacterium sp. SO1. The sequence goes on from NZ_CP067394.1 coordinate 841,538, forward strand.
CCAGCGTCGCCGACTACACCGACGACCTCGAGGCCGCCGGGCTCAGCCGGGCCGCCGCCGAGAACAAGGCCGCCGAAGCCACTCGGCGCGAGTTCCCGCACGGCCGGCCCGCCCCCGGGCAGCGCGTCTATTCGATCAGGGTCGCCGACGAGCATGTCGGTGTGCTCTGGCTCTCCGCTGGCCCGGCCGACGACCTCACCAACTGGTGGATCCTCGACATCGTGGTGTTCGAACAGTTCAGGGGCCGCGGTCACGGCCGCCTGGCGATGTTGCTCGCCGAGGCCGAAGCCGCCCGACTGGGCGCCGCCAAACTCACCCTGAACGTCTTCGCCCGCAACGCCGTGGCCCGCGCCCTGTATACATCCCTCGACTACGAGCCCACCAAGATCGTGATGGAGAAAACCCTCGCCCCTTCCGCGAACTGAGAGAAAAGCACCGAAAACGCGCGTTTTCAGGGGCTTAGCTCACAGTTCGCGTGCCGTGGGTCGCCGGGGCCTCACAGGCGGGCTGCACTAGAATCGTGCCCGATGACACGTATCTATGATTGCTCGGTCGACGAGGAACGCTCGACCGGCATGCGACTGGCACGCTCGGCGATCGGCCGCGGCGCGCTCGTTGTCATCCCCACCGACACCGTCTACGGCGTGGCCGCGGACGCGTTCAACGCCGAGGCCGTGCAGCGGCTGCTGGATGCCAAGGGCCGCGACCGCACCTCGCCGCCTCCCGTGCTCATCCCGGGGATCCCCACCCTCGACGCGCTCGCCCAGGATGTGCCGGAGCCCGTGCGCGCCCTGGTCGCCGAATTCTGGCCCGGCGGACTCACCGTGGTGCTCATCGCGCAGCCGTCCCTGGTCTGGGACCTCGGCGACACCCGCGGCACGGTCGCGCTGCGGATGCCCCGCAACCAGGTGGCCCTTGACCTGCTGGCCGAGACCGGCCCGCTCGCCGTCTCCAGCGCCAACACCAGCGGCCAGCCCTCGGCCATCGACGTCATCGGCGCCGAAGAGATGCTCGGCGTGAGCGTCGCGGTCTATCTCGACGGGGGAGTGGCCGGCCTGGACTACGAACCGATCGGCGACCGCGCCGGCGACACCTCCTCCACAATCGTGGATGCGACCGGGTTCGCCACCAACGGCGGCAAACTCGTGATCGTGCGGAACGGTGTGATCTCCCGGGCAGCCATCGAGGCCGTCATCGGCGACGCCCTTGCACCGGTGGCCGAGTAATGACTCTTTTCGTCCTCTTGGCGCTCGTGTCGGCGGTCGTGACCTTCCTCATGTCGATCGTGGTGCTCAAGCTGACCCATAAGTACCGGCTGTACCCCAAGATCCGCGAACGCGACGTGCACACCCGCCCGACGCCCCGGCTGGGCGGTATCGCCATGTTCCTCGGCATCCTGGTCGCCTTCGGGGTCTCCTATCTGGTGGCCTCCCAGTTCGCACCCCTGCGGTTGATCTTCGCCGACCCGCACCAGATCATGGCCATTCTCGGCGCCGCCCTGCTGATCGTGCTTCTCGGTGTGGCCGACGACATCTGGGACCTCGACTGGATGACCAAACTGCTGGGCCAGTTCATTGCCGCGGGCCTGGTGGCCTGGCAGGGCGTGCAGGTCTTCTCGCTGCCCATCGGCGGCCTCACGGTGGGATCGTCCTGGATGTCCATCGTGATCACGGTCATGGCCATCGTCATCGTGATGAACATGATCAACTTCATCGACGGCCTGGACGGCCTGGTGGCCGGGGTCGCCCTGATCGCCAACGGTGTGTTCTTCATCTACAGCTACCTGTTGGTGCGCGACACCTCACCCACCAACTACTTCAACCTGGCCTCCCTCATCGCCGCGATCCTCGTCGGCGCCTGCGTGGGCTTCCTTCCGGTGAACTGGCACCCGGCCAAGATGTTCATGGGCGACGCCGGCGCCCTCCTGGTCGGCCTCCTGATGGCCACGTCGGCCATCGCGATCACCGGTCAGGTCGACCCGACGGCGATCAACCGGTCCCAGCTGTTCCCGGCCTTCATCCCGTTGATCCTGCCGGTGGCGATCCTGATCATCCCGCTGCTCGACTTCGGCCTGGCGGTGTTCCGGCGGGTGCGAGCCGGAAAATCGCCGTTCAGCGCCGACCGCAAACATCTGCATCACCGGCTGCTGGACATGGGGCACTCCCACCTGCACGCCGTGCTGATCTTCTACGGCTGGACCGCCGCCGCCTCGGTGGGCTGCCTCCTCTATTACGTGCTGCCGGTGTTCTTCGGACTGCCCACCTGGTGGGCCACGGTCTTCCTGGTGAGCGCCCTGGTCATCTGCACAGTGGTGACCCTCGCCCCGCTGAGCCGCCGCAAGGCCATCGAGGCCGCCAGCCAGCTCGCCCCGGCGACCGGCGCCATCGGCGTCCCGACCATTGCCCGGCTTGATCCCCTCGACGAGGCGTCTGACGCCAAGGAGCCCGTATGACCCCCGCACCTGTATCCCCCGATCTGCCCACGGCCGGCCCCCGGATCGTCCCCGTGGACGCCAAGAAGATCCTCACCGAGGTTCTCAAGTACACCGGCCTGCTCGCGATCGGGATCGCCGTCATCGGCGGCGGCCTCGGCTACCTGTTAGCCGGCACGAACGGCCTCATCAGCGCACTCATCGGAACAATCCTGGCCGTGCTGTTCGCCTCGATCACGGCGGGCAGCATCATCGGCGCCATGCGTTTCGACATCGCCGTGTTCTTTGGAATCGTGATGGGCGCCTGGCTGCTGAAGATCGTGGTCTTCATCGTGATCCTGGCGCTGCTCCGGGATGCGCCCTTCGTTCAGACGATGGTGCTCTTCCTCACCGTGATCGCCGGGGCGGTGGGCACCATGCTGATCGACGTGATCGTCGTTTTCCGCTCCCGTTTGGGTTACGCGAGTAATGTCGCCCTGCCGAGCGAAAACGACGACACCACGCCCAGACGGCGCGGTGACCTCGATTAGTCACAGCGAACGATTGTTGATAAAGTGAAAACACTCTCAGGTGGCAGTGTGCGCCCCCGAGCCCCTGACCGATATTCCCCCACTGTCGCCTTTGTGCGTCCGCACAGAAACAGGAGATAGCGCTGTTGCTTACCGCTGCGAACTTGCTGATTCCGATGGCTTCCGACGGCGAGTTCACCGCTCCTGGAATCGGAGAGTTCCTTGGGCTCCCCGCGCTGTTCTTCGAAGGCACCCCGTTCGAGATCAACCGCATCATCCTGGTGCGCCTGGTGGCCATCGGCCTCATGCTGCTCCTCTTCTGGATCGCCCTTCGGAAGCCGTCCCGGGTTCCCGGCCGTAACCAGAGCATCGCCGAACTGGCGCTCGGTTTCGTGCAGGTGCAGATCGCCGACCAGATCCTGGGCAAGGAAATGGGCCGGCGCTACCTGCCGCTGCTCGCCGGACTGTTCTTCGGCATCCTGGCCATGAACATCACCGGTGTGGTGCCGTTCATGAACATCTCGGGAACATCGATCATCGCGATGCCGCTGCTTCTCGGCCTCGTCGCCTACGTCGTGTTCATCTACGCGGGCATCAAGGCCCTGGGCCCGGGCAAGTTCTTCAAGAACTCGCTCTTCCCCGCCGGTGTGCCGTGGCCGATCTACATCCTGCTCGCGCCGATCGAGTTCATCAACATCTTCATCGTGCGGCCGCTCTCGCTGGCCCTGCGACTCCTGCTCAACATGATGGTCGGGCACCTCTTGCTCGTGCTGTGCTTCAGCGCCACGAACTTCTTCTTCTTCACCGCCGGTGGATGGGCCGGACTCTTCGGCGTGGGCACACTCGCGTTCGGGTTCATCTTCACCTTCGTTGAATTCGCCGTCTACATCCTCCAGGCGTACATCTTCACCCTCCTGACCGCCGTGTACGTGCAACAAGCCGTGGCTGAAGAGCACTGACACAACTGAACTGGCTACGTCGACCGACGTCGTTTTTCGATTGAAAGGAAACACCTAGTGGAACCCACCATCCTCGCCGAGATCACCGGCAACATTGCGACAGTCGGTTACGGACTCGCCGCGATCGGTCCCGGCATCGGCATCGGTATCGTCGCCGGAAAGACCGTTGAAGCCATGGCTCGCCAGCCTGAGCTCGCCGGCCGTCTCCAGGTCACCATGTTCCTCGGCATCGCGTTCACCGAGCTCCTCGCGTTCATCGGTGTTGCCGTATTCTTCATCTTCGTCTAGGGATTAGCACAATGCCTGAGCTTGTTCTCGCAGCGGAAGGGAACTCTAACCCGTTCCTTCCGGAAATCTACGACATCACCTGGTCGCTTGTCGTCCTCCTGGTTGTCATGGTCTTCTTTGTACGCTTCGCGATCCCGCGTTTCCGTCAGATCCTTGACGACCGTGCGGAGGCCATCGAAGGGAACATCGCCAAGGCAGACGACGCCCAGCGCAAGGCCGAAGCTGCTCTCGAGCAGTACACCGCCCAGCTGGCTGTCGCTCGCGTCGAAGCCGGCCAGATCCGCGAGCAGGCACGTGCCGACGGTCAGCGCATCCTCGCCGAGCTGCGGGAACAGGCCACTTCTGAGGCCAACCGCATCACGGCAGCCGCTAAGGCGCAGATCGAGGCCGAACGTCAGGCCGCCGTTCTGTCGCTCCGCAGCGAAGTGGGCAGCCTGGCCATCGACCTCGCCTCCGGTGTCATCGGCGAGAGCCTGAACGACGATGCGCGTGCAAGCGCCATGGTTGAGCGGTTCCTCGCAGACATCGAAGCCACCGAGAACACGGCCCCTTCGGCCGGAAAGAACTAAGACACATGGGAAGCGCCACCAGAGAAGCCTTGGCCACGTCGCGGGCGGCCCTCGCCGCCCACGCTGACTGGGCTGATCTGGCGACGGGTGAGAACCTGTTCGACGCAGGCCGAGTCATCGGTGACTCTTCGCAGTTGCTCGCCGCACTCGGCGACGCGTCCGCGGAAACGTCCCAGAAGGTTGCGCTCGTTCGTGCGATCTTCGGTGCCACGCTCACGCCCGCCGCTCTCGAGCTGCTGCTGTCGGTCGCGGCCGGCCGGTGGTCAAGCCAGCAGGACCTGCTGGCCGCCATCGAGGAGCTCGCGTTGCGCGTGAGCGCGGACTCGGCAGCGCCGGACGTGTCGATTCGATCCGAGCTGTTCCTCTTCGGTGCGGCGGTGTCCTCGGACGCCGAACTCGAATTGGCGTTGACCAGCAAGCTGGGTAAGTCCTCAGCCAAGGTCGGCCTTATCCAGGCGCTCCTGTCCGGCAAGGTGTCGCCCCAGACCCTCGCCATCGTTCGGCACCTGGTACAGCAGCCTCGCGGCCGCCGCATCGGCGAACTGCTCACGGATGCGGCGACGATCGTTGCCGATCAGGCCGACAGCATCATCGCAACGGTCACCGTGGCGGCAGCGCTGCAGCCGGGGCAGCGGGACCGCCTCGCGGCGACGCTCTCGACCCGTTACGGACGCAAGGTCGCCCTCAACGAGGTCATCGACGCATCCGTCGTCGGCGGCCTGAAAGTACAGATCGGCGACGACGTCATCGACGGCAGCGTCGCCACCCGTCTCAAGGACCTGAGACTGCAGCTTGCTGGGTAACCTCCGGGTTGCCCAGAACACACAAACCTCGAGACGGTAACGTGTCGAAAAGACAAAGCCTGTACTGCTGTACAGAAAAGGGAAGATGATGGCAGAACTAACGATCAGCCCCGATGAGATCCGTAACGCTCTCCAGGACTTCGTGAAGTCCTATGAGCCGAACAAGGCCGCTACCACCGAGGTCGGCTACGTCAGCACCGCGGGCGATGGCATCGCCCACGTGCAGGGTCTCCCCGGCGTGATGGCCAACGAGCTCATCAAGTTCGCGGACGGCACCCTCGGCCTCGCGCTGAACCTCGACGAAGATGAGATCGGTGTTGTCGTCCTCGGCGAGTTCGCCGGCATCGTCGAAGGCATGGAGGTGTACCGCACCGGCGAGGTCCTCTCCGTACCCGTCGGCGACGGCTACCTCGGGCGCGTCGTCGACCCGCTCGGCGCCCCGATCGACGGTCTTGGTGAGATCGCGACCGACGGTCGTCGTGCCCTCGAGCTGCAGGCGCCCGGCGTCATGCACCGCAAGAGCGTGCACGAACCGATGCAGACCGGCATCAAAGCCATCGACGCCATGATCCCGATCGGCCGTGGCCAGCGCCAGCTGATCATCGGTGACCGCCAGACCGGCAAGACCGCCATCGCGGTGGACACCATCATCAACCAGAAGGCCAACTGGGATTCCGGCGACACCAACAAGCAGGTCCGCTGCATCTACGTCGCCATCGGCCAGAAGGGCTCCACCATCGCTTCGGTGAAGGGTGCCCTCGAGGACGCAGGAGCGATGGAGTACACGACCATCGTCGCGGCCCCCGCCTCCGACCCGGCCGGCTTCAAGTACCTCGCCCCGTACACCGGCTCGGCCATCGGCCAGCACTGGATGTACGCCGGCAAGCACGTCCTCATCGTCTTCGACGACCTGTCCAAGCAGGCCGAGGCCTACCGTGCGGTGTCGCTCTTGCTGCGTCGCCCGCCGGGACGCGAAGCGTACCCCGGCGACGTGTTCTACCTGCACTCCCGTCTGCTCGAGCGTTGTGCCAAGCTTTCCGACGAGCTCGGCGCCGGATCGATGACCGGACTGCCGATCATCGAAACCAAGGCCAACGACGTCGCCGCGTATATCCCGACCAACGTGATCTCGATCACCGACGGCCAGATCTTCCTGCAGTCCGACCTCTTCAACGCCAACCAGCGCCCAGCGGTCGACGTGGGAATCTCGGTCTCCCGAGTCGGCGGTGACGCCCAGGTCAAGTCGATCAAGAAGGTCTCCGGTACCCTCAAGCTCGAACTGGCCCAGTACCGCTCGCTCGAGGCATTCTCGATGTTCGCGTCGGACCTCGACCCGGCCAGCCGTCGCCAGCTTGCTCGTGGTGCCCGCCTGACCGAGCTGCTCAAGCAGCCGCAATACTCGCCGTACCCGGTCGAAGACCAGGTCGTCTCGATCTGGGCCGGCACCAACGGCAAGCTCGACGAGGTTCCCCTCGAAGACATCCTGCGTTTTGAGCGCGAACTGCTCGACTTCCTGGGACGTACCACCGGCATCCTCACCACGCTGCGGGAGACCAACGTGCTCAGCGACGATACTGTCGCCGAGCTGACCGGCGCGATCGACACCTTCAAGCATGAATTCCAGACCGGTGAGGGCAAGCCCCTCGCCTCCGTCGGTCGCGAAGAGTTCGTCGCGACGAAGGAAGAAGACGTCAACCAGGAAAAGATCGTCAAGCACAAGCGCTGACCGCGCTCTCAGGTTCGCGGCGCCCAGGCAGCGCGAACCTGAGGTTCTTGACACTCATCGACACAATATCTAAGCAAGCACAGGAGACACATGGGAGCGCAACTTCGGGTCTACCGGCAGAAGATCAAGTCTGCCCAGACGACCAAGAAGATCACTCGGGCCATGGAGCTGATCTCCGCTTCGCGCATCCAGAAGGCGCAGGCGCGGGTTGCGGCTTCCACCCCGTATTCGCGTGCGATCACGCAGGCGGTCTCGGCGGTCGCCACCTACTCGAACGTGGAGCACGTGCTGACCACCGAGCCCGAGGTCATCGACCGTGCCGCGGTCGTCATCTTCGCCTCCGACCGTGGCCTCGCGGGAGCGTTCAGCTCCCAGGTGCTGCGGGAGGCTGAGCAGCTCAGCGAGCTGCTGCGCAGCCAGGGCAAGGACGTCGTCTACTACCTGGTCGGACGGAAGGCTTTGGCGTACTTCAGCTTCCGCCGTCGCGTTTCCGAACAGTCCTGGACCGGCGGCACCGACCGTCCGGAATTCGACACCGCCCAGGAAATCGGCGACGCGTTGCTCTCGGCCTTCCTTCGCGGAGCCGACGACGGTGGCGTCGATGAGATCCACATCGTCTACAACCGTTTCGTGAGCATGGTCACCCAGGTTCCCCAGGTCGTTCGCCTGCTGCCGCTGGAGGTCGTCGAGGGTGAAGCCAGCGACGTTCCCTCCACGTTGCCGCTGTACGAATTCGAGCCGGACCCCGAGACCGTCCTCGACGCGTTGCTGCCCGTGTACATCGAAAGCCGCATCTTCAACGCCATGTTGCAGTCCGCGGCGTCGGAGCACGCCAGCCGTCAGAAGGCCATGAAGTCGGCCAGCGACAACGCAGACAAGCTCATCAAGGACTTCACGCGCTTGTCGAACAACGCGCGCCAGACCGAGATCACGCAGCAGATTTCCGAGATCGTGGGTGGAGCCGACGCGCTCTCATCCGCCAAGAACTAACCCAGAGAAGAGAGAGCAATGACTGACACCGCAATCGCGCCAGTCCTCGCGGAGGACACGGCAGGCGCTGTGGGCCGGATCGCCCGCGTAACGGGACCCGTGGTGGACATCGAGTTCCCGCACGACTCGATCCCTGGCATGTACAACGCGCTCAAGACGACCATCGTCATTGGCGACGAGTCGAACGAGATCACCCTCGAGGTCGCACTGCACCTCGGCGACGACCTGGTGCGCGCCATCGCCCTGAACCCGACCGACGGCCTCGTCCGCGGTCAGGAGGTCCGGGACACCGGCTCGCCCATCATGGTTCCGGTCGGCAACGTCACCAAGGGTCGCGTCTTCAACGTCATCGGGGAGGTCCTCAACGCCAAGCCCGGCGAGAAGATCGAGATCACCGAGCGCTGGCCCATCCACCGCAAGCCACCGCCCTTCGACCAGCTGGAGTCCAAGACCCAGCTGTTCGAGACGGGCATCAAGGTCATCGACCTGCTCACGCCGTATGTTCTCGGTGGAAAGATCGGCCTCTTCGGTGGTGCCGGTGTCGGCAAGACCGTCCTGATCCAGGAGATGATCCAGCGCGTCGCGCAGGACCACGGTGGTGTGTCGGTGTTCGCCGGAGTCGGCGAGCGTACCCGTGAGGGCAACGACCTCATCGGCGAAATGGAAGAGGCCGGCGTCTTCGACAAGACCGCCCTCGTATTCGGCCAGATGGACGAGCCGCCGGGAACGCGTCTGCGTGTCGCGCTCTCCGCGCTGACCATGGCGGAGTACTTCCGTGACGTCGCCAAGCAGGACGTGTTGCTCTTCATCGACAACATCTTCCGCTTCACCCAGGCCGGTTCGGAGGTGTCGACCCTGCTGGGCCGCATGCCCTCCGCCGTGGGTTACCAGCCGAACCTGGCCGACGAGATGGGCATCCTGCAGGAGCGCATCACGTCGACCCGTGGCCACTCGATCACCTCGCTGCAGGCCATCTACGTGCCCGCAGACGACTACACCGACCCGGCCCCGGCGACCACCTTCGCGCACCTCGACGCCACCACCGAGCTCTCCCGTGAGATCGCGTCGAAGGGCCTGTACCCGGCCGTCGACCCGCTGACCTCGTCCAGCCGTATCCTCGACCCCCGCTACTTGGGTGCCGACCACTACAACACGGCCGTTCGTGTCAAGGCGATCCTGCAGAAGAACAAGGAACTCCAGGAGATCATCGCGATCCTCGGTGTTGACGAGCTCTCTGAAGAAGACAAGGTGACCGTGGCCCGCGCCCGGCGCATCCAGCAGTTCCTGTCGCAGAACACCTACATGGCGAAGAAGTTCACCGGCGTCGAGGGTTCGACGGTGTCGCTCAAGGACACCATCGAGTCGTTCACGGCCATCGCCAACGGTGACTTCGACCACGTGTCGGAGCAGGCCTTCTTCAACGTCGGTGGTATCGGCGACGTCGAAGAGAAGTGGGCTCAGATCCAGAAGGAGAACGGCTAAGCATGGCTTCGGCTTCGCTCACCGTGACTCTCGTCTCGGCGGACCAGCAGGTTTGGTCCGGCGAGGCGTCCATGGTTGTCGCGCGCACGGTGGAAGGCGAGATCGGTATACTCGTCGGCCACGAGCCGTTGCTGGCCATCCTGTCCAGCGGCGAGGTGCGCATCACCCTGCTCGACGGCACCAAGGTCGTCGCCGAGGCTGACGACGGGTTCCTGTCGGTGGACAACGACATCATTTCCGTCGTCGCCCGTCGCGCCGCCCTCGTGTAGGCGCCGCCTCATTTAGGACACTCTTGTTTGTACTGTTACCGCCGTCGGAGACGAAACGCTCCGGCGGCGTTTTCATGCCCTTGGTGCTGGACTCCCTGGCCTTCCCCGCCCTGACCGAGCGCCGTCGGGTGCTCTCCGGCGCCCTCGCGGCGCTGGCCGCCGACCAGGATGCCACGGTGCGGGCGCTCAAGCTCGGCCGCACCCAGCTGGCCGAGATCGACCGCAACGCCGCGCTGCTGTCGTCGCCGACGACCCCGGTCATCGACCGGTACACCGGCGTGCTCTACGACGCCCTGGATGCCCAGACGCTGTCGACGGCTGCCCGCGCCTTCGCCGGCCGGCATCTGCTGGTGCACTCCGCGCTGCTCGGCCCGGTCGGCGGGCTGGACCTCGTGCCCGCCTACAGGCTCTCGCACGACTCCCGGCTGCCCGGGCTGGGGCTCAAGAAGCACTGGGCAGCTGACGTGTCCCTGGCGCTCGAGTCGTCGCCTGGGCTGCTGCTCGACCTGCGGTCGGAGGGCTACGTGTCCCTCGGGCCGGCGGCGGCGCACCCGGACCGGTTCTTCCTGCGCGTGGTCACCGAGAGCAGCGATGGGCACGTCCGAGCCCTCAACCACTTCAACAAGAAAGCCAAGGGTGTTCTCACCCGGGCGCTGCTGCAGAACGGCCAGGACTTCGACACCGTGGACGGTCTGCTGGAGTGGGCACCGACGGCCGGACTGACCCTGCGTCCCGGCGCCGCCGGGGAACTCCAGCTCGTGGTCGACGGGCACCTCTAGTATGAACTCGTGCAGAGACAACGAGTAAACGTCACCGTCACCGGCGCCGGGGGCAATATCGGCTACGCGCTGATGTTCCGCATCGCCTCCGGCCAGCTGCTCGGGCCCGACGTGCCCGTCGCGCTTCGCCTGCTGGAGATCCCCAGCGGGCTGCAGGCCGCTGAGGGCAGCGCGTTCGAGCTGCAGGACAGCGCCTTCCCGCTGCTGCGCGACGTGGTCGTGACCGATGACCCGGTGCGGGCCTTCGACGGCGCGAACGTGGCCATCCTGGTGGGTTCGCGGCCCCGCGGCCCCGGCCAGCAGCGCGCGGACCTGCTCGAGGGCAACGCCAGGATCTTCGGCCCGCAGGGCGCCGCGATCAACGCCGGCGCCGCCGACGACATCCGCGTGGTCGTCGTGGGCAACCCGGCCAACACGAACGCCTTGGTGGCCGCCAGCCACGCACCGGATGTTCCCGCCGACCGGTTCACCGCGCTCACCCGGTTGGACCACAACCGCGCCGTCGCCCAAATCGCCGCGCACCTGGCGGTGCCGGTCACCGCGGTGACCGGAGTCGCGATCTGGGGCAACCACTCCGCCCTGCAATACCCCGACGTGTCGCACGCCACCGTCGACGGACGCCCGGTGCGGGACCTCGTCGACGCGGCCTGGCTGGTGAACGAGTTCATTCCGCGGGTGGCCAACCGCGGTGCGGAGATCATCAAGGTGCGCGGGGCGTCGTCGATGGGGTCGGCCGCCAGCGCCACCGTCGACCACGTCTACGACTGGGTGAACGGCACCCGTGACGACTGGACCAGCGCCGGGGTGGTCTCAGACGGCTCCTACGGGGTGCCGGCCGGTCTGGTGTCCTCCTACCCGGTGCGTTCCCTCGGCGGCCGCTGGGCGATCGAGCCCGGGCTGAGCATCGACGCCTTCTCCCGTGCCCGCATCGACGTGTCCATCGCCGACCTGGAGGCGGAGCGGGCCGCGGTCAGCGAGTTGGGGCTGCTCGGTCCGCGGGAATCCGCCTACACCGGCGCGAGGTGGCACCCGGCCACGTGATCGTTCACGAGGCCGCTGGACTGCATCAGCGCGTACATCGTGGTGGGGCCCACAAACTTGAAGCCGCGCGCCCGGAGCGCCTTGCTGAGCGCCGCGGACTCCGGCGTGATCGCCGGCACCTCGGCCAGGTCACGCAGCGGAGCCGGCCGCGGCGTCGGCGCGAAGCTCCAGATCAGCTCGGCCAGGCTTTCGCCCAGCGCCAGCGTGGTGCGGGCGTTGTCGATGGTGGCGGTGATCTTGCCCCGGTGCCGGATGATGCGCTCGTCACCGAGCAGCCGCTCGACATCCGCTTCGGTGAACGCGGCCACGGCGTGAACGTCGAAGCCGGCGAATGCAGAACGGAACGCCGGCCGGCGCCGCAGGATCGTGATCCAGGACAGTCCGGCCTGGAAACCCTCCAGGCAGAGCTTCTCGAACAGTCGCTGCTCGTCGTGCAACGGCCGGCCCCACTCCTCGTCGTGGTACCGCCGGTACTCCGCGTCGTGAGCGGCCCAGCCGCATCGCGCCACACCGTCGTCGCCGAGGATGACCGAGGCCCTGGTCGCCGGGGCCGTTTCTGCGCTCATCCGACGTACTCGATGCCCTCGTGCCGCAGCAGCCACTGCTTGGTGGGGATGCCCTCACCGGCGCTGAACCCGGTGATGCGGCCGTTGGAGGCGAGCACCCGGTGGCAGCCCACCAGGATCGGCGCCGGGTTCGCGCCCACAGCGCCGCCGATGGCGCGGCCCGCGCCGCTCTTGCCGATGGAACGACCCAGCTCGCCGTAGGAGAGGTGATCGCCGAAGGGGATCGCAGCCAGGCCCCGCCAGACGCTTCGCTGGAACTCTGTGCCGCGGTTCAGCCGCACGGGAACGTCGAAGGTCACTCGGATGCCGGCGAAGTACTCGCTGAGCTGGGTGGCCGCACGCTCGAGCACGGCGTTGGGAGCCTCGACCAGGCCCTCCAGCGGCAGGTGGCCGCCGCGGATGATGGCCAGTGACCAGACCTCATCGTCGTCGCCGGTGAGTTCGAGGTCGCCGAGCGGGCTCGGCACGCGAACCAGGTTCGGGGGAGTGAGGGCTGGGTTGTTCAGACTGTGGCTGTTCATAGTGTGACTGTAGTCGGCGGTGAGTCCGGGCTCCGGCGGGAATCGGACACAGGAATCTGCGGCCGGATCGCGGCCTGTGGAGGAGGGGCCCGAACATGGTCAAACCAAGGCCGCACAGGAATAGTCTGTAACAATGGCTCAGATCGACTATCGCACTCTTGGCAACTCCGGGCTCGTCGTTTCGACGATCGGGCTGGGCTGCAACAACTTCGGCCGGAACGGCACCAGCACCGAATCCCAGGCCGGCACGTCCCTGGTGATCGATGCGGCCATCGACACCGGCGTCACCCTCTTCGACACCGCCGACATCTACGGCGCCGAGCGGGGACTCAGCGAGACCCTGATGGGCCACGCCCTGCGCGGCAAGCGCGACCAGATCGTGCTCGCCACCAAATTCGGCATGGACATGGCCGGCGCGAACGGCCCCGATTGGGACGCCCGCGGCTCCCGCCGATACATCCGCCTGGCCGTCGAAGCGTCGCTCACCCGGCTGCAGACCGACTGGATCGACCTGTACCAGCTGCACCGGCCGGACGCCAACACGCCCATCGAGGAAACCCTGGACACCCTGGACGACCTCATCCGGGAGGGCAAGATCCGCTATATCGGCCACTCGAACCTGGCCGGCTGGCAGATCGCGGAGGCCGAATTCACGGCCAGGATCGGCCACCATCCGGCGTTCATCTCGGCGCAGAACGAGTACAGCCTGCTCGTGCGCGAGGCCGAGGAAGAGGTGCTGCCGGCCGTGAACGCCTACGGACTGGGCTTCCTGCCGTTCTTCCCGCTTTACAACGGCCTGTTCACCGGCAAGTTCAGCCGCGACGGCGGCCCGGCCGACAGCCGCATCATGACGATCCGCCGGCACTTGCTCGACGACGCCCCCTGGGACACCATCGAGCGCTACCAGCAGTTCTGCGACGACCGCGGTGTGAGCATGCTCGCTGCCACACTCGCCTGGCTCCTGGCTCAGCCCGGGCTCACCAGCGTCATCGCCGGCGCCACCAAACCGGAACAGATCGTGCAGAACGCCCAGGCCGCCACCACCTGGCAGCCCACCGCCGACGACGTCGCCTACATCTCGGCCCTGTTCGCCTGATGCTCTGGACACTGCTTGTACGCTACCTCCGGCCGCACTGGCGGCTGCTCGTGGCCGTCGTCGTCTTCCAGCTGGCGCAGTCGGTCGCGTCCCTGTACCTGCCGTCGCTGAATGCCGACATCATCGACGAGGGCGTGGCCACCGGCGACACCGGCTACATCCTCCGCGTCGGCGGCCTGATGCTGCTGATCACCCTCGGCCAGATCGTCTGCGCCATCATCGCCGTCTACTTCGGCGCCAAGGCGGCCATGGCCCTCGGCCGTGACCTGCGCGGAGCGGTCTTCACCCGGGTGGGGGAGTTCTCCGAACAGGAGGTCAGCCGGTTCGGGGCCCCGTCGCTGATCACCCGGTCCACCAACGATGTGCAACAGGTGCAGATGCTGGTGCTGACCACCTGCACCCTGCTGGTCTCCGCGCCGATCCTGTGCATCGGCGGCATCATCATGGCCATGCGACAGGACCTCGAACTGTCCTGGCTGATCGCCGTGAGCGTGCCCGTGCTCCTCGTGGCCGTCGGGCTGATCATCGTGCGCATGGTGCCGCTGTTCCGGGTGATGCAGGTGCGTATCGACACCGTCAACCGGGTGCTGCGCGAGCAGCTCACCGGCATCCGCGTGATTCGCGCCTTCGTGCGCGAAGACGTGGAGACCCGCCGCTTCGGCCAGGCCAATACCGACGTCACCCAGACGGCCCTGCAGGCCGGCCGGCTGATGGCGCTGATGTTCCCGGTGGTGATGCTGGTGCTCAACGTCTCCAGCGTTGCCGTGATCTGGTTCGGCGCGTTCCGCATCGAGGACGGCTCGATGCAGGTGGGCACCCTGATCGCCTTCCTCAGCTACCTGATGCAGATCCTGATGGCCGTGATGATGGCCACCTTCATGGCCGTGATGATCCCGCGAGCCACGGTCTCGGCCGACCGGATCGGTGAGGTGCTCGACACCGCGTCCAGCGTGCGCCCGCCGGTGAACCCGGTGAACGCGACACACGGCCAAGGCGAGTTGGAGCTTCGGGGTGTGAGCTTCGCCTACCCCGGTGCCGAACAGCCCGTGCTCAGCGAGATCAGCTTCGTGGCCAGGCCCGGCTTCACCACCGCCATCATCGGCAGCACCGGGTCGGGCAAGACCACCCTGGTCAATCTGATGCCGAGACTGTTCGACGCCACCAGCGGCACCGTGCTCTTCGGCGGCGTCGATGTGCGCGAACTGAACCCCGACCTGCTCTGGGGCCACATCGGCCTGGTGCCGCAGAAGCCGTACCTGTTCTCCGGCACCGTGCGCAGCAATCTGCTCTACGGCAAGCCGGATGCCACCGAGCCGGAGATCTGGCAGGCGCTGGAGACCGCCCAGGCCCGCGACTTCGTCGAGCGGCTCGACGGCGGCCTCGACGCGCCCATCTCCCAGGGTGGCACCAACGTCTCCGGCGGGCAGCGGCAACGCCTCGCGATCGCCAGGGCGCTGGTGAAACGGCCCGAGCTGTACATCTTCGACGACTCGTTCTCGGCCCTCGACCTCGCCACGGATGCCCGGTTGCGGGCGGCCCTCGCCGCCGACGTCTCCGAGGCGACCATGATTATCGTGGCCCAGCGGGTGTCCACGATCATCGACGCCGACCAGATCCTCGTCGTCGAAGACGGCCGGATCGTGGCCAGCGGAACACACGAGGAGCTTCTGGAATCCTCGACCACGTATCAGGAGATTGCGGCATCCCAGCTGGCAGCGGAGGCCACCTCATGAGCGAGCGCACCGACGACGACGTGAAGGTTCCCGCCAGGCCCCCGCGCGGCGGCGGTCCGTTCGGCGGCATGAACATGCCGGCCGAGAAGGCCATGAACTTCGGTCCGAGCGCCAAACGTCTGATCGGCACGCTGCGCCCCGAGCGGGTGTGGCTGGCCCTTGTGCTGGTGCTCGCGGTGATCAGCGTGACGTTCTCGGTGATCGGCCCGCGGCTGCTCGGCGAGGGCACCAACCTGATCTTCTCCGGCGTCGTGTCGAAAACCCTGCCGGCCGGGGCCACCCAGGCCGAGGTGATCGCGGGCCTCAAGGCATCCGGCAATACCGCGCAGGCCGACATGCTCAGTGCGATGACCCTCACCCCGGGCCTCGGCATCGACTTCGCGGCGCTGTCTGCCGTGCTGTTCTGGGTGCTGGCGCTGTACATCCTGGCCTCGGTGTTCAGCTGGCTGCAGGCCCTGGTGCTCAACGCCGTCGTGCAGCGCACCGTTTACCGGCTGCGTGAGGAGATCGAGGCGAAGATCAACCGGCTGCCGCTGGGCTACTTCGACACCGTCAAGCGCGGCGAACTGCTCAGCCGGGTGACCAACGACGTCGACAACATCTCGCAGAGCCTGCAGCAGTCGCTCAGCCAGGTGGTCACGTCCCTGCTCACCGTCATCGGCGTCATCGTGATGATGCTGTTGCTCTCGCCGTTGCTCGCCGTGATCGCGCTGGTCACCGTGCCGCTGACCCTGGTGACCACGGTCATGATCGCCAAGCGGTCGCAGAAGCTCTTCGTGGCGCAGTGGGCGCACACCGGGGAGCTCAACGGCCAGATCGAGGAGACCTTCTCCGGGCACGCCCTGGTGAAGGTCTTCGGCCGGCAGAAGGAAGTGGAGCAGCGCTTCGCGGCCAAGAACGACGAACTCTACGAGGCGAGCTTCGGCGCCCAGTTCGTGAGCGGCATGATCATGCCCGCGATGACGTTCATCGGCAACCTCGTCTACGTGGCCATCGCCGTCGTCGGCGGGTTGCAGGTGGCCTCAGGGGCCATGCAGCTCGGTGACGTGCAGGCGTTCATCCAGTACTCCAGGCAGTTCACCCAGCCGCTGGCGCAGCTGGGCTCGATGGCCAACCTGTTGCAGTCCGGCGTCGCCAGCGCCGAGCGGGTCTTCGAGCTGCTGGATGCCGACGAGCAGAGCCCGGACGCGGACCCGGCCGACACGCCCGCCGAGACCCACGGCCGGCTGGTGTTCGAGGACGTGTCGTTCGGCTACAGCCCGGACAAGCCGCTGATCGAGGGGCTGAACCTGGTGGCCGAACCCGGCCAGACCGTGGCGATCGTCGGACCGACCGGGGCCGGCAAGACCACCTTGGTGAATCTGATGATGCGCTTCTACGAGCTCGACCGGGGCCGGATCACCCTGGACGGCGTCGACATCTCGACGATGACCCGAAACGACCTGCGCGGCCGGATGGGCATGGTGCTGCAGGACACCTGGCTCTTCGGCGGCAGCATCCGCGACAACATCGCCTACGGCCGGCCGGACGCCACCGAGGAGCAGATCCTGGAGGCCGCGCAGGCCACCTATGTGGACCGGTTCGTGCACTCGTTGCCGGACGGCTACGACACGGTGCTCGACGACGAGGGCGGCAACGTCAGCGCGGGCGAGAAGCAGCTGCTGACCATCGCTCGGGCGTTCCTGGCCCGGCCGAGCGTGCTGATCCTCGACGAGGCCACCAGCTCCGTCGACACCCGCACCGAGGTGCTCGTGCAGCACGCCATGAAGGCGCTTCGCGCCGACCGCACCAGCTTCGTCATCGCGCACCGCCTGTCGACGATCCGGGATGCCGACCTGATCCTGGTGATGGAGGCCGGCAAGATCGTCGAGCAGGGCAGCCACACCGAGCTGCTCCTGTCCGACGGCGCCTACCGAGCCCTCTACGACTCCCAATTCGCCGCCGCGATCGAGTAACCCCCCTCCTCTCGCGAACTGTGAGAAAAGCCCCACAAACGTCACGTTTGTGGGGCTTTTCTCACAGTTCGCGAGTTATTTGGCGGGCCAGACCGGGAGGACGGCGCGGCCGGCGGTGGAGTTGTAGACCACGGCGAAGGAGCCGTACCAGGCCAGCAGCGCGGTGAGGATGCCGAACCAGCCGCCGAGCTGGTGGATCGCGGTGATGCCGGTGTACGCGCCGATCGCGAGCAGGGCGAAGGTGATCGACAGCGCGACGAAGACGATGAAGATCGACCCGTTGGTGTTCTTGGCGGCGACGGTCATGTACACCGTGAAGATCGTCCAGGCGAGCAAGAACGTGCCCATGCCGGCGGCACCGGCCGCCACGTTGCCGCCGGTGCTCTCCAAGTACCAGAAGGCCAGCCAGAACGCGCCGAACGAGGTGAACGCCGTTGCACCGAAGGTGTTGCCGTTGCGCAGCTCCCAGATGCCGGCGATGACCTGGGCGCTTCCGCCGTAGAACAGGGCGAGGCCGAGCACGGCGACACTGGAGGGCACGATGCCGGTGTTGGACATGCTGAGCACGAAGGTGGTGAGCGCGAAAGCGCCCAGGCCCAGGGCGCCTGGATCGGCGAGAGCCTTGTGGGACGCGGCAGCGGGGGCTGCAGAAGCGGGTGCGGGGGGTGCTGTCACGGCGGCCACGGAGACCTCCGGATTAGTCGTATTGATTTGATTCATTTGTTCTGAGATTATCAGCCCGGCCGAGCGCGTCCTGGCGCGTTGTGCACAGGCGGCCGGCCCGCCGAGTTCTGCACAGTTCGGTCGGCGCCCGGTCGTTCGGGCCGGTTGAGGCGCACAGTCGGCGCATGGAAAAGACAATCGTGAAGACCCCGACTCCCCAGGATTTCCTCGCCCTCGTGCCCCAGCTCGTGGGCTTCCTTCCCGCCCAGAGTGTGGTGCTCGTCGCCTTCCGCGGCAACCGCACCTGCGGCGCCCTCCGGTTCAACCTGCCCGAGCCCGGCGCCGGCCCGCAGGAACTGCGGCGCATCGCCGGAGCCCTGCTCGGCACCCTGTGCAAGATCCCCGGCGTCGACGCCCTCGTGCCGGTGGCCTACACCGACGAGTCGATCGGCGACGACCCTACCGATGACATCGCCGACCTGCCCCAGGGCGCTTTCCTGCGGGCGATCCTCACCCGGGCCGGCCAGTCCGGCTTTCTCGTGCGGGACGCGCTCTGTGTGGCCGCTGACGGCTGGGTGTCGTACCTGGCCGCCGCGCCCGCCACGGGCAGGCCCCGTTCCGCGCGGCTCAAGCATCCGCTCAGCGAGATCGCGGATTCCACCGTGAACGAGGGCATTCCCCGCGATGCCCGCCGGGAACTCGGCCGGCTGCATACCGGCGCAGAGCTGCCCAGGGTGGACCTGGGCACCCGGGAACGCTTCGCCAGGCGGCTGGCCCGTTACCAGAGGCTCGGCCCCGACATGGGGCCGATCCCCGAGCTCATCGAAATGGTCGGCGACATGCTCGACCCGGTGGGCACCGCCGAGACCGCGCTCGGCGTGAACCCCGCCGAGCTCACCATCGACGAGGCCGCTGCGCTGCTGTTCCTGATGCAGGGCCCAGCCACCCGGGACCAGATGATGTTGCAGTTCGCCTTCGGTGAGGCGGAGGGCCGTCGCAGCCTGGCCCTGAACCGGCACTATGCGCAGCGGCAGCGCGAGACCGGTCTCAGTATGGACGAGGTCGTCGAAGCCGACATGGCCGCCGGCCTGGCCCTGCAGGAGACCTCACCGACCACCGGTGATCTGATGCTCGGCATGAGCCTGGACCGGCCGGACCCGGAGCGGATCGAGCGGGGCATCCGGCTGCTCAAACTGCTCGTGGCGATGGCACCCCGCACGGCCAGGCCGGCACCGCTGTGCATGCTGGCCTGGCTGAGCTGGGCGCTCGGCCAGGGGTCGGTCGCCGGTATCTACCTCGACACGGCCGTCGACATCGACGCCGGCTACCCGATGGCGCTGCTGTTGCTGCAGATGATCGGCAGCGGGCACCTGCCCGAGTGGGCGTTCGCGGTGCCCGACGACGCAACCATCGTGCCGTGACGCGGTTGGGCAGGCCGGGGCCCGTGCGCCGCGCACGGTGCCGCCGACCGGCTACAGATGCTTCGGGGCCTCCGACAGCACGCCGTACAGGATGTCGCCGATCTCCCGGATCTCCGCCGGGCCGATGGTCAGCGGCGGCGCGAGCTGCACGACAGGGTCGCCCCGGTCATCCGCCCGGCAGTACAGCCCGGCGTCGAAAAGCGCACCGGACAGGTAGCCGCGCAGCAACCGCTCGGACTCGTCGTGGTTGAAGGTCTCCTTGGTGTTCTTGTCCTTGACCAGCTCGATGCCGAAGAAGTAGCCGTCGCCGCGCACGTCACCCACGATCGGCAGCGCGAGCAGCTTCTCCAGCTCGGCCCTGAAAACCGGCGAGTTCTGCCGCACGTTCTCGTTGAGCTTCTCCTCGTCGAAGATGTCGAGGTTGGCCAGCGCCACCGCCGCGGACACAGGATGGCCGCCGAAGGTGTAGCCGTGATAGAACGCCGTGTCGCCGTGTTTGAACGGCTCATAGATGCGGTCGCTGATGATGGTCGCGCCGATCGGCGAGTAGCCGCTGGTCATGCCCTTGGCGCAGGTGATCATGTCGGGCTCGATGCCGAAGGTGGTCGACGCGAACATGTTGCCGATCCGGCCGAACGCTGTGATCACCTCGTCGGCCACCAACAGCACGTCGTACGTGTCGCAGATCTCGCGCACCCGGCTGAAGTAGCCGGGCGGCGGAGGGAAGCAGCCCCCGGAGTTCTGCACGGGCTCCAGGAACACCGCGGCCACGGTCTCCGGTCCCTCGAACTGGATCATCTCCTCGATGCGGTTCGCCGCCCACAGGCCGAACGCCTCGACATCGTCGCCGTGCCCTGAGCCCATCTCGTCGGCCCGGTAAAAATTGGTGTTGGGCACCCTGAAGCCGCCAGGGGTGACCGGCTCGAACATTTCCTTGAGCGCGGGGATGCCCGTGATCGCCAGGGCGCCCTGGGTGGTGCCGTGATAGGCGACGGAGCGGGAGATCACCTTGTGCTTGGTGGGGCGGCCCTGCAGCTTCCAGTAGTACTTGGCAAGCTTGAACGCCGTCTCGACGGCCTCGCCTCCGCCGGTGGAGAAGAACACCCGGTTCAAGTCGCCCGGCGCGTGCTCGGCCAAACGGTCGGCGAGCTCGATGGCGCTCGGGTGCGCGTACGACCAGAGCGGGAAGAACGCGAGCTCCTCCGCCTGCTTCGCGGCGGCCTGGGCGAGTCTCTTGCGGCCGTGCCCGGCGTTCACCACGAACAGCCCGCTCAGGCCGTCGATATACTTCTTGCCGGTGGAGTCCCAGATGTGGTGGCCGAGTCCCTTGGTGATCACCGGCACGCCGGCACCGGATTCCAGCACGGACTGACGGGCGAAGTGCATCCAGAGGTGGTCCTTGGCCTTCTGCTGCAGGTCGGCGTTCTCGGCGTCGCTGTAGACGCGCGGGCCGGTGGTGGACGTTGTGGGCTCTGTCATGGTCATCTCGGTTACCGTGTTCCCCAGTTGTACAACTGTTTGTGAAGCTTGAGGTAGACGAACGTCTCGGTTGAGGCGACCCCCTCAAGCGCGCGGATCTGTGAATTGAGCAGTGCGATCAGTTCGTCGTCGTCCTCGCAGACGACTTCGGCCAGGATGTCGAAGGAACCCGCGGTGAGTACGACATAGTCGACGGCCGGGATCTGGGCGAGCTGGTCGGCCAGAATACGGGTGTCGCCGGTGGCGCGGATGCCGATCATGGCCTGCCGGTAGAAGCCCAGCTGCATCGGGTCGGTCACCGCGACCACCTGCATGACCCCGGCCTCGGTGAGCTTCTGCACCCGTTGGCGCACCGCGGCTTCGCTCAAGCCGACGGCTTTGCCGATCTCGGCGTAGGACCGTCGACCGTCGACCTGCAGCTGCTCGATGATCTTCTTGGACACATCATCCAGTTGGGCGGGTCGGCCCGCGTTACCGCGTCCATTGCTACTCATCACCCGATTGTGACAGCCAGAATGCCATGCGGCAAGCGAATCAGTCGTGAAACAGGAGTTTCACAACGGATCCCATGGCTTGACGGTGGTTTGACAGATGCCGGGCGGCTAGGCTGACGCGCATGAGCGCGCTATGCAACTTCATCAACGGCGACCACGTCGAGTCCACCTCAGCGACCACCATCGACCTCATCGACCCGGCCACGGAGCAGAGTTACGGCACCAGCCCGGTGTCGACCGCGGCCGATGTCGATTCCGCCTATCGAGCCGCCGCGGCCGCGTTCGAGGGCTGGGGCGAATCCACCCCGGCCGAACGCCAGCTGGCCCTGTTCCGCATCGCCGACGCCGTCGAGGCACGCGCCGAGGAGTTCGCCGACGCGGAGTCCCGCGACACCGGCAAGCCGCGCAGCACGCTCGTCGACGACGAGATCCTGATGTCGGTCGATCAGATCCGTTTCTTCGCCGGTGCCGCCAGGGTGCTCGAGGGCAGGAGCGGTGGCGAGTACCTGAAGGACCATACCTCCTTCATCCGTCGCGAACCCATCGGCGTCGTCGGTCAGGTGACCCCGTGGAACTATCCCTTGAACATGGCCGTCTGGAAGTTCGCACCGGCGCTCGCGGCCGGCAACACCACTGTGCTCAAGCCCTCCGACACTACCCCGAGCGCGACCCTGCTGCTGGCGGAGGTGGCCGCGGAGTTCCTGCCGCCCGGGGTGCTCAACGTGGTGATGGGGGACCGCAGCACCGGGGCCGCGATGATCGCCCACGCCACCCCGCAGCTGGTCTCGATCACGGGTTCGGTGCGCGCGGGCATGGAGGTGGCCAAGGCCGCAGCGACCGACCTCAAGCGGGTGCACCTCGAGCTTGGCGGCAAGGCGCCGGTGATCGTCTTCGACGACGCCGACATCGAGCAGGCCGTCGCGGGCATCAGCGCGGCGGGCTTCTTCAACGCCGGCCAGGACTGCACCGCCGCCACCCGGGTTCTCGTTCAGGAGGGCATCCACGATGAGTTCGTGGCGGCGCTCGCCGCATACGCGGCCCGGAACGCTCGAACCGGCCCGCCGAACGAGGAAGGCATCCTGTTCGGCCCGGTGAACAACCAGAACCAGCTGGCCCAGGTGACCGGTTTCATCGACCGACTGCCCGACCACGCCGTACTCGAGCTCGGCGGACACCGGCAGGGCAGCACCGGCTACTTCCACGAGGCCACCGTGGTCAGCGGCCTGCGGCAGGCCGACGAGGCCGTGCAGCGGGAGATCTTCGGCCCGGTCATCACCGTTCAGCGCTTCGCCGACGAGGCCCAGGCCCTGACCTGGGCCAACGACGTGCAGTACGGGCTGGCTTCATCGGTGTGGACCACGAACCACGGGCGGGCCATGCGAATGGCCAAACGGCTCGATTTCGGCTGCGTGTGGATCAACACCCACATCCCGATCGTCGCCGAGATGCCGCACGGCGGGTTCAAGCACTCCGGTTACGGCAAAGACCTGTCGATGTACGGGTTCGAGGATTACACCCGGATCAAGCACGTGATGAGCTACATCGGCTGAACCGGGTCTAGCATCGAAGGAACAGGGAGGCAGATGCAACTGGGTCGGGTCGGCAGCGAGACCGCGCCGCTGGAGAACGCCGAATGGACCTTCGTGGTGGGCCGGGGGTTCCTGGCCGTGTTGCCGGCGACCACCGGGGCCCCCGTCGTGGCGGCCCTGCACGCACTGGCCGCCGACACCGTCGTGGCGCTGGAGACCCTCGTGGCACTGATCCCGCTGGGCGGGCCGGGCGACGCTGACTCGTTCGCCGTCATAGTGCCCGGCACCCCTCGTGACGGCGACGATGACGGCATCCCGGTGCACGCCGTCGTGCGCGGTGCCATCGCCGTCGACGTCTTCTCAATCGGGGGATCCCGCCGGTTCACCGACCGCAACATCCGGCCCTGGCTGCTGGCCGAGTTCCAGGCCGTGACCGGGCTCGTCGTCGGGTCACCGCTGGCAGCCGTCGCCGGCGCCGACAGGCTCGCGGACGGCCGCGTGCTCGGCACCGGCATCGACAGCGGTGACACCCTGTTCTGGTCGGTCACCGGGCAGCCCGTCGACGCCGCCGACACTGTGCTGCGCCCCAGGCGGATCGTGGACGACACCGTTGTGCTCGATCGAAGGATGCTGCAGAATCTGGCCCCGGCCGCGCCGGCCGCAGAGGCCTCCGTGGAACCTGCCCCCGAGACCCTCGAGGCCGCCCTCGAGGACACCCTCGCCGCACCGAGCCGGTACCGGTTCCGGCTGGCCACCGGCGAGGACCTGCTGCTGGACAGGGTGTACCGGATCGGGCGCAGCCCCCGGCCACGGCGCATCCAGGCTGGCGAGGTGGTGGAACTGGTCGAGGTGACGTCAGCGGCGGCTATCGTGTCGGCCAGCCACCTCGAAATCCGTCAGGACGGCGATGCCGTCGTCGTCACCGACCTCGGCTCCACGAACGGCACCCTGGTTCATTTTGCCCTCGGTCGCACCCAACGGCTACGCTCCGGTGCGTCCCTCACGGTGCTGCCCGGTACGACGGTGGACATCGGGGACGGTAACCTGATCGAGATCCTGCTAGCGGACTGACCATCGTCTGCTGCTGCTGCCGCACGTTCGTATTCGGAAGGCACCACCCGTGACCCAGATAGGTCAAGGCTCACCCAGCCACACGATCGCGCTCCCCGCGGTGAAGAAATCCGTCACCCTGGCCTGGGCCGCGATCACCGACGTTGGTCACCGCCGCGAAGTCAATGAAGACAGCTTGGTAACCCAATCACCCGTGTTCGCGGTGGCGGACGGCATGGGCGGCCACTCCGCCGGTGACGTCGCCAGCAAGGCGGTGGTGACCCGGCTCGCCGAGCTCGGCACCAACACACCGACAACGGCCGAGGCGATCAACGTCGCCCTCGCCCAGGCCGTGGAGGACATGAAGGCCGGCGAAGGCGTCACCGATCTGGGCACCGGCACCACCGTTACCGGCGTGGCGGTGGCGATCGTCTCGGATGCGCCGCAATTCATCGCCTACAACATCGGCGACTCGCGGGTCTACCAGCTCACCTCCGGGGTGTTGGAACAGGTGACCGTCGACCATTCCGTGGTGCAGGAGCTTGTCGACGCCGGCCGGATCACTCGTGAGGAAGCCGATGTGCATCCGCACGGAAACGTGATCACCCGGGCCGTCGGATTCCACGAACCACCCGTGCCCGACTACCGGGTCCTGCCGCTGACGCCGGGCCTGCGCATCCTGGTCTGCTCTGACGGGCTCACCAAGGAGCTGACGGCGTACGGGATCCGGCACTTTCTGATGTCGAACCCCAATGCTGAGGACGCCGTAGCGGCGCTGGTGACCGCGGCGCTGGAGAACGGCGGCCGTGACAACGTGACCGCGATCGTGCTGGATGTGCTGAGCGTCGACGATCTTGACGTGGCCGACGACGGTACCGAGGACTGACGCTCAGCAGCCCTAGAATTGGGCAGGATCGTCGATACCCGTGAAAGCGATCTCTACCTGTGGTTTGGCAGGCATTCAGGCAGGTAATCCGGTTCCTTTTCCGACCGGGCGAGACATTACACGGGAGGCGCCATGGCGGTACGACTGCCGTCGACGCCCCCGGCCCTGCCCGGATTCTCCTACCTGAGGCCGCTGGGCTCCGGCGGTTTCGCCGACGTGTTCCTCTACGAACAGAACCTGCCACGGCGCCAGGTGGCCATCAAGGTACTGCTCGCCGCGGTGGTGAGCGACCCGGTTCGGCGCCTCTTCCAGGCCGAAGCGAACCTGATGGCGCAGTTGTCCGCGCACCCGTCGGTGCTCACGGTCTTCCAGGCCGGGGTGTCCGCCGACGGCCGCCCGTACCTCGTGATGGAGTACTGCTCCAACGCCCTCGACCAGCGCTACCGGTCCGGACGCCTGCCGGTCTCCGAGCTGCTCCGGATCGGGGTGACAATCGCCAGTGCCGTGGAGACCGCCCATCGGGCCGGCGTGCTGCACCGTGACATCAAGCCGTCGAACATCCTGATCACCGCCTACGGCCATCCGGTTCTGGCCGACTTCGGCATCGCCGCCACCCTCGGTGAGGCAGAGGAATCCGACCAGGTCGGACTCTCGATCCCGTGGTCGGCCCCCGAGGTGCTGTTCGACGAGAGCCCCGGCTCGGTGGCCGCGGAGGTCTGGTCGCTCGGGGCGACCCTGTACACGCTGTTGGCCGGCCGGTCACCGTTCGAACTGCCCGGCGAACAAAACAGCCCCGCCCAGCTGATGGCCCGCATCCAGAAAACGGCCCTGCCGGCCATCGGACGGCCCGACGTGCCGGAGCGGCTGGAGCTGCTGCTGGCCCGGGCCCTCTCCAAACGACCCGACCGTCGCCAGGCCAGTGCGCTCGACCTGATCCGGGAGCTTCAGGCCGTCGAGGCCGAGCTCGGGCTCGCCCAGACCCCGGTCGAGCTCGCGACGGCCGAGTGGGAGGCCCAAACGGCCGTGGACGCCGCCGACCGCACCCGCATCAACGGCGTGGTCACCGTGGCGGCCCAGCCGGCGCGCCGGCAGCGCCGGGAGCCGGGCGCCGACCGCACCCGAACGGACCGCACCCGCACCGTTCGCACCAGAACCGACCGCACCAGCGCCGACCGCACCACTGCCGACCGAACTACTACCGACCGGCCCGGCACGGTCCGGCGCCGCCGCACTCTTGCGGCTGTCACGGCCGGCGGTCTGCTCGTGGTCGGGCTCGCCGTCGTTGCCGGCGCCCTCCTGGTCGGTCCGGCCCTCACCGGCGCTCCGGCGAGCATCGGGACCGCCACGATCCCCAGAGTCAGTGACGTTGCCGGCCGGGCCGGCGACGGCACCGTGGTGTTCAGCTGGGCCGACCCGGGCGTCACCGTCGAAGACAGCTACCTCGTCAGCCTGAGCAGCGGCGAAAGCAGCGTTCAGCGCGGCACCGAGTTCATCGTGCAGACCGGCAACACCACGGACACCCCGGTCTGCATCACGGTGAGCGTCAGCCGTGACGGTCGCACCGGCGCCGCGAGCACCGAGAAGTGCGTCGACCCGGCCCCGGGAACACCGTGATCCGCCGCTGGCTGGCCACACGCCGTTCCGTCTTCGCCTCCATCACCGGCGGAACCCTGGTCACCGCACTCGTGGTCACCGTCGCGGTGGTCTCCGGCGGCTACACCACCCAGAAGATCGATCTGGGCGACGCCGCCGTCTGGGTGGGCAGCGAAACCCGGCAGCTGGTGGGCCGGGTCAACACCGAGCTCGCCGAGCTGAACACCGTCGTCCCGGTCGAATCCGGGCGCACCGCGGTGGTGCAGGACGGCAGCACGGTGCTCGTGGTCGACGGCGGCAACGGCACCCTCGACATCCTCGACCCGGCCACTGCCACGCTCACCGACAGCGTGGCGCTGCCACCGGATGCCCCCGAGGTGCGATTGGCGGGCGGCCTCGCAGCGATCTCGGCCGACGGTGACCTCTGGACGGCGGACACCGCCGACCTGGCCGCCTTCGACAGCACCGTGGACCCTGCCCTCGCGCTGGGCGCCGGCACCCTGTTCAGCCTCGATGCCGCCGGCGTGCTGTTCGCGTTCACCCCGGCCACTAAGGCTCTTGTGCGTATCGACCCGGAGCGCCCCGGCACCGTGGCCGAGACGGCGAGCGTGCCGGCCGGGGAGCCCACCGACGGCTACCAGCTCAGCCAGGTGAACGGCAGCTGGGCCCTGCTGAACACGACCACCGGCATCCTGCACCTGCCCGACCGGGCCGTCGACCTCTCGGCAGGCCTGACCGAGCTGCCCCGCCTGCAGGAGCCGGCGGTGTCCGGCGACAGGGTGCTGATCGCCCACAGCACCGGACTGCTCGGTGTGCCCCTGGACGGCGGCGCGCCCACCGAACTGCTCGCCGGCGACGCTGCCGCCGGCGCCCCTGCCGCGCCCAGCCAGAACGGGCGCTGTGCCTACGCGGCCTGGGCGGACGGCACCGCCTGGCAGGCCTGCGGCATCGGCTCGCCGGCCGGAAGCACCGCAACCCTCGCCGGCGTCGCAGGCGACGCCCGCCTGGAGTACCGGCAGAACGGCACCCGGCTGCTGCTCAACGACGCCCACAACGGCACCGCCTGGAACGTGCAGCAGGGCAACGAACTCATCGACAACTGGGACGACCTCATCGACCCGGTCTCCGACCAGCAGGAGACGACGACAAGCACCGACGACACCCCGCCGGACTACGAGGACACCCAGGTGCCTCCGGTCGCGATCGACGACGAGTTCGGTGCCCGCCCCGGTCGCACGGTCACCCTGCCGGTGCTGCTGAACGACTACGACCCGAACGACGATGTCCTGGTGATCGACTCGGCCGACCTGCCGCCGGCCGGCCAGGGCCGGATCGACCTGGTCTCTAGCAACCAGCAACTGCAGCTCACCCTCACCCCGGAGGCCGCGGGCAGCTTCAGCTTCGGCTATTCGCTCAGCGACGGCCGCGGCGGCACGGCGGACGCCACCGTCACCGTCACGATCCGCAGTCCGGACGAGAATGCCGCCCCACAACAGGTTCGCCAGACCCGCGCCATCGTCGCGGCTGGCGGCAGCGTCGAGTCTCAGGTGCTCGGCGACTGGATCGACCCGGACGGCGACCCGTTCTACCTCACCATCGCCACGGCCGCGGCACCGGACACCGCCACGTCCACCCCGGCCGGCGCCGTGCTGTTCACGGATGCCGGCGACGGCGGGGACACCGCCCAGGTGGGCCTCACCGTCTCGGACGGCAGCCTCACCGGAACCGGCACCCTGGACATCACGGTGCGACAGGCTGGCAGTGTGCCCATCGTCGCCGACGGTTTCGCCGTGCGCACCACGGTCGGCAGGGAGGTCACCGTCGCGCCGCTGGAGCATTCCCGCGGCGGCACCGGGCCGCTCCGCCTGGGCGCCGTGCCCGACAAGCCCGGCGTGAGGATCGCGGCAGACTTCACCGGCGGAACCTTCAGGTTCTCCAGCGACGCCGTCGGTGTGCACTACCTGGACTACGCGGTGACCGACGGGGCGAGCACCGTGACCGGGCGGATCCGGGTCGACGTAGACCCAGCCCCCGACAGCCCGGGCCGGCCCATCACGGTGCCGCACACGGCCTTCCTGCGCTCCCAGCAGCCCACCGTCATCGACGTGCTCGCCACCGACATCGATCCGGCCGGGGGAGTGCTTCTGGTCACCGGAAGCTCCAACGTGCCCGCCGGCAGCGGACTGACCGTCGAGATCCTCGACCAGCACCTCATCAGGGTCACCCTGACCCGGCCGTTGGAGTCGGGCACCACCAGCTTCGACTACACGGTGAGCAACGGGCTGGCCTCGGCCACCGGGACCGTCACGGTGATCCAGATCCCCGCGGCGACCACCAGGCAACCGCCCGTCGCGGCACCGGATTCGGTGTCGGTACGGGTCGGCGACACCATCGACATCCCGGTGCTCGCCAACGACGAACACCCGGACGGTGACCCGCTCACCCTGGACCCGGTCCTGTCGACCCCGCTGCCCGCCGGCGCCGGACTGCTCTTCGCCTCCGGCCGGGTGCTGCGTTACCTCGCGCCGGCCGGCACCGGAAACTTCACCGCCGTCTACAGGGTGAACGCCCCGGACGGCCAGTTCGCCAACGCCGAGGTGCACATCTCGGTGCGGGAGACCGACGCCGCCACGAACAACCCGCCGCTGCCGCCGACGGTGACCGCCCGGGTACTGGCGGGGGACACCGTGCGCATCCAGATCCCCCTCACCGGGATCGACCCTGACGGTGACTCCGTGCAGCTGCTCGGCCAGGAGACCAACCCCGACAAGGGCACCGTCACCGCCGTCGACGCCGACTCGCTCAGCTACCGGGCCGGCGACTACTCAGCGGGCACCGACACCTTCACCTACGCCGTCATCGACGCCCTCGGCGCCCGCGCCACCGGCACAGTGCGGGTAGGCATCAGCCCCCGCCCCGACGGCGCCCGCAACCCCGTCGCCGTACCCGACGAAGTGACGGTCCGGCCCGGATCGAGAGTATCGGTGCGGGTGCTCGGCAACGACTCCGACCCCGACGGCGGCACGCTGAACATCACCGCGGTCGAGGCGACCGGTGCCGGCGGTGCCGGCGACGGCGGATCCGGTCCCGCCGTGATCGACGGCAACGTGATCGTGGTGCGCGCCCCGAACGCCGCCGGCCGGTACGGCTTCGTCTACGAGATCCAGAACGAGCGAGGCGGCACCGGTTCGGCCTTCCTCACCGTTGTCGTGGCCGCCGACGCACCCCTGGCCCGCCCGGAGGCCGCCGACACCCGGCTGAGACTCTCGGACGTACTCGGCCGGAAAACCGTCGACGTTGACGTCCTCGCCAGGGTGTTCTTCGCCGAAGGGTCGGCGACGGCGTTGACCCTGGCCGTGCTGCCCGGTTACGACGGCACCGCGACCGTCACCGATTCCGCCCGCATCCGTGTCACCGTCACCAAGACCAGCCAGATCATCCCGTTCAGCGTCACCCACCCCCGCGACCCCGAGATCGTCGGATACGCCTTCGTGTGGGTGCCGGGAACCGACGACGCCCTCCCGCAACTACGGGCCGGCGCCGCCAAGCTCGTCGTGGCCAGTGAGGCCACCCTCGACATCGACATCAACGACTACGTCGTGGCCGTCGGCGACAAAACCGTGCAACTCACCGACCGCAATACCGTGCGGGCCACCCACGCCAACGGCGCCGAGCTCGCAACGGGAGCCAGAACCCTCGCCTTCACCAGCGCGGACCAATACTTCGGGCCCGCGTCGATCTCGTTCGAGGTGACCGACGGCGCAAACGCGACCGACCCTGCCGGACGCACCGCCACGATCGTGCTGCCGATCACCGTGACCCCGCGGGAGAATCAGCCGCCCGCCTTCGACGGGGCGGTGATCGACTTCGAACCCGGCCAGAGCAAGGTCATCGACCTGGCCAAGCTCACCTCTTACCCGTACCCTGAGGACCGCGACGAACTCGCCTTCACCGTGCTGGACCCGCTGCCGACCGGGTTCGGGCAGACGCTGAACGGCAGTCTGCTCACCGTGAACGCGCTCGAGGGCACACCGAAGGGCAGCACCAGCTCGCTGACCATCGGGGTGCGCGATGACCTCAGCACCGGTAAGGCGGGGCGCATCGAACTGCGCGTCGTGGCCTCCACCAGACCCCTCGCCCTGCCGGCAACGGATGCGGCCATCGTGCCCCGCGGGAGCAGCACGGTCATCGATGTGCTCGCCAACGACGGCGCCACCAACCCGTTCCCCGCCGTCGCCCTACGGGTGCTCGCGGTCCGCGGGCTCGACGCGGCAGGGCTGCCCGCCGGGGTGTCGATCACGCCCAGCGCCGACAGCAGCCGGCTCACCGTGCGGGTGTCCGCCGACGCGCAGCCCACCGACACCACCCTGCAATACCAGGTGGCCGATGCCACCAACGACCCCGACCGGTACACCTGGGGCACCGTGCGCGTGTCGGTGCAGGACGTTCCCGACGCCGTCACCGGGCTGCGCGCCACGGGCTTCGCCGACGGCCGGATCACCGTTGCCTTCAACCCCGGCGCCGCCAACAACTCGCCGCTCACCGGCTACCAGCTGACCCTCTCCGACGCCGCCTCCGGCCGCCCGCTCGGCAGCACGGTGTGCGCGGCCACCTCCTGCACCCTCGCCACCCCGGGGAACGGCCAGGACAACGCCGTGCGAGTGAGCGTCGCCGCGCAGAACGGCATCGGCACGGCGACGGCCGCGACCTTCGCCGCGCCGGTCTGGTCCGACGTGATCCCCACGGCGCCGACCGGGTTGACCGCAGTCCCCGACGACGGCGCCCTGCTGCTCGGCTGGGACGTCGTCCAACCGGCGGGCGGCGGCACCGGCATCCGTGGTTACCAGGTGAGCGTGGGCGGGGTCGCGCAACGCGAAGTAAGTGCCACCGGTTCGGCCTGCGGCGCCGCCCGGTGCACCCTGCGGGTGGACGGCCTGGCCAACGGGTCCAGCGTGGGGTACACGGTCAGCGCCCGCAACGACGCCTACCCCGCCCTGTCGACCTGGAACTCCGCCGCCGCCGCCGGAACACCGTACGGCGCGGCGCAGGCCGGCGGGATCACGGCCACGGCGACCAACGCCAGCGGCGCCGTCACGGTGAGTTGGGACGGCTTCGCCGACCGCGGTGACGCCATCGGGGGCTACTTCGTGCAGCGGATCAACGGCGGCTCCGTACCCACCGGCGCGCAGGCCTGTTCGGTGTCGACACCCGCACCCGGCACCCTCACCGCACCGGCCGTCGGCGGGGTGGTGCTCGACCAGAAGACCGTCCCGGCCGGCGGCCGCAGCGTCGTTTTCGACGGTCTGCTCGCCGACGACGGCAGTTACTCCTTCGTGGTCTGGGGCTACAACCGGGCCGGCTGCGCGGCGACCGCGGTGACCACGGTCCTGGTGCGCCCGGCGCCCGGCGCGATCAGCCAGGTGCAGGGCGCGATGGAGCAGCGGGGTGAGACCTGGGACTACCACCTCACCGGTGTGGGCCCGTCTGCCGGCGTCGATCACTACAACATCCGGGCCGCCGACGGCTCCGGCTCGGTGCAGCGTTTCGGCAGCAGCGCCTGGCCCCGGGAGCTGCTCGGACTGCCGTTCGGTTCTGCCGTCGCGTTCCAATTGCAGGCGTGCACGGTCTGGGGCTCCTGCGGCCCCTGGTCGGGCACCACCACCGCGCCGGAGCCATCCGTCAGTTTCACCGTGACCGGTCTGGCCTACGACGGCGCTGCCGGGCGGTTCTCCTGGACCGACGCACCCCGTAACGGGTCCCTCCCGGCGACCTTCGTGTGCTCGGTCGCCGGCCAGGCCGTGACCCCCGCCGACAGCGCGACCACCTGCACCCTGCCCGGCCCGCTGCCCGGCTCCGGCACCGTGCTGCTCACCGTCACGGTGAACGAGCGCACCTTCGACTACTCCCGCCCGATCCCGACGAAAGCGATCACCCCATGACACTGACTCCCGATCGCGTGAGCCCCGGTCAGCCCGGCGCGCGACGCGACGCCGACCTGATGAGCATCGAGGAGGCCGGCCAGTTCGCGACCCTGTTCGACCGGCTGGTGCGCGGCGTCGAGGAGGTCGTCCTCGGCAAACAGCACGTGATCAGGTTGGCGTTCACCGCCCTGTTCAGCGAGGGACACCTGCTCCTGGAGGATGTGCCAGGCACCGGGAAGACCTCGCTGGCCCGCGCCATCGCGCAGAGCGTGCGCGGCACCAACAACCGGGTGCAATTCACCCCTGACCTGCTGCCTGGCGACATCACCGGTGTGAGCATCTTCGACCAGCGCACCGCGACCTTCGAATTCCACCGCGGGCCGGTGTTCGCCAACATCGTGCTGGCCGATGAGATCAACCGGGCCAGCCCCAAGACCCAGGCGGCGCTGCTGGAGGTCATGGAGGAGGGCCAGGTCACCGCCGACGGCGTCACCCACAAGGTCGCCGGCCCGTTCATGGTGATCGCCACCCAGAACCCGATCGAGCAGGCCGGCACCTACCGGCTGCCGGAGGCCCAACTGGACCGGTTCCTGATGAAGACGTCGATCGGATACCCGGACCAGGCCGCCACTGTGCGGATCCTGGAGGGCGCCGGCCGGCGGGCCCACGACAGCCGGGTGGCGCCGGTGCTCTCGGCCGAGTCCGTCGTCGAAGTGGCCGCGCTGGCCCGGACAGTGTTCGTCGACGCGACCATCAACGACTACGTCGCACGGCTCGTGGATGCCACCCGCAACAGCCCCGAGGTGCGCCTGGGCGCCAGCGTGCGCGGCGCCCTCGCCCTCATCCGCACGGCCAAGACCTTTGCGGCGTCCCAGGGCCGGCACTACGTCACCCCCGACGACGTGAAGGCCCTCGCCGAACCCGTGCTGGCACACCGGCTGCTGCTGGACGCCGAAGCCGAATTCGACGGGGTCACCGCCTCGAGCGTGATCGGCCGGATCCTGGTCGAGACGCCGCCACCGCGGAGCGGACAGGACCAGCGGGCGGATGTCCTCTAGACGACCCCGGCTGCTCCAAGCGGTGACACCGCTCGGCTGGAGCGTGGCCGGATGCGCAGCCGCGCTGCTCGGCGCCGGCTACGGTCTGGGCTGGGCCGAACTGACCGCGATCGGCTGGGCCGCCGCCGTCCTGGTGCTCGGCGCGCTCGCGCACCTGTTCGGCCGGAGCGCCCATGACATCACGTTGAGCCTGCCCGTCGACAGGGTCGTCGCGGGGGAGCGGGTGCCCGGCCAGGTCGACGTGCGGAACCGGACGGGCCGCCGCCTGGCCGCCGTGACCGTCCAGGTGCCGGTGGGCGCCGGGCTGGCCGAGTTCCCGATGCCGTCGCTGGCCGCGCACAGCGGAATCGACGAGGTGTTCGTCGTGCCCACCGCACGCCGGGGCATCATCCCGATCGGGCCGGTGCACACGGTACGGGCCGATCCGGTGGGGCTGGTGCGCCTGGAGACCGTGCTCACCCAGCAGGTCGAGCTGTATGTGCACCCGCGCACCATCGCCATCCCGAGCATGAGCCAGGGTTTCGTGCGTGACCTCGAGGGGCAACCCACCCGCGACCTCACCGCCAGCGACGTGGCGTTCCACGCGCTGCGCGAGTATCAGAGCGGTGACGAGAGGCGCAGCATCCATTGGAAGAGCACCGCCAAGACCGGCCGGCTGATGGTGCGCCAGTACGAGCAGACCCGGCGCAGCCACCTGCTGGTGGCCCTGAGCCTGGCGTCGGGCGACTTCGCTGACGAGGAGGAATTCGAGCTCGCCGTGAGCGCGGCCGGCTCCCTGGGTGTCCGCGCGATCCGCGATGCGCGCACGGTGTCGGTGCTGACGAGCGCCGGCCCGCTGAACACCCTCACCGGCACCCGGCTGTTGGACGGGTTGAGTGGCGTGGAGCTGGCACCCGGCGTCACCGACCTGCGCGCACTGTCCAGGCAGGCCGCCGCGGGGGTCGCCGGGCTGTCCGTGGTCTTCCTGCTCTGCGGGTCGTCAACACCGTTGGCCGCACTGCGCGCGTCGGCGGCGGGATTCCCGCTCGGGGTCGAGGTCGTCGCCGTCATCTGCGACCCGGGCGCCCGGCCGGGCCTCCGCCGGGCCGGCGGCCTGAGCCTCGTCACCATCGGCTTCCTCGACGACCTGCAGCAGACCCTGGCGAGGGGGGCCGCGGCATGAGCGGGCGCTTCGTCCTCGGCAACACCGTCGCGGTGCTGGCAGCCACCGGCGTGGCCGCCGCTGCCCTGTGGCCCGTCTACCAGACCGGCGCCTTCGTGCTTCTCGTCGTCGTCGCCGCGGTGGTCGGCTGCGGCATCGCCATCCTCGGCGCCTGGCGCCGCTGGCCGGCCTGGCTGGTTGGTGTCTGCACGATCGCCGGCTACCTCCTCATCGGTGTTCCGCTGGCCGTGCCCGGGCGGGCCCTGTACGGTTTTCTGCCGAGCCTGACCGGTTTGGCCGAGCTGGTGCCGGCCACCGCGCTCGGCTGGAAGCAACTCGTGACCATCGTGTTGCCTGTCGGCTCCTACCAGGCCCTGTTGGTGCCCGCGCTGATCCTGGTGCTGCTCAGCACGGTCATCGGGCTCTCGGTGGCCCTCCGCTGTCGGGCGGCGGAGGCGGCCCTGCTGGGGCCGGTGCTGCTCTTCGTGGCCGGCATCGCGCTCGGCCCCAGCCAGGCCAGGACGCCCACCCTGCTCGGCCTGGCGCTGTTCACCCTGCTGGTGATCTGGCTGCTGTGGCTGAACCTGGAGCGCCGCCGCGGTCGGCTGCTGGTGGCACCCACGTCGGCGCGGATGCCGGCGGCCGACCGGCGGATGGGGGCGGCCAGGGCGGTCGTCGTCGCAGCCCTGGCGCTCACGGTGGCGATCCTGGCCGGCACCGTCGCTGCCGTCGCCTTGCCGCCGACCGCCAGTCGCGATGTGCTGCGCACCAGGGTGCAGGCACCGTTCGACGCCCGGGCCTATCCCAGCCCGCTCGCAGCGTTCCGCAACTATCTGCAGCCGGACCGTGCCGACGTCGTTCTCTTCGATGTCGAGGGCCTGCCGGCCGGCGGACGCATCCGGTTGGCGACCCTCGATGACTACAACGGGGTGGTGTACGCGGTCGGCAGCGCGGATGCCGCGGCGGCCGGACCGGACTCCGGCACCTTCACCCGGCTGCCCTACCGGCTCGATCAAAGCGCGGTGCGCGGCGACGAGGTCACCCTGACCGTCTCGATCCGCGAATACGACGGCGTCTGGGTGCCGGGCATCGGCGCCCTGGAGCGGATCGAGTTCACCGGCGACGGCGCAGCCGCCCGCCGGGAGTCGTTCGTGTACAACGACCTCGGCGGCACCGCCGCGGTGTTGACCGGCCTCGAGAACGGCGACAGCTACACCAGCACCGCCGTCGTGCCGGCGCCGGCCGGCGACCTGGCCGACGCAGTGCCCGGGCCCGCTGTGCTGCCGGCCGTCACCGTGCTGCCGGACGGCCTCGCCGACACCCTGGCCGGCGTCGTCCGCCCCGGCGATTCGGCAGGTCAGAACCTGCAGAACATGCTCGACTTCCTCACCTCAACTGGCTACGTCAGCCACGGCACCGCCGGGGAACCGGTCAGCCGGTCCGGGCACGGCGCCGACCGCCTCGACGAACTCCTCGACGACCAGCCGATGCTCGGCGATGCCGAACAGTATGCGGTCACGGCGGCCCTGATGGCCCGGCAGCTCGGCTTCCCCGCCCGGGTGGTGATGGGTTTCCTGCCCGCCGCCGACAACGGCGCGGCCCGGGTGACCGGCGCGGACGTTTCGGCGTGGATCGAGGTGCAGACCCAGGCCGACGGCTGGGTGGCGCTGGACCCCAACCCGCCGGTGCGGGACATCCCGGTCAGCCAACCCGACGACCCAGCCCCCATCGCCCGCCCGCAGACCGTGCTGCCCCCGCCGGCGCCGGAGACCGCCGAGCAGCCCGAGCCCAGCCAACCGGAGAGCCAGACCGTCGACCCGCCGGCCGCCGCCGACCCGTTCTGGGCGACTGTGCGCCTGGTGGTCACCATCACGGCCTGGTCGTTGCTCGGCCTCGGCCTCCTGGCCGCACCGTTCTTGGCCATCGTTGCCGCCAAGTGGCGGCGCCGGCGCCGGCGCCGGCTGGCAGCACGGCCGATTGAGCGCATCGTCGGCGGCTGGCGGGAATTCGCCGACAGCGTGACCGACCACGGCGTACCCGTGCCGCCCCTGGCGACCCGCACCGAGCTGGCCCGGTCCGTCGGAGGGGTGCGCGCCCTGTGGCTGGCCGGGGAGGTGGACCGGGCCGACTTCGCCCCCACCGGGGCGGCCGGGATCGACCCCGACGGTATCTGGGTATCGGTGCGGGAGCTGCAGAACAGTCTGCGCTCCGGGCTCAGCCGTCGGGACCGCCTGCGCGCGGTCATCTCGGTGCGGTCGTTCGGTCGCTACGCTAAGAGAACGGCCGAGCGGGATGGCCGCACAAAGCGCACGCTCTGGAGAGCTGGCGAGAGGACGAAGGGACCGGGTCAGTGAACTGCCAGATTTGCGGAGCACACCTTCCGGCGGGCGCGATGTTCTGCGGTGGCTGCGGAAGCTCGACCACCGCGACGCCGTTGACCCGCAAGCGCGCGGATCCCCGCCCCAGCGACACCACCATCATTCAGCCGCTCGCGCCGCGGTCCACGGTGATCTCGGTGCCGTTGTGGCCGGATGGCGGCAGTCACCCCCACGGGCCGGCCAGCGCCGGTCTGCCGGTCACCGGTCTCCCGGCCGAGGGTCCGGCCCGCACCGGCGACGCCCTCGCGTCGGCGCCCGCCAAGGTGCAGCCGACCCGGTACACCCTGCAGTTCAGCACCGGAGAGACGGTCTCGGTGCGCGGCACCGGCCTCATCGGCCGACGCCCGCTGCCCCAGCCGTCCGAACGGTTCGACCACCTGATCCAGATCACCGATCTGGGCATGTCGGTCTCCAAGAGCCACCTCGAGTTCGGCCAGCACGACGGCGAATTCTGGGTGAACGACCGGTTCTCGGGCAACGGCACGGTCGTGCGGCGCCCGCCGGCTCCTGCGCTGCGCTGCGAACCCGGCCGCCGGTACCTCGTCGCCCGCGGCGCCAGGGTCGAAATCGGCGACCAGTTCTTCGTGGTGCTCTAGCAGCCGGGCCTCCTCCACAGCCGGGCCTCCTCCACAGCCCGGTCGCCGCCACGTTTGTGCACCGGCGCGCCCGACCGGCTGCGCCGGAGCACGTTGTGCGGGTTTGCTTGAGTTATGACCGTCGCCCCTGAGCGTCCCAGCCCTGAGCTGCCCGCCGCGCACCTGCCTGCCCCGCACCTGCCCGCATCCGACCCGATCCGGCTGCCGAGCCGGCCCACGGCACCGGCACGTCACGGGTTCCCGCTCATCGCGTGCGTGGCGCCGCTGGTCGCCGCCGCATTCATCTGGGGGATCACCGGGTCGGCGTTGGTCCTCGTGTTCGCTGTGCTCAGCCCGGTCATCGCTGTGGCCGGGCTCCTGGACGGGCGTCGGTCCAACTCCCGGCAGCGTCGCAGAGACACCGCCGGGTACGCGGCCCAGATGATCGAGGCCGAATCCGCCGTCGATCAGGGACTCGCACGTTTGCGGCGGGAGGCCTGGAACGCCGCACCCTCGGTGCACCGGATACTCGGGGACGCCCATGAACCGACCCTCTGGGCCGACCCGGCGACGGTCTCGGTCGTTCTCGGCACCGGAGACCTCGCCAGCGGCTTGCGCCTGGAGGGCGGCGATGCGGAGCAGCGCGAGTTGCGCGCCAGGGCCGCGGTGCTCACCGGGGCTCCCATCACGGTGGACCCGGCCGGGGGTATCGGGATCGTCGGGCCCGGACTGCTCATCCGAGCCCTCGCCCGCAGTGTGGTGGTGCAATTGGTCGGCCAGCTCAGCCCCCGGGCACTGGGTATCCGGGCTCCCGTCGGCAACGACTGGGCCTGGACGGCCGGACTCCCACATCGGACCGCGGCGTCCCCGGTCTGCTGGCTGACCATCACTCGAGCCGGCCGGCCGAACCTGCCGAGCCCGCCCGTGCAACCGGGGGGACCGGGCGGTGACTACCGGATCACCCTCGCCGAAACCGGCGCCGTACTCCCGCCCGGCTGCGCGACCCTCGTGTGGGTGCACGGGGCCAGCGACGCGGAACTCGTTCGCGTGGGTGGGCATCCGGCTGGGCTGCGCTTCGTACCGCAACTGCTGGCAGACCAACAGATCATCGGCTTCGGCGCGATGCTGCACCGTGAGGCTGAGGCAGCCGGTCTGGCCGGCGCGGAGGCCACCCTGCCCGAGACCGTCGCTTTCGCTCCGCTGTGCTCGGGCCGGGCGGCCGGTCCCGGCGACGCGCCGGGCGGCCTGGCCTGCGTCATCGGAATGGGGGAGCACGGAGCGCTGACCGTGGACCTGGTGAGCGATGGCCCACACGCCCTCGTCGGCGGCACCACGGGTAGCGGCAAGAGTGAACTCCTGGTGACCTGGGTGAGCGCCCTGGCCGCGCGATACCCGCCGAGCCAGGTCACCTTTCTGCTCGTCGACTTCAAGGGCGGGGCGGCCTTCGACGCCGTGCGCGCACTCCCGCACTGCGTGGGGCTGATCACCGACCTCGACGAACGCGAGGCACTCCGGGCCCTGGCCAGCCTCGCCGCCGAACTCCGGCACCGGGAGCGCGTGCTTCGGGACGCCGGCGGCCGCGACATCACCGACCCGCGGAGCGCCGGCCGGCTGCCGCGTCTGGTCATCGTCGTCGACGAGTTCGCCACCATGCTCGGCGCGTTTCCCACCCTGCACGCGCTCTTCGTCGACATCGCCGCCCGCGGCCGGTCCCTGGGGGTGCACCTGGTGCTGTGCACGCAGCGGCCCGCCGGCGTGATGCGGGACGCCCTGCTGGCGAACTGCAGCCTGCGGCTCTCGCTGCGGGTGAACAACGCCGCCGACAGCCTGGCCGTGATCGGCACCGATGCGGCCGCCGGCATCGATGCCGGCCGGCCGGGCCGGTGTGTGCTGCGCCGGGGGTCGGCTCCGGCCCAGTCCTGCCAGGTGGCGACCACGAACGACGACGACATCCGGGCTGTTCTGGACGATCAGGCGGTCCCGGTGTCGCCGGTGCGGAGGCCCTGGCTCGATCCCCTCCCTCCGCTGGTGACCGCCGAGCAGGTGACCGCCGTGCAGGTGACCGCGCTCGCCGGGCACCTGGCCCCGTCGACGATGGTGCTGGGCCTGATCGATGAGCCCCACCTGCAGCGCTATAGCGTGGCCGGGTACGACCCCCGGGCCGACGGGCATCTGCTCGTGGTGGGCGGCGCCGGCACGGGCAAGTCGACGCTTCTGGCGGCGATCGCGGCCCGGTCCGCCCCGCCGGCCGCCCACCGGGTCAACGTCATCCCGGCCGACGTCGAGGCCAGCTGGGATGCCCTGGTGCAGGCCAGAGCGGCTCAGGACGCCCTGGCCGGCCCGGCACCGGCAGGCGGTGGGCGGCACGACGCCGGCATGGAATGCCGGGTGTTGCTCTTCGACGACATCGACGCCGTGCTCGCCCGCTGGGGCGAGGAACACCGAGCCGCCGCCCTCGACCTGCTCACCGGGCTGCTGCGCGACAGCGGCCAGAGCGGGCTACGGCTCGTGCTGATCGCGCAACGCCTCACTGGGGCGCTGCAGGGTCTGCCCGCCCTCTGCCAAAGCCGTCTGGTGCTGCGGCTGCCCAGTGTCTACGAGCACCAGGCCGCGGGGGAACCCGCGGCCAGCTACGACGACACCCTGCCGCCTGGTGGCGGGCACTGGCGAGGTGCCCGCATCCAGTTGCTGGCGGCCCCGGCGGCCTACCAGCACGGCGAGCCGGCCGTCGTGCCGTCCGCACTGTCCGCCTCGCGCACCGACTCGCGGGTGCTGCTGGTGATCGCGGGGTCCACCGCGCGGTCGGCCGCGGCCATCCGAGCTGCCGGCTCGCCGGACTTCCCACACGTCGTCGAGCTCGGCGCGCACCCGGCTGCCGGCAGCCAGGGCGGGCGCCTCGAGGTCTCGGACGTCGGCGCCGGCACCGTGCTGGTGGGCGATGCCGATACCTGGCAGGCGCACTGGTCTCTGCTGAGCGGGCTGCGCGGCGTGGCGCCGCTGGTCTTCGACGGCTGCAGCCTGGCCGACTATCGCCTGGTGACTCGCCGGCGAGACCTGCCACCGCCACTCGCCCCCGCCTCCTCGCGAGGTTGGCTGGTGTGGCCGGACGGAACGGTGCAGCGGGTGACGGTGCCGTAGCGGCCTGCCCGGTCGTGCAGCCCGGGCTACTTCGCAGCGTCGTCCTCAGTGACGGCGGCGTCGGCGTCGTCACGGTGGGCCAGCTCGGCTCGATCGTCGGCGGAGGCCTCCCGGTCGCTCTTGGCGCTGGTGCGATCCAGAGCGGCCGCCCGGCGCTCTCCGTGGCCGGAATACTTCTCATTGACATCCAGGAAGGCCTGCAGATCAGCGGCCTCGGCACGCTCGTCCGACTCGACGTCACGGACGTCGGCGGCGTCATCACGCTTCTCCGCGTCCGCCAGGATCTTCCGGGTCTTCCGGTCCCTGGCGCTGGATGAATCCGTTGGTGTACCCACAGCTTCCATCTAACACCACCGCTGACTCGAACCTCAGGCGAGAACCTCGGCGAGCGGCCGGAACGGCAACGCGTTGGCGGTAGCCACCGGCAGGTTGGTGAGGGAGCCGCCGTAGGTGTTCAGCCCCAGGGCCAGGGCAGCATCGGCGGCGAGCGCGGCGGCCCAGCCGAGGTTCGCGATGGCGCGCACGTAGGGGAGGGTTGCGTTGGTGAGGGCATAGGTCGAGGTGCTGGGCACCGCGCCGGGCATATTGGCCACGCAGTAGAACAACGACCCGTGCACGGTGAAGGTGGGCGCGGTGTGCGTCGTGGCGTGGGTGTCGGCGAAGCAGCCACCCTGATCGACCGCGATGTCCACGAGAACACTGCCCGGCTTCATCCGCGACACCAGGTCGTTGCTGACCAGCTTGGGTGCCTTGGCGCCCGGGATGAGCACGGAGCCGATCACCAGGTCGGACTGCACGAGCGCCGTGTCGATCTCGAAGGCATTGGACGCGATGGTCTTGACCCGGCCGTAGTACTGGGCATCCAGCTCGCGCAGCCGGAAGAGGTTGGTGTCAAGGACGGTGACCTCGGCGCCGAGGCCGACAGCCACCTGCATCGCGGCGGTGCCCGCGACACCGCCGCCGAGGATCGTGACCCTGGCGGGATGGGTGCCAGGCACGCCAGGCACCAGCAGGCCAGGCCCGCCGTTGGGCTTGAGCATGGCGTTCGCGCCGACTATCGGCGCCAGACGCCCGGCGACCT
Source organism: Cryobacterium sp. SO1 (assembly GCF_004210215.2). Classification (NCBI taxonomy): domain Bacteria; kingdom Bacillati; phylum Actinomycetota; class Actinomycetes; order Micrococcales; family Microbacteriaceae; genus Cryobacterium; species Cryobacterium sp. SO1. Next base: position 883,662 of record NZ_CP067394.1, read on the forward strand.
CGCTCATCGGCGCCAGCAGGGGCAGTGTCCGGTTGGGTAGCTGCACGGTCTCGTAGGCGATGCCGGTGACGCCGTCCGCCAGCAACGCCCGGGTGAGACCGGCCTCCGCGGCGAGGTGCAGGTAGGTGAACAGCACCAGGTCGTCCCGGAAGTAGCCGTACTCGCTGGGCACCGGCTCCTTCACCTTCAGCAACAGCTCGGCCGCTGCCCAGGCGGCTGGGGCATCCGGCAGGATCGTGGCTCCGGCGGCGCGATACTGCTCATCCGAGATCGACGAGCCGATTCCCGCGCCGGTCTCGACGAGCACGTCGTGGCCGTGCAGCACCAGGTCGTGCACGCCGGCCGGGGTGATCGCCACCCGGAACTCGTTGTTCTTGATCTCGCGCGGGATTGCAACTCGCATGACGCTCCTGAGCCTGGTGGGGACAGCCTGGTGGGGACAGCCTGTTGGGGGCCAGCCTGGGTGCACAGCCTACTGCGCGTGCCGCGTGGTTACCGTTAACAACAAACCAGCGCCGACGACGAAATCGGTTGAAAATTGCAGGAATGTTAACGTTTTGATCATTTTGTGGCGGGTTTGGTTCCGACTGTGCCAGTATCGGTCCACTCGTCACGCAGCAGGCCGGGTCGTCCCGACGCTTCCGAAGCCACCGAAGAATTGCAAGGAGACCGACATGCCGCACAGGCCCATGCCCGCAGATCCGATGATCCAGCAGCTCATCCGCCAGGCCAGTCAGGCACAGCTCGGTCGTCGTGCGCTGCTCACCGGCGGGGCCGGAGCCGCAGCGCTGGCGCTCGCCGCCTGTTCGACGGGGAGCGCGGCCCAGCCGACCGCGGCGGCGGACGTGTCCGGCAGCGACAAGACCCTGCGCTGGGACAACTGGGCCCTCTACATCGACGTTGACGACGCCGGGAACTACCCGACGCTGGAGGCGCTCACTGCCGAAACCGGCATCACCGTGAACTACACCGAGGCCGTCGACGACAACAACACCTACTACGGCAAAGTCAAGGACCAGCTCGCCCTCGGCAAGGACATCGGCGCCGACACCGTCTGCCTGACCGACTGGATGGTCGGCCGGCTCGCCCGGTTCGGGTACCTGCAGGAACTCGACCACAAGAACATCCCCAACCTGGCCAACCTCCTGCCCAGCCTTAAGGACGTGGACTTCGACCCGGGCCGGGCACTGTCGGTGCCCTGGCAGGGCGGCTTCGCCGGCATCTGCTGGAACAAGGAGAAACTCCCGGACGGCATCGGCTCCGTCGAAGAACTGTGGAACACCCCCGAACTCAAGGGCCGGGTCGGCGTGCTCTCGGAGATGCGCGACACCATGGGCCTGATCATGCTCGACGCGGGCATCGACATTTCCGGTGACTGGAGCGACGAGGAATTCACCTCCGCGATCGAGGTGCTCAAGAAGCAGGTCAGCGACGGCCAGGTGCGCAACATCAAGGGCAACTCCTACAAGGAGGACCTGGTCAACGGCGACAGCCTCGCCGCCATCGTCTGGTCGGGCGACATCGTCCAGCTCAACGCCGAAAACGGCGACAAGTGGGGCTTCGTGGTGCCGGACAAGGGCGGCACCATCTGGAACGACAACTTCGTCGTGCCGATCGGCTCCGCACATAAGGCTAACGCCGAAGCGCTGATCAACTACTACTATGACCCGGCCGTCGCAGCGGAGGTCGCCGCCTACGTGAACTACATCACGCCGGTCGCGGGCGCCAAGGAAGCGGCCATGGAAATAGACCCTGAGCTGGCCGAGAACCAGCTGATCTTCCCCGACGACGCCACCCTCGCCAAAGCGAAGGTGTTCCGCACCCTCACCGGCGCCGAGGAACAAACCTACGGTGCCCAATTCCAGAGCATTCTGCTGGGGGCCTGAGCCGTGTCGAGCGGCGCGTTCGCCGACCGGGGTGCCGACCTGGAGCTGGTCGGCATCCACAAGCGGTTCCCGGGCTTCACCGCCATCGAACACCTTGACCTGGTCATTCCCGCCGGCTCGTTCTTCGCCCTGCTCGGCCCGTCCGGCTGCGGGAAGACCACCACCCTGCGCCTGGTGGCCGGGCTGGAGGACCCCACCGATGGCCGCATCCTGATCGGCGGCCAGGACGTCACCACCCAGAAGGCCTATCAACGACCGGTGAACACGGTGTTTCAGAGCTACGCGCTCTTCCCGCACATGACGGTGCTCGAGAACGTGGCCTTCGGGCTGCGCCGCCGCAAAATCGCGGATGCGCTCGGCAAAGCCCACGAGGCGCTCCGGTTGGTCGAACTCGACCACCTGGCCGCCCGCAAGCCCGTGCAGCTCTCCGGCGGGCAGCAGCAACGGGTGGCGCTGGCCCGGGCGATCGTGAACCGGCCGGCCCTGCTGCTGCTCGACGAGCCGCTCGGCGCGCTCGACCTCAAGCTGCGCCGGCAGATGCAACTCGAGCTCAAGGCCATTCAGGAGGAGGTCGGTCTCACCTTCTTGCACGTCACCCACGACCAGGAGGAGGCCATGACCATGGCCGACACCATCGCGGTGATGAACAAGGGCCGGATCGAGCAGCTGGGCGCGCCGGAGCAGCTCTACGAACTGCCCAAGACCGCTTTCGTGGCCAATTTCCTCGGCCAGTCCAACCTGTTCACCGGAGCGGTGGTGGGGGAGACCGGCACGGCCATCGCCGTCGACATCGCCGGCCGCAGCATCGTGGTGCCTAAAACCCGCTCGCACCGGCACACCGGTGACGTCACCATCGGCGTGCGCCCGGAGAAGCTCAGCCTGCACCGCGACAAACCGACTCCCGACGCCGGCAGCAACGTGATGGGCCCCGGCCGGGTGACGGATGTGTCCTTCACCGGGGTGAGTACCCAGTACCTGGTGACCGTGCCTGGCGTCGGCATCCTCATCGTCTTCGAACAGAACCGTTCCTTCGGGCCGGTCGAGGGCGAGGGGGATGAGGTCTGGGTGACCTGGAATGTGGAACACGGCTTTGGCCTCGACGACGACCCTGTCGCGCCCGACCCCAAGTTCGTGGCCGACACCACCACCAAGAGCATCGCGGCGCAGCGTCACGCGGCACTCGTCACGGAGCTCGAGGAGGCCTAGATGGCGTTCGCCGCGTTCGCCAGCACGGCCGCACCGCCCACCGATGCGCCGCCGCGCCGCCGCAGCAAGGTGGCGCTGCTCCTGCTGCTACCCGGCATCCTCTACCTGGTGCTGTTCTTCCTCGCCCCGCTGGTCTCGCTGATCCTCACGTCTCTGCAGGCGCCGAGCGAGTTCGGCGACATCGGAATGTACAGTTACGCGTTCCGCTGGGAAAACTACGTGGCGGTGATCGAGCAGTACTGGCCGCACATCCTGCGCTCCTTCGGATACGCGCTCATCGCGACGGTGCTGGCGCTGGCATTCAGCTACCCGTTGGCCTACTTCATCGGGGTCACCGCCCGGCGCTGGCCGTTGCTGCAGAGCCTGATGCTGGTGCTGGTGATCGCGCCGTTCTTCATCAGCTTCCTGCTGCGCACCCTGGCGTGGAAGCAGATCCTCTCCGACGAGTCATTCCTGGTGACCTCGCTCAAGGCGGTGTCGCTGCTGGCTCCGGACGCGCACCTCACCGGCACGGCGTTCTCGGTGATCTTCGGTCTCACCTACAACTTCATCCCGTTCATGACGCTGCCGCTCTACACGACCCTTGAACGGCTGGACCTGCGCTACCTCGAGGCCGGCAACGACCTCTACGCCAGCGGGTTCCACACCTTCCGCACCGTCACCATACCGCTGTCGATGCCGGGCATCGTGGCGGGCACCCTGCTCACGTTCATCCCCGCCGCCGGCGACTACATCAACGCGAGTCGCGACTTTCTCGGCGGGGCGGACACCCAGATGATCGGCAACGTGATTGAGGCGAACTTCCTGGTGCTGCTGAACTACCCGGCGGCGGCTTCGCTGTCGATCATCCTGATGACGGTGATTCTCGTGATGGTGGGCGTCTACGTGAAGCGAAGCGGAACCGAGGAGCTGCTGTGACCCGACTCTCCCTGGGCAAATGGTTGTTGCCGCTCTATACGGCGCTGGCGCTGATGTTCCTGATGGTGCCGATCGTGTACACCTTCATCTTCTCGTTCAACGATTCGCTGAAGTCGAACATCACCTGGCGCGGCTTCACGCTGGACAAGTGGCTCAACGTCTGCGCGGTGCAGAACGGGGCCGTCTGCGAGGCCTTCGGCAACAGCCTGATCATCGGACTGGCCGCGACCGTGATCGCTACGACCCTGGGGACCATGATCGCGATCGCCCTGGTGCGCTATAAATTCAAGTTCCGGGCAGGCACCAGCCTGCTCCTGTTCCTGCCGATGGCCACCCCAGAGGTCGTGCTCGGCGCCGGTCTGGCCGCGCAGTTCCTCTCGCTCGGCGTGCCCAAGGACATGCTCACGATCATCCTGGCGCACACGATGTTCTGCATCAGTTTCGTGGTGGTGACGGTGAAGGCCCGCGTCGCCGGTCTGGACCCGGCGCTCGAGGAAGCCGGCCGGGACCTCTACGGTTCGCCCGGCCAGGTGTTCGCGCGGATCACCTTCCCGCTGCTGCTGCCCGGCATCCTGGCGGCCGCGTTGCTGTCGTTCGCGCTGAGCTTCGACGACTTCATCATCACGAACTTCAACTCCGGCGCGGTGACGACATTCCCGAAGTACATCTATATCTCGGCGTCGCGCGGCATCCCGGCGGAGGCCAACGTGGTTGCATCGGCGGTGTTCATCCTGGCGCTGGTGATCGTGGTGGTCGCGCAGGTCGCCGCCGCCGCTCGCGCCAAACGCCAGGCCCGCCTCGGCTAGTTTCGTTCGTCGTCGTCGACGGGCAGGGGCACGGCATCCGACGGTGCGCCGTCGCCGTCGCCGTCGCCGTCGCCGTCGGTGGCCGGCCTGGTGAATGGCACCGTGCCCAGAACCTCGGAGGACGTGCGCACCGGCCCGACGGTGCGCTTACGCAACGGGTCGCGGCGCAGGTCGACATACAGGGACACGCACAGGCCGATGATGATCAGCACGAACGGGGTCGCCGCCAGGATCGTGAAGGTCTGCAGCGCCCCCAGACCGCCCACGAACAGGAGCACCGCTGCGACGGCGCCGGTGAGCACCGCCCAGAAGATCACCAGGGGCTTCCACGGTTCCTTGCGGCCGCGACTCGAGAGCGTACCGAGCACGAGGGCGCCGGCATCCGCCCCGCTGACGAAGAACACCGCAGTGAGCACCATCACCACCAGGGCAGAGCCGATGAAGAACGGGTACTGCTGCAGGGCGGCGAAGAACCCGGCCGCCTCGCTGCCGGTGCCGGCGATGTCGATGCCGCCCAGCTGCAGATGCAGGCCGGCCCCGCCGAACACGACGAACCAGAGGATGCTGACCGCCGTCGGCACAAGCAGCACGCCGAGGACGAATTCGCGGATGGTGCGGCCGCGGGAGATCCGGGCGATGAAGGTGCCGACGAACGGGGTCCAGGAGATCCACCACGCCCAGTAGAAGATCGTCCAGCTGGCCAGCCAGTCGCTGCCGCCGAACACCGCCGAGTGGAAACTCATCGGGACGAGATCGGCTAGGTACGCTCCGACGGCCGAGGGCAGCAGGTTCAGGATGAACACCGTCGGGCCGACCACGAAGACAAACACCACGAGCACGGCGGACAGCACCATGTTCGTGTTGCTGAGCCACTTGATCCCCTTGGCGAGCCCGCTCGCGGCGGAGAACACCACGCCCACCGTGAGCACGCAGATGATGATGATCGGAAGGGCGGTGCCCGGGTCATCGGCGAACTCGCCGGTGGTCAGCAGCGAGAAGCCGGCCGCGATCTGCAGCGCACCCAGCCCGAGGGACGTCGCCGAGCCGAACTTGGTGCAGATGATCGCCAGGATATCGATGGGCTTGCCCCAGCCCTTGTTGACGATCCGGTCCCTGCCGAAGATGGCCTGGAACGGGGAGCTCATCAGGTTGCCGCGTCCCATCCGGTAGGTCGAGTAGGCCAGTGCCAGGCCGACCACCGCGTAGATCGCCCACGGATGCAGACCCCAATGGAAGAAGGTATACGCCATCGCCGCGTTGGCAGCCTCCGGGCTGTTCGGCTCCGCGTCGACGAACGGCGGCGGCGATGCCAGGTGGGTGACCGGTTCGAAGACGCCGTAGAACATCAACCCGATTCCCATGCCTGCGCTGAACATCATCGATACCCAGGACAGCGTCGAGAACTCGGTTTTCTGCCCCTCGCGGGAGAGCGGGATGCTGCCGTACCGGCCGAACGCCAGCACCAGCGCGAAGACCACGAAGCCGGAGGCCCCCAGGATGAACAGCCAGCCCAGGTTGCTGGTGACCCAACCCAGGGCTGTTGACGCCCCGGCGCCCACAGCATCGGTGAAGAACACGCCGAGCAGGCAGACCACCACGATGATTCCGGAGGAGACGCCGAAGACTGTTTTGTCTACAGTGGCCCAGCCTGTGCGGGCGGGTTCATCGACAGCGTCCCCAATCACGGATTCGATGTCGTCGTCGGATATTCCTCTGGACATGGTGCTCCTTGCCGACCGAACAGGCTCCGATCACCTCCCATTGTGCACAATTGGCGGAGCAGTGTCGAAAGCAACGGCCCGTGGTCTGAATCAACGGTACGTGTGTTCAGGGGACATTACTATAGTGGCAGATATGGCTGAACTCGATGAATCCGGAACTGCTGGGCCCTCTTTGTATACCGGTCGAGGTGATTCCGGACGTACCACCTTCGGTCGGCACGGCGACGTGGCCAAGACCGATGTGCGCGTCGCCGCTTATGAGGAGTGCGACGAAGCCAACGCGCTGGTGAGTGTGGTCATGGCCGTCGGGAACCTGCCGATCGGGATCACGTCCACCCTGGCGAGCGTGCAGAACGACCTGTTCGATCTGGTCGCCGACCTCGCCGTGCCGCTGGACGCTGCCGAGCCCGCGACCGCGCGCATACGAGAATCACACCTGACCCGCCTCGAGCGGGCCGTCGACCATTTCGAGCCGGATGCCGCCGACCTCAGTGGCCGCGTGCTGCCCGGCGGCACCGTCGCCGCCTCGCTGCTGTACCAGGCGCGTGCGGTCGTGCGGCGAGCCGAGCGGGCTGTCTGGGTCGCCGTGGAGGCGCATCCGTCCCTGGTCAATCCGCTGTGCGCATGCTACCTGAACCGGCTGTCGACGCTGCTGTTTGTGCTCGCCCGGGGCGCAAACGCCGAGCACGGTGACATGCAGTGGGTGCCGGAGGCGTCGGCGCTGGCTATGGCGCAGGAAGACGGCGCCGCCGCCCAGCCTGCCGACGCAGCCGACATGGACCCCGCCTCCCCGGCCTGATCGGCGCCGACCGCTTTCGTGAACGGTTAGACGTAGCTGGCGCGGATCTGGCCGATGGGCTGGCCACCGCCGTGCACGGCGAGCTTGAGCTCGGGCACGATCGCATCGATGTCGGCACGGCGTACCGCACCGGCATCCGCCAGCAGGCTCAGGGCCACGATGGTGGCCGCCCGGAGGTTGCCGTCGAGGATCTTCAGCGCCACGGTCATACCGTTGTCGGCTGAGGCCACCATGATGCCCTCCGCGCCGCCCTTGACGAACAGGCCCAGCCGCTCGATCGCGATCGAGTCCGGCAGGCCGGGCCCGGCGATGACCCAGCCGTTCTCGCGTACCGCCTCGGCCAGGAACCCGGCCTCGCGGTAGATGGCGAACGGTGAGCTCGACTTGGACGTGGCGATGCGGGCGATCCCGCGGGCCAGGGCGGTCAGGGACAGCGCGTGCACCGGGGCGCCACACCCGTCGACGCCGCTCGCCGCCGGCCGCTCGCCGGTGAAGCGCTCGACGACGTCGAGAATGCGCTTCTGCAGCGGATGCTCCGGGTCGAGGTACCCGGCGACCGGCCAGTGATTCTGCACACACGCCACGAGCATCGCCGCGTGCTTGCCCGAGCAATCCGAGTAGATCGGGGCCGGGCCGGCGCCCTGGCGCACCAGGGAATCGCGGGTGCCGGAGTCGCCCGGCCAGGTGGGCGTGCAGCCCAGGTCGGCCTCGGAGAGTCCGGCGCGGGCCAGCAGTCCCCGCACCAGGTCGGTGTGCTTCTGGGTGCCGGAGTGGCTGGACGTCGCGATCGCGGCGTCCTCCCCGCGCAGCACCACGCCGCTGGCCATGACCGCGATGGCCTGGAAGGGCTTCATCGACGAGCGGGGGAACACCGGCGCGGTGACGTCGCCGAGGGCGCGGAGCACCGCGCCGTCACTGCCGAGCACCACGGCCGCACCGGCGTGGCGGGACTCGATGAAACCGGAGCGTTCCACGACGGCCAGCTCGACGGCGTCGATCACTTCGATGGTTCCGGCGGTGGCGGGCGCTGCCGCGCCGAACGCGGCGGGCGTCGTCGACGTCGTCACGGTTACAGCGTCGCCATCGCGTCGTCGATGACCGAGAGAGCGTCGGCCAGCAGGGCATCCGTGACGGCCAGGCTGGGCAGGAACCTCAGCACGTTGCCGTAGGTGCCCGCGGTGAGCAACAGCACGCCGTGCTGAGCGGCGTAGGCGGCGATCGCGGTGACCGCGGCGGGGTTGGGCGCCTTGGTCGTCGTCTGGGTGCCCGGCTGCACGAGCTCGATGGCGATCATGGCGCCGCGGCCGCGGATGTCGCCGATCATGTTGTGCTTGCCGGCCAGCGCGGTCAGACCGGCACGGAGGGTCTTCTCGATGCGCTGACCCTCGGCGAGGAGGTTGTTGCGCTCGATCGCGTCGAACACGGCGATCGCGGCAGCGCAGGCGACGGGGTTGCCGCCGAAGGTGCCGCCGAGCCCACCGGGCTGCGACGCGTCAAGAATCTCGGCACGGCCGGTCACGGCGGCCAGCGGCATGCCGCCGGCGATGCCCTTGGCCACAAGCACCAGGTCGGGTTCCCAGCCGAAGTGCTCGCTGGCGAAGTAGGCGCCGGTGCGGGCCATTCCGCTCTGGATCTCATCGGCGATCATCACGACGCCGTTCGCGGTGCACCACTCCTGCAGCAGGACCAGGTAGCCCTCGGCGGGCACCATGAAGCCGCCCTCGCCCTGGATGGGTTCGACCACGAGGCAGGCCAGGTCGCTGGCGCCGACGACCTTCTCCAGGTACGCGATGGTGCGGGCCGCGGCCTGGGGGCCGGTGAGGCCGTCGTGATACGGGTACGAGTTCGGGGCGTGGTAAACGTCGCTGGCCAGCGGGCCGTAGCCGGTGGCGTATGGGGCGGCCTTGTAGTTCATCGCCATGGTCAGCACCGTGCGGCCGTGGTACGCGTGGTCGAGAACGGCCACGGCGCGGCGACCGGTGTACTTGCGGGCGATCTTCACGCCGTTTTCCACCGCCTCGGCACCGGAGTTGATCAGCACGGTCTTCTTGGCGAAGCTGCCGGGCGTGTGGGCGGCGAGCAGCTCGGCGACCTTCACGTACTCCTCGTAGGGGGTGATCGTGAAGAGGGTGTGCACGAAGTCGTTCAGTTGGTCGGTCGCGGCCGCGACGACGCTGGTCTCCGAGTGCCCGACCGTGGTCACGCCGATGCCGGCGCCGAGGTCGATGAACTGGTTGTCGTCGAGGTCGACGACGATCGCGCCGCTGGCCTTCTTGATGTACACCGGCAGGGCGGAGCTGACACCGGTGGACACGGCGGCCAGGCGTCGCTGATGCATCTCCGTCGATCGCGGGCCGGGGATGGCCGTCACGATCTTGCGTTCCTGGGTCACCGTGTAAACCGGGGACGAGGGGGTGGAAGCGGCAGCGGAATCAGTCAACGTGTCAGTCATGATCGGCCCAGTTTACCGCCAGGGCGGCCAGGCGTCCGGGCTATTCCCTGCGAGAATTATGAGTAAGCGTGAAACCCGAAGGAGACGCCATGATCGGTGCACATCACTATGCAGTGCAGATCCATTGGACGGGCAACCGGGGCACCGGTACGAGCAGCTATCGGGCCTATGGTCGTGACCACGTTCTGACCTCCTCGGGCAAGGCGCAGATCGCCGGTTCGGCCGATCGTACCTTCCACGGTGACGCCGACCGGTGGAACCCCGAGGAGCTGTTGCTGGGGGCGCTGAGTCAGTGCCACCTGCTCTCCTACTTGCACGTCGCCGCTAAACACGGGGTCGTCGTCGTCGGGTATTCCGACGACGCGATCGGCACGATGGCGCAGACCGCGGATGGCGGTGGCCACTTCACGGCCGCCACCCTGCGTCCCCGGGTCACCATCGCCGATCCCGACCAGGCGGAGCTGGCCCAGTCCCTGCACGCTGAAGCGTCCAAGGCCTGCTTCATCGCCGCGTCGGTCAACTTCCCAGTGGGTCACGAACCGGTGACCATCATCGCCGAGCCGGCCTCACTGCTCTGACGCTCCCCATCGCTGGTCGAGCTTGTCGACCCGGTAGTCGGTCTCGACAAGCTCGACCAGCGTGTGGTCGCTTTCTTGAGGCGGCCTATTCCTGGGCGGCCTCGAACAGCGTGAAGGCCTCTTCGAGCACCGACGCGGCGTCGTCGATGAGGGCTTCGGAGATGACCACGGACGGCATGATTCGCAGCACGGAATCCCAGCTGCCGGCATCCAGTGCGATGACGCCGTTGGTGGTGGCGTGCTTGAGCACGAACGACAGAGCCTCGGGGAACGGTTTCGTGGTGCCGGGGTGCACGAGCTCCACGCCGAACATGGCGCCCTTGCCGCGCACATCGCCGACGATGCCGAAGGTATCGGCCCAGTCTCCGATGCGGTCCCAGAGGGCCTTCTCCACACGCTTGGCTTCGCCCAGCAGGTTGTCGCGCTCGATGATGTCGAACACCGCCAGGGCTGCCGCGGTCGAAACCGGGTTGCCGCCGAAGGTGCCGCCGATGCCGCCGGGCTGAACGGCATCCATGATCTCGGCCCGGCCGGTGACGGCGGCCAGCGGGAACCCGCCGGCGATGCCCTTGGCCGTGGTGACCAGGTCGGGTACCACGCCGTGGTGCTCGATGGCGTACCAGGCGCCGGTGCGGGCGATGCCGGCCTGGATCTCGTCGGAGACGAAGACGATGCCGTTTTCGGTGCAGAACTCGCTCAGTCGTTTGAAGTAGCCCGGGGCTGGGATGACGATGCCGCCGTCGCCCTGGATCGGCTCGACGAAGAAGGCCGCGATCTCCGAGGCGCCGATGTGCGTCTGGATGTAGTCGATGGTCTTCTCGGCTGCTTCTTCGCCGGTCAGGCCGTCCTGATAGGGGTAGCTGGTGGGCACGCTGTAGATCTCACCGGGGAACGGGCCCATGCCCACGCGCTCCGGCCAGGGGCGGTAGGTCATCGCCATGGTGAGGTTGGTGCGGCCGTGGAACGCGTGGTCCAGGCTGACGATGGCGCGGCGGCCGGTGTACTTGCGGGCGATCTTGACCGCGTTCTCCACGGCTTCGGCTCCGGTGTTCACCAGGATCGAGTGCTTCTCGAAGTCACCGGGGGTGATCTCGGCGAGCTTCTCGGCGACGCGCACGTAGTTCTCGTACGGGGTCACGGTGAAGAGGGTGTGGGTGAGCTTGCCGGCCTGCATGGCGGCGGCCGCGGCCACCTCGGGGTGGGCGTGGCCGATGGTGGTCACGCCGATGCCGCAGCCCAGGTCGATGATCTGGTTGCCGTCCACGTCCACCAGGATCGCTCCCGCGCCGTGGTCCATGTAGATGTTGGCAAGGGTGCCGGCACCGCGAGATACGGCGCGAACGCGTCGTTCCTGCAGCGCGATTGACCGTGGGCCCGGGAGGGCGGTGACGAGCTTGCGCTCCTGGCTGACCGAGAAGGAAGAAGACATGCCCCCAGCTTACGGACGTCGGCTGGGTCGCAGCCCCGCACCAGCCGCGGTCAGGCGACGCAGGCGGCGACAGGTGTTCTCCTGTCACGGAGACGAACTGAAAACGCTCGTGCGCTCACGTGGCTGCCATGCTGGCCCTGACAACACTGCACGCAGCCATTTCAGGAAGCGTGAGCACGGTGGGTTATCTGCTTGGCGGCATGAGTGTCGTATTAGCGACGGCCCTGTTGTACTTTTGAATTCGACTGTTTCGGGCCAAGACGACGAATCACGTCGACTGACCCGAATCAGGACGAATCACGTCGACTAACCCGAATCAGGGAGAGTCTTCCTGCGGAGACGTCTTGCTCGTCCGGTCAGCGGGATTCTCGCCTGCCAAGCGAATGAGCCCCAGTGTGTGGGCCCAGCCGGTCCTTTCCTCTCGTCTCTCCTGGTGCTCGACGAAGAGTTCATACCCTCGATCACCGCGTTCCTTCTCCGCCCACGTGATCACCTCATGCACGTCGGCGTGGGTGACCTGCCACTCGTCGCTCGATGGCGCGTAACCAGCGGAGTACAGCTCCCAGAAGTAGACGCGGTACGCGGGATCGTCTTGCTCCCACGAGATGTCCCGAGGGTCAATCGGCCTGGTTTCCATAGCGAGCACGCTAGTCCGATCACGGGGTGGAGGCCCAACCGCTGCTGATAGGTTGTGCGCCATGTCGGTTTCGTTTGAGTGCGCCACAGTGTCGGTTCTTGCTCCGGAGCGACTCTTCGATCTCGCACGGGACATCAGCGCTCACACGGATTCCATGTCGGGGTTCCGGGAGACGGCCGTCGGTGGTGTCCGCAGCGGCTTGATCGGCCTCAACGAGGAGGTCACCTGGCGCGCGTGGCATTTTGGGCTGCCTCTGCGAATGACGAGTCGAATCACCGCGATGAGTTCGCCAGAGAGTTTCTCAGATGAGCAGACCCGCGGGCCTTTCCGATTTTTCACCCACGAGCACGAGTTTCGACCGCACGGTGTGGGCACTCTCATGATTGACCGGGTGTCGTTCTCGGCACCGCTCGGGTTCCTCGGCCGGGTCGTTGAGCGCGTGGTGCTCGCCAGCTACATGCGGAGACTGATCGAGCAGCGAAACTCGTATCTCCAGGGCATCGCCCGCTAGCTGTCTCGACCATGGTCGTCGAGAACGGCCAGAATGCGATTGAGGTGAGTGCGAGTGTCCGGTGCGCCTTCGGGGCGAGACGGTGCCGTTGCTCGAGGGACCGGCCCCACGTGGTTCCGGCCAGGATCAGGGCGATACCGACGTAGCCGGCAAGGGCCAGGTTGTCACGAGCGATCGTTACTCCGACAATTGCGGCCCAGATCGGCTCGGTTCCAAGGAGGAGGCTCACTCTCGATGGCGAGGTGCGCCGCACCGCCCAGGTCTGCACCAGGAACGCGAAGACCGTGCAGGCGAGAACGAGGTACAGGAACAAACCCGCGCGTGCCGGGTCGAGCTCGGCAACAAAGTGCGGGATCGAGTCGCCGTAGAACAGCGAGAGAGCAGAGAAGAACACCGCGCAGGTGGCCAATTGCACCGTGGTGAGGTGAAGCGAATCCATCGGCTTGTTACCGGTGAGTGCGAACATCGAGGTGACGTGGATGGCGCGAATGATCGCGGCGACGAGGACGAGCAGGTCGCCGAGGCTCGTTGTGTGGAATACGCCGTTACTGGCGAGCAAGGCGACTCCACCGATCGCGATCATGGCGGCAAGGACGAACCTCCCGGGCAGCCGGCGACCGGAAACCGCGGAATCCAGAATCGGGGTGAACACGATCGTTAGGCTGATGATGAGTCCGGCATTCGTGGCCGACGTGTTGGCTATCCCGAAGGTTTCGAACGCGAACACGGCGGCCAGGACCATCCCGAGCAGCACACCCATGCGCCATTCCGCTGCGGTGATCCGGTTGCGCCGAGCGGCCACGATCGCCGCCATGATGGCCGCGGCGAGCAGCATCCGCAGCGCAAGCAGTGCCACCACGGACTCCGGCCTCACGAGTTCTTTGGCCACGAGATAGGTCGACCCCCACGAGGCGGCGACCAGGAGCAGAAGCAGATCGATGTGGAATCGGCGGAGGAGAGCAGGCATTCCACCATCGTCTGGTTCCCTGTCACGTAAGACAAGAGAGAAGTTCGCTGTGGGATGCTTTAGTTTGAACTTATGGAAATGGGTCAGCTTCGCGCCTTGAGAGAGTTGGGTGACCGCGGCAGCATCGCGGCCGTCGCAGCGGCGCTGTACGTCACGCCATCGTCGATCTCTCAACAGATCAGCGCCCTGCAGCGGCATTCCGCCGTCCCGTTGACGTACAAAGACGGGCGGCGCACCGCGCTTACCGAGGCCGGGCGCGCCCTGGCACTGGCGGCGATCGACGTGGAGGTGGCGCTCGAGCGCGCCCGACAGGCGGTGGAGTCTTTTCAGGGCGATCCAGGGGGCATCGTGTCGGTCGTGGCCTTCCATAGCGCGGGCCTGGCCATTTTCGGTCCGCTGCTGGCCGCGTGCGCGAGTCCGGAGTGGCCCGACGTCCGGCTGAGCGATTTTGACGTGGCTCAAGAAGATTTCCCCCTCCTCACGGCCGATCACGATCTGGTCCTCGCACACCGGCTGGTCGGTAGCCCGTCGTGGCCGGGGTCGGTGCGGGTGGAACCGATCCTGTTCGAGCCCCTGGATATCGCTGTCCGACGCGATCACCCACTCGCGACCAAGGCTGCGATCGAACCGGCGGATCTGCTCGACGAGGCGTGGGTCGCCGTGCATGAAGGCTTCCCGCTTGAGCAGGCCCTCTCCGTGATCGCGGCAATCGGGGGGAGCGAGGCACGCGCCCTGCACCGGATCAACGAGTTCTCCGTTGCCGCGTCGGTTGTCGAAGCGAGCGGTTGTGTCGCTCTGATGCCCCGGTACACGACCGACTCGCGAGAGCATCCGGGGCTGGTCCTTCGTCCGCTCGCGCACCAAGGCCTGGGGCGGTACATCGACTGTCTGGCTCGACCAGAGACTCTGGAGCGGTCCAACGCGAAGGCAGTCCTGTCGCAGATCCGGGCCATTGCCGGAACTCTTGTTCGCTGACCGCTGAAGGACGCCAGGAATCAGGCGTCGAGGCACTGCAGCCCTGAGCGGATACTGTGTCCTGTACGTGTGATTCCTGAGGGGGGACCGAATGATTCGTCGGCAAGTGAGTCTTGTTTCGTTGGCGGTGGCTGGAGTGCTGGCGTTGTCGGGGTGCGTGGCGGGTGCCCAACCTGGCCCAACCGCGACGCCGGCAGCTGCGGAGTCTACGACCGACACGGCTACGTGCACCGGTTTCAATGACGTTGCGACGATCACCGCGAACGCCGATGCCGGCCTTCGCGACGGGCGGATGGCGACGCAAGAGCAGCAGGGCTGGTACCGACTGGCTACGCGCGTATTGGATGGCGTGCCGACCCGCGGCGAGGGTGAGGTCAGCCGCGCAACTGCCGCGCTGAAGGACGTTGCGCCGGCGGTCGACCTCGGTGCCATGGGAACGACCGCAATCGGTTCCGCGGAATGGGACAGTGCCGTGCGGGAGCTGTCCGATGCCTGCGCTGCGGCGGGCGTCGAGATGGCCATTGAGATGTACACCGGCGGATGATCTGACTCCGGCGATCGTCGCCGTCGGCGAAAAGTAGCGCTTTACGCCCGGTGGGGCGGTCGTTCCGCGGCTCGGATGGAGAGGCCGCGTGATCGGCTGGCAGTCCAGACGAGGGCGCCGGCGGCGATGATCGCTGCGAGCAGCCCGACGATGTGGACTATGAGCGAGGCGATCCCGCGTTCGGGGAGCAGGAACCCGTACGGGACCCAGCCGTCGGTCACGCCGCGGATCAGCACCGTGGTCAGCCACAGGACCGGGTAGGGGAGCAGCATCCAGAGCCGTCGCCAGGGCAAGCGCGGACGGTCGCCGACGAGCAGCCAGTCGAGTGCGACGAGGAGCGGGAAGACGATGTGCAGGAGCGCACTGACCCAGGGCGGTGCGGACCCGGTTCCCGGGACCAGAAGGTTGTAGATGACTGCGACGACGAGAAAATAGGCCGTGGCGATTCCCCGCACAAAGGTAAGCGAGGGCGGGACGGGTCGGCCGAGAACGGCCAGTGTCCCGGTCGCGATCAGTACCAGGCTCGTCAGCAGACTCGTCTGATTGGTGAAGTATCCGAAGTAGTCGAACGGGTTGCCGTCTCCGACGGCGATGCGCACGGCGTAGAAGTAGACAAGAACCGCCGTGATCACCACGCCGCTGCCTGCCCGCCCGACCGCGACCGCAACCGCCCTCGGGCGAAGCGCTTCGTCAGGGATCACAAGCGACAGCCTAACGAGGCCGGTCCGGACAAGATTGACCGACCCACCTGCACGTCAGAGCCCGAACCAGGGCAGGCACGGCGCCAAACCAGTGACGTCCACTCGCATTCGGTCCGTGCCGAACCAGTCGTCCCGGGTGAGGCGGAGACGATCCGAGATGAGGACCTGACCGTCTCTGACGTCGCGAGAGATGCCGTCGTGACGGTAGCCGAGCCGTCGGGAGACGCCCTGCGAACCCGCGTTGTCCCGGAACACGTCGGTGAGGGCGGTTTGCGCCCTCAGCCAGGATTCCGTCTTGACCTCTCGCCGGGTGGAGAACTCGCGCCCGCGAAGGGCGACCATGCCCACCGGCTGGCCGTCGGAGAAAAGACCCAACTCCAGCGCCCACGCTTCGGAGGACCACTCGCTGCGCCGACTCCAGTGCTGCTGCACCACGTGCATAGCTGTCTGCTGCGGGGTGCCCTCCGTCCACGGGGTGAGGTAGGGCCGTTCGCCCGGGTGATGCACGCCGGCCGCGGCCAGGCCGCCCATGGCCGCCAGCTCGTCGCGGGTGGGGTAGCGAAGAACGAGTCGGCTGGTCGTCAGCCGCAGATGAAGGAGAGGCCAGAGGTCAGCGGGCATGATCTAACGGCCTCCCGCTATGTCCAGGATGCTTCCCGTGCAGTAGCTTGCGTCGTCGCCGAGCAGCCAGATGATCGCGGCGGCGACTTCAGCGGGGCGGCCGGCCCGCTGCATCGGGATGGTGTGGGCCAGGTCCTTCGCGCGGTCCGGGCGACCGTTTCGGCCGTGCAACTCCGTGTCGATGATCCCGGGCCGAACGACGTTGACCCGAATGCCCTCGTCGGCCACCTCACGCGACAGGCCGAGACCGAGAGTGTCGATGGCTCTTTTGGACGCGGCGTAGTCCACGTACTCACCAGGGGCACCGAGCCGACTGGCTGCTGAGGAGACCAGGACGATGCCGCCGCCGGAACCGCCGTGGCGGGTGGACATCCGCCGTACCGCGTGCCCGCAGGCCAACAAAGGGCCCGCCACGTTGACCGCGAGTATCTCTGCAATGCGCGTGGCGGTGAGCTCATCGACTCTGGACTGTGCGGCTGCGATTCCGGCATTGGCGACGAACGCCGTGACCGTGCCGAGGTGGTCTGCGGCGTCGAACATCGCCGCGATGTCGGTCTCGTTGGCCATGTCTGCGCGCACGGTGGAGGCGAGACCCCCTGCGGCGTGAATGGTCTGGACGACGCCGACGGCTGCTTGCTCATCGTGCTGATAGCTCAAGAGCACCGACCAGCCGGCGTGGGCGGCGGCAATCGCGGTGGCCGCTCCGATTCCTCGGCTTCCGCCGGTGATGACTGCCACACCGCGTGCTCCTGGTTCTGTGTCTATCCCGCCAGAGTTCATCCCGCCAGTATGCGCGCTCGCCGGATGCTCACAGCACGAAGTCAGTCGATGACGGCGGCGACGGCTTCGATCTCGACGAGCTGATCCGGGTAGCCCAACACGGTGACGCCCATCAGCGTGCTCGGCGCGTCATGGTCGCCGAAGGCTGCGCGCACAACCGTCCAGGCGGCAACGAGGTCGCTCTGATCGGACGTTGCCACGAGAACCCGGGTGCTCACAACGTCGGCGAGTCCGGCTCCCGCCGCCCCGAGGGCGACAACGAGATTCTCCATCGCCTTGCCGGCCTGCGCGGCATAGTCTCCTGCGCCGGCGATGCTGCCGTCCAGGTTCAACGGGCAGGCGCCGGCACAGAAGATCAGACGCGCCTCCGCCGGAGCCGTGGCGGCGTACGCGTACTCTGCCACGTCGGCGAGGTCAGCTGAGCGGATGAGGGAAACGGTGTGAGACATGCAGCAAACGTAGCGAAGGCGCATCCGGAATCGGCACCAGCATTAGGAATACGGAACTTTGGAAGGACGCAGCACCGGATATGTGCCTTTTTTGCGCACCAAGGACGTGTAAACGTGCGCGGTTAGCGCAGCTCGCGCCACCAGATGGCGCGCTTGACCCGTTGTACTACCGTCGTGGCCGGTGATTCGTTGTAACTGTGCGCCAGTTCCTGGCCGGTCAGCTTGTGAATCGCGGCCATGATTTCGTCGGTGGCCTTGCGCCGGGCACGGCCGGAGTCTGCGGTGCCGTGCACGCTCACGTCGATCGGTTCACCGAATTTCACGCTGATGCGGCGGATGCGCGGCATCTTCGAACCCACCGGCATGATTTCCTGGGTGCCGATGAGGCCCACCGGCACCACCACGGCGCCGGTGGTGAGGGCCAGCCAGGCCACGCCGGTGCGGCCGCGGTAGAGCCGGCCGTCGAGCGAGCGGGTGCCCTCGGGGTAGATCGCGAACGCGCCGTCCACGTCGAGAACCTCCTTGCCGGCGTCGAGGGCCACCTGGGCGGCCTGGCCGGCGCCGCGTTCCACGCCGATGGCGCCGATCGAGGTGAAGAACTGACGCGACACCCAGCCCTTGAAGCCGGTGCCGGTGAAGTAGGTGGACTTGGCCAGGAACTGCACCCGGCGCGGCGCGGTGAGCGGGATGACGATGCTGTCGATGAATGACAGGTGGTTGCTGGCCAGGATCACCCGGCCGTCTCGGGGGATGTTCTCCTTGCCGGTGATGCGCGGCCGGAAGACCAGGCGCGCGATGGGCGCCATGATGCCGTAGCCGAGGAAGTAGACGAACCCGGGGCGCTTGGGCTTGGTGGGCGTCTCGACGATCTCGTCGGCAGCGGGCACTTGTTCGACGGGGGCGTCCGGCGCGGTTTCGGGCTCGCCTGCTGGGTCGTGCTTGGCTCCGGTCACTCAACGACCCTACAGCGCGGGTCAGTCGCAGCCAGGCATATATCCGCGGTGCGCCTAGCATGGGCTCGTGCAGCGAATCATCATTCTCGGGTCAACGGGCTCGATCGGTACCCAGGCGCTCGACGTCATCAAAGCCAACCCCACCCGGTTCGAGGTGGTCGGCCTCTCCGCCGGCAGCAACCGCGAACTCCTGGCCGAACAGGCCGCCGCTTTCAACGTCGACGACACCGCCGTCGGCGCTGCCGAGGCCGAGCAGCTGGTACGGGATGTCGACGCCGACGTGGTGCTCAACGGCATCACCGGCTCCGTGGGGCTGGGCCCGACCCTGGCCGCGCTCAGGGCCGGCCGTACCCTGGCGCTGGCCAACAAGGAGTCCCTGATCGTCGGTGGCGACCTGGTCAGGGCGCTCGCCGCGCCCGGCCAGATCGTGCCGGTCGACTCCGAGCACTCCGCCATCGCCCAGGCCCTGCGCTCCGGCACCGCCGACGAGGTGCGCCGACTGGTGCTCACCGCATCCGGCGGCCCGTTCCGCGGCCGTAGCCGTGCCGAGCTGGCCGATGTGACCCCCCGGGAGGCGCTCGCGCACCCCACCTGGGACATGGGCCTGGTCATCACCACCAACTCGGCGACCCTGGTGAACAAGGGACTCGAGATCATCGAGGCGCACCTGCTCTTCGACGTACCGTACGAGAGCATCGACGTGGTCGTGCACCCGCAGTCGCTCATCCACTCGATGGTCGAGTTCATCGACGGGTCCACCATCGCCCAGGCGTCGCCGCCGAACATGCGCCTGCCCATCTCGCTGGGCCTTGACTGGCCGAACCGGGTCGCCGCCGTCGGCGTGCCGATCGACTGGACCACCCCGCACACCTGGACCTTTGAACCGCTCGACGATGAGGCCTTCCCCGCCGTGGAACTGGCCAAACAGGTGGGCCGGGCCGGCGCCACCTACCCGGCGGTGTTCAACGCCTCCAACGAGCAGGCGGTCCTGGCCTTCCATGCCGGCCGGATCGGGTACCTCGACATCGTCGATACGGTGCACCGGGTGGTGGACGCCCATGAGACGCAGGGCGAGCTGACCCTCGAGACGCTGGCCGAGGCTGAGCGCTGGGCCCGGGCCGCCGCCGACACCATCATCGACGCGATCGCCCGCTGACCGGCGCCTGTCCCTTCGGCTAGCGGCGGTAGCTCTCGGCCGCGGCTACCAGTGCCCGGTCCCACGGGGTGGCAGCCACGCCCAGTTCCCGCTCGGTTTCGGCGGAGTCGATCACATAGGGCACCTGGAATTGGTAGCTGGACTTGTACACCTCGCGCATCAGCGGGCTGACCGCGCCGAGTGAGCGCAGCATCCACTTGGGGTAGCCGGCGACGGTGCCGTGGCTGCCGTAGTGCGCGTTCAGCTGGCCGGCGATCTCGGTGCGGCTGTGCGCGCCACTGGGTACGTGCCAGAGGCGCCCCCAGGGGCCGGTGTAACCGGCGGCGGCGATCATCGTGGCGGCGATGTCGGGGATGTAACTCCAGCTGTGCACCAGCTCGGGCCGGCCGACGCCTCTAGCGGTCTTGGAGGCCAGCACCGCACCGAAGAAGGCCTGGCCGAGATGGGCGGTGCCGCTCACTCCGGCGCCGAAGTAGTCGCTCGCCCGCACCTCGACGGCCCGGATCTCGCCCCGCTCGTTCGCATCGCGCACCCGGTGCCAGCCGTCACGGCGAATCAGGCCCTTCGATTCGGTCGTGGTCTCGGGGGAGTGCTCGGTCATCGGCCCGGTCGGCGAACCGTACGGGTAGAGGTTTCCCATCACGACCAGATTGGCGCCCGAGACGGATGCCGCGGCGATCGCCGCCGCGAACACCGGCGGCCACCGTCGGGCCCAGTCGGGGTACGGGGGATTGGTGCACAGGAAGATGGTCTGCATCCGCTCGGCCGCGAGGCAGAAGGCGACAGGGTCCGACGCGTCGAGCACCCGGGCGGTGGTGCCTGCCACGGCGGTGCCGGAGCGGGTGGCGACCGTGACGTCCTCGCCTTGGGTCACCAGTTGGCGGGCCAGTTCTCCGCCGATCCAGCCGGCGCCGACGATGAGGTGCTGGGGCATGGGATCCTCCGGAAGAGTGGGCCGACGAGGACAGGCTACCCGGTCGGGCGCCGCAGGGCGCCTCAGCCTGCAGCCGGGGCGTCGACGCCGGAACCATCGGGGTTCTGGTCGGGCACGACGGGCACTTCGGTGGGTTGGGGTTCGGGGGTCGTTTCGGGATCTGGCGTAGCCGGGGGCGCCGGGGGTTCGGTGGTCGGCGGGGGCTCAGTCGGCACCGGAGCGGGGGTGCTCGACGGGGTCGGGGTGGGCGCCGGGGTGGCCGGGGCCTCCGGCTCGGTGGTGCGCTCCGGCGGGCTGTCCGGTGTGTTGGTGGCTGGAGCCGGGGTGCTGGGGGTGCTGGGGGTGATTGGCGTGGCGGGCGTCGCCGCGGTGAGCGCCGCGGCCAGGTCGGCGTCGACCAGGGCGATGGCGGCCAGGATTCGGGCCGCCTGGGCCTCGGTGAGCTTGCCGTCCTCGACGGCGGCCGCCAGCGCGGCCTTGAGCCCGGCGACCGCGGACTGCGCGCCCGCATAGTCGCCGGCGGCAGCGGCAGCCGTCACCGAGAGTACGGCGGCCTGCAGCTGGGCCGTGGTTTGGGCGGGCACTGCGGGCGTGCTGCTTGTACAACCGACCAGTGAGCCCGCCACCAGGAGCGTGGCCACAGCAGCGGTGCGGATGCGGTGCCCCAGACTGTTCGGCGACCGGCGGGTCATGGGTCGACGCTCTCTTGCAACTGCGTGAGGTGTTCCCCGAGCTGACCGCCGACCGCGGGATACGCCGGCGGCGGCGGCGGCTCCGCGCCGGGAACCACGAACAGCACGGCGCCGGCGGTGAGCACCGCCACCAGGAGCCCGCTGAGCACCAGCGGCCACCGGCGCGAGAGGTTCGCCGCCCTCGTTTCGCGCGGCAGTTTCACCTCGGGCCGGGCGGCCGTGCCGCCGGTAGGCGCCGAGTGGACCGAGGTCGGGTGGAGGGCCGTCTGGTGCACAGCCGTCTGATGCGCCGTCGGCTCCACGGGCGCCCCCTCGCGGTGCAGAGTTGTCGGCACCTCGAATGCCTGGGTGACGGTGAGGTCCGGCAGCAGGTCGTCCTGCACCGTGCTCAGCTGCACTGTCTCCTGGTATTCCGTCTCCTGGGGCACCAGCTCGTCGTGTCCCGGGCCTTCCTGCCCCGGGTCGGCTGCGGGCTTCCGGTCGGCCGGGGACGCCAGGGCGAGCAGCCGACCGGCGGCCTCGGCGGGCCGGAGTCGGTCTTCGGGCTTCCGCGCCGTCATCCCGGTCAGCAGTGTGCCCCAGTCCGGCCCAAGCCGATCCGGAATCTCCGGCTGCCTTCGCAGCCGGGCCAGGGCCGACTCGACGGCCGTGCCCGGGTAGCTGTGTTCGCCGGTGAGGCACTCGAGGAGCACCAAACCCAGCGAGTACACGTCGGTGGCCGGGCCGAGCGGCAGGCCGCTCGCTTGCTCGGGGCTGAGGTAGCCGGCCGTGCCGACCACGGCACCGGTCTCGGTGCGATGGGCGGCGTTGAACAGCCGGGCTATTCCGAAGTCGGCCAGCTTGGCGCGAGTGACCCGGCCCGGGAAATCCGATGGGGCCAACAGCACATTCGCGGGCTTGATGTCGCGGTGCGTGATGCCCAGGGAACCCATGCAGTGCAGGGCCTCACACAGATCGGCACCCAGCCTCGCGACCTCGCCGGGGTCCATCGGGCCCGCCAGGAGGTGGGTGCGCAGATCCGTGCCGTTGACGAACTCGGTCACGATGAACGACCGCGGGACGCCGTCGATAGCCTCCAGGCCGGCGTCAAACAGCGTGACAAGAGCGAAGTGATTGAGATGCGCCAGCACCGCCACCTCGTCGCTGTGCCGCGCCGCGCCAGAACCGCCGGCGGCATCAAAATGCATCAGCTTCACGGCGACGGTGCGTCCCAGGGCCAGATCCGACGCCCGATAGACCACGGCCATCCCACCCGACCCGATCAATTTGTCGAGGCGGTATCGATTCGCGAGTGTGAGTCCGAGCACAGTATCGGTTCGCGTCGGTTCGCGAATCGGCTCGGTTGAGGTAGTCAGGCGGGCCTCCTGATGTCTGTTCGCAGCAATTCTTTGTCAATGCCCGCCGACAGTCAAGGGCCCGCCCCCTCCGCGAACCGTGAGTTAAGCCCCTATCCGGGCGCTCGGAAGGTGCTTAACTCACGGTTCGCGAGACCTGGCTAGTCGCACTTGTCCTTCTTTTTGCAGGGGTCGGTGTCTTTGCCGGGCTTCTCGGGCGTGGGCGGCGCCGGGTCGTCCTCGTCACTGTCGTCGTCGCCGTCGTCGGGGGTGCTGACGGGCTCGGGTGTCGGCGTCTGCACCGGGGTGCTCGCCGCGATCGACGCCGCCAGGTCCGCCCCGACCAAATCGATGGCGGTCTTGATCTCGGCGGCCCGTGCCGCAGTGACGGCGTCGTCGGCCGACGCGGCGGTCAGGGCAGCCTGCACGTCGCCGAGTTCCGTCTGTGCGGTCGCGAAGTCGCCGGCGGCCGCGGCGGCGGTCACCGCGAGGACACCCTCCTGCAATGTTGCCGCCGCGCCGGTGTTCAGCGCGGGGGAGGCGCCTGCGCAGCCGGTGAGAAGGCTGCCGACGAGGCCGATGCCGGCGACCGCCAGCACGAACCGGGCGCGGGAGGAGCGGAAGTTCCTGGCGATCATGGGGTCACGCTCTCTTGAAGCTGCTTGAGGTGGGTGCCGAGGTCGCCGTCCACGGTGGGGTACGCCGGGGGTTCGGGTGCCGGGTCATTGGGCTGCACGAGGAACACCAGGGCGATCACAGCGGCCAGCGCCACGAGTGCCCCGATGATCACCGGGCGCCGGCCGATCCTGGTCACGGATCGTCGGGCCGACCGGGAGCGACCGGTGGCGCCGGCGACGGATCCGGCAGACCCTGCCGATGGCATCACCGCTGTCCGCTCGAACCGCGCCGTCGCGTCCAACCGCTCCGTCTTCGCGGTGGGTTCCGCCGGTTCGGCCGACGAAAGCACTCGGGTTGGCTCGTTACCGGTGGCCTCGTGCAGGTCGGCGGCCATCAGCTCGGTGGCGTCGTCGGCCGGTGCCGGTTCGGTGGCGGCGGATGCGGCCGTGGACCCGGCCGGGACGAGCTCACGCAGCCGCACCGCGGCATCCGCCGACGTGAGACGATCGGCCGGTTCGCGGGCGGTCATGCCGGCGAGCACTGCGCACCATTCGGCGCCGAGAGATTCGGGGATCTCCGGCTGGCGCTGCAGCCGGGCCATGGCCGATTCGATGGCGGTGCCGGGGTAGCTGCGTGTGGCGGTGAGGCTCTCGAGCAGCACCAGGCCGAGCGAGTAGACGTCGCTAGGCGGCCCGATCGGCTGACCGAGTGCCTGCTCCGGGCTGAGGTAGCCGGCGGTGCCCAGCACGGAGCCGGTGCGGGTGAGGTGGGTGGCGTCGAACAGTCTGGCGATGCCGAAGTCGGCCAGTTTCGCGTGCGAGATCCGGCCGGGAAAGTCCGACGGGGCCAGCAGCACATTGGCGGGCTTGATGTCGCGGTGGATGATGCCCTTGGCGTGCACGTAGTGAAGTGCCTCGGCCAGGTCGGCTCCCATCCTGGCCACCTCGGCGGGCGCCACGGCGCCCTCGGTGATGCGGCTGCGCAGATCGGAGCCGGCGACGTACTCCATCACGATGAAGGACCGGGTGACGCCGTCGATGTGCTCGGTGCCGGCGTCGAACAGGGTGACCAACGCGAAGTGGTTGAGGCTGGCGAGCACCATGACCTCGCCGCTTTGCCGTTGCGGGCCCGAATCGTCGGCGGTGTCCATCCGGAACAGCTTCAGGGCGACGGTGCGGCCCAGCGCCAGGTCGGCCGCTTCGTAAACCGTGGCCATGCCGCCGGTGCCGATCAGCCTGGCGAGGCGGAACCTCTCGGCCAGGACCAGCCCGATCAGGGTGTCTGACCGCGACGGATCGCGAAGCGGTTCGGTCGGTTCAGACAGGGCGGGCCTCCAGGGAAGTCGGGGTGTTCTCGGGTCGGGGCAATTCTCGCGGCTTGCCGCGAGCCGGTCAACGGCCAGCCGACTTGCAGCTAGAGAAGGCTAATCTACCGATGTGGAAACCGTGCTGTTGTACATCTTGGGCGTAGCCGTCGTCGTCGTGGGCCTCGCGCTGTCCATCGGCCTGCATGAGATCGGCCACCTGGTGCCGGCCAAGCTGTTCGGCGTCAAAGTCACCCAGTACATGATCGGGTTCGGACCCACCATTTGGTCCAAACGCAAGGGCGAGACCGAGTACGGCGTGAAGGCTTTGCCTCTGGGCGGCTACATCTCCATGATCGGCATGTTCCCGCCCGCCAAGAACGGCGCCGCGACACGGTCGAACAGCACCGGGTTCTTCCAACAACTGGTGCAGGAGGGAGAACCGGATCCCAAGCCCGGCGCCCGGCCGACGATGATAGAGGAGGCCCGCCAGGCCAGTGCCGACACCATCGGCGCGGGCGAGGAGCACCGCGCGTTCTACAAACTGCCGGTGTTCAAGCGCGTCATCATCATGCTCGGTGGCCCGTTCATGAACCTGCTCATCGCCGTGGTGCTGTTCGGTGTGCTGCTGATGGGCTTCGGAACCACCGAGGCCAGCACCACCGTGGGCAGCGTCAGCGCCTGCGTGCTGCCCGCCACCAGCGACAGGCAGACCTGCGCGGACGGCGACGAGGCCGCGCCCGGCGCCGCCGCAGGCCTGGAGCCCGGCGACCGCCTGGTGAGCATCGACGGCACCGCGATCACCAGCTGGGACCAGTCCACGGCAATCATCCGTGAGTCCTCCGGCACACCGTTGCAGGTGATCGTCGAACGCGACGGTGCCGAGCAGACCCTGGTCATCACCCCCAAACTCACCGAACGCTACGTCACGGATGACGCGGGCGAGACGGTCACCGACGCCAACGGCGATCCCGCCACCACCGACGTCGGCTTCGTGGGCATCGGCCCGGCCGGCGAACTCGTTCAGCAGCCCATCACTGCCGTGCTGCCCGCCGTCGGCGAGAACATCTCCGGCGTGTTCCACATGATCCTGAACCTGCCCCAGCGCCTGATCGACGTGGCCAATGCGGCGTTCGGCCCGGGGGAGCGCGACCCGAACGGGCCGATCAGCGTCGTGGGAGTGGGCCGGGTGGCCGGCGAGATCGCCAGCATCGACACCATCCCGTTGCAGAGCAAGGCCGCGAGCCTGATCGGCCTGCTCGCGTCACTGAACATCGCCCTGTTCGTCTTCAACCTGGTACCGCTCATGCCGCTGGACGGCGGCCACGTGGCCGGGGCACTGTGGGAAGGCATCCGTCGTTGGTTCGCGAAGCTGTTCAAACGAGGCGACCCCGGACCCGTCGACACGGCCAAACTGATGCCGCTCACCTTCGCCGTGGTGATCGTGCTTGGCGGCATGAGTCTGCTGCTCATGTACGCCGACATCGTCAAGCCGATCAACATCTTCGGCTGAACCAGCCCGGCCGGTGCCGCCACCGTTCGGGAATGGTTCAGCTTCGCAGGATGACTGACGCGTAAGCTACATTCGTGGCCGCAATAAATCTGGGTACGCCCAAAGTCCCCGTAATCCTCGCTCCCCGACGCAAGTCCCGCCAGATCAAGGTCGGCAAGGTCCTCGTTGGCGGCGACGCTCAAGTCAGCGTGCAGTCGATGACGACGACTCCTACGACGAACATCAACGCGACTCTGCAGCAGATTGCCGAGCTCACCGCCTCCGGATGTGATATCGTGCGTGTCGCCGTGCCGAGCCGTGACGACGCCGAGGCGCTGCCGATCATCGCCAAGAAGAGCCAGATCCCGGTCATCGCCGACATCCACTTCCAGCCCAGCTACGTGTACGCGGCCATCGACGCCGGCTGCGCGGCCGTGCGGGTGAACCCGGGCAACATCCGCAAGTTCGACGACCAGGTGGGCAAGATCGCCGCCGCCGCCAAGGCCGCCGGGGTCTCCATCCGCATCGGCGTCAACGCCGGTTCGCTCGAGCCCAGCCTGCTGCAGAAGTACGGCAAGGCCACCCCGGAGGCGCTTGTCGAGAGCGCCGTCTGGGAAGCCAGCCTGTTCGAGGATCACGACTTCCACGACTTCAAGATCTCGGTCAAGCACAACGACCCGGTGATCATGGTCAAGGCCTACCGCCTGCTCGCCGAGCGCGGCGACTGGCCGCTGCACCTCGGCGTCACCGAGGCCGGACCGTCCTTCCAGGGCACCATCAAGAGCGCCACGGCGTTCGGCATCCTGCTCGGCGAAGGTATCGGCGACACCATCCGCGTGTCGCTCTCCGCCCCGCCCGCCGAGGAGATCAAGGTGGGCCTGCAGATTCTGCAGTCGCTGAACCTGCGCGAACGCAAGCTTGAGATCGTCTCCTGCCCCAGCTGCGGCCGGGCCCAGGTGGATGTCTACAAACTGGCCAACGACGTCACCGAAGGCCTGGAGGGCATGACAGTGCCGCTCCGCGTAGCCGTCATGGGCTGCGTCGTCAACGGACCGGGCGAGGCCCGCGACGCCGACCTCGGTGTGGCCTCCGGCAACGGCAAGGGCCAGATCTTCGTGCGCGGCGAGGTCATCAAGACCGTGCCGGAGTCCGAGATCGTGCAGACCCTCATCGAAGAGGCCAACCGGATGGCCGCCGAGATGCCGCCCAGCGAAGACAGCCTCGGCGCTCCCGTCGTGACGGTCGGCTCTAACTAGCCTTCCGACGCGCCAACTGGTCCCGTAACGGACAAATGGTCCCGGTGCGCCGGGACCATTTGCCCGCACGGGGACCAGTTGTGGGATGCCGGCGCCGGGGACCGAGCGCGGACCGCGCCGACGGCCGACCCGTGCGCGCCGTAAAGTAGGTGCGTGCCTATTCGTATGTCGAACTACTTCCTCCGGACCCTTCGCGAAGACCCCTCTGATGCCGAGGTCACCAGCCACCGCCTGCTTGTGCGGGCCGGCTACATCCGTCGTCAGGCGCCGGGCATCTTCGCCTGGCTGCCGCTGGGTCTGCGTGTGAAGGCGAAGATCGAGACCATCATCCGCGAGGAGATGGCCGCCGCCGGTGCGTTCGAGGTGCACTTCCCCGCCCTGCTGCCGCGTGAACCCTACGAGGTCACCGGCCGGTGGGACGAGTACGGCGACGGCCTGTTCCGCCTCCAGGACCGCAAGGGCAGCGACCTGCTGCTGGCCCCGACGCACGAAGAGGTCTTCACCCTGATGGTGAAGGACCTCTACAACAGCTACAAGGACCTGCCCCTGTCGATCTTCCAGATCCAGGACAAGTACCGAGACGAGGCCCGTTCCCGTGGCGGCCTGTTGCGCGGTCGCGAGTTCACCATGAAGGACGCGTACTCCTTCGACCACACCGACGCCGGCCTCGACGTGAGCTACCAGGCCCAGCGCGACGCCTACGAGCGTATCTTCACCCGCCTCGGTCTCGAGTACGTCGTGGTGCAGGCGGATGCCGGCGCCATGGGCGGTTCCAAGAGCGAAGAGTTCCTGCACCCCACCCCGGTCGGCGAAGACACCTTCGTGCGCTCCGCCGAGGGCTACGCGGCAAACGTCGAGGCGTTCCGCACCCTGGCGCCCGCCGCGATCGACTTCACCGGTTTCCCGGCCGCCGAGGTGCACGACACCCCGGACACCCCCACCATCCAGACCCTCGTCGAGCGCGCCAATGCCAACCACCCGCGCCCCGACGGCCGCGAGTGGACCGCGGCGGACACGCTCAAGAACGTGGTGTTGGCGCTCGTGCAGCCCGACGGCAGCCGCGAGATCGTCGTGATCGGCGTGCCCGGCGACCGTGAGGTCGACCTCAAGCGTGTCGAGGTCGCTTTCGCCCCGGCCGAGGTGGAGGCCGCCAACGACGGCGACTTTGCCAAGCTCGCCAAGATTCCGGGTCGCCCGGGCCTGGTCAAGGGCTACATCGGCCCGTGGGCTGCGGATGGTGCGATGCTGGGCGCCGAGTCGGCCACCGGCATCCGTTTTCTCGTCGACCCGCGCGTGGTCGACGGCACCGAGTGGATCACCGGCGCCAACGAGCCCGGCCGCCACGTCTTCGGGCTCGTCGCCGGTCGTGACTTCGTGGCAGACGGCACCGTCGAGGCCGCAGAGGTGCGCGCCGGAGACCCCGCCCCCGACGGCTCCGGCCCGGTTGAGCTGGCCCGCGGTATGGAGATCGGGCACGTGTTCCAGCTCGGCCGCAAGTACGCGGAATCGCTCGGACTCAAGGTGCTCGACGAGAACGGCAAGCTCGTCACCGTGACCATGGGCTCGTACGGCATCGGTGTCACGCGTGCCCTCGCCGTGATCGCCGAACTGAACAACGACGCCAAGGGCCTGATCTGGCCCGAGGCCGTGGCCCCGTTCGACGTGCACGTGATCGCCACCGGCCGCGACGAGATCGTTTTCGAGACCAGCGAGGCCGTGACCGCGATGGTCGAGGCCTCCGGCCGCGAGGTGCTCTACGACGACCGCCGCAAGGTGTCGCCCGGCGTCAAGTTCGGCGACGCCGAGCTGATCGGTGTGCCCACCATCGTGATCGTGGGCCGCGGCGCGGCCGACGGCATCGTGGAACTGTGGGACCGCCGCTCGGGGGAGCGCGCCCAGGTGGCCGTCACCGAGCTGGCCGCCCACTTCGCCTAGCCGTCGGACCGCTGGTCGAGCGTGTCGACGCCGTGCTGAGCCTGTCGAAGTAGACCTGGTGACGCCGTGTCGCGAACGCGATCGGCTCACGGGATCTCGACAGGCTCGATCAGCGTCTCTGCAGCGACCCTAGAGCCGGGCGAAGCGGGCCCGGAAGAAGCAGTAGACGCCGTAGGCGATCAGGCCGAGCCCCACAAGCACCAGGATCGCCACGCCGAACGGCAGGGCCGCGAGGGAGCGCAGCGCCCCGTCCAAGCCGGTCGACTGGCTCGGGTCGACGGTGAAACCGGCCACGATCAGCAGGATGCCCACCACGCCCACCGCGATGCCCTTGGCGATGTAGCCGGCGACGCCGAGCCCCACAGTGACGGTGCCCAGGGTGCCGGCGGGCACGGCGAGGTCTTCGGTGAACCTCCGCGCGGCGCCCTTGTAGACGAAGTAGCCGCCGATCGCCAGGACGGCGATCCCGGCGGCCATGAGCAGAACCGGTCCGCCGGGCAGTGCGAGCACCGTGGCGCTGGCGGATGCCGTGCTTCCGGAGGAGTCCGCGGACCCGGTCAACGCCACAGTCAGGGCCGTGCCGGCCACGAACAGGTACGCCACGCCCTTGCCGAGCTCCTTGAGCCGGTGTCCCCAGACCTTCTTCGGATCGGTGCCAGGCACCAGGAACGCCTGCAGGAGCTGCCAGAGTCCCAGGGCCGTCAGGCCGACGACGATGGCCCAGATCACAAAAATACCGCCGGGGGACTGGGCCAGCTGCCCCAGCGCGCCGGACTGGTCGGCGCTCTCGCCGCCGGCCCCCACCGCGAGGCTGATCGCGATGGCGCCGATGAGCGCGTGCAGCAGACCGTTGACCGCGTAACCGACCTTGGCCAGGGTCTTCAGGTGCGGGTTGTTGCCGGCGCTCTGGGCGGCACGTCCGGCCGAACGGGCGCCGGACTCTGCCGAGGATCGAGTGTTCATCGGGTTATCGTAACCGCGCAAGGTGCCGGTCGGCCGGTCTGCGGGTGGCGAGTCCCACCGGGCGGTGCTGACCGGGTGACGGGCGCCCGGGGATTCCGGTACCGTAGGGGGAAGCCCGCTGCGCGGTTTCGCGGCGGCAAGATCTGAATAGAGGAGGCCGGCCATGGACATCGACCTCAGCGTGTTGCGGCTGATGGAGCGCGAGAAAGAGATTCCCTTCGAGGAACTCGTGCAGATCATCGAGCAAGCAATTCTGACGGCCTACCTCAAGCACACCCACCAGGGTGAGCCACTGAAGCAGGCCGCGGAAGAAGAACCCGGAGCTCGCGTCGTACTCGACCGCAAGTCCGGTCACGTCGACATTTACGTTCCCGAGCACGACGAAGAGGGCAACATCATCGGCGAAGCCGTTGACAACCCCGACGACTTCGGCCGTATCGCCGCCTTCGCGGCCAAGCAGGTCATCAACCAGCGGCTGCGCGACATCGCGGATGACGCGGTGCTCGGCGAGTTCAAGGGCCGCGAAGGTGAGATCGTCGCGGGTGTCATCCAGCAGGGGCCGAACCCCCGCATGATCCACGTCGACCTCGGCACCATCGAGGCGATCCTGCCTCCCGAGGAGCAGGTTCCCGGTGAAAGCTACGTGCACGGTGCGCGCATCCGGGTCTATGTCACGGCCGTCGGCCGCGGTATGAAGGGCCCGCAGATCACCGTGTCGCGCACCCACCCGTCGCTCGTGCGCCGGCTGTTCGCGTTGGAGGTCCCCGAGATCGCCAGCGGCGTCGTGGAGATCGTGTCACTGGCCCGCGAGGCCGGACACCGCACCAAGATCGCCGTGCGCGCCACCGAGCCCGGCGTCAACGCCAAGGGTGCCTGCATCGGCGAGCTCGGCCAGCGCGTGCGTGCGGTGACCGCGGAGCTCAACAACGAGAAGATCGACATCGTCGACTACTCGCCCGACCTGGCCACCTTCGTGGCCAGCGCGCTCTCGCCCGCCAAGGTCACCAGCGCCTACGTCATCGACGAGTCGATCAAGGCAGTCCGGGCCCTCGTGCCCGACTACCAGCTGTCGCTCGCGATCGGCAAGGAGGGCCAGAACGCCCGCCTCGCCGCCAAACTGACCGGCGCAAAAATCGATATCCAGCCGGACAGCATTCTGGAGGATGACGAATAGGGGGTACGATGAATCCCGTTAGAACGTGCATTGGATGCCGTTCCCGCGCCTCGCGCTCCTCACTTCTGAGGGTCGTCGCCCAGAATTCGGACCTTGTGGTGGATGAAACCGCCACACTCCCTGGGCGAGGCGCGTGGATTCATCCCACCATCGCGTGCTTCCAGGAGGCCGTGAGGCGGCGCGCTTTCGGGCGTGCTCTCCGGGTGACCAGCCCCCTGGACGCAAAACAACTAGAGAACAGGCTGACTTGGCTAATGGATAACTAATGAGCGGCTCGAAATGAGAACCGTCCGTTACTAACGGCCTGCCCCTTTCCGGGTGCAGGCCCGGAACAGGAGAATTGTGGCTGCGAAACCACGCGTACACGAGATCGCTACTGAGCTCGGTGTCGACAGCAAGGTAGCCCTTGCTAAATTGAAAGAGATGGGCGAGTTCGTCAAGGGCCCGTCTTCCAGCGTTGAACCCCCCGTTGCCCGCCGTCTGCGCGCAGCACTCGAGGCCGACGGAGTCGCCACCGGCGGCGCCGCAGCCACCCCGGCGGCTCCTGCCGCCGCGAAGCCCGCGTCGACCAGCACGGTCAAGCCCGGCGTCCGTCCGGGCCCGGCGCGTCCCGCCGCACCGGTGCCCGCACCGGTCATCGAGGCTCCCGCCGTGGATGCCCCGCCGATGCCGGCCGCACCGCTGACCGTCGCCGAGCGCCAGGTTCAGGCTGCCGAGAAGGCCGCCGCCGCCGAAAAGGCCGCAGCGACCGAGAAGGCCGCCGCCGAGGCGCCCGCAACAGCGGGCACCGAGACGACCCCCTCCGCTGTCACGCCGGCTCCCAAGGCCGACGGCGAAACGGCCAAGGCCGCCAAGCCCGGTGGAACCGTGCCGCGTCCGGGTGCCCGCCCGGGCAACAACCCCTTCGCCAGCAACCAGGGCATGGGCAAGACCCCCACCCCGCGTCCGGGTAACAACCCGTTCGCGAGCGCGCAGGGCATGGGACAGCGTCCGCCGTCCACGTCCTCGCCCAGCAACATCCCCCGCCCCGCCGCACCCCGCCCCGGCGCCCCGCGCCCCGGTGGACCCGGCCAGGCACCCCGCCCGACCGGCTTCGGCCAGCGTCCGGGTGGCTTCCAGCGCCCCGGTGGCGCTCCGGGCGGCGCCGGTGGCGCTCGCCCCGGCTTCACCCGCCCCGGCGCCCCTGCCGGTGCGCCCGGCTTCGGCCCGCCCCGCCCCGCCGGTGGCGGCGGCGCCGGCGGTCGTGGTCGTGGCCCCGGCGGCGGAACCGCTGGTGCGTTCGGTCGCGGTGGCGGCAAGAACAAGGCTCGCAAGTCCAAGCGGACGAAGAGGGCCGAGTTCGAGCTGCGCGAGGCCCCGTCGCTGGGTGGCGTGAGCGTTCCCCGTGGCGACGGCGGAACCGTGGTGCGTCTGCGCCGCGGCGCCTCCATCACGGACTTCGCCGACAAGATCGACGCGAGCCCGGGCAACCTGGTCACCGTGCTGTTCCACCTCGGTGAGATGGCCACGGCGACCGAGTCGCTCGACGAGGCCACCTTCGACGTGCTGGGCAGCGAGCTGGGTTACAAGATCCAGATGGTCTCGCCCGACGACGAGGACCGTGAACTGTTGCTCGCCTTCGATATCGACATCGACCAGGAACTGGCCGACGAGACCGACGAAGAGCTCGAAGTCCGTCCTCCCGTCGTCACCGTCATGGGTCACGTCGACCACGGTAAGACCGCGCTGCTCGACGCCATCCGTAACGCCAAGGTCGCTGCCGGTGAAGCCGGTGGCATCACCCAGCACATCGGTGCCTACCAGGTCGTCACCGAGCACGAGGGCATCGAACGTGCCATCACCTTCATCGACACCCCCGGCCACGAGGCGTTCACCGCCATGCGTGCTCGTGGTGCGCAGGTCACCGACATCGCGATCCTCGTGGTCGCCGCCGATGACGGCATCATGCCGCAGACGATTGAGGCGCTCAACCACGCCCAGGCCGCCAACGTGCCGATCGTGGTCGCAGTGAACAAGATCGACAAGCCCGGCGCGAACCCGCAGAAGGTGCGCCAACAGCTCACCGAATTCGGTCTCGTCGCCGAAGAGTACGGCGGAGACGTCATGTTCGTCGACGTGTCTGCGAAGAACAAGGTCGGCATCCAGGAGATCCTGGACGCCGTCCTGCTCACCGCAGACGCCGGACTCGACATGCGCGCCAACCCGAACAAGGATGCCCGCGGTGTGGCCATCGAGGCCAAGCTTGACAAGGGTCGCGGTGCAGTTGCCACCGTGCTCATCCAGTCGGGAACGCTGCACGTCGGCGACTCGATCGTCGCCGGTACCGCTTACGGCCGTGTTCGTGCGATGGCCGACGAGAACGGCAACCCCGTGCTCGCCGCCGTGCCGTCCCGTGCCGTCCAGGTGCAGGGCCTCTCGAGTGTTCCCCGCGCCGGTGACACCTTCCTCGTCATCGAGGAAGACCGCACCGCGCGTCAGATCGCCGAGAAGCGTGAAGCCGCCGAGCGCAACGCCCTGCTGGCCAAGGCCCGCAAGCGCATCAGCCTCGAGGACTTCACCCGTGCCCTCGAAGAGGGCAAGGTCGAATCGCTCAACCTCATCATCAAGGGTGACGTCTCCGGTGCCGTGGAGGCCCTGGAAGAGTCGCTGCTCAAGATCGAGGTCGACGACTCCGTTCAGCTGCGCATCATCCACCGCGGTGTCGGTGCTGTCACGGAGAGCGACGTCAACCTCGCTACCGTCGACAACGCCATCATCATCGGCTTCAACGTTCGCCCCGACACGAAGGCGCGCGAACGTGCGGCTCGTGAAGGTGTGGACGTGCGCTTCTACTCCGTCATCTACAACGCGCTCGAGGACATCGAGTCTTCCCTCACCGGAATGCTCAAGCCCGAGTTCGAAGAAGTGCAGAGTGGTATCGCCGAGATCCGCGAGGTCTTCAGCTCGTCCAAGTTCGGAAACGTCGCCGGTGTCATCGTGCGTTCGGGAACGATCACGCGAAACGCCAAGGCGCGGGTCATCCGCGACGGCATCGTTGTGGGCGACAACCTGGCCATCGAGTCGCTGCGTCGCTTCAAGGATGACGTCACCGAGGTCCGTACGGACTTCGAGGCCGGTATCGGTCTTGGTAAGTTCAATGACATCCAGATCGGCGATGAGATCGAGACGATCGAATTGAAGGAAAAGCCCAGAGGTTAATAGCTTCTAGTGGCAAGGGGTCTCCGCTTGATCCCCCCTCAGGGGAAGAGCGGGGACCCCTACCCCGATTCCCCTGAGGGGGGATCAAGCTCCGACCCCCACTACCCGAGACATCATCCGTCAATACGATGGTTGGGGAGGGCTTAAGAGCGTTAAGAAGTACCCACAAACTAGGAGTAGATCATGGTAGATCCGGCACGCGCTAGGAAGATGGCGGACCGCATCAAGGTCATCGTGGCCAAGCGGCTCGAACGCGGCATCCGCGACCCGAGGCTCGGCTTCGTGACCATCACCGACGTCAAGGTCACCGGCGACCTGCAGCACGCCTCGGTGTTCTACACGGTCTACGGCTCCGACGACGAGCGCAAAGACAGCGCCGCCGCCCTCAAGGCCGCCACCGGCATGATGCGCAGCGAGGTGGGCAAGAACATCACCGCCCGACTGACCCCGTCGATCGAGTTCATCGCCGACGGTATCCCGGAGAACGCCGCCCTCATCGACGACCTGCTGCGTGAAGCGCGCGAGCGCGACACCCAGGTTGACGAGATGGCCCGCACGGCCGTCTACGCCGGCGACGAGGACCCGTACGTCAAGCCCCGCGAATACCTGGAGGACGACTCCGACGAGGACGAGGTGGAGGATGCACCGGCCCACACCGGTCGTCACGTGGCCCCGACGGAGCCCGACGCACTGTAGCCCTCGGCAGCCCGGCGACGCGTTGCTTCAGAATGCCCCGTCGACGGGCGCGAAGGGTGCTTCTACGGCAACTCGGCGTCAGGCCTCGGTGGCCGCGATGGTCCAGGCAGCGGAGTGGGACTGGCCGGGGGCGAGCAGCACCAGGTCTTCCCCGGTGGAGAAGGCATCTGGCGGGCAGGTCATCGGCTCGACGGCCAAACCGATCCGGCTGCGCTCCGGCGCGGGACGGTCGGCGGTGTGCACCTGCAGCCAGGGCAACTCGGCGCCGAAGCTCATGCGCACGCCGGTGCCGGCCGGGCTGGTCAGTGTGACGGCGGCCGACCCATCCGCCTCACGGGCGATCGAGGTGAAGGCGTGGTCGATGAAGGTGTCGCCGATCGGCCGGGGGGTGCGGAAGTCGAACTCCGGCGTGCTCTGCACCGGCACAGTGGCCACGGGGCTGAGCCGGTCGGGCGTCACCGTGAGGTAGCTGGCAGCCGGGAACTCCAGCGTCCAGTCGTCGACGGTGCCGGAACCGGCCACGAGGTAGGGGTGCGGGCCAGTGCCGTACGGAGCGGTGGCCGCGCCGAGGTTCTGTGCTGTCACGGTGCTGGTGAGGCCGTCGTCGGTGAGGCTGTAGGTGGCCAGGAGAATGATGCGGTGCGGGTAGCCGTCGCTGGGCACGATGGTGGTGCCGAGGGTCACGGAATCCTTCGATCGAGCCTGAAGCGTCCAGTCGGCCCAGCAGACCAGGCCGTGCAGCGCGTGCGAGCGGCTGGGTTCGGTGAGCGGTAGCTGGTAGTCCACGCCGTCGAAGGTGTAGGCGCCGTCGACCACCCGGTTGGGCCAGGGCGCCAACACGGCACCCCGGTAGCCGGGCCGCACCTCGTCGGCGCCGAATGGCACCACGAGGTCGCGACCGTGCCAGCTGAGCTCGCGCAGGCTCGCTCCGACGCTGGCGATCGTGGCCGAGTAGCCGCCGTGGGTGATCGTGTACTGCAGGCCGGAGAGCGGCAGCACCGACGCCTCCGTGCTGGTGGTGGCGACGGCGGCGTCAGTCATGGGACAGTACTCGTTTCAGGTAGGCGTTCTCGAAGCGCGCATCGGGATCGACCCGGCGCACGTGCGCCGCGAAATCGTCGAGGCGGGGATAGGCCCGGCGCAGCCCGGCCGGGGACATCGTGGCGACCTTGCCCCAGTGCGGGCGCGGCGCGAACGGCTCGAGCGTGTGCTCGATCAGGGGCAGCACCGCGAGGATCGCAGGGAGCAGCGGCTTCCAGGTGAAGTGGATGGCGAGCGAGTCACGGGCGTAGCTGGGGCTGAGCCAGGCTGTGTCAGCGGGCACGCTGCGGAGCTCGGAGATGTGCAGCAGGGGTGCGATGCGATCGCCGATCGCGCGCAGCGCCGTGATCGCGGCGACGCCGTGCTCGGCCGGGATCAGGTACTCGGACTGGATCTCCTCACCGTGGCTGGGCTGGAACTCGCTCCGGAAGTGCGCCAGTCGCTCGTTCCACGGACCGGGCTCACGCAGCTGGCCGGTCACGCCGTCGGCCGCGACACCGGGCAGCGGATGCAGCGCCACGGTGGCCTCCGTGGCGCCCAGGGCGGCGAGGTCCAGCTCGGGTCCGTCCACATCGAGTCGACGCTTCGACCACACCTGGTGGGTGTTCTCGCCCTGGAAGGTGGTGAACACGCTGACGCTGTAACCACTGGACATGATGGCGGCCCAGTTGGCCAGGGCGGCGGTCCAGGAGAGCCCCTGGTGCACATACTGGGAGATCTGGAAGTGCGGTTGCACCCGCAGGGTCACGGCAGTGATGATGCCCACAGCGCCGAGGCCCACCACCGAGGCGGCGAAATCGGCGTCGTGCTCCCCGACGACCTCGACGGCGCCGGACGCCCGTACGATCTCCAGGGCCAGCACCGACGACGCCAGCGACCCGTTGCGGACGCCGGAACCGTGGGTGCCGGTCTGGATCGCGCCGGCGATCGAGATGTGCGGCAGCGAGGCGAGGTTGGGCAAAGCCAGCCCCTGCTCGGCCAGATAGGCGCCCACCTGGGCGTAGGTGCTGCCGGCGCCGACCCGTACGCTCACCGGGGCGCCGTCATCGCCGAACTGCAGCGTGGGCTGGGCATCCAGGCGGTCCAGCGCCACCAGGGTGCCCGCGGTGTCGGCGATGGTGGAGAACGAGTGCCTCGAGCCCAGGGCCTTCACCCGGCCGCCGGCGGCGTCGACCGCGGCCACGATGGCCGAGACCTCCGCCGTCGTGGTGGGATGCCTGACGTCGTCGGTTGAGTACTCGACATTGCCGGCCCAGTTCTTCATCGAAACCATTTCTGTTGGAGAGAACGCGGGGTTTCACCCCTGGGAGAGAGCGTACATCCCGGGTTCGATCGTGACGGCGAGGCCGTCCGCGAGGAGGCCGGCCAGGGCGCGGCTGCGCTGCACGGCATCCGGCCAGAGGCCCTCAATCTCCGCGTCGCTCACCGGATGATGCGTGGCCCGCAACTCGGCCATGATCAGCCCGCGCACCTGCCGGTCGCTGCCCTCGAACTTCTTCTGCACGGCCTTCTTCGGCCCGTCGTATGCCGGGTAGCCGGCCGCACGCCAGGAGCAGGCATCCTGGATCGGGCACGCCGCACAGCGCGGGCTGCGGCTGGTGCAGACGATGGCGCCGAGCTCCATGATGGCCGCGTTGAACACCGCCGCCGCTGCGGATTCGGCGGGCAGCAGCGCCGACATCGCCTCGAGGTCCCGGCCGCGGCTGGGCGGCGCGGGTTCGGCCTGACCGGCCACGGCTCTGGCGATCACCCGGCGGGTGTTCGTGTCGACCACCGGATGCCGGTGGCCATACGCGAACGCCGCGACGGCTCTGGCCGTGTAGTCGCCGATGCCGGTCAGGGCGAGCAGGTCGTCAACGTCCTCAGGCACGATGCCGCCGTGCCGTTCGGTGATCTGCACCGCGGCGGCGTGCAGCCACAGTGCCCGGCGGGGGTAGCCGAGGCTCGCCCAGGCCCGAACGGCTTCACCGGGCGGCACGCTGGCCAGGTCCTTCGGAGCGGGCCACCGCTCGAGCCACTCATCTAGGCGGGGGATCACCCGGTTCACCGGGGTCTGCTGCAGCATGAACTCGCTCACCAGGGTGCCCCAGGCGCTGAACCCATCTCGGCGCCAGGGCAGGTCGCGGGCGTTCTCGCCGAACCAGAGACTGATGCTGTGGCTGAGGGCGGGGCCGGCGGGTGCAGTCTCGGCTGCGGCACGGTCGGCTGCGGCACGGTCGACGGGGGCCGCGCTGTGGGCTGTGACGTTCATCGGTTCTAACCTAGGCTCGTTTCATGAAGCTCGTTTCCACTCCTCGCGTCGAGTACCTGCGTACCCTCGCGGCCGAGATCCTCAACCTGAACGGCCGGGGGAGGGTGATGGTCGCCGTGGACGGCGCCGACGCAGCCGCCCGCACCGCCTTCGCCGACGACCTGGCGGCGGTGCTCGACGAAGCCGGAACCCCTGCCTTCCGGGCGTCGCTG
Organism: Cryobacterium sp. SO1; assembly: GCF_004210215.2. NCBI lineage: Bacteria > Bacillati > Actinomycetota > Actinomycetes > Micrococcales > Microbacteriaceae > Cryobacterium > Cryobacterium sp. SO1. Next base: position 922,850 of record NZ_CP067394.1, read on the forward strand.
CGCTACTTCCAACGCTCCCGTGACGACGCCGCCCGGTTCGGTGCCGACACCCCGGAGCGCCACTACCGGCACGGCTACGACTATTCGGCGTTGCGCCGGGTGCTGCTCGAACCGTTCCGGCTCGGCGGCAGCACCGGTTTTGTCACCCAGGTCTTCGACCCCGACCGGGATGCCTGGATCGAACCGACCTGGACCACGGCACCGGCCGACGCGATGCTGGTGATCGACGGCGAGTTCATCAACCGCGGCGAACTGCGCGACGCCTGGAACTACCGCATCCTGTTGGAGAGCGAAGCGACCTCTGAGGTCGACTACCTCTACCAGAAGGAGGAACGGCCTCGTCAGGTGGCGTCGGCCGTCATCGACCTCAGCCAACGGCATCTGCCCCAGCGGGTGTTCAGCGACTCCTGCTGAACCACGCCAGAACCTCGGCCGGGCCGAGGAACGACCCACGCTGCTCCACCTCGTGGACCAGAATGGTCAGCCGGCTGTTCACCGGCGCGGGAATGCCGGCCACGGCGGCCTCGCGCACCACGGCGCCGTTGAGGAAGTCGATCTCGGTGCGCTGGCCGCGGGTGACGCTCTGCAGGGTCGAACCCAGGTTGGGCACCGTGCCCATGCGGGCGCGCATCCGCAGCGGCAGCACCTGCCCGGCCCAGGCCGGCAGCAGCGAGAAGAGCCGCAGCCGCACGTCGTCGAGCGCCTGCATGGCACCGAAGCGGATGCCGCGACGCATGCCCACCCGCACGGCCTCCCGCATGCTCAGGGTCATCACCCGGCGCAGCCCCCGGTGGGCGATCACGCTCTGCACGCTCAGCCCGGTGATCGCCGGCAGCGCGTTCAGCATGTTCACGACCAGCTTGGTCCACTGGGCGCCGACGAAGTTGTCGATGGTGCGGCAGGGCACGGCCCCGGCGAGAACCTCCTGCCAATGCCGGGTGGCCGCATCGGCCGGCCCGGTGCCCCGGCCGAGGTAGGTGGGCGCGGCCGTCGTGACGGTGACCAGGCCCGGCTCGGTGTAGTTGGCGGCGATGATCGAGAGCGCGCCGAAGCAGTCGGAACCCGGGAGCAGCCGCCGGGCGGTGTCGATGCCGTCGAGGCCGTTCTGGATCACGATCACCGCGGCGCCGTCGAGCACGGCGGCGTTGTCCCGGATCGCCGCCTCGGCATCCTGCGCCTTGGTGCACACCAGGGCCAGGTCGGGGGTCTCGACCAGCCGTTCGAGAGCGGTGGGGCGCGCTGCCGCCGTGCCGAACCCGCCCTCCAGCCGGATGCCCCGCTCGCGGATCGCGGCCAGGCCGGCACCGCGGGCGGTGACGGTGACGTCGTGGCCCGCCGTGCTGAGCAGGGTGGCGAAGGTTCCGCCCAGGGCGCCGGCACCGATCACAGCAATTCGCATGCCCCCAGCCTAGAAGCCCACCGCGTCGCCAGCACTCGCTGCACGTTCCGTGGCAAGCTCGATGTTGTGCTCGGCGCTACAGCTGCCGAGGCCGCAGAGCATGCCGCACCCCAGCTAAGAAGGATTTCCCGTGAACGCCCCCCGCCGCAAGCCTGGCAGCACCACCAGCGGCCTCGTGCTGATCGACAAGCCGCAGGGCTGGACCAGCCATGACGCCGTCGCCCGCACCCGCCGCCTGGCCAACACCCGCAAGGTCGGCCACGCCGGCACTCTCGACCCGATGGCGACCGGGCTGCTGATCCTCGGCATCAACAGCTCAACCCGGCTGCTCACCTACGTGGTCGGCCTCGACAAGGAGTACCTGGCCACGATCCGGCTGGGCGCGGCGACAACCACCGACGATGCCGAAGGGGAGGAGCTCACCCGCGCGCCCGCCGAGTCCGTCGCCGCGGTGTCCGCCGCGGCCATCACCACGGGCATCCGAGGGCTCACCGGGGCGATCAGCCAACGCCCCAGCGCCGTGAGCGCGATCAAGGTTGACGGCAAACGCGCCTACGCCAGGGTGCGGGCCGGCGAAGACGTCGAACTGCCCGCCCGCCCGGTCACCGTCAGCGAGTTCGAGCTGGTCAGCAGCAGCCCGCTCGACGGTTTCCTCGACCTCGAGGTGCGCGTGGTCTGCTCCTCCGGCACCTACATCAGGGCGCTCGCCCGAGACCTCGGCGCCGAACTCGGTGTCGGCGGGCACCTCACCAGCCTCCGTCGCACCCGCATCGGCCCGTTCGGCATCCAGGACGCCGACCCGCTCGACCAGCTCGATGTGGCCCGCGCCATGATCGGGCCGGCGGATGCGGCCAGCCGGCTGTTCGAGAGGTTCGACCTCGACGACAAGCAGGCCGTCGATCTCGGCCAGGGCAAGCGCATCGACGCGCCGCCCGGCGCCGTGGACGGCGGCCCGGTCGCCGCCGTCGACCCGCACGGCCGGCTCGTCGGACTCGTCGAATACCGCGCCGGGCAGGCCAAGTCGATCGTGAACTTCCCGCCGGACGCCCCGGCTGATCCGGTCACCGTCGCCGACCCTTCCGAACCCGCCGCGCCGGAGGATGCATCGTGATCGAGTGGTTCACCTATCTGCAGTTGGCAGTCGCCACGGCCGCCGGTCTGGTCTGCCTGGGCCTCGGCTTCGCCGGCCGCAAGCCCACCGACCTCAGCATGGGGGCGACGCTGCTCGTCGAGCTGCTGCTGATCGGGCAACTCGTGGTCGCCATCGTCGCGCCCCTCACCGGAAACCAGGCCACCGGCAGCCTGCTCGAGTTCTACACCTACCTGATCAGCGCCATCCTGTTGCCGATCTTCGGGGGAGTGTGGGCGCTGATCGACCGCAGCCGGTGGAGCACAGTGATCCTTGGCGTGGTCTGCCTGTCGGTGGCGGTCATGGTCTACCGGATGCTGCAGATCTGGACCGTGCAGGGCGTCTGAGCCGAGGTTCGCGCCCGGCACCGTTCGGCCCGAAGATGCTGCGATAATTACTGAGCGATGAATGAGCTCAAGACCGACTCCGGAGACAACGCCACCGGCACCACGAAACCCGGCCGGGTGACCGGCATCGGTCGTGTGCTGATCATGGTTTACGGAGTTCTCGCCCTGGCCGCCACCGGTCGCTCCTTCGTGCAGATCGTCGGCAAGTTCAACGAGGCTCCGCTGGCGTACACCCTGTCGGCGCTCGCCGCCGTGGTCTACATCGTCGCCACCATCGCCCTGATCAACCGGGGACAGGCCTGGTACCGGATCGCCTGGATCACCATCGGCTTCGAGCTCCTGGGCGTTCTGGTGATCGGCACCCTCAGCCTGGTCGACCCGCAGCTGTTCCCGCACGACACCGTCTGGTCGGTGTACGGGCGTGGCTACCTGTTCATCCCACTGGTACTGCCGGTCCTGGGCATGTGGTGGTTGGCGCGCCATGCGCCCGAGCGCGCCGGCGGAACCGGAGCAGCAGCGTGAGCGCCGCCAGGACCGCGCCCACGAACGTGCCCACGCAGGCGCCGATGAAGGTGCTCAACGGCCTCGACGCCGTTCCGGCCGACTGGCCGGCGTCGGCGGTCAGCATCGGCAAGTTCGACGGGGTGCACGCGGGCCACCGCGCCGTGATCGGTGAGCTCAAGGCCCACGCCACCCGGGAGGGCCTGGCGGCCGTTGTCGTCACCTTCGACCGGCATCCGCTCGCCCTGTTGAACCCGGCCACGTGCCCCGCCGAACTGGTCAGCGTGCAGCAGAAGCTCGACCTGCTCGGTGAGACCGGCATCGACGCCACCCTGGTGCTCGCCTTCGACACCGCACTTTCGTCGCTGCCGCCGGAGGATTTCGTGCGGGACATCCTGGTGGACACCCTGCACGCCCGCCACGTAATGGTGGGGCGGGACTTCAGGTTCGGCGCCCGCGGCGCCGGCGACGCGGACCTGCTCATCGAGCTCGGCCACCACTACGGCTTCGATGTGCGCCTCATCGACGACGTCTCGCCGCACGGGGAGCGCCGGGTCTCGTCCACCTGGATCCGCGAGCTGCTCTCCGCCGGTGACGTGCGGGCCGCGACCCGCCTGCTCGGGCACACCCCCACAGTGCGCGGAGTGGTGGTGCACGGCGCGGCCAGGGGTCGCGAACTCGGCTTTCCCACCGCGAACCTCTCGCCAGAGGCGGAGGGGCTGATCCCCGCGGATGGCGTCTACGCCGGCTGGCTCACCGACAACGGGGCGTGCTACCCGGCCGCCATCTCGATCGGCAACAACCCCACCTTCGACGGCGTGCCGCAGAAGCAGGTTGAGGCGTACGTTCTCGATCAGGACATCGACCTGTACGACCACGTTGTCGAGGTCACCTTCGTCGAGCACATCCGCGGCATGGTCGCCTTCACCGGCATCGAGCCGTTGATCCTGCAGATGAAGGACGACGTGGTGAAGACCCGCGCGATCCTGCATCTTCCGCTGGAGTAGCCGTGCGGGTCAGACGCCAGGTCAGTCGCCAGCTCAGGCGCTCGGCTGTACCGGCGGTTTCTGCTCGGGCGTGTTCGCGGGCAACGGCCCGCGGCGAAACAGGAACAGGATCAGTTCCGGCGCGGTGCTGCGGAGCGGGGTGCCATGGCCGACGCTCCACTCGGCATCCGTCGCCACCAGCCGGCGGGTGCGCAGCACGGCCTTGATCTCGGTGGGCGCGATCAGGCTGCGGCGCAGCGCCACCGCGCCGCCGGCCATGGGGTGAATGGGCAGGGTCAGGCCCAGCGGATGCGCCAGGTCCAGGCCGTGCACCACGGCCTCGGTCAGGTCGGTGATGCCGCCCCTGCCCGTGGCGGCCCTGGCTGCGGCGATTTCGCGCAGCCGGGCCACCAACTGGTCCGGCTCGGCCGCTGCAGCGGCCCGGCTGACGGCCTCGATGGCGCGCGCCGGGCGCAGATGGTGCCCCACGTAGGCGCGGGTGGCGCTGCCTAGGAGCTCCCGTTTGGTGCTGCCAAGCCGCCAGACCAGGTGTCCGGCGACGTCGCGCACCCGCCACCCTGCGCACAGACTCTCCAGCTCCCACTGCTCGGGAGCGAGCCCGGCGAGCAGGTCGGCGATGGCTGTCAGGGTGGCGGCCAGATGCCCGGACCAACGCGCGTTGACTCCGGATTCATTGCCGACGCTCCGCAGGCTGAGGGGGAGGAGTCGTGCGAATTCTGCCATGTTCTCCAGCCTAGACTTGCTGAGTGTCAGCCACCTCGCCCCGCTCCCTGTGGGCCGGTCGAACCCTGGCGCTGCTGGGCATCGTCCTCGTCGCCGCCAACCTGCGCACCGCCGTCGCGGCACTCTCGCCCATCGTCAGTCAGATCTCCACCGATGTTCCGCTGAGCGCGACGGCAATCGGCGTCCTCGGTATGCTGCCGCCGGTCTGCTTCGCCGTTTTCGGCATCTTCACCCCGGTCTACACTCGCCGGCTCGGCCTGGAGAACGTCCTCGTGCTCGCCCTCACCGCAATGCTGATCGGGCACCTCACGCGCGGGCTGGCCGGCTCGCTCCCGGTCCTGGTGATCGGGAGCGTGGTCACCTTCGCCGGCCTCGGCGTGGGCAACGTGCTGCTTCCGCCGCTGGTGAAGAAGTACTTCCCCGACCGGATCGGACTGGTCACGTCGCTCTACGTGACGATGCTGTCGCTGAGCACCCTGTTCCCCCCACTGATCGCGGTACCGGTGGCGGATGCCGCCGGCTGGCGGGTGTCCCTCGGCCTGTGGCTGCTGCCGGTGTTGGTCGCCCTCGTGCCCTGGGTCACCATGTTCGTGCGGCACCGGGTGCAGGTGACTCCCGGCACCGTCGTCGAGGAGGCCGAACCGGCGCTGGTGGGCCGGATCTGGCATTCGTCGATCGCCTGGGCCCTGGCCGTGGTGTTCGCGGCATCGTCGCTCAACGCCTACGCGATGTTCGCCTGGCTGCCGCAGCTGCTCATCGACACGGCCGGCGTCACCCCCGCCCAGGCCGGCACCCTGCTCTCGGTCTACGCGGCGATGGGGATTCCCTGTGCCCTGCTGATTCCCTGGCTGACCGCCCGGATGAAAAACGTGGCCGGGCTCGTGTACCTCGGCGTCGCGGTCTTCCTGATCGGCGACCTGGGACTGCTCCTGGCCCCCGGCACGCTGACCTGGCTCTGGGTGGTCATGGCCGGCCTCGGACCGTTACTGTTCCCCCTCGTCCTGGTGCTGATCAACCTGCGTACCCGAACCCACGCCGGGTCGGTGGCCCTGAGCGGGTTCGTGCAAAGCGTCGGCTATACGCTCGGCGCGATCGGGCCGCTCAGCGTGGCCCTGTTGCACGAGGTCACCGGGGGCTGGACGGCGCCGCTGCTGTTCCTCATCGGCACGGCGCTGGCGGTCACCGTGGCCGGCGCCGTCATCGCCCGCCCGCACCTGCTCGAGGACGATCTGGAGCGTCGGCACCGCCGGTAGCCTCCGGCTCACCTGTGCAAAGTCTGCAACGAGTGTTGTCCTGGTCGGAGAACTCCACTTACGCTAGGGCCACGTGGAAAGGCACCAACGAATGACCGACATCGACGAACTGCTCTCCATTCGGGCGGCCGAGCTGTATTACGAAGAAGACAAGACCCAGGACGAGATCGGCACGATCCTCCGGCTCACCCGGTGGAAGGTCGGCAGGCTGCTGGCCCAAGCCAAGGCCAACGGGTTCATTCGTATCGAAATCGTGCATCCCCGCGCCCGTCGTCTCGGTATCGAACGTCAGCTGCGCGAAGCCACGGGCCTCTCCGACGCCATCGTGGTCTCCACGGCCGGAGTCGTCGACGAACTCGACCTGCACAAGCGCACCGCGCAGGCGGCCGCGGACTACCTCACCGCCCTGCGGCCGGTGCCGCGCACTCTCGGTATCAGCTGGGGCCGCACCCTGTACGACATTTCAGTGCAACTCAAGCCCGGCTGGGCCAGCGGCGTCAACGTGGTGCAGATCAACGGCGGAGTGAGCCTGAACGCCCGCCCGGGAACCGCCGCAGCCACGGCCGTGAGCATCGCCCAGAAGGGCGCAGGTCAGTTCACCCTGCTGCCAAGTCCCGCCATCTTGGAGCGGGTGGAGACCAAGCAAGCCATCGCCTCTGACCGCTCGGTCGCGGCCGTGCTCGAGATGGGCTCAGCGGCCTCGGCCTACCTGTTCAGCGCGGGCCAGGCCGACGAGGGCTCTGCCCATGTCGACAGCGGGTACCTCACGCCGGACCAAGTGGCCGAGCTGGTGCGCAAGGGGGCCGTCGGCGACGTGGTCGGCAGGTTCATCGACAGCGCAGGCCAGATCGTCGACCCTGCACTGGACGAACGCACCTTCGGCATCCAGCTGGAGCAGTTGCGCCGGGCGAAGACCGCCATCGCCGTGATCGGCGGCCCGCGCAAGCACGCTATCGCACGCTCCGTCGTGCTCAGCGGCCTCTGCACGGTTCTGATCACCGACGAGGACACCGCCCTCGCCCTGCTCAAATCGGCCTGACCCATCCGCGAACCGTGACTTTAGCACCTCAAGACGCGTTTTGCGTGCTTAAGTCACAGTTCGCGAGGGGTGGGGCGGGATTCAGGCCTCGTGGGGACGGTCGGGGTTGTCGTCGCGGAGGAGGTCGGCCAGGGCCTGGTCGACGTCGTCCAGCACCGGTGGCTCACCCTTGGCTGTGGAGGTGAGGCGCGCGACCAGCGACTGCGGGTCGTCGAGGTCCGCGGACGTCGGCAGGATGTCGGGGTGCGCCCACAGGGCGTCCCTGGCCTCGTTGCCCACGGCGTCGGTGACCGCCTGCCACATCGCGGCGGCCTCACGCAGCCGGCGGGGGCGCAGCTCCAGGCCCACGAGGGTGGCGAAGGCCGACTCGGCGGGGCCACCGGATGCCCGGCGACGCTTGACGGTCTCGTTGATCGCATCCGCGCGCGGCAACCGGCTGGTGGCCTCGAGGGTGACCACGTCGACCCAACCCTCGACCAGGGCGAGCATGGTCTCGAGCCGACCGAGCGCGGCCAGCTGGGCGTCGGACTTGGGCGGGATCAGCGAGCCGTTCACCATGGCGTCGCGCAGCTCCTCGGGGTTCGACGGGTCGAAGCCCTCGGCGAGGGACTCCAGGCGTTCGGTGTCGATGGTGATGCCGTGCGCGAAATCGGTGATCGAGCTGATCATGTGCAGACGCAACCAGCGGGAGTGCCTGAACAGCCGGGCGTGGGCGAGCTCGCGCACGGCGAGGTAGATCTGCACCTGGTCGGCCGGCACATCCAGGCCCTCGCCGAATTCGGCGACGTTCTGGGGGAGCAGGGCGGCCTGCTGGTCGCCGAAGAGGGGGATGCCGATGTCGCCGCCGGAAACGACCTCGCTGGCAAGCTGGCCGACAACCTGGCCCAGCTGCATGGCGAACAGGGTGCCGCCGAGGCTGCGCATCATCTGGCTGGCGCCGGCGAGCATGCCCTTGAGCTCCTCGGGAGCCTGCTCGGTGAGCACGTTGGTGAGGGAATCCGAGATGCTGGTGGCCACAGGTTCGGAGAGCTGGCTCCACAGCGGCATGGTGGCGCTCACCCACTCCTTGCGGGTCATCAGGCGCGGTTCGACGGTGAGCTCGGCAACGTTGATCACATCGTCCAACCAGAGCGCCGCGATGTGGAAGGCCTGCTCGAGCTCGGCCCGCTGGGAATCGGTTGTGCCGAGCGATCCGGCGGCAGCGCGCTCCTGGCCCTGCTGAAGGGCGATGTCCCAGTTGATGCCGCCGTCGCCGCCGCCCTTCAGGGCGCCCTGCAACTGGCTCATCAGGGCCGCGACGCTCGCCGGGTCGTTGGGAAGCCCGGCCGCGCCGGCCAGCTGGCCGGGGTCGATCGACGACTTGCCGGACAGGATGTCCCGGAGCATGTCCCGGAATTCTTCTTCTGGATTCTGACCCTCGTCGGGTCGGGAGTCATCGGCCACTTCAGGCACCTCTCAGTTGCGTGCCTCTACGCTAGCCCGAGAACCACGGCTAGAACTGGGAAATGACCTACGCTGGGTTCTTGCGTTGTCGCCTGTAGCGAACAGGCCGCGTACCTCTCGTTCATCCTTCTAAGGAGCCTGGTGGCCCTCTTCACCGCTGACCCGCATTCAGGCGCCGACCGACCCCGCCGGGGGTCCCGCGCCGGGTGGGTGGTTCTGGGAATCGCCCTGGTCACCGGGCTCACCCTGGCCGTCGTACCGTCACCCTACGTCGTCGAAAGGCCGGGGCCGGTCTACAACACCCTGGGCTCGGCCGAACAGGAAGGCGAGAAGACCGACCTCATCACGATCCCCGACGAGACGGTGTACCCGACCGAAGGCAGCCTCGACCTCCTCACCGTCTCCGTGCTCGGCAACCCGGACAACCGGCTGAACTGGTTGACGGTCGCGGCAGCCTGGCTGGACCCGAGCCAGGCCGTGGTGCCGCTTGAGTCGGTCTTCCCGGCCGACGTCACCACCGAGGAACGCGACGAGCAGAACCAGGTCGCCATGGTCAACTCCCAGCAGGACGCCATCGCCGCAGCCCTGACCAGCCTCGGCTACGACTACCCGACCGAACTGAGCGTCGTGTCCCTGGCCGACGGAGCCCCGGCCGAGGGTCTGATCCAGGCCGGTGACCTCATCGAGTCCGTCAACGGCGACACCGTGGCAAACATTACGGCGTTGCGGACCGCGCTGACGGCCAGCGGCGCAGGCACGCCTGTCTCCATCGGGCTGACCCGCGACGGCACCGAACAGAGCGTCGAGGTCACACCAGTGGACATCGACGGCAACGTGGTTCTCGGGATCAACGTCAAGTCGGACTACAAGTTCCCGTTCGATGTCAACATCCAGCTCGACAAGGTCGGCGGACCGAGCGCGGGCATGATGTTCGCGTTGGGCATCATCGACAAGCTCACCCCCGGGTCCATCCAGGGCGGGGCGGATGTCGCCGGCACCGGAACCATCGACCAGTCCGGCACCGTGGGCCCCATCGGCGGAATCCGCCAGAAACTCTTCGGGGCCAAAGAAGCCGGTGCGGAGTGGTTCCTGGCGCCCACGGCCAACTGTGATGAGGTCACCGGGCACGTCCCCGACGGCCTGACCGTACTGGCGGTGAGCACCCTGGACGAGTCCCTGGCCGCACTGGATGCCATCCGCACCGGAGCCGACATCGGTGACCTGCCGACCTGCCCAGCCGGGTGATAGCAGGACGGCTTCTGGGTGAGCCCTCAGCGAACTGGGGGCTTGCCCCGAGGAGGCTTGCATAGAATGAGGGTCTGACCCCCGATCTATCAGAGCAAGAGGCCAATTCGTGACCACATCATCCGCCGGAAACGCTCCACGCCGGAGCCGTGCCCCGCTCGCCATCACGGCAGCGATCATTGCAGGGCTGGTGATCTTATTCTTCATCTTCGCCGGGCTGTACGCGGATGTGTTGTGGTTCGACCAACTCGGATTCCTCAGCGTGCTGACCACTCAGTGGATCGCCAGTGCGGTCCTGTTCCTCGTCGGGTTCCTCGGCATGGCCGTGCCGGTGTGGGTGAGTATCCAGCTCGCCTATCGCCTGCGCCCCGTCTACGCCAAGCTCAACTCGCAGGTCGACCGCTACCAGCAGGTCATCGAGCCGCTGCGCCGGCTCGCGATGTACGGCATCCCCGCCCTGCTCGGCCTGTTCGCCGGTGTCGCCGCCGCGACACGCTGGCAGACCATCCTGATGTGGCTCAACCGCACCGAAGCCGGCACCACCGACCCGCAGTTCGGCTTCGACGTGTCGTTCTACCTCTTCGACCTGCCGTTCTACCAGTCCGTCCTGGCCTTCAGCTCCGCCGTGGTGCTCATCTCCGCGCTGGTCGCGCTCGCCACCTCCTACCTGTACGGCGCCATCCGCATCACCGGCCGTGAGGTCTTCGTGGCCAAGGCCGCGCGCGTGCAGATCGCCGTGATCGCCGCAATCTACCTGCTGCTGCAGGGCGTGAGCATCTGGCTCGACCAGTACTCCACCCTCACCCAGGCCAACGACCTGATCACCGGCGCCGGCTACACCGACGTCAGCGCCACCATCCCCGGCCGCGCCATCCTGGCCGGCATCGCGGTCTTCGTCGCGATCCTGTTCCTGGTCACCGCGTTCATCGGCCGCTGGCGTCTGCCCGTAATCGGCACCGCGCTGCTGATCGTGAGCAGCCTGCTGATCGGCTCGCTCTACCCCTGGGTCGTGCAGCGCTTCCAGGTGGACCCGAGCGCCAAGACCCTCGAGGCTCCGTACATCCAGCGCAACATCGACCTCACCCGGGATGCCTACGGTGTCGCCGACGTCGAAGAGATCCCCTACACAGCCACCACCGAGGCCACGCCAGGTGCGCTGCGCGCGGACGCTGAGACCACGGCCAACATCCGTATTCTCGACCCCGCACTGGTCAGCGACGCGTTCGCCCAGCTCGAGCAGTTCAAGCAGTACTACCAGTTCCCCGCCGACCTCGATGTGGACCGGTACACGATCGACGGCAAGTCCCAGGACACGGTGGTCGCCGTGCGTGACCTCGACCTCGGCGGCCTGAGCAGCCAGTCCTGGGTCAACTCCTCGGTCGTCTACACTCACGGCTATGGCGTCGTCGCTGCATACGGCAACCAGCGCTCGGCCGACGGCCAGCCGGTGTTCCTTGAGAACGGCATCCCCACCTCCGGGGCCCTGGGCGAATTCGAGCCGCGCGTCTACTTCGGTGAGACCTCGCCGACCTACTCGGTCGTCGGGGCCCCAGAAGGCAGTGACCCGGTCGAGCTGGACTACCCGTCCGGCGAGGACGGCGCCCAGCAGACCTACACGACCTTCAGCGGCGAAGGCGGCCCGAGTCTGAGCGGTCCCTTCAACAAGCTGATCTACGCGCTCAAGTTCCAGTCCGAGCAGATCTTCCTGGCCAACGCCGTCAACGACGAGTCGCAGATCCTCTACGACCGTGACCCGATCACCCGGGTGCAGAAGGTTGCCCCGTACCTCACGCTCGACTCCGACCCGTACCCGACCGTCGTCGACGGCCGGATCAAGTGGGTTATCGACGCGTACACGACCTCGGCCAGCTACCCGTATTCCACCGCAGTGAGCCTGAGCGATGCCATTGCCGACACCGAGACGCCCGAACAGCCCTTCGCGCTGGACAACATCAACTACATGCGCAACTCGGTCAAGGCGACAGTGGATGCCTACGACGGCTCCGTGACCCTGTACGCCTGGGATGAAAAAGACCCGCTGCTGCAGACCTGGCAGAAGATCTTCCCGACCACCGTCGAGCCGATGAGCGAGATGAGCGGTGAGCTGATGAGCCACGTGCGCTACCCGGCCGACATGTTCAAGGTGCAGCGTTCAGTCCTCGGCAAGTACCACGTGACCGACCCGGGCTCGTTCTACTCCGAAGATGACGCGTGGACCACGCCGAACGACCCGGTATCGCCGTCGACCAACACCACCCTGCAGCCGCCGTACTACCTGACCATGCAGATGCCCGGTCAGGAAGCACCGTCGTACTCGCTGTACTCCACGTTCATCCCGAACGCGTCCGGTGAGACCAGTCGAAACGTCCTGACGGGATACCTCGCCGCAGACGCGGATGCGGGTGCGACCGACGGTGAACGGGCGGAGGGCTACGGCAAGCTGCGCCTGCTAACCCTGCCGAACGACATCACGGTACCCGGCCCCGGCCAGGTGCAGGCCAAGTTCAACGGTGATCCCACGATCTCCGCCGAGCTCAACCTGCTCAAGCAGGGCCAGTCCACTGTGCTCAACGGAAACCTGCTGACACTGCCGGTCGGTGGCGGTCTGCTCTACGTGCAGCCCGTGTACGTGCAGTCCACCGGTGAGACCAGCTACCCGCTGCTGCAGAAGGTCCTGGTGGCCTTCGGCGACCAGATCGCCTTCGAGGACACCCTGGATACCGCGCTCAACGTGCTCTTCGGCGGTGAATCCGGTGCCAACGCCGGCGACACCGACGTGCCGGCCGTCGAGACGCCGACCGAGCCCGGAACCGACGGCGACACGACAGTGCCGTCGACCGAGACCGGCAACCCGGAAGTCGACGCCCAGCTGCAGACCCTCCTCGCCCAGGCGAAGCAGGCCATCGCCGACAAGCAGGCGGCCCTGGCCGCAAACGACCTGGCCGCGTTCGGGGTCGCCGACAAGAAGCTCTCCGACACCGTGGCGAGCATGCTCACCTTGATCGGGCAGTAGTCACCAGGTCCACCGCACGCGGGTGGTGCGCCGGGGAAACCCGGTCGCACCACCCGCGTTCTGTCTGTGAGGTGCGGATGCCGAACCCGACCGGGTGCGACTCGCCCGGGGGGAGGGGCCGATTCGAGGGCCTTGGAGAACTGTGGTAACTTAGTTCTTGTAGCGCGGGGTGGAGCAGTTCGGTAGCTCGCTGGGCTCATAACCCAGAGGTCGTAGGTTCAAATCCTGCCCCCGCAACTAATAGTCCCGGAAACCGTAAGGTTTCCGGGACTTTGTGGTTTAACGGAAAATGTACCGCCCATCGAAAACTCGGCGACGAAGCTGTCGCCTTTCGCGAACCGTGTCAGCGCTCGCTCGGCTATGGCGCGGCCGAAACCTCAGGTCTTCTTGCAGAAGTAATCCTCATTGACGTTCACGCGACAGTCTGGAGTGCGGTCGGGGCGGGATCGGAGCATGCAGTGGCCGCCAGCCAGTGCTCAACATCACTGGCAGCGACGCAGCCGGAACCGGCTGCAGTGATGGCCTGGCGATAGGTCGGGTCGAGCACATCGCCAGCGGCGAACACTCCCGGTAAAGGGGTTCGGGAGGTGCGGCCATCGACCCTGACAGTGCCGTCCTCTGTGAGATCGAGCTGACCCTTGAACAACTCCACGCGTGGGTCATGGCCAATAGCCACAAAGAGACCCGTCACGTGTAGCTCGGACTCTTCACCGGTGACGGTGTTGCGAAGCTGCAGGCGACTCACCTTCGACTCACCTTCGACTTCAGTCACCGCCGTGTTCAAAAGGAACTCAATCTTCTCGTTCGCCTTTGCCCGGTCTGCCATGATCTGGGAGGCAGCCAGCTTGTCCCGGCGGTGGATGACGTAGACCTTGGAAGCGAACTTGGTCAGGAACAACGCCTCCTCCATCGCAGAGTCGCCACCGCCGACAACGGCAATGTTCTGCTCCCGGAAGAAGAAGCCGTCGCAGGTGGCGCACCAGCTCACGCCGTGACCGGAAAGTGCCTTCTCCCCGGGCACGCCAAGCTCACGATAGGCCGAACCCGTCGCGAGGATGACCGCGCGGGCGAAAAGCACCTCGCCGGAGCCGATGGTGATCTCCTTGGCAGCCTGGTCCAGCTTCAGCTCGGTGGCATCCTCCCGACGGATATCCGCACCAAAGCGCCGGGCCTGTTGCTCCATGTTCATCATCAGTTCAGGCCCCATGATGCCGTCGGGGAATCCGGGAAAGTTCTCAACCTCGGTCGTGTTCATCAGCTCACCCCCGGCGGTCACAGACCCTGCGAGCACCACGGGCTTCAAATTCGCCCGTGCAGCATATATAGCAGCGGTGTAGCCGGCGGGTCCGGAGCCGAGGATGACAACATCGTGCACCTGGTCGACAATCTGTTCAATCATGGTGAGGATCCTTCGTTTGATTCGGGCTTTGACCTCATCATTCCCGACGGAGTAGGGTGAGGCACGCGCTCGTACCATCCAATGGGAAGCTATGGAGCTAGGTGAACTCCTCATAGCCGATAGGAGTCTGGTATGGCCAACCCTGAACCACGGAAACGACGTGCACCGGGAAAGGCTGGACCGCCCCAGCCCTCAGTTACATCGAAGGCTCTTTCTGTGCTCGCCGTGTTCGAGTCGGGCCACGCGCGACTCGCGCTGAGTGGGATAGCCCGCCATGCACAACTTCCCATCACGACAGCCCAGCGCTTGCTGGCTGAACTCGTCGAATGGGGAGCGTTGGAGCGCGTGGGGAATAGCTACATGGTAGGCAAGCGTCTGTGGTGTCTGGGTATGGTGGCACCTGTCCAACGGGACATAACTGAAGTCGCCAGCCCATTTATGCAGGACATCTTTTTTGCCACGCAGCACTCTGTAAACCTGTTCGTTATAGACGACGGTGAGGCCCTGTTAGTCGATCGCGTGGCTGGCACGCGTTCGGGAAAACAGTTCCTGCGAGTGGGCGAACGGCTTCCCCTGCATGCAAGCGCCGCAGGAAAAGTGCTCTTGGCGTTCGGAGGATCCGACTTAGTCAAGTCCCTACCGATGAAGCTGCCCCAAAGTACATCGAAGACTTTATCGACCAGGAGAGCTCTGGAGGTAGAACTCGAGCAAATCCGGGTTGCGGGGTTCGCAGTGAGCCATGAGGAGTCCGGACTGGGCAAGTATGCCGTTGCAGTGCCAGTCCTCGAGCCCGGCTTAGGTGCCGTAGCTGCTATGGGAGTGATCACGGAGGGGGAACCACCTGCCCTCGGTTCCATCGTGCCTGTACTGCGTACCGCCGCAAATGGGGTCGGGCGTGGTCTGCCGGGCAACTATCAAGCCGAGATCGTTGTCTGAATTCGTCATCGGCTGAGCCAAATCTCAGGCAACGCTGATGACGTTTGCCGTAGTCCCCTCGGCTCGTCCGATTACACAAACGAGTCCGATGACGGCTTCAAAGGGAGGCATCTCTTGCTGGCCTCTAGGGCGCTGGGCCCAGATTAACTTCCCATCCAATGGGAGACGTTCTACTGAATGTGCTCTGACTCTCCTACTCTCGGAATCGCCGCTACACGATGTCAAGCGATGTGGTCGGCACGATAGGAAAGGTGCTGTTCACATCGCCATTCCAGCGCCCCGAACAGCCTCGGCAATCGACTGAACTCGTAGCGGTTCGATGGTTAGGGGACCTAAGTCGAGGCCCGTCTACAGAGGAGAACTAGATGACCAAATTGGAAGCTTTGTTGGATCCCACGGGGTCGGCGGAACGCAGCGATGACGTTACACTCGCCCCCCGCCCTGGCACGCTGAAGGGACTGAGTGTTGGGCTGTTGGACAACACCAAAGTCAATGCGACGCCTCTCTTGAAAAGCATTGCCGCCGAGCTCGACCGCCGCTACGGCCTTGGCGCTTCGATTGTCTACACCAAAGACTACTTCGGCACTCCGATCAAAGAGGAACTGCTTGAACAGATCGTGAGCGAGTGCGATGCGGTAATCACTGCGGTCGGGGACTGCGGGTCATGCAGCGCGGCCACGGTCGCCGACGGGATCCTCTTCGAACGCGCCGGGCTGCCCGCTGTCAGCATCTGCAGTGACTCGTTCCTCATCTCCGGGCAGGCTATGGCGAAGGTCCAGGGCTTCCCTGGATACGACTTCCTCGTGGCCGCACACCCCATCGCTAGCTTGGATGCCGACGAAATACGCGGACGTGCGGCGGACCTAATGCTAGGTATTCAACGCATTTTCGGACTGGAGAGTTAACATGACCATCACCGACGCCAAGATCAGAAAAGAAGAAACCGAGCAGACGCTGCCTGAGGTGGACGCCCTCGATATTCGTAGAATCCTCGAATACTACGAGGCTCAAGGCTGGTCTGATGGACTGCCGGTGGCTCCAACCACCGAATCCGTGATTCGAGAGTTTCTTGCAACCACACCGAAGGCCCCCGAAGAGGTCCTTTTTGAAATCCCACACCTCAATCGACGCCTCACGGTGCGCCTGGCGGCAATCAACGCCGCGTTGGCTGGGTGTCGTCCGGAGTACTTTCCAGTCGTCGTCGCCGCATGGGAGGCCATCGCCCAGGAGCCACATCCACGCAATGGAATCTGGCAGTCCACAACCGGCAGTGCCCCCCTAACCCTGGTTAATGGCCCAGTTCGTGAGCGACTGGATATCAACAGTAGAGGCAACATCTTTGGTTCAGGGCACCGGGCAAACGCGACCATTGGCCGCGCAATCCGTCTTGCGCTGATCAACGTGTTCGCTCTCCGGCCTCACGGACTGGACCAGGCGACCCAGGGCACGCCGGCGAAGTACACGATGTGCATCGCGGAAAACGAGGAAGAAAGCCCTTGGGATCCGCTGCACACCGAGTACGGTTTCGAACGGGACCAAGACGTCGTGACTGCATTCGTGATCCGCTCAGTGATCCATATCGAAGCTCGCCAGACGAAGTCACCCGAACATCTCGCCTTGGACTTCACCAACACCATCAAACGGACCGGTTCCCTGATCCACGAGTACACTAATGCGCTGCTCGTGCTGTCGCCGGAACACGCACGTTTGTTCGCAGACGCGGGGTGGAGCAAGGAGGATCTGCGCCGATTCATTTTCAAACATGCAGTCCTGCCGCGGAGCGTGCTGAACGAAGTGGGCAAGGATGCCATCTCGCACCACACGCAGTGGCGTCTGGCCTCGGACCATCCGGACGCGGTGGGGGACATCGCCAGTGAGTCGGGTACGCCCGATCAGGTTCCGGTGCTTGCTGCCCCATCCTCTGTTCAGATCATGGTCGGTGGGGCAAACAACGCCGGAGTCTCTGCGATCGTCGAAATCTTAGGACTCCGTAGTCAGATCCATTCCTCTTCCTACAGCCCCGTCCACTATGTCAGTTGATCTGCCCGGAAGGAACATGATGCAGGCTTCGGATACTGCCGCCATTGACAAAGCCCTGGAGAATTCTCAAGAGATGATGGCCAAGGACGGCTACACACTCACTTGGCATCTCTCAGGAGAAGACGCCGTCGTGGTGCAGGTGGAGGCCGGCCCGGACGCCTGCGCCGACTGCCTGTCCCCGACACCAGTGATGGAAGCAATCATGGGGCAGGCTCTGTCCTCCACACCATATCGGCTGGACCATGTGGTCCTGCCGAACGAGCACTGATACAGATTGAGAGAGGGGCGGACCTCCTCGAAGAGATCCGCCCCGTGCAAAGGGCGAGAGCCACAGAAGGCCCCCTAGACACGTCCGAACTCTGGACTACGCGCCAGTGTCCTGAACGCAGCCAAGCTTGCCTCCGGGTGCCGGTCGCGACGGCTGCAGCCCAATTCGACAACACCTTTCATCTTGCGCAGGGCCAAGGCAGCGGCGCCGTTGCGCCCGCAACCGTTTCCATCAGGGGAACAGCGAAGGAGAACACCATGCACTCCACATCGAAATCCGGAGGCCCCGCGGCAGTCGACCTGACTTCCAGCGGTGGGGTCGCCGGAAAGGTGAATGAAAGCGGCGCGGATCCGTCCGAGAACGGATCACTGAACACGAAGGACATGCGGCGGATCCTGGCGTCGAGCTTCATAGGCACCGCGATCGAATACTACGACTTCATCCTCTTTTCCGTCGCAGCGGCGTTGGTTTTCAACAAGATATTCTTTGCGGGTCTAAGTCCGGAGTTTGCACTGTTCGCATCATTCGCGACCCTGGCCGTCGGTTATGTGGTCAGGCCGCTCGGTGGGATTGTGTTCGGGCACTTCGGCGACAGGATCGGCCGCAAGAAGATGCTCGTGATCGCGATGCTCATGATGGGTGGCGCAACGACCGCCATCGGCCTGCTGCCGACGACGGAACAAGCGGGGATGATTGGACCGATCGCACTGGTGCTACTGCGTGTCATCCAGGGGTTTGCCGTTGGTGGCGAATGGGGTGGGGCCGCGTTGATGGCACTGGAGCATGCACCGCAGAAACAACGCGGGTTCGCCGCCTCGTTCGCGAGCGCTGGGGGCCCGGCCGGGTCTGTCCTGGCCACACTCGTGGTCGCAACTTTCACCCTTGGCACCGGGGAACAGTTCCTGGTCTGGGGGTGGCGGATTCCGTTCTTGCTCAGCGCGATACTGATCGTGGTAGGGCTCATCATCAGGCTCAAGGTTACAGAGACCCCGCTATTCCAAAAAGTACTGACCAGGAAAGACAAGCGTAAGGTGCCGTTGTTGGAAGTGATGCGGAATCACCCGCGGGTGGTGCTCAGCGCAACGATAGCGGCCATCAGTATCTTCTGCACCCAGGGTATCGTGACCGTCTGGGGTGTCGCCCACGTGGTCTCCCTAGGCGTGGACTCGGCCGGAGTGCTCAACATCAAGGCCCTCGGCGCGGCGGTCACGCTAGCAGTGACCTTCTACGCCGCTTGGCTCAGCGACCGAATCGGGCGTCGACCCGTGCTGATGGGTGCGGGTATCGCTGGCATCCTGCTGGCCTTTCCGCTGATCTGGATGCTGGACACCGGCACCTTATGGGGCTTCGCTGTCGCTGATATCGTCGGCAGCGGGATCATCCAAGGGCTCTTGTACGGGCCGCTCGGCGCCTATATCGCTGAGCAATTCCCAACCCACCTGCGCTACAGCGGAGCTTCGCTGGCCTTTCAAGGGGGGTCGATGCTCGGCGCGGGGTTCACTCCTATGATCGCGACGGGGCTCGTCATACTTGGCGGCGGCACCCCTTGGCTAGTGGCCGCGTTCTGGATAGCAGTGCTGCTGGCGGCGGTGCTGGCAGTGCGCGCCACGCGCGAAGGGGTGAAGCTCCGGTTGGAGTAGGCATACAGCGGTCAGCGGGGCCAAGCGCTTCTTGACGGGTCTGGGCTGGCTGATCAAAGCGGGCATCGATCCGAATAAGTACGGACGGGCCCGCCAGGCGGAGCATTTCCGTCTCGCCGCGGGGGGCGCCCGGGTTGTCGCCGCCAGGCAGGCGGGGCTGAACCATCCCGGGTTTCCTGACGCTTTCTGTCTGGTGAAAGGATTCGGATATCCCAAGAAACACCCAGCAGAGGTTCGCGAGCGAGCGATTCGAATGACGCTTGACCGTTTGAAGGATTACCGGTCAGAGTCGGCCGCGTGCCGTGATCTCGCGCCGAGGCTGAACATCGGCGCGGAATCGCTGCGGCAGTGGGTCGTGCAGGCGCAGGTCGATGCCGGCGACCGGACCGGTTGAAGCGGGAGAAGCGGGAGACGAACGACATCCTGAAGGCGGCGGCGTCTTTCTTCGCGAGGGAACTCGAACCTCGCAACCGTCAATAGTCGCTTTCGTCCTCCGAATGAAGGCTAACGGCCACGGAGTCCAGCCTGCCTGTGGGCTCCCGCGCGAGTCGGGCGTCCAGGTCGCTTCGCGGTCGTATCGAGCCTGGCAGACCCACGCCGCCGCTGCACGAACCCAGACTGATCGGTTGCCCTCCGAAGGTCCAAATCGACGTCGCCGGGCACTTGAGGAACGCTCGCCGCCGCTGCATCCCTCCCGCCGCAGAAAAGATTCGATCGTCCCGCACCGCCTAGCGAGCCCGGCAGAGTAGATCGCCTTGACACGTCCGCGCGGGCGACATACTCTGTGAGCGCACAAACTGTGCGATGACAGATACGATCGAGTGGCTGGGCGCGACGAAGCGGAGATATTTGTGCTTGCAATGGAATTCACGGCGCGCGACGGAGTGCATCTACGTACTCGTGCCAAGCCGATCGCGGGCGAGGGGGAAGTGCTCGTCAAGGTGACGCGAGTAGGTATTTGCGGCACGGATATCGGCGCGGTACAGCGGGGAAACCCTCAATTCCGTGACGGAATCGTGATCGGTCACGAGCTCGTGGGGGTGCGCCAGGACACGGGACAGCGTGTGACCGTGATCCCACTCGTGGCGTGCGGAGCGTGCCGCGCATGCATCGCCTCGAGAGAAAACTTGTGTGCAGGCAAGGTGATTCTAGGTGCTCACATCGACGGGGTGCTCGCCGAATATGTGGCTCTGCCGGCGAAACAGCTCGTAGCGCTTCCCGACGATGTCGACGATGCCCAAGCTGCTCTGATCGAGCCAATGGCAACCGCCCTACACGCCTTGAGGCGGGCGCGAGTCGAGCCGGCATCTCGGGTCGCCGTGATCGGCGGTGGTGCAATCGGCCTGTGCCTGCTTGTAGCCGCCCGCGAGCACGCGAAAGCGTCTGTCTACCTCACCGAAATCGATGTGTCCAAGCACGGCATCGCCAATTCGCTCGGCGCCGAGGGCACAGGAACATCGATCGATGTAACGAGCGTCGGACTCTTCGACGCCGTGTTCGACACTGTTGGGGCTGTCGCCACGCGCGAAAATGCGATCGCGGCCACTGTCCCGGGCGGACCCACCGTGTTTGTGGGGTTACATTCCCGTCAGCTCCCCGTCGACGGCAACGATGTCGTCACGCACGAGCGGACACTGCTCGGCAGCTTCGCCTATGATCGCGGCGACTTCCTCGATTCGATAGATCTAGTCAAACGTTCACCGGCTGATTGGGTGACGGAAGTGTCCTTCGCGGCCGCTGTCGATCTCATCAACGGAACGCTCGCGGCTCCTGCCGGAACTACGAAGCTCCATGTCCGCTTCTAAGCCACCCCCCACATCGCATCAAAACAGCTGAAAGGAAACAGCGTGCCGAATAGCAACGACGCGACCATCGCGCACTCTCCCACACCATCCCTTACTTCAAGCGATCGCAGGAAACAAACCCGTCGCGTCGCCGCGTCCAGCCTCATTGGGACCGCGGTCGAAAATTACGACTTCTTCATTTACGGCACGGCGGCTGCCCTTGTGTTCAACGGCCTCTTCTTCACCGGAACCGATCCGGCACTGGCGACGATCGCAACCTTCGCGGTGTTCGCAGCCGGCTTCATAGCCCGTCCGCTCGGTGCCGTGATCTTCGGTTCGTTTGGTGACCGTATCGGCCGTAAATCGATGCTGGTGGCGACAATCGTCATCATGGGAGTCGCTACGACCGCGATTGGTCTCCTGCCCACCTACGCTGCAATCGGCGCGTGGGCGCCGCTGCTGCTGGTGCTCCTTCGCATCATTCAAGGCATTGCCGCCGGAGGCGAATGGGGCGGTGCCGCGTTGATGACCGTCGAGCACGCTCCCGAAGGACGACGTGGCCTCTATGGAGGCTTCACGCAAGCCGCAATCCCAGTAGCCTTCATTCTCGCCAACCTGGTCTTCCTTCCCCTGACGCTGCTTCTGACCGAGGAACAACTCACCAGCTGGGGCTGGCGTATCCCCTTTCTCGTCAGTATCGTCCTGGTCGGAGTCGGCGTCTTCATGCGCCTCCAAGTCTCCGAAAGTCCGGTGTTTGAAACCGTAAAAGAAGAACATAAAGCCGAGCGCTCGCCCTTCCTTCAAGTGCTTCGCAATCACTCAGGAGCGGTCGTACTCACCGCTCTCACCGTGGCGGCCACGAGCGCCATTGGATATATCAAGAACGTCTACTTCCTCTCGTACACCACACAGGTTCTGGAGATGGACAGAACCATCGTGCTCGTCGCCATCCTCTGCAACGCCGTGGTCGAAATCTTCCTCACTCTCCTCTTCGCATCCCTTTCCGACCGCCTCGGACGGCGGAACGTGTTTCTCTTCGGCGCGGCGGTTTCTGCGCTCTGGGCAATCCCGTTCTTCCTGCTGGCCGATCTCGGATCCTTCGGCTTTCTGATGATCGCCCTAGTGGGCTCCGGGCTCGGCTCCACAGCCATGTTCGGCCCTCTGGCCGCCATGCTCGCCGAGAAGTTCAAGGCGGAGGTGCGCTACACCGGCGCCTCCCTCGGTTACCAGATCGGCAGCATCCTTGGCGGCGGGTTCGCCCCCCTCGTCGCCGCGGCCCTTTTCGCGGCGACAGGCTCGATCCTGTCGGTCTCGATCTACATGATCGTGCTCTGCGTAGTCAGCGCGATCGCTGCGTTCTTCGTGGGAGAGACCAGCAAAAACTCGATCACCTACAGCGCACCGAACGCGTCCCCCAACATCCCAGTGTCCGTCCATGCGAAAGAAGCCCAGCCGTGACCCTCATCAGCGGAAACCAACTCCTCGTCGAAACCCTCACCCGATTCGGAGTGTCGACCATCTTCACACTCCACGGAGGACACCTTGACGGCGTGTACCGCAGTGCATTGGATGCTGGCATCCGCCTGATCGACACCCGTCATGAACAGGCTGCTGGATTCGCCGCGCAAGGCTGGGCGAAAGTCACGGGAGATGTCGGTGTGGCGATGGCCACTGCTGGCGGCGGCGTAACGAACCTCGTCACTCCGGTCGCGAACGCCTGGGCGGACGGGGTTCCCATGGTGTTCTTCGGCGCCGCCGCCCCGTTGCGTGATTTCGACGCCCTCCCTGTGAACAGTGGCTACGACCAGCTCAGCGTGATGAGCGGAATCACCAAATGGTCGCACCGCGCTACGGTGACCGCCCTCTTGCCTCAGGTCGTGGCCCGTGCTTTCCAGATCGCGAGAGAGGGCAAGCCGGGCCCGGTCTACATTGACCTGCCGACCGATGTGCTCTTCGCGCGTGTGGACTCCGAAGACGTTGTCATGCCCAACGGGGCACTCCGGCCGAGCCCACCGGCGCCCGACCCAACCGCGATCGCAGAGGTTGTGCGTCTGCTTCGGGACGCGAAGCGACCTGCCGTCCTGACGGGCGCCGGTTCGGTCTTCCCGGATGCCGCGGCCGAGCTTCGTGAACTGGCCACTCGCTTAAATCTGCCAGTGCTTACCAACAACAAAAGTAAGGGCATTGTGTCCACTACAAACAGGCACGCCGGCGGTAGCTACGGCGCCCTCGCGGGTGTTGCCCGGCGGACGGGCCGCCAGGCCGACGTCGTGCTCATCCTCGGTGCGCGACTCGGGCTAAATACGGGAGGGCGCCGCGGATCAGTCATCCCCGAAGGCGCTCGTGTCATCCAGGTCGACACGGTTGCGGAAGAGATCGGCCGGATGCGTGACATCGACCTCGGCATCACGTCGGCCGTGCTGCCCTTCCTGAGGGCGGTACTCGACGCGAGTGCAGGCGTAAGCTTCGCCGCGGGCGGCGAGCGCGCGGCGTGGCTCGCGGAATTCACTCCGAAGTTGGCGGCTGCAGCAGCTGGTTCGCCTCCTACCGCGTCCAATAACAATGCGAACGCGCTCGAGACACCTGCTGGACTCGCTCGACAGGTGGCGCGGCTCGCACCCGCCGACACCATCTTCGTGCTTGACGGCGGCGAGACGCCGGCTTGGCTGGATGCCGTCGTTTCGCTAGAGGAGCCTCGGCGCTGGATCGGGCACGGCTACATGGGGATCATGGGCGAAGGCCTCCCGCAGGCGGTCGGCGCGCAGGTCGCCTCTCCCGACTCACCAGTCATCTGTTTCACGGGGGACGGCGCACTCGGCTTCACGCTGGGGGAGTTCGACACCCTCGTACGGCACAAGCTCCCAGTGATCGTGATCGTAAACAACGACCGCGGCTGGGCGATGTCGCAGCACGGCCAGGACCTCATCTATGGCAAAGGTAGACGGATGATCTCCGACCTCGCACCCTCGCGCTATGATCTCGTCGCAGCCGCATTCGGTGCCCATGCTGAGTTCGTTGAAGAGCCTTCGCAATTCGAAGGAGCCCTGCAGCGTGCTCTCGACTCAGGTGGACCCGCCTGCATCAACGTGCTGACCGATGCGATGGACATCGCCCCCGTCACGCGGCGCTTCGTCGGCGAGATCGCCGACGGCCCGCACACTCCAACCGGTCTCGCGCGAGTGCCATACGCAGAGAGCCTCGCCGTATGACCCGTTTAGGGGTTGGCTCGTCCCTTCTCCGGCTTTCCGGGCGCATCGCGCTCGTGACTGGCGCCGGCTCGGGAATGGGTGCAGAGACCGCCCGTCGGTTGTATTCGGAGGGTGCGTCGATTCTTCTCGTTGATCGGGACGAGGCGGCGGCCAACGCGGTTGCTGCCGAACTCGGCGAATCCGCGCTCAGTTTCAAGGCGGATGTAACCGATCCAGACTCGATGGCAGAGGCGGTTGCGGTCGCGGTATCCCGCTGGGGTCGTCTTGATATCGCCGTCAATGCTGCAGGTATCGGCGCCAGCAGTCGGATCGTGGACCAATCAGTCGAGGACTTTCAGCGTGTAGTTGACGTGAACCTCCGCGGAGTCTTCGTGTGTTTGCAGTCAGAGCTGCGCCAATACGAGACCCAAGGCGGCGGAGGTGTAGTAGTGAACTTCTCCTCAACTAATGCGGCACAGCCCGGCGAGGGTCTCGCAGCGTACGCTTCCGCGAAGGCCGCGGTGTCGATGCTTACTCAGGTGGCCGCACTCGAGGTCGGCGCAGCCGGCACACGAGTGGTCGCTGTCGGCCCCGGTCTCACCGAGACTCCGATGGTTGCCCGACTCACGGGCGATACCAACGCGCGAAAGGCATTCGTCGACGGCATCCCGCTCGGACGGCCGGCGCAGCCATCGGAAGTTGCCGCGCTGGTAGCCTTTCTCTGTTCCGACGACGCGTCATACATCACCGGAGACACAGTCTTTGCCGATGGGGGCGCACTCACCCGGGCCTACCCGAGCCTCTTGGCGAGATCGGGCCGAGGAGCGTAGAAGGTCGCGGACCGGAGTGAGGAGAAGAAGCCGTGAGTACCGAGATCGATGGAGCCGCCGTTCCCGGCAGCCAGCCGGAGTCGCAGGCGGCCGAGCGCGTGGTTCGCATCCTCGAGGTTGTCGCTGACGCCAATAAGCCGTTGTCGGTGGCCGAGATAGCGGCGGAACTAGGCCTGCACCGCTCGATAATCTATCGCTTCCTCCGTACCTTGCTGCGTACACGACTCGTGCGGCAGCGTGCCGACGGTGGATATGAGCTTGGACCCGGTCTGGTTGCGCTTGCTCTCAAGGTCACCCATGATGTCCCGGCACTCATACGCCCACGTTTACAGCTGCTTGCGGACACATGCGGAGCAACGGCGTTCATCACTGAGCTTGACGAGAACCGATCGCTCTGCCTCATGTCGGTGGAACCCACATCGTCACGTACCCATCTCATCTTCCGCCCGGGTACAGTCGGGCCTGTTGATCGGGGCGCAGCTGTGATGGCGATTTTCTCCGGCCTTCCCGCAGTGCCGGGTGAGCCTCAAGAAGCAGCGAAGGCACGCATCGATGGTTACGCCTGGTCTGCCGGCACAATCACCCCCGGAATCGAGTGTGTTGCGAGCCCCGTCCTCTTGCCTATGTCGGACGTGCCGGCCAGCGTTGCCGTCATCTATCCCGTGGGAAGTCGAGTGGTCGAACACGTAGTCGAAGAAGTGCGAAGCGCGGCGGCCCAGATTGATGCACTCTTCACCTAAATGGTTCACGGCGAGCCGTTTCCAACGCCGCTGTATGAACGGCCTGGGCGCGTCGGGCTCACGCCCTCGCTTTCGCCCTGATCGATCTGCGCCTGGCGCACCCACCGGCGCAGCGACTCGGCACCGAACCCGAGCCGGGCCGAGACCCTCGCGCACGCGGACGTCAGGTTCGGGTACTCATCGAGATGATCCAGCACGAGCCTGACCGCGCGCTGCTTCGTCTCCTCCGGGATCCTCTGCTGACGTGGGAGCGCTCCTCTCGGACGGCCGTCAACCCGTCTGCAGACGCACTGCGTAGCTGTGCCAACCACCGCTGCGAACATCCACGATGAGATCACCGTCGACGACGCGCGCGCCGAGATCAGCCAAAGCCGTCGCATCACTCAGCGATGCCTCGCCACCATCCGCTGCGAGGACTGCCGTTTCCCCGAGGTTGCTTACCTGAAACTGCGAACCGTGCCGATCTTTCGCGGTTGTCGCCTCAACGTGCAGAGTTTTGGTCCCTGCATCGAAATAGGCGACGCGCACGATCACTTCGCCGCGCACTTCGGTCACCATGGGCTCGCGGAAGTGCGCGTCATCCCACGGCTCGGCGTAGAGCCGGTGCAGCCCGTCGGGCACATTGAGTCGGGCATAGGCGAGTAGGACGTTGCCGGTGATCGGATCCATCAGAGTGAGATTGCCCGCCGCGTCGACTGATGTGTCGTTGCGGGGATAATGAAGGCCACCGTCGGCCCAGAGAGGGTGCATGTAGCGGTCCGCATGCGTGAGGAGACCCGCGAGCGTGTCAGCATCACCCATCTCCGAAGCCCACGCAGCCGTCCATCCGAAGTCGCCCCAGTCGTATTTGAGGGTCTGACCCATCAGCTGTCGAGGCGGTGTGGGGCGGATCGAGAGCGCACCGTGCTCGCCGGGGACGAGGATGTCGCGAATCTGCGAGGGATAGTGCTCGTGAACGAAATCGCGGTTCCACATGTTCATGAGGGTGCCGTTCCACGCGTCGACCCAGGGCATGATCAGTGCGTTCTCAAACACTTTTCGCGAATCCGTTGCGACGAGCGTGTTGTAGTGCCCGTTCTCTCCGAGCCTGCCAAGGCTTGCCCACGCGTTCTCGTACTCCCGGACGACCTCCTGCGCGCGGGAACCGCCGTTGACGACGTCATGCAGACGGAACCCGAGGATGGCCGGCTGGTTGCAGATCTGGAAGACGCAGTTCGGCTCGCATGCCACGCCGATGTACCCGTTCGAGACCATCTGCCAATAGATGTGCTCATTCAGGCTGTTCTCGTCGTAGTCGAAGCGACGGGATTCTCCGCCCCAGAAAAAGGACCAATGCTCCATCGACAGCGCTTCGGATTGCGCGTATCGGTCGTCACGGAACAGGTAGTGGTGTAGCAGCGCCATCGACTGCACGTAAGCGCTGTACATGATGTTGTCCTGTGCGACGGGATCCCACTTTTCGCTCAGCGGCCCGAGGTGAGCGTTGTACACCGACCCGCCGCGGCTCACGTCGTGCCAGTACGACCACACCTCGGGAAGCAGCATCTTCTGCATTATCCGCTCCAGCATCGGACGGAACACTCCCGGTGCGTTCGGCAGTCGATGCTGATGGGTCAGCGCGAGGGCATAGGTCATGTAGGCCAATTGAAACCGGTACCCGCCGAAGTCGTCCTGACCGAATCCCTTGCCCTGCATGAGGGACCAGTCGTTGTCCAGGCGTAGGGAGAGGTTGTCGAAATGCCGGAGATGGCCGAGCTGAAGATCGTCGAGACCGCGCCGGGCGTACTCCGACGGAGGGTTGCCTGCCGATGTCATGATCCGCCGCTCTGGGAAGCTGACAGGGAGATCAACTGCCGCAGTCGAGCGGTCACCTCGGGCGCCGGCATGCCGTCGCCGAAGTGAGCGAGGTAGTCGCCCTTGGGATCGAACACGTATGTGAACGCCGAGTGCGGCATCGCGTATCCGTCGGGCTCCTGCGGATCGTCCCGGCGTCGAGAGAAGACATGCAGCGACTGCTGGAAATCCCGGAGTCTCCCGCGGTCGCCGGTGAGACCTGAGAAGCGCGGATAATCCTGCTCCAGGAACGCCCGCAGCACCTCCGGCGAGTCGCGGTCGGGGTCGACGGTGACGTAGAACGCACGGATGTCGTTGTCGTCGGCGCCGAGTTCATCCAAGCTCGCGGAGAGCTTGCCGAGTGCCCGTGGGCAGACCATGCGGCAGTTGGTGAAGCCGAAGAAGAACAGGCTCAACGCGCCGTGCGCAGCGGATTCGTCGACCAAGCCGTCGCGATCGTCGACGAGCGAGAAGTGCAGGTTGGCTGGGGCGGTCATGGGGCGGTCGCAGTCTCGGAGAAGACGTCGTTCTGCGAGACGCCCTCGTGTACCGCTCCGAAAAGGAAAGGCTCTCGTTCTGCAGTTGCTTGCAGCACGGGGTTAGCGGCTTCGTGGAGCGATTCGGGTGCCGGTGAAAAATGAGCGGGTTCCCGCTTGGTGCGGTTGACGTGGAAGTCGAAGACGTCGGGTCGGCTGTAGTGGCCGACCGGGTCTGCGTAATTCTTGGCGGTAATGACGGCGGTGAGATCGAGGTCGGCGTAGACGAGGCCCTCTTCTTCGGCAGCCAAGGGCTGAGAGATGAGTGCTCCGTCAGGGCCAAAGACGCGGGCGACGCCCGCACCGGGTCCGGTCGCGAGGATCTCCGGGGGTATGCCGAGGCGTTCCGCGCCTGCGGTCGTCATGATCTGACAGGCGACGAGGACGAAGCCGCCGCCTTCCATGGCGTAGGTCTGGCTGGCCGCGAGGGAGGCGTCGGAGGTGAGTGCGAAGTGGTGGGCGGGGACGCTGAAGCATGGCCAGGAGGCGACGTGAATCTGCTCGTTCTGCGCGTACATGGCGAACTTGACCAGTGGTTGCAGGTGTTCCCAGCAGTTGAGTCCGCCCAGTCGCCCGAATGGTGTCTCGACGACCTGGAGGCCTGATCCGTCACCTTCGCCAAAGAGGGAGCGCTCGACGTGGGTCGGTTTGAGCTTGCGGCGGTGGAGACGGACATCGCCGGTGTCGTCGATGATGAGTTGAGAGATGTAAAGCGTGCCGTGCACCCGCTCGCTGATGCCGATAACCACCCAGGTCTTGTTCGCACGGGCGCTGTCACGGATGCGGTCGATCTGCGTTCCGCCGACCGTCGCCGAGTTCGCGTGGTACTCCGCAACGAGGCCCGCTTGCTGGGCGGGAGTGTGGCTCCACAGGAACAGTGGGTACCCCGGCAGCCAGGTCTCGGGGAACGCGATGAGCTGCGCCCCGCCGCGCGCGGCTTCGGAGATGAGATCAAGCGTCTTGGCCGTGGTGGCTTCCAGGTCAAACCAGACCGGCTCGGCTTGAACGGACGCGATACGAACAGTACTCGACATGGCCATCCTCCTTGAGTGCGCAGCGACGCGGCAGTCCGGGCCGTCGAGCACCACTCTAAGGTCCGCGGATACGCCCGAGGGCGGCCCGGGCTATGTCAAATCGGGTCGTTTGCGCACACCGCGCGTGACAAAACATGAACGTAATGAAATCGTAATCTGTTGGAAACATTTACCGTGACACGCTCGAGTGTATGGCACGGGTGCAGATGGACAACGCGGAGGCTTTCGAGGCAGCCGTTTCGGACTCCTTCGTGCCTCTGCGCGTGTCGCGTGCGACCGAGCCAAGCCTGCGCGGGTCGGTCGAGCAGAGAAGTGCGGGCGCCGCCGCAATCAGTTTGGTTCGGACCGGGCCGGTCAGTGTTCACCGCTCGGCGGAACTGATCAACGACTCCCCGCGCAGCCTCGTACTCCTCACCATGCAGCTGCACGGTTCCAGCACCGTGAGCCAGGGCGGGGCGACAGCACGCCTGCGACCCGGTCAGGGCGCCATCTACCTCTCGGACAGGCCGTACGATCTGGTGACCCAGGTCCGAAGTGGAGTTGTCGTCTTCCACACCCCGCTTCATCTGCTCAACCTAAGCGACACGGATTGGGTTCCCGGTGCCCCTCGCGTCTTGGATGCGGCGACGAGCTGGGACTACCGGATGCTGCGCAATCTCTCGCGGTCCTACCTGCGGGCCATGCCGCTGATCGATGACGAGGGCCAGATGGAGCTGATCGCAACAGGTCTCGTCGCATCGATCATGGCGAGGGCGTCCCGGGGGCGGAGTGGGCCTCTCGACCATTACACGCTGTTCGCCCTGCTGACGGAGGAGATCGACGCTCGACTGGGGGATCCCTCCCTCTCCGTCGCCAGTCTGGCTCGAACAAACGGTGTTTCCGATCGCACGGTATATCGATGCTTCGAGGTCATGGGTCACTCGCCGGCAGCGGTATTTCGCGCCCGGAGGTTGGATCGCGCAGCCTCGCTTCTGACCTCGACTGGCATGTCGGTGGCTCAGATTGCATCAGAGGTGGGAATGCTCGATCCCTCGACGCTGTCGAAGTCATTGCGTCGCGACAGGGGGACGTCCGCAAGAGGCATCCGCGCGGCATCCATTCCGGTGGGGCACCCTCGGGCGGGATAACGTTCTGCTTCCTCTCATCGCGCGGGATAACGCCGCTCCCGGCGAATCTCCACACCGACCCGGCCGCGACGTGCTGGAGATGGGAACCTGGATGAGGAAGCGCGACGGGCGCGACAGGATCGGGCTCAGCCATCACCGCGACAAGGTTGCCCGAAACCGGGCGATCCGCTATACCGGGCGCTCCCTGGGTTTGGCGTTGCCGCGACGGTCGGGTCCCGTGGCTACAGCTGCGCCAACGCCCTCCGCTAGGCGTTCAACTCGATCTCAAGGCTTCGGTTGGTGCAACCTAGTCGGCAGTGCCTGCCGCACGGATGAGGCGGGTTGTACTTCACCCCGGAGGTGCACGCAGATGGGATCTTCTCGTGTAGTGATCTGATCGCGGGGCTGGGGAAGATCGACGGGCAGGTCGGCAATGACATGCGCCGGCGACGCGGACAGAACGAGGACGCGGTCAGAGAGGTATACACACTCCTCGACGCCGTGCGTCACGAATAGGATCGTCATCCCGATCTCCGTGCGCAGGCGCGGATCCCGAGCTGCTGCCCGGGCCTAGAACACGCGCCCCGACGGCCGCCGTCCTGGTCACGAGCATCCAGAAGGAGACGCACCGCCCGTTCCTTCAACTCCGGTGGATACTTCTTCAAAGCTGGCATGATTTTCAACTTCTCCGGAGATCAAGAACCTCCATTGAACCCGGGGCGAAACGCCCCAACGCGCTCCAACCTCTCAAATCAAAGAAACGACGCCACGCCTCGGCCGAGCGGTGGATTGAGGCTTAGTCGGTCGGGATCAGCGTGTACTTGGTGGACAAGAATTCGTAGATACCTTCCAGCCCGCCCTCACGACCGACCCCCGATTGTTTGATGCCACCGAACGGGGCCGCGGCATTGGAGACGACCCCCGCGTTGAGGCCCATCATGCCCGTCTCGAGGCGGTCGATCATGCGGTGACCGCGGGCGAGGTCCTGCGTGTAGACATAGGAGACGAGCCCATACTCGGTGTCGTTAGCGAGGCGAACGGCCTCCTCCTCATCGTCGAAGGTCGCGATCGCTAGCACAGGGCCAAAGATCTCTTCGCGCAGGATTGCGCTTCCTGCAGCCACCCCGAGGAGAACCGTAGGGGCGTAGAACGTTCCAGGACCGTCGAGTGATGTGCCACCCGTGAGCAAAGTCGCTCCTCGGTCAACCGCGTCGACTACAAGCGCGTTGGCCTTGGCAACGGCCTCTGCGTCGATGAGCGGGCCGATGACGACGCCCTCCTCTGTGCCTCGGCCGATGCGCATGCCATCAACACGCTCGGTGATCTTGGCGGCAAAGACCTCAGCAACCGAGGCGTGCACGATGAACCGGTTCGCAGCGGTGCAGGCTTGGCCCACATTGCGAAATTTTGCTGCGATCGCGCCGTCAATGGCCTTCTCGATGTCGGCGTCCTCGAAGACGATGAACGGCGCATTGCCGCCGAGCTCCATTGAGACGCGCAAGACGCCCTCAGCGGCTTGCGCTATGAGCTGCCGCCCGACTTCCGTCGAGCCAGTGAAGGACAGCTTTCGCAGCCTTGGGTCGGTGATGATCGGCGTCGCGACGCGACGCGCGGAGGCCGAGGGGATGACGTTGACGACACCCGCTGGTATGCCGGCATCGGCAAGTATCTGGGTGAAGAAGAGCGTAGTGAGTGGAGTGAGCTGCGGCGGCTTGATGACCACAGTGCATCCTGCCGCCAACGCCGGCGCGATCTTTCGAGTCGCCATTGCGAAGGGGAAGTTCCATGGAGTTATGAAGAACGAAGGGCCAACGGAGTGCTGAGACACGATCATCCTGCCGGTGCCCTCGGGGTTCAGCCCGTAGCGTCCGGTGATGCGCACCGCCTCCTCGCTGAACCAGCGCAGGAATTCGGAACCGTAGGCCACCTCGCCGCGCGCCTCGGAGAGCGGCTTGCCCATCTCAAGTGTCATGAGGAGCGAAACATCCTCCTTGCGTTCCTCGACGAGTTCCCATGCGCGGCGCAAAATGTCGCTTCGGGTGCGCGGCGCCGTCGCCGCCCAGCTTGCCTGAGCCGCGACCGCCGCGTCGAGTGCTCGTGTGCCGTCGTTAGCCGTGGCATCGGCGACACGTGCAATGACGTCGGTCGTCGACGGGTCGAGAACATCAAAAGTTCCACCACCCGACGCGTCTTGCCATTCGCCGCCGATGAAGAGGCGGCTGGGAACTCCTGCAAGCAGGGCTGTCTCTCTGTCATTCATGCGGTGCTTCTTTCTCGCAGAAGTTCTTGCGCTCGAGTGCGGCGCTGGGGATGAAAGTTGTGGCGAGGGCTTCGGACGCTCTGGCAACTAGGGCGACATCTGCGCCGACGAGCACGAATGTTGCCCCTGCTTCGACGTACGTACGCGCACTGTCAGGATCGAATGCGTTAACCCCGACCGGTTTGCCGCTGCGTGCCACGTTCGTGATCGCGCGACGCACCGCCGCGACAACCTCAGGATGTGTTTGTTGGCCGATCACGCCCATTGACGCGGCCAGGTCACTGGGCCCGACGAAGACCCCGTCAATGCCGGGGGTAGAGGCAATCTCGTAGGCATTCTCGACACCCTCCGCCGTCTCGACTTGCACGAAAACCGAGACGTGCTCCGCGGCATTGGCCAGGTAATTCTCGACTCGATTCCAGCGTGCCGAACGGGCGAGCGCGCTGCCGACCCCGCGGCGACCGGCGGGAGGGTACTGAGTTGACGCCGCGACGGCGCGCGCCTGGTCCTCCGTCGACACCATCGGCACAAGGATCGTCTGAGCTCCGAGGTCGAGCACCTGCTTGATTACTATTGCATCGCCAGTCGGAACGCGAACGACAGGCGTGGCCGGATAGGCCGACACGGCGTGCAGCTGCGCGAGAACCGAGGTCAGCTCATTGGGCGCGTGCTCCATGTCTATGAGGACCCAGTCGAGGCCTGAACCCGCCATGATCTCCGCCATGATCGCGGATCCGGAGCTCACCCATCCTCCGAAGAGGGGGCGGGACGCGGTAGCAAGTCGACGCCGGAGCGTCGGGCTCAGATGAAGCGACATGAGATGGTTCCCATCGGGCCATAGTCGGCGAGCACCGAGTCGCCCTTCTCAACCCACATCGGGCGGGTGAATGACCCCGAAAGAATGACCTCGCCGGCATCCAGCCGGGAGCCGTGCTGGTGGAGTTTGTTCGCCAGCCATGCGACCCCTGTCGCTGGATGATTGAGCACCGCGGCCGCGACTCCTGATTCCTCTATCGTTTCGTTGCGGTAGAGCAGGGCGGAGACCCACCGGAGGTCGACTGCGTCGGGCCGAGTCGGATTGCCGCCGAGTACCAATCCGCCATACGCGGCGTTGTCGCTGATGGTGTCGACGATCGTGCGGCCGTCGAGTTCGATGTGTGAATTGAGGATCTCGAGCGCCGGAGCGACATATTCCGTCGCTCGCAGAACATCGAACACAGTGCAGTGCGGTCCTTCCAATGCATCCTTCAGGATGAAGGCGAGCTCAACCTCAACTCGAACATTGGAGAATCGGTCGTGGGGAATCAGCGAGCCGTTTTTCCAGACGGTATCGTCGAACATCACGCCGTAGTCAGGCTCCGTGATGCCTGTCGCCTGCTGCATTGTGCGAGACGTGAGTCCGATTTTTCGGCCTACCAGGCGTCGTCCGGCGGCGAGTTGGCCGTCGCGCCAGACGCCCTGGATGGCGTACGAATCCTCCACCGTCGCCTCGGGATGACGGGCGGTGATGCGCGGGATGGTTGTCCCGTCACGGTCGGCCGCAGCTAGTTCCTCGGCGATATGCGAGATGGTCGTTTCGGGAAGCACGGCGTCTCCTAGAGCTGGTGGCCGAGCTTGTACTCGCCCTGCTTGTATTCGGGGAGTTCGTCACCCGACCGGGTGTGGGAAAAGCCATCGGCCCCGATTGTGACGGCCATTTCACTGGCGTCGGTGCGGGCAACGACCGGCTGCGGATTGCCGTCCAGATCGAGCACAAGGGAAGCCTCTGTGTACCAGGACGGCACGACCGGATTACCCCACCAGTCACGGCGCTGATTGTCGTGCACGTCCCACGTGATGACAGGGTTGTCCGGGTCGCCGGTGTAGTAGTCCTGCGTGTAGATCTCCACCCGGTGGCCGTCCGGGTCGCGCAGGTAAAGATAGAACGCATTGGAGACGCCGTGCCGGCCCGGCCCACGCTCAATCGCATCCGATCGGCGCAGAGCCCCGAGCTTGTCGCAGATCGCGAGGATATTGTGCTTCTCGTGCGTGGAAAACGCGATGTGGTGCATACGTGGACCATCGCCGCCCGTCATCGCGGTGTCGTGTACCGTCGGCTTGCGCCGCATCCACGCTGCGAAAACGGTGCCGTTTTCATCCTGGATGTCCTCCGTGACGCGAAATCCGAGGTCCTGCATGAACTTCACTGCACGAGGGACATCCGGAGTCACCTGATTGAAATGGTCCAGACGCACCAGCGCGCCCGGGGTGTGCAGATCGTAACGCCAGGCGAGACGCTCAACGTGTTCGACTTCATGGAAGAATTCGTGCGGGAATCCCAGCGGGTCTTCGACTCGAACGGACTCGCCGATACCATTCGTCCAGCCAGCGTCGCGTCGCTCGACGCGGCAACCAAGCTCGGTATAGAAGGCGACTGCCTTGTCGAGGTCCGCTGGCGTGCGAACGCGGTAGCTGATGACGGCGACCGCCGCCACCGGTCCCTTTCGAAGAACGAGGTTGTGGTGGATGAACTCCTCGATCGAGCGCAGGTAGATGGCCTCTTCGTCTTCCTCGGTGACGGCGAGGCCTAGGACATCGACGTAAAAGGCGCGAGAAGCGGCCAGATCGGTGACAACGAGTTCCATGTACGCGCATCGCAGAATGTCGGGGGCAGGTGCGCTCGGTGTCGGGACGGGATTATCACTGTAGATGGGCGCCTCCTGCGAGATGTAGAAGCCCGCGGTGGAGAGAGTGCGATCATGCATGTGTGTCATATCAGCGTCCTTGCGTGATGTCTGATGGTCGGGGTGGTCAGTTCTTGCCGAAGGTGGGGTTGTGGGCCTCGCCGAGGGTGATGTGCACGGCCTGCTGGTCGGTGTAGAAATCGATCGAGCGATATCCGCCCTCGTGTCCGAGGCCGGAGGCCTTGACGCCGCCAAACGGTGTGCGGAGGTCGCGCACGTTGTTGCTGTTCAGCCACACCATGCCGGCCTCGATTGAGCTCGCGAAGGTGTGGGCCCGCTTGAGGTCATTGGTCCACACGTAGGCGGCGAGCCCATACCTCACGCCATTCGCCAGCGCGAGCGCTTCGTCGTCGGTGTCGAATGGGGTGATCGCGACGACAGGGCCGAAGATCTCTTCTTGGAAGATGCGGGCGTCGGCAGACACATCGGCGAAGACGGTGGGAGCCACGAAATTTCCCGTCGGGAACCCCTCGGGTCGACCGCCGCCGGCCACAAGGCGGGCCTCCAACTTGCCGATCTCGACGTAGCTCATAACCTTGTCGAAGTGTTCCGGGTGAACGAGCGCCCCTACTTCGGTCGCAGGATCGTGCGGGTATCCGACCTTGATTCGTTTCGCCTGCGCCGCGTACCGCTCGACAAACTCGGTGTAGACCGAGCGTTCGACCAAGATGCGCGAGCCGGCCGTGCACCGCTCGCCGTTGAGGGAGAACACGCCGAAGATCGTCGCGTCTATCGCGGCGTCGATATCTGCATCGGCGAACACGATTGCCGGTGATTTGCCGCCGAGCTCCATCGACAGGCCCTTGAGAAATGGTGCGGCGTTGCCAAAGATGGTCTGACCTGTGCGGCTCTCGCCGGTGAACGAGATCAGCGGCACGTCCGGGTGTTTCACCAGCGCGTCGCCGGCGTCTTCGCCGAGGCCGTTCACGAGGTTGAACACGCCTCGGGGGAGTCCTGCCTCTTCGAAAATTCCCGCCCACAGCGACGCCGACAGCGGGGTGAATTCGGCGGGTTTGAGAACGACCGTGTTGCCGGTGGCGAGCGCGGGGCCGAGCTTCCACGACTCGAGCATGAACGGGGTGTTCCACGGCGTGATGAGGCCTGCAACACCGATGGGCTTGCGGTTGACGTAGTTGAGCTGACGTCCGGGAACCTTGAAAGTATCGTCCGCTTGGGCGACGATGAGATCCGCGAAGAAGCGGAAGTTTTCGGCGGCGCGCCGTGCTTGGCCGAGTGCCTGCGTGATCGGCAAGCCGGAGTCATAGCTCTCCAGCTCGGCAAGCCGTTGATCGCGTGATTCGACAATGTCTGCAATGCGGTGCAACACACGGCTCCGCTCCCGCGGGAGCATTCGTGGCCATTTACCGTGGCCGAAAGCCGTCCTGGCGGAGGCAACCGCGAGATCGATGTCCGCCTTTTTCCCGGCGGCGGCGGTAGCGTAGTTTTCGTTCGTCACCGGGTCCAGCACGTCGAAGGTGTCGCCGTCGGCGGAGTCGACGAATGCGCCGTTGATGTAGTGCTGAATGTGACCGGGGAGATCTGCGGGAATGCGAGTTTCTACCATGTTGATTTCAGGTCCTCAGAGAATGCGGAGCCGGCTAGCTTCGTCGGGATGTTCGTGTTGGAGATAGGCGTCGAGCGTCGCGGAGTGGTGCTGTCGGGCAGCCCGCTCAATGTCGTCGAGCGGCGCCGACTGCGAGATGAGAGCCATGATGTTCTCGTGTTCGCGTACTGACTCGCGGGCGCGGCCCGGGACGTAGCTGAATGTGGAGTCACGAAGACGTCCGAGCCGCGCCCACTCGGCGTTGACGAGTTCGTGAAGGCGCGGGTTCGGGCACGGTCCGATGAGAGCGGCGTGGAACTGCTGATTCAGCGCAGTGAACGCCGAGGGATCGAAGTGGTCGAGAGTCTCGATCATTTGGGCATTGATGGCTTGGGCGGCCCGGAGATCATCCGGTGTGAGCGCTCGCGCGGCGAGTGCCGTCGCGGATCCCTCCAGAATGCTCAGCGCCTCCATGCTGTCGCGGTACTGGGAGTCGTCGACCATCGCGACTCGTGCTCCGACGTTGTGGGAGAACTGGACGAGCCCTTCGGCCTCGAGCTGCCGAATGGCTTCGCGGACCGGGACGACGCTCATGTCCAGCTCGCCGGCTATCGTTCCGAGCACCAGTCGGTAGCCGGGCGTGTAGACGTGTCCGGTGATGCGCTTTTTGATCCAGTGGTAGGCGACTTGGGACTTGCTTGTGGTCGTTGTCATGCGCCGACTCCATTCAATTCAGGCGGCGTGCGGGATGCCTCGTATTGGGCGCGCCACATCGCGTTCATCGGAAACAGGCCGTCGATGGCGTGTCCGCTCGCGACCTGCTCGGCAATCCAGGCATCTTCGTTCTCTTGGGTGAACGCATCGTGTGCGATTTCGAAGACGAGGGTCGGGGGAATTACGATCGCACCGTCTCCATCGGCAACGATGATGTCGCCGGGTTGAACCGTGGCACCACCACACGCGATCGTCACATCGACGTCCCAGGGAACATGTCGGCGGCCGAGGACGGCAGGATGGGCGCCTTTGGAGAAGACCGGGAGTCCGATTTCGGCGACGGCGTCAAAGTCGCGGACCCCACCATCGGTGATGACGCCAGCGGCCGACCGGGCCCGGGCTCGGAGGGCGAGAACATCGCCAAACGTGCCGGATCCGGTCTCGCCGCGTGCTTCGATGACGATTATTTCGCCGGGGGCGACTTCATCGAACGCGCGCTTCTGCGCGTTGTAACCGCCGCCGTGGGTAAGGAAGAGATCTTCGCGACCGGGAACGAATCGGAGGGTCTTCGCCGTGCCCACAATTTTCGTGTCTGGCCGATTGGCTGACACGCCCTCGATCACGCAGGCGTTGATCCCGCGCTTGCGCAGCTGCGCGGAGAGCCCCGCGGTGGGGATGGTCATCAGAAGGCTGCGCAGCTCTGGGGTGAGCAACGGGGGAGCGTCGGTGGGGGCTGCGGGCGTCAATCCGGCGGCCTCCACCGAACCCCACGCGTCGGCGCGTTGGACGTCGTCGGCCAGAGGAAGCGAACCGAGCCTTGCGTCGAAATCGTTCGTACCTTGGACCACCGTCGTAGTGAGACGCCCGGAACTCGGTGCTCCCCCTGCGGTCGGGGCGTCGACCTCGACCTCGACGACGTCGCCGGGGACAATCACGGATGAGCCCGCCGGAGTGCCAGTAAGAATCACGTCGCCTCGTTCCAGCGTGAAATGCTGGGACAGATCTGCCACGATCTGTGCAAGCGGAAACATCAGGTCGTCGGTTGTGGCATCTTGGCGGAGGTCGCCATTGACCCACGTTCGTACACGGATGGCTGCAGGGTCAATCGACCGGGCGTCGATGAGGTCGGGACCTAATGGCGTGTAGCCGTCGCCGCCTTTCGAACGAACATTGGACCCCTTGTCGTTCGTACGGAGGTCATAAAGCCCCAAATCGTTCGCGGCGGTGATGTGCGCGACGTGATCCCACGCATCCTCGAAACTGACGCGGCGGGCCGGGGAACCGATGATGAGAGCCACCTCGCCTTCGAAGGCAAGGAGCTCCGTGCCGGCAGGGCGCTCGACGGTGCTCCCGGATGAGGCGAGCGAACTGCTTGGCTTCAAGAAGTACGAGGGGCGGTCGGGACGTCGGCCTCGCTGGTCGGCTCGAGACGCATAGCTCAGGTGGACTGCGATGATTTTGCTCGGGCGGGCGATGCTTCCCACGTTGTGCGCCTCCTTGCGTCGTGGTCATCGCCCTTCGGGGCAATATCTGAAATCGTATATCATCTCAGTCGCAATTGGCAATCCGGATCACAATCCACTAGCCCCCAAAGGAATCGCGGATTGCGCGAGCCGCGATATGCAAGCGGGCCGCGATGGCGGCGACGTCGGCCTGTGCTGCAACGTAGACCACGGCTACGGCGGCGGGGCGCTGCCCGCGTATGCGAAGCGACACGGCTACCGAATGGACATTCGGGATGACCTCGTCGTGGCTGGTTGCGTATCCCGCGAGGCTGGCCGCCATCACGTCGGCGGATAGCGCAGATCCGGCGCCGTGGATCCACTCGTTCGGGTCCATTTCGGAGAGTATCGCCTTCCCTGGGGCCCCGGCGAAGATGGAGTGGCGGGCTCCGGGGCGCTGGGCCACGCTGGCAATCGCATGACGTGGTTCGACGCCGACGAGGGTTGTGCACTCATCTCCGTCGAGGACGACGAGGAAGCACGTCATGCCCAAATCGTTGGCCGCGGCGGTGAGCTGGGGAAGCGCCTTGGCCTGAAGGTCCTGGGAGACTCCTGCGGCGAGTGTCGCCATTCGCGGGCCCAGGGTGACGATCCCACTTGAGTCTCGCGATACCAGCTTGTGGTCTTCCAGTGTGCGCAGCAGGCGATACGCGATGGATCGGTGAACCGTTAGGTGGGCGGCGAGATCGTCAATCGTCATCGGGGTGCGTGCGTCCGCGAGGATTTCGAGGATTTGGATGCCGCGACTCAGTGTCTGTGAACCGGGAACGGGTCTCTCGCCCAATCTTGCCCTCCGTGTGTGGTGTCGCTCGAGTTCTTGCACTGCGAGGTTATCGCGTCTAGCATCATGTTCAGTAGTAGATCGTAGTGTTCGATTATCGAACATAGCGTGTAGGTCTGACAACGTAGTCGGGAAGAAATGGGCGATGATGCAGTTCCACCACAAGGGTTATGTCTCCGGGGATCCGCGGCTGAGCGATGCGGCCGGATCAGGCTTGGTGCGTCCGGAGGAGCTACCCGCCGAGGTCGACGTGCTCATCGTGGGGTCTGGCCCCGCCGGCATGCTGCTGGCCGCACAGATGTCGCAGTTCCCTGAGGTGACGACCCGCGTCGTCGAGAAGCGCGAGGGCCGATTGGCGATTGGCCAGGCCGACGGGATCCAGCCCCGCAGCGTGGAGACTTTTCAGGCTTTCGGGTTCGCAGAACGGATTATTGCCGAGGCCTACAACATCGCCTACATGAACTTCTGGGGACCCGACCCGGAGAACCCGCGAAACATCGTCCGTACCTCGCGGACCGAAGACTATGGCCTGAGGATTAGCGAGTTCCCTCACCTGATCGTCAATCAGGCGCGCGTCCTCGACTACTTTGCAGAGGCCGCAGCGAATGGCCCGGGTCGAATCGGGCTCGATTACGGTGTGGAGTTTGTCGGCCTCACTGTTCACGAAGACGGGGAGTATCCGGTCGAGGTTCGAGTTCGTCACCTTGTAGAAGGATGGCCCGGAGAGGAACGCACCGTGCGCGCAAAGTACGTGGTGGGCTGTGACGGCGCCCGTAGTGGGGTGCGTGAGGCAATCGGACGGAAGCACCTTGGCGAGGTATCGCTGCATGCCTGGGGGGTCATGGATGTGCTCGTCAACACCGACTTTCCCGATTGGCGGACGAAGTGTGCGATCAACTCGGTCGCCGGAAACATTCTGCATATCCCTCGTGAAGGGGGTTACCTCAGTCGTATGTACATCGATCTCGGCGAGGTCGCCGGGGACGACAATCATCAGGTGCGTCAAACGCCGGTCGAGGCCATTATTGCGAAGGCAAACGAGATTCTTCACCCGTACTCGATCGAGGTGAAAGAGGTCGCCTGGCACAGCGTCTACGAGGTCGGCCATCGAGTGACGGACCGATTCGATGACGTGACCGAGGGCACTGAACGCGCACCGCGCGTCTTCCTCACCGGAGATGCCTGCCACACCCACAGCGCGAAGGCCGGCCAGGGGATGAACGTGTCGATGCAGGATGGGTTCAACCTGGGGTGGAAGCTGGGCCTCGTGCTTTCGGGTCGTAGTCCCGAATCGCTGCTCTCGACATATACAGAGGAGCGCCAGCCGGTAGCGCAGCAGCTTATCGACTTCGACCGAAAATGGTCTGCGCTCATGGCTCGCAAGCCCGAAGAGATCTCCGACCCGCAAGACCTGGCCACTCACTACCTGGCGACTGCGGAGTTCCCTTCTGGATTCATGACGCACTACGGCACCTCGGCGATCGTGGGCGACGCCGCGCATCAGGCGTTGGCCCCCGGGTTCCCGCTCGGCATGCGCTTCAAGTCGGTCGGGGTCGTGCGGGTGTGCGACGGCAACGTAGTGCACCTTGGGCATCATGCGAAGGCTGACGGACGTTGGAGGGTCTACGCCTTTGCTGATGCTCCCGGCGATGGGCTCTCGGAATGGGCTTCATGGCTTGGAACCTCAGACTCGCCGCTGACACGC
Source organism: Cryobacterium sp. SO1 (assembly GCF_004210215.2). Taxonomy (NCBI): domain Bacteria; kingdom Bacillati; phylum Actinomycetota; class Actinomycetes; order Micrococcales; family Microbacteriaceae; genus Cryobacterium; species Cryobacterium sp. SO1. The sequence goes on from NZ_CP067394.1 coordinate 964,511, forward strand.
TTCACCCCCTCTGATGCCGACGTTGACGCGGTATTCGATGTGAAAGCGATTTACCAGCAAAGCTACAAAGATGTGGACATCACGGCGGTGCCGGACATATTTCTCCCCAAGACGGGCCGGTTCGGACTCACCGACTGGGAGAAGGTTTACGCCGCCGGCGCGAATGGGTGGACCGAGGCAGACATCTTCACTCAGCGGGAGTTGTCGCGCGACGGCGTCGTGGTCGTTGTCCGCCCAGACCAGTACGTGGCCGCCGTACTACCGCTCACGGCGACTGCCGAGCTCACGGACTTTTTCAGCCGCTCGATGATCCCCGCGCGCTGAGCAAATTGAACGCTTGCATTCAGTCGACGCCTCGCCCGCTTGGCTCACCGAATCTGAAAAAGAGGAAAATTCGGACGCGCAAGGGAACCCGGCGGCTTCCGAGGCAACAAGAAACAACCGCTGACCGTGGATTCATTCCAGAGGTCGTAGGTTCAAATCCTGCCCCCGCAACAAGAAAAAGTCCCGGTCTCGAAAGAGACCGGGACTTTTGCGTCAACGACCCGACAGCGCGGCCAGGGCCGGGATGCCGATCGGCTCGACGGCCAGAAGTGGCACCACGGCCGTGCGCGCAGCGCATCGGTGCACCGCGTCGATCTCGGGCAGCTCGTTGGCCGCACGGCGCTGAAGCAGCGGGGAGGCCGGTGCCGCAGCCGCGATCGAGTTGTTCACTATCCACGCCCACGGCTCGATACCGGCTCGACGCAGGTCCTCCTGCAAACCGGCGGCCTCCAGCACCGGGGTGGTCTCGGCCAGGGTCACCAGAAGCACCTTGGTCTCGGCCGGATCCTGCAGCTTCATCATCGGGGTGACGAAATGCATCCCGGTGCCCATCTGGCGCGCGACCTCGCGGTGATACGACCCCGTCGCATCCAGCAGCAGCAGAGTATGCCCGGTGGGGGCGGTGTCGAGCACCACGAACTTGTGCCTGGCCTCCCGGGTCACCCGGGAGAAGGCCTGGAAGACAGCGATCTCCTCGGTGCACGGCGACCGGAGGTCCTCGCGCAACATGGCCAGGCCCTGCTCGTCGAGGCGGGCGCCCTTGGTGGCCAGGACATGCTCTGTGTAACGCTCGATCTCCACCGCCGGGTCGATGCGGGACACCTCGAGGTTGGCGAGCTCGCCGTCGAGCGTGTCTGTCAGGTGCGCGGCAGGGTCTGTCGTGGTCAGGTGCACGGCAAAACCACGTTCGGCCAAGGCGACGGCGACGGCGGCGGCCATGGTGGTCTTGCCCACGCCGCCCTTGCCCATCAGCATCACCAGACCGTGACCGTCGGTGGCGATCTGATCGACAAGGGCCGAGAGGCCGGCGGCACCGAACTGCGCCGCATCGGACGAGTTGCCCCTCTGCACGGGGGCAGCTGGTCCGGACGTGAGCAGCTCGGCGGCAGAGTCGGTGCTCGCGCCCGTGCCGTCGCGGGGGAGCAGGCTGCGGAGCGCGGGCAGGCCCACCATGTTCGTGGCCATCAGGGGCAGGTAGTCGGTGGGCAGCGCGGCCAGGGCCGGGTCGCGGGCGTCGAGTGCGCGCAGCTCACGTCGGCGGATGGCGGCGGCCAGCGGGTCGGCATCCTCACCCGGCAGCACCCCGTTCACCACAAGGTACTGACGGCTCATGCCGATCGCGGCCAGTTCCGCGTGGGTTCTCGCGGCCTCCGCGAGAGTGGACTGCTGGGCGCGGGCCACGAGCACCAGCCTGGTGCGCTCAGGATCGCCGAGCGCAGCCACCGCCTGGGCGTACACGGCGCGCTGCTTCTCGAGGCCGGATAGCGGGCCCAGGCAGGACGGGTCGCCCTTGCCCAGGGTGAGGAAGTCGGTCCAGTTGCCGGGCAGTTGCAACAGCCGGATGGTGTGCCCGGTCGGTGCGGTGTCGAAGACGATGTGGTCGTACGCGGCGGTCCACGCGGCATCCGTGAGCAGGTCGGTGAACTCGTTGAACGAGGCGATCTCAGTGGTGCAGGCGCCGGAGAGCTGCTCCTCGATCGACGCGACCTCCGCGGCGGGCAGCAGGCCACGCACCGGGCCGACAATGCGTTCACGGTACTGCTGGACGGCCTGCTCCGGATCGATCTCCAGAGCGGCGAGCCCGGGCACCGCGTCGATCTGCGTCACGGTGTTGCCGATGGTGACACCGAAAACCTGGCCGACATTCGAGGCCGGGTCGGTGCTGACCAGAAGCACGGATGCACCGTCCTCGGCCAGTCGGATGGCGCTCGCGCAGGCGATGGAAGTCTTGCCCACGCCGCCCTTGCCGGTGAGGAAAAGAAACCGTGGGGCATCCGCCAGGAAGGCGGGGGAGCTGACGCTGCCGGTGCCGGGAAGAGTGTCGGTGCCCAGCGGCATCAGCAACAGCCTTCGCCGGCCCCGCCGCCGCCGCAGCCGGCATCGGCCGCGCTGGGTGTGGCCGCGGGCTGGGCGGACGCCAGCAGCGACGGCCGGTCCTCGACCGCGGGAGCGCCCAAACCGGCCCACTTGGCCAGCTCGGGACGGGACGGGTAGCGCCCGGTGAGCACGGTGGCGCCGTCGACCATCGTGACCGGCAGGCCTTCCTGGCCCACGGTGTGCAGGAAACTGCGCACGGTCTCGTTCTCAGCGAACGCGAGCGGTTCCTGGGCGAGGTTGAACCGGCGCACGTTGCCACCGGCCGAGGTCGCCCAGTCAATGTCGGCCGACACCGTCACAAGCTGCTGGTCGACGTCGACCCCGCAGATGCCGGTGCCGCAGCACAGACCCGGTTCGAAGATCTGGATGGTCGTCATGGGGAGCCTCTTTTCGCCGGGCGAAACGACACGGTGTCGAGCGCGTCTAGCTCCTCCAGTATATAGATGGTCATCGATTTCTGCTATGGCAGTCCGGCGCTCGTCGCAGGGTGAACAGATGTTGAACGCTTGGCATCCGGAGGGTGACGGTTCGCCACCGGATGCCGATTCCGGCGTAGATCGTCTATATTGACAGATGTCGATCAATCGCCATCCGAAGGAAGCCCCATGTCTGACATCACTGCCGGTACGTCCGCAGCAAAGCCCACAGTCCTGTTCGTCTGCGTGCACAACGCCGGCCGGTCCCAGATGGCCGCCGGCTACCTCACCGCGCTCTCCCAGGGCCAGGTGGAAGTGCTCTCGGCCGGCTCGGAGCCCAAAGACCAGATCAACCCGGTGGCCATCCAGGCGATGGCCGAGGACGGCATCGACATCGCGAACAACGTGCCCAAAATCCTCACCGTCGAGGCCGTCAAGGACTCCGATGTGGTCATCACCATGGGCTGCGGCGATGCCTGCCCGATCTTCCCCGGCAAGCGCTACGAGGACTGGGCGCTGGCCGATCCGGCCGGCCAGGGCATCGAGTCGGTACGTCCGATCCGCGACGACATCAAGGCGCGTATTGAGAAGCTGCTCGCCGAGATCCTGCCCGCGACCGTTTAATCACGACACCCGCACAGACAAGGCGTAGACATGGACGTTTCGGACCGTCGTCCCCTGCCCGGGCTCACCTACCCTGAGGCCTACCTGCACCGTCTTTCCGATGAGCTGTCGGTGAAGTTCTCCGGCATCTTCGGTCTCGAAACCGTGGAGCGGTACGTGCTGGAGTCCTACACCGGCCTGCTGCGCGGCTCGACGGTGCGCGCGCACGTCGCCGCTCGCACGGTGCGGTTCGCCACCGACCGGCTGACGGCGCTGGCCCAAGCCAAGGGTGCGATCGCGCGCGATGTGCCCGAGGTGCTCTTCGTGTGCGAGCAGAACGCGGGCCGGTCCCAGATGGCCGCCGTGCTCACCGCTCACCTTTCGGGCGGGCGGGTGCACGTGCGCAGCGCCGGTTCGCTGCCGACCGGTGAGATCCATGCCACCGTGGTCGAAGCCATGCGTGAGATCGGCCTGGACCTGGGCGAGGAGTTCCCCAAGCCGTTGACCGACGACGTGGTGCAGGCGGCCGACGTGGTCGTCACCATGGGCTGCGGTGACGCCTGCCCGGTCTACCCGGGCAAGCGGTACCAGGACTGGGAGTTGGACGACCCGGCCGGGCAGTCCCTGGAGGCCGTGCGCGGCATCCGCGACGAGATCAGGGCGCAGGTTCTGGCCCTGCTCGACAGCGTGGGGGTCCAGGCAGAGGCTTGACCCGCACCGGGCCTCACCCGGGTAACGCAGAACGGCCCCGCACAAGTGTGCGGGGCCGTTGTGTTGGCGCAGGTCGAACGGGTGCTGCTGTGACCGTTGAGCCTACTTGCCGGCCTTGCGGGCCGGCTTCTTGGCGTCCTCGGCCGGGGCGACAACCTCTGCACCGGTCTCGAGCGCGGCGTCAACCACGGCTGCGCGTCCGGCGCGAACCTCGGCGAACGACGTGCCGTAGTACGCGGCCTCCATGAGGGTCTTCATGTCGTCCAGCATCGGCATCCGCGGGTTGGCGGGTGCGCACTGGTCGCCGTAGGCGCCCATGGCGAGCGAGTCGAGGCGGCTGATGAAGTCTTCCTCCGGCACGCCCTGTGCCTGGAAGGACGGCTTGATGCCGACCTGGTCGCGCAGCTTCTCGACGGCCTTGGCGTAGGACTCGACGCCCTCAGCCGGGGTGGAAGCCGGGAGGCCGAGGTGCTTGGCGATCTCCTGGAAGCGCTCCGGGGCGATGTAGTGCTCGTACTTGGGCCAGCTGGTCAGCTTGGTCGGGACGGTGCCGTTGTACCGGATCACGTGCGGCAGGTAGGTCGCGTTGACCCGGCCGTGGATCAGGTGCAGCTGCGCGCCGGTGACGTGAGCCATGGCGTGGACTATGCCCAGGAACGCGTTACCGAATGCCATGCCGGAGATCGACGCGGCGTTGTGCATCTTCTCGCGAGCCTTGATCACGGTGTCATCGGTGCTGCCGATGGTGCCCTTGACGCTGGTCTCGATGTTCTCGAAGATCAGCTTGATCGCGTGCAGGCACAGGCCGTCGGTGAAGTCGTTCGCGTACACCGAGACATACGCCTCGGTGGCGTGGGTCAGGGCGTCGAAGCCGGAGTCGGCGGCGAGGAACGAGGGCATCATGGCCGTGAGCACGGGGTCGATGATCGCGACGGACGGGATCAGCGCGTAGTCGGCCAGCGGGTACTTGACGCCGGTGACGTCGTCGGTGATGACGGCGAACGGGGTCATCTCACTGCCGGTACCCGAGGTGGTCGGGATGCAGACCAGCTTGGCGAGCTCACCGAGGTCGGGGAACTTGAACGCGCGCTTGCGCACGTCGAAGAACTTTTCCTTCATGTCGGCGAATTCAATTTCGGGGTGTTCGTACAGCAGCCACATGACCTTCGCGGCGTCCATCGGAGATCCGCCACCGAGGGCGATGATGGTGTCCGGCTTGAAGGCGCGCATTTCTTCTGCGCCCTTCTCGACGGCGGCAACGGTGGGCTCGGGGAGCACGTTGTCGATGATCTGCAGGGCAACGCGGCCCTCGCGGCGGTTGAGCACGTCGAGGATCTTGTCGACGAAGCCCAGGCGGGTCATGGTCGAGTCGGTGACGATGGTGACCCGGGTGACGTCGCGCATGTCGGCCAGGTAACGGATGGCGTTCGGCTCGAAGTAGGTCTTCGCGGGGATCTTGAACCACTGCAAGTTGTTGTTCCTCCGGCCGATGCGCTTGATGTTGATCAGGTTGATCGCCGAGACGTTGTTCGACACGGAGTTGTGTCCGTACGAACCACAGCCGAGCGTGAGCGAAGGGATGAACGCGTTGTAGATGTCACCGATACCACCGAGCGAGCTGGGGGCGTTGGTGATGATGCGGACAGCCTTGACGCGCTTGCCGAATTCCTCGATGATTGCGGGGTTTTCGCTGTGGATCGAGCCCGAGTGGCCCAGTCCGTCGAATTCCACCATCTGCTCGGAGAGCGAGATGCCCTCTTCGGCGTCCTTGGCGTGCATGACGGCGAGCACCGGTGCGAGCTTTTCGCGGGTCATCGGCTCGTGCGGGCCAACGCCGGAGACCTCGACCAGGATGATGGACGTGTCTTCGGGAACGCTGAAGCCGGCCTGCTGGGCGATCCACATCGGCGACTTGCCGACGACGTTCGGGTTCAGCTTGGCGCCGGCGCAGTTCTCCGAGTTGGCCTGTACACCGAAGATGAATTCCTCGAGGAGGGCCTTCTCTTCTTTGTTGGTGCGGTAGGCGTGCAGGATCTTGAACTCGGCCATGGCCTCGTTGTAGAGGGGCTCTTCGATGATGACGGCCTGCTCTGAGGCGCAGATCATGCCGTAGTCGAAGGCCTTCGAGAGCACGACGTCGTTGACGGCACGCTTGAGCTTGGCGCTCTTCTCGATGAAGGCGGGCACGTTGCCGGCGCCGACGCCCAGGGCGGGCTTGCCGCAGGAATACGCGGCGCGAACCATCGCGTTACCACCGGTTGCGAGGATGAGGGCCACACCGGGGTGGTTCATCAGCAGGGTGGAGGCTTCGAGGGAGGGCTGTTCGATCCACTGGATGCAGTTGGCGGGGGCGCCGGCTGCGATGGCAGCGTCGCGGACGACGCGGGCGGCGGCGGCGGAGGACTCCTGCGCGGCCGGGTGGAAGCCGAAGATGATGGGGTTGCGGGTCTTGAGCGCGATGAGGGACTTGAAGATCGCGGTGGACGTACAGTTCGTGACCGGGGTGATGCCACAGATGACGCCGACGGGCTCGGCGATCTCGGTGATGCCGGTGAGCTCGTCGCGGCTGATGATGCCCACGGTCTTGAGGTTCTGCATGCTGTTGGTGACGTGCTCGCACGCGAAGAGGTTCTTCACGGCCTTGTCTTCGAAGACACCACGGCCGGTCTCAGCGACGGCGTGCACGGCGAGCGTGGCGTGCTGGGACAGGGCGGCGACGGAGGCCTTCTTGACGATGAAGTCGATCTGCTCCTGGGTGAAGTCCGCGTAGTCCTTCAGCGCGACGTTGCCGGCGGCAACCAAGGTGTCGATCTGCGTAGCTATGGGAGTGGCGACTGGATGGTCTGTGATCGTCATAGTTTTCCTCCTGGACAACCCGATCTGGGATCTTTGTCTCTGGTTCAAACATAGGCTGCCGCAACGCCCAGAACACGGGCCAAAGGTCCCACCTCCCCGCCATTTTCCGCCCGTTCAGCCTCCGTTCGCCCAGGCCCAACTGTTGCGCGGGGGTCCAGTTACGAGGTGGCGAGGCCGCGCACGGCGGCGACCGCGTCGTGCACGCGGGCGGCGGCCTCGGTGAGGTCCGCGGCCGTGGTGGTGGCCGAGAGGGTGAATCGCACGGCGGTCTGGGCCAGGTCGGCGGGGATGCCCAGGGCGGTGAGCACGTGCGACGGCTCGTCGCTGCCGGCGGCGCAGGCAGACCCGCTCGAGCAGACGATGTCGTGTCGTTCCAGTTCGAGCAGCACGGCCTCGCCGCCGGTTCCGGCGAAGGTGAACGAGGCGTGGCCGGGCAGCCGGTGCAGCGGATGCCCGGTGAGAACCGCCCCCGGCGTGCCGGTGAGCACGGCGGCCACGAAGGTGTCCCGCAGCGCGGTCAGCCGAGGCGCGAGCTCTGTGCGTTCGGCCTCGGCGAGCCTGAGGGCGACGGCCAGCCCCACGGCTCCGGCCACGTTCTCGGTGCCGCTGCGCTTGCCGCGCTCCTGGCCGCCGCCGTGCAGCACCGGTTCGACCGTGAGCCGGCCGCGCAGGTACAGAGCGCCGACGCCCTGGGACGCACCGAGCTTGTGCCCGGAGATGCTCAGCGCGTCGACCCCGAGGTCGGCCACGTTCAGCGGCAGCCAGCCGGCGGCCTGCACGGCATCGGTGTGGAACGGCACCCCGGCGGCGCGGGCGATCGCGGCGAGCTCGGCGATGGGCTGCACGGTGCCGATCTCGTTGTTGGCGTAGTGCACGGTGACGAGGGTGCTCTCCGGCCTGATGACCTGGGCGAGTTCTTCGGGGTCGACCCGACCGGTCGCATCCGTGCCCAGCAGGGTGATCTCGAACCCGTGCACCCGGCGCAGGTAGTCGCAGGACTCGAGAACGGCCTCGTGTTCGAGCGCGGTGGTGATGATGTGCCGGCCGCGCGGGCTGCCGAGCGCGAGCCCCTTGACCGCGAGGTTGTCGGCCTCGGTGCCGCCGCTGGTGATGGTGATCTCACCCGGCCGGCAGCCGAGCACCCGGGCGATGTCGGCCCTGGCGGCCTTGAGCGTGGCCGCGGCGGCCTCGCCCACCCGGTGGTGGCTGGACGGGTTGCCGAAGCCGCGGGTCATGACCGGCCAGATGGCCTCGGCCACCTCGCGGCGGAGCGGTGTGGTGGCCGCGTTGTCCAGGTAGATCATGGCTGCTCCGGTTCGGTGCTGCTGATGGTGCTGGGTGGTTTCAATCCTCGGTGATGATCACGACGTCGAGGCCGAGGTCGAGGGAACGCACACTGTGGGTGAGGGCGCCCACCGAGATCACGTCGACACCGGATTCGGCGATACGGCGCACGGTGTCCAGCGACACCCCGCCGCTGGCCTCCACGATGGCGCGGCCGGCGACCCGGCGCACACCCTCCCGCAGGTCGTCCGCGTCGAAGTTGTCGAGCATGATGGTGTCGATTCCCGCGGCCAGCACCGGTTCGATCTGGTCGAGGGTGTCCACCTCCACCTCGAAGTGGGTGGTGTGCGAGAGTTTGGCGCGCACGGCGAGCAGGGCGTCGGTGAGGCCGACGCCGCCGGCGCTGAGCACGGCCAGGTGGTTGTCTTTGGCCATCACGGCGTCGGACAGGCTGAATCGGTGGTTGTGGCCGCCTCCGTCGCGCACGGCCTGGCGTTCGAAGGCGCGCAGGCCCGGTGTGGTCTTGCGGGTGTCGACGATGCGGGCGTCGGTGCCGACGGTCTCGGCCACGTAGCGGGCGGTGAGCGCGGCGATGCCGCTCATGCGCTGCACGAAGTTGAGTCCGATGCGTTCGGCCGTGAGGATGCCGCGGGCCGGGCCCGAGGCTTCGGCGAGTAGCTCGCCGGCGGTGAACGGGGTGCCGTCGGCCAGGTGCAGGTGCACCACGATGCGCGGGTCGACGAGACGGAACGCGGCGGCGAACACGGCCCCGCCACTGAAGACACCGGGTTCCCTGGCGACGAGCTGGGCCGTGGCCACGGCGTCGGCGGGGATCAGCATTTCGGAGGTGAGGTCGCCCCACGGGGCGTCCTCGTCGAGGGCGGCGCGCACGACGGTGTCGATGGAGTGACTGGTCAGCATGCGATGGCCTCCGAGGGCTGCGGTGATGAGGGCTGCGAGGAAACAGAAATCAGGCTGCGGGACTCCCGGTCCCGGCGGCGGGTGAACCGCGGCCGGGCCAGCTCGGGCCGGCTGTCGGGGAAGTCGGCGCGGTGGTGGGCTCCGCGGGATTCCTGCCTGGCGAGGGCGGCGGCCACGATCAGGCGGCCGAGATCAAGCAGGTTCCCGGTTTCCAGGTCGGTGACCGAGGCCGTGTCGCGGTCGGCCGCCCGCCAGCCGGCCAGCAGAACGGCGGCGCGGGTGAGGCCGGCGCCCGAGCGGTGCACGCCGGCGGCCTCCCAGAGGAGTTGCTGCAGGGTGCCGCGGTCGACGCTCGCTCCGGTGTTGATGGTCTCGGGTGCACTGTCGATCTCGTAGACGAGTTCGTCGTCGAGCTGATCGTCGGGGTCGGTGCCGCTGGTGTAGCCGGCCGTGGCCGCTGCTGCGCCGAACTGCGGTGGCCGCTGCTCGGGTTCGCCGAGTGCGCGCACGGCGCGGTCGGCGAAGACGGCGGCCTCGAGCAGCGAGTTGGAGGCCAGCCGGTTGGCGCCGTGGGCGCCGGTGCGGGCCACCTCGCCCACGGCGTAGAGCCCGGGCACGGAGGTGCGGCCCCAAGCATCGGTGGCGACGCCGCCCATCCAGTAGTGCGCGGCCGGCGCGACCGGGATGGCTTCGACGGCCCAGTCCAGGCCCGCGTCGCGACAGGCCGCCGTGATGGTGGGGAAGCGGCCCTCGAGCAGCTCACGGCCGAGGCCGGTGGCGTCGAGCATGACCGGGGCACCGCCCTGCGCCTTCATCTGGGCGGCGATGCTGCGGGCGACGATGTCGCGGGGGGCGAGTTCGGCATCCGGGTGGATGGCCGTCATGAAGCGTTCACCGGTGCTGCTGAGCAGCACGGCTCCCTCACCGCGCACGGCCTCTGAGACCAGGGGCGTGCCCGGAACCGCCAGGGCCGTGGGGTGGAACTGGTAGAACTCGACGTCGGCGACGGCCGCGCCCGCGCGCCAGGCGGCGGCGACGCCGTCGCCGGTGGCGATGGCCGGATTCGTCGTGTGCGTGTAGAGCGCGCCAGCGCCGCCGGTGGCGAGGATCACGGCGTCGACGGTCACGGTGGGCCTGGCACCGCCGGACTCGAGCAGGGTGGCGCCGGTGACCCGGCCGTCATGCACGACCAGGTCGACGAGCATGCTGTTTTCGTGGATGGTGATCTGGTCGCCGCCGAGCGTGTGGGCCCGGTTCGCCCGTTCCCGCACCGTGGCCACCAGGGCGGCCTCGATCGCGGCGCCGGTTGCGTCGCCGCCGGCGTGCAACACCCGCGAGCGGGAGTGCGCGGCCTCGAGGCCGCGAGTGATGCCGGATTCGTCGCGGTCGAAGTCGACCCCGAACCGGATCAGGTCCCGCACCCGGGCCGGGCCCTCCGAGCAGAGCACCTGCACAGCGGCCGGGTCGCACAGCCCGGCGCCCGCCCGCAGGGTGTCGAGGATGTGCGCATCAACCGAATCGTCGGGGAACAGCGCCGCGGCGATGCCACCCTGGGCGTAGCGGGTGTTGCTCTCGGGCAGGGCGGCCTTGGTCACCAGGGTCACCCGGTGCCCGGCGTCGGTGGCCCGCACGGCGGCGAGCAGACCGGCGAGTCCGCTGCCGACGACCAGCACGCGTGCCATGGTCAGGCTCCCACCGGTGTGACGACCGGCGGTCTGGCCGCGAGCATCCGCTCGAGAGCGATGCGGGCCTGCCCGGCGACATCGTCGGCCACGGTGATGCGGTTGAGCACCTCGGCGGGCACGTCTTCGGTGCCCACGAGGGCCTCGAGCACCCAGGCCAGGTAGCCGGAGTGGATGCGGTACATGGTGGAGCAGGGGCAGACCACCGGGTCGAGGCAGAAGATGGTGTGTTGCGGGTACTGGGCGGCGAGGCGCTGCACGAGGTTGATCTCGGTGCCGATCGCGAACGTCGAGCCGGCCGGGGCGGCAGCGATGGCCTTGCCGATGTAATCGGTGGAGCCGTACTCGTCCGCGGCGTCGACGACGGCCATCGGGCACTCGGGGTGCACGATCACGCGCACGCCGGGGTGCTCGGCGCGTGCAGCGTCGATCTGGTCGACCGTGAACCGGCGGTGCACACTGCAGAAGCCGTGCCAGAGGATCACCTGTGAGTTCTCGAGCTCGTTCTCGGTGTTGCCGCCGAGGGGCTTGCGCGGGTTCCACATCGGCATCCGCTCGAGGGGCACGCCCATGGCCTTGGCGGTGTTGCGGCCCAGGTGCTGGTCGGGGAAGAACAGCACCCGCTGGCCCCGTTCGAAGGCCCACTCAAGCACGGTCTCGGCGTTCGAGGAGGTGCAGACGATGCCGCCGTGCTCACCGCAGAAGCCCTTGAGCGCGGCGGAGGAGTTCATGTAGGTGACCGGGATCACCGGCACGCGGCCGGAGGCATCGGGTTCGGTGCCGTAGAGCTCTTCGAGCTGCTCCCAGCACTCGGTGACGGAGTCGATGTCGGCCATGTCGGCCATGGAACAGCCTGCGGCGAGGTTGGGCAGGATCACGGCCTGCTCGGGGCGGGAGAGCAGATCGGCGGTCTCGGCCATGAAATGCACGCCGCAGAAGACGATGGCTTCGGCATCCGGCCGGCTCTGGGTGGCGACGGCGAGCTGGAAGGAGTCACCGACGAAGTCGGCGTGCTGGAGCACTTCCTCGCGCTGGTAGAAGTGGCCGAGTACCACGACGCGGTTGCCGAGGGTGGCCTTGGCGGCGCGGATCCAGTCGCCCAGCTCACCGTTCGAGGCCGTGCGGTACCGGGCGGGCAGCTCGCCCTGGCGGGGGGAGCCGGTGGGGATGACGTCACCCATCGAGGAGCCCGGACCGTAGCCGGGGGCTTTGTCGTCGAAATACCAGGGATCGACGGCGAGGTCTGGCGTGCAGGTGCTGCCGGCGGTTTCGCCCGTGCTGATCAAACGGATGGTGCGGTCGACCGATGCGATGGTCATGTCGTGCTCCTCGGGGGGTGCGGGGTGGATTGGAGGGGAGTCTCGGGCCAGCCGGCCGATGGGCCCAGCGGGCTCTGTTCGGTGAGGGACTGGGAGTCGTTGTAACGGTAGAGCCGGGGCGGTCGGTGCGGCACGCCGGCCAGTCGGAGGCCGGTGTCGACGACGGTTCCGGACGACTCGATCATGCGGCGGAAGTTCGCCGGGTCCAGCGCGCGGCGCAGGACCGCCTCGTGCACGTCGCGCAGTTGGGCCAGGGTGAACGTCTCACCGAGGAAGGCGTGCGCGATGCGGGAGTACTCCACCTTGGTGCGCAGACGCCAGAGCGCGTATTCGACGATGTGGTTGTGGTCGAACGCGAGTTCGGGCAGCCGGTCGGCGGGGAACCACTGCACGTTGTCGCCGACGGCGGCGAGTTCGGCCTCGGTGGATTGCACCAGGGCCCAGTAGACGACCGAGACGACCCGGCTGCCCGGGGACCGGCCGAGGTCGCCGAACGTGTAGAGCTGTTCGAGGTAGTTGGGGGAGAGGCCTGTGGTTTCGCGCAGGGTGCTGGCCGCGGCGGTGGAGAGCTCTTCTTCCGGCGGCAGCCAGCCGCCCGGCAGCGCCCACAGGCCCAGGTAGGGGTCCCTGGTGCGGCGCACCAGGGGAAGCCAGAGCGTCATGAAACCCGATTCGACGTCGGGCCGGAGCGCGAAAATGACCGTCGAAACCGCAAGCACGGGCGGGTGTAGATCGGTCATCGGGGCATCCATCGAGTAAAGGTCAGTATGACTCTAACGTGAGGTCCATCATATAGTCATTGTGACCAGAAGTGGCAATTGCGCCCGCGGTGGCCGCCGCTCTCGGCCGGGCAGGTGCGTAGCCGGCTCAGCGTCCGAGCTGGGCCGAGCCCACGGGAGCCGGATTGTTGTGCCGGGCGCCGCGGCCGGTCAGGCCCCAGATCGTGACCCGTACCATCGCCTCCAGAACGATCCTCCCGCTCATTTTCGAGCTGCCGAGGGTGCGTTCGACGAAGGTGATCGGCACCTCTACCACGCGCAAACGGGCGCGTACGGCGTGCAACAGCATGTCGATCTGGAAGCAGTAGCCGAGGCTGTCGACGCTGCCGAGCGCCATCTTCTGCAGGGCGTCGGCGCTGTACACCCGGTACCCGCCGGTGACGTCCCGTTGGGGCAACCGGAGCAGCAGTCGCGAATAGACCGAGCCGCCCTGGGAGAGCATCCGGCGGTGCCACGGCCAGTTCTGCACCCGACCATCGGGAACCCAGCGCGAGCCGAGCACCACATCGGCGGTGCGCGCGGCCGCCAGCAGGTCGGGCAGCTGCTCGGGCTGGTGCGAGCCATCGGCGTCGAGCTGCACAAGATAGTCGAAACCGCGGTCCCTGGCCCAGCCGAAGGACTCGAGGTAGGCCGCGCCCAGGCCGTTCTTCTTGCTGCGGTGCAGAACCTGCACCCGTTCGTCCGATGCCGCGAGCAGGTCGGCCAGGGCGCCGGTGCCGTCTGGCGAGGCATCGTCGACGATCAGGACGTGGGCATCCGGCACGCTCGCGCGCACGCGAGCGACGATCGGGCGGATGTTGTCGCGCTCGTTGTAGGTGGGAATGATGACCACGGTCGATGGCATGGGTTACCTTGTCATTTCGATGAGGATCGTGCAGTTGATCGTGCGAGACGTCGCGATGGTGAAGCCCGCCTGCCGGAGCACGTCGAGGTCGCTTCCGGCGGTGGTTTCTCTCCTGCCCACGTTCTGCAGAAGCCATACCCGGTGGGTGCCGGCCAGGCGGGATGTGGCGTCGGCGAGCAGGACCGGGTAGGCCCAAAGCGTGACGAACCGCGTGGCGGTGGCGCGCCGCGACCTCACGAGGTGCACGAGACGAGCGTCCGCGCCAACACGACGGTGCCGATGAAGCCGCGCCGACCTCGCGTCGTCGGCCCCGAGGCCTCGACGAGTGGAGAGGCGAGAACTAAGGTCACATCCAGACCGTAGAACCCTCGGGTTAACGTTTGCCGACCGGGGGCCGCACGCTCCTGCGAAGGTTCTCAGAGTCGCCGCGGCGGCCTGTTGTGCTGGTCGGTGTCGATTCAGCGCAGGTGCCGCGGCAGCCGGATTTCGACCGCGAGTCCGGTGCCGGTGTTGCGCAACAGGACGGTGCCGTTGGCGCGTTCGACGATGGCGTGCACGATGGCCAGGCCGAGCCCGGAGCCGCCGGAACTGCTCGAGCGCGCGTTGTCCGGCCGGGAGAACCTGTCGAAGGCCAGGGGGATGAAGTCCTCCGGCAGGCCGGGGCCGGTGTCGACCACTGTGATCAGCGCCCCGATGCCGGAGCGCACGAGCGAGACGGTGACACTGCCACGGCCCGCCATCGCCGTGATGGCGTTCGAGATCAGGTTGTCGAGGAGCTGGCCCATATTGGTGGCCGAGATGCCATACCGGCCCACCGGGTCGTCGTCGTCGATGCGATAGACCACCTCGAGTTCCTGGCCGTCCCGCACCACCCTGGCCCGGTCGACCGACGCCGTGATCTCACCCACCAGACCGGCCCAGTCGGTCTCGGGCGGCGCCTGCTCGCTCTCCAACTTGCTGAGTTCGAGCAGGTTGGTCGCCAGACGGCTGAGCCGGCCGGCGGTCGCCGATGCGTCGCGGATGTCGCGCTCGAGCGCCGGAGCGTCGCCTGAGTCGAGGTGGGCCAACTCGAGTTGCGCCTGCAGCACCGCGAGCGGGGTGCGCAGCTCGTGGCTCGCATCCGACACGATCTGCTTTTCGCGGTCAACGCCGCGCCGGAGCCGCTCGATGAAGTCGTTGAGGGTGCGGGCGAGCTGGCTCACCTCGTCCTTGCCGGCCGGCACCCGCAGCTGCGCCGACGATCCGGTGGTGCTCAGGCTCTCGGCCTCCTCACGCAGACGGGTCACCGGGCGCAGGGCCGCTCCGGTGAGCAACCAGGAGGCCAGTCCGAAACCGGCGGTGAGGATCAGGGTGCCGAGGGTCAGCACACCGGTGAGCTCGTCGAGCAGCAGCGTCGGGGCCTGCTGGCTTCGGGCGGCGATGACCAGCCAATCACCGGCATCCGAACTCACCGGCGTCGCCGAGACCAGGTAGCTGGCGGCGGGCGTGTACACGGTCTGCGGCTCGGCACCCAGCTCGGTGAGGGCTTCAATCTGCTGGTCCAGGCTGCGCGGGAGGGACGACTTGCGTACGGTTCCGGTGGGGTCGACGATGGCGAGCAGCTGGCCCTCGCTCGGGCTTTGAATGGCCTCGGTGGGGTTCGTCGCGAGCTGACCGAGCAGCGACTCGGCATCGTTGCGCAGCACGGTCTCATTCGTCTCCGTGAGGATCGACTGCACCTCGAGCCGGAAGAAGAACGCGGCGGTGCTGAACAGCACCGTGGCGACCAGGAGGCTGCCCACGGTGATACGCGCGCGGATCGACAGCGCCGGCCACCAGATTCGACGGAGACGACTCACCGGGCGGGCCGCCTCATTCGGCGAGCTCCACGGCGTAGCCGGTGCCCCGCACGGTGACGATGCGCACGCCCGCGGCATCCGTGTCGATCTTGCGGCGCAGGTAACTGATGTACTGGTCGACGATGTTGGGGTCGATGTGGTTGGTGCCGTTCCAGATCTCTTCCAGGATGGTGCTGCGGTCCACGGTGGTGCCGGCCCGGCTGCAGAGCAGGCGCAGCAACGCCACCTCCTTGGGGCTCATCGACACCGCTCGCCCGGCGACGGTGACCCGCAGGTCACGGGAGTCAAGCACCAGGTTGCCGATCTCCACGGTGGCCGGGGCTCCCATGGACCGGCGACGCAACAGGGCGCGCACCCGGGCGGACAGCTCGGCGAAGGCGAACGGCTTGGTGAGGTAGTCGTCGGCGCCGCTGTCCAGCCCGAAGACCCTGTCGTCGACGGTGTCGCGTGCGGTCAGCAGCAGTACCGGCATGGTGCTGCCCGACAGGCGGATGCGCCGGCAGATCTCAAACCCCGACATCTGTGGCAGCATCACATCGATCGCGGCCAGGCTGAAGCCGTCGCCGGCGATGGCGATGAGCGCGTCGACCCCGTTGGAGACCCGTGCGGTCTCGTATCCCTCGGCCTGCAATCCGCGTTCGATGAGGGCGCCCATCTGGTCATCGTCTTCCACGACCAAGATCTTCATCCGTCACCCTTCACTCACATCCAGATCTCATGCTGGCACGTTGCGGAGAGCTTCGCTTGCAACCGGCCGACGGTCAAGCTGGGAAGCCGCCGCTAGGCTGGCGGCATGGTGGATGCGCGCGCGCAAGACGAACTGGGAGTTGCCGTGGCGCAGTTCGCGCCCGGCGCAGATCAGGCCTCGAATCTGGCCGTGATGCGGGAGCTGGCAGGCACTGCCGTGGCCCGCGGCGCGCGCATCGTGGTGTTCCCCGAATACTCATCCTTCTTCGAGCGCCGGTTGGGCGAGGCCTCCGTTGCCTCCGCCGAGGCCCTCACCGGCCCGTTCGTAACGGCCATTGGCCGTCTGGCCGCCGATTTGGGCGTGCACATCGTCGCCGGCATGCTTGAACGCACCGCCGACCCCGACCGGGTGCACAACACGCTTATCGCCGTCGACCCTGCCGGGAAGGTCGTGGCGCGCTACCGCAAACTGCACCTCTACGACGCGTTCGGCACCCGGGAATCCGACCGAGTGCTCGCAGGGCTCATCGAGGCTCCCGAGACCTTCGACGTCGCGGGCATCACCGTGGGCCTGCAGACCTGCTACGACATCAGGTTCCCCGAGGTGACCCGTCGGCTGGTCGATGCCGGCGCCGACCTGGTGCTGGTGCCCGCCGAGTGGGTGCGCGGACCGCTCAAGGAACAGCACTGGCGCACCCTCGTCACCGCGCGCGCCCTCGAGAACACCGTCTACGTCGCGGCGGCCGACCACGCCCCGCCCGGCGGAGTAGGCGCGAGCATGGTGGTCGACCCGATGGGTGTCGAACTGGTCACATTGGGTGAGACGACGGATGTCGCGCTCGCCTGGATCTCCGCCGCCCGGCTCGCCGAGGTACGCAGGACCAACCCCGCCCTCGTCCTGCGCAGATTCGGAACCGTGCCGCTGGAGCCGGCCTGCGGCTCTACTCTGGCGCGGCCACCGACGATTTCGGCAACGCGGAGGCCGACTTGACCGCGAATGACACATTCGCGCCGCCCCCGTGACCGGAGTCGATGCAGCGCTCTTCGCTCGTGGCGATGAGCCCCTGAGAGCTGTTCGCTGAGCGGGCCAATTGGGCGATCCACTCCGGATTGAGCGTCGGCGTATGCCCGCCGGTGAACTTGAAGTACAGCGGAATGGCCGGGTTCATCCACGCCGAACTGCGGCCGTCCCCAACATCGATGGCGTTGCGCCACGAAAACAGGAAGCTTTCGCCTCTTCGGAGTTTTTGCACAATGACGACTTGCAGATGAGTAAGGATCCTGTCGTCGAATTCAACGACGACCCGGTCGTAGGACAGGGTGCCCATGAGGTGTCACGTTCACTTCCAGATTGGCCACGCACGGTGCCGGGAACGGGTGAAAGCGATGATGGGGCACTAACAAGAGAACCGGAGTATTTGTCAATTCTCCTCTGCCTGTCGCCCAAGCGCAAGGGATTCGGGCCGATGCAAAGCCTGCAGGGCATCCGACGGCCGTTCGACGTGGCCGAAGTGGCCGGTCCCGCCGAGCACCGTTACCTCGAGGTCGGCGATGAGTCCGGCCATCCGTCGGTCGTCGTCGGCGGTGACGAACACATCCCGGTCGCCGTGCACGGAGCGCACCGGGCACTCGATGCGTGCCCAGGAAACCTCGGCGTCGTACCCCCCGGCGCGGCGGGCGGCCAGGGCGAAGGAGCGCGGCCGGGCCTCGGCGGCGAGGGCGGCCACCACACTGCCGTCGACCCGGCGGACGTCACTGAACAACGGGGACACCAGGGGGCGCAGCAGGCGCACCCTGTGCAACCCAGTGGCCAGGCTGCGGCCGAGAGGGCCGAGCACCGTCAGGGCCCGCATGACGCCGAGGAGAGCCGTGAAGCCGGGCAGGACCGTGAACCGGGTGAGCGGATGCCGCACGCTGGTGATGACGCTGAATGTGGTGGCGGACACCAGGCCGACGAAGCTCGTCTGCCGGGGCGTGCTTGCCGCGAGTTCGAGGGCCACGAAGCCGCCCAGCGAGTGTCCGATCACCTGCCAGTTCCGGTAGCCCAGGGCCGTGGCGATTTCGGCGACGGCCGTGGCCAGCGACTCGATGGTCTCCGCGTCGACGTTCCGCGGCAGGGGAGTGTCGCCCCAACCCGGTAGGTCGGGGAGGATCAGGTCGGCCAGCGGGGCGCCGGTCTGCCGGTCCGCCGCGCTGATCAAGGGTGTCCACGTGGTCCAGGATCCCGCCGCGCCGTGCAACAGGATCGTTGCGGGGGCGCCTGTGGCCGTGCGTCGGCCGTGGCGCACCGCCACGGGTCCGAGAGCCGTGTTGATCAGGCTCATCTGCAGGCCCAGCCGGGCCGCGTCATGGATCAGCGCATCAGGGCAGTAGCCCGGGGCCGCGTCGGACGCCGATACGTCGGAGGTGATGCTCATGACAGGGGTTCGGTGCGCCCGGGCGGCCGGATTGGCGCCCGGCGGAGGCTGTGCGCCGGCAATCTATCTCCCGAGGCCCGGAATAGCGGGGTCTATCGCACTGTTTCCTGAACGGGACGCGTATCCGACCTCGGCGGCATAGCCGCGCATCCACCGCGTCCGCATCACACAGAAATAAGGAGCACTACGTGAGTCTTTTCACCCCGCTGAACCTCGGCGCCCTCGAATTGCCCAACCGGATGGTCATGGCACCGTTGACCCGAATGCGTTCCGGTGTCGAAGGCGTCCCCGGCGCGTTGAACATCGAGCACTACCGCCAGCGAGCCACCCTGGGCCTCATCGTGACCGAGGGCGTCTATCCCGACCAGGCCGGTCAGGGCTTCCCCGGCCAGCCCGGCTTGGTCACCGACGAGCAGATCGACGGCTGGGCCAAGGTCGCGGATGCCGTGCATGCCGCCGGTGGACGCATCGTGGCTCAGGTCATGCACGCCGGCCGGGTCACCCACCCCGAAACCAACGGCGGGCTCCAGATTGTCGCGCCCAGCGCCATCGCCATCCAGGGCGAGAGCCACACGTACAAGGGCAAGCTGCCTTACCCGGTGCCGCGCGCCCTCACCCTCGAGGACCTCCCGGCATCATCGACTGCTTCGTGCAGGCGTCCCGCAATGCCGTCGCGGCCGGCATGGACGGCGTCGAAATCCACGGTGCCAACGGGTACCTGCTGCACGAATTCCTCTCGCCGGCCTCCAACCAGCGTGACGACGTCTACGGCGGTTCGCCCGAAAACCGGGCCCGTTTCGTCGTCGAGGTCGCCACGGCGGTCGCCGCCGCGATCGGCGCCGACCGGGTGGGCATCCGCATCTCCCCGCAGCACAACATCCAGGACGCCCTCGAAACCGACGACGCCGACGTGCTGGCCACCTACGGCGCCCTGGTCGACGGGCTTGCACCGCTCAAGCTGGCCTACCTCAGCATTTTGAACCGCGACCCGTCGGGCGAGCTGGTGCGTGCCCTGCGCACCCGGTTCGAGGGACCGCTGCTGGTCAACACCGGCTTCAGCCAGGTCACCACGCGCGAGGAAGCCATCGCTCTGCTGGACGACGGCCTCGGAGACGGTGTCGTCGTGGGACGCGCCGTGATCGCCAACCCCGACCTCGTGCGTCGCTGGCTCGAGAACCTGCCGCTGAACGAGCCCAACCCGGCCACGTTCTACGGCCCGGATGCCGTCGGTTACACCGACTATCCGGCCTACGCGAACTAGCCTCAGCCGCCACCTGCGGGCACCGCAACGGCCCCCTGCCGCAGGGTGCCGTTTCGTGTGCTGGCCGGGTCACAACCGGGCGAGCCGCGTGGCGGCCTCCTCGAGCACGTCGACACGCTTGCAGAAGGCGAACCGCACCAGCGACGCGTACTGCGCCTTGTGCTCCGGCAGGCAGAATGCCGTAATCGGGATCCCGACCACCCCGGCCAGGTCGGGCAAGGTGCGACAGAACTCGACGGCGTCCGGACGGCCGAGGGCGCCGGCATCCGCCACGATGAAATACGACCCCTGCGGCGTGGTGAGGGTGAACCCCGCCGCGCTCAGCCCGCGGGCCAGCACGTCCCGTTTGGCCTGCAGGCCGGTGGCGATGCCGGTGTAGTAGCTGTCGGGCAGGTCCAGCCCGATGGCCGTGGCCGGCTGGAACGGGGCGCCGTTGACGTAGGTGAGGAATTGTTTGACGGCGAGGATCGCCGTGACGATGGCAGCCGGCGCGCTCAGCCAGCCCACCTTCCACCCCGTCGTGCTGAAGGTCTTGCCGGCCGAGGAGATCGTGACGGTGCGCTCGCCGGCGCCGGGCAGCGTCGCGACCGGCAGGTGGGTCACGCCGAAGGTGAGGTGTTCGTACACCTCGTCGGTCACGATCAGGGCGTCGTGCTGGTGCGCGAGGGCCACGACCAGCTCCAGGGTCTGGCGGGTGAAGACAGTGCCGGTGGGGTTGTGCGGGTTGTTGATCAGGATGATCCGGGTGCGGTCGGTCACGACGGCGGCGAGTTCATCCAGGTCGGGTTGAAAATCGGAGGAGTGCAGCCGCACCGTGCGGTGCACGCCGCCGGCCAGGGCGATCAGGCCGCCGTAGGCGTCGTAGAACGGCTCGAAGGTCACCACTTCGTCACCCGGTTCGAGTAACGCGAGCAGGGTCGCGGCGATGGCTTCCGTGGCACCGGCGGTGACCAGAACCTCGGTGCCGGGATCGACGGTCAGGCCGTAGAAGCGGCGCTGGTGGCGCGCAATCGCCTCGAGCAGCACGGGTGTGCCCCGCCCGGGCGGGTACTGGTTGACACCGTCGCTGATGGCCTGACGCGCGGCCTCGAGCACCTCGGCCGGTCCGTCTTCGTCGGGGAAACCCTGGCCCAGGTTGATGGCACCGGTGCGCATGGCGAGGGCGCTCATCTCAGCGAAAATGCTGGCGGAGATGGTGCCGTCGGCGCCGAGGAGTCCGGCGCCTTGGGCGGTGCGCCGCCAGGCGCCGGAAATCGTCATGTGGTGACCTGCTTCATATCCCCAAAGTTACGACATCCCGCCCCCACTCTCTCCTGCCCGCCCGCCGGCCCAGGGGAGATGCAGCGGGACTTATGCATCACCACGGCCGAATTTGGGGCTGTGGATAACTTGCGCGCGGGGAGGGACGGCTGCCCTACGGTGGCGGCATGGGGATCGTGGGCGTTGTGCGAAGAGGTGCAGGACGGATGATCACTGCTGCCTGTGTGGGCGGTCTGCTGTTGGGTGCGGCGGGCTGTACGGCGGCTCCGAAATCCGCTCCGCCGTCGCCAACGCCCACGGTCGTCCCCATTTTCGCGTCCGACGAGGAGGCGCTCGCCGCGGCCACCGAGGCCTACGCGAACTACCTGGACCTCTCCGGTGTAATTGCCCATGAAGGTGGCGACAACCCATCACGAATGACAGCGGTAGCAGTCGGGGAGGCACTTGAGACCGAAGTGCAAACTATGGAGGGTATGGCGCAGGTCGGAACAGTTGGCGTTGGCGTGCTCAAGTTCGACAGCTTCACCTTGCAGTCTGTCGACTTGGCAACTGGCGCGGTCTCAGCCTATGTGTGCCTCGACGTTTCCGAATCGGACGTCATCGATGGCTCAGGGGTGAGCGTGGTTGCAGTCGACCGTGTGGAGAGGCTTCCCCTTGAGATCGGTTTCACTTTCGAATCAGCCAGCCAGCGCTTGCTTCTGGAGAGGACTCGGTCATGGGACGGGGAAAATTTCTGCTGGTCGCTCTGATTTCGATTGCGCTAGCGAATCAGCTACCGGCATCAGCTGTTGCGCTCATTGACGCTCAGGTTTGCGGAGCCTGGTCCGGCGCGAGTGGGGACTGTCCAACGTTAGGCGCTTCCGTCGGAAATGGCGGGGTGAACGTCGGGGCGGAGCGGGAGAGTTTCACCCCGGGTCGCCCGGGCGACGCCTACGGAGGTAGCAGCGGGGGTGGCGACCGGGGTGAGGGCACTTGGGACGGGTTGCCCGATGGTGTCAGTTTTGTCCCCGGGGGTGTGTCCGTCGACCGGGGCGACGCATCCGCCGGCCCGGGCGGACTACCGAGGCGCTTGCCGAACGCGGTACCGGCCGACCCCGCGGTGCCGGCATGCCAGCCACAGACTCCGTGCGACCCGGATCTGGTTGTTCGGGTGAGCGATCTGGTCAGCATCCCGGCTGATGTGCCCACCCAGGGCATGGAGCCCAACGGCTGGATCGTTGTTGGCGTGCCAACCAACTTCTTCGCCACGGCGTCTGCGCATGCCCGGTCAGGGCCGCTCCTCGGCGCGGCGGCCGAGGTGCGGTTCACCCCGGTGGGTTTTCGCTGGGACTACGGCGACGGAGCATCCCGCACCTCGGTGAGCGGCGGGGCGAGTTGGGCGGCCCTGAACCTTCCCGAGTTCTCAGAAACCTCAACCAGCCATGTGTTCGAGCAACCCGGCACGGTGTCGATCGGCCTGGTCGCGTCCTATGCGGCCGAGTATCGCTTCGGCGGCGGAGAATGGCGCGCCGTGCAAGGCCTGGTGCTCGTTCCGACGACCCCGATCATCGCGATCGCCGACCGGACCGACACGGTTCTTGTTGCCGAGTCCTGCTCCGTCAACCCCCGCGGTCCCGGCTGCTGAGCGCAACGTGGGCGCATCGTTCCGGTGCGCAATTCCTCAAGCCGGGCAAGGTCACGGCTTCATCATTGACTGCTCCCAGTCTGCGCATATCAAACGCACAGCTTTAGGCGAGAAGCTATCTTCGCTTGGAAGGAGCACATCATGACTGACAACACACAGGACCCGGGTACCACCCCCGACGAGCCTCAGGACAGCGCACCGATCGAGGTCAACTCCTCGGGTGAAGCCGTTCCGGGCACCGCAAACGTTCCCCCCACCGATCCCACCGACGCACAGCCGACGGCGGTGCAGCCCACGGTTCCCCAGCCGGCAGACAACCAGCCCACCGAGGTTCTCGGCTCTGGAGACGGCACGGTCGCCGCCCAGGCCCCTCAGGCTCCCGCCGCTCAGACACCGGCACTCGGCGCAGCCGACCACCAGGCCGCTGCCCAGCAGGGTGCTGCCGATCAGACCGCAGCCGATCAGGCAGCAGCCGATCAGGCAGCACCTCAGCCGACGCACCCCTACACTCAGGCTCCGGCACAGGCCGCGGCCTACCCCACGGATGCCTTCGGTCGCCCCATTCCGGGCCCGGACGGGTCCACCCCGATTTACGCTCCCACGCTTGCCCAGCAGCAGGCGTACGCCAACGCGAACGGGTACCCCGCCCAGCCCGCCTTTGGCAAGGCCCCCAAGGACCCCAACCGGCGCAAGGGGAGCGTCGCGTTCGTCGCCGCCCTCGCCATCGCAGCCCTGGTCGGCGGCGTCTCCGCCGCCGGCGTCTCCGCCTTGGTCTACTCGAGCCAGAGCAACGGTACCCCGGCCAGCCAGGCCCAGGGGCCGAGCACGGTGGTCGTCAACGACACCGAGAGTGTCAACGAGATCACCGCCGTTGCCGCCAAAGCCTCATCGAGCGTCGTCACGATCGACGTCGCCGCGGGCGATTCCGGCGGAACCGGGTCGGGTGTCATTCTGAGCGAAGACGGCTACATCCTCACCAACACCCACGTCGTCACGCTCGACGGCGCCGCGTCCGACGCGGCCATCCAGGTGAAGGCCAGCGACGGCAAGCTCTACACGGCCACTCTGATCGGCACCGACCCGGTCTCCGACCTCGCCGTGATCAAGTTGACTGACGCGTCCGGCCTCACGCCCATCACGTGGGCGGATTCGAGCGACCTCAACGTCGGCGACACCGCCATTGCGATCGGCGCCCCGCTCGGCCTGTCCGGCACCGTCACCAATGGCATCGTCAGCGCCCTCAACCGCAGCATCACCGTGGCCTCCTCAGCCGCCCCCGCCACGCCCGATGAGACCACGCCAGAAGAGGGCGACGGCAACTTCTTCAACTACGACCTGCCCAACAGGGACGGTTCGACCCCCGACGCTCAGGCCCCCCAGAGCAGTATCTCGCTCTCCGTGATCCAGACGGATGCCGCGATCAACCCCGGCAACTCCGGCGGTGCGCTGCTCAACAGCAAGGGCGAGCTGATCGGCATCAACGTCGCCATCGCCAACGCCGGTGGCAGCTCGACCGCCACCACGGCAGGGAGCATCGGTGTCGGCTTCTCGATCCCGGCGAACCTGGCCAAGCGGGTCTCCGACGAGATCATCGAGAGCGGATCCGCCTCACACGGCCTGCTCGGAGCCAGCGTCACCAGCGCCACCAGCACGGACAGCGCCACCGTCGGCGCCCTGATCAGCGAGGTGTCGTCCGGAGGAGCCGCCGAGAAGGCCGGACTGAAGGCCGGTGATGTTGTCACCAACTTCAACGGCGTTCCCATCACGGACGCCACCGACCTCACCGCCCAGGTGCGCACCCTCGCGGCCGGCGACTCCGCCGACCTCATCTACGTGCGCGACGGAAAGTCAGTGACGGTCTCCGTCACCGTGGGCGAGCTCACCAGCTAGCCCGCGTCAGCTCCTTCCTTCCCCCTGCGCCGCCGGTCCCGCACCGGCGGCGCAGTTGTGCGTACCGGCCGGTACCAGCCGCTGGCGGGTGCCGCACAGGCAACGCGACCCGAGTCAAAAGACTCGGCTGCTAGGCTCAGGCGATTGCCCGAATGAGTGGAAAGATGGCCAGCCCAGTGCACGAGAGCGCAGACACAGTGCTGATCGGCGTCTCGTACATCATGCCGGTGCTCAACGAGGCCAGCCATGTGCGGGCCGCGGTGCAGAGCCTTCTCGAGCAGGACTACGACGGACCCTTCGAGGTCACCCTCGCCCTCGGGCCGAGCATCGACGGCACGACCGAACTCGTCGAGGAGATGGCCGCGGTGGACCCGCGCATCCGCGTCGTATCCAACGAGGTCGGGTCGACCCCGGCCGGCCTCAACATTGCCATTCGCGCCTCCAGCTACCCCGTCGTCATCCGTGTCGACGCCCACTCCGTGCTCCCGCGCGACTACGCCCGCATCGCAGTCGAGACCCTGCAGCGCACCGGCGCCGACAATGTCGGCGGCATCATGGATGCCCAGGGCACCGCACCGTTCCAACAGGCCGTCGCCCGCGCCTACGGCACCCGCATCGGCCTGGGCGGCACCCCGCTGCACGTCGGCGGGCCTGAGGGGGAGGCCGAGACCGTGTACCTCGGCTGCTTCCGCCTCGACAGCCTGTTGCGGGTGGGCATGTTCGACGAGGGCATCAAGCGCGGCCAGGACTGGGAACTCAACCGGCGCCTGCGCGAACACGGCGGGTCGGTCTGGTTCACACCCGCGTTGAAGGTCATCTACCGGCCGCGGCCCAGCCTGTCCCGGCTGGCTCGCCAGATGGTCTCGACCGGGCTCTGGCGTGGCGAACTGGCCCGCCGGTACCCCGAATCGAACGGCCTGCGCTACTTCGCTCCGCCCGTTATGGTGCTCGGCGTCTCGCTCGGCATCCTGCTGGGCCTGGCCGGCCTCGTTCAGGTGCTGCTGGGCGGTCAAGGCTGGCTGCTGCTGGGGTTGATGGCCCCACTGGCCTACCTGCTCATCGTTGTTGCCGCCACGGTCGCGTCCACCAGGGCCGACGGCGTTCGTGTCGCGCTCTGGTTTCTCGTAGTCTTGCCGTGCATTCACTTCTGCTGGGGTGTCGGCTTTCTGCTCGGTTACCTCAAGCTCACCACCAACATCTCGGCACACACGGGAAGACATCAATGACGTCTGCTTCGCCCAATACGGCTCGGCCCTCTTCGATCGCCGAGCTTCGTGCCGTCGCGCAACCCCCCGAGGTACGGATGCGCGCCAACGCCGAGCACTGGACGGCCTCGCTCTACCTGCGCGATCTCTCGCCGTATCTCACCTGGATGCTGCTGAAGACGCGCATCTCGGCCAATGGCGTCACCGGCCTGATGATCCTCGTCGGCTGGTCCACCGCCGCGGCCCTGCTGATCCCTGGCCTCTGGGGTGCCCTGCTCGCGCTGGTGCTCGGCCAGCTGCAAATGCTGGTCGACTGCTGCGACGGCGAGGTGGCCCGCTGGCGCAAGACATCCTCGCCGGCCGGCGTGTTCCTCGACAAGGTCGGGCACTACTCCACCGAAGCCCTGATCCCCATCGCCCTGGGCATCCGCGCCGCCGCCTACCCGTTCGAGGCGCCCGCCGACTTCCTGTTCACTACCTTGGGCCTGGCCCTCGCGCTGCTGATCGTGCTCAACAAGGCCCTCAACGACATGGTGCACGTGGCCCGCGCCAACGCGGGCCTGCCCAAACTGGCCGACAACAAGGGTGAGAAGGTGCCGCAGGCCGGTCTGATCGCCACCCTGCGGGGCCTGGCCCGGTTCCTGCCGTTCCACCGCCTGTACCACTCGGTGGAACTGACCATGGTGATCTTCGTCGCCGCGGTCATCGGCCTGGTCGCCGGACAGCCGGTCACCGACCGGGTCTTCCTGGCCGTGCTCGTTCCCCTCGCCTTCCTCGCGTTGATGGGCCACTTCCTGGCGATCATGGCGTCCAAGCGGGTGCGCTCCTGAGATCAGGCGACACGATGCCCGTCACCGTCGGCGTCGTCGTGCTCACCCAGGGCCGCCGTCCGGACGACCTGGAGCGCGGCATCCGCAGTCTCCTCGCCCAGCAGGAGGTGCAGCTCGACATCGTCTGTGTCGGCAACGGCTGGCAGCCCACGGGACTTCCCGCCGGGGTCACCGCCCTTGCCCTGCCCGAGAACCTGGGCATCCCCGCCGGCCGCAACCGCGGGGTGGAGCACGTCACCGGCGACTACCTGTTCTTTCTGGACGACGACGCCAGCCTGCCGGACCCCCGGTTCCTGATCGACGCCGTGAGCGTGCTGCGCGCCGATCCCAGCATCGGGCTGTTGCAACCGCAAGTCGTCGACCCGGCCGGTCTCACCGCTCCGCGGCGGTGGATCCCGCGCATCCGCAAGGGTGAAGCCACCGAATCCGGCGCCGTCTTCTCGGTGTGGGAAGGTGCAGTGCTGATGCCGCGGCCGGTCTTCGACGCTACCGGTGGTTGGGCCGAACCGTTCTTCTACGCCCACGAGGGCATCGAGCTGGCCTGGCGGGTGTGGGACCTGGGCCTGCGCACCTGGTACGCCGGCGACCTGGTGGCGAACCACCCGGTGATCCTGCCCACCCGGCACGCCGATTTCTACAGGCTCAATGCCCGCAACCGGGTGTGGATCGCCCGGCGCAACCTGCCGGCGCCGCTGATGCCGTTCTACGTGGGGTCCTGGACGGCGATTCAGGTGCTGCGCGGCGCCCGCGACCCGGCCGCCCTGAAGGCCTGGTTCCGCGGCTGGTGGGAAGGCTGGACCACCGACCCGGGTGAGCGGCGGCCGCTGTCGGCGCGCACCATCTGGCGGATGACCCGCGCCGGCCGGCCCCCCGTCATCTGAACCCATCGCTAACGATTGGCTACCGGCGCGCCTCATCCGAGGTTCAGTAGGCCTGAGGTCCCACCTCGGTGGGTAGGCTGGAGCAGTGGTAAGCAGGAAAGACGTCCGACTCGCAGCAAAGCTGGTGAAGGACGTGCTCGGTTCCCGCAAAGCCCAACGTCTCGTCGAGGAGCGTCTCGCCGTGCGCGGCCCGCTGCCTGCGCGTACCTTCACGATCGCTGTGTACTTCGCGGATGGGCCGGTCAACCTCTACCAGATGCGCCAGTGGTACAAACCGCTCGCCAAGCTGGCGGAGACCTGGCCAGTGGTCGTCCTGAGCCGCACCGCCGGCGGCACGAATAAGCTGCTCGAGGAAAGCCCGATACCGGTCGCCTACGTGCGCAAGGTGGTCGACCTCGAACGGGTGATCGCCGAGCAGGACATCCGGGTCGTCCTCTACGTCAACCAGAATTCCCGCAACTTCCAGATGATGCGCTACGGGCGCCGCTGGCACGTTTTCATCAACCACGGTGAGAGCGACAAGATGTACATGACCACCAACCAGTTCAAGGCGTACGACTACTCGTTCGTCGCCGGTCAGGCTGCGGTCGACAGGCTCGGCAAGGTGCTCTGGGACTACGACTTCGACAAGCGGGCGATCACCATCGGTCGACCCCAGGCCGACCACTATTCCGGCCTGCTGCCGTATACGCCCGACGAGCGCACAGTCGTGCTCTACGCGCCCACCTGGGAAGGCGACCGCGCCGCCGCCGCCTACGGGTCCATCGCCACGCACGGCGTGGCTCTCGTCACGGCGCTGCTGCGAAGCCCCCGGCACCGGGTGATCTACCGTCCGCACCCGCGCTCCGGAGTCGTCGACCACGAATACGGTGCGGCGAACAAACAGATCATGGCCGCCATCACCGCCGCGAACGGCCGCGACCCCGGCGCCCAGCACATCATCGACACCGGCGCTGAACTCGGATGGCAGCTGTCCGCCGCTGATGTCGCCATCGTGGACATCTCGGCGATGGTCTATGACCGGCTCGCCTCGGGCAAGCCGCTCATGGTGACACGGCCGTTGAACCCTCACGCCGCCATCGACACCAGCGGATACCTGTCCGACTGCGAGTGGCTCGGCGCCAGTGGCACCGCTGGCGTCGTGGAGACCCTGGACGAGCTTGTCAACGACAGCGGCGCCGAGCAGCGGCTGCAGGTCTGGGTGGAGCAGTACTTCGGCGATCCGACCCCCGGCGCACCGACGGCGCGATTCCAGGCCGCGATCGAGCACCTGATGGCCGAGTGGGACCGCTTCGCCGAGGTTCACGCCGACGTCGATGACGGCCTCGCCGAGTTCGTCGACGATGCCAGCGAGATCGAAGAGGTCTAGCCCTCCGCGGGGTCGACCTGGTCTGCCGGCGCGCTCCTGCGGCGCCGCGGGCGGGGGAGGGCCCGGAGAGCCCCGTGACCCAACTGGGTGAGCCGGCCGCCGGGCACCACGGTGCCGTTCTGCAGCGTGATGGTGTGCACCTTCGGGTCCAGCTCGGCGCCGAACCAGGCCGGCGCCTGGCCGAACGCGAGCCTGGACGAGCCGACGACGCGTTTGCCGAGAATGTGGTTGCCCATTCCGCCGATGACGGCGCCGATGCCGAACGGCACGGCCTTGCCGATCAGGCTGGCCCCACCCTTGGCGGCGAACTGCCGGATGAAGGAGCGCTTCAGACGGTCGGTCAGCGGACCCATGATGGCCCGGGGGAGACTGGTGGTCACCAGTTCGCCCCAGTACGCGGTGCGCGCGACGCCGCCGCCGGTGACCTGGCCGGCCAGCTGACGTACCAGGTCGGAACCCTCGTGGCCGAGCATCATGGTCATGACCAGTGCCCTGGCCCGTTCGGGGTCGCTCACCGTGATGCCGTGTACCTCGCTGACGGACTGCGAGAACAGTGCGGTCGCTTCGAGGAACCCGGCGGTCTCAACACCCGACAGGGCCAGGGTGATGCCGGTGCCCACGCCGGGGATCACAGCGGTCGCACCGACGGCCGCGCCACCGCTGGTCACTGCGGCGAGGTAACGTCGCTCCAGAATGCGCACGAGCTGCTCCGGGGTGGCATCCGGGTGACGGTGGCGGATGCTGCGAATGTGAGCGAGAACCGCCGGGCGATGGATGGCCATGACCCTGTCGAACCCGGTGGCGACGCCGGTGGGCAGCTGGCCGCCCCGCGGCAGCCCGCCGGTGGGCGACAGCAGTGGTGTGGGCTTCTTGGCCATGGTGCGGTCCTCCTCGGGTGCGCAAAGCATGAGTTTACGGTTCGAAACTGGGCATCGGCGAGAAAATTCCCAGTCAGATGCGGGGCGTTGGCCGTGACGAATCGAGGTCGGGTTACGTCGCCGGTTTGATGCCGTATTCAGCGTTGTACCGGTCGAGAACCTCGTTGATCGGGGCGTCGAGGACCAGCGCGCCCTTGTCAAGATAGAGGCCCCTGGCGCAGAAGCGCCGCAGATCGCGTTCGTTGTGCGAGACGAAGAACAGGGTACGTCCGCCGGCGAGGAGCTCCTCGATGCGGCGGTAGCACTTCTCGCGGAAGGCCTTGTCGCCGACGGCCAACACCTCGTCGACGAGGATGATCGGCTCCTCAAGCCTGGAGATCACAGCGAACGCGATGCGCACCTTCATACCGCTGGAGAGGTGCTTGTACGGGGTATCGATGAAATCGGCGATCTCGGCGAACGCGATGATGTCGTCGAACCTGGAATCGATCTGCTTGCGCGTCATTCCATGCAGCCCCGCGGTGAGGTAGACGTTGTCGCGCACGGTGAGGTCGTCGACGAATCCTCCGGTGATCTCGATCAGCGGCGCGACCCCCTCGATGACATCAACGGTGCCCTCGTCGGGCAGGACAACACCGGTGACCAGTTTGAGCAGCGTGGACTTGCCCTGGCCGTTCCGACCGACCACGCCGATGGCCTCTCCGCGTTGCACCGTGAACGACACGTTCTGCAGCGCCCAGAACTCGCCGGGCCTGGTGCGACGGCGGGTGCTGGCGAACAGGTCTTTGAAGCTGCGGCGGCTGCGTCGGTTGCGGCGGAACCTGATCCCGACGTCGTTCAGGGAGATGACGGTCTCGGCCATCAGATCTCCTTCAGAACGGCGCGCTCGGTGCGGGAGAAGACCAGCAGGCCGATCCCGAGGAAGGCCACGGACATGACCACGCTGACGGTTACGACGAACCAGTCCAGCTCGCCGGGGAAGAACGCGGCACGGTAGAGGCTGAAGATGCCGCTGAGCGGGTTGAATGCCGCCCAGAAATGCAGCTGTTCCGGCAGGTCGCTGGTGCCGTAGATGATCGGTGACGCGTAGAACAGGAAGCGCAGGATGAGCTTGACTGCCCGCTCGAGGTCGCGGAAGAACACGACCAGCGGGGCCACGATCAGGCCGACGCCGGCGGTGAGGATGGCCTGGATGATGATGGCCAGCGGGAAGAAGAACGCGTCCATGCTGATCTCGGCACCGGACCAGACGGCAAAGAGGATCAGGACGGGGATGGCGGCGACGAACTCGATGCCTTTGGAGAGCACGAGGCGGTTCACCCAGATGGTGCGGGGGATGCGGGTGGAGCGGATCAGCTTCGCTTCGCGCAGGAAGGCCCGGGTGCAGTCGGAGACGGCCCCGTTGAACCACATCCACGGCAGTAACGCGGCAAGCAGGAAGACGATGTACGGGTCGTTGCCCACGGTGCGTTGGAAGACCTGGGTGAAAACGAACCAGTAGATGCCGGCCATTACCAGCGGGTCGAGGATCGACCAGAAATAGCCGAGCACCGAGGTTGAGTACCGCACCCGCAGGTCGCGCTGGGTCAGCAACCACAGCGAATGACGGTAACGCGCAAACGGGGTGCGCTGTTCAGGACGCACCTGAGCGTAACTACTCACGCGCTCTATCGTATGGGAGCGAAATGGGGCGCCGCGCCATTGGCGGCGGCGCCCCACGGCGGACAGATGATCAGACGAACAGGTTGGCGCGCTCGAGGTCCTCGGCGAAGTCGACCTCGACTGCGTAGAAGTCCGAGATGTCGACGGGTTCGACGAGCATACGGTTCTTCTCGATCGCGAGCTCGATGCCGCGCTCGAAGTAGTCCTGGTCGGCAACCTTGCTGAGGTGGTGGATGAGCATGGCCTTGTCGGCAGCGGACACGTAGTTGATGCCCACGGCCTCGCCGAGACCGTTTTTCACGGTCTTGGACAGCTCCTTGATGTAGCCCTCGGCGCTCGTCGTGTACTTGACTTCCTCGTCAGACACCTTGGACGTGTTGACCGTGACGAAGGACTGGTCGCGCTTCATCATCGCTGCGGCGCGGTCGAGGATGGCGGGATCGAAGACGACGTCGCCGTTCATCCACAGCACGCCACCGTTGGCGGATGCGCGCAGGGCTCGCAGCAGGCTCTTGGACGTGTTGGTCACGTCGTACTGCTCGTTGTAGACGAAAGACGCCTGCGGGAAGGCCTCGATAATGTGCTCGAGCTTGTAGCCGACGACGATGGTGACCTTGGTCTTCTTGCCGAAGGCGTGCTCGATGTTGTCGAACTGCTGCTGCATGATCGTGCGGCCGTCATTGAGTTCGGTCAAAGGTTTGGGCAGTGAGCGGCCGAGGCGGCTGCCCATTCCTGCTGCAAGTATTACTACCTGGGTGGTCACGAATATCTCCTAAGAAAGATCTGGGTGGCCCCGCGGCAGCAGGACGTTTTAGTCGAGTTTGCCTGCGGTTCACCCTTAAGTTCACGTATAGACACTCCGTTATGCCACCTTCAGACTAGCCGACCACCCCGTTCCGGGGGAAGAGTCGGCCCAATGCGTGTCCGGATCGTGACGATGGTGCGGCGCCGTGACCGGGGATTCCAGTGCCGAATCCAGTCGGAGACCTGGAGGGAATCCGCCCGCGGATGACGCCATCCTCAGCGAGGTCAGACGGTCCTTGGTAGGTTAGCGAGGTGACTCCAGTGCCTCCGAACTCCGAGCCCGACGAGCAGACTCCTGTCTTGCCCGTTCCCGATACGGAGCCGGAACGTGAGGGTAGTGCCATCGAACACGACACCCCTGCGGACCGCCCCCATGAGCCCGTTTCTCCGTCCACGGCCGTGCCGCCGACAGACGTGAAACCGCCCCGCAAGACCCCGGTACGCCGCGCGCCCCGGACCACCGCGCCCAAGCCGATGACGAACAGGGCCGATGGGGCGTCGAGCGCGCCCGGCGATGCCGCCCACGCAGCTACTTCCGACGCAGCTACTTCGCAATCAGCCGCTCCCGCCGCAGCCGCTCCCGCCGCAGCCGCTCCCGCCGCAGCGACTGCCGCCGACTCGGCCGCGCCGGCAAAACCCGCGCGAAGCACCACCCGCGCACCGCGCACTCCCGCGTCTCCGCGAGCCGCGACCACCCCCCGCGCTCCGGCCAAGAAGAAGCCGGTCACGCAGGCGCTCGCTGAAGACGTGGCTGCGCCACCGACGACGCCCGTGACACCGGGTGTGGACGCCTCGGCGCTGAGCGTCACCTCGGCCGCTGCCGAGGTTGACCGCGCCGAACCCGTTGCGGCTGCCCCGCGAGTCCCGGTGACCCGTGCCCCCGCTGCCCGGAAGACGCCCGTGAAGGCGCCTTCGAAGGCGACCAGGCTGCCGGCCACCACAACAGCCACGGCGGACACCGCCGATGCCGTCGAGGCAGCCGCCATCGTCGACCAGGACCTGCCCGACGGCTCCGCTCAGGCGACCGCTGACAGGCCCGCCACCGCAGCGGCGCGCTCGAGCAATGCGCGGACGGCGGCCTCGAAGGCCGCCGCAGCGAAAGCGGCCGCCGCCAAGTCGGAATCGGCGACCAAGGCCGGCGCCGCCCGCGCGGCCGCGACGAAGGCTGCCGCGACGAAGGCCGCCGCCGCCAGGACCGCCGCCACAGCATCGGCCCGCGCCGCTACCGCCGCCGCCGCGGCCCGTTCGGCTGCCGTCGAGGACACGACCTCCGCTGCCGCGCCCGTCAAGGCCGGCTCCGGAGTCGCTGAGCCCCTCGTGCACGAGCCGGTCATTGCTGCGCCCGTCAGGCACGAGCCGCTCGTTGCTGAGCCCGTCGTTGGTGAGCCCGTCGTTGCCGAGCCCGTCGCTACCCAGCCCGGAGGGGATGAGCTAGCGGTTGACGAATCCGTCGTCGACGCGCACACGGTAGTGCTGCCCGTCGCCCAGGCCGCTGGCGCGCCGGCCGACGAGAACGTCGACCCGCCGGTGCCCGCCGACGCCGACGAGACCGCCGTCCTCACAACGCCCACAGCCGACTCGGACGACACTGTGGTTCTGACCACGGCTCCGGCCTTGAGCAGCCCGGTCACCGAGCCGGCACGGCCGTCGCGCAAGCCGTTTTGGAAACTGCCCCGGTTGACCCTGCGGCAGGCCGACACGGTGCCACCGGCCGTGGCTCCGGCCGAGCCCAGCGAGGTCGTCGCCATTGAGGAGTCTCCGGCCGCCGCCGCTCCGGGCCAGACCTTGACCGGCAAGGCCCCCGTCACAGCTGCGGCACCCGTCGTGATGGCCGCAGACGCCGCCCGCCCGGCCACGGTCGTGCCCGATCCCGGTTCCACGGGCGCGCTGCGCGTCCTACCGGTCGTGCGCAAGCCGTCGGTGCCGCGCACCGGCGCATCCGACGTGGTCGGCGGCCTCGCCCCCGTCGAAATTGCGGTCAGCGGGTTGAACAAGCGTTTCGGCCAGAACATCGCCGTCGCCGACGTCAACCTCGAGGTCCGGGCCGGCTCGTTCTTCGGCATCGTCGGACCCAATGGCGCGGGCAAGACCACGACGCTCTCGATGATCACAGGTTTACTGCGGCCGGACTCCGGATCGATCCAGGTGCACGGTGTTGACGTGTGGGCAGATCCCATCGCCGCCAAGCGCACCATCGGTGTGCTCCCCGACCGGCTGCGCCTGTTCGACAGGCTCACCGGAGCGCAGTTGCTCTACTACGCCGGTGTGCTGCGGGGTCTCGAGAGCGAAACCGTGCGCGCCCGCTCCGCCGACCTGGCCGCGGCCTTCGGCATCGAGGACGCCCTCAACCGCTTGGTCGCTGACTACTCGGCAGGCATGACCAAGAAGATCGCCCTGGCCTGCGCCATGATCCACTCACCGAGGGTACTCGTGCTCGACGAACCGTTCGAATCGGTCGACCCGGTGTCGGCCGTGAACGTCACCGAGATCCTGCAGCGCTACGTCGCCGCGGGCGGTACCGTGATTCTCTCCAGCCACGGCATGGACCTCATCCAGCGGGTCTGCGACCACGTGGCAATCATCGTGCAGGGCTCCGTGCTGGCCGCGGGAACGATCGACGAGGTGCGCGGCAACGTGTCACTCGAAGAACGCTTCGTGGACCTGGCCGGCGGACGAAAGGTTGCGGAGGGCCTGGAGTGGTTGCACAATTTCTCGGACTGAAACTGAGGCTTCTCGCCAATCTGTTCCGGCGTAGCCCCTGGCAGGTCGTGGGAGTGGTGCTCGGTTTGGTGTACGGGCTGCTCGTCGCCGTGGCGTTGGTGGCCATGCTCGTCGCCTTCCGTTTCGTCGACGATGTCGGCACCATTCGTGACGGCGTCACCGTGGTGGGGTCGCTTGTGGTGCTCGGGTTCGTCCTCGTGCCGCTGGTCTTCGGCGTGGACGACAGCATGGACCCGCGCAAATTCTCCACCCTGGGCATCCCGAACAAGCAGCTGTCCCTGGGCCTGGCGGTCTCCGCACTGGTCGGGGTGCCGGCGACGACTCTGGCGATCGTGCTGCTTGGCACCATCGTGACCTGGTCACGGGGGGTGGTCGAGACCCTGCTCGCCATCGTGGCGGCGGCCCTGCTGCTGGCAACCTGCATGCTCGCCTCGCGGGTGAGCACGTCGATATCGGCCTTCCTGCTGTCCACCCGACGCTCCCGCGAGTTCACCGGCATCCTCGGCATCCTGCTGATCGTCATGATCACCCCCGTGGTGGTGTTGCTGGTCAACGTGGACTGGAGCAAGTACGGGCTCGACCTCCTCGGCGGTTTCGCAGCCATCCTCGGCTGGACGCCACTGGGTGCGGCGTGGGCCGTGCCGGGCGACGCCGCTGCCGGTGAATGGGGCCTGTCCTTCCTCAGGCTCCTGATCGCCACGGCCACCGTGTACCTGCTCTGGCTCGCCTGGCAAGGTCTGGTGGCGCGGATGCTTGTGTCGCCTGGTCGTGAGGCGCAGGCCAGGGCCTACGTCGGCCTGGGCTGGTTCGACCGGATGCCGCACAACCCGATCGGCGCCATCGCCGCCCGCAGCATCACCTACTGGGGTCGTGACCCGCGCTACTGGGTCTCGTTGATCATGATCCCGATCGTGCCGATCCTTGTCGTCCTGCCGCTCGTCTTCGCCGGCATGCCGTTCGAGTACCTCGTCCTGGTTCCGGTGCCGCTCATGTGCGTCTTCCTCGGCTGGACGCTGCACAACGATGTGGCTTATGACCACACCGCCATCTGGCTGCACGTGGTCTCCGGGCCACGCGGCGTCGCCGACAGGGTCGGCCGTCTGGTTCCGGCATTGTTCGTGGGCATCCCGCTGATCGGCCTCGGTTCCGCGGTCAGCGTAAGCATCCACGGCGACTGGGCCGTGCTTCCCGGGCTGCTCGGCGTGAGTACCTGCATCCTGCTGGCCGGGCTCGGCTTTTCAAGCTTCACCTCGGCCCGGTTCCCCTACCCGGCGACCAAGCCGGGGGACAGCCCGTTCGCTCAGCCGCAGTCGTCGGACACGGCCGCCGCGGTCATCCAGTCGCTCACCTTCGTCGGGTCGATCGTCGTGGCGCTGCCGGCCATTGTGTGCGCGGTGCTGGGAATTTTTGTGGATCCGATCTGGAACCTCCCGGCGCTGTACTGGGGGCTCGGTATCGGCTTCGTCATGCTCATCGGCGGGGTGTGGCTGGGTTCGCGTACCTTCGAACGTCGCGGCCCGGAGATGCTCTCCTCCGCATTGCGCGCGTAGCTGCATACACTTGAGGTCATGACACACGACATTCGCGCGAGCATCGCAGAGCCCGGCCGTGGCCCGGAAACCGGCGGCGGAACCTCCACCCTCGACCGTGAGCTCGAGGAGCTGCTCAATCAGGAGCAGATCGAGCCCGGCGACCACGAACGCTTCTCGCACTACGTGCCGAAGGACAAGATCCTCGAATCCGCCATGACCGGTAAGCCGGTCAAGGCGCTGTGTGGCAAGAAGTGGCTGCCGGGACGGGACCCGGAGAAGTTCCCCGTCTGCCCGACCTGCAAGGCAATCTACGAGAAGATGAAGCAGGACTAGTCAGCGGAACACCGTCGGGATGACGGCGTCGCCGCGGCCGAGCCTGAAGGCGTCGATGGGCAGCTCGCGCATCGCCGCAGCGTTCTGCTCGCGGGCGAGCCGGGTGCCGCCGGCGCCCAGGTAGCGTTCGTCGACAACCCCGGCCACCATCAGCGGCACGAGCAGAGACCGCTCCGCAGCACCGGTGGGGTCCGGTGCGGGGGTCGCGGCCGGGGCGATTGCCGGGCCGCCGGCATCAACCATCACGACCTCCTCGCGGGCCGTGCCGCTCGCGTCCAGTCGGCGCACAGCGCTCTTGCGTCCGCCGACCGAGGCTTTGGACGCTGAGGTCTTCGCCACCGACACCCACTCGTCGTCGGTGTTCCTGTGCGCCACCAGCTTGTAGACCATCCCTGCGGCCGGGGCGCCTGAGCCGGTGACCAGGGACGTGCCCACCCCGAACGCGTCTACCGGCGACGCCGACAAGGCCGCGATCGAGTATTCGTCGAGGTCGCTGGTGACGGTGATGCGGGTGTTGACGGCGCCGAGCGAGTCCAACTGGGCGCGTGCGGCGGCGGCCACCGTCGGCAGGTCGCCGGAGTCGATCCGGATCGAGCCCAGGCCCGTTCCCGCGACCGAGACGGCCAGTTCGATGCCGTGTTTGATGTTGTAGGTGTCCACGAGCAGCGTCGTCGAGGCGCCGAACGCATCCACCTGGGCCCTGAAGGCATCCTCTTCGGTGTCGTGCAGCAGCGTGAACGAATGCGCGGCCGTGCCCATGGTGGGGATGCCCCAGCTGCGCCCGGCCTCGAGGTTGCTGGTGGAGGCGAACCCGGCGATGTACGCGGCGCGGGCCGCGGCCACGGCGGAGTGCTCGCCCGTGCGGCGGGAACCCATCTCGGCCAACGGCCGCCCGAGGCTCACCGAGACCATACGGGCGGCGGCGCTCGCGACGGCGCTGTCGTAGTTGAGCACGCTGAGGATGAGGGTCTCAAGCACGACGCATTCGGCGAAGGTGCCATCGACCTGGATCAGCGGGGAGCCGGGGAAGTAGGCGTCGCCCTCCCGGTAGCCCCAGATGCTGCCGGGGAAGGAGTAGTCCGCCAGCCAGTCGAGGGTGGGCGGACGCACCACGTTGTTCTCGCGCAGCCAATCGAGCTCGGCATCGCCGAACCTGAAATCGCGGATCAGGTCGAGCAGCCTGCCCGTGCCGGCGACGATGCCGTACCGCCGGCCGGCGGGCAGACGGCGAGCGAACGCCTCGAACATGCACTCGCGGTTCGCGGTGCCGCTCTGAATGGCGGCATCCACCATGGTGAGCTCGTAGCGGTCGGTTCGGAATGCTGAAGACTCGGTCACGCGAGAAGCCTAGCCGCCACGGCCCCACCCGGGCTGGGTGCTCGTGTGCCCCCGTCCCCGCCCGACCTGGACATTGTGCGGTTCAACCGCCGCCGAGTTGCCGCAAACTCCCCCATCCATAGGT
Source organism: Cryobacterium sp. SO1 (assembly GCF_004210215.2). NCBI lineage: Bacteria > Bacillati > Actinomycetota > Actinomycetes > Micrococcales > Microbacteriaceae > Cryobacterium > Cryobacterium sp. SO1. The sequence goes on from NZ_CP067394.1 coordinate 1,003,001, forward strand.
CCCAAGGTGCCGTTTGCGGCAAGTCACGGGGTCTGCAGTGGGCAGGCGACCGGGCCTACAGGGCGCCGAAGGCGACGATGCAGTTCTGGCCGCCGAAGCCGAACGCGTTCACGAGGGCGTGCTTGATGGGCTGGATGCGCGCAGTGAGCGGCGTGTAGTCCAGGGTGCAGTCCGGGTCGGGGGTGTGCAGGTTGATCGTGGGCGGCACGATGCCGTTCTTGATCGACAACGCGCCGATCAAGGCAGACAGCGCGCCGGCCGCGCCGATCATGTGCCCGGTCATCGACTTGGGCGCGGTGATCGAGATCTTGTCGGCGAAGTGGCGCAGCGATTCACGGATGGCGAGGGTCTCCGCCTTGTCGTTGGCCTGGGTGGAGGTGCCGTGAGCGACGATCATGTCGATGTCGGCCGGGTTGAGCCTGCTCCGGTCCATGGCCCGGGTGATGGCCTGGCTGGCGTACTTGCCCGACGGGTCGGGGGCAACGATGCTGAAGCCGTCGCTGGTGAGCGCGCCGCCGAGCACCTCGGCGTAGACCCGGGCGCCGCGGGCACGGGCGTGGGAGAGGAGCTCCATGACAAAGACCACGGCGCCCTCCCCGAAGACCAGGCCGTTGCGGTTGGCGTCGAATGGCCGGCTGGCTTCGGTGGGTGCCTCATTGTGGGTGGATGCGGCGTGCATGGCGTTCAGACCGGCGAACATCACCGGGGTGATGGCGGCTTCGACGCCGCCGGTGATGACCACGTCGGCGTCACCGGTCACCAACATGGTGCGCGCCTCGAGCAGTGCGTAGGCGCCGCTGGCGCAAGCCAGGGCGCTCGCGTTCACCGGTCCGTGCACACCGAGGTCGATGGCGATCTCACAGGCCGCCATGTTCATCAGGGACGACGGCACGAAGCGGGGGGAGATGCGACGGGGGCTGCCGGCGTTGACGTGCTCGGTGGCATCCTGGATCTCGGCGTACCCGGACACCGCGCTGTTCACGATGACGGCGGTGTGGATGCCCTCCATGGACGGGCCGAAACCGGCGTCTGCGACGGCTTCCCTGGCCGCGGCGATGGCCATCTGCGAGGCGCGTGAGGCCCGCTTGACCTGCTTGATCGACATCCTCGTGGCCGGGTCGAAGCCCTTGACCTCTCCGGCGATCTGGGTGGGCAGGTCGGTGGCGTCGAACTGCGTGATGCGGGCGACGCCGCTGCGTCCGTTGGTCAGGCCGTCCCAGGTTTCGGTCCACGAGTTGCCGAGCGGTGTGAGGGCTCCCAATCCGGTGATTACGACTCGATCATTCATGACGATCATCTCCTCAGACGGCACGAGGGACGTCTCCGGTGCGGGCTCTGCCTGGTTGGCCTGGCCCATATGCCGAGTGTAGTTACGGGTATATTCCGGCCCACGTACGTTGGGCGGTTCTGGGCATATGACGGTGTCACGCGTGGCCGAATGCCGAACCCGGCTAGGCTTGATCGACGTGACGGATGCACCGATTGGGATTTTCGACTCCGGAGTCGGCGGACTGACCGTCGCCCGGGCCATCAAGGACCAACTGCCCAACGAATCGATTCTTTATATCGGCGATACGGCCCATTCGCCGTACGGACCGAAGAAAATCGCCGACGTGCGCGAGTACGCGCTGGAGGTTCTGGACGACCTGGTGTCCCAGGATGTGAAGTTGCTGGTAATCGCGTGCAACACCGCATCGGCCGCCGTGTTACGGGATGCCAGGGAGCGATACAGTGTGCCGGTGATCGAGGTGATCCAACCGGCGGTGCGACGTGCGGTGGGCACCACACGCAACAAACGAGTCGGCGTGGTCGGCACGGCCGGCACCGTGAATTCGCGTGCCTACAACGACGCGTTCGCCGCGGCGACCGACATTCAGCTGTTCTCCCAGGCCTGTCCCCGGTTCGTGGAGTTCGTCGAGTCCGGTGTCACCACGGGCGCCGAGGTGCTGCGGGTCGCCGAGGAATACCTCGCCCCGCTCAAGGCGGCAGACGTGGACACCCTGGTGCTGGGCTGCACCCACTATCCGTTCCTGCGTGGCGTGATCTCCTACGTCATGGGCGACGCGGTGACGCTGGTCTCCAGCCACACCGAGACCGCCAACGACGTCTACCGGGTACTTGTGGGGCAGGGCCTCGAACGGGTCGAGGCCGCGCCGCCCAGCTACCGCTACGAAGCCACCGGCGACAGCGCCGACGACTTCCTCCGCCTCGCCCACCGGTTGCTCGGCCCGGAGATCTCCCACGTCGACCTGGTCGCCACGGGCACCATCAGCCTCAATGAGGTCGCCAGACTGGCCGCCTCGACCGCCTCACCTCGCTTTTCCAACCCCCGTCCTTTCAAGGAGAACTCGTGACCGACATCCTGCGCGCCGATGGCCGCACCAACGACCAGCTGCGCCCCGTCACCATCGAACGCGGCTGGAGCGACCAGGCCGAGGGGTCCGCGCTGATCTCATTCGGCCGCACCAAGGTGCTCGCCACAGCGTCCTTCACCAACGGGGTGCCGCGCTGGATGGCCGGCAAGGGCAAGGGTTGGGTCACCGCCGAGTACTCGATGCTGCCCCGCTCGACGAACTCCCGGATGGACCGCGAATCGGTCAAGGGCCGCATCGGCGGCCGCACCCATGAGATCAGCCGGCTGATCGGCCGGAGCCTCCGCGCCGTCGTGGACATGAAGGCCCTCGGTGAGAACACCATCGTCATCGACTGCGACGTGCTGCAGGCCGACGGCGGCACCCGCACCGCCGCCATCACGGGCGCCTACGTGGCCCTGGCCGACGCCCTCGAGTGGGGCCGGGAGAAGAAGTTCATCGCGCAGAAGGCCCAGCCACTCACCGACAGCGTCGCCGCCGTCTCGGTGGGCATCATCGGTGGCGTGCCGATGCTCGACCTGGCCTACACCGAGGATGTTCGTGCCGAGACCGACATGAACGTGGTCGTCACCGGCCGCGGCAAGTTCATCGAGGTGCAGGGCACCGCCGAAGGAGCCCCGTTCGACCGCAGCGAGCTCGACTCCCTGCTCGACCTGGCCCTCGGTGGGGCGATCACGCTGACCGACCTGCAGAAGACCACGCTGGGCCGCTGAGATGCGCGTCGTTCTCGCCACCCACAACGCCCACAAGGTCGAGGAGCTGCGCCGTATTCTCGCGCCCATGCTGCCCGACCTCGAGGTGCTGGCCTACGACGGCCCGGAGCCGGTCGAGAACGGCGCGACCTTCACCGAGAACGCGCTGATCAAGGCGCGCGCCGCCGCCGCGCACACCGGCTTGCCGGCCATCGCGGACGACTCCGGAATCTGCGTCGACGTGCTCGGCGGAGCCCCCGGCATCTTCTCCGCCCGGTGGGGCGGACCGGCCAGGGATTCCGGGGAGAACCTGCGTCTGCTGCTCTGGCAGATCAGCGACATGACCGACGAGCACCGGGCCGGGCACTTCACCTGCGTGGCCGCACTGGCGCTGCCGAACGGGGTGGAGCGGGCGGTCACGGGGGAGTGGCCGGGCCAGATCCTGCGGGAACCGGCCGGTGCCGGCGGGTTCGGCTACGATCCCATCTTCCAGCCGGACGGCCACGCCGTGTCGGCCGCCGAGCTGCCCGCCGAGGTGAAGAACGCCGTGAGCCACCGGGCCATCGCCTTTGCGGCACTTGGGCCGGTACTCTCCGAGCTTTTAGAAGGCTGATCAGGGACTCTTGGCCCGCCGGTTAGGGTGACCTGAGTTGCTGAGAACGGCACTCATTCCCAATTAGCGGCTGGGCTGGCTTTCGCCCCGGCGGGCTCGTAGTTTTGAAGCATGGGTCACGATCACGCATCCGCTTCGACGAGTAATCGTGTGCGCCTGTCGATCGTCATCGGCCTGGTCGCGACGATTCTGGTCGTGGAAGTCGTTGGGGCCTGGCTCACCGGCTCCCTGGCGCTGCTCGCCGACGCCGGCCACATGTTCTCCGACTTGGCCGGCCTCATCATCGCGCTCACGGCCACGGTCGTCGCCGCCCGCCCTGCCACCGACCGTCAAACGTTCGGGTACCAGAGGGCCGAGGTCTTCGGTGCGCTGCTGAACGGCCTGATCCTTCTGGTGGTGGCGGGCTTCGTGGTCGTCGGTGCCATCGGCCGTCTGACGGCCGGTGCGCCCGCCGAGGTGCTGGCCGCCCCGATGCTCGTGGTGGCCGTGGTCGGTCTCCTCGCCAACATCGTCGGCATCCTGCTGCTGCGCCCCGCTGCCACCGGGTCGATCAACATGCGCGGCGCCTACCTCGAGGTGCTCGGTGACGCACTGGGTTCGGTGGCCGTGATCGTGGCCGCGGTGGTCATCCTCACGACGGGCTTCGCGCAGGCCGACTCCATCGCCTCGCTGGTGATCGCCGCGATGATCGTGCCGCGTGCGCTGGGCCTGCTCCGCGACGTCGTTCGGGTGTTCAGTGAATCCGCCCCCGCGGATACCGACGTACGAGCGATCCGGGACCACCTCGAGGGCACCGCAGGGGTGGTGGCCGTGCACGATGTGCACGTCTGGGCGATCACGTCGGGGTCTCACGTGTTCAGCGCTCACATCGTGGTCGAGCCGGAGCTGCTGGCGGCGGGGAAGTCGGGCGAACTGCTGCGCGAACTATCCGAGTGCATGTCGCACCATTTCGACGTCGAGCACTCTACTTTCCAGCTCGAGCCGGCCGATCACGCGGCGGATGCCGAACACGAGCACCACTCGCACCGCTGAGTGCGGCGGCACGGTGTCAGGCCTCGTGCTTGCCGTCTCTGTCGGTGTTGAAGGTCTCGGGGTCGAGCATGAGCGTGTCCGGGTCCACGGTCACGCCGGCGTGGGCCTGACGGCGGGCCTTCACGGTGGACTGGATGTAGTGGTAGATCGTGGGAAGCAGGGTGAGCACAACGGCGCCGAGCAGAATGAGGTCGATGTAGTCGCGTACGAAGTCGGCCAGCGGCGGGATGTAGCCGAGGAAGTAGCCGAAGAAGGTCAAGCCGGCGCCCCAGATCATGGCGCCGATGAAGTTGTACAGGCTGTACTTGCGGTAATCCATGTGCCCGACGCCGGCGGCCACAGGGGCGAAGGTGCGAACGATGGGCACGAAGCGGGCGGCGATCACGGCGAAACCACCGAAGCGAACGAAAAAGGCGTTCGTACGTTGCACGTTTTTCACGCTGAACAGCCCGGATTCCTTGCGTTCGAACACCCGCGGGCCGAGCCGGTGGCCGATCAGGTAGCCCACCTCACCGCCGACGAAGGCGGCGCCGCCGATGGCCAGGGCCACCCACCAGATGTCGATGGTGATGATGTCGAAGAAGACGAACAGCCCGGTGATCACGAGCAGGGTGTCGCCGGGAAGCAGGAAGCCGATCAGCAGACCGGTCTCGGCGAAGACGATCGCGCACACGCCCAGGAGCGCCCAGGGCCCGAATCCGTTGATGAGGATCTCCGGGTCGAGCCACGGGATGAGTGCGGTGTTAATCACGAAGAAAACTCCAGTCGTCGGCGGCTAGATCGGCCAGTCGGCGGTGATCGCTTGCGTCGCTACAGGTTACCGCGTAATCGAACCGGAAGGCCTGATGAAAGGGTGGGCTAACCCCCCAATGTGTTGTGAGATCCAGTGCTGGTGCGGGCGTCGAGGTGGGTCTGAGCGCGGTCGGCGAACCAGGTGCGCAAACCGAACACGATCGAGGCGGTGATGAAGAATCCGGCGATGATGTACGCGGCACTCTTCACCCCGGGGATCGCAGCCGCGTAGTACCCGGTGAGGGTGATGCCCACACCCCAGGCCAGGGCCCCGACGAGGTTGCTGGAGAGGAACTTGTAGTAGTTCATCCGGCCGACCCCGGCCACGACGGGTACGAACACCCGTGCCCAGGGCATGAACCGGGCCACGACCACGGCCCACCAGCCGTACTTGAGGTAGAACGACTCGGTCTTCACGATGGCCAGGCGCGTGCGCCGGCCGCCACGTCTATCGAGGTAGCCGCGACCGTACCGCCGGCCGAGCAGAAAGCCCACCTGGTCGCCGAGGAACGCGGCGATTCCCACACCGACGGCGAGCACCACGATGTTCAGGCTCGACGTGGACGCGGCCACCAGACCGGCACCGAACAGGAGCGAGTCGCCCGTGATGAACGGGATGAACACGCCGAGAAAAAGAGCAGTGCCGGCGAACACGAGCGTCCAGACCAGCAGGTAGAAAACCACGACACCCGCGCTCGCGAGAAAGTCGCCGAGCTGGCCGTCCAGTGCCGCAGTTCGTATCATCGGCTAACGCGCCAACCCGTCGAAGACCGCGCCGTTATACGTGAACGCGGCGTCGACCTCGGCCACCAGGGCGTCGATCTCCACCTGCGCGAGCGCGAGGGCGTTCAGTCGGTCACGGTAGGCGCGCTTGTACTGGACGATGTTGTTGATGGCGTCGAAGCGGTAGAAACCCAGTTGTTCGGGCGCGGCGCCGTAGTGCCGGGCGACGAGAGCCGCGATGGCCTGGCCGCCGGACAGGTCGCCGAGGTAGCGGGTGTAGTGGTGGGCGAGGCAACGGACCCGGTCGGCGCTAGTGAACGACTGGAGGTGAGCGATGTACTCCGTGGTGGCGGGCAGCGGCGGATGTTCCCTGCGCCAGTCCTGCACCCCGAGTGCGGACAGGTCGCTCTCGATGGCGGGCAGACGGTCCAAGGCCGGATCGAAGATCTCGATGCGGTCGACCTGCGAGACCCGGTCGACGAGTTGTTCGAGGGCTTCGTAGACCCAGGCGTACTGGCCGAGGTAGCGGGTGTAATCCGCGAGGGAGAGTTCGCCGCTCATCAGCTCGGTGATGAAGGAGCGGGTCTCGGTGTCGCGGTGTGGGGTAGTGGAACTGGCGCGCAGGTGTTCGGCCAGGCTCGGCTGGAGATCCAGGGGGCGCTGGACGGAGCGTGCGGTCGCGGTCATGGGAACCGATCTACTGAGTGACGGGTAAGGCAATCCTAACCTAAGCAGAATTCCGGTGGCCAGAATTGAAGTGATTTCTCAGTTGCAGCGGAGCCGGACAGCATCTGTGTGCTGACAGCCGGCGCCCGTCGGTGCGGGAGAAGGGACTTGAACCCTCACGCCTTACGGCACAGGTACCTAAAACCTGCGTGTATACCAATTTCACCACTCCCGCGAGTGAGGCTCCAGTCTAGAGCGCACTCGATCGGCTGCGGAGTGGCCCGGAGCCGGGAGGGAGGGCAGGCTGTGGATAACTTGCACAGGCAGGACTGCTTGTGCAGCAGGATTCCCTCATGACCGAGGCCGTGCGCATCATCACCGAGCAAGTGCGGCTGCGTGTGCGCCGCGACGGCGTCGACCTGGCCGACGACGATGCCCTCGCCGATCAGTACGTGCGCGACGAGGTGCGCCGGTACAGCGAGCGGGCGCTCGGCGGATCGCTGCCGTTGCTCACCGACGAGTTCCAGGCGACCAGGGAGGTGGTCGCCGCGCTCACCGGGTTCGGTGCGCTGCAACCCTTCCTGGACGACCCCGACATCGAGGAGATCTGGATCAACGCGCCCAGCCGGGTGTTCGTCGCCAGGGACGGGGTCCCCGAGCTGACCCCGATGGTGCTCACCGAGCGCGACGTGCGTGACCTCGTCGAGCGGATGCTGCAGGCCTCCGGCCGGCGGGTCGACCTGTCGTCACCGTTCGTGGACGCGTCCCTGCCCGACGGGTCCAGGCTGCACGTGGTGATCCCGGACATCACCCAGCGGCATTGGTCGGTCAACATCCGCAAGTTCACCCGGCGCATCCGGGACCTGACCCAGTTGGTGGCGCTGGGCGCTCTCACCCAACCGGCGGCGGACTTCATGCGCGTCTGCGTGCGCGGTGGGCAGAACATCCTCGTCTCAGGGGCTACCCAGACCGGCAAGACCACCATGCTCAACGCCCTGTTGTCGGCCACCCGCCGCACGGAACGCATCATCACGGTGGAGGAGACCTTCGAGTTGAGCGTGGGGGCTCGCGATGTCGTTGCGATGCAGTGCCGGCAGCCCAGCCTGGAGGGTGCCGGGGAGATCACCCTGCGGCGACTGATCAAGGAGTCGTTGCGCATGCGACCTGACCGGCTTGTTGTGGGCGAGGTGCGCGAAGCGGAAAGCCTCGACCTGCTCATCGCGCTCAACAGCGGACTTCCCGGCATGTGTTCGATCCACGCCAACAGCGCAAGGGACGCCCTCGCCAAACTGTCGACGCTGCCGCTGCTGGCCGGGCGCAACATCGACTCCGCGTTCGTGCTGCCCACGGTGGCCGGGTGCATCGACATCGTGCTGCATTGCGAGATGGACCGGCACGGGCGTCGCCGGGTAACCGAGATCATTGCACCGAGCGGCCAGCTCACCGGGTCCATCATCGAGGCGAGTCCGCTGTTCCTGATGAAGGACGGGGTCTTGGAGCACACCGGGGGGTTCCCCACCAAGCTGGCCAAATTCCGCGCCGCCGGCCTGGACCCGGCCGAGGTTCTGCGGAGGGGAGCGGCATGACTCTGGTGCTTGGCAGCCTCCTCGGCGCCGGTCTCGTGCTTCTGAGCGCAACGCTGTTGTGGCCGGCCACCGACAGTGCATCCCACGGCAACCGGCTGCTGGCCGGCTGGCGGGCCCGGCTCGCGCAGGCCGGGTTCGGTTCGGTGCCGGTCTCGGTGTTCGCCACCCTGTCTGGGGTGCTCGCGATTGCGGCTGCCGCGCTCGCCGAGGCCGTGCTGGGCGTGCGGGCGCTCACCCTTGTCGTGGGTGTGGTCTGGCTGGTCCTGCCTACCCTGATTGTGCTCTGGCGGGCCCGGGCGAGGCGGCGGCTGAACCGCACCGTCTGGCCCGACGTGGTCGACCATTTGGTCTCGGCGGTGCGGTCGGGTCTGGCCCTGCCCGACGCGGTGAGCAGCCTGGCGCAGGCCGGACCAGTGGTCACCCGCACGGCGTTCGCCGAGTTCGAGCGGGAATACCGGGCCACCGGCAATTTCGACTACAGCGTCAACAGGCTCAAGGGCTCCCTCGCCGATCCCTTCGCGGATCGCCTGATCGAGACGTTGCGGATGGCGCGGGAAGTGGGCGGCAGCGACCTCACCCTGGTGTTGCGCAGCCTGTCGAGCTGGTTGCGCCAGGATGCCGCGGTGCGGGCCGAGGTGGAGGCCAAGCAGTCCTGGGTGGTGAACGCCGCCCGGCTCGGCGTGGCCGCGCCCTGGATCGTGCTGGTGCTGATCAGTAGCCGCCCCGAGGCGGCGCAGGCGTTCAACACGCCGGCCGGCACCGTCGTCATCCTCGGCGGACTCACGGTCTCGGTGCTGGCCTACCGGGTGATGCTCATCGTGGGGCGGCTGCCCGAGGAGCGGCGGTGGTTCCAATGACCGCGCTCGCCTGGGGCGCCTTTTTCGGGTCGGTGCTCGGCATCGGCCTCTGGTCGCTGGTGAGCCTCACCCCGCGGTTGAGCCGGCCCCGGCTCGCGAACCGGTTGGCGCCGTATCTGCTCGACGTGTCCGCCGAGGCCCGGACCTTCGTCGGCCGTCGTTCCGTCGACCCGATCCCGGTCCTGGGCACCCTGTTCTCCCCGGTGTTCGAGTCCCTCGCGCAGGCCCTCGCCAGTGCGCTCGGCGGCGCCGACATCATCGAGCGCCGGCTCCGGCAGTCCGGTTCCTCCCGCACCGTCGACGCCTTCCGCTCCGAGCAGCTGGCCTGGGCCCTGATCGGCGTCGCCGGCGCCCTGTTGGTCGCGCTGGGCACCCCGCTCGGCCGCAGCTGGCCGCTCATCGTGCAGATCGCGGCACCCGTTGTCGCGGCAGGGGCAGGTGTGCTGCTGCGGGATACCCAGCTGAAGCGCCAGGCGACCGCTCGTCTGGCGCGGATCGACAGTGAACTGCCCACGATCCTGGAATTCCTCACTCTCTCGCTCGCCGCGGGCGAGGGCATCCTCGATTCCCTGCGCCGAGTTTCCCGCAGCACCTCGGGGGAGCTGTCCCGCGAGTTCGCCGGCGTGATCGGCGACGTGCACGCCGGGGTCTCGCTCACTTCGGCGCTGACCGAACTGTCCACCCGGATGCGGCTCCTATCACTGACCCGGTTTGTGGACCAGGTCGTCGGGGCGATCGACCGCGGCTCCCCGCTCGCCGACGTGCTGCGGGCCCAGGCCCAGGACGGCCGGGAGGAAGCCAAACGGCACCTTCTCGAAGCCGCGGGCAAGAAGGAGGTGGCGATGATGGTGCCAACCAACACCAAATTATGATGTATCTCTTGATCGGCGGGGCCGTTAATCACAAAAACGCCCCAGCCGTCACGGCTGGGGCGTTGGGTGGAGAAGGCTAGGCAGCTTCGCGCTCTGCGGAGGTGAGGGCCGGCGCGCTCTTGAATGCTGCGCTCAGGAGCGAGCGCTGGCCTTCCGAGAGAGGCGGTGCCACGGCGAGCTGGCGCAAAGCCCAGGCGGAGGGGACGGTGTGGGCTGAGGTGGCGCTGAGTGACTTCATAGGTAGTACATGCGCGGTTTGGCACTAAAGTGACATAGCCTCATACATGGCAACTGGATCACAACCCGAGTGGATGCTTAAAACGACTCCGAAGATCCAGCCTCCCGGCTGAGTCAAGCGCCCCGCATGCAGTCAACCCGCGCAGTAAATCGACTTCGGTTCGAGGGTCGATCACGACCAAACTGCGGCTAGCAGCCGGCGGCTCCCAATCCAGCTCCTCCAAGACCGGGTGCACGACCACCAGCCGCACTGACCCAGCCGGCCACGGCGAGCTGTCCGGAACAAAGTGACGAGCAGAGTAGAGCCGGTCGATGTTCGCATCGGTCTCCGCCTCGAGGCTCCAGGTGCCTGCCTTCGCGGCAGCCGCCAGCGCCCGGGCCTGGTACTCCGTCGCAATTTCGCACGCGAAGTGGTACCGATCGTGAAGCCGTATCTCGAGCCACTCTCTATACCGCGACGGCGCTTCGCCTTCCGATGCCGGGATCAGCGGCAGCACCCCGTATCCGGCAAGCAGCGAAAACAGCAGCTCTCCAGGTGAATCAGCGATCCGTAGCTCGCCACCGGTCAGCGGACCGGTCATCCAGAACTTGGGGGCTTGTTCGCTGCTCATGCCCATTACATGCGCGGGATGACCTTCGGACCGCCGACCGAACCGAACCGCGCATGTATGGGACATGGACCACAAAACGATGGATCGACCAGGCCGATGGCTGGTCACGACCGAGCATGTAACCCGCCACGAATTTATGACCTTCGACGCCCTCTACTGGAAACGGACCCCGGCGCCTGGCTCCGTAGACGCCGCCTACGACGGACGCTTCATACGCCTCCGCCGGCTCGGCCTGGTGCAGCTCGGTGCTGCTTTCGAGCTCGAAGTGGCAGACGGCTCCTACCTCTACGGTGCGACAATCCATCGTTCGTCCGTCGTCACCAAGATCGAGCGCCTCGGTGGCCACTGCCGCCGTTGCGGGTATCCAACCCTCCTCGGCATCTGCTGGCGCGACGCCGTCGAGCCCGGCTGGTACGACCTCGACGGCGGGTCGGGCCGGCGGCACGATCTCCGCCTCGGGATTGAGCGGCGGTTGGAGCCGGTGCGAGGGTATCGCCTGCGTGCAGCCCGGCGCCGGCGGCTCACCTGGGAGCGCGTGCGATGCGGGCGGGGCTGACGGGTACCCGCGCATGTAGAAAGTATGGAACCTCTTTACTGCGAACGATGCGGGCTCTACCTGCTCCGTGGCTCCGATTCTGGTTGGCAGAACTGCCGCGTTTGCTCGATCGCACCATGGTGGAGCCGGCGCTCCCACTACGCTGGAGAGCCCAAAACTCGGTACCCGGATCGGGATCGGATAAGGCGTCGGGCCCGGTGGGTTCGGTTCATCGCAGCGGTGCGCAGCGTGGATCCTGAGCGGCCGCGATAGCCACGCCCGGCCGACTGTCTAATTCGCTTTGTCAGTGGCCCGATCATAGAATGACGTCCGGACGTCAAGTACAGATAGGGGCAGCCGTGGGGCGCTTTCAGCCAGGTCAGGTGCGTGATGGCATTGCAGAATGCCTGATGCGCGGCGGCGCAGACGGCGCGACCATCGGCGATATCGAGGCACACATGCAGCTTGCGTTCGGCGAAGATGTGCCGAGCTCATCCGTTCGATCGTATCTGCAATTGAACACCCCGGGAAAGTTCGTGAGGCTTGGTCGTGGCCGTTACCGGCTCGCGGACGCGTCAGTCCCAACAGCGCCCGTCGTTGGCGAAGCCGCACTTAATGGCACGCCGATCTTCGCGACAGGTAAGACTCGCCTGTTCCAGGCCGACTCGCTCGAATGGCTGGCGGAGCAGCCCAAGAACTCTGTCCACGGAGTCGTCACCGACCCGCCGTATGGCCTGATCGAGTACACACCGATGGAACTAGCCAAGCTGCGTGCCGGCCGAGGTGGCACGTGGCGTATCCCGCCGTCTTTCGACGGCCATGTACGGGCACCGCTCCCGCGCTTCACGACGCTCACCAGCTCGGAGCTGGACGACCTTGAACGCTTCTTCCGCCGGTTCGGTGAGATCCTCAAGCCGGTCCTCGTGCCGGGTGCTCACGTCATGGTCGCCGCGAACCCGCTGGTCTCGCACTTGGTCAGCTACGCCCTGGATGCGGCCGGCTTCGAGCGCCGCGGTGAGATTGTCCGCTTGGTCACGACGATGCGCGGTGGCGACCGCCCAAAGAACGCCCACGAGGAGTTCCCGGACATCAGCGTCATGCCCCGCTCGAACTGGGAGCCGTGGCTCTTGTTCCGGAAGCCAGTAGAAGGCACCGTCGCGAACAACCTGCGAGTCTGGGGGACCGGCGGGTTGCGCCGGATCTCTGACGAGCGCCCGTTCGGCGACGTGATCCAGAGTGCACCGACGCATTCCAAGGAACGGGCGATCGCCAATCACCCAAGCCTGAAACCGCAAGCGTTCCTGCGGCAGGTGGTCCGCGCGATCCTGCCTATGGGCACCGGCACGGTTCTCGACCCGTTTGCCGGCTCAGGTTCGACACTGGCAGCGGCCGAAGCTGTCGGCTACAGCAGCGTCGGTGTGGAGCTGGACGACGCGTACGCGCTGCTCGCGGCAAAGTCGATTCCCCTGCTTGCCGCACTTCCGGATCGCGTCTAAGCGGGGTCCATGTACACCCAGGACCGGCGAAGCTTGGCGATCCCGTCGGCATCGAGGGTGGAGGTGCGGGTGCCGAGAGCGCCTCGCGCATTGTTGCGGAAGTCGTCTGGGGTGACCTGGCCGAGGTACACCTCACGGAAGATCAGCGGAGCTCGTGCATCGACCGGTTCGCCCACGTTGTCAATCGCGTAGACGAACACACACATCCACTGAGTGCGGCCGCCGTGCGTATCGACGGCGCCGCCCTTCTTCAACGTGGATTTGATTTCAATACCTTGCTCGCCGGCCTTCACCGTGTCATTGGCGTAGATGCCCCTAACCAGTAGATCTGGGTGCCCGTTGTGGAACTTGTTGCCGGTTAGCGAGCGGCTGTGCTTCGCCATCGAGTCCGTCAGCATGTCGCTGATCGTCCCGCTGAGGTTGGCTTTACGCAACATGTCCTCAAGGCGACTGAGCTTCTTGTCACGGAGGTGGGTGTTCACATCGAAGAAAAAGTCGTAGACATCCTGCATCGCACTCTGAAAGTCGATCTGGCGCAGGTTGTACGGAAGCGACATCGCTGGGTTGAACTTGTCCTGGTAAACCTCTTGGCGTGTGATCACGCCCCCATGCTACAGAAGCGCGACGCGCAGCCAGGACGAAGTACCCGGCCAACGGGAGAAAGCGCCCCACCAGCTGTCTTGTGACAGCGGTGGGGCGTTCTGTTGCATTAGTTACGCAGCGTGCTTCGGCAAGTACTTGGCTTCCGCCGCTTCCAGTGAGTAGATCGGGGTATTGGCGACGCCGAGTAGCCAGCCGAACACCGGCACGTGCACAGCCAGCCAGCTGATCCCGGCGTAGTACAGGGAGCCGGCGAGTACGGTGATGCCGAGGACGGCTTCCGCCTCGACAGACGGGTCGAGGGCAAGGCCGATCGACGCCAGCCAGCCGACGGCCGAGCCTACGAGGAGCGGGACCGCGGTCCGGATTAGGGCGATCATGAATGTGGACATGTGGTGCCTTTCGATTAATGGTTTACAAGCATGAGGTCGAGGGTGAACGTAAACGAAGCAGGGCCATTCGAGGAAACGAGGCCTGCGGCAGATACGCTCCAGCCGCCAACGCGATCCTGCTTCATGGCTGGCCGGTAGCCTTCCTCGAATTCGAAGATCGGGGCGTTTGGGATGCCGCTGCTGCAGCCGCCGCGGATGGCGAGCAGCCCGTCGGCCCGTTTCGCGTACTCGAGCGGATAGGACACGTTGGTTATGTAACCGTTCAGGAGCGGCGGCCGCACCCAGACGAGTCCGGCGGAAGCGGTCGTCCACCGTGCCATTTCGAAGCAGTCCGTGACTGTGCTTGAGTAGTTGGCGTAGACAAAAGACACACTTGCGGCTCCTGCGACTGCGGCGGAGTCGGTGCGGTAGTCGCCTTGCATCCATCCGACCCTCTGCCCAGTGGAAGGGCGGGCGTTGACAGGGATAGGCATTGTCGTCTGCCCATTTCCGTAGTTGCTTTTGCTGCCGAAGGCAAAGCCCATGCTGAGCGAGTCCATCCCGATGCCGTAGCCTCCAGAGGCCGTGAGGATTGCGGTCTGTGAGACGTTGAACGCGATGTCGTTCAGGGTGACGATTGCCCCAGCTGGCCATTGTGCAGTTGTGCCGACGCCGGTCATGAAGCCGGCGGTGTCGATCTTTACTAGCCGGATTACATTGCTCACGAGCACCCACGCGTACGCGTCACGTACCGGCCTGTGTGTGCCGGGGAAGCGGAGGATAGGTGTGGTGTTGCCGGTCGCGGGGACCACAACTTTTCCGGCGGTGATTACCCAGGCGGCGCTGGTCATCGTGACCTGCAGGGCCCCGAAGGTTCCCGGCTCGAAGGTCTTCCATTCGGGTGTCGGCGGGACGTACTCGGTGATCCCGGGGTCCGACCAGTAGTAGTCGACCAGCCGGTCCATGATTGTGAGGCTGCCTCCGATTTTGTAGAGCCCTACGCGGTCGCCAGCGGCCGGCGTGTACCGCGCCATGTGCGGGTAACCTTCGGTGCGCGGCGCCAGCTCGCCGTCCAGGAGGACTTGCGTGAGTGCGCCGAGAGCGGGCGTCTCCGTGATTGTGCCGAGCAGCCCGTCGACGATACCGGCGGGCCCTTGCGGGCCGTCGGCTCCGGCAGGACCGTCGGCGCCGGCAGGACCGGTCACAGACTCGCCGATCGGGCCCTGTGCACCGGTCACGGACTCGCCACGCTCGCCCTGAATGCCTTGTGCGCCGCGTACGGCGAGAGGCTGCCAGAAGGTGCTGGTCTCGGACGGGACCTCCCCAGCGGGCGGCTCCCCGTACGCGAACCATGAAGCCTGCGTGGCAGTGTCAAAGACGGCGTCGTCCTGTGCGTAGTCGATGTTCTCATCCCAGATGCCACGCCATTCGAGACCGGCCGGGCCGACCTCGCCGCGCTCGCCTTGGGGTCCAGTCAAGGATTCGCCGACCGGCCCCTGCACGCCCTGTGCGCCGGTAACCGACGCGCCCTGCGGCCCGGCCGGCCCGCGCTCGCCGGTGATCGACTCGCCAGCCGGGCCGACTATGCTCTGACCGGTCGGGCCAACAGATCCAATCCGCCCCTGCGGCCCGGAGGTGCCAACTTCAACCGAGACCACCACCTGCTCGGCCTTCACCTCGACAACCTGATCGGTGGTCGCAACAATAACCACCTCTTCGGTGGTCAGGATTGTGATGTCGTTCACCGGGTCACCTCTGCCCTTACTGTGAATGAGCCGCTGAGAAGCGGCGTGGTTTCGGCCCCGGAGCTGGTCAGCTCGAGCGAGTAGACGAGGGTGGAGGCTGGGAGTGCCGCGGAGACGGCTGCTGAGACGTGGAGCGTGATCGTGCCGAGGGCGCCGCCGAGCGTGATCGTGCCGAGTGCCGAGCTGAGCTCAAGCTCGACAGCCTCAGCTGTCACGCGGTGGCGCACCTGCATGCGGGCGGTGTAACCGGTCAGGTCGACGGGTTCGCCGCCGAGCGCCCAGGTGAAGGAGCGGTTGAGAGTCTCACCCTGGGAGAGGGCGATGGTATGAAAGCCGGGGTAAGCCATGGTCTGTCTTTCGTTATGCGTTGGTCGTGTCAGCGAGCCCGTGCAGTTGCTTGCTGTGCTTGGCGAGGGTGGTCTTGGTAGCAGCTACCTGCCGGGTTACGTGTTGGACACCGGCTTCGATCGCGGTGATCTGCGTTCCGTGCAGGTCAACGGCATCGGAGAGCACGGCTACTGCGGTCTCGGTCCGGTCTGTCGCATCCCGAAGGCTCCCGCCGTGGTTGGGGATAACTTCGTGTCGGATCTGGGCTACGTCGGTGATCAGCTTCGGGAGGACGTCGGCCAGTGTCGTGAGCGTGTCGACCGTCCGGAACACCCTGCGCAGCCACGGCCATGTTTTGTTCAAGAAGACGAGAACTGCGGCAATGCCGATCACCCACCCTGCGATCGTGAGCACGGAGACGTTGGACCAAAACTGCGTCCATTCCGGGATGGTTGAGGGTTCGGGGAGCATGTGGTGCCGATCTGAGTAGGGGTGGCTGGGTCACAAGGTGATACGCCGGCGGCCGCAGAACGGCCAGGGTCGAGGCATGCAAAACGCCCCGGTCGGCGGATGGATGACCGGGGCGTTTCAGGTGGTGCTACTGGGTGCTGATGTGCAGGTGGTATCCGAACCCCACCGAACCGAACGGTGCGATGATCGCGCCGTCAGGCCGGATGGTGAACGGCCGGCCGCGCTGTGTCGTCGTCTGCAACTCGAACTCAGGCGCCCAGCCGGCGGGTAGGAAGGCTCCGACGGAGCCCATCGGACCTTCGTAGCCGCCGCGGAGGAGCACACCGCCGTCAGGCCGCATCGCTGCTTGCGCAGGGCCGCCGTGGTTCTCGAGGTCGTACGCGGGTGCCGCGGCGAAGTCGCCGTGCACGAACCCGGGTTGCAGCTCCAGCGTCAGCCATGTGAGCGGGAAGTTGGCTTCTTCCCAACGGACCCCGTCAAAAGCGATACCGGACCCGGAGAGGGCGCCGGCACCGTGGATGAGGGCAACCTGCGAATCTGTCGATGGATCGATGACGAAGACACCATCACGGGAGCTGGAATGTGTGCTCTCTGCTGGACCCCAGCCGTCCGCCAACCACTGTGTGGCCGGGTCGTAGCTGCCGCGGCCGAAGCCGTAACCAAGTCCCAGGCTGTCGCGCCCGGTACCGCCGCGGCCGTCGTCAGGGTTCTCCTCCCCGGCGCCCACGAGGAGCGACAGGGATGCGAGGCTGACGCCGTAACCGCCGCGGTAGCCGTCTGCGGGGAAGGTGCTTCCAGCGCTCGGATACGGCTGGCCGGCCATCACGTGACCCTCGGTGTCGATGGTGAGGACGGTGTGCCCGAAGTGGGAGCCGTCGCTGGTGTTGATCACACGTGCCACAACCATCCACATCCGGCCAGGCCGGTACTGCGGGTCGAGCTGGATGAGCGGGACGTCCCAGCTGTCGATGCTTGTCGACTCAAGGATCCCTGGCGCCGTGACCCACCCAGCACTGGTGCTGGCCGCCGTCGCCGTACCGAAGAGGTCCGACTGGTAAATCAGCCACGGTGCTTTCGGTTCGGTGACCGGCTGGTCACCGAGAAACTCACCGAGGATCACGAAGGACCCGGACGGATCCGGGATCAGTAGCACCCGGCTTTCGCGCTGAGGGTAGTAGCTGTGGTGGTACAGGTAAGCCTCGGTGGAGAGGGCGGTGGAGCCTTCAAGGGTTACGAAGGCCCGCCCGCTGACGTAACCCGGGTCGATGACGCCCCAGACAGCGGAGCCGCCACCGCCCGTGCTTCCAACAGATCCGGTCGACGCCTCCGACTCGGCGCGGGCAGCGTCCGGCTCGATGTATCGACGCGGAACCTTGAAAGGGTCGAACCCATCCCAAGTGGTCAGGGTCGGCTGGACCGTCAGGCTGACGGAATCGGTGTGGTCACCATCGACGCCGACGACGCGGCAGAGGTGCTTCCCATCCTCAACTCCGTTCTTGCCTGTCACCCAGACGTGGGCGAAGTCGCCCGGCGTGATGTCGGAGATTCGGTCGAGTTTGAGCTTGAGTGACCAGGTGCTCATCGTGGCGGAGGTGTCCGCGACTGCCTGCACGGTGTGGCTGAGCAGGACTGCTTGATCTTCGACGTCGAAGCTTTGGTCGCCTTCAAGCAGCGGGTAGCCGTCAGAGAGGAGCAGTTCGTTGGTGCCAGTCGCCATCCCTTGGGTGTCGTCGGTTCCTGCTCCACGGGCCCAGATTCGGGTGGTGATGGCGGTGCCGTCCTGGTCGACGCCAAGGCCGGTGACTGGGCCCTGTTCGACCGTCAAGTCCAGGGTGTGGGGCTCGCCGGCTTGCATGAGCAGCGGAGCTGCTCTCGTCCCCGCGCGGTGCACCCAGTGGATGCGGCTCTGGGTATCGTCGGTGAACTCGGGCTCGAACGCCTGGTCGGGTCCGCCTTCGACATCGGTGAGCTGATGCAGGCGGGTGGCGATGCTTGCCAGGTCTTTGCCTGCGTAGGTGCGTGTTGCGGCGCCCGTCTCCCCGTCGGGGCTGGTGGTGATCGACACCATCCGGCCTTGCTCGTGGACATTGTCCATGCCGTTGCGGATGAGCTGCCGTGCGATCCCCGCAAGCGTGGTGCCAGAGATCGTGTGTGTGTCGGTCTTCGGCTTCTGCCAGGCACGCTCGAAGTCGCGGGAGAAGACCTTGACCCATTCGAGGTAGCCCCACAGCCCGATCGCGGAGAGGGAGACGCTGGCATCGTCATCGGTGAATGTGCGGGACGTGATGTGGCCGGCTTCAATGATGCGGTCGCCTTCGACGAACGCGAGGCCGTGCTTTTTCGGCATGGTGCAGGAGCGCACCGCGCGCGCGTCGATGTCATAGGACCCGACCCGCACGTCGACGCTGAGGGTGCCGTACTTGTTGAGGCGCGTTGACCACTTGATGTTCGACGGGTCGAGCTCGTAGAGCACCGCGCCGGTCGTCATCTGGAAGGCCAGGATCCGCTTGGTTAGTGCCATGTGGAGGTGCCCTTCAAGATCAGCTGCGGGTTGGTGGCGTCTACGCCGAATAGGTCGAATGCGGCGCTCTGGCCGGGCAGTACGCGCGTCCATTCGCGGGTGGTGAGCCCGGCGGCCAGGTTGAATCCCGCGTGCGTTACGCGGCCCGTGGTGACGTCTATGACGAGCGGTGCCGCCGTGCCGTCGAAGCTGGTGGTGTATGCGAGGACGGCGCCTGTCAGGGTCTCGGTGATCGTGAACCCGTGGGGGAAGACGCCGGCGACCTGAAAAACCAGTCGTCCGGTGGCGGTGCCCGTGTTGGTCCATGAGTACGGCCATACAGCGACGAGCTCCGGAACGCCCAACTTGAGGGGGTCCGGCGCGATCATGTCGAAGCTGAAGCTGACATCGGTTTCACCGGTGAGCTTTACGTCGGCAACCTCGTCGAGGTAGACGGGGAGGTGCATGGTGAGGTTGAGGTCGGTGTTGTGCACGGTGAGCACGCCGGCCTCACCGTCGGCCAGATCTGCGACCGCGTCCAGCATGAACCGGGCAGCTTGTGCACGGGTCGGGAACGTCGCCTCACCAGTCGCGGAGACCAGACGTGCCCCGCGGTAACCGCGCTCGGCGAAGTCGCCTGGCGCGTTCAATCGCGGGGTGGACATGCGGCGGATTGACCCTCCGCCGTCCCAGCCGTCCAGCCCCGTGAGCACAATGTCGACGGCCGGGTCCAGGCCGTAGCTTGCGCCTGTGGTGAGGGTCAGACCTGCAACCAGGCCGTCGACTGTGCTCATGATTAGAACCGCTTCTTCCGTGCGTTGGCGGTGGAGATCTTCTGCGCGAGCAGCGTCTCGTCCATTCCCGCGGAGGGGTGAATTTCGAAGGTGTCGCCGGTGCCGGACTGTCCGCCTTCGGCGGAGCGGGCCGGTGCGATCGCACTTGACTGCACGGTCGGGATGGTCACCAGCGACTGCATGGATTTCTCGATCAGGTCCTTCTTGGAGGAAGTACCGCCGAGAAAACCGTCTCCGGTGTGCTCACCCAGGCGGAAGAAGACCCGCGACGGTGAGTGGATGTCCAACGCCTCGGCGAACGGGGCCGTGACCCAGGAAGGGAGCAGGTCACCGAAGAAGCTGGTGACTTTTCCGCCCATGGCCTTGAGACCGTCGAGCAGGCCACCGAGGATGTTGGAGCCCCAGGACTTCGCGGTTTCGACCAGGCCCACGAAGAATCCGCCGATGCTGTTGCCCATACCGAACACGAAGCCGAGCACGTTGCCGACTCCGGTTGAGATGCCGCTGATGATCCCGTTCCAGATGCCCGAGATGAAGTTCGAGACGTTCGTCCAGACGGTGCTGGTGAACGCCATGATCTGGTCCCAGTGGGAGATGATGATGCCTACCGGGTGCACGGCCATGAAGATCGCAACGATGGCATCCCAAGCGGCTTTCAGAAAGGCGCCGATCGCGCCCCAGATCACTGCGGCGGTGTCAAGGATTCCCTGCCAGATGGTGCCGAACCAGATGGACAAACCTGTCAGGCCGTCAAAAATCCAGTCGATAAACCCGGCAAGGGTGGTCTTGATGAACGCAATTACGATGTCCCAGTTGACGACCAGGGCCACGATGGCCGCGATGATGAGCAGGACCCCGATCACGACCAGGCCAAGTGGCGACGCGACGAATGCCGCCGTAGTCGCCCACGTAGCGGAGGCCCAGGCGACCATCGCCGGCACCAAAGCTGTCAGGACGACGCCGGCTAGGACGCCGATGATCCAGGTGTGGTCGGAGATGAACCCGATGATTGAGGAGACGGCCGGCAGGAGCGGGGTGATTGCGTCCGTCATCAGCTTCTGCAGCCCGCGTGTCACACCGGAGATGCTGGCGGCAGCTCCGCCGCCCATGGTCTTGTCTAGCTCTGCGGCCGTGCCGGCGAAGTCCTTCATCCCGTCTGCACCGCCGTCGAGAGACGTCAGGAACTTCGGGATTTGGTCGATACCCATGTCCTCCATCGGGGCTCCGAAGAGTGCGATGGAGGCTTGGGCCCGTGCTGCCGGGTCTTCGATTTTGAGTAGTGCTGCGGCGGTCGTGCTTAGAGCTTCCGCCGCTGCCGGTCCGCCGCCGGCGATATCTGATGCCATCTGACTGGCGTTCAAGCCGATCGATTCGAACGCTGCGATGGAGGATGCCGAGCCGTCGGTGGCGAGGATCGTGAATTCCTTGAGCGCGTCACCGGTCTTGTCCATGCCGACGGCGCCGGTCTGGCTCGCGGCCACCAACAGGCTCATAGACTGGGCGCCCGTCAGCCCGAGGTTGGCGAAGTGCTTGCTGTACTCGTCGACCATTGGTGCGAATTCACCGCGCATCGCGGACGGGACACGCTGGGCCGACGCCGTCATCAAGTCGAACGCCTGGTCGGCGTTTGTCGCCAGGCCGGAGTCGATGAGTACTCCGACGCCGTTGACAGCTTCGGACACATCGGTGTCAAACGCTGACGCGAAGCTCATAGCTTTTGCGGTGGTTCCTTCGAGTGCGCTCTCGCCGATCTTGCCGGTCTTGACGAGCGTGGATGCGACCGCGTCAATGCCGGCGTTCACGTCGCCCATCGACTCGCCGTAGTTCGACGTGTACAGCTGGCCGGCGATCTTCCCGTACTTGGCGGACTCAGCCGGCGAAAGACCCAGCTGGGCCGTCAGCTTGTTGTTGCCGCTTTCAGCGTCCATGGACGCGTTGAACCCGGCCATGACAGCTGCGCCGATTGCGATCGCGCCAGCCGCGGCGACGAGCTTCCCCTTCGCCGCGAACTTGGACCCGAACCCTTGGCCGGCGCTGTCGCCGGCACGCTCGCCGGCCTGGCGTGCAGGCACCCCGAACTGCTGGCCGATCGACTGTTCGATCCCCTCAAATGAAGGGATGACGTGCAGGTATACCGTAGCGATATCGATCTTGTTGGTCTCGGCCATGGGCGCGCCTTACTGTTCGGTTGTGGTTTCGTCGTGCTGGCGCTGGGCGCGCCGGGCCACGGCCTCTTCATGCCGCTTCACGCGGTCGTAGATAGCGTCGGTTTGGATTTCGACCTCGTACCGGCCGCGCGGTGGTTCAGCCGGCTTCGGCTGGTTCCGGTTCTTGGAGCCGTCCACGGATCCTTGCCAGTTGGCGATCGCCTGCTGGTGGTGCATTGCGACCATCAGCTGCTGGTCATCGGTCCAGGCCCAGCGGCCGCCGATTTCCCGCTTGTACATGCATCCGTTGGGGAGCAGGTCTATGAGCTCGGCTGCGTACCAAAGCGGCAGGGCACCCGAGAGGACGTCGTTCACCGTCACGCCGTAGAACCGGCGGAGGTCGAGGTCAACTGCGATCGGGTGATGCCGCAGGAGGAAGCGGCAGCTGCCTATTTTTTTGCTTCCTGACTCGCCTGCACAACCGCCATCAGCTCGGGAAGTTCGTTCAGCGGCAGGTGCCCGATGACACGGCCGAACTGCTCTTCTCCGAAAATCGCGAGGAAGCCCTTGGCGATGTGGTTGTTCTCGAAGCACAGCTGGGCGTTGAGGTCCCAGAGCGCCATGTCGAGGGTCAGGTTGTGGCCGCGGAACACGACGGGGATGACAGGTGCGGCGGTGGCCGGCGCTTTATGGTCGGTGGGCAGGGCTGCTCCGAGGGATGCCGCGTATTCGCGGGTGGTCTCGGGCTGGGGTGCAATGGGAAACGACATGGGCGATGTGCCTTTCAGGGTTGGGATACTGCTGGGTGGCGATGTGATGGAAGGCGGGCGCGAGACATCGCCGAACTCGCGCCCGCCGGCTTGGTTACGCCGCGGCTACTGCGAGGGCGGCGTCGTTGGTGAGGGTGTAGATCGCTCCGTAGGACGTGATCGTGAACTCGAAGATGGTTTCCTTGTCGGCCTTCTGGACGACAGTTCCGCGCTCTGTGACCTCACCGCGGGTGATGACCGTCCGGGTGTGAATGTCGACGTCGTAGTCTTCGATCACGAACACTCGCTCGTCGGAGACGAACTTCTCCTTGTTGTCGATCCGGGTGACACCGGCTGTCGTGGTGACGACTGCCGCCGGGTACATGAGGCCGTTGGTGATCGCGTTCGTCTCGGAGCAGACGATCTTCACGGTCTGCTTGCCGCCGGTGATTTTGGTGCGGGCGATCCGGAAGCCGTTGTGAACCCGGACTTCGACGGTCTCGGGCTCGCCTTCGAACTCGATGCCGTCCTCGCCGAGCAGGCCGGCGTCTGCGTACGGCGCGGCAAGCGCGGCCAGGTCGTCGGGGAGTTCGGTGCCCTTAGGGGCAACCCAAACGGTCGCCTCCTCGTCACCGTAAATGCGGATGTTGGAGTCGTTCTTAGCCATTTGAGGCTTCCTGTTCCCCGGCAGCGCCGGTGGTTGTTGGTACTGCGGTTGGGGTGGTCTTGGCAGGCTGGGCGGCCTTTGCGTGCGGTGCCGGGTCAGCAATCCGGGCGTAGCCCTGGTAGAGGTACTCGCGGCATTGCGCGTCGCTCACCTCGTGTGTTTCGCCAGCTGCGTATGCGACGCCCGGAAGGCTGACGCGGGTGTTGAAGGTGAGCCTCATTCGGCGCGCCTGCCTCTCGTGTGGACTGCGATGGTCTGCGTGTAGCGGTGACTGGTGCTGCGCGGGTCCGGCAGTGACGCCGGTCCTGCCGTCTCGACTACCTTGTAGACGCGAGGGTCTGTGGTGAGCCGGCGGGGGAGCTGGGCGAGGTGTTCGCGTACCTCTGCGGCAAGCTGGTAGGCCTGCTCTGGCGTGGCGTCGTAGCATTCGACAACGAGGATCGGGTTATCACTGACGCGTGAGGCCAGGACACCGCCGGTCCGATGCACGACGATGAAGCGGCTTCCGAATTCGGGCGGCCGGTCAGCTGCTGGCGCGTCGGTGAAGTGAGCGTTGAGGTCGTCGATTACTTCGGATTCCATGTCGTAGAACCTCACGAGCTGCGGCCTGCGTCGATGGCCCGCGTCAGCGCGCGGTTCTCGGCTTCTGCTTTCTTCGCCTCATCGGTAGCGCTGTACACGGACGAGACCGCACGCGACTTCCCGCGGCGGGTGCTGACCTCGAACCCGGGCCCGGCAACCTGTGCAATACGGTGAGCGATAGCGTCAACCGAGCCGAGCATCCACGCGCCTTTTGCGACAGCGCCGATCCCCTTGTTGTTCATGTCGATCCTGGATGAGGAGCGTGATCTTGCCATTCGGTTCTAGCCTCGGAATCTGGTGAGCTTGAGGACGGTGTGCGCCAGGCTGTCCACCGGCGCCGGCCACCGCTGCGGGTCGGTGAAGACCTGGTACGCGATCCCGCCGTGTGTGACCCGGTCGCCGTAGGCCACGTCGGCGCTGAACGGGCCGATGGCTGTGGCGTCCGTGCGAAGGTCTTCGCGCCCGTCGTTCGGGGTTGCTGTGCTGTCCTCAGGCTGGAAGAGCCATCCTGGTGAACGGTGCGATCGCGCGGCGGCCCAGTCACGCTGCTCGCTTCCGCGTTGGCGGATGACCGGGGCGCGTGTCACGCCCAAGGTGACGCGGGTCAACAGCCCCATCAGCTCACCGACCCGAGCCGGTAGGGCGTCAGCCCGACCTTCTCGTGGGCCATGAGGACGAGCCCGCCGGAGACGCCCGGTGCGACGAGTGAGTGGCCGATGTTGACGGCGCCCATCGCGACCCGGGTGTGAGCTTCTGGGCTGGCGGCGGCGCGTGCGACCATCGCGAGGATGATCTCCACCACGACCGGGGCCGAGTCGTAACCGTGCGTCAGCGTGATCCGCACCCCGCGGAGGCGTGTTGTCCACCGTTGCCCGGCGGGTAGGCGGGCGAATCCTGCCGCGCTCCATTCGAGTGTCTCCGGGTCGATCACCTGGTCGCCGTTCATCACGGCCGAGATATCGGTGATGTAGGCGGAAGGAATGAACTGGGTGCCCGCGCCGGAGCCGTCGAGGATGAGGGTCTCCGTGATGGACGGGGCAATGTGCCAACCGCACTCATCTCGTACCGACCGTTCGCCGGCTTCCAGCAGTTCGCTGTTGCGGTCGTTGCTGGGCGTTGGCAGCAGGGTTTCGTAGGTCTGCACGGTGGCTCCTTGTGCTGAAAAGTTGGGGTGACCGGCGGGCGCTCGGGTGGGAGCGCCCGCCGTTCAGAGGTGGTGCGGTGGTGCTACGCGGCAGCGACGCTGGAGAGCGTCAGCTTCACGAACGCTGCCGGCCGGGGGACCTTGAGGCCGAGACGACGCGATGCGACGACCACGGTGATTCCCTTGACGAAGTTGCCTTCGTGGGAGTCGGTCGACTTGGACTTGATGCCGCCCTTGTTGAGGACGGTGGCCGAAGCGAACGCGCCCACGACCACGGTGCCCACGGCCACCTTGGAGGTGACGAACGCCGTGATCGACCAGATGCCCTGCGTCACCGTGGCAACGAACGGGCCGGCTCCGAGGTAGGCGCCGTTCTTGTCCTTGGCCAGGATGAACTCGTCGAAGTCGAGCGGGTTGATGATCAGGTAGTCAGCCTGACGCTGCGAGCCGATGCTCACCAGGGTGGCGGCGTGCTTGATGTTGTCGAGGTTGTCTTCGACGGAGGCCGAGACCAGCGTCTGCACGCCGGTACGTCCGAGCAACCCCTTGAGGTTGACGCCGGTGCCGTCGCCGTAGAGGAGCTGCTCATCGGTGCTCAGGGACAGGTCCTTGAGCAGCGAGCCGTTCATCTCGGTGACCACATAGTCGAGGTCCTCGGTCATGGCGTCGGTGAACTCGATGGACGCGCCCACCTCGGCGATGGTCTCGCGTGCGATGTCGTAGGTGTACTTGACCTGCGCCTTCGCCTGACCTTCGGCGACGGCCGTGATGGTGCCCTCGACGGGGAGCTCGTAGCGGTACTCGAGCGCGTTGCCGGAGAGGTTGCCGGACCCGAACAGGTCCTCGATGGATTCCGCGGGGCGCAGGTTGCTGACGATGACCCGGTCGATGTCGCTGATCAGCTCGGTGCCGACCATGGTCGGGCCGACAGCCTTGAACTCAGGAACCTCCTGGTTGCGGTGCGCCTTGAACGCGGCCATGTCGCCGTTCTTGACGAAGTTGTGACCGAAGCTCTTGGCCTCGATGTCAGTGTCAGCAGCCTTCTCGACCCTGACCGAGGCGATGCCAGCGACAGCCGACTTGGTCGCTGCGATGCGAGCTTCACGCTCACCGGCCGACTTGATTTCGGCGGTCACCGTTTCGAGACGGGCGAACTCGGCGTCCGTGGTCTCAACTCCGGCGGTGCTGAACTTGAGGATGAGGGCGGAGGCTTCGGCCTTGAGTGCGATGAGATCAAACATTGATGAGTCCTTTCAGGACGGTGAGGCGGAGTTGGGTTTGGAGCGCTTTCACGGCCTCATTGGCGGCGTCCTTGGCGGGCAGCTCCTGAGCCGTGGCCGTGGGCGGCTCCTGGGCTGTGGCTGCTTGGCCGGGCGCGGCCTTAGCATCTGTGTCTGTGCCGGCTTCGGGAGCCGCTGCGGGTTGCAGGAGCTCGCCGAGGAGCTCGTACGCGGCGCGCATTCGCTCGATGGTGGCGGCCGAGTGGGTCCGGCCAGCCTTGGCCTCGACGAGATCAGCCGCGAGGGCTTTCACGTCGAGAAGTTCGGTCTCGGGGTTGGCGCCGTAGGCGGTCACGGACGCTTCGAGGAGGTCGATCTCGTACAGTTCGAGGACGGCCAGCCCGTCGCGCACCGACGTGGCGGACGCTTTGAGGTAGTAACCGATCGAGAACTGCTTGATCCTGCGACTCTGCAAGTTGCGGTACACCTGATGTGCCTTCTTGTTTTCCAGGTCGAACTGGACTTCAACAAGCAGGCCTGCTGCCGTCTCCTCGGCTTTGGTGATGTCGCCGATGAAGTTGAACGGGTCAGAGGTGTCGTGGTTCCAGAGGAATGGGATCTGGTCGCCGCTGGCGGCCCATGCCGCGAGCGTCTTCTGAAACGCCCCCGGCATCATCACGTCCCCGTACGAATCCACAACGTGGAAGGCGGATACGAGAGCCGTGACAATGCCGAGCCCGTCCGAGACCTCGGCAGTGTTGATCTGCGCGGTCAATGATTTGGTGAGCATGGAGTCCTTTCAGGACCTAGCGGGGTACGTAGATGGAGACGGAGCATTTGCAGTTGGCTACGCCTTCGGCGTCTAGCGACGGATCGCCGGGCCACTGGGCCCCGTTGGAGAACGGTTCACCGATGCGTGCCGACTTGCCGTCCATCGACTTGTGAGCGGAGCGCGGGTCGGTGCTATTGGTGTGCCAGGTCTTCGTCGCGCGGTCGCCGGCCAGCTGCTTGGCCGCCTCGGTGAGCGCAAACGCCCCGAGGGTGGTCAGCACTGTTCGGCTGATCTGCTCGCCACGGGACGTCTTCGCTTCTTCGAACACCGTCTCGGGTGTCCGCCTGGGCGAGTCGTCCTCCGGCTCCGGTTCGGCGCGCACCGCTTCGAGAGCAGCGAGCGTCGTTGCGTTGATCCAGGTGGCGCGTGATGCAGCGACCGCTTTAAGGAAGGCGAGCGTCTGATCGACGCCGTACTCACTGGCGGTGAAGCCGAGAGCCGCGGCGGCGTCAGACCCGATCTGCGAGGTGATGAGAACGGCAGCCTTGTAGAGGTCGTCGCCCAGTTCCTTGTCCCAGCGGGCCGTGTCGAACCATTCGCCGTCAGCCTTCGTCGAAAGCTGTTTGAGCACCTCGACCGACTGGCGTGCGAAGAAGCGGTCGATGACCTGCTGCAACGCCTTCTCGCTGACGCTGTCCGCGGTCGCCGTGACCGGCTCGGCCGCAGTGGCGTCAGCCTTCACGGCGACCTGCCCTGCAGACTTTGGCGGGGCGCTGTCACGCGGTGACGCCTGACCGCCGATGAGGACGTTCAGCGGGGTCACGAGTGAGTCAGCGTCCGGGTCGTTGATCGGAGGCAGGTTGTCCATGCGGCGTGCTTCGTTCGCAGTGATCCACGGTCGCCCGGTCGCCGTGCTCATGACCGCACCTCGGGTGAGAAAGTCGCCGTCGAGCTTGGCCTTGAGGTTGTACGCGACGTAGATGTTCTTGCCTGGGTCGAGGACCGGGGTCAGCCGGGTGTTGATCGTTGACTCGAACTGGGCGAGTAGCGGCCCGACCACCTCGTTGTAGAAGGCCGTGAGCGCGGCTGGGTTCTTGCCGGACAGCACGTCGGGGCTGGTCTTGAATGCCCGGGCGACAACCTCGTCGGTCAGCTGAGCGGCTTCAAACCACTGGGCTTCGCGAGAGTTGAACGGCGTGCTGTTCGTGATGGTCATGTTCTCTTCGAGAAGGAACGCGGCACCCTGCTTTGCACCACTTTGGCGCCATTCCGTGAATGACTCCATCCACTTCTTGCGTGCTTCCGGCGCCCATGCGGTTGGTCGATTGATGAACTGCGAAACTTGGGCACCGTTGCGGTAGTTCGCGATGCGGTGGTCTTCGGCGGCGGCATGCTCTGCGAGCGTGTTTCGCAGGGAGAGAACCGCCGGACTGGCATGCTCGGTTGAATGCTCAGGGTTCCAGCCCTTGAAGATGATCAAGTTCTTCTGCAGGATGGTTTGCGACTTGGCACCACCGGTGTAGGTGATGACCAGGTCGCCGCCGGCTTCCGTGCCGGATTTGATCGAGACGGCCGGCACGACCAGCGGGACGATGGTCCAGCCGTCGCGGGTCTCGCCGAAGAACCAGTACGCCCGCTTGTAGAGGGTGTAGTCGGAGGCGAGCCACAGGTTGAGTTCGAAGGATGTCAAACCAGGATTGGGGTTGGCGAGCAGCTTCGCGGTGTTTGAGTCGGAGGCTGTCCGTCGGTCTGTGTCGCTGACCCGCTCGAAGGTCTGCAACTTGAGGCCAGCCACGCTTCCAGCGATGAAGTCGACCGCTGAGTGCACGGACGGCTGCTTGTAGTAGAGAGCGCCCGGGTTCATCCCGCGGATCTTGTCGACGAGGGCACGAGTCTCGTGTGCGGTGAACGTCTGAGCAGGCGTCGGCGTCGCAGTTGCGGTACCCGCCGATTTCCTGGAGAAGCCCACCAAGCCTTTGATTAGCCCCAAAGCGGAGCCTCCGTTTCGTAGATGGATGGTGCATCCGCACCGAAGCGCAGAGCAGAGATGGTGAGCGCGAAGTACGCCTGCTCGACGGCGATCAAGCCGGCGATGTCTTCGGGGGAGCCGTCACGGTCGAAGGCCCACAAGTCCTGCCACTTGCGAGTGGCGGCGGTGGCTGCCGCGACGTTCAGGTCTTCCTGGTCGATGTGCCGGATGAGGCCGTCCCGGATGCCGTCGTAGAAGGCACCGGCTGCGGCGCCGACGTCGCTGCCTTGGAGGGAGAAGACCGGGAGGCCGGCTTTCTCCATGAGCTCGATGAGGTGGGAAGCTGTGGTCGCCTTGCCCTGCACCACGATCTTGGTGACGTTCGTCCAGGCGGCGTTGTCGCTGGCCAACTTCTCGACCAAGTACGGAATCACCCAGGCCTGGCCTTCGCGCTTAGTGATGATCTCGACGTGTGCGAGTTCGTCATCACGCCAACCCGCGATCCCGATCGAGGTCATCGAACGGTCTGCTGAAGTGTCCACGGAGATGATCCGCTCGCTCGAAGCGGAGATGAACGAGCCGCGGTAGCGCGGTCCGTTCGACGGGTCGGAGCATGCTTCCCAGTCGCCGGCACCGAATACGCCGCCGGTAGCCAGAGGCGTGTACACGCACAGGTGCTCGGTCTTGAACTCGCCTTCGCTCATGGTCCGTCGGGCGTCACGGATCGTCTTGACGGTCAGCGCCCCGTAACCCATGGACGGGTTCGCCTGTGCCCAATGGTCGATGTTGTCGAGCTCGTCACCCTCTACGTCGTCTGGGGCGCTCCACTCGAAAATGGCGAGGCCGGTATCCGGGTCGTCTTTGGCGGCAATTGCCTGCTCACGCAGCTTGTTGAGGACGACCGAGCGGTAC
Source organism: Cryobacterium sp. SO1 (assembly GCF_004210215.2). Taxonomy (NCBI): domain Bacteria; kingdom Bacillati; phylum Actinomycetota; class Actinomycetes; order Micrococcales; family Microbacteriaceae; genus Cryobacterium; species Cryobacterium sp. SO1. The sequence goes on from NZ_CP067394.1 coordinate 1,033,055, forward strand.
GTGCCTGCGTTGCTCATCGCGATGAGCATGGAATTCCACACCGCGATCAGTGACGGCTTGATGGCCGTCCATGTCTCCGTTGTGTACTGGGAGCCCAGCTCGTCGAAGCCGACAAGCTTGTTCGAGGTCCCTCGGGCCGCACCCGGCGCCGAGCTGGCGACGCCCCACTCCCTGCCGTCCTTGAGGGTGAACGCTTCCGCGCCGGCGATGTTCGACACTCGATCGAGGAGGGCTTTCAGCGACGGGTTGGCCTTGACCAACTTGAGCGCGTTCTTCCACATCAGGCGCGCGGTCTTCAAGTCCTGAGCGATGCTCATGATGAACTCGCCGCGGTCGATGAACAGCGTCCACAGGCCGAGCACGTTGAAGATGACGCTCTTGCCGTTCTGGCGGGACACCAGGACCAGGACTGTGGAGAACCGGTTGGATCCGTCTGGCAGGATCTCGCCGATGTGGATGAGGAGCCACTTCTGCCACGGCCGGAGCTTGAGCAACGGCAAGAACTTCTCGGCGAAGAAAATGACGCTGAAGCCCCAGCTCGTCTCGGGGGTTAGCTCGCGAAGGGGAGGGGTGAAGATCCGAGGTTCAGTAGTCCCCAGCCGCTTGGGGTCCGCGGCCTTCTTTGGCGCGATCGCGTTCTGCGGTGAGGGTGTCGAGGGCGGGGTCAACGGGAGCTGCCCCTTCCGGGCGGACGTCGAACTCTCCGCGGTCGTCAGGAGTTAGACCGAACTTGGCGGCCTGTGCGAAGTAGGCGGCCGCGGCTGTGGTCTCAGCGGCTACCCATGGGGCGATGACGACGCCTTGGGAGTTGGTGTGTGTGAGGCCTTTCGCCCGGCGCATAGCAACTGCTTCGTGCCAGCGGGAGAAGGTCTCGCAGAGAATTTCGAGAGCCATAGAATCGGCTTTTGTGAGGATTTCAGGGTCGAGTTGAGCCACTACGACGGTCCATTTCAGGGCCGCCACTTTGCTCAGACCCTGCGGTTTGACTGGCCTGTGGGGGTTTAGCGCCATCGGAAAATGCTCCCTCTGCCCTAAATGAAGGGGGGTCTGGCGAAAACGCCTATATGTGTGGGCCCCTTACCCGGAAGTCAGGGCCCGGGTCGAGAACGCGAAAAACTGCGACCCCCTACCCCTGTGGGGTCTTGGCCAGGCCTGTTATCGCTTCGAATGCGCTACCAGGCCTCGCTAGGGCGGCCGAGCGACACTTTCAGCGGGGAGTTGCCGCGCTTCCGGTTGCAGTGGCGGTGTGACGCTTGCAAGCCGGCCGGGTCTTCGGAGATGCGGATGTTGTCCGCCTTCGACCGCGCGTAGATGTGGTCGGTCTCGTAAACCATTTCGTCTGTCGTGTTAGTGATCGAGTAGTCGATCGTTTGATGGCAAATACCGCACCGTGAGTTGAGCTCGGCTGACTTAGCTCTGAACTCCTTCTTGACTTTGCGCCAGTTGCGGGTGCTGCGGCCAGTTGACGGTGCGATACCACCAGCGGTGAGGCGGGTCATGCTGGCCGCCGTTCTGCCCACCGAGCAGGCATGCAAAAAGCGAGTCGCAGGTTGCGACTCGCTTCATGGGTGGTGGGTATGTTCAGATGGTTCGGTCTAGCGCCCTCTGCCGAGACTGGGTAGCCCGCCGGAAACTATCCGAGTGGTCTTGGTCAGGTAGATGACTCGCTCCGGTGCTGCGCTATCCGCAGGTCGGCCTCGACCCTTCCGCTCATTCGCCACTGAGAAGGCCTCAAGAAGGTCGGGGTCGTGGATTCCGGCACGGTTGCCGTGGGTCGCGTCGTGATCCCGCTGAGTCATCTCCGGCCTGGGCTTCTTGGTGCCTTTGGCCGCTTGTCGGGTCGCTTCCGCTGGCTCGGCCTTCGTGCGCACGGGCCGCTTCGGTGCGTTAATCGTGCCGTCGCACCTGAGGCCCGCGGCCGTCGCGTGCACAGCCATTCGCCCGCGCCACAGGAGGTGTCGCTCGTGGCAGTCGGGGCATTCGATTTGAGGCAGGGACACGGCTGGGCTCCTCACGACGGTGATGACAGGTTACTGCGCAACCGGCTTGGCGCCGGCCCGATGAACGAGCCGGATCACCTAGTGGCCGCGCCCAAGAGAGGGTAGGCCTCCGCTGACGGGACGCGCGCCTTTGACCTGGTAGATGCCGCGGTCGAGCGGTTCAGTGCGGCGGGGGTGCATCCCGAATAGCTTGTTCTTTCGCTTGTCCCGTGCCTTCTGCTCGGCCTTCGCCACCTTGGCGAAGGACGCAGCCGCAGTGGTTGCGTTCATCCGGGAACCCGGCGGATTCTGCTTCTGTTTGGGCTGGGGTATTGGCGTTCGCAACACGACCGGTTGCCCAGAAAGCCCTGCGTACGCTTCGTGTGAACTCTGAGGTGGTCTACCTCGCCGTGGCAAGGCCTTCTGAGCGACGGCCTGGCGCTGGGTTACCTTTGCCGCTTGCTCGCTCTTCGACTCGAAGGTCGCCTCGGGATATCCAACATTGCCGGAGCAACGCTCCCCAGCCGCCGTCGTGTGGACGGACATGGCACAGCGCCAGAGGGCATGACGTTCGGAGCACACAACACATGTTTCGAACTCCAGACCCGCCACTGTGCTCCTCACGTCGTGAGGTCACCCTAGCGGAGCGGAGATCAGTTGAGACAGACCCAGGTCGAGCTAGAGCGTGTTGAGGGCCTTGGGCAACTGCCGGCTCGATGAACGAGCCGGCCGGTGCGTGTGGCTACGGACGCTCGAGACCGAGCGCGAAGTTGGTCCACGAGTTGATGCCGAGCCGGGCGTCGATGAGCTCGGCAGGGTAGTCGCCGAAATCATGGGCGTACTGCTGGACACCGCGGCAGCCGCCGCCCTCAATCACCCCGTCAACAGGTCCGTCGAAGCGGTGCGAGACATTGAGCGTGATCTGCACGCCCTTTCGAGTCAACTCTCCGAACTGGTCGTCGCACCTGCCGTCGTAGCGGCCGCGGGCCTTCAGAGCGAGCTGAACTCGCTTGGCGACGCCAGTGCCGTTCGGCTCCCAGTAGGACCAGGAGGCCGCAGGGCTGGCCGGTGCCGCGGTCGGTGCCGCCGGAGAGCTTCCGGCGTAGTCGAATGCCCAGTCGCGCCAGGAATTGACGTCGATGGTGACCCCGCCAATGTTGGCGGACGAGGAGTACTGGTGGCCGCCGTTGCGGTCAGCCGGGATCTTGCCGACCAGGTCGTAGGTGAACGGCGTGTAGCCGTATGCGGCGATGATGAAGTCGCAGCCGGTGCCGAGCAGAGCCGGCCAGTCATTGGACCGCTCGATGCTCAGACCGAGGTAGCACTTGACCTGACGTCCGCCGATTCCGAGGCGGGCCCGGACGGTGTCGATGAATACCGCAGCAGCCTGGTCACTGTAGTGACGCTTGCCGTCCAGCGACTCGTTGTCCAGGACGATGAAGTCGGAGCCGGTCCAACCGCGCAGGTGATCCACGAAGTAGTTTGCGGCGCCGGCCGGATCCTGTGCATCGGACGGCACCCAGTAGTGGCCGACACGCATTCCGGCGGCGCGGGCATTGTCCACCTGCGCGATGTAGTGCGGTGCGACGTAGCGGGTGACGTTATCGCCGCCAAGCTTCACGTAGCAGGATTCGTAACCCTGACTACGGGCGAGCCCGAAATCGAGGTTCCGCTGTGATGTTCCGGTGTCGATACCTAGTGACAAATTATTGATCCCTCTGAGCGTTGAGTAGGAAACGGCCCTCGAAGTGGAGGGCCGCGGAAGACGGTGTTTGGGTGGCTGCCGTCCCGAGCTGCGATACCTTCAGGTGACGCAAGGGGAAACGTGGACGGCACTGAACTGACAGAACAACTGGTCAAGCGGATGAAGGGGCGGGGCTCGCTGACGATCCCAGAGATCCTGCAGGACCTGTCCGCACTAGGCGTGCAGACGCTGGGCGAGCGGGACCTACTCTGGCCAGGCAATATCGTCGTTTGGCATGACACCACAAAGGAAGCCATCGCTGCGATCATCGCGCTGGTCAACGACCCGCGCTCCGGGTTAGGTCAGGTGAGCCCGGCGAGCGTCATGAACTACGCCCATGAGGGGCACGTCTTGAACTAACCGCCGGCGACCGAGGCTGGGATCAAGAAGGGCTACAAGAATTTGCACTGGTGGCCGATGGAGATTGCCCTTCGCTAGTTGATGTAGATCAACCAAGGATTGCTGCTGACTGACTCACTGTCCGTCATGTCCGAGTAGCCGGCGTACTGCACCGGGTTACACGTGAACGCATCGGTGTCACGATCGAAGGTGTCGACATGGACGACGGTGTTGCCGCCATGCTCACCGGCCAGGTCAAGCAGCCTCTCGACGAGCTCGAAGATCGTCACGCGTTGTCGACCAGTTCGACGCCGAACGCGTAGTCGACGCCCTCGTGGGTGATCCGCCCGCGGTCTGGCGTGGCGTTGGATTCGTCGGCAACCTGTAGGTCAACGATCCGGATGTATGCGGTATTGTGTTCTGCTGTGTCGGTCATTGTTGCTCCCTCTGAGCGGTTAAAGCGAAACGGCCGTCGTGGTAAGGGCCGTGAAGGTTGGGCTGGTTAGCCAGCGCTGATGACGACGCCTGAGCCCGCACCTATGCGGCTGGACCAGGACTGGAACTCAGCCGAGTGAACATGGTTAAGGTCGATGTCGCCATAAGGGATGGCCCATACGACTGTGTCCCCACCATGCACAGCTGCCAGTTCGGTCAGCTGCTCGATGAGCTCGGCGAGAGTCACTTGACGATCCAATTGAGAATCTGCACGAAGGGGCGGCGTAGGTAGGAGATGAGCCGGCACCATGCGACAGCGGCCGGGTAGTTCTTCCAGGCCTCGGTTGCGTGCGGTCGAGGCCGTAGAACCCGTTGGCGAAGGCACAGGAAGACAACGAGTATGTACGCCCACTGGAGCAGAAGGACGGGCCAGAAGCGAGGGTCCGCCATGGCGAGCTCCCACTGGCTCATGCTCTGACTCCCTTGGCCAGTTCAGCGGTGAGCCGAACGACCCGGAACTCGTCACCGGGGCGGGCGAAGCTGCTGTTATTGAGGTCGTGGCACCAAGCAGCGGCCGCGGCGGAGTGCGTGAACGTTTCCGCCAGGTGGACGAAAAGGCCGAAGCCGTCCGCGTTACTGAGTGCCATAACGTGCTCATGCCAGTGGGCGGCTGTCTGTGCGGCCTCAGCGGTGTTGAAGCTTGGAACGCACCCCATGAGTACGCCATATTCGACGTGCGGCGTGGAGAGGTCCAGCAGCTCACCATCCGGCGAGCTAAAGCTCATTCGGCATCACCTTGAGCCTCGAAGCGCTGGGCGACGCGGTCGACGTCACGCTTGAAGCGCTTCTCGGGGTCTACGACCTCCACGCGGAACGTGTACCCGACGCCGTCGTGTTTGATCAGCGCGCGGTCGGGCGTCGTGTTGGTTGCGTCGGCCACCTGGATGTCGTCGATCTTGACGTAGACGGTGGCGAGTTCTGTTGCTGGCATTGCGGGCTCCCTCTGAGCTCCGGGTAGTGCGCGGTATTTGGGTGGAAGGTGAACGGCCGGGTGCACTGGCAAGAAGCAGCACAGCCGGCCGTTCAGGGCCGGCAGCACACCAGGGGAGGGGAGTGTGCTGCCGGTCGTTAGCCGGTGGTGCGGATTAATCCGCAGCTCTTCCGGCTGGTCTTGAGAAGGGGCTCTGACCCGCACACGGTGTGGCGTTGACGGCCTTGGTAGGCGGCCGGTTGTGTGTGATCAACTCTTTGTAGGCCGTTTCAGCACTGGAATCCTGCCAAGTTAGCGGCCGGTTTCCTGCCAAAAGAGCGCTAAGAATCAGGCCAGTCGATTCCCCTCCCAGACCTTGGATTTGGGGAAGTCGCAGAGATTGAGATCACCGGTGGCCGAGGCCCTCTTCAGTGAGCTGGAGACATGGGCCCGCCACCCCCAGATAGGTTCCTTACGGCGTAGCTACTGCCAAGCGGTCGCGCCGGAAGGAACCAGGAAGCAGATGACGGTACCCATGTCCGTGCAAGAAAATATCAGAACACTCGACTCCCACGGAATCCCGGGCCGGGAAATCGCCCGCCGGTTGGGAGTCAGCCGCGACGCGGTGGTCAAATACGCCGGGCAACACGATTACTCACCGAAGCCGCCGGTGCCGGTGGCCCGGCCGACTGGCTCGGCGATGACCGGGTTCGAAGCGACCGTGGAGAAGTGGTTGGGTGAGGACCAGCGCCGGCCGCGCAAGCAACGCCACACAGCCAAACGGGTCTTTGACCGGTTGGTCGCCGAGCAGGCCTTCGGCGGGAGTTATTCGCCGGTGCAACGTTTCGTGAAGAAGTGGAATGCCCTCCACCGTCAGGCTGGTGAGGGCTTCACTGAATTGGTCTGGCCGGCTGGCACTGCGCAGGTCGACTTCGGGCAGGCCGAGGCCATCATCGGTGGGATCCGGCAGGTCCTACACATCTTCGTCGTCACGTTCCCGTTCTCGAACATGCGCTTTGTTCAGGCTTACCGTGGCGAAACCGCCGAGTGCGTCTGCCACGGACTGCGCACCGTGTTCGACCACATCGGCGCCGCGCCCCGGCACTTGGTCTTTGATAACGCCACCGGCATCGGACGACGCGTGGGCACCAAGGTGGTTGAGACCAAACTGTTCGGCGCGTTCAAACTGCACTACCGATCGGAGTCCCGTTACTGCAATCCGTACTCCGGCAACGAGAAGGGCAACGTGGAAAACGCGGTCGGGTTCCTCCGCCGGAACCTGATGGTCCCCGAACCCGAGGCGGCCACGCTGCAGGGCCTGAACGACGTGCTGATGGCCCGGTGCATGGCGTTGGCTGAGGCCACGCACTACCGGAAAGGACTGCCCATCAGCGAACTCTTCGCCCAAGACGTCGCCGCGTCTCTGGCGCTGCCCGGAGTCGGGTTCGACCCGGTGCGTTACGAGTCCCGCACTGCCGACAAGACCGGGAACCTGCTCATTGACGGGAACACCTACGCGGCCGGGTCCTCCTTCCACAGCCGCACCCTCACCGTCGGGTTACGCCACGACGTCGTCGAGATCCTCGACGAGCACGCCACGCCCGTCTGCTCCTTCCCGCGCGCCTTCGGCCGGCAGACGGAGACGATCTTCGAACCGGCGTCACTGCTGCCGTTGCTGGTGACCAAGCCCGGAGCCTGGGGGCATTCCCAGCTGCGGCCTCTGGTCCCCGAGCCGGTGCGCGACTGGCTCGACAAAGCCACGGCCACTAATCGGCGAAGGCTGCTCAACGCCGTCGATGCCGCCTCGGGATCGGCCGGGTTCGACGCCGCCATCACTGCTGCGCACTTGCTCATCCAGCGCGGAGACGCCCCCGAGATCGCCGCGTTGGGCATGCTCGCCCGGCGCCTGGCCGACGGGACCGCCCCGGCGGCGGAGAACGTGGACTTGAGTGTTTATGACATCTTCACCACCGACGCCTTCACCACCGTGAACACGCTGACGGGAGAGATCGCGTGAGCCTCGTCACCGTTCAGGACATCATCGAGACCGGCCGGCAGGCATCGCTGACGAACACCGTGCTGGCCGAATGGGCCGAGAAAGGCACCCCGAAACAACGTGAGTACCTGCACGGCATGCTCCTCGCCGAGCACGAATCCCGGCAAGCCTCACGCCGCCAACGACTACTCAGCGCCGCCCGACTACCAGCGCTGAAATCACTGACAGGTTTCGACTACTCCAGCGTCAAGTTCCCCGAGGACTACGGCCGAGAAGAACTGACGTCGCTGGAGTTCATCGACCGAGCCGAGGACCTCGTCCTCTACGGCGATGTCGGCACCGGCAAAACCCACCTCGCCAGCGCCCTGGTCGCTGCCGCCTGCCGCGAGGGAATCCCGGCACGCTTCTTCACCACCTCGTCACTGGTCATGCAGCTGCGCCGCGCCAAAGATGAAGGCCGCCTCGATCGGGAGCTGGCCAACATAGCCAAAAACCGGCTCCTCGCAATCGATGAATTTGGCTACCTACCGATCGATACCGAGGGTGCCCGACTCCTGTTCCAGGTCATCGCGGACGGTTATGAAAAAAGAAGCTTGATCATCACCACAAACCTCGAGTTCTCCCGTTGGGGCACGGTATTCGGCGACGACAACATGGCCGCAGCCGTCATCGACCGCATCGTCCACCACGGCCGGCTCCTGCAGTTCCGCGGCGAGTCCTACCGCGTGAAACACGCCCTCATGAAATAGCCCGGGCCGCCCAAAAACCGGCCGTTCAGGCCGCCTTGCTCAAATGGCCGGAAACAGTGCCGAACTGGCCGGTTAATTAGCGCTGAAATGGCCGGCTTCAAGTTGACAAAACACAGGCCGGTGCTCAAAGGTGGGGTTGTGGCGACGTCTGCTGCGCCGACCATCCTCGGGGTCGATGTCAGGCAATCTGTCGGCGGGGCGCTGTGCGCAGGTCAGAGGGCATGTGGGAAGCCCACCGCATCGGTGGCCGGTGTGGGTTGACGATGCGGTGGGCTAGTGGCCTATGCGGCCTGGCGGTTCTTGATGGGATCGTGCAGCTTGGTGGTGGTGCGGATCGCGGTGCCGCAGTTGCGGCATTTGTACCGGTCGTACGCCTGGTGCAGTGTGCGGTAGATGCCGGTGTACTCGTGCGGGCCGTCCTGGCCGCAGTTGCTGCAGGCGTCCGGCTTGCCGGTCCACATGCCGATGTGGGGGTGACTCTTGATCCACGGGCGGAGCCGGTCGTAGAGAGCTTCGGTGAGCTTGACGTCCTGGCGGTTGTACCTCTCCATGAGGCGCCACGCTTTCGCGTCTCCGGCCATGCAGTCGATCCAGAGTTGGAAGCCGGTGTGCGACGTCTTGCCGCCCAGGCCGAGCTGGCTAGCCACGTGGTCGAGCTTGTTGCTCTGGAACTTGAACTGCGAGCGTGCGACCTGCAAGAGGTCGACCTGCTTGAACGGGCTCGGCGGCGTCAGACCGGCGAGGACGAACTCACGATTGAGGTGCTTCACGTCGAAGTTCTTGCCGTTGTAGTGAACCACGATGTCGGCTTCGTCGAGTAGCTTCCAGGCTGCCAGCACCATGTCGGCGTGGCCGTCGGTGTGGTCGGAGTGGAAGCGGGTCCGCTTCTCGTGGTACCACTTGGCGGCGAACGCGAACACGGCGCCAGGCTCGATGAGCTGGGCGAGCGAGATGTTCTGATCCCAGAGGCCCCACGTGTACGCGAGGTTGGGGCGGGTCTCGATGTCGAAGGTCAGGATCTTAACCTGACGGGCGGCCTTGCCGATGATCTCGTACATGCGCTTACGCCGCCTTCCGGATCGGAAGTGAGCTGTCATGTCGGTGCTGCCAGATTGTGGTTAGGCCGGCTGAGAATCCGTTGGCGAGTAGCGCGTCGCGGATGGCCTGCACCGGCGTGGCCGGATTGGCGATGTGTGCCCGCAGCTGGCGCGCCGACTTGGCATCGAGTGTCTCGATGTAGGCCTCGATCTTGCCTACGGTACCGACGCGTGGGCCGGAAGAAATGAGTGATTCGTACATATGCTCTGTCCCCTCCCAGAGACCTACACGAAGCTCGCATCCGAATCTGGATACACGAATCCCGTGTACTACTCATATGCGCGAGCATTCAGCAAAGGTTCGGTAAACGCCCAGGAAATTCACAGATATGAAACGCGATCGGACACACGTTTGCTGGCACGAGAAAACCCCAGGCCGCGTGGCCTGGGGTGCTCGCCATTCCCTATCCCATTTAGACCTACATCGATGCAGTGAGCAAGACCATCGAAAGATCGAGCGGGAGGATGATGCCAGCCTGCCTTGCCATACGCGACCAGGCGTCGAGGCCCGCCCAGCTACCTGCGCATGCAGAGCAGGTGATCCGCTCCATCCGGTCGTCGACGATCAGTGCGCTCAGTACATATGAACCGCCGTCGCTCTTCCGTGCTTGGCATGTCGGGCAGGTGACCTTGAGTTCCACCTTCCGCGTCACCAGGAGCAAGCCGTCGGCCGCGTCGATCAGCTCCTGCAAGGAGCCCGTCATGACACGCAGGTCATCGCTCGTTACGCGTGCGGTGTTCGCCTGCGTTGTCATCCAGTCGAGCCAGTAGACGAGTGCGGCGGCCGGGTTGATCTTGCGCTGATCGGTGGCGGACGGCAGCGACGCGGCGAGGGCTTCCGTGATCCGTTTCGTGTACGGGCGCGGCTGCGCTTGCAGCTGTGCTAGGGCCCCGCGGGCCGACCGTTCGATGCGGGCGTAGAGCTCGGTTGCACCGGGGGAGATGGGGATGCGGCCGCGCTTCTCGCCACCTGAACCGCTGCCTCCGCCGAGGCTGTGGCCGCCCGCCTCAGCGACCTGCTCGATGAGTGAGGCGAGTGGTGGCCGCGGTGCTACGAGGGCGCGTACAGCGATCCTCAGGTCAGCCAGCGCGGTCTGCGTCGGTGCGAGAGTCGGTGCGGTTTCCGTCACGTTTAGCGTCATGGTCGCGGCTCAGTTCTCGAGGTAAGCGGCGAGGGAAGGGGTGCCTGCGGCGAGAGCCTGGCGTGCGCTTTCGAGGCGGCGTTTCGTGCTGCTCTCGGTGATCCCACGCAGCAAGGCGATGTCCTTCAGCTTCATAGGCCGGCTGCCATCCAACCCATAAAAGGCAATCAGGATCTCTCGGTGGTCCGACTTCACCAGGCTCAGCGCTTCGGCAACCGCCCCTTTCAGCTCAGAAACCATAGCCAGTTCTTCCGGTCCGGCTTCCAAGCTCGGCACTACCTCTTCCAGAGTCAGGTCGTCATCCCCGCCGCCGATCGGCGCCTCCAGGCTTGACGGCCTGGGAATGGGGAGGCCGCGGCCGATGAAGCCGCGGCGCTGGTCTCGAGTCGCGAGGTCGCCGGGCATCCCAGCAAGGGCGACCGCCTCACCGTGGACCGAGTGCGAATCGACAAGGAATCGGCTGAGGGGCACTCCTTTGGCTGGGTCGAACTTCGCGAGGGCCTCGATGCAACGGACCACGGCTTCGGCTGCGCGGTCCTCGGAGGCCTGGGCGGAGGGGGAGGTGCGTGTGGCTTCGCGGGCGATCCAAGGCCAGTAGGCCGTGACGATGGCATTGCGGGCGCGGATGCCGGCGGTGCGCTCGGCCGGTGTGGCTTCGGTTCCACGGCCGGTGACCATCGTGACGATCAGCCGTGCGTGATCCTGCGGTTCGAGCTTGACCCCGTACGGCGCCGGTGCGATTGCATGGGCGGTTGGTTTGGTGGTGGTTGTGAACATTCTGCGTGTGACCCCTCTATCTGGTGAAGAGCCGGATGACTGCTTCACCACACAGAGGTGGCCGCTTGCGCAAAAACTGAGGGTATTTGCCGATATTGGTAAGAAGTATTTTTGGGGTTCTTCGTAGGCATGCCCGGTGTTCGCTTGCGCGCGCATATATAGGGGAGAAGATCGCGCGGTGGTATTGGGCGTCAGCCACCGGCCAGTGCGCCCAAATATGGGTGGCGCGCCAGTCTGAGTGCTCCCATTCGGCAGACGCACGCATATATCAGGTATGGATCTTGCCCGGACAGCTACCTACCGATTCGCGGAAATGTGGCTCAGGGTGTGTTAGGTGAGTTAGGTGAGTCCGTTTGGGAAAGTTTTTCACTCAGAATCAGAAACCGCCTGAAAAGGCCGTTTTTGGCAAAAACAATTTTCAACCATAGAAAGTCTTCAAAACAACTCACCTAACTCACCTAACACACCTAAAAGAAGAAAATCAGTTCAAGAACCGCGTAATTACGCGGAAGTTGGTGTCTCGAATCTCTGCCGGATGCCCGAACGGACTCACCCTGGGACTCACCCTGGACTCACCTAACTCACCCTGTGGCGCAGTTTTGTGGCTTGATCGGCTCTGCCGGGAGCTCGGGGTGCCCTAGAACCGGGTGCGCTAGGTGAGTCCAGGGTGAGTCCATCAACTCCGTGCAGCATCCGCTGGAAAGTACTTCACACCAATTTCGGCAAATACCCCCGATTTTTGCGCACAGCGTCCCTTCTATGTGGCGAGAGAGCAGCTAGCTCCTCAAAACCTAGGGGTCAAAATGTCAAACACAGCTCTCACCACCAAGACCGCGGCACCAGCGGCCACACCGGAAGCTCTCGGCTTCATGACCGCCAACCGCGATCGTGCGCTCCGCAATGCAGAAACCGCGGCTATCCGGAACGACACGGACCCGTACTGGGTTCGCAGCATCGACTCCGATGCCTTCTTCACGCCCGCGTGGGCGGCTGGCAGCGCTGAAAGCTACTACCGCCTCGCCAGCCACCACGCCTCCTACCTGCAGTGGCGCGCAAACTCCGAGTACGTCGCACGCGGCCGCGGCGTTACGACGGCAGAACGTCGCGACCAGAAGCACGCGATCGCGGGCTACACCGGCGCCGCCCTCGACAACATGCTGCTCGAAGACAACAGCTGCCTGGTCATCCCCCTCTACTCGATTAAGCACGGACCCGTCGAGCCGGTCCTCTACCAGGTTCGGCCGGACCAGCCCCGCACCATCCTCACCTACGAGCTGGAAGCCGACGGCACCACCCGGAAGCTCGACCAGGCTGGTGAACCGATCCCCGTCCTGGGCAAGGACAAGAAGCCGAAGAGCCGCAGCCTGAAGTTTGAGGCACCGGCCGGTGCGGTCCGCGGCTCGGATGTCGGACAGCTCCCCGCCGATGTTCACCCGATCGGTCAGCGGATGCTGTCCGTCAACCCGCAGGCTGTCCTAGCCTGGACCGAGGGTGTGGCCAAGGCTGACGCGATCCTCTCCTGCGCTCTCCGCGAAGGTCTCGAGATCGTCCCGGTCGCCCTGACCGGTGTGACGATGGGCTTCGTCTCTGGCGACGTCGAGTCTGGCTACTCGCCGACGCCGCGGCTGGCTCCGGAGACCGTCGGTCTCATCGACCACCAAGGCCGCACTGAGCTCCTCTTCTGGGATGCTGACTGGAGGACCAACAAGAGTGTGGGTGGTGCCCTCGTAACCTTCGGCCAGCTTCTGGAGAAGGCCGGCGCCACCGTCTACGTCATCGACACGCCCGGCGTAACCGCAGACGGTAAGGGCGGCATCGACGACTTCCTACAAACCGCGTTGACCGCAGGCGCCGCGACCCCGCTCTCCGACCTGCTCGCCACTCACTTGGTCACGATCACCAGCGCCGAGAACGTTGCCCGCGTCTACTCGGATGACGACTCCGGCCGTTCCGAGCGACTGGTCGACGAGCTGCTCGACACCCGCAGCCACACGTTCGACCCGACCACGGGTGAGTGGAACAGCTACGACGCCGAGAATGGTATCTGGACTAGCGAGGGTCGCGGCCCCAACGTCGCCCACGTCACCAAGCTGCTGACCGAGCGCGACGCCCAGGATCCGGTGCGCTACCGCAACAGCCGATCGGCTGCCGCGATCAAGAACGCCGGGATCATCGCATCGAGCGACCCGATGGTGCAGCTCCGCTCCGACGAATGCGACGTCGACCCGTACCTGTTGAACACCCCGTCCGGCGTCGTCGACCTGCTGACGGGCGAGTTGCTGCCACACGGTCCGGCCTACGCCATGCGCAAGGTGACGTCGGTCGGCTACGACCCCGAGGCAAAGGCAACAGTCTGGGAGCGGTTCATCCTGCAGAGTGCTGGCGGCGACGCTGAGTACGTCAAGTTCATCCAACGCTTCTTCGGGATGTCGCTGATCGGCAAGACGGTCGAGGAGGTCATGGGCATGGTCACCGGCGGGGGACAGAACGGCAAGAGCACGATGATGAAGGCCATCTCTCAGGCTGTCGGCTCGTACGCCGGCACGATGCCTGCCAAGGCCTTCACCGGTGATCTCACCGATGAGATGCTGATCGAGCTGCAGGGTGCGCGCCTCGTGCTCTCGGCCGAGACCGGCGTCGGTAACTCGCTGGACGAGATGGCGTTGAAGACCATGACGTCGAGCGACACGATCAGCGGCCGTGGTCTCTACAAGTCCCGGGTGACGTTCGAGCCGAGCGCGACGATGGTGCTGCTCACCAACCACCGCCCGTCCATCCGTGCACAGGATGCCGGCACCTGGCGCCGCGTCCGCATCCTCCCGTTCAACAACATCGTGTCCGCGGAGCAGAAGGACGCCGACCTGGCCATGAAGCTCGCCGCGGAGTCGGCTGGTATCCTGCGCTGGCTCGTCGAGGGAGCCCTGGCGTTCAGCCGGGACGGCCTCGGCACGTGCGACGTGGTCGCCGAAGCCACGGCCTCCTACCGCACCTCCCAGGATTTCCTGGGCGGGTTCATCGCCGAGTGCCTGATCACCGGCCCGGAGGCCGCGAAGATGAACTGCGGCCGCGCTGACCTCCGCCGCGTGTTCGTGGCCTATTCCTTCGAGCAGGGACGCAGCACCTCCTGGACCCTTCCGGCGATCCGTGAAGGCCTACAGGAGCGTGGCATCCTTCCTCGCCTGGAAGCTGATTTCGAGAAGACGGTCGGCGGCTACCCCCGCTGGTACGGGCTCGGCCTCAAGGAAAAGTCCAGCGCGATGGTCGCCGTGGTTGCGGAGACCACCTTCTAGTCAGGGGCCAGCCAGACCATGAGACACCCGGTGCGGTGCACCGGGTGTCTTTCTGTGCCCCCGCCAGTTTTGGTCAGAAAAGATTTTGAAGTATTTCTCAAAAACACCCCGATTTTTGCGCAAGTGGCCACCTCTATGTATGTGAAGGGGTCAGAAGGCCCAGATGCAGGCAGCGGAAGCAGCCCATACAGAAAAGAGAACGACATGTCAGTCCAAGAAAACCTAAACCTCGAACCGACTGTGGCTGAGGTCGCCGAGGCTGGCCTCGTACTCAAAGGCATCCACCGCCACGACAGCCGCCCCGGCTCTTGGTGCGCCAGGATCGCCAAGCCCGGCGGCCGTGGCATCCACCACCTGGCCTACGACCCGCACAGCCTGGACGGACAGCGTTCCGTCTGGGGGCCGGCATGGGGGTCGGTGCGGAGCGCCACCGGCAATACGGAAGCACTGGCCGCCCTCTGCATCATCGGCAAGATCTCGGCATCGGAGGCCGACAGTGACCTTGACGGCGACTCACCCGAGTCTATCGAGCAGGCGTTCGAACTTCGCTAGACCGCACTACCAACCACACACCCACACCACCGGCTGAGGGGCCGGAGAAATGAGATCCAAATGCCAGAGAACACCACCACCACCAAGCTCGACCTGTCCACCGCCGAGTCCGTCGAAGAGGCGCTCGTCTCGCTCTTCCCAGCTCTTGCCGGCGTTGACGCGGCCGCCAGCCGGTACGCGGCGGAGCTCGCCGGCTTCGACGTCGCGACTCGGAACACGATCCGCCTGAGCTTCCACCTGGCCGCGCAGACCGCGCTCATCGAGCGCCTGCTTGCCAAGTAGATCCTGCACCACCAACCACCCGCACAACCAACTGCACCATTCATATCCTGGAGGGGAATTATGAACAGCATCACGAACCACGACCACTTCATCGTCGCGAACTTCGGCAGCGCCCAGACCCGCGTCGCCGTCGCACTCGCTCAGCTGAAGGCTCGCGCCTGATGGGCGTCAAGCAAGACACCGCCTTCTTCACGCCAACCGGCACGCATGCCGAGCAAGCGGCAGCGTTCGCCGCGATCCCGATGGTGGACCCGCGATCGTTCGCAGGCACTGGGGTGGCAGCATGATGGCTTCAGAGGTAATCGCCGGCCTCGAGCGGCTCGTCGCCGAGTTCGGCGACGTGGATATGGAGAACCGCAGCGAGCTTCGGTTCGACCCGACCTGGACAACATGTACATTGCTCCTCGAAGGCACCTGGGTGATTGTCCCTGGCGCCGGAAGTCGTTGGTCTGCGGCCGCAGTGGCGGTGACAGCGTGAGCGCCGCGGCGGATGCATGGTGCACGGCCGGCTGCAATGGTGGAACCGTGCGCTTCTGCCAGCCTGAGGCGGAGTGCGAGATGTTCCGTGATGTCGGTTCCGACTGCGGGGTTCTCGGGACGCTCGCCGAGATTGCGGCGGCTAGGGCTGGAGAACCAGCGCTCAATAGGATCTAACGCTCGACCAGGCGAACAAGAAAGGCGGCTCGACCATCTAACCGGTGGTCGAGCCGCTTTTCTCTTGCCCCGCGACCACGTGGATCACTGCAACCGTCGGTGCAGAGGGTCGCATTGCACTATCCGGACGATCCGCTCTACCACCCCGAGGTCCAGAATGTCGAGACCGCCGCCCTCGTTCCTCGCACGCGGGATCAGCACACCAGGCTCTGTGACCCGCAGCAGGAGCCCGTAGACGGAAAGCTGAGACCAGGCTGCGTCGACGGGGTCGCCAGACCGCTCGATGACGGTGGCGGTCGGAGGGAAGCCCGACCGTATGGCGATCACAGCAGCGCGCCGGGTGCCGGTCACCTTGTAGAAGCCGGATTCGGCGGTCGCCGTGAGGGCCAGCCGGTCTTCGACCTCGCAAACGAGTACGTGCCAGTCACTGCCCATTACACCGTTGAACGCCGGCCGACTGCTGAATGTGACGACTCGTGGGTTTCGCACACCTATTACATGCGCGGGTCGCCGTCCAAGCGCAGCTGCGGCTCGGTTGTGATCCAGTCTTCGTCTCCGCTAATCTCTACCGCGTCATCCCAAGCTCCGTCAGCCACGGGCAGGTGTGGCAGGTCGCGGTCGTCACCTTTGGTCATAGCCCGCAAGCTACACCCTGCCGTCACCCGTAGAACAGCGGCTGCGCATCAATCCAGAGCATAGGTGCGAGGGTCACCGCGGTGACCTCCTCGAGAACCCATGGTCGCCGAGGTTTGAAGCACAGCCAGCCGACCTCGCCGACCGTCAGCTCGAAGAGGACGAGCGGGAGGATGCGGCCGAAATGGTTTTGGTGTGGCCCAACGATTCCGCGTGGTCGCTGGATACCTCCGGTGATGGTCCCGTCTCTATGCAACCTCACCTTTAGGATCTCCAGCTCGGAGATCCCGATGTACTGCCAGCCCCGGGGCGATCCCAGGTTCACAACACGAGGGCCGAGCCCGTCGTCCCTCATGGTGCCGGCACGAATTCCGTGTCGGCCACCTGCACCACGAAGAGCACGAGGCCGCCTGTCCAACTGCCGCCGGCTGCCCAGACGATGACCGCGGGCTCGTGGAGCTCGAAGCTGCAACCTACGGCTGCGGTCCGTGGGGCTGTGTCACCGACCGCGGCTTCCGAGTATGCGGATGTCCGGCTCCGATGGAAGGTTATGGTCTCGGTGGTCGTGGTGACGAGGAAGGTCGAGAAGAGGCTGGCGTCGGAGGTGGTGGTGGTCATGAAGGGTACATGCGCGGGTCGTCCCAAAAACGACCGGTTGCGGGACTTGAGCCGCCATGTCAGACGCACCGCGCATGGTTGTCCCAGAAGTCGTCCTAGAAGGTTTCCGTTCCCGGAAGCCGCGGCAGGCGTTTCTGGGATGGATCATCATGGCAATCATCGCTTACGCCCGTGTCTCTACCGGTGACCAGACTCTTGACGCACAGACGCTCGCGCTTAACACGGCCGGCGCCGACAAAACCTTTGCGGACCGCGGTGTCTCCGGTACAAAGACCTCCAGGCCGGGACTCGATGCGGCGCTCGCATACCTTCGCGATGGCGATGTCCTTCTCGTGGCAAGGCTGGACCGGCTCGGTCGCTCGACCTTGCACGTCCTGGCTCTTATCCAGGAGCTCGGCGGTCGCGGCGTCGGATTCCGATCACTAAACGAAGACGTCGACACAACGACTCCTGCTGGAAGGCTGATGCTTCTAATGCTGGCTGGCCTGGCTGCCATGGAGCGGGAGATCACAGTGGAGAGGACGCACGCCGGGCTCGCGGCTGCTCGTGCACGTGGTCGCATCGGTGGCCGTCCACGGGCCATGACCGCCGCCCAGATAGAACTGGCGAAGATCATGTTCGCCCGCGGTACAGCGGTAACGGTGATCGCCGCCGAGCTGGGATGCGGGCGCTCTACCGCCTACCGGGCTCTGGAGACGGTCTAATCGTTCCAGACCACCACGAGATCCTCTTCGCTGTACCTGGTGCCGCTTCCGGCCGGCTTGATCACGACTGTCAGTAGCCGAGCCACCACGTCGCGCTGCGCGCTCAGGTCCAGCTCATCCCACTTCTCCCGAACGTGCCCGCCAGCAAGGTGCGCGAGAGGCGTTGACGGCCGTGCCGTATCGAGGGACCGCTGAGATGTCGTTCTGGCCGCGCCGTTGGCTGCCGTCATGCTCCGCAGTTGCTCCCGTGTGATCTCTCCGGCCATGAACATTTGGCTGATCACGAGGTCCTTGGCGTTGACAGCGTCGATTGCTGATTGGGCCTCTTCGGCTACACCGCTGTCGCTGGTCGCAAAAAGATCGATCGCATCCGGCATCCCAAGTCGCCCAACGACGAGTTCAACGATAGAGGCGTCCACCGCTTCCTGGTGTCGGCGGATTCTGTAGCAGCTCGAGCAGTTATACGCCGGCGGCTGGCGTTTCGTCGCGCCCGTCTTTTTGCTGACGACGGTCCTACCGATCTGCCGGCGCATCGCTCCGCCACACAACCCGCACAACGCTAGGCCGGAAAGCAAGTACTTGTAGCCCGGCCCTACGTTGTTTGACCGTCGCGCCGGGTCCTTCAGCAAAGCGACGAGGCGCTCATAGATGGCCTCGTCGTAGAGCGGCTCGGTCGTTGAGGGGCCAATGACGCGGCCCTGATACTGGCGGAGGCCGGCGTTCGTCGGGCGGAGCAGGATCTGGCGCAGGATCGTTGAATTCCAGAGTGGAGCTCTGGGGCCATGGATGCCGCGCTCGTTGAAGTCGGTGACGACGGATCGCAGTGATTCGAGCGCGAGAATCCGTTCGGCTGCTTCGCGGACGACGGCTCCTTGCTCGGGGCGGACGACGTCGCGATTCGCGGAGCCGGCCCCGCCGGCGACTCGGGAGTATCCGTAAGGAGCGTAGCCGTGTGGCTCGCCCATCTCGGCTTTCTGCAAGAACTTCCTGGCGAGCCGTTTGCTCATCTGCTCTACTTCATATCGCGCCAGAGTTCCGAGCGTGCGGGCCATCATCCTGCCTTCGGGCGTGCCTAGCTTCACTTCTCCATTAATTGTTACCAACGCCAGCGTGTGCTTGTCGGCGAGCGCAATGATCGTTTCGAGCTCTGACGGCGTGCGGGTGATCCGATCCACGGAGTAGGCGATGATTGCTTGGATGGTGCCGTTCTCGACGTCTGCGATCATCCGCTGGAACGCAGGGCGCCGCTTGCCGTTGCTGGCTGAAATGTCGTTGTCGACATAGGTCTCGGTAACGGTCCACCCGCGACGCGCGGCTTCAGCCTGGCAGTCGCGTTGCTGGCGCTCGACACCGAGCCCCTCTCCCGCGGAATCCAGGGAAATCCGGCAGTAAATCGCAGCTCTCATAGCTGCATCATAATGTCTGCCTCTTCCCTTTGGTGTTCCTGATCCTGCCGATGACCATCCTGTTCGCGATCTTCCCGGGGCTGTTCGTGCTGCAGGCCGGGTTCTAGACGTGTCTGAGCGATCCCGTGCAACCCGACACCGTTCGACCCGAACCGTCTCGCCTGAACTGTTTGACCTGAACCGCCCGATCCATCCGTGCACCACCCGAGAGAAAGCAGGACACCATGAGCCTCACCACCCAGCTACTGGAGCGTATCCGCGGAGGGCTGCACGACGAGAGGGGCGACGTGCCGGGCTGGGTTCTGATTACTCTGATGACCGCGGGCTTGGTCATGATCATCTGGGGCCTGGCCGGTCCCGCGCTCAGCGGAATCTTCGAGCAGGCCATCGACCGGGTCAGCGGCATCTAGCGAATGCCCAGTCGAGATGATCCGGATCCGACGGTGGGCGCTGGGCGATGCCGAGCGTGGAACGGCTGTGGCCGAGTTCGTGATGGTGTCGGCGCTGCTCACCGCGTTGACCCTGGCGGTGCTGCAGCTCGCCCTGGCCCTGCATATCCGCAACACCGTGCTCGATGCGGCGGCCGAGGGCGCCCGGTTTGCCGCGCTGGCCGATAGCGGTCTCGACCAGGGTGCGGCTCGCAGCCGTGACCTGATCACGACAGCGCTCGGGCCGGCGTACGCCGCCGATGTCACCGCCAGCTACGCTGACGTCGCCGGGCAGCCCGGGGTGCGGGTGCGGGTGGTGGTGGCGTTGCCGATGTTCGGTCTGCTGGGCGTGGACCGTGGCCTGGAGGTGAGTGGGCATGCGGTCGTGGAGGGGCTGGAAACCGGGTAACCCGAGGTGGCGGCCCGCCGGGGAGCGCGGGTCTGCCTCGCTCGAATTCATCACGGCGGGGCTGATCCTATTGGTGCCGCTGGTCTACCTGATCCTTGCCATGTCGGTGTTGCAAGGTGGCGCGTTCGCGGTGGAGGGCGCAGCGCGACAGGCCGCCCGGGTGTACGTGCAGGCGCCCTCCGTCGGTGACGCCGAGGCTCGAGCCGAGCGTGCAGTGCTGGTGGGACTGGCCGACTACGGCATTGACGCGGCCGACGCCCAGGTGAACATCACCTGTGCGGGCGATTCCGGCTGCCTGTCCCGCCGCAGTGTGGTGACCGTGACCGTGCGGGTGGTCGTCGACCTGCCGTTCGTGCCCGCCGTCATCACCCAGTCGCACGCCGGCAGTGTCCCGTTGGAAGCCTCGGCCACCCAGACCGTGTCCAGATTCTGGCACGGGGGGTGAAGGAGATGAGGCCCAGGACCGCCGACCGCGCCGCCCCCGGTGCGCCGGGGGAGGAGGGATCGGTCCTGCTGCTGACGATCTTCTATGGCTTCCTGGCGCTGATGGTGGTTCTGATCGTGGTCGCGGCCACGAGCCTCTATCTGGAGCGGAAGAAACTCTTCACCCTGGCGGATGGCGCGGCGCTCGCCGCTGCCGAATCGTTCACCCTCGACTCCGTCGCGATCGAGGCCGGCGAGCTCCATGCCGCCCTGACGAGCCCCGAGATCCGGGCGGCGGCAACGGCCTACCTTGCTGCCGCACCGCGCTCCGGCGTTGAGGACCTGGTGCTCGCCGGCGCCGAGACTGCCGACGGCCAGAGCGCCACGGTGACCCTGCGGGCCTGGTGGCGCCCGCCAGTGCTCACCCTGTTCGTGCCGGACGGCCTGCCCGTTGAGGTGACGGTGGTGGCCCGTTCGGTGTTCCACTGAGCTGTTCCCTCCCGCACACCGAGGCGGTTTCGCGTGTTGTTCACCGCCGGTTTACGCGGTGTCTCTGCCGGCCCGGTTGCCTTGTAGTCGTTGCATTTCGAACCGGAATCAACACCGAGCCACCAAGTCCAGGGGGAAACGCCGTGTTCCGTTCGTCCAAGTCATCCATCCGCCGAACCCGGCGCGGCGCGCTCCTGGCCGCAGCGACCGGCCTCATCGCCGGTGTCAGCATCCTGGCGCCGCTCGGCGCCTACGCCGCCACCGACGACCACGGTGGGGCAGCTCGCAACGACGGCGACAAGACCGCCGCGGTTCGCGAGTCCATCGTCGACGGGCCGGCCAAGAACGTCATCCTGTTGATCGGTGACGGCATGGGCGACAGCGAGATCACGGTCGCCCGCAACTACGCCGAGGGCGCCGCGGGCGCGTTCGCCGGGATCGACGCGCTGCCGCTGACCGGCCAATACACGACCTACGCGCTCAACGAGGACGGCACCCCGAACTACGCGTCGGAATCTGCATCGACTGCCAGCGGCTGGTCCACCGGCACCAAGACGAACAACGGCGCACTCTCGGTGGACATCGCCGGCACGCCCCAGTCGACGCTGCTCGAACTGGCCAAGGCCAACGGGTTGCGCACCGGTAACGTGTCGACCGCGGAAATCCAGGACGCCACCCCAGGTGCCCAGGTTGCCCACATCTCGGACCGCGGCTGCTACGGACCGGTGAAGACCACGGCGAACTGCGCCGCCGAGGCTCTCGAGAATGGTGGACTGGGCTCGATCTCCGAGCAACTGCTCACCCTCCGCCCAGACGTGGTGCTGGGCGGCGGGGCGGCCACCTTCACTGAGAAGGCCGTCGCCGGCGACTGGGCCGGCCAGACCCTGTTCGAGCAGGCCGTCGACCGGGACTACCAGCTGGTGGGCGACGCGGCAGGTCTTGCCGCCGTCACCACGGCCGACCAGAGCGCCCCGGTGCTCGGACTCTTCACCCCCGGCAACTTCCCCACCCGCTGGATCGGCCCCGAAGCCACTGTTGGCGGTGCCGACCTCGCCCCGGCCTCCTGCACGGCGAACCCCGAACGCCTGGACACCGGTCTCTCGCTGGCCTCCCTGACCGACAAGGCCATCGATCTGCTGTCTGCTAACAGCGAGCAGGGCTTCTTCCTACAGGTTGAGGGCGCCAGCATCGACAAGCGCGACCACGCAGCGGATGCCTGCGGCCAGATCGGCGAGACCATCGACCTCGATGAGGCGGTGCAGTCTGCACTCGCATTCGCCAAGGCCGACGGCAACACCCTCGTCGTGGTGACCGCCGACCACGCCCACACCAGCCAGATCGTCGGGTCGACCCCGCCCGGCCTCAGCGTCGCGCTGACGACCGAGGAAGGCTCGCCCATGCTCGTGAGCTACGGCACCGCCGAAGCCGGCGAATCGCAGCAGCACACCGGTTCCCAGGTACGGATCGCCGGGTACGGCCCCGGTGCCGCGAACGTGCTCGGCCTGACCGACCAGACCGATCTGTTCTTCACCTCCTCCAACGCGTTGGCCCTGAACACGAACCTCAGGTCCCTCAGCGCCGCGGCGACCCTCACCCTGGACCAGGCCGCCGTCGCGCCGGGGGCGGCATTCACCGCCACGATGGCTGGGCTGGCCGCCGACTGGCGCGCCACCAGCGAGATCAGCACCGCAGCCTCGACCGACCCGCTGGGCGTCGCCGACGTCATTGATGGTCAAGCCGTGATCACCGGGACCGCGCCGACCGTCCCCGGACAGTACACGGTCACCCTCACCGGCGCCCAGACCGGTGTCTCGGTGTCGGCCGCGCTGACCGTCGCCGCGGCAGGCACCACCCCGGCCCCGACGGTTGCTCCGACGGCAGCGCCGGCCGGTGCTGTTCCGGGAACCGGCCCCACCAGCGGTGTGGCAGCGGGAGTTGCCGCGGCCGTTGGCGGCGTCCTGGCCTCCACCGGAGCGCAGATCGCTCCGCTGGCGGGTATCGCCGCGCTGCTGATGGCTGCGGGCGGAGTGCTCGTGGTTGTTCGTCGTCGCCGTCACGGTCTCCACTAGCCGAAGCGTTCAGGCTGGCGCCTGACGAACCAGCGAAGGCCGCTCCGACAGGAGCGGCCTTCGCCGGTGGGCTACCTACCGGCGCAGCTGACCCGGCACGGCACGGGGCGTGCGGCCGACAGTCGGCCGGTAATGTCGTCGGAGTACCGCATCCGGTCGGCGAGGGAGAACAGTGACAGCCAAGCGTGACCGCCTCACCGGAGCCGGAGCCCAACTGGTCACCGAGGTGACCATCAACTTCGGCTCGTCGCTGGCCGGTCTGCTCATCCCGATGGTCGGCTCGCCCGTGGTCGTCGCCGTGCGGCAACTGGTGACGGCGGTCACGGTGCTGCCGTTCTACCGGCCCAAGTTCGTCACGTTCACCTGGGCCCGACTGTGGCCCGCGCTGATGCTGGGCGTGGTGCTCGCGGTGATGAACCTCACCTTCTACGAGTCGGTCGACCGGCTCGGCCTGGGCGTGGCCGCGACCATCGAGTTCCTCGGCCCGTTCGCGGTGGCGCTGGCCGCGTCCCGCCGGTTCCTCGACTTCGTCTGCGCGGCCGCTGCCGCAGCCGGGGTGTTCCTGCTCACCTGGTCGGATGGCACGCTCGACCCGGTCGGCATCGCCCTCGCGCTCACCGCCGCGGCAGCCTGGGCCGGCTATATCCTGCTCACCCGCCGGGTGGCCACGCAGCTGCCCGGCCTGGAAGGCATCACCATCGCCAGTCTGGTCAGCCTGGTGCTGCTCGTGCCGCTGGCTGTGGTCACGGTGGACTACTCGAAGTTGAACTGGGGTGTGATCGGCCTTCTCGTGGCGGTGGGCGTGCTGTCGTCGGCGTTCCCGTACACGCTGGACACCTTCATCCTGCGCCGGATCACCCCGCGGCTCTACGCCATCATCACGAGCTTCGGCCCGGTTGTCGCGGCGGTCTTCGGGGTGCTCGTGCTCGGCGAGAGCCTGTTGCTTCAGCAGCAGATCGCCATCCTGGTGGTCTGCGCCGCCGCCGGCGCGGCGATCGCCACCCAGCGCGAACAGCCGGTCTCCGACCTGGAACGCACGGCTCGCGCCATCCCGTAGCGCCGGCCCGACGTGCAACTCGCGTTGCGACGTGGGCGGCTCAGTCCCGGGTGGGGATCGCTTCCAGGGCTTCAGTCTCCAGCGCGGCCACGAACTCGTAGGCCACCAGCTCGCGCGGGGACTCCTCGATGCCCACCAGCGGGGCCAGCACCTTCGACTCGTCGAGGGCGTTGAGCTTGCGGGCGGTCGGCAGCACCTGACGTTCCATCGAGCCGACGAACCCGTTGTAGTCCTTCACCGTGCGCTCGATCGCGCGGCCGAGCTTCTCAATGTGGGTGGCGGTGGTGGCCAGCCGGGAGTACAGCTCACGGCTGAGGTCGAAGAGCACCTGGGCGTCGTGGGTGAGCACATCCTGCTGCCAGCTGAACGCCACGGTCTTCAGCACCGACCACAGGGTGACGGGGGAGGCCAGCGCCACCCGCTTGCTGAACGCGAACTCCATCAGCGACGGGTCGGCCTCCAGCGCAGAAGACACCAGCGATTCGCTGGGGATGAACGCGATCACGAGTTCGGGGGAGGCGTCCAAGCCCTGCCAGTAGGCCTTGCTGCCCAGCGCGGTGACGTGGTCGCGCACCGCCTTGACGTGCGCCTTCATGAACACGGCGCGCTGGGCGCCATCCGCACCGGTCGCCGTCGCGGGAATCTGGCTGGCCTCGAGGAACGCGGTGAACGGCACCTTGGCGTCCAAGGCGATGTTCTTGCCGCCGGGCAGGTGCACCACCATGTCGGGTCGGCCGGCGCCGGCATCCGAGTGGATGCTGGACTGCACGTCGAAGTCGACCCGTTCGATGAGACCTGCGGCCTCGACCACGCTGCGCAGCTGGGTCTCGCCCCAGACGCCGCGGGTGCTGTTGGCACGGAGCGCGGAGGCGAGGGACTCGGCGGTGCTGCGCAGACGCTCCTCTGACTCGGTGGCCGAGCGCAGCTGCTCGGTGAGCTCACCGTGCTGCAGGCTGCGCTGCTGCTCGAGCTCCGCGACCTTCCGCTGCATGCTGACCAGGCTGTCTTTCACCGGGGCCAGGGCCTGCAGCACCTGGCTCTCCTGCCTGTCGCGTTCGGTGCGGGCGGCCTGGTCGTCGTGCTGCCGGTCGACGATGTCCCGGTACTGGCGCTTCTGGTCGGCGATCTGGTCGCGCAGGCCGTCGGCGGTGGCCTGCATCGAGGCGAGTTCCTCTCGCAGCAGCGACTGCACGGCGGCCTCCCTGGCGCGGCTCTCGGCGAGCACCACCTGGTGCCGGGCCTCGAGCACGGCCGGGTCGGCACCCGCCGGGCCGGACGACTGGCGGCGTTGCAGGAACACAACGCTCACGAGAGCGCCGAGCACCGCACCGAGAAGGAGGCCGAGGAAAAGCGCGAGGAGGTCCATGCGGCCAGTCTGACAGCGACCACCGACACGGCCGGCAGGCCGCGCGCGCGTCGTGCGGGCCGGCCCTCGGAGCCGGCGCTGCCGGCTAGTTCAGCGCCATCGGGCCGTGCGCGGCGCGGTGTTCCCGGGTGGCGACCGGGCCGATGACGCCCATGTTGACGCCGCAGATGCGGGCCAGGTCCTCGATGGTGTCGGCGCCGTGCCGGTCGGCGGCGTGGATCATGATCGCCGCGCAGGCCTCGGAGTCGGCGAGGGCGTTATGGTGCGAGAAGTCCTCGAAGCCGGCGGCCATCGCCGCGACCGGCAGCCGGTAGGAGTCGAGGTGGTAGGTCTTGCGGGCCACCTGCAGGCTGCAGACGTAGCGGAAGTCGGGCACCGTCATGCCCGTGATCGCTGACGCGGTCTTGATCACGCCCAGGTCGAAGCCCGCGTTGTGCGCCACGAGAACGTCACCGTCGGCGAAGGCGACCAGGTGGGGCAGCTGCTGCGACCAGCTGAGGGCCGCCGCCACGTGGTCCGGGCGGATGCCGTGGATCTTGATGTTCCACTCCTGGAACAGGTCGTGGCCGAGCGGCGGCTTGATGAACCAGCCGATCTTGTCGACGACGACGCCGTCGCGCACCTTCACCAACCCCACCGAGCAGGCCGAGGCGGCCGAAGAGTTGGCGGTTTCGAAATCGATGGCGGTGAAGTTGACGGGCACGCCTCATGGTCTCACGCGCCGCCGACATCGCCGTGCCGGCGGGCATCCGTGGCCCCGCCGGTCGGCCCGGGCGTGCCGCGAAACGATGCGGCAGAACGCCGAACCGGCTGAGCCGGTACCATGGACTCTCGTGGCTCTTACTATTGCAATCGTCGGACTGCCCAATGTCGGCAAGTCCACCCTCTTCAACGCGTTGACCAAGAACAACGTGCTCGCGGCGAACTACCCGTTCGCCACCATCGAGCCCAACGTTGGCATCGTCAACCTGCCCGACCACCGCCTGGCCAAGCTGGCGAAGGTGTTCGGCAGTGAGCGCCTGTTGCCCGCCCCGGTGTCGTTCGTCGACATCGCCGGCATCGTGCGCGGCGCGAGCGAGGGTGAGGGCCTGGGCAACAAGTTCCTCGCCAACATCCGTGAGGCCGACGCCATCGCGCAGGTCATCCGCGGCTTCGCCGACCCCGACGTGGTGCACGTCGACGGTGCGGTCAACCCGGCCGGCGACATGGAGACCATCAACACCGAGCTGGTGCTCGCCGACCTGCAGACGCTGGAAAAGGCGATCGTGCGGTACGAGAAGGAGACCAAGGGCCGCAAGCTCGATCCGAGCGTGCTCACGACCGCCCTGGCGGCGCAGACCTTCCTCGACACCGGCAAGCCGCTGTCGGCGTCGACCATCGACGTTGAGCCCATCCGCGAACTGGGCCTCCTCACCACCAAGCCGTTCATCTACGTCTTCAACGTCGACGAGGCCGTGCTGCAGGATGCCGAGAAGCTCGCCGTGCTGGCCGCGCTCGTCGCCCCCGCCCAGGCCGTGTTCCTCGACGCGAAGCTCGAATCCGAGCTCGCCGAACTCGACGAAGAAGACGCCGCCGAGATGCTGGCCTCCACCGGCCAGGAGGAGAGCGGGCTCAACCAGCTCGCCCGTATCGGCTTCGACACCCTCGGCCTGCAGACCTACCTCACGGCCGGCCCCAAGGAAACGCGGGCCTGGACCATCCACAAGGGCTGGACCGCCCCGCAGGCCGCCGGCGTCATCCACACCGACTTCCAGAAAGGCTTCATCAAGGCCGAGGTCTTCGCGTTCCAGGACCTCATCGACGCCGGTTCGGTTGTCGAGGCCCGAGCCAAGGGCAAGGCCCGCATCGAGGGCAAGGAATACGTCATGCAGGACGGCGACGTCGTGGAGTTCCGCTTCAATAACTGACCCTGGGCGATAACAGGATTTAACCACAAGCCTTTCATCGGACCTTTTGCTCCGGCGCTATGCTGAATAAGGTTGCCTTATGACGTTTGTGGTGGAGTATCGAGAAGCTCGTCGCCACGAAGACGACGCCCGTTTGCGTCGCGTCATCGCTCTTCGGGCGATGCTAGCCACGGGCCTGAGCCAGCAGCAGGTTGGGGACGCTTTGGGAATCTCGCAGCCTGCGGTCAGCCAGCAACTCCGAAACTCACCAGATCTGGAAGCCGTCAGTCCTGCGGATTTGCTTGCGGCGGCTGCACCTGTACTCAAGACTCTGGCAGAACAGAATGGCTATCAGCGTCTGGCTGTATTCGGCTCCGTTGCGCGAGGCGAGTCACGCCATGACTCCGATATCGATCTTCTTGTGGACGCGGGGCCAGGTGCGTCGTCATTCGAGTTTGTTCGTTTCAAGCTTCTGATTGAGCGGGTCCTTGGCCGAGAAATCGACCTCATTTCGTACGGCGGGCTGACGCCAGGAATCGACGAAGACATTCGACGCGACGCGGTGCTGCTGTGATGAATCGTAAAGGCGCGAAAGAAATCCTCCACATCGCGGGCTGGCTTGCCCGGTCTGCTGAGATCGTCGAGCGTGGCAGGGACGCGTATCTCGCTGACGACCTGCTTCAAGAGGCCGGTGATTCGCTGATGATGAAGCTCGGTGAAGGTGCGAATCGAATGTCTCGGCTTGGCGTGAACCCGCCGGAAGGTGTCGATTGGGCCGTCGCCGTCGCTAACCGAAACTTCATCATCCATCAGTACGACCAGATCAATCGTGAGCTCACGTGGGTGACACTGTCCGTTGATCTGCCCGTGTGGCACAGGGCGCTTGCGCCGCTGCTCGACCAAGCCCGCACCATCCTAAACGCTGGCTAATTGCGCCATCCGTCGCCCAAAGTAGGGCGATACCACTGCCCATGATGTTTATCGGTGACCGAATTCGGTGGAGTTCCGCTTCAACGTTTCTCTCTAACCGCACCACTGGCAGTCTGCGTCCGAGTCGTCGCGGCCAGGCTCGTGCACTTCTGAACCGATGTCTGTGGTTCGTGGCACGGTCTCCACATGGAACACACATCCGTCACCGAACGGGCTGAGCGGATCCTTCACGATGCCGCCTCTACGCTCATGACTCTCTCAGACGGCGAATGTCTTGTCTGCTTTGTGGCTCGCCAACTCGACGAGTTCGGGTGCAATGGCACCCATCGATTCGCATCGCTCTATCGAGATCACGTCGCCCCTCGCGCCACCGCACTGATCGCGCGGCTCTCCACGATGGGCGCGTGTTGTTGCGACTGCGAAATGTTCATGAATGCCTATGAGCCCGCCTCGCAGCTGTGGACGCGGGCGCATGAATCCGTCGACTCGGACGATTTTGATGAGTGGGCTTACGCTACGCCACCCCGCACTATGCCCCCGTGCGAAACAACGCGACGGGGCTCGACTAAACCGTGTGCGAACTGGCAACGCGTTTCACGCTCGCGGAACCGGTGATTCGACTTCGGAATACCGTGGAGGTCAGTGTCCGAAGTGTCTATGTCGCAATGGGCAATGCAGGGCGACGTCGCGCCTCGTTGACTATCCACTCCGCGGGATACTGAAGGGTTTTCCACAGATTTTCAGTTCGGCCCGGTGGAGACGTTGCGCACTCGGCAGGATCGACACATGGGAATCAGATACTACGCATACGCATTCGACGCAGACATGACCGCACTCGCGCTGGCCGATCCGCTTAGTGTCATCAGCGATGACCCGCTGGCTGACGCCTGGGGCATGCCTCACGGTGCTCAGGTGGCCGTCACGAGCTTCGTGCAGTCGGTGCCAAAGACGGACATGTTGTACCTGGACAAGGCATGGTCATCGATGCAAGCGCTGACTGCTCCGAGTAGGCCAAGTGAGACGCCCCGACCCGCTTACCGGATGTTCGAGGGGCAGGTCACCATGAACGGATATGGATGGCTTCCCTGGACGCGAGCGATTGTGCCTGAGGAGGCCGTGGAGATTGCCGAAGATCTCCTTGAATTGCAGCACAGTCTGAGCGACGACATTGCGACGGACCAGGACGCGCGTTACGTTCTCGACTTCCTGCAACGCGCTGTGGAGTTCCTGACACAGGTGGCGGCGTCGAATCGCGGGTTCGTGTACATGATCGGTTAGCGACTCGGCTGACTGCTCTGCTGCACAATCCTGGCAGTCCCAGTCGCCCCTGAATTGGGGATGACCCGGGGGTCTTTGGGCGCCGGGACGTCACTAGGCTCTGGACATGTCCAGCCACGCGGATGATCCGAACGAACTCCACGCCCTCGCGGCGGCCGCCATGGACCACGCATTCCGGTCCATCCAACCGCGTGGTCCACTGATGCCCTTCGCCCTCACGGAGGGCTCATCCGGTAGACGGCTGGTTCGAGCCGTAGCTGATCGGATCGAAGAGATGCTGGCGGCCACGCGCTGGCTTGTCCAAGAAAGTCCGGAATCGGCTCGAGCCGTCGTGGCTTGGGACGGTTTCAGTAACCACACCGGGCGACGGATGGACGCCATCTTCGTGGAGGCGTACGAAAGTGGTGCGACGGGAGGGATACTCATCGTGCAACCATACGAATCCCGGGGGATGCTGAAGAAGCGCAACGAACCCGTGGGCGAGCCTGGCGTCCTTGAGCGAGGCCGGCCGCCATTGTTCTGATTGCGGGGCAGGTGGCCCTTGTGTAAGTCGGCTCCGGCACCTCCCGGGAGTTCTCGGTCGACGAGGTGCCGGCTCCGAAATGCGCTACCGTGAACGCTGTGGACCGCATCGACACGGATGACGTTTCGACACTCGTGACCCTGCTGCAGGCCGACGTTCCCTCGCCCGAACGGGCAGAGGCGGCAATGGCGATCCTGGAGGATCGTCGGCGTCGCTGAGTACCTCAAGCATGCCGTCGGCGCCAGCTCGTGGCTATCATGAAGAGCTTCAACAATCACATGGT
Source organism: Cryobacterium sp. SO1 (assembly GCF_004210215.2). Lineage (NCBI taxonomy): Bacteria > Bacillati > Actinomycetota > Actinomycetes > Micrococcales > Microbacteriaceae > Cryobacterium > Cryobacterium sp. SO1. The sequence continues at coordinate 1,063,563 of NZ_CP067394.1, forward strand.
GACGGCAGTCATGCATGTCTCAGGTGCGCTGGATCCGGCTAGGGGGGACACAACGTATCGACTCGACAATCGGATCCATAGTGGACTACGCAGCACGGCAACAACGCGCGCAACAACTGGTGCAGGAGATCGACCTCCCACGCCCCGCGAACTCGGAAATCCTGCACCACCATATGGAGCAGCTCCGCAAGAAAAAGATCGTCATCGTGCAGGCGCCACAGGGAATGATTGATAGCGGAATCTGCGCGCTCTGGCTTGAGGTGGCCGGTGAAGAATTCGAGCGGATCTACTACGCGCCAACAGACTCCGCCGTCCACCGGCAGCAGTTCGTGAATCATGAGTTCGGACACATGATCCTCAACCACAAGAAGATGATCATGCCGGCCGACAGGGTCGCACTTCTCGCACCCCTCGTCCCGATGTACGCCATCGTCTCGGCGCTCTCCAGAAGCAGCTTCACCGATGACGAAGAGGCAATGGCGGAGGCTATCGGGGACGAGCTAGCGATGATCTTTCGGAAGGACGCATCCACAAGCAGGCGCGGAGCCGAGACCGGATTCGGGCAGATTCTCTGATGTTCGCGCTCATCGAATACGTGGTGCTCGCAGCCCTGTGGGGCACGACCCTTCTGCTTGTACCCAGCGCGCTCCGAGGAAAACGACGTCTGCTTTTCTGGTTCATGGTGGCCTTCGCCGTCACAATGTCGCTGATCGCCGACGGCCCGTATGCCTTCGTCGACAAACTCCTGGGTGGAGTTGACATCACGTATTTCAGCTTCCACGCGACAGCGATCATCTGTGTGGCTTTGTTTGATTGCCTCATCCAGACCGCTGTCTCACAGGCCGGACTAACCTCGATTCGAAAACGATTTGCCTTGTGGGGAGCCCCTGGACTGATCCTCCTCCAGGCCGGCCTTTTCTTCACCAACGACTGGGACATTGACAACATCGAGTTCATCGGCCCTGGCGACTGGAGTCAGCTGGTCTATGGCTTCACGACCTGGATTGCTCTGATCGTTCTTGCGATCTCGACAATCGTTGCTTGCACGACTGACTTCAAACGTCAGTCGGACACATCGCTCAAGAGTGCACTCGTGATGATCTCTATCGGGTGCGCGTTGGTATCGCTCTATGTCGTCATTCAGATGGGTGTCGCCATCAACAGGGCAACAGGTGGCTCCCACGTCAGCGCGACAGTTGATTTCTTATCGGATGCCTGCACGTTCCTAGCCCCCGTTCTCCTGTCGCTGGGTCTCGGTCTCCGACTGCTAATCGGAGCTTCCAGAAACCTGAGCGACGCCGGCCAAAGCCGACGGCTGCTGTGGAAGGTCACCCCACTCTGGGAGCGGTTGCTTGCTGACCGACCTGAGCTGAGCATTGAAGCACCGATGTCACGGGTGGCGCTCTGCTTCCGGGGGAGCCACGCAATCCACCTCCATCGTCGCTACGTCGAGGTTCGTGACTGTCTCCTTCTCCACCCCGACCAAGCTCTCTCCGCTCGCGAAGCCAGGCTCATCCAGAGGATCGAAGACCATTTTCGTCGGGCGTCAGATGCAACTCACGGGACCACAAACGACTCGAGGACCGATGAGCACCAAAACGCCTAATGAAGCGGGAGGGACAGGGGCACCGCTGCCCACTCCGCAACTGGAACTCGCACGCAAGCTGAACCTGCTGCTCGACGTAGTCGTGGCCGAAGGGAATACCCCGTATACCTACCGCGAGATCGCCGCCGGTCTCAAAGCCAAGAAGGTTTCGCTCTCGAGGGCCCGATGGCAGTACATGGTCAGGGGGGAAGGCCCACTGGTCAGTGACGTACGGCTGCTCACTGAGATCGCAAACTTCTTCGGGATTGCACCCGAGTACCTGCTTGGGTCCGACGATGACCTACCGGAGCGTATCGACTCCCAGTTGGAGTTGGTCCGCATGATCCGGGTCAAGCGTGTAATCAGCTTCGCGGCCAGAACCCTCAGGGATACGTCACCAGAAGCTCTCCGGGAGATCACGAAGCTGCTCGAGAACAGGTTGCCCGGCGGCTCGGACCTGACGGACCAGTAGCACCAGCCACAGCCACTCTCCGAGTGGAGAGCTGAACGGGCGATACGCAGGGTGACGATCACCGTCCCGATAGAGGTAGGCTTAGACATGTCCAAGGGGGGATAAGGACAGAGGTGCGCTGGGACCAGGGGACAGGACTTTGGGGGGCCGGCGCGCTTCGTCATCAACGGGTTTGAGATGGATCAACGTCCATCCAAAACGTCCCGCCGCGTGGGGGGACGCGGCGGGACGCAACGTGACCCTGGCGTGGGGGGACGCCTCAGGTCACGAATCAATTCTATGGGCGACCGCAGAAGTCTCTGGCCAAAATCGCATCGGAGTGGCCCGGCTGCCCTGCGCCTGGCCGCAGTGCCGGCGGGGTCCGACAGGGCCTCAGAATCCAGAGGGCCATCGACAAGCTTCCATGCCGGTAATACGCTGATGTCCATCCCTGCCTGGGGTTCGTTCCTGCCGGGCCATCGGCCCACGTTGGTGAGCTGATTCGTCTGGCGAGCAGCGTGCGGGAACTCCGGCGAAAGGCGGCATGCACGGTGGACAAGAGCAGCGGTTCGGCGGAAGCGAGCGGACGCACGCCGCGCCTACAGCCCCGATGGTTCATTGTGCTTTTCTGGAAGGTGCACCGGGCGCTCGTTCGGATCACCGGAGGGCGTAGTGGGCTGTGGCGCCCCCATGATCAGAGCTGGGGCACGCTGAGACTCACCACGATCGGTCGCCGCAGCGGCCAGGAGCGCTCGGTGATCGTCGGGTACTACGAGGACGGTCCGAATCTGGTGACCATGGCGATGAACGGATGGGGCACGGCCGAGCCCGCGTGGTGGCTGAACCTCCAGGCGCATCCGGAGGCGACGGTGCAGCTTGCCGGCCGCACAGGCCACGTCGTCGTCGCCCACGCGGCGGAGGGAGCGGACAGGGAGCGGCTCTGGGACCGATGGCGGTTGCTGGATACCGACCTTGACGGGTATGCCAGCCGGCGGCCGATGAAGACGGCCGTCGTGGTCCTCGAACCGACGGGCTGAACGATTTCGGCGGCCGAGCTGGAAGAGCGGCGTGACGAATGCGATTGCCTGGGCTCTCTGCGACCCGTCTATGGTTGGCACCATGAGTAGCGGCCCGAATGTGCGTCTCGTTCTGCCGCATCAGCTGTTCGAACAACACTTCGAGGCCTCCGGAGACACCGTTTTTGTGCTCATCGAGCACGATCTGCTCTTTCGCCAGTATCGGTTTCATTCGCACAAGCTGGTGTTGCATCGCGCGTCGCTGGCTCGTTTCGCCGGCCGGCTGCGCGAGCAGGGTTACGAGGTCGTCGAGCTCCAGACTGATGTGGCACGAAGCTCCCGCGATCAGCTGGCCGAGTTCGTGGAAAGCAGGGACCCGGCACGGGTGACCTGGTTCGACGTTGTCGACGATTGGCTCGAGCGGGACCTGTTTGCCGGGCTCGCCGACGGCGGCTACCGCATGCGCCCGGACGACGTGCTGGAGACCCCGAACTTCCTCACCGACCGGGCCCAGATCGACGACTGGTTCGCCCACAACGGCTCCCGCATGCAGGACTTCTACGGGTGGCAACGCCGCCGGCTGGGGATCCTTGTCGACGACGGCAAGCCGGTGGGTGGCAAATGGTCATTCGATGCCGAGAACCGCAAGAAGCTGCCGCGCGGGTACACGGCCCCTGTTGTCGGCCGGTTCGCGAGCCATCCCGTCCTGCACCAGGCGGGGGCCTTCGACCTCGACGCGCTGATGGGCGATACCGACCACACCCCGGTGCCGCCAGAGGTCGACCGGGCCATTGCCTGGGTCAACACCGAGTTCCCGGACGCGCCGGGTGACCCGCACCTGTTCGCCTGGCCAACCAGCGCCGACGAAGCCCGGGCGCACCTGCAGGAGTTCGTGCGCGAGCGCCTGCACGACTTCGGGCCCTACGAGGACGCGATCTCCAGCACGCATCCGTTCATCAACCACGGCCTGCTCACCGCGGCGCTGAACATCGGGCTACTCGACCCGCGAGATGTCGTGCAGGCTGTGCTCGACGGTGCCGATGACGACACCCCGCTCGCCTCGGTCGAGGGGTTTGTGCGGCAGGTGATCGGCTGGCGCGAGTACATGCGGGCGACCTATCGCACCAGCGGGCGGCGGATGCGCACCTCGAACCGGCTCGATCACCAGCGCGCACTCGGCGACGGCTGGTGGGACGCCACAACCGGGCTGGCGCCGGTGGACCTGGTCATCTCCCGTGTGCTCGACACCGGGTACGCCCATCACATCGAACGGCTGATGGTGCTCGGCAACGCCATGGCGCTGCTGCGCATCCGCCCGGACGCGGTCCACGAGTGGTTCATGGAGATGTTCATCGACGCGTACGACTGGGTGATGGTGCCCAACGTGTACGCGATGAGCCAATTTGCGGCGGGGGACGAGATCACCACCAAGCCCTATGTGTCCGGCAGCAATTACCTGCGCAAGATGTCCGACCTGCCGCCGGGTGAGTGGATGCCCGATTGGGACGGGCTGTACTGGACGTTCATCGACGATCACCGTGCCGTCTTCGCAGCAAACCCGCGCACCCGGATGGTCGTATCCCTGCTGGGCAACATGGACCCGGGCACCCTGGATGCCCATCGGCGCCGCGCCGCGGCGTTGCTCGAGGTAGGGCAGGATACGGCGCTAGTGAGAACGCCGCCGGCCGGGTCCTCGGCTTTGCCCTGAAGCAGGGCGATCACCGGGCTACGGCCGACCTCCGCGCTGACCGCTTCGCCCCGCGCGTGCTTCAAGGCTCGGAACAGTCGACCACCTGGGTCGTGGGTGGCGTTGGCTGCGGCGCTGGGCCGGTTCGATACCACCATCGAGGTCGTCGGCCCGCCCGAACTCGCGACAGCATTCGGCGACCTCGCCGCGCGTTACACCGCCACGGCATCCGGGGGAGGTGCCAGCCAATAATCGTGCTGCGATCTGGCTATTGGCCGATCGCTAAGGGTAAGGTCCGTCGATGTGGGCGAATACGCAACCGGGGCACGCTCCCGGACGCAGAGCTCCCGCACCTTGTCGGCTCTGGCGGTACCCGTGAGCGCCCGGTTCTCCTTCGAACGCAACTACCAGGACAGGGGCCAGCAGACAGACGATTCGGGGTTCTTCGGCGCGAACATGGTGGCCATGTCCTCAAAGCTGTGGGCGGGTGTCACCTCGAGTGTCACGGGTGCACCTCCAGACTCAAACCTGCCTGCATGAAAGGCAGGCGCTCCCGCCCGCGACAGCCCGACTGGTCCCCATGCGGACAATTGGTGCCGGTGTGCCGGGACCACTTGTCCGGAACGGGAACAGTGGGGCAATCTGGCCGCGCCGGGCGGACGGTCCGGGACGGCTACTCGCCGGAGAGGGCCAGGTTGACGAAGGCGCGCACTGCGGCGGAGGTCCGGCGTTTGCGGGCGGCGGCCAGATAGACCGTGAAGTCGGGCACATGGACCACCGGGATGCGGCGCACGTTGAGGGCGTCGTGCGCGGCGAACTCGGGCAGCAGGGCCACGCCGAGACCGTTGGTGACGTACTCGGCGGCGGTGCCGATGTCGGAGACCTCGATCATCACCCGGCGCTCCATTCCGGCGGCGACGAAGGCGTCGTCCACGATCTGCCGGCTGGCATAGCCGGGCGGCAGGTCGATGAATTCCTGCCCGCCGAGGTCGGCCAGCTGAACGCCACCGGCCGCGGCGAGCGGATGCCCGGCGGGCACCACCAGCACCATGGGGGAGGAGGCGATCGGAACGGCCGACAGCGTCGCGGGCACGGGTCCGCTGAGGGCGAGGAAGGCGAGGTCGAGCTCGCCGCTGGCCAGCTCGTCGACGAGGTCGGCCGAGCCCCGCCGGGCGGCCCGCAGCCGCACGCCCACGCCCGGGTGAGCACTGCGGTAGAGGCCGAGCAGCCGCGGCACATTCACCAGCGTCACCGAGGTCATCAGCCCGATCACGATAGATCCGGTGATGGCGTGCGTGGACTGCTGCGCGACATCCCGCACCTCGTTGACGGCATCGAGGGCCTCCCGCACCTTGGGCAGCAACAGCTCGCCGGTGGAGGTGAGCCGGATCTGCCGACGGCTGCGGTCGAACAGCTCGACCCCGAGCTCGCTCTCGAGGGACCGTACCCCGGCCGACACGGCAGACTGCGCGATGGTGAGGCGTTCGGCCGCCCGGGTGAAGTTGAGCTCGCCGGCGACGGCGCTGAAGAATTCGAGCTGCCTGAGGTCCATACCTCCATCATCCCACCGACTCATCTGATTGGCAGATGATTGGCATCCGGTATTGGCGTTGTTCGTTATCGATCGAGCGGGCAGAGTGGAGGAAGACGCCGGTTCACCACACGGCGCTCACCCGCTACAGGAGGCACGGCATGGCTCAGGATTCATCGGTCTTGGATGAAAAGGTCGGCACCTCCGGCTTCGGCGCGCTCGGCTCACCCCGCCGCTCGGCCGACCGGGTGGTCGAATGCCTCGAGGCCTACGGTGTCAAGTGGGTCTTCGGCGTTCCCGGCGCCAAGATCGACCCCGTCTACGACGCCCTCCTCGATGGCGGCCCGCAGATGATCGTGGTGCGCCACGAACAGAACGCCGCGTTCATGGCCGCCGCCGTCGGCCGCCTCACCGGCGAACCCGGCGTGGTGCTCGTCACCAGCGGCCCCGGCACCGCCAACCTCGCCACCGGGCTGCTCACCGCCACGACCGAGGGCGACCCCATGGTCGCCATCTGCGGCGCCGTCTCCCGCGGCGACCGGCTCAAGCGCACCCACCAGTCGATGGACGCCGTCGGCATGCTCTCCGCCGTCGCCAAGTCCGCCGGCGAGGTCAGCGTCGCCAACAATGTGCCCGAGGCCATCGCCAATGCCTTCCGCCAGGCGGTGCAGGATCCCAAGGGCGCCGCCGCCGTGGTGCTGCCCTACGACGTGCTCACCGATTCGACCACGGTGTCGATGACCACCCCGCACTGGGTGCCGCAGCTCGGCGCCGCCCCGGCGGAGAGCGTCCGCCAGGCCGCGGACCTGCTCAACGCGGCGCAGTTCCCGGTGATCCTCGCCGGCGCCAGGTCCGGCTCCGACCGGGCAGTCGCGGCCCTGCACCGGCTGCTCGGCGCCGCCAAGCTCCCCGTCGTCGAGACCTTCCAGGCCGCGGGTGTCATCTCCCACGACCTCGAGGAGCACTACCTCGGCCGGGTCGGACTGTTCCGCAACCAGCCCGGCGACGTGCTGCTGCACAAGGCCGACCTGATCCTGGCGATCGGCTACGACTTCGTCGAATACGAACCGTCCAAGTGGAACAAGGACCATCTGCGCCGCATCATCCACCTCGACGAGCTGTCGGCCGACCTGGACGACTACTACCGTCCCACGGTCGAGTTGCGCGGCGATGTGGCCGAGACGATGGATGCGCTCGCCCGCGAGATCGACGGCCTCACCCTGTCGGCATCCGCGTCGGCGGTCGTGGCCACCGAGCGGGCCCGCCTGGCCGAGGCGGACGTGCCCGTGCACCGTGACGACGAGTCCGAGGGTGTGCACCCCGCCGAACTGACCCTGGCGATGCGCGCCCTCCTGCCCGACGACACAACGGTGCTCTGCGACGTGGGTTCGCACTACATCTACATGGCCAGGCACTTCCGCACCTACCACCCGCGCACCCTGCTGTTCTCCAACGGCCAGCAGACCCTCGGCGTCGCCCTGCCCTGGGCGATCGCCGCAACGCTGGTGCGCCCCGGCACCCCGGTGGTGTCGGTGTCCGGCGACGGCGGGTTCCTATACTCCGCGATGGAACTGGAGACCGCGGTGCGGCTCGGCTCGAAGTTCACCCACATCATCTTCAACGACGGCACCTACGACATGGTCGCGTTCCAGCAGCAGGGCAAGTACGGCCGCACCTCCGGCGTGCAGCTCGGCGACTACGACGCCGTTCAGTACGCCGAATCGTTTGGCGCCCATGGCTACCGAGTCACCCACCTGGACGATTTCGCCGCGGTTCTCGCGCAGGCGATGAACGATGACGGCCCGAGCATCATCGACGTGCGGGTGGACTACCGCAACAATCGCGACGAACTGATGGCCGACCTGGAAAGCGACGTGCTGCTGTGAACGACATCACCGCCCCCGCTTTCACGGTGACCAGGCACGAGATCTTCCAGACCAGCCTGATGAGCGCCCTGCTCGACGGCGTCTACGAGGGCGAGATGACGGTGCGCGACCTGCTCGGCCACGGCAGCTTCGGCATCGGCACCTTCAACGGGCTTGACGGCGAGATGCTCATCGTCGACGGCAAGTGCTACCAGCTCCGCGCCGACGGGGGCGTGACCAAGGCCGACCTGGGTGCCTACACGCCGTACGCCGTGGTGACGAACTTCGTGCCGCACATCGAGAGCCAGCTGCCCGACAACGTGGTTCGCTCCGAGGCATCCGCGTTCATCGACCACATGACGGCATCCGAGAACTACATGTACGCGCTGCGTATCGACGGCGACTTCGAGTGGATCCGGATGCGCACCGTCGTGAAGCAGGAGAAGCCGTACCGACCAATGGTGGAGGCCACCGACGAGGACGCCATCGTCGAGCTGCACGACGTCTCCGGCTCCCTCGTGGGTTTTCGCACCCCGCTCTACGAGCAGGGCATCGGCGTGCCCGGCTGCCACACCCACTTCATCACCGACGACCGAACCGGGGGCGGGCACGTACTTGACTTCAAGCTGAAGAGCGGCAGCGCGGCGCTCTGCCTGGGTACTGACCTGCGGCTGCAGTTGCCGCTGACGGATGCGTTCCGAGACGCCAACCTGTCGCCGGAAGACCTCGCCAGGCAGCTGGCCAAGACCGAGCAGCATGCCTGATTCTGCACGACTGATCTTGCACGACTGACCGAACGCTCGGCGCACGCCGGGGCCGCTCCAGAGGCCCCGGCGTGTGAGCGACGCGATGGCGGGAATCGAACCCGCGTAGACGGCTTTGCAGGCTGCTCCCTGGCCTCTCCGGCACACCGCGATCGGGGCAGCGAACGGGGCGTTCGATGCCCTGGTAACGAGCTTCGCCGAAAAAAGCCCTCGTCAGAAGCAGTGTTACGAAGGAAGTCGGGCGCACCCGCACGGGCATCCGCCGGCTGGTGTCGGCACTGGCCGGGCCGGGCGGCTGGCGCTACCGTGGGGGGCATGGCAACCCAAACCCCAGCTGACTGCGCCGACGACCAGGCCACCGACGACCAGGCCACCGACGACCAGGTCACCGACGACCAGGCCACCGATGATGAGGTGCGCGCCTTCATCGACGCCGTCCCTGGCGCCACCCGGCGGCGGGACGCGGAAACACTGCTAGAGAGGTTCGGACGCATCACCAATGAGCCGGCGCTGCTGTGGCCCGGGTCGATCATCGGGTTCGGTCGCTACCACTACAGGTACGAGAGCGGACGAGAGGGCGACGCCGCAGCGGCCGGCTTCTCGCCGCGCAAGGCGTCGATGTCGATCTACTTTGCCGACGGCCTGGGTGCCCATACCGACGAGCTCGCCCGGCTCGGCCCGCACAAGACCGGTGTGGGCTGCCTGTACATCACCGATCTGGCGAAGGTGGACCTCGCCGTGCTCGAGGAGATGGTGACGGCGTCATACCGGTCGGTGACCACGGGCGAGTACTACGGGCACCGGGCCAGGGAGTCCGAGGGCGGACGCCCGGAACCGCGCCAGTCGGTGTGACCCGTTGCGTCGGTGCGTGTTTTATCTGTGCGTCTGTCAGTGCCCGCGGGCGAGCCAGGCCGGCAGGTCGGGAGCCTCGGCGCCGATGGTGCTGGACTCGCCGTGCCCGGTGTTCACGACGGTGTCGGCCGGCAGGGTGAGCAGCTTGCCCGTGATCGACTCGATGATGGTGGGGAAGTCGCTGTACGAGCGTCCGGTGGCACCCGGCCCGCCGTGGAACAGCGTGTCGCCGCTGAAAAGGGTGCGTAAGTCGGGCGCGCTGAAGCAGACCGAGCCGGGGGAGTGCCCCGGGGTGTGGATCACCTGCAGTTCGATCCCGGCGACGGCGAGGCGCTGCCCGCCGGCGAGGTCACGGCCCGGCGCGGCGTCGGGGTAGACGACGTCCCAGAGCATCCGGTCGTCCGGATGCAGGTAGACCGGCGCGCCCGTGGCGGCCGAGACGGCGCCGGCGGCGCCGATGTGGTCGTTGTGCGCGTGCGTGCTGAGGATGCCCAGCAGCGTGCGGTCGCCGACCGCCGCGAGGATCGCCTCGGCGTTGTGGGCGGCGTCGATGACGACGCACTCGGTGTCATCGCCGACGATCCAGACGTTGTTCTCCAACGCCCAGCTGCCGCCGTCGAGGTCGAAGCTGCCCTCGGTGACGAGGTGCTCGATGCGCGCACGCATTACAGCACCACCACCGAACGCAGCACGTCGCCGGCCGCCATCGTGGCGAACGCCGCCTCGATCTCGTCGATGCTGATGCGTTCGCTGACGAAATCGCCCAGCGGCAACCGGCCCTGCAGGTACAGCTCGGTGAGCATCGGGAAGTCCCGCTCGGGGAGGCAATCGCCGTACCAGGAGCTCTTGAGCGAGCCACCGCGCCCGAACACATCCAGCAGCGGGATCTCCAGCATCATCTCGGGCGTCGGCACCCCGACAAGCACCACGGTGCCGGCCAGGTCGCGCGCGTAGAACGCCTGCCGCCAGGTCTCCGGGCGGCCGACCGCGTCGATCACGACATCGGCGCCGAAGCCGCCGGTGAGTGCCTGCACCGCCGCCACAACGCCGTCTTCGTCGAGGCTCGACGAGTCGATGGTGTGCGTGGCGCCGAACTCGGTGGCCTTGGTCAGCTTCTTGGCGTCCCGGTCGATGGCGATGATGCTGCTCGCGCCGGCCAGCTTGGCGCCGACAATCGCAGCGTCGCCCACACCGCCACAGCCGATCACGGCCACGGAGTTGCCCGGCGTGACGTTGCCGGTGTTCATGGCGGCGCCGATGCCGGCCATGATGCCGCAGCCGAGCAGTCCGACGGCGGCCGGGTCGGCGTCCGGGTTCACCTTGGTGCACTGGCGCTCGTGCACCAGGGTCTTCTCGGCGAACGCGCCGATACCCAGCGCCGGGCTGAGCTCGGTGCCGTCGACCAGGGTCATCTTCTGAGTCGCGTTGAAGGTGTTGAAGCAGTACCAGGGCTCGGCACGCCGGCAGGCGCGGCAGTCGCCGCAGACGGCGCGCCAGTTGAGCACGACGAAGTCGCCGACGGCCACATGGGTGACGCCGTCACCGATCACGCTGACCCGGCCGGTGGCCTCGTGGCCGAGCAGGAACGGGAAGTCATCGTTGATGCCGCCCTCTTTGTAGTGGAAGTCGGTGTGACAGACACCGCAGGTCTCGATGTCGACGATGACCTCGCCGGGCCCCGGGTCGGGGATGACGATGTCGGTGAGCTCGACGGGAGCCCCCTTCGAGCGGGCGATCGCGCCTGTGACGGTGATGGGCATGGAGCTCCTCGTGAGTTGCCGGGGCAGCCGGTGTGGCAGGCATCCAACCTATCGAAGCATCCTGACCGGGTGCTGGCGCGGTTCGGTCCGGCCGTGCCGCGGGATTCTCAGCGGCCGGCGCGCGACCAGGCCAGCAGCTTCTGGACCGGCCAGGTTGTCACGATTCGTTCCGGGGGTACCCCGGCTGCGGCGGCACGTTCGGCGCCGTAGGCCAGGAAGTCGAGGTGGCCTGGCGCGTGCGCGTCGGAGTCGATAGTGAACAGGCAGCCGGCCTCCAGCGCGAGCGTGATCAGGTCGGCCGGCGGGTCCTGCCGCTCCGGCCTGGAGTTGATCTCGACAGCCACGTCATTCTCGGCGCAGGCGGCGAACACCCGCTCGGCGTCGAAGGCCGACGGTGGCCGGGTGCCGCGCGACCCGGTCACGAGCCGCCCGGTGCAGTGGCCGAGCACGTTGGTGTGCGGGTCACGGATGCCGGCGAGCATCCGCTGGGTCATGGTGATCGAGTCGACGCGGAGCTTGGAGTGCGCGCTGGCAACGACCAGGTCGAGCCGGGCCAGCAGCGCGGGGGACTGGTCGAGCCGCCCATTCTCGAGGATGTCGACCTCGATGCCAGAGAGTAGCCGCACCCCATCGGGCGGGTCCGCGTTGAGGTCGGCGACGACGCCGAGCTGCTCCTCCAGCCGGTCGGCGGTGAGACCGTGCGCGACGGTGAGAGTGGGGGAATGGTCGGTCAGCGCCAGGTACTCCCGGCCGAGCAGCCGGGCCGCTTTGCGCATCAGCTCGATCGACGTGGTGCCGTCCGACCAGTCGCTGTGGCTGTGCAGGTCGCCACGGAGCGCGTCGCGCAGCTCGACACCGCCGGCGGCGAGGGGTTCGGCGCCGCGCCGGCGCAGGTTGTCGAGATAGTCGGGCAGGCCGGACAGCGACTGCCCGATCACCTCCGCCGTACGGTCGCCGATTCCTTTCATCGCCCGGAGCCGGCCGTCATGCACCCGATCGGCCAGTTCCGCGGGGTCGAGGTCGCTTATCAGGGTGGCGGCCCGCCGGAACGCCTGCACCTTGAAGGTCGGGGCGAGGTCGCGCTCCAGCCAGAAGGCGATCTCGGAGAGGGCGTCGACGGCATCCATACAGCCATGATCGGCCCGAACCTGCAGAAACGGGAGCGCGTGCGTCGAAGAAGCGTGCGTCGAAGTACCAGGGGCATCAGGCCACATCGAAGTGAGCCACCGTGAAGTCACGATCGATGAGGAACCCGTCGTCTTCCGGATAAAACACCGCCATGTTGATGTCGTCGCCGGCGAAGGCGACGATATCGGAGTAGTCGCGCCAGAACGACACCGTGCGCACCTCGCACCGGCCGTCCGGCAGGTCGCGGAACACCGTGGCGGCGCCCAGATTGCCCCGGGTCGACCTGTAGTCGGCCAGCCCGGTGCGCTCCAGATAGCCCGCGTAGGCCTCACGATCCTCCGGCCTGATCCACCCGGTCCAGCTGCGCATCACGCTGCCCGCAGGGATGTCGAACATGTCACCCTCCTCTGACCGGGACCCGCGCTGCACGGTGCTTTCGGATGGGGCACTCCGGTTGTCGCCATGGTGGACCCCCGGTGCCGCGCTGCCAACCCGCAGCGTACCCTGCAGATCAGCCCGGGCGGTGCGAGACTGGGCTGATGACGCTGCACCTCACCGGCGATACCGCCGCAGACACCCTCCTCAGCGATGACCCGTTCGCGCTCCTGCTCGGCATGCTCCTGGACCAGCAGATCGCCATGGAGACCGCGTTCGCCGGTCCGGCGAAGATCCGGGACCGGATCGGCGGCCTCGACCCGTCGGTGATCGCCGGGTACGACCCCGAAGAGTTCGTCGCGATCTTCAAGCAGACCCCGGCGGTACACCGTTTCCCGGCTCGATGGCCGCACGGGTGCAGACCCTGGCCGGCGTGGTCGCCCAGGACTGGAACGGTGACGCGGCCGCCATCTGGACCGCGGCCGGTCCGGACGGCACCGCTTCAGACGGCACTGCTTCAGACGGCACTGCTTCAGACGGCACGGCTTTAGACGGCACTGCCCCGGACGGCACTGCCCCGGACGGGACTGCCCCGGACGGGACGGCCCCCGACGGTGCCGAGGTGTTGCGCCGGCTGAAGGCGCTGCCGGGTTTCGGTGAGCAGAAGGCCAAGATCTTCCTCGCCCTGCTCGGCAAGCGGCTCGGTGTCACGGCACCAGGCTGGCGCGAGGCATCCGCCCCGTACGGCGAGGAGGGCTCGTTGCGGTCGGTGGCTGACATCGTCGACCCGGAGTCGCTGGGCAAGGTACGGGAGAGCAAACGAGCGGCCAAAGCCGCGGCCAAGGCAGCCAAGTAACCGTCGGGCCGGCCTTGGTACGGGCCGTCGACACGGCCGGCGACACGCTCGGCGTCGGACGCGAGAGAATGGACGGACGTGACCGAAGGAGCGTGCCGGTGGGCCCCCATTTCAGCGAGCAGGCATTCGATTTTCTCGAGGAGCTTGAGCACCGCAACAACCGTGACTGGTTCGAGGAGCACCGGAGTCTATACGAGACCGAGCTGAAGGCCCGGATGCTCGAGGTGATCGACGCGATCAACCTCCGTCTGGACGCTTTCGCGCCCGACTATCGGCGTCCGGCGCCGAAGGCGATGTTACGGATCTACCGTGATGTGCGGTTCTCGAACGACAAAACCCCGTACAAAACCCATCTGGCGGCGAACTGGCCCCGGCAGGGGCTGGAGAAGACCAGCGGGGCCGGGTTCTTCCTGCAGGTGGGGGTGCACGGCGTGATGGTCGCCGCCGGCGCCTATTCGCCGGGTGCGCCGCAATTGCACGCGATCCGCGAGTATCTGCTCGACCACCACGACGAGATGCGCAGCCTGCTCGCTGCGCCGCCCGTGGTGCGGTTGGCGGAGCCGCTGGAGGGCCGGCCGCTCCTCCGTGCGCCCAAGGGGTTTCCCGCCGAGCATCCAGCCGCCGACCTGCTGCGGGTTCGCAGCTGGGCGCTGTTCGCCCGCTTGCCCGGGGACGCCGCGCTCACCGACGGTTTCGTCGACGCCGTCGTCGCACGGTTCGAGGCGCTGGCCCCGCTGGTCGACTTCCTCAACATTCCGTTGGCGACCGTCACCCCGTTGGAGCGGGAGGCCGCCGCCGGCCGCCGCCGTGCCTGATCGGTTGACCGCCGGCCCGGCGGATGCGGGACGAATGGGATGCGGGACGAATGGAATGCGAGACAAACGGAATGCTGGACAATGGCAGGGAAGAGTGGTCGCGGCCGAACCGGTCCAACGGGCCCTCGAAGGAGCTCCAAAGTGAATGACCCTCGTGCGAAAATGGACGGCAATCGCCTGCTCTCGTTGGGCGCCCCGCAGTCGGACTGGACGAAAACGCCTGGCCGGCTGCCCGGTTTCTGGGTGGCGGCTCTCGGGCTCATCGTCGCCGTGGTGTATCCGGTTCCCGCGCTGGTCGTCGGTGCCGTCGGGCTCATGTTCAGCCTGCAGGCATACAGGGTCATCCCCGCCGGAGCGCGGGGCCGTGGCCTCGTCGTTGCAGCGTTGGCGCTGGCCGGGGCAACGGCCGGCGTGGTGGTGCTGCAGTTCGTGCTCGCCCTGTTGATGTGATCGCAGCCCGATAACCCCAGCCCGACCAACCTCAGGTGACGATGCCGAGTTTCGAGCCGAGCTCAACTTGTGGGCCTTTCTCGTGGCCACGCTGGCCGCCTTCGTCGCTGGGGCGATCTGGTTCGGGCCGAAGACCTTCTTTCCGCTCAGGCGGAAGCTCGTGGGCGAGGGGCCGACGGAGGAACCGGGTGCGACCGGCAACATGGCGGTGGTCTTCGGAGCGACATTCGTCGCCGCGTTCGTGCAGGCCATCGCGGTGGCCTCCGTCATCCACTCCCGCTCTTCTCCGTGTTCGGGCCCGAGCTCGTGCAGCGAGAGAGTCCCTCGGCGGACAGTCCCGCGGGCGCACCCCTGTCGGCCGAGCGTGGGCTACGCGGGTAACGGATGCTCAGTTCAGAAATCAGCCGGAAGCCGGCCCGGTACCCGCCATTGCGTCACCTGGGGGCGGGACTCGCGGTGCCGGATCCGACGGGTCCCGGCAGGTCCAGGTGACGCTGCCCGGCTGGAGTCGGGGTCGACGAGCCAAACGAGGTCTCCTTGACCAGTCGTCCGGCGCGGTCCCAGGTGCGCCACATTCCCACCTGATGCCCCAGGTCGAACTCTCCGGAGCGCATCAGCGAACCGTCCAGGCGGAACCACTCCCAGTGCCCGTGGAGTTTGCCGTCGAGTTCGAACCCATTGGCCCTCACCGACCCGTCCGGGAAACGGTCGAGACGCGAAACCGGAACGCCGACGCGAGGAGTGGGCACGGGGGACGCCGCGGGTGAGGAGGGTGGAGAGGGTGGAGAGGAGTGTGGCGAGGACATCATGCCCCCATGCTGCCCCCGAAAGCCCTATCGCTCAACGGCGGTCACGCGCGGTCGCCGACGGGCGTAGGGTTGTAACCCAAACGGGGGCTTTGCCGGTGGGGACAGCGTGAGGTCGCCCGCCGGGCCTTGTGGGCGCAGTACCGGCTGACAATCCGTTCCCGGCCTGATGGCGTGCCGGTGAACGCGCGGCCGCGCATCCGGGCACACCGACGGAGGCACTCGCCTGAGTGTCGACATTCACGCGGGGGAGTGACAATGACCGAATCTCACAGCACCGGTGACGCCGCAGTGGCGGCACAGGCGCTTCGCAAGACCTACGGTCGAGGGGAATCGGCGGTCGCCGCGCTCGCCGACGTCTCTGTGGACTTTCCCCACGGCCAGTTCGCCGCCGTGATGGGACCGTCGGGGTCGGGCAAATCCACCCTGATGCACTGCCTGGCCGGGCTTGACACCGTCAGCAGCGGCACCGTCTGGATCGACGGAATCCCGATCACCGGGTTGCGTGATCGCGGGCTCACCAGGCTCCGCCGGGAGAAGATCGGGTTCGTCTTCCAGGCCTACAACCTCGTGCCCACCCTCACGGCCAGGCAGAACATCGTTCTTCCCCTGGCGTTGGCACGGCGCCGGGTGGACCGGGCCTGGTTCGACGAGGTCGTGCAGACCCTTGGGCTCACCGGCCGACTGAAACACCGCCCGCATGAGTTGTCCGGCGGGCAGCAGCAGCGGGTGGCGGTGGCGCGGGCGCTGCTCGGCCGGCCGGCCGTGATCTTCGCCGACGAGCCCACCGGCAATCTCGACTCCGTGGCCGGCGCCGAGGTGCTCGCGCTGCTGCGCACAAGCGTGGACCAGTGGGGCCAGACGGTGATCATGGTCACCCATGACGCCGTGGCGGCCGCGTACTCCGACCGCGTCGTGCTCCTCGGCGACGGGCGTCTCGCAGGCGAGTTGCACGCCCCGACGGTCGACTCCGTGCTCTCGGCGCTGCACGGTGTGGCGGTGCACGGTGCGGCGCTGCCCGGTGCGGAGGTGCCCGATGTGGCGCTGCCCGGTCCGACCCTGTGATCACCGTCCTTTTCGCCGGCCTGCGCGCCACGCTGGCCCGGCTGCTGGCGACGGGACTGGCGGTGGCGCTCTCGGTGGGTTTCGTTGTCGCGACGCTGACCCTCTCGGCCACATTCACGCGCACCACCGAGGACTCCCTCGCGGCGAGCATGGCCAGGGCCGACGTGCTGGTCACCCAGACGGTGGCCGAGCTTGCCAGTTCCGACCCGCGCACCTCCTCCGATGTGCTGATCACCCTGCTGCCGGAGGTGCGGGCTGCCCCCGGGGTGACCGGTGCCGACGTGGAACGGCTCGCGTATGTGGACCTCCGGTTCGGCGAGACCCGCAGTGTGGCGCAGATCGGTGCGGTGCTGGACGAGTCGGTGCGCTGGCAGACCCTCACCTCGGGCCGATGGCCCCAGACACCCACCGAGACCACGATCGACCAGGCGACCGCCGAGTCACTTCCGGCGGCCGAGGGGGACAGCCTGACGGTCGCCGCCGTCGGCTCGGGGGTGAGCCCCACAGCCGTGACGGTCGTGGGCATCACCGCCCAGCAGGCCGCCGGCGTCGGCTCCGGCGGTCCCACCCTCCTGATGCAGGCGAAGGCCCTCAACGATCCGGCCTTGTTCAGCCTGTCGACGTCGATCCTGGTCGCCGGCGATGATGCGGATGCCGTCGCGGCGTCGGTGTCGGACGTCGTGGCCGGAGCGTCAGGCATCCTGGTGCAGACCCGGACAGAGGCCGTCGACGACCAGACCGCCCAACTCTCCGGCAGCGCCACCGTGCTCACGAGCATCCTGATGGCCTTCGCCGCGATCGCCCTGTTCGTGGCGTCCATCGTGATCGCCAACACCTTCCAGGTGCTGGTCAGCCAGCGCACCAGGGAGCTGGCGCTGCTGCGCTGCGTCGGCGCCGGTGCCGGCCAGGTGCGCCGGTTGATCCTGGGCGAGGCCCTGTTGCTGGGTCTGGTGGCCTCAGCGCTCGGGGTGGGCATCGGCGTGGCCGGGGCGGGCATGCTGGCTGAACTCAGCCGGGACGGCGCATCCGGTGTGCACCTCGGCCGGCTCCTGATCGATCCGGCGCTACTGTCCGTCGGGTTCGGGATCGGGGTGCTGCTCACAGTGGGTTCCGCACTCTCCCCGGCGCACCGGGCCACCCGGGTGCGCCCGGTTGCCGCCCTGCGGGCCGTCGCAGCGCCGGCCGGCGTGCGCCAGGGGGTCATCGGTGCGGTCGTGGCCCTGGCCCTCGTCGGGCTCGGCGGAACCGGCCTGTACCTCGGGGCGACCCGGTCGGGCCTGACCCTGGCGGTCGTGTCGGGCGTGGTCAGTTTTCTCGGCATCCTGCTCGCCTCCGCCCTGTTCATCCCGTGGATCGTGAGACTGGTCGGGTCAACGATCGGCTGGACGTCGGTGCCGGCCCGGCTGGCCGCCCGCAACGCCACCCGCAATCCCGCGCGCACGGCGTCGACGGCCGCTGCCCTGCTGGTGGGGGTGACGCTGGTGACGATGATGGTGGTGGGCGTCACGTCGGTGCGCACCTCGATCGGCGACAAGATCGACGAGAAACGCCCAGTCGACCTCACCGTGCAGTCGGTGGACCCGGTGGGGATGACGGCGGAGCAGATCGACGGCATCAGTGCGATGCCCGATGTCCAGGATGCCACCTCGGTGGCCTCGGCCCAGCTCACCATCACCCCGGCCGGCGGAGCGTTCGTGGTGTTGCCGGCTCGCGGCCTCGACTCGGTCGAAGCGCAGCGCGTGGCGCGGTCGCCGGTTCTGCTGCCCGAAGACGGACAACTCCTGCTCAATCCCGCGGACGCCGGCGCCATGCAGGACGGCGAGAACGTGACGGTGACCGGGGATGCCGGCAGCGCCGAGCTGACAGTGGCTTTCGCGGCGACCGCGCCGCGCAAGCAGGCGACGCTGACCAAGACCGACCTGCTCGGACTGGTGGTTACGCCGGTCACCGGGCAGGTGCAGCTCCGGTTGGGCGACGGGATCACCAGCAGTCAGGTGCAGGAGCTGAGCAGTGACATCCTGTCGGTGAGCGAGACGTTCACTGTGGGCGGGGGTGCGCCGGAGCGCACCTATTACGAGCAGATCCTCGACGTGATGCTGCTCATCGTGCTGGCCCTGCTCACGATGGCGGTGGTGATCGCCTGCGTGGGGGTGGCCAACACGATGGCGTTGTCAGTGTACGAGCGGCGCCGCGAGTCCGCGCTGTTGCGCGCCCTCGGCCTGACCCGGGGTCAGCTTCGGACCACCCTGGGAATCGAGGCGACGCTGATCACGGTGGTGGCCGCGGCCTGCGGTGTCGGGCTGGGCGTGCTGTACGCCTGGGCCGGTCTGTCGGCGGTGGCACTGCAGGCGCAGAAACTCGCGTTGACGGTGCATCTGCCATGGACTCAGTTGGGTATCGTCTTGCTGGGGGCGCTGGTGGCCGGTTTGCTGGCCACCGTCGTGCCGGCCAGTGCGGCGGCGCGGCGTTCGCCGGTGGAGAGCCTCAGCTACGAGTAGGCGCGCCGACGGCGAGCCGGGCGCCCGACGCTCGGGCGCCCGACGTTCAGGCGCCCGAGTCCAGGTCGTCAGGGTCTAGGTCGTCGGAGTCCAGGTCGTCGGTGTCCAGGTCGCCTGGGGAGGGAACCCTGAACGCGTCCGCGGCCGCTTCGGTGTAGTCGAAGATGGACCGCAGCAGGCCGGCCATGGTGGTAGACCGCAGCATCTCGACCTGGTCAAGGGGACCGACCGGCGCTATGCCGGCTAGTTGCCAGGCAGCCTCGACGGGGTCCTCCGATAGGGCGACATTGGCCGACCAGGCGTCGTCGGTGAATTCGCTGGCCAGGGACAGGGTGCGGCGCACGGTTTGCTCGGCCAGCACTCGCAGCGGGGTGAGGGCGTCGTCCCAGACCAGGGCGGGCAGCTCGCGCACCACGGCCTGCGGAAACGGGGTGTCCTGACTCCACTGGACAACCTCGATGCGTCGGTCACCCTGCGCTACGAGGCCGACGAACCCCTCCGGCGCCACCAGCTCGAGCACCTGCGCGACGGTGCCGGTGCTGAACGGGTGTTCACCACCGCCCACCTCCTGGCCGCGTTCGATGAGGACAACCCCGAATTCGGCGGGTTCCGATTCCAGGATGCTCGCCAGCATGATGAGGTAACGCTCCTCGAACACCCTCAGCTGCAACGGCATGTACGGAAAGAGCACGGAGCCGAGCGGGAACATCGGCAGGCCCGACGTGCCTGCGTGCACACCGGCGGCCGGGGTCTCTGGGATCTCAGGCTCGTCGGGTGGGTTCCCCTGTATCGACATGACCCCAGCGAATCACGCTCCCGGAGGAAAACCAAGCACCTGGACGGCCGGGAATGGCTGGGGGTTAGGCATCCCATTGGCGAGTCCGCCCTGCGGGTAGATCAGTCGAGCCGTTTGGCGAGCACGCGCACGTCGACATCCGCACACCCCAGCCGTGCGTAGAAGCCGGTGATACGTCGGTGCCGGACTTAGGCGCTGGCCAGCTTTTTTCCGCTACGCTTCAAGCGAAAGCTGGGGGAAGCATGGACAACAAGTGGGTGGGAATCTCGATTCCGGAGCGAGTGCAGACAGCACCGATGAAACAGTCAACGCGGTCAGCGCGGTCAGCGCAGTCAGCGCAGTCCGCGCAGAAAAAACAGACAACACAGACAACACAGACTGCACACGCGACGCAGCAGCCGCTGGGGCGGTCGTGATGCCTGTCCCCACACCTGGGCCGGTCGCCGCGCCATACGGCACTTCGGGCGCGGCGCTGCCGACAGCGCCGACCGGACCGACCGGACCGACCGCTCCGACGGTGGGCACCCGCCTCGCGTCCCTGGTGCGCGGAGTGCCCGGCGAGCGATTGACGCTCCAGCGGCCGCCTACATTCCGCTCACATGCGACGTGCCCGTCGTCACCGCGACGCCCTTTCCCATGCCGATGACTCCCGAGAAGAGGCGTCGGGTGCGGATCGCGCTCTCCGCCGTTACTGGGGCCGTTGTTGTCGTCCTCGGCGCATCCATTGCCGTATCGATGGTCAATCAGATGGTGTACAGCCCCGAGAACCAGGTCGAAAGCTACCTGGACGCGATCGTTGACGGTGACGCGTCGGCGGCCCTGGCGCTCGGCGATGTCAACGCCTCGGCTCAGGAGCGCGTTCTGCTCACCGACAAGGTCCTCAAGGTCACCAAGAGCAGGATCACCGGCTACACGATCACCGACGTCACCATCGCTCGCGACACCGCTGTGGTGACGGCGAACGTCGACCAAGGCGGTGTGAAGGAGGAAGCGGCCTACCAGCTGCAGAAGTCCGGCACGACGGCCCTGTTCTTCAACACCTGGACGATGAAACCGGTCTGGCTGCCAACGGTGTCGATCTTGGTTTCGCCCGGCATCGAAACGATCGATGTCAACGGCACCGCATTCGAACTGACCGGCGAGGTCCAGGAGAGCGGCTACCTGGAGGTTCCGGCCTTCGCCGGAGACTACGTCATCGGCAGTGCCGCGGACGACGAGTGGCTGGCCGCGGAACCACAGACGGTTCAGGTGGGAGTCGCCACAGCATCAAGCAGCGCACAGCTCAGCCTCGAACCGACCGCCAAGTTCGCTGCGAGCATCGATGAGCAGGTGGCCGGATACCTGGCCGGCTGCGTGGCGCAGAAGTCGCTGCACGCCGACAACTGCCCGATCTACGTCGTCGACCACGGCACCATCACCGATGTCGTCTGGATCATCGACGAACCGGCGGTGACCTCTATGGGTAGCTCGAACGGCGGCGAGTGGTCCGTCTCCACCGACGACCTCGGCTCGGCCACCGTGACCTATACGAATACGGATTATCGCGGCCAGGTGTTACCGGAGACGGCCACCGTGGACTTCTCCGTTAACGGCATCGTCGAAATGGTCGATGGCGCCCCGGTGTTCTCGAACGGATACTGACCCGCAAGGCACTGGCATGCTGGACGGATGACTGAGGCTGTTTTCGACCTACCCGGCGGACCATTCATCCTGCGCCGGGCGCTCGCTGGGGACGTGGCCGCGATCGTCGGCCTGCTCGCCGACGACCGGCTGCGTTCCAGCGACGAATCCACTGCGCCGGAGGATCTCGCGCCGTACCTGGCGGCCTTCGAGGCGATCAGCCGATCGACCGATCAGTTCCTCGTGGTCGTCGACGATCCCGCCGGGAATGTGGTGGCCACTCAGCAGCTCACAGTGTTGCCCGGGCTCGCTCGTTCCGGTGCCACCCGGCTGCAGATCGAGGCCGTGCGGGTGAGCGCGGCCCTGCGCGGCAACGGCCTGGGCAGCGCGATCTTGTCCTGGGCCGTCGAGTACGGCCGCGACCGCGGTTGCCGGCTGGTGCAACTTACCTCCGACGCCTCGCGCCTGGACGCTCATCGCTTCTACGAACGCCTCGGCTTCGCCCCGTCCCACGTGGGTTTCAAACTGCTCCTCTAGTTTTTAGAACGGCGTAGTTTCTAGCACAGCGTAGTTGCTAGAACGGCGGGTCCTCGGGGACCGGTGGTGTGGGTGTCCGGGTTGGCCGGTGCCGGGGAGGCATCAGGTAGCTATCCTCCGGGGGTCGTTTCCGGGTTTTCGGACCCACCACCGGTGGTTGTGGCCGGGGTGGTCCCATCGGGTTGGCGGGGTCGGTGCGGTAGCTGCGTTTGCCCGGGGAGGTCCAGAGCAGGATCCCGCCGGGTTCCTGAGTGACTCGCCAGTGGGTGAGGTGTTTGAGTCGGTGGTGGGGTTCGCAGAGATGGGCGAGGTTGTCGCAGTCGGTGTTGCCGCCGTCGGCCCAGTCGTGGGTGTGGTCGACGTCGCTGGTGACCGCGGGCCGGGAGCAGCCGGGGAATCGGCAGGTTTCGTCGCGCACCCTCAGCCATTTCTTCATGGCTTTGGTGTTTTTGTGTTGGGTTTTGCCCAGGGAGAGTACGACTCCGGTTTCGGGGTGGGTGAGTAGTCGGGTGAAGCTGGGGGCGTGTCCGGCGATCTGTCGGGCCATCTCGGGGGAGATGGGGCCGTAGCCTTCGAGGGTGGCGGGTTCCTCGTCCAGGCCGAGCAGGGTGAGCACGGGCACGGTGATCATGACCGTGCCGCGGATCCCGGCGCCCATCCCGTCGGGGGTGATGCCGTCCAGCAGGAGGGCCCGGGTGATGTCGGCGCGGAGCTGGTCCAGGGTGCGTTTGCGCTGCTCCTCGTCCTCAGCCAGGCGCGAGTTGGAGCCCGCACCGGCTGCCGCGTCCGCCTCCGTGCCTGTCCCCGCGCTGGCGTCCGCGCCAGCCTGCCCGCTTCCCAACCCGCCGGCTTTCCCGGCCGCGTCGCCGGCCCGGGTGGGGTCGCCGAGTTTTTTCAGTTTCACGGCCATCGTGTTGATCCGGGTGTAGGCGGCTTTGGTGTCGTGGGCGGTGCCGTACCAGTGCAACCAGCCCATCCCGTCCGGGGCTGCCTCCCACCGGGTGTGCCTCTCGGCGAGGGCGTTGGTGGTGCGGGTCACGATGGACTCCGGGTGCAGTCTCTCCCGGAGCCGGCGGGCCCTGTCCGTGAACCTGCTGACCGGCAATCGTTTCGCGTCCGGCAGGACCTTGTCCTCGAAGGCCTCCTGGTCGTCGACGGGCAGGGTGCGCATCTGGTCGATGAGCACGGTGGCGTGCCGGTAGCTGATCTCTCCGTTGGAGAGGGCGTCAAAGGTTGCCGGGGCCGACAGCAGCCAAAGCGACTGCTCCATCAGGTGTTCCACCGTGCGTTCGGCCATCCGTAGCAGGCAGGCGGTCTCACTCACGATGGTGCGCCGGGCCACGTCCCGGTCCTCCCACCGGCCATACGCGGCCGCGCGGGCCTGGTCCTGGGTCATGCTGGCCGCGTTCACGTCGGCCAACCGGATGCTCTCCGGGTTGCCGTGCAGCCGGGAGGACACTTGCGGGTCCTCGCTCCAGCTCTGCAGCTCGACAAGGAACTCGGCCTGCCGGGCCTGCGCGTGGGCGATGGCCCGGGCCTCGGCCGCGATCAGTTCGGTGCGGCGGGCCAGCTCAGAACAGACCAGCTCGTCCAAGGTCGGATTGGGGACATACGCCTCACGCCCTGCCGGTTCGGGCCCGGCCGGTGCGGGCCCGGCCGGTTCGGGCCCGGCCGCGGTGGACTCGAGTCCGGCCGGCTCGAGTGCCGGTTCGGCCGCGGTGGACTCCGCCGACCCAGCGTGCGCCGGGTCGACAGGGGCGGGGGTGTTGCCAGGTGGAGCGGACCCCGGAGAGTAGTGGTCATCATCCGGAGCGGGCGGTAGTGCCTGGTCGGGGTTACTCATAATGAGATCGTCTCACCTACCACCGACACTGCCCCCGCACGCCCCCACACCCCACCCGACCCATCCGCGAACCGTGAGAAAAGCACCCAAAATCGCGAAAATACGGTGCTTAACTCACGGTTCGCGGGAGGAGGAGGTCAGATAGACTGCACTCGCAGCAGCAGCCAACTGAATATCGGGCCACACGGTCGATGCGGGAGAGTTCGACGTCGTAGAGACGAGCGAACACCGAAGGAGCAATCCTCCCCGACAATCTCTCAGGTACTCGTACCGCATCGAACGGGCCACTCTGAAAAGCGGATGAGCACAGCGCGTCCGGATCACGCTTCCGCGGGATCCGGTCAGAACTGCCAAGTCCCGCCCAAGGTGAAAGCCGGCGTCGTGCAAGCGCCCCGGCGAAGCTCTCAGGCCAGACGACAGAGGGGGAGTTCCCAACGGGGTTCGAACGAGCCCCGGAGCAACTCGTCGGGCAGGTAGCCCGGCGACGAACCGGAGAACTCATGACCTCGGCCAGCCCTGACCTCACCCCCTCCTCGAACGAGCCTGCCCCGACCAGCGCCGCGACCGAACGGTTCTCGCCCCTGCACGCCGCGCACGTGGCCGCCGGTGCCAGCTTCACCGACTTCGCCGGCTGGCAGATGCCCGTGCGCTACTCCAGCGACCTCGCCGAGCACCACGCCGTGCGCAAGGCGGCGGGCCTGTTCGACCTGTCCCACATGGCCGAGATCCGCATCAGCGGCCCGCAGGCCGGCGAGTTCCTCGACCACGCCCTGGCCGGCCGGCTCTCGGTGATCGACCTCATGCAGGCCAAGTACAGCCTGATGCTCAACTCCCGCGGCGGCATCATCGACGACCTCGTCGTCTACCGCACCGGCGAGACCGAGTTCCTCGTGGTGGCCAACGCCGGCAATCACGACCAGGCCCTCGACGCCCTCACCGCCCGGGCCGCCCGGTTCGACGTGACCGTCACCGATGAGAGCGATGACACCGCCCTCATCGCCGTGCAGGGCCCCAACGCCCTCACCATCGTGCAGGCCACCGCCGGCCTCAGCATCGACGGCGACCTGGCGGCCCTGCGCTACTACCGCGCGATCACCGGAACCTTTGCCGGCACCCCGGTACTCATCGCTCGCACCGGCTACACCGGCGAGGACGGCTTCGAGCTCTACCTGTCGGCCGCCTCTGCTCTCGCCCTCTGGGACGCGATCGTCGTCGCCGGCGCCCCGCAGGACCTGGTTCCCGCCGGTCTCGCCAGCCGCGACACCCTGCGCCTCGAAGCCGGGATGCCGCTCTACGGTCACGAACTGACCACATCCACCTACCCCGCCCAGGCGGGCCTTGGCCGGGTCGTCAACCTCGCCAAGCCCACCGACTTCGTCGGCCGCACCGCCAGCGAGGAAGGCCCCGCCGGCGACGCCCCCGTGCTCGTCGGCCTGGTCTCCACCGGCAAGCGCGCCGGTCGCGCCGGCTACCAGATCTTCCGCAGCCCCGACGCCACCGAAGCCGAGGGCGTCATCACGAGTGGTGCACTCTCGCCCACCCTGGGCTACCCGATCGCCATGGCGTACCTGCCGCCGGCGCTGGCCCGACTCGACACCGAGGTGTTCATCGACGTACGCGGCACCCGCGCACCCGCCACGGTGATCGCCCTGCCGTTCTACAAGCGCCCCAAATAGCGCAACGGCGCACGGATGGCCCGGTCCCGGGCATCCGCGCACCCGGTGCAGCGAGATCGCGCGCATCGCCCCTGAACTGATCCACCCCTGTGATCGCCCCTTTGAGAGGAAACCCCATGGCAGACAAGACCGAACTCCAGTACACCGCAGAGCACGAGTGGGTGCTCGTCGACGGCGACACCGCCACAGTGGGTATCACCGCCTACGCCGCCGACAAGCTCGGCGACGTGGTCTTCGTTGAGCTGCCCGAGGTGGGCAGCGCCGTCGCCGCAGGCACCGTCGTCGGCGAGATCGAGTCGACCAAGTCGGTCGGGGAACTCTTCGCACCCATCAACGGCACCGTCGCCGAGATCAACGACGCCGTCGTCGACAGCCCCGAACTCGTCAACAGCGACCCGCTCGGCGAGGGCTGGCTCATCAAGGTCACCTTCGAGACCCTCCCCACGCTGCTCAGCTACGCCGAGTACTCCGCCATCATCGGCGAATAGCCCGACCCGACCCAGCCCGACCCGACCCGACCCGACCTGACCGACCCCGGAAAGAGCCTCTCCACACATGTCGCAGCCCTTCACCCAGCGTCACATCGGCACGGATGCCGACGCGCAGTCCCGCATGCTGGCCGTCCTCGGCCACTCCAGCGTCGAGTCGCTCGTCAACGCGGCCGTTCCGGCCACCATCCAGGTCGAGCAGTACCGCCGCGAGGGTGACAGCACCCTGCCGCCGGCCGCCACCGAGCGGCAAGCCATCCAGGAGCTGCGCGCCCTGGCCGACAAGAACACCGTCAAGCGCTCGATGATCGGACTCGGCTACTACGACACGATCACGCCCGCCGTGATCAAGCGCAACGTGCTGGAGAACCCCAGCTGGTACACCGCATACACGCCGTACCAGCCGGAGATCAGCCAGGGCCGCCTCGAGGCCATCATCAACTTCCAGACCATGGTCGCCGACCTCACCGGCATGGCCACCGCCAACGGGTCGATGCTCGACGAATCCACCTCGGTCGTCGAGGGCATGCTGCTGGCCCGCCGGGCGTCGAAGTCACCCTCGAACCGCTTCATCGTCGACGCGGATGCGCTGCCCCAGACCCACGCGCTGCTCGGCAACCGCGCGCACGCGCTCGGCATCGAACTGGCCGTGCTGCCCCTGGACGAGAGCACCACCGCGGAGGACCTCGGCGATTACTTCGGCATCTTCGTGCAGTATCCCGGTGCATCCGGCCGCATCTGGAACCCCGCCGCTGTGATCGCCCTCGCGCACGAGAACAAGGCCCTGGCGGTGGTGGCCGCGGACCTGCTCGCCCTCACCCTGATCACCTCGCCCGGCGAACTCGGCGCCGACGTGGCCGTGGGCACCAGCCAGCGCTTCGGCGTGCCGATGGGCTTCGGCGGACCGCACGCCGGCTACCTCGCCGTGCGCAAGGGCCTGGAGCGTCAGATGCCCGGCCGCCTCGTCGGCGTGAGCGTCGACGCCGCCGGACACCCCGCCTACCGCCTGTCGCTGCAGGTGCGCGAACAGCACATCCGCCGCGACAAGGCCACCTCCAACATCTGCACCGCCCAGGTGCTGCTCGCCGTCATGGCCGGCATGTACGCCGTGTACCACGGGCCCGACGGCCTCAAGGCGATCGCCACCGAGGTGCACGAACGCGCCGGCGCCCTCGTCGCGGCCCTCCGCGCCATCGACGTCGAGGTCAACAACGGCAGCTTCTTCGACACCGTGCGGGTCTCGGTCGCCGCGGGTGCCGCCGACATCGTCGCCCATGCCGCCGCAGCCGGCTACAACCTGCACCAGGTCGACGGCACCACCATCGGCATCTCGGTCGACGAGACCACCACCACAGCCGACGTCGCCGCCGTGGTCGGCTTCTTCGGCGGCCGCGACGCCTTCGGCCACGTCGACCTCAGCACGATCGAGGCCGGCCTGCCCGAGGACCTCGCCCGCACCAGCGGCTATCTCACCCACGCCGTGTTCAACACGCACCGCTCGGAGACGAGCATGATGCGCTACCTCAAGCGCCTCGCCGACTACGACTACGCGCTGGACCGCGGCATGATCCCGCTGGGCTCCTGCACCATGAAGCTCAACGCCGCCACAGAGATGGAGGCCGTCACCTGGCCCGAGTTCGGCGGGCTGCACCCGTTCGCGCCGCGAGCCGACGTCGAGGGCTACCTCGAACTCATCCGCCAGCTCGAGACCTGGCTGACGGATGTCACCGGCTACGACTCCGTGTCGCTGCAGCCCAACGCCGGCAGCCAGGGTGAACTCGCCGGGCTCCTGGCCATCCGCGGGTTCCACCTCGCCAACGGCGACGTGGACCGCACGGTCTGCCTCATCCCGTCCAGCGCGCACGGCACCAATGCCGCATCCGCCGTGCTGGCCGGCATGCGCGTGGTGGTCGTCGCCTGCGACGAGCTTGGCAACGTCGATCTCGACGACCTCCGTGCCAAGATCGCCGAGCACGCCGGCGCTCTCGCCGCACTGATGATCACCTACCCGTCCACCCACGGGGTGTACGAGCACGAGGTCGGCGCCATCTGCGCCGCGGTGCACGACGCCGGCGGCCAGGTGTACGTGGACGGCGCAAACCTGAACGCCCTGCTCGGCTTTGCCCGATTCGGCGACTTCGGCGGCGACGTGTCGCACCTCAACCTGCACAAGACCTTCTGCATCCCGCACGGCGGCGGCGGCCCCGGCGTGGGACCGGTCGCGGCCAAGGCGCACCTCGCGCCGTTCCTGCCCGGGCACCCGCTCGCGCAGGACGACGTGCACTACCTGCTCGGCGCCACCGGTGCCGAGACCGTGGTGCACGGCGGTGGCCCGGTCTCGGCCGCTCCCTACGGCAGCCCGAGCATCCTGCCCATCTCGTGGGCCTACGTGCGCATGATGGGTGCCGACGGCCTCAAGCAGGCCACCGGCGCCGCCGTGCTCGCGGCCAACTACGTGGCCAAGCAGCTCAGCGACCACTACCCGGTGCTCTATGCCGGCGACAACGGCCTGGTCGCGCACGAATGCATCCTCGACCTTCGCCCGCTCACCGCGGCGACCGGGGTCACCGTCGACGACGTGGCCAAGCGCCTCGTCGACTACGGCTTCCACGCGCCCACCATGAGCTTCCCGGTGGCGGGCACCCTCATGGTGGAGCCCACCGAGAGCGAGGACCTCGGCGAGATCGACCGGTTCATCGAGGCCATGATCGGCATCAAGGCCGAGGCGGATGCCGTGGCCGCCGGCACCTGGCCGGCCGACGACAACCCGCTGCACAACGCGCCGCACACCGCCCAGAGCGTGATCGAGGGGGAGTGGACGCACCCCTACGACCGCGAGACGGCCGTGTACCCGGTGCGCTCGCTCATCCGCAACAAGTACTGGGCGCCCGTGCGCCGCATCGACAACGCCTACGGCGACCGCAACCTCGTCTGCGCCTGCCCGCCGCCCGAGGCTTTCGAGTAATTCCCCCTCGCGAACTGAGAGAAAAGCCCCAAGAATTTCGAATTCTTGGGGCTTTTCTCACGGTTCGCGGACCGGATGCGCATGGTTGCTATTCCGGACGGACCTCCCGTACGTTGGACGAGCATGTCAAACGATGCCGGGACTTTCCCGGCATGCGGAAGGGGGCGAATCTCATGATTCGCAAAAAAAAGACATTCGCCTTTATCGGTTCAACACTGGGGATCGTCGGGGGGCTGATGGCTTTCCCGGCCGCCGCGAATGCCGCTGAAACAGTGTGCGAGCCCGGCTATGTGGATACCAGCTTCACGCAGTCCGCGTCGGGCTTCGAGGCCGCCGGCTCAACGGCCGGAAGCAACGGCACCGATACGACGCGGGAAATCACCTTGCAGGTGCAGCACGAAAGTACCCACTCGGCGAGTGTCACCGGTTCCATCTCGTTGGACTCGGTCCTGTCGCCCGTCAAGGCCCAGCTCGCCGCCACGGCAACTGCCAGCGAGAGCTGGACGGCCGGGGCGTCCATCCCGGTGACCCTCGCACCCGGCGAGACGGCAACGGTCGTCTATGGGTATTCCACCGTGACTTTCTCGGGGTCACAGAGAACCTGCACAGGTGCCGGGCAGTTCGGCCCGTCTACGTCCTTCTCGGGCCAGGCGCCGACCGGAACGCAATTCAACCTGTAGCGGACCCGCGGCCCGTCGTGCCCCACCTGAGGGCGACGGGCCGGCTCATCGCACGTGCGCATTCAGGACGGAGCAAGCAGCCCTGGCCACCAGGCGAGGGCAAGCGGGTAGCCGACGAAAGAGAGGATGTCGAGCACCCAGTGCGCGATCACCAGAGGCATCACCCGCCCCCAACGCAGGTAGCACCAGCCGAAAACCACTCCCATCAGCGCATTGCCCACGAACGGTCCGATGCCCTGATAGAGGTGGTAGCTGCCGCGCAGTAGCGCCGCCGAGATGATGATGGTCCAGGCGTTCCAGCCCAGCTCGCGCAGCCGGGTGAAGAGGTAGCCCACCACGATGAGCTCCTCACTCAGCGCGGCGCGGAGCCCTGAAAATACCAGGATCGGGATCGTCCACCAGAAGGTGTCCAGCGGCGAGGGCACCACGGCCACCGTGAAGCCCAGCGCCCGGCCGGCCAGGTAGAGACCGAGACCCGGGATGCCGATGAGCAGCAGCAGCCCGCCGCCGCGCAGAAGATCTCGGCGCGGCTCGGTGAAATCCACCCCGAGCCGACGGAACGAGCTCTGACCGGGCCGCCACAGCAGGTAGAGCACCAGGGCCACCGGGAACAGCGAGAAAACTATGCCAAGGAATTGGTAGGTGAAGTCCAGCCACTCGCGCGTGGACTGCGACCCGTTGATGGTCGCCGACTGATCGCTGAGCGCGACCTCCGCGGTCAACCTGGAGATGATCGACACGACCGAGTACACCGCTGAGGCGCCGAGCGAGAGCCCAAGCACGATCGCGATCTCCCAGCGCAGCCGCACCCGCGACGCGGCCGAGCCGGATGAGGTGGCCGGGCCAGCCGGGCCAGGGGACATGTTGCTCATGCCGCGCCCGGCATCCGGCACGCCGGAGTGCCGCCGGGCAGACGGTACCGGTACCGGGCCACGAGGTGATATCCGGCGTCCGCCAGCCACGACCACGGCGGCACAGTGGCCAACCAGCCGAGCATGCGCAGAGCCGCATGCGGTTGGCCGCGCAACAAAGCGGCGACGGCGCCGGCACCGCCGTAACGCCGGCCACCGGTGACGAACCACACCCTGGACCTCGCCTCCTCCTCGGTCAGCCCGAAATCCGGAAGGTCGGCCCGTTGGAACGGCACGGTAGAGGGCACCTTGGGCATCGTGCGCTCCAGCCACCGCACTGCGGTCGTGCAGAAGCCGCAATCCCCGTCGAAGATGAGGGTGGCGGGCTGTTCGGGCAGGTGTCTCGACATCCCTCTATCTTGCGCCCTGACGGTTGACCGGCGCACGAACGAGCCAGAAACCGCTCTCATGAAACCGCTTGCACACGCCGTTCGGACCAATGTCCCAAGCATCGTGAGAGATCCTCGCAGGATTCGCAGATAAAACTGGCAATTTCCTCCTCCGCGCAAGAATCGTGCGTCTTATGTTTCTGCTCGGTAACGTTTGCTGCCACGTTTTGCACCCGGCGCGAGACCTACCTATGGTTTTGATAACTAGAGCACCGCTATGGTCTCGAACCACTGCGGCGCCAACCCTTTGCACAGGAGGAATTTTGAAGAGATCCCGCATGGGCCTGAGCGCCCTCGCGCTCATTTCGGTGAGCGCCCTGGCGCTGGCCGGTTGCGCTTCGTCGAACGACGAACCGGCCGCTCCGGCCGGAGACTCGTCTGCCATCGTCAGCACGAACGGCAGCGAACCGCAGAACCCGTTGATCCCGACCAACACCACCGAAACCGGTGGCGGCAAGATCATGACGTCTCTTTTCGCCGGTCTGGTCTCCTACGACGCTGACGGGGCCATCGAGAACGAGGTCGCCAAGTCGATCGAGTCCGACGACGCCACCAACTGGACCGTCACGCTGAACGACGGCTGGACC
This sequence comes from Cryobacterium sp. SO1, assembly GCF_004210215.2. NCBI lineage: Bacteria > Bacillati > Actinomycetota > Actinomycetes > Micrococcales > Microbacteriaceae > Cryobacterium > Cryobacterium sp. SO1. Next base: position 1,095,559 of record NZ_CP067394.1, read on the forward strand.
TTCACCAATGGTGAAGCTGTCACCTCTTCCTCCTTCGTGGATGCTTGGAACTACGGTGCGCTGTTCAGCAACGCCCAGGGTGCCTCCTACTTCTTCGACGACATCGCCGGCTACAACCCCGAGGCCGATGCCGAGCTGGCGGGTCTCAAGGTCGTCGACGACACCACGTTCACCGTCGAGCTTGCCTCGCCCGAGGCCGACTGGCCGCTGCGCCTCGGCTACACGGCCTTCATGCCGCTGCCGAGCGCCGCGTACGACGACATGGCCGCCTTCGGTGAAAACCCGGTCGGCAACGGCCCGTACATGCTCGAGGGCGAAGGCGCCTGGGTTCACGAAGAGGGCATCAACCTGGTGACCAACCCCGACTACGACGGTGTTCGCAAACCCGTAAACGGCGGACTGAACATCATCTTCTACGCCACTCCGGATGCCGCCTACGCGGATGTCCAGGGCGGCAACCTCGACGTTCTGGATGCTATCCCGGACTCGGCGACTGAGACCTACCAGGATGAATTCGGTGACCGTGCTGTCAACCAGCCCGCCGCCATCTTCCAGGCCTTCAACATGCCCTACTACCTCGAGCACTGGAGCGGCGAAGAGGGAGAGCTGCGTCGTGCAGCCATCTCGATGTCGATCAACCGCGAAGAGATCACCGACGTCATCTTCCAGGGCACCCGTACCCCGGCAACTGACTTCACCTCTCCGGTCATCGACGGCTACTCCGACCAGCTCGACGGCGCCGAGGTTCTCGAATACAACCCCAAGGAAGCCGTGAAGCTGTGGGCTGAAGCCGACGCCATCGCACCATACGGCGACACCGTTTTCGACATCGCCTACAACTCAGACGGTCCCCACCAGGCTTGGGTCGATGCCGTCGCCAACAGCATCAAGAACACCCTGAGCATCGACGCGGTCGGCAAGCCGTACCCGACCTTCGCCGCGTCGTTGGAGGACCGTGACGCCCAGAAGCTGACCGGTGCCACTCGCGCCGGATGGCAGGCCGACTACCCGTCGCTGTACAACTTCCTCGCGCCGCTGTACCAGACCGGTGCGGGCTCGAACTACGAGGGCTACAGCAGCGAAGAGTTCGACACGCTCCTCAAGGAGGGTGCCGCTGCGGAAACCGTCGAAGACGCGACCGCGAAGTACCAGGACGCTCAGGAGGTTCTGCTGAAGGACCTGCCGACGATCCCGCTGTGGTACTCCAACGTCAACGGCGTGTGGGCTGAAAGCGTCGGCGACGTCGTCTTCGGCTGGGATTCAGTCCCGCTGTATCACCAGATCACCAAGGGATAACACCTAGTTCCACCCGCAGTGCGATGTCCGGGGCGTCAAGCCCCGGACATCCCACTGACTAGACTCATTCAGTGATTGCGACCCTCATGCACAAACGAACTACGGAGCTCACCTGATGCTGTGGTACACAGGCAGGCGCCTCCTACAGATGATTCCCGTCTTCTTCGGCGCGACTTTTCTGATTTACTTCATGGTCTTCTCCCTGCCGGGCGATCCCATCGCCGCCCTCTACGGCGACCGGCCGCCGGCGCCAGGCGTGATCGAACAGATCCGGGCGCAGTACAACCTGGACAAGCCGTTGCTCCAGCAGTACGCCATCTACATCGGCAACTTCTTTCAGGGTGACCTCGGCACCACCTACTCCGGCCGTCCCGTCACCGATGTCATGGCCTCCGCCTTCCCCATCACATTCAGGCTGGCGATGCTGGCCCTGGCCTTCGAGGCGTTCTTCGGAATTCTTGTCGGCCTCGTCGCGGGCCTGCGCAAGGGCAAGCTGTTCGACGCCAGCGCCCTCGTCGTCAGCCTGCTGCTCATCAGCGTTCCGACCTTCGTCATCGGGTTTGTCTTCAGGCTGGTGTTCGGCGTTCAACTGGGCTGGTTCCGAACCACGGTGAGCGGGGAGGCCCCGTGGGGCGAGTTGGTGCTTCCGGCGATCGTGCTGGCATCCGTTTCCTTCGCCTACATCGTTCGTCTCACCCGGGCTAGCGTGGCCGACAATCTCAATGCCGATTTTGTTCGCACCGCCACGGCCAAGGGTCTGTCCCGCGAGCGGGTCGTCACCGTCCACGTCCTCCGCAACTCCCTCGTCCCCGTCGTCACGTTTCTCGGCGTCGACCTCGGCTCACTCATGGTCGGTGCGATTGTCACCGAGGGAATCTTCAACATCAACGGCGTCGGCGGCACCGTCTTCAAGGCCATCAAGCTCGGTGAAAGCACCACAGTGGTGTCCTTCATTGCGGTCATGGTCGTGATCTTCGTCGTTGCCAACCTGCTCGTCGACCTGCTGTACGCAGCTCTGGACCCAAGGATTCGTTATGCCAAATAAGCCTGGCCAGGCCCACTTCGTCGCGGAGCTGGAAGACACCCCGGTAGCCGATATCGACAAACTCGACGCGAACGAGAAGGCGCGCAGCACCTGGGCGGATGCCTGGGCGTCGATGCGCCGCCGTCCGACGTTCTGGATTTCAGCGGCATTGATCCTGCTGATCATGGTCGTGGCACTGTTCCCCACTCTCTTCACGCCGGTCGATCCGAGGCAGTGCGACCTCGGCAACAGCAACGGAGACCCCGAAGCTGGACACCCGTTCGGCTTCAACCGTCAAGGATGCGACGTCTTCGCGCGGACGATTTGGGGCACCCAGGCGTCGGTGACCGTCGGGCTGCTTGCGGCAGGTGTCGTCACGCTGTTCGGAATCATCGTCGGCTCCCTTGCCGGCTATTACGGCGGCTGGCTCGACGCCCTCGTCTCCCGCATCGGCGACATCTTCTTCGCCATCCCCACGGTTCTCGGCGCCATCGTGCTGATGTCGGTGCTCCCCGTGGCAACGCCTGCGACCGTCGCGTTCGTACTGTCGATCTTCGCCTGGCCGCAGATCGCTCGAATCATGCGGGGCGCGGTGCTGTCAGCGACGAATTCCGACTACGTGATGGCCTCGACTGCGCTCGGAGTGTCGAAGTTCCGTATCCTGCTGCGTCACGTCGTGCCCAACGCGATCGCCCCGGTGATCGTGATCGCCACCGTATCGCTCGGCACATTCATCGTCGCCGAAGCGACGTTGTCGTTCTTGGGCATCGGGCTGCCGCCGAGCGTGATGTCGTGGGGGAACGACATCGGCACGGCACAGGCATCCATTGTCACCAGTCCGCAGGTGCTTCTGTATCCCGCGGCCGCCCTGTCCATCACGGTGCTCGCGTTCCTGATGCTCGGCGACATTCTGCGCGACGCGCTTGACCCGACGGCGAGGGCCACTCGATGAGCCAGACACTGCTTGATACCACCCCGGAGGGAATCGGGAAGAACGAGCAGCCATTGCTCCAGATCCGAAACCTCGAGGTCGGCTTCCAGACCCAGCGTGGTGTGGTTCCCGCCGTGCGTGGGGTAGACCTCACCCTGTACGCCGGTCAGACCCTCGCCATCGTGGGGGAGTCGGGCTCGGGCAAGACCACCACCGCGCAATCGATCATCGACCTGTTGCCGGGCGCCGGCAAGGTGACCGGCGGGCAGATCCTGTTCGAAGGTCGCGATCTCACCACGCTGAACGCCAAGGAGATCCAGGCCGTTCGAGGCAACTTGATCGGCTATGTGCCGCAAGACCCGATGTCCAACCTCAACCCGGTCTGGAACATCGGTTTCCAGGTCGAGGAGGCCATCAAGGCCAACAACGTCGCCCAGGGCAAGGAAGCCCGCGCCCGCACCATCCAGGTGCTGCAGGAAGCCGGGCTCAGCGACGCTGAGGACCGTCTCAAGCAGTACCCGCACCAGTTCTCCGGCGGAATGCGCCAGCGTGTGCTGATCGGAATCGGCCTGTCCGCACGACCCAAGCTGCTCATCGCCGACGAGCCCACCTCGGCACTCGACGTCACCGTGCAGCGCCAGATCCTGGACCACCTGGGCACCCTCACCCGCGATTACGGCACCAGCGTGCTGTTCATCACCCACGACCTCGGCCTGGCCGCGGAGCGCGCCGAACAGCTCGTCGTCATGTACAAGGGCAAGGTTGTCGAGTCCGGTCCGTCTCAGGAGATCCTGGCGAATCCCCGGCACCCGTACACGCAGCGGCTCGTGTCTGCGGCACCGAGCCTGGCGTCGCGGCGGATCCAGTCGGCCAAGCACGCAGGCGCCGACTCTGCCGAGATCTTCGGCGAGGGCTCGCTCGACAAGACCCTGATCGCGCGCGCCGCCGAGCGTGAGAACGCTGCACCGGTCAAGGACCTGATCTCGGTGCAGGATATTTCCAAGGTGTACCGCATCCGTAAAAAGGGCCTGCGCACGGACGAGCTCCGTGCCGTCGACGGAGTGTCCTTCGGCATCCAGAAGGGCACCACCACGGCTCTCGTGGGCGAGTCCGGTTCGGGCAAGTCCACCGTGGCCAAACTCATCCTCCAGCTTGAGGGCATCACCAGCGGATCCATCGAGTTCGACGGTCAGGATGTCGCCGGCCTCAAGGGCAAGGATCTGCTCAAGTTCCGCCGCCGCGTGCAGCCGGTGTTCCAGGACCCGTACGGCTCGCTGGACCCGCAGTACAACGTGGGCAACACCATCGCCGAGCCGCTGCTCGCGCACGGTGTCGGCACGGCAAGCGAGCGCCAGGCGCGCGTCAAGGAACTGCTCGAACAGGTCTCCCTGCCGTGGGCGTCGCGCTTCCGCTACCCGGGCGAACTCTCCGGTGGCCAGCGCCAGCGCATCGCCATCGCCCGCGCGCTCGCCCTCAAGCCCGACGTGCTCGTGCTCGACGAGGCCGTGTCGGCTCTCGACGTGCTCGTGCAGGGCCAGGTGCTGAACCTGCTCACCGAGCTGCAGACCGAGCTGGGCCTGACCTACCTGTTCATCACGCACGACCTGGCCGTCGTGCGCCTGGTCGCCGACAACGTCTGTGTGATGCAGAAGGGCCGCATCGTCGAGGCGGCGTCGACCGACGATGTCTTCGACAACCCGCAGCAGGCCTACACGCAGGAACTGCTCGCCGCCATCCCCGGCGGTAACTTCCAGTTCGGCCGCTAGGTCTGAGCGATCTGACTGCCCCTCGGCTTCGGCCGGGGGGCAGTGTTGTCAGCGAGGAGATGACACGTGGTGCTGACACGGCCCAGCCGCCCTGCGGGTGTCGTTCTGCGAGCACGGATGTCGGTGGGCGTCGGCGTGGCCCTCCTGGCCCTGTGTCTTCTACTGCTGGGCGACGCGATCGTGCGCGGGCGGTGGGATGTGGCCGTTCTCGCGCTGCCGGTACTGGTTGTGGTGGTCTGGCTGGCGCTCGAGGTTTTCCTGAGACCGGGCATCCGCCTGCACCCGTACGGCATCACCGTGATCAACCCGCTGGTGACCACCGAGGTGCCCTGGCTGGCGGTGACTGACGTGACCACGGGTTTCCTGGTGGCCGTCGAGACCGTCGACGGACGGCGCATCCGGTGCTGGGGTGCACCCGCCGGGACGCGTCCTGAACGTGCCGTCGCCGAGCGCGGTGGGCGCGCGGGTGCTCGAGGCCTACCGGCGGGCGGTCGCACGCCGGCGCACCGTGTGATCGAAGCGCACTGGGCGCAATATGGCGTGCCCGGCGTGCCCGGCGTGCCGTGCGCCGTCAACGGGAAGGCTGCGCGGCCTCGACGACGGGTGCACTGGCTGACGGTGACGGTGACGCTGGCGGTGTCGGCGGCTGCTGCGGCACTCTCCCACGCCCTCGTGGGCAGCTGACGGGCTCGCCGGAGGCGCCCGTGCCGGTGAAACCGCAAACGCGGGAAACGGCGCAGGTCGTCGTTGTTTACGAGGATTTCGTGCGCAATCCATGGAATCACGGCTTTTTTGTGCAAAAGGTGTGTTTGCTGCGAAATCGCCGACAGGGCACCCCTAGGCTCACTTCAACATCTGCGGAGCCAGACGCTCTGGTCTGCACCGTGCTTCTCCTGGGGGAGCTGAGGGGAACATTGTGATTCGTATCAACGCTTTTTCCGTGTCCAGCGTCACCACCGACGGCTCCATCAAGCCGGATTCACCCTGCGCGCAACGGCGGTCGGCCAGGCTCTAACGGCGGGGCCGGCCCGCACGTGGTCCTCTACACCCTGCGTCGATTCGTCAACTACGCCATCCTCTCCGCGATCGCCACCTGCCTCGCGTATGTGATTGCCAGCCTCGCGCTGGACCCCGCGGCCAAGTACTACGGTCGCAACCCGCAGCCCAGCGCCCAGGTCATCGAAAGCATCCTCAACGGCCTCGGCGTCAACCCCGATGTGCCCGTCCTCGTGCGGCTCTGGAACTGGATTCTCACGCTGGTCACCCAAGGCTCCCTCGGAGAGACCGTCGGCGGTCGTTCGGTCGTTGCTGAGATCGTCACCCGCTCCGGGGTGAGCCTTCAATTGCTGCTGTTGGGTTCCATCATCGGCGCCATCCTTGGTGTGGTTCTGGGCGTCTGGGGTGCTGTCAAGCAGTACTCGCTCAGTGACCAGACCGTCACGTATAGCTCGTATCTGGTCTTCGCGACTCCCACGTTCGTGATCGGCGTGCTGCTCATGATCGGCGCGACGCTGCTGAACGGCATCGTCGGCCAACAGCTGATCACCTTCACCGGGTCGTACTCGGCCGGTCTCACGGGCTCCTGGTGGGACCTGCTGGTGGACCGTGCCGTGCACCTGCTGCTGCCGACGATCGCGTTGGTCCTCACCGGCGCCGCCAGCTACTCCCGATACCAGCGCAGCGTGATGCTCGATGTGCTCGCGTCCGACTACATCCGCACCGCCCGCTCCAAGGGCCGTTCACGCAACTCAGCCCTGGTGCGTCACGGCGTGCGGGTGGCGCTGATCCCCATGTCGACGTTCTTCGCCTACAGCTTCGGCACCCTCGTCTCCGGATCGATCATGCTCGAGATCGTGTTCTCCTTCCACGGCATGGGGGAGTTCACCCTGCAGGCCATCACCCAGAGCGATATCAACGCCGTCGCCGGTTCCACGCTGTTCCTGGCCGTGCTGGTGTTGTTCTCCTCGACCCTGTCCGAAATTCTCTACGCAGCACTCGACCCCCGAGTGAGGAACTGACATGTCGATAGTCGAAGGCACCAGCGCCACCCTGGCTGCCGGACCGGAGCCAGAAGAGACGCCCGTCGCGCTCGCCCGCAAGCCGTTGTCCCGCGGCCGGCTGATCTGGAACCGGCTGGTGCACACCCCGAGATTCTGGATCGGTGCCGTCGCCATGGCCATCATCGTGCTCTGGGCCGTCTTCGGTCCGATGCTCTACCCGGTGGATGCCTTCAGCCGCGATCCGTTGAACATGGGCATGGGCCCGACCCAGTTGCACTGGTTCGGCACCAACAACATCGGCCAGGACATCTATGCCCAGACTCTCGTCGGATTGCAGAAGTCCCTGGTCATCGGCCTGATCGCTGGCCCTCTTGGTACCTTGATCGCCGCCGTGGTGGGGTCGGTGGCGGGGTATGTCGGCGGTGTCGTCGACAGCGTGCTGGTCTGGCTGATCAACCTGCTGCTCGTGCTTCCGTCGTTCATCCTGCTGGTGATCCTCAGCCCCCTCTTCAAAGACCTGTCCTGGGTGTTCCTCACCGTCTTCCTGGCCGGTTTCAGCTGGATGATCATGGCCCAGGTGATCAGATCCCAGACCCGATCGCTGCGCGGCCGCGACTTCGTCAAGGCGGCCAGGTACATGGGCGTGCCGATGCCCACCATCCTGGCCAGGCACATCATCCCCAACGTGGCGTCGCTGCTGATCATCGACGCGACGCTGGGCGTGGTGGCCATGATCATGGCGGAGACCAGCCTGAGCTACTTCGGCTTCGGCATCCGTGCCCCCGATGTGTCGCTGGGCACGCTGCTGTCAGAGGGCACCGGAGCCGCCGTCACCCGGCCGTGGCTGTTCGTGTTCCCTGCCGGGGTGCTCGTCGCCACCCTCTTCGCCGTCAGCCTCATCGGGGACGCCCTGCGCGATGCCGTCGACCCCACCTCGGGAGTGAACCGTGACTGATCTTCTCACCGGCACCACCGGCGCCGACCGTTCGCGGCGCAGCAGTCCGCTGTTGCAGGTGCGCAACCTCTCGGTGACCTTCCCGCAGCGCAGCGGCCCGCCGGTGGACGCGGTGCGCGGTATCAGCTATGACGTGCACGAGGGCGAGTTTTTGGGCATCGTGGGGGAGTCGGGGTCGGGCAAGTCGGTGTCGTCGCTGGCGCTGATGGGCCTCCTGCCCAGCTCCGCTCAGATCACCGGCAGCATCGACTTCGACGGGCATCAGCTGCTGGAGATGAACGACCGGCAGCTGTCCAGGCTCCGCGGCCGGCAGATCTCCATGATCTTCCAGGACCCGCTGTCGGCCCTCACCCCGGTGTACACGGTCGGCGACCAGATCGCCGAGGCTCTGCTGCTGCACGACGCGGCGTTGAGTAAGCAGGCCGCCCGTGCCCGGGCCGTCGAACTGCTGAAGGTGGTGGGCATCCCCGCGCCGGAGCGCCGGGCCAAGGCCTTCCCGCACGAATTCTCCGGCGGCATGCGCCAGCGCGCCATGATCGCCATGTCGATCGCCAACGACCCCAAGCTCATCATCGCCGACGAGCCCACCACGGCACTGGACGTCACCATCCAGGCCCAGATCCTCGAGGTCCTGGAGAAAGCCAAGGAGCTCACCGGCGCGGCCGTGGTGTTGATCACCCACGACCTCGGCGTCGTCGCCGGTCACGCGGACCGAATCGCCGTGATGTACGCCGGCAAGCTGGTGGAGAACGGCAGCACGGCCGACGTCTTCAGCGAACCGCACATGCCGTACTCCATCGGGCTGCTGCGCTCGGTGCCGAACATGCAGACCGCCGGCACCCAGCGACTGGTCCCGCTCGAGGGGCGGCCGCCATCGCTCACCGCCCTGCCGCCTGGCTGCCCGTTCGCCGCCCGTTGCCCGATCGCGCTCGATGTCTGCCGAGAGGTGGAACCCCTCCTCGCCGCGCACGGTGAACTGGCGGCTTCCGGTGCGTCCGACGCCGCCCACGTGGCCGCCTGCCACCGCTCGGGGGAGATCGCCTCGGGGGCCCTCACCCGCGCCGAGGTCTTCCCCCGCCCCGAACCGCTGGAGGTGCAGCACTCGGGGCCTCGAGAGGCTCAGGTTCCGGTGTTGACCGTCACCGGTCTCAAGCGCCACTTCCCGCTCACCAACGGCGGAATCTTCTCCCGTCGCATCGGCACCGTACGAGCCGTCGACGGCGTCTCGTTCTCCATCCAGCCCGGTCAGACCCTCGGCCTTGTCGGTGAGTCCGGCTGCGGCAAGTCCACCACCATCCTCGAGATACTCGAGATGACCAAGCCCCAGGGCGGTCAGATCCTCATCGACGGCACCGATATCGGCACGGCCAGCCGGGCCGAGAAGCTGAAGCTGCGGAAAGACGTGCAGATCGTCTTCCAGGACCCGATGGCAGCCATCGACCCTCGACTGCCGATCGGCGAGGTGATCGGGGAGCCTCTCACCTTGCATGGCGTCGGCCGGGCCGAGCGTCGCGCCCGGGTGCAGGAACTACTGGACCTGGTGGGTCTGGACCCGCAGATGGCCGACCGTTACCCGCACGAATTCTCCGGCGGCCAACGTCAGCGCATCGGCATTGCCCGCGCCCTGGCCACGAACCCGCGCCTAGTGGTGCTCGATGAGCCGGTCTCCGCTCTGGACGTTTCGATCCAGGCCGGCGTGATCAACCTGCTCGAAGACCTCAAGGAACGACTCGGGCTGTCTTACCTCTTTGTGGCCCACGACCTGGCCATCGTGCGCCAGATCGCCGACACCGTCGCCGTCATGTACCTGGGCCGCATCGTGGAGTACGGACCGGTCGCCGAGGTGTTCGCGCACCCGCGGCATCCGTACACCCAAGCTCTCATCTCGGCTGCCCCGATTCCCGACCCCGCCATCGAACGCAGCCGAACGAGGGTGCTTCTCGAGGGCGACCTGCCCAGCCCTACCGAGGAGATCACGGGCTGCAACTTCCGCACCCGTTGCCCGCTGTACCGGCTCCTTGACCCGGCGGCTCAGTCCTTGTGCGCCACCGACGACCCTCCGCTCGTCGCCCATGACAGCGTCGACGCTGCCTGCCACCACGTCGACCGCAACACAATCGTCGATTCTGCGTTGTCTTTCGCCCCCTGAGTTTTCCCGCCCCAGCAACCCGACCGCTCCACCAGCCAGACACAGCACGTACAGCCCGTCACCAAGTTATGAAGGAGAAACCCTATGCGTCCTAGAAACACCGCATTTGCGGCAGTCGCCGTTCTGAGTGCGTCGGCCCTACTGCTCACCGCCTGCGCCCCGGGCAACACCGCCACTGACACGTCGAGTTCCGGTACCACCGAGGAATTGCCGAGCACCGCCTGGACCGCCTCCGACGCCGCTGACGTGCAGGACGGCGGCACTCTCAACCTGTCCATCGGATCCATGCCGGTGAACTGGAACACGTGGGAGGTCGACGGCAACGAGGTCGACTCCGTCAACACGGTCCTTCCCACAACGGGTGGACCGATCCGGATCGCCGAGGACGGCACACCCGAGGTGGACCTGGACTACGCGATCTCGGCAGAGGTCATCAGTGACGATCCCCAGGTTGTGGAGATCAAGCTGAACCCCGATGCGGTCTGGCAAGACGGCACACCCATCACCTACAAGGATTACGTCGCCACCTGGCAGGCCGTCAACGGCAGCAACGAGGCCTACCTGCCGGCATCCACGGCGGTCTTCGAAGACATCACCGCGATCGAGTCCACCGGGACCGACTTCGACTTCACCATGACGTTCGACAAGATCACCGCCGACTGGCAGTCGATCCTGGTCGGCGCTCCCGGCGTTCTCCCGGCGGCCGCCGCAGCAACGCCGGAGAGCTTCAACGCCGGTTTCGTCGACGCCCCGGTGCCGTCGTCGGGTCCGTTCATGATCTCTGACATCGACACCTCCGGCCAGGTCGTCACCCTGGTGCAGAACCCGCTCTGGTGGGGCGAGGCCCCCAAGCTCGACACCATCATCGTGAAGGTCATCGACGCCGGAACCGCGCCCACGTCCTTCGGCAACTCCGAGACCGACGTGCTCTACATCTCTTCCAACGCCGACGCCTTCCAGACGGCACAGAAGCGCACGGATGCCGAGATCCAGGCATCCGGCGGGCTCACCTGGACCCATGTCACCATGAACGGCTCCAAAGGTCCGCTCGCCGACGTCAAGGTTCGCCAGGCCGTCGGGCACGCCGTGAACCGTGAGCTGATCTCCGAATCCGCCAACACCCCTGTTGGCGTTCCCGCCACCACGCAGGGCAGCTACGTGTTCATGCCCGGCCAGAAGGGCTATGAAGACAATGTGGGAGCCGCCATCGGGTTCGACGTCGACGCCGCGGCCGAGCTGTTCGACGAGGCCGGTTACCAACTGAACGACGACGGGCTGCGCGAAAAGGACGGTGACGTGCTGACCCTGTCGATCACGGTTCCCGCCGAGACCCCCACGAACAAGCAGCGCGCCGTTCAGGTGCAGGCCGACCTCAAGGACGTGGGTGTCACCGTCGAACTCGACGAGGTTCCCTCCGCCAAGTACTTCTCGGACTACATCATCCCCGGCGACTACGAGATGACGAGTTTCTCCTGGCAGGGCACAGCGTTCCCGATCTCGTCGACGGAAGCGCTGTTCTCGCCGGTGGACTCCGAGTCGAACTTCACCGGGATCACCGATGACAAGCTCCAGGGCCTGTTCGACGAAGCCAACGCCGAGCTCGATCCCGACGCCCGGCTGAAGATCGCCGACAAGATCGACAAGGTGCTCGCCGCCTATGTGCCGATCATCCCGGTCGCGCCGCTGCCGAACGTGTACGCGGTGAAGTCCGGACTGGTCAACTACGGGGCCAAGCAGTTCCAGTCGGTCGACTGGACGGTGGTGGGCTGGGCCAAGTAGACCAGCATCGCTAGAACGCGGATGGGACGTGGCCGCCGGCCGCGTCCCATCCGTCGTCTACCGGATGTCTTCGGGTCGCACCACGTCGTCGGGCGAGCTTGTCGAGACCGGGTGCGTCGGTCTGTGGATGCGGCTGCAACGAGCCATAGGCCGTCTCGCGGGGTCTCGACGGGCTCGACCAGCGAGAGTGTTGCGCGAGCCGGATCGACTCGCGAGCGCCGATGGGGCGCTTCCGTCTCGGTGGTTGAGCTTGTCGAAACCTAGTGACCCGGCTGTATCCGTTTGCCGGCGGTTCATCGGCAGGGAACGCCCTGTATAGAGCAGGGATCGGCCCCGGCCCGACGCGAAGTGGGTCGAGTGCGGTAGCATAGACCCCTGGGTCCATAGTGACCCCACTCATCCACTCTGCGCCGCGAGCGATTTTCCGCGGCATCCATTCTTCGTAAGGATCTATTTTTATGGCGATTGCTACCCGCAATAACCTCCGGAATGTTGCAATCGTTGCCCACGTTGACCACGGCAAGACGACGCTGGTCGACGCGATGCTCCAGCAGACGAACTCCTTCGCCGAGCACTCGCACACCGAAGAGCGCGCGATGGACTCCAACGAGCTCGAGCGCGAAAAGGGCATCACCATCCTCGCCAAGAACACGGCGATCTCGTACAAGGGCATCCACGCCACCGACGGCCCCATCACCATCAACGTCATCGACACCCCCGGCCACGCCGACTTCGGTGGAGAGGTCGAGCGCGGCCTGTCCATGGTCGACGGTGTCGTGCTCCTCGTCGACGCCTCAGAGGGCCCGCTGCCGCAGACCCGCTTCGTGCTGCGCAAGGCACTTGAGGCGCACCTGCCCGTGATCCTCCTGGTCAACAAGACCGACCGTCCCGACGCGCGCATCGATGAGGTCGTCGAAGAGAGCCAGGACCTGCTCCTCGGCCTCGCCTCCGACATGGCCGACGACGTGCCCGACCTGGACCTCGACCTGGTCCTGAACGTGCCGGTCGTCTACGCATCCGGCCGCGCGGGCGCTGCCAGCCTCACCAAGCCGGAAAACGGCTCACTGCCCGACAACGACGACCTCGAGCCGCTCTTCGAAGCGATCCTCCAGCACATCCCCGCTCCCGTCTACGACGACGAGCACCCGCTGCAGGCCTGGGTCACCAACCTCGACTCCTCGCCGTTCCTCGGCCGCCTCGCGCTGCTGCGCGTCTTCCAGGGCACGATCAAGAAGGGCCAGACCGTGGCCTGGGTCAAGCACGACGGCACCGTTTCCAACGTGCGCGTGACCGAGCTCATGATCACCAAGGCCCTCGACCGTTACCCGGCCGAGAGCGCCGGCCCCGGTGACATCGTCGCCGTCGCCGGTTTCCCCGACATCACCATCGGTGAGACCCTCGCCGACCCCGACGACGTGCGCCCGCTGCCGACCATCACGGTGGACGACCCCGCCATCTCGATGACCATCGGCACCAACACGTCGCCGCTCATCGGCAAGGTCAAGGGCCACAAGCTCACCGCCCGCATGGTCAAGGACCGTCTCGACAAGGAGCTCGTCGGTAACGTCTCGCTCCGTGTTCTCGACATCGGCCGTCCGGACGCCTGGGAAGTCCAGGGCCGTGGCGAGCTCGCTCTCGCCATCCTGGTCGAGCAGATGCGTCGTGAGGGCTTCGAGCTCACCGTCGGCAAGCCGCAGGTGGTTGTCAAGCGCGTCGACGGCAAGATCCACGAGCCGTACGAGCACCTCACCATCGACTCGCCCGAAGAGTACCTCGGCGCGATCACCCAGCTCCTCGCCGCCCGTAAGGGTCGCATGGAGAACATGGCGAACCACGGCACCGGCTGGGTCCGCATGGAATTCATCGTCCCGTCGCGCGGCCTGATCGGCTTCCGCACCGAGTTCCTCACGGACACCCGCGGTACCGGTATCGCCAACGCGATCTTCCACGGCTACGAGGCCTGGGCCGGCACCATCAACACCCGCACCAACGGCTCGATCGTCGCCGACCGCGCCGGTGTTGTCACGCCGTTCGCGATCATCGCCCTGCAGGAGCGCATGTCGTTCTTCGTGAACCCGACCGAAGAGGTCTACGAGGGCATGGTCATCGGCGAGAACTCGCGCGGTGACGACATGGACGTGAACATCACCAAGGAGAAGAAGCTGACCAACATGCGTCAGTCCACCTCCGACACGTTCGAGTCGATGACGCCGTCCAAGCAACTCACGCTCGAGCAGTGCCTCGAATTCGCCCGCGAAGACGAGTGCGTCGAGGTCACCCCCGCCGTCGTTCGTATCCGCAAGGTCGAGCTCGCCGCATCCGCTCGTCAGCGAAACGTCTCGCGTCTGAAGAAGCAGGACGCGAACTAGTTCACAGCATCACCTGACCGCAGGCATCCCGTTCCGGCTTTCCGGCGCGGGGTGCCTGCGGTTTTTGCCACCCGCTCCCGCATCTCGCGCGCGCCCAAGCACCTGAGGACCTCATGACCACTGGATTGAAGACGACGTCACCGCTGCGGTTGGCCCTGGCCCTGGTGGCGTTGCTGGCCGTGGCGCCGGCGCTGGCGGGCTGCTCCGACGGCCAGGTGCAGGATGCCGTGAACGGCGCCGTGCAGGGCGCCACCGACGGCGATGTGAGCCTGGGCGGCGCGTTGCCGGACGGCTGGCCGGCCGAGATCCCCGTCATCGACGGGGAGATCAAGTTCGGCGCCGGCAACACCACCAACGGCGATCAAGGCTGGGTGGTCACCGTGGCCTCCAGTGCCGCAGACCCGCTGGCCGACGCGGAACAGAAGCTCGTGGACGCCGGCTTCGTGCCCGACACCAGCGCCTCGGCCAATGTGGGCGACGTCGGGGTGGTGGCGATGACGAGCGAGAGCTTCACCGTCAGGATCGCCGGCACCCCCGACGGTGTGCTCTACACGGTCGCACCGGCCGCATAACCCCTCGCGAACCGTGAGTTAAGCCCCGAAAACTCGCGCTATCAGGTGCTTAGCTCACGGTTCGCGGGTCAGGCGAAGAGGGGTGCGCCCACGTAGGAGCCCCTCGCGGCGCCCGGAGGCACCACGAAGAGGGCCGAGCCGACGTGGCGGATGTACTCGTTGAGGGCATCGTTACGGGCCAGGTTCAGCTGCACGGCCGTGAAGCTCGCCGGGGTGCGCTGGAAGCTGATGAAGAACAGCCCGGCGTCCAGACGGCCGAGCTCATCGTTGCCGTCGACGAAGTTGTAGCCCCGGCGCAGAATGCGGATGCCGTCGTTCTGGGCGGGATGCGCCAAGCGCACGTGCGCGGCGGTGTCGATGAGCGGCTGCTCGGCGCGCCCGGCGATCTCGAAGTCGGGTTCGGTGAACTCGGTGCCGCCGGACAGCGGCGCGCCCTCACCCTTGTTCCGGCCGATCACAGTCTCCTGCTCGCGCAAGCTGGTGCGGTCCCAGGTCTCGATGGTCATCCGGATGCGCCTGGCCACCAGGTAGGACCCGCCGGCCAGCCAGGCCGGCCCGTCGCTCGCGCCCACCCAGAGGTGCTCGGTGACCGCGGCGGGCTCCTCGGCCTTGATGTTGGCGGTGCCGTCCTTGAACCCGAACAGGTTGCGCGGGGTGGCCTGGCTCGTGCTCGTGGACGAGGTGCGACCGAAACCGAGCTGCGACCACCGGATCGCCGCCCGGCCGAACGCGATGCGGGAGAGGTTGCGGATGGCGTGCACGGCCACCTGGGGGTCGTTCGCGCAGGCCTGGATGCAGAGGTCGCCGCCGCTCCTGGTCTCCTCGAGCATGTCGCCAGGGAAATGCGGCAGCTCCACCAGGTCCGCCGGCCGGCGGGCGGCCAGGCCGAACCTGTCGACGCCGCCCGCGGTCTGGAAAAGGGCCGGCCCGAAACCGAACGTGATGGTCAGCCCTGCCGGCGGCAGCCCGAGGGCCTCGCCGGTGTCCTCCGGCGGAGCATCGTACGGCCCGCTGACGGAACCGTAGTCGCCGACGTCCGCCCCTGCGGTCATCGCGGCGGCCGCCACGCTCCAGTCCTGGAGCAGTTCGATGAGGTCGGCCCTGGTGGTGCCGTCGGCGACGTCGAACGCGGCGAAGTGCAGCCGGTCCTGGGCCGGGGTGACGATGCCGGCCTGGTGCTTCTGATAGAACGGGTACACCCCGCCGTCGCTGGACTGGGCGGAGGACGCCGCCACGGCCAGCGCGGCCCTGTCGCCGGCGATGCCCAGCCCGAGACCAGCCACCCCGACCCCGGCCAGGCCGAACAGGCCTCGCCTGGACAGGCCGCTGGGTGCCTGCGCATCCGTTGTGGGGTCGGGGGAGTCGGTCATCTGCTGTTCTTTCGTTAGAGCACGAGCGTAGCGGTCAGCTGGTTCAACGGCTCGCCGAGGGCGTTCACCTGGTCGGCGAACGCCTTGATCTCGGCCGGGGTGAGCTCGGTGTAGAGGGTGAAGCCGTCACCCACGCGCTGGGCGTCCAGCAGCGCTTGCAGCTCGCTGAACTCGGTGTCGAGCTCGGCGGCCAGATCGGCGTCCTCCTCGAGCAGGATGTCGCGCACCCCGGCGTAGAGCACCTTGGCCCCGTCGATGTTGGCCTGGAAGTCCCACAGGTCGGTGTGCGACCAGAACTCTTCCTCGCCGGTGACCTTGCCGGTGGCGACCTCGTCAAGCAGGCCGATGGCTCCGTTGGTCTGCTGGGACAGGGTGAAGTCCAGGTCCTGCACCTTGTCGTTCAGCGTGGTGGTGTCCTCGACGAGCAGGTCGGCTAAGTTCTGGCGCTGCTCGGGCGTGTAGGCGGTGAAGCCGGCCTCTGCTTCGGCCGGCCAGAGGTCCTTCTCGATGGCGTGCCAGCCGGTCCAGTCCTGGCCCTCTTCAAGGTCGGCCTCACGCAGGTCCAGCTGCGGGTCGAGGTCACCGAACGACTCTGCGACAGTTTCCACACGCTCCCAGTGGGCCCGGGTGGGTGCATACAGGGCGCGGGCGGTGTCGTCGTCGCCGGCCAGGTAGGCGTCGGCGAAGGCCTGGGTGCCGGTGAGGAGCTGGGCGATCTGGTCGCGCACGTAGGCCGCATAGTTGGTGTTGGCCAGGGCGACCTGGGCGTCCAGGTCGGCATCGACCACGACGTCGTCGCCGGAATCGGTGACGGTGAATGCCTTCTGGTCCATGCCCGCGCCGACCATCCCTGGCTTGCAGGTGGTCACGTAGCGACCGGGCTTCAGCTGCACGACCAGGTCGCGGCTGAGGCCGGGGCCGATGTTCTCCACCTCCCCGACGATGCGCAGGCCGTCTTCTGCGAGCAGGTAGAACTCGGTGACCTGATCGCCGGAGTTAGTCACGGCGAAGCTCACGTTGCCCGACGGGGCCTCGGCGGCCGACACCGTGCAGGCATCCGCGCTGCTGTCGACGGTGAGCGCAGCGCCGGTCGAGTCGGTGTCTGTGGCGTTGGCGACACAGCCGGTGAGGGCCAACAGGCCCACGGCTGAGGCGGCGACGAGGGGGAGGAGACGGGCGCGCATGGCTGTCCTTCGGGAGGGGTATGGGGTGTTCGGGCGTGAGTGGGGCTAGTGGGCGACGGCCGCAGGTGCGGCCCGGCGTGGTGCGACGGCGGGAGCCGGCCTGGACTGGCGGCTCTTCAGGATGAAGAGGGTCAGGGTGGGCACCGTGTAGGCGACCCAGGCGAACATCTCCAGCCAGGTCGTGGCCGGCGAGAAGTTGAGGGTGCCCTTGAGCAGGGTGCCGTACCAGCTGTCCGGCGGAATCACGGCCGAGACGTTGAAGGCCAGCGCGTTCAGCCCGGGCAGGATGCCGGCCTCTTGCAGGTCGTGCACACCATAGGAGAGGACGCCGGCGGCGACGATGATGAGGATGGCACCGGTCCAGGTGAAGAACCGGCTCAGGTTGATCTTGAGCATGCCGGCGTAGATCAGCCAGCCCAGGCCCACGGCGGTGAGGATGCCCAGGCTCGCGCCCACCAGCGGCAGCGTGGTTTCACCGGTGGCCTGCACGGCCGCCCAGATGAACAGTGCCGTCTCGATGCCCTCGCGGCCGACCGCGAGAAAGGCGACGAGGACCAGGCCCAGCCCGGTTCCGGCGAGGTGTTTGTCGATGCTGCCGTGCAGGTGCCCCTTGAGGTCGCGGGCGGTGCGCAGCATCCAGAACACCATCCAGGTCACCAGGCCCGTCGCGATGATGGAGAGCAGCCCGCCGATGGTCTCCTGCGCGGTGAAGCTCAGGCCGTAGGTGCCGAAGGTGAGGATGGCGCCCAGCACGAGGGCCAGGAGGACGGCGAGGCCGACGCCGGCCCAGAGCCGGGGGAGGACGTCGCGGCGGCCGATCTTGACCACGTAGGCGATCAGGATCGTCACGATCAGCGCGGCTTCGAGTCCTTCGCGCAGGCCGATCAGGTAGTTTGCGAGCACAGAGCTTCCCGGTTGTTGGGGGTGGGTATGGTGAGTGGGGTAGCGCGACGACAATGGTAAGGCTTACCTTACTCACTTACTCTACGTATGTTCGGCGGATGTGTCCAGCTAAGATTTGTCAGCGGCCCGTGCCGCCCTGCCATCCGCGCATCCACGTATTCTCAGGAGTCACCCATGCTTAGGTCCGGAAGCGGCGAACGCGTGGTCTTCGTGCTCGATGCCCCCGGCGACGAATCGTTGCTGACCGGCGGTACCATCGCGCGGCTTCTCGCCGACGGCGCCGAGGTCACCGTGCTGTTCGGTGCGGCAACGCCAGGCGAGGGGGGCCCGGTCGCATCGGGCTCGGCATCGGTCGGCGCTGCGGCGGTCGCCGCCGCCCGCACAGCCCTGGGAGAGAGCGACCCCGCCCGGTGGCGGGTGCTGGCCGCGACCGAGCACGGTGCTGAGCCGCGGGAAGCGCTCGTCAACGCTTTTGCCCTGGCGGACGCCACCGCCGTCGTGGCCGCCGCCGCCGACTCCGACCTGCGCCAGGCCGTCGTGGACGCTGCCGGCGCCCACGGTGTCCAGGTCTTCCTCAGCAGCAGCGTCACGGTGACCCCCGGCACCCGGCTCACCGCGATTGACGTGACCGATCAGCTCGACCGAAAGCTGGCAGCCCTGGCCGCGTACTCGGGCCGGTGGCAGCTCACGGACAGGGCGGTACGCCACGGCGACGGCACCGAGACCCTCGTCACCGGCACCGAAACCTATGCGCGCGGCACCGCTCAGGCCGCGCCCGCGGAGCTCGAGCCGCCCACGGTCGGCTCCCGGCTGCTGGCCGCCCTGATGGCTGTGGCCGCCGGCTCACTGTTCGGGGTGCTCGGCACGGTGGCGCACCAGACCACCGTCGACATCGGCCCCCTGACCGTGCCGATCGGCCTAGTTCTGGCGCTGCTCGCCAGCGGCACCCTGGTGCTGGGGCTCCGCCTCGTCGTGCGGGACCGGCTGGTCGTCCTCGCTGCGGGGATCGGCCTGCTGGGCACGGTGTTCCTGCTGTCGCTGCGCAGTACCGGCGGCTCGGTCCTGGTGCCCGCCGGAGTGCTCGGCACCGTCTGGACGATGGCGCCCGCGCTGTTCGCCGCCCTCGTCATCGCGTGGCCACGAATTCCCGCTCGTCGGCCGAGCGCGTAGACTGAATATTCAGTTCGTGAAGGGAATCCTGCCACTGTGACGTATGTCATCGCCTTGCCCTGCGTGGACGTCAAGGATCGCGCTTGCGTCGACGAATGCCCCGTCGACTGCATTTACGAGGGCGAGCGTTCCCTCTATATCCACCCCGACGAATGTGTCGACTGTGGCGCCTGTGAACCGGTCTGCCCGGTCGAGGCCATCTACTACGAAGACGATCTGCCCGAACAGTGGGCCGACTACTACAAGGCCAACGTCGAGTTCTTCGACGACATCGGCTCGCCCGGTGGCGCCGCCAAGGTGGGCGTGATCGCCAAGGACCACCCGGTGATTTCGGTGCTCCCGCCCCAGGTACAGCACTAAAAGGTGCTCAAGCCACTTCCCGACTACCCGTGGGATGCGATGCTGCCCTTCGCCGAGCAGGCCAGGGGCCACGAGGACGGCATCGTCGATCTCTCCATCGGGTCTCCCGTCGACCTCACCCCGCACGTCGTGCAGGCCGCTCTGGCCGCGGCCACGGACGCGCACGCCTACCCGCAGACCACCGGCACCCCGGCGCTGCAACACGCCATCATCGACTGGTACGCCCGCCGCCGCGGTGTCACCGGGTTGAGCGCGCAGAACGTGCTGCCCACCATCGGCTCGAAGGAGCTGGTGGCGCTGCTACCGTTCATGATCGGCCTCGGCGAGGGTGACACTATCGTGCATCCTCGTGCCGCGTACCCCACCTACGCGATCGGTGCGGCCATGGCCGGGGCGGATGCGTTCCCCTCCGACGACCCCGCCGAATGGCCGGAGACGACCGCCCTGATCTGGTTGAACAGCCCGGGCAACCCGGACGGACGGGTGCTGGACGTCGACGCTCTGCGCGCCGCCGTGGCGCGCGCCAGGGAGCTGGGAGCCGTGATCGTCAACGACGAATGCTACGCCGAACTCGGCTGGGCCGCACCGTGGGACGCCGAGCCGATCCCGAGCATCCTCGACCCCCGCGTCACCGACGGTGACCTGCACAACATCGTGGCCATCTACTCGCTGAGCAAGCAGTCGAACATGGCCGGCTACCGCGGCGCCTTCGCCGCCGGCAGCTCCAGCGTGCTGGGCCGCCTGCTCACCGTGCGCAAGCACGCCGGCCTGATGCTGCCCGCCCCGCTGCAGGCCGCGATGGTGGCCGCCCTGGGCGACGACGAGCACGTCGCCGTGCAGCGCGAACGCTATCGCGCCCGCCGTGAGGTGTTGCTGCCGGCCCTGGTCGCCGCGGGTTTCCGCATCGATGACAGCGAGGCCGGCCTGTATCTCTGGGCGACCGCCGGCGTCGACGCCTGGGATTCGATCCGGCAGCTGGCCGAGCTCGGCATCCTGGCCGGCCCCGGCCCGTTCTACGGCGACTTCTACCCCCGGCACGTGCGGTTCTCTCTCACCGCCGACGACGAGCGCATCAACGCCGCTGCCGCCCGGCTGCAGGCCTGGGCTCACCCCGCTGAGGCATAACTCCTGCTATCCATCGGGTCGGCGGCCATCGGATGCCGCAATTGTGCGGTTGTGCTCCGTCTCGACCGGATTCTGCAGGAGTTATGGCCGCCCGGCGTCGATCCGGCAGGAAACTCCGGAAGCCCGCCCCAAGGTCGGGCAATCGGGTCCTCTGGCCATGGCGCTGCCCGGCGCGGCGGTACGCTGGAAAATCAGGCGGCTGCACCGCGGAACTGACTGTGGTGTAGTGACAACGGACCTCGGTCGATTTTGGCGGATGCAACAGTATGCCCCCGGGCGGAATAGGCTGTAGCCGGGTTATCGTTGCCAAGCACCACGAGCGTGCTGCGGCGGACCGCCACAGACCAACAGCCGAAAGGCTTTGAAATCCAGGGAGGCGCCGTGAGCGACGTCGCGCAGCGAACACCATCCAATGAGCCGCAGTACATCGATCGGCCCGTACCGGGCCCGCAGGTGGCCACTCTGACCTACCCGGGGGGCACGGCGCAGTTCCCGATCCTGGGCAGCACAGACGGCCCGTCCAGCATCGACATCGCGACGCTGACCAAGCAGACCGGCTACACCACGTTCGACTCCGGTTTCGTGAACACGGCGGCAACGAAGTCGGCGATCACTTACATCGACGGCGAGCACGGGATCCTCCGCTACCGCGGCTATCCGATCGAGCAGATCGCGCAGAACTCCAGCTTTCTCGAGACCGCGTGGCTGCTGATCTACGGTGAACTGCCCAGCGCCAGTGAACTCAGTGCCTTCGACACCCGCATCCGTCGTCACACGCTGCTGCACGAGGACCTGCGCCGCTTCTATGACGCTCTGCCGCACAACGCTCACCCCATGTCGGTGCTGTCTGCCGGCGTCTCAGCGCTGTCGACGTACTATCAGGACTCCCTGAACCCCAAGGACCCGGAGCAGGTCGAACTGTCGATGATCCGACTGCTCGCGAAGCTGCCGGTGATGGCCGCGTACGCGCACAAGAAGAGCATCGGGCACGCCTTCCTCTACCCGGACAACTCGCTGAGCTTCGTGGACAACTTCATCAAGCTCAACTTCGGCACCCTCGCCGAACCGTACGAGGTCAACCCCGTCGTGAGCAAGGCGCTCGAGCGCCTGCTGATGCTGCACGAAGACCACGAGCAGAACGCGTCCACCTCGGCCGTGCGCCTGGTCGGCTCCACCGAGGCCAACCTGTTCGCCTCGGTCTCCGGCGGCATCAACGCTCTCTCCGGCCCGCTGCACGGCGGTGCCAACGAGGCCGTGCTCACCATGCTCAGCGACATCAAGGCCTCCGGCGAGGGCGTGCAGCGCTACGTCGAACGGGTCAAGAACAAGGAAGCCGGCGTGCGCCTGATGGGTTTCGGCCACCGGGTCTACAAGAACTACGACCCGCGCGCCAAGCTGGTCAAGGAGAGCGCCGACGCCGTGCTCGAAGCCCTCGGCGTGAAGGACGACCTGCTCGACATCGCCAAAGAGCTCGAGTTCATCGCGCTCAACGACGACTATTTCAAGGAGCGCAAGCTCTACCCCAATGTGGACTTCTACACCGGTGTGATCTACAAGGCGATGGGCTTCCCGCCGCGCATGTTCACCGTGCTGTTCGCCATCGGCCGGCTGCCGGGCTGGATCGCGCACTGGCGCGAGATGAACCTGGATACGACCACCAAGATCGGCCGCCCCCAGCAGCTCTACACGGGAGCGGTGGCCCGCGACTACCCGCGGGCCTAGGCTCGCGAACTGTGAGAAAAGCCCCTTTCCGGACTCCGGGAAGGGGCTTTTCTCACAGTTGGCGGGGGGATTTAGGCGTGTAGGGCCTCGTTCAGGGTGATGCCGGTGCCGGCTCGGGAGAGCACCTCGACGGCGCCGGTGAGCGAGTTGCGGCGGAAGAGCAGATTCGGCACCCCGGAGAGGTCCTTGGCCTTGGCCGTGCGCGGTGCGCCGTCGGCCGTTCGTGCCTCATCCAGCAGCACCACCTTGGTGCCTGCGGTGACGTAGAGGCCCGCCTCGACGACGGAGTCGTCGCCGATCGAGATGCCGATGCCCGAGTTGGCGCCCAGCAGTGCGCGCTGCCCGATCGTGACCCGCTGGGTGCCACCGCCGGAGAGCGTGCCCATGATGGATGCGCCGCCGCCGATGTCGGCGCCGTCGCCCACCACAACACCCTGAGACACCCGGCCCTCGACCATCGAGACGCCCAGGGTGCCCGCGTTGAAGTTCACGAAGCCCTCGTGCATGACGGTGGTGCCGGGGGAGAGGTAGGCGCCCAGGCGCACCCTGGAGGCGTCGGCGATGCGCACCCGCTCGGGCGAGACGTAGTTCAGCAGTGGCGGGAACTTGTCCAGCCCCGTCGCGGCGATGCCGTGGCGCTGCAGCGACGGCCGCAGCCTGTCGAAGTCGGCCGGCAGCACCGGGCCGGCGTTGGTCCAGACCACGTTGGGCAGGTGAGAGAAGATACCGTCGAGGTTGATCGTGTTGGGCTTGACCAGCAGGTGCGAGAGCAGGTGCAGGCGGAGGTAGGCATCCGAGGTGCTCGCCGGCGGCGCCTGCAGCTCGATCTCCACGGTGACGGCCTCGAGGCGAACGTTACGACGGGCGTCCGGCCCCGCGGCCTCCTCCAGCTCGGTGGGCACGATCCACCGGTCCCGGTCGGCGGGTAGCGCGCCCAGCGTGGGCGCCGGGAACCAGGTGTCGAGCACGGTGCCGTCCCCGGCGATCGTGGCCAGGCCATACCCCCAGGCACTCGTGGTGGAGTTTCGTGCGGAGTCTGACAGGGGTTCGGGGGGAAGCGCGGTGACCATAGCTCTAGATTAGTAGGGTGCCCTCAGACCTCGCCGCAGACCACTCTGCAGACCCGTCCGTTCCCGCCCTCGACCTAACCGTGTCGTCGATCGAGCTCACCCGTGTGCTGTGCGATGTGGAGTCGGTGTCGGGCAACGAGACCCCGCTCGCCGATGCGATCGAGGCGGCGCTGGCCGGGGCCGAGCACCTCGAGGTGATCCGGGATGGCGACACGATCGTCGCCCGCACCAACCTGGGTCGGGCCCAACGCGTCGTGATCGCCGGGCACATCGATACAGTGCCGTTGAACGAGAACCTGCCGACCAGATTCGAGACCCTGGGCGACGTGGACTACCTCTGGGGTCGCGGCACCGTGGACATGAAGGCCGGCGTCGCCGTGCAACTCAAGCTGGCCGCCGAGCTCGTGGACACCAGCGTCGACGTGACCTGGATGTGGTACGACCACGAAGAGGTCAACGCCGACCTGAACGGCCTCGGCCGCCTCGCCGCCAATCGGCCAGACCTGTTCCAGGGCGACTTCGCCATCCTGGGAGAGCCGAGCAACAGCCAGGTCGAGGGCGGCTGCAATGGTAACGTTCGCATCGAGGTACGCACCTTCGGCAAGCGGGCGCACTCCGCCCGCGCCTGGGTGGGCGACAACGCCATCCACAAGGCCGCCCCGATCCTCGACATCCTCGCCGCGTACACACCGCGCGAGGTCGAGGTTGAGGGGCTGGTCTACCGGGAGGGCCTGAACGCCGTGGGGATCAGCGGCGGCATCGCCGGCAATGTCATCCCCGACGAGTGCATGGTGCACGTGAACTACAGGTTCGCACCCAGCCGCACCGCCGCCGAAGCCGTGGCACACCTGGAGGAGCTGTTCGCCGGCTTCGACCTCACCGTGGTGGACCTCGCCGAGGGCGCCCGCCCCGGCCTGGACGCCCCGCTCGCGCTGAAGTTCCTCGAGGCCGTCGGCGCCGAACCGCGCCCGAAGTACGGCTGGACGGATGTCGCCAGGTTCTCGGCCCTGGGCATCCCCGCCGTCAACTACGGCCCTGGCGACCCGCTCAAGGCGCACGCCGACGACGAACGGGTGGCGCTGACCCAGATCACCGACTGCGAGGATGCCCTACGCGCCTGGCTGACCGCGCCCATCGGTTGACCCATGGCGTCCACCCGCTCACCGGCCCTGCCTGCTCGCCGAGGTGCCTCTGGCGCCCTGCCGTCAGGCTGGCGGGCCCGGTATCGGCTGGTGCCGTGGTGGCTGAAGGTCATCGTCATCTGGCTGGCCTCCAGGCTGGTGACCACCTCGCTGGTGCTGGTGCTGGCCGGCCTGCAGGGGCCGAACGTCTGGACGACGGCCCAGCCCGGCTACACGGCGTTCGCGACCATGTGGGATGGCCTCTGGTACAACATCGTGGGTGTCGGCGGCTATCCGTCGGTGTTGCCGGTCACCGCCGACGGCCATGTCGGCGAGAACGCCTGGGCGTTCATGCCGGGTTACCCGGCGGTGGTGCGCGTTCTGATGCTGTTCACCGGGGCGCCCTGGGCGCCGGTGGCGGTGTTCGTCTCCGTGGTCTGCAGCCTGGGCACGGCGCTGTTGTTCTTCAAGCTGATGCGGCGGGTACAGCCGCAGTCGACGGCGCTGTTCTCGGTGCTGCTGTTCTGCGTCGCCCCGCTGTCACCGCTGCTGCAGTTCGGCTACGCCGAGTCGATGCACCTGCTGCTGCTCACCCTGGCCCTGTTGCTGGTGCTTCAGCGGCGCTACCTGCTGCTGGTTCCCGTGATCGCGGTGATGGCCCTGACCCGGCCCAGCGGTCTGGCGTTCGCCCTGTTCCTGGCCCTGCACGTCGGTTGCCGCTGGTACAGCCGCGCCCGTGACCCGTTCCCGGTGCCAGAAGCTCTCACCGCGTCGGCCGTGGCCGTGTTCAGCGGGGTGATGGGCCTGGCCTGGCCGGGGATCGCCTGGCTGGTGACCGGGTCGATCACCGCGTACACCGACACCGAACTGGCCTGGCGAAGCGCGTACATCGGCTATCAGGAGCTGGTACCGTTCGCGGCCTGGTTCCAGAGCGGAATCTGGTGGCTCGGGGCGCCGTTGGGCATCGCCGCAGTGCTCGCGCTGGTGATCGTCTTCACCCTGGTGATATTCTCGCCGGCGGTGAAGAGCCTCGGCGTGGACCTGCGGCTCTGGGTGGTGTCGTACGCGCTCTACCTGCTGGCGGTGTTCTTCCCGCAATCGAGCGTATTCAGGTTGCTGATGCCGATGTTCCTGCTGGTCGGTGCGCTCGCCCGGCCGCGACACGCCGTGTACCGCGTTGTGGTCACACTGGTGCTGATCTGCGGCCAATGGGGCTGGCTTTTGCTCTGCTGGGGCGTGGACGGAGCCGATTGGACACCGCCCTAATTACTGTCTGACGGCCGAATGGTCGATAATAGGAGTACAGACTA
Organism: Cryobacterium sp. SO1; assembly: GCF_004210215.2. Lineage (NCBI taxonomy): Bacteria > Bacillati > Actinomycetota > Actinomycetes > Micrococcales > Microbacteriaceae > Cryobacterium > Cryobacterium sp. SO1. Next base: position 1,121,735 of record NZ_CP067394.1, read on the forward strand.
CGAATGGAAGGGGAGTTCATGGCGGCCATGAAGCCACGGACCGGAGACGGACCAATGGAGGCTGTAAAGGAGGGGCGCCTGATCATCGTGCGTGTACCGCTCGAAGGTGGGGGTCGGCTCGTCGTCTCTGTGAACGACGCTGAAGCCAAAGAGCTTCACGATGCGCTCGCCGGCGTTGTCGCCCCGGCCGTGTAGTGATTCTGTAAGACAAGTTTTGAGCTGATCGGCTGTGCGGTTCTCCGCACAGCCGATTGCTGTATCCGGATGCGGCTACGCGCGCAGCTTGGTGATCTGCAGCAGGCCGTCGCCGACGGGGGAGAGCGCGCTGATCACGGCCTTGGAGGAGGCGATCTCGTTGAGCAGGGTGCGGAAGCCGGTGGCGACCTCGTCACGTTGCACGGGGTCGGCCACCCGGCCGCGCCAGAGCGCGTGCGCCACCAAAACGGTGCCGCCCGGCCGGGCCAGGCGCAGGCCGTGCTCGACGTACTCGATGACCGACTGCGGGTCGGCATCCACGAACACGACGTCGTAGGAGTTCTCGTTCATGCGCGGCAGCACCTCGGCGGCGCGGCCGGTGATGAGGCGCACCCGGTTGGTGGGGATGCCCGCCTCGTGGAAGTTGGCCTTGGCGTGCTGCAGGTGGTCGACCTCGATGTCGATCGAGGTGAGGGTGGCGCCCGGGGCGCCGGTGAGCAGCCAGATGCCGGACACGCCAGCTCCGGTGCCGACCTCGAGGATGCTGCGGGCGCCGGTCGCCGCGGCGATGACGGCGGACTGCGCGCCCACCGAGGGCGCGATGGCGTCGATGCCGAGTTCGAGGGACTGCTGCCTGGCCCGCGCCAGGGCGTCGCTCTCCACCACCGAGTCGTCGGCGAATTTCCAATTCAGATCTTTGTCAGACATTCCGCAACTCCAGTAGATGATTAGGTCAAGACTACAATCGTGCGGCCCCTGGTTCGGGGATGCCTCGCCGGGGGGATATTCTGAGGGCATGTTCGGTCTGACGTTCGAGAAACTCCTGCTTATCGGGATCATCGCCGTCTTCCTGCTCGGACCGGAGAAGTTGCCGCACTACGCGGCCCAACTCGGCCGGCTGGTGCGCCAGCTGCGGGACATGGCCAACGGGGCCAAGGACCGGATGAAGGACGAGATGGGTCCGGAATTCGACGACGTCGACTGGAAGAAGCTCGACCCGCGTCAGTATGACCCGCGCCGCATCATCCGGGAAGCCCTGATCGAGGACGAGCCCGTGAAGGGTCAGTCCGCCGTTGTCGGCCGCACCGGGCCGAACCCCGACAGCGCCTACCTGCAGCGGAAGCGCGCCCGCGAGGGCGCCCTGACCGGTCCGGCACCGTTCGATTCCGAGGCGACCTAGCCCGAGTGTGGAGCCCGGACGGGGGGACCCCGCCGGGGTGCCCGAGCGGCGGGAGTAGCCTGGGGTCACGTTGACCCTGTGCCCAGTGCCGGCCGGCGGGGGAAGGGTGTCGAATGAGTGCGTCACGAAACCGCGTATCGATGGTGGCCGTTGTTGCTGCCGTCGCCGTGCTCGCGGTGGGAGCCACCGCGTATGCCGCTGAACAGGGGCAGCCCGCCGGCACCAGCACGGCAGGAGAGAGCGCGGACGGCGCCGGAACGAGCGCGGTACCCACGCCGTCGGCTCCGGCCCCCGAGCCGGCGCCCGAAGCATCGGCGACCTCGGCGCCGGCTCCGCCGTCGACCCCGGCCGCGGCCGAGCCTGAGGACGTCGCAGCGGACAGCGGCGTCGAGGGGGACGGCAACGTCGACGAGGTGCGCATAGCCGACCCCGACGCGATTCCCAGCACCATCGCCCAGCGGGAGTACTTCTACGGCCTCGTCACCCAGTGCATGGCCGAGGCAGGCTTCGACTGGCAGGCCGTGGTCTCCGAGACGAACGGCAGCTTCTCCGGCGTGTCCTTCACCCACGTGGGCGACATCGACCCGGCCCTGCAGGCCGGATTCACCCTGGCGCTGTCCGGAGACACCGGAGGCGGCGAGTACTACCACTGGGCGGATGCCGGCTGCTGGGGCTACGCCGTGCACGTCACGGGCAACGACGGCAACAACTAGCTAACGCCGCCTGGCTGCCTTGAGGGCGCGGGCCAGCAGCAGCATCGGGGTCACCAAACGCCCGAATTCCAGCCCGGTGGCCGGCAGCCCGAGCACCCCGGTGGCCCGAGAGATCGTGACCGGGTTCACGAACCGCTTGAGCCCCTCCGGACCGTTTCGCCGGCCGAGGCCGGAGTCCTTCACCCCGCCCATGGGGGCGTCCACGGCGGAAAACGAGCCGCGGTAGCCCTCGTTGACGTTGACGCTGCCGGCCTCGAGCGAGCCGGCGACCCGCAGGCCGCGCCGGGCGGATCCGCTGAGCACCGACGCGTTCAGCCCGAAGTCGCTGTCGTTGGCGGCAAGGATGGCCTCCTGCTCGGTGTCGACGACCGAGACCGCCACCACCGGGCCGAAGGTCTCGCCCGCGTAGCAGAGCATGCCGGGCGTGACCCCGGTGAGGATGGTCGGTTCGAAGAAGTACGGGCCGAGTTCCGGCCTGGCGCGGCCGCCGGCTTGCACGGTGGCACCGTGGGCGAGCGCGTCGGAGACGTGCTCAGTGACCCGCGTCAGCTGCGCCTGCGACGTGAGCGAGCCCACATCCGTGCTGTAGTCCAGTGCTGAACCGAGGATCAGCGCGCGGGTGACCGTGACGAATTCGCGCAGGAACTGCTCGTGCACGCCGCGCTGCACGTAGATGCGCTCGATCGACACGCACAGCTGGCCCAGCGAGGAGAAACAGGCGTACGCGGCCTGGGCGGCGGCGCGGTGCGGGTCGACGTCGTCGAGCACGATCATCGGGTTCTTGCCGCCCAGCTCGAGCGACGCCCCGGTGAGGGTGCTCGCGGCCTGGGCGCCCACGCGGAGCCCGGTGGGCGTTGACCCGGTGAAGCACACGTAGTCGGCCCCGGCCGTCACGGCCTCCCCGATCACGGCACCGGTGCCGGTCACGACGGCCCACAGGTCGGCGGGCACGCCGGCGTCGATGAAGGCGCGGCGCAGCAGCAGGATGCTCAGCGCACCCTGGTTGTCGGCCTTCTGCACAACCCCGCAGCCGGCGGCCAGCGCGGGCACCACATCCATCGCGGCCAGGCTCAACGGGAAGTTCCAGGGGGTGATGACGCCGGCGACGCCCTTGGGCCGGTAGCGCACCCGGGTGGTGACCATCAGCGGCAGGCCGGACCGGCGTGATTCGCCGCCGAGCACCCGGCGGGCCGCCAGAGCGTTGTACCTGGTGACGCCGGCGGCCTGGAAGATCTCCTCGAAGGCCTGGCCCCGGGTCTTGCCGGTCTCGGTCTGCAGGGTGTCCAGCAGCGCCTCGCGGCGGGAAAGCAGCAGGTCGTGGGCGCGCAGCAGCACCGCCCGCCGGTGCGCGAAACCGGCCCGCGCCCAGCCGATCTGGGCGAGGCGGGCGCGGGAGTAGGCATCCGCCACGTCGCCGGGGCTGCTCACCGGCAGGGCGTGCAGCGCCTGGCCGGTGAACGGGGCGATCACGCTGACGGTTTCGCCCGTCGTGGCTCGGATGTCGCGGGTCAGGGCGGTGGTGAACGCACGTGTGGAGGGCAGTGCGAAAAGCGTCGGCGCAGTCATGCCCGTCAGTTTAGACACGCTTGCCGACGGCCCGCTCGCACGGGGCGTCGGCCGGCCGGCCGGAGGGGTCAGCGTGGGCTGATGCCGAGGCTCAGCCCGGCCAGGCCGCGGCCCCTGGTGGCCAGGGTGCCGGCGATGGCCTGGATGGCGGCGGCGGCGGGGTCGGCCGGGTCGCCGAGCACCACGGGCAGGCCGGTGTCGCCGCCGGTGCGAAGCGCCACGGACAGCGGCACCTGACCGAGCAGGGGCACGGGGCTGTCCTGGCCGGCCGAGAGCCTGGCGGCAACCTCGGCACCGCCGCCGGCGCCGAAGATCTCCAGCAGGGTGCCGTCCGGCTGCATCAGCCCGGACATGTTCTCGATCACGCCGTAGATCTTCTGGCCGGTCTGCCTGGCCACGGCGCCGCTTCGCTCGGAGATGTCGGACGCGGCCGGCTGCGGGGTGGTCACCACGATCACCTCGGCGTGCGGCAACAGCTGGCCCACCGAGATGGCGATGTCGCCGGTGCCCGGCGGCAGGTCGAGCAACAGGATGTCGAGGTCACCGAAGTACACCTCGGTGAGGAACTGGGTGATGGTGCGGTGCAGCATCGGGCCGCGCCAGGCGACGGCCACCGAGGTGTCGTCGACGAACATGCCGATCGAGATGACCTTCACGTCGAAGCCGATCGGCGGCAGGATCATGTCGCCCACCTGGGTGGGCTTGACCATGCCGGGCTGGCCGCCCGGTGTCGCCGGCGGGGTGATCAGGCCGAGCAGGCCGGGGATCGAGAAGCCGTATACGTCGGCGTCGACGATGCCCACCCGCAGCCCCTTGGCGGCCAGAGCGACGGCCAGGTTGGCGGTGACGGTGGACTTGCCCACGCCGCCCTTGCCGCTGGTGATCGCGTAGATCTGGGTGAGCGACTCGGGAGAGAACTGCAGGGTGCGTGCGCCCTGGCCGCCGCGGAGCTTCTCGGTCATGACACGGCGCTGCTCCACAGTCATCACCGACACCACCACGCGGGCCAGGCCCGCCCCGACGACGGACTCGGTGGCTTCGCGCACATCGGTTTCGATCCGGGTTGCGGCCGGGCAGCCGGCGATGGTCAGGCGGATGTTCACTGTGGCGCCGCCGTCGGCGTCCATCTCGACGCCGGAGACCATGTCGAGGTCGGTGATCGGCTTGCGGATCTCCGGGTCGATGACGCGGGCGAGGGCGGCGCGCACCCGATTCTCAGTCAACCGGGTGAACCTGGTGCGGTGCGAGGACTGGCTTCGCGTTCGCTGCTTTCCAGCTCCCGGCTGTCCCGGTCCCTGGCGGCTTCGCGTTCCCGGCGTTCCTGCTCGTCACGCTGGTCGAGGTTGTCGAGCAGGGCGCGCAGCTCGGCGCGCAGGAAGTCCTTGGAGGCGAGGTCCTTCATGCCCAGGCGCAGCGCCACGACCTCACGGGCGAGGTACTCGGTGTCGGCCAGATTACGTTCGGCGCGCTGGCGGTCCTGTTCGAACTGCACCCGGTCACGGTCATCCTGCCGGTTCTGCGCGAGCAGGATCAGCGGGGCGGCGTAGGACGCCTGCAACGACAGCACCAGGGTGAGGGCGATGAAGCCCAGCTCGATGGAGTCGAAGCGCAGGCCCCCGGGGGCGAGGGTGTTCCAGGCGATCCAGAAGACCACGAGGGCGGACAGGCCCAGCAGGAACCACGGTGTGCCCATGCCGCGGGCGATCGCCTCGGTGAACCGGCCGAACCTGTCGTTGGAGCGCCCGCCGCGCTTCCGCCCGACCAGATTGGTGGTGCGCAGCCCCTTGGGGGTGTCGAGGCGGAGCTCGCTCTTGCTAGCGCGGGCCATTGCCGTGCCTCCGTCCTGGCAGGGGGATACTTCCGGTCATAAGCTGGGTTCTCGCCGTGGCACGTTTACGCACCTCGTCGCCGTCGTCGTGACTTCGCCAGTCGTCGGGCAGCAGGTAGTCGAGCACGTCATCAATCGTCACCACCCCGACGAGTCGGTGGTTCTCGTCGACCACGGGCACAGAGACCAGGTCGTAGCTGGCGAGGATGCGGCTGACTTCGGCCGCCGAGGTGTCCGCGGTGACGGGTTCAAGGCCGAGGTCCAGCAGGGTGCCCAGCCGCTCGTGCGGCGGGTAGCGCAGCATCCGTTGGAAGTGCACCATGCCCAGGAACCGGCCGGTGGGCGGTTCGTAGGGCGGCAGGGTGACGCAGATCGCCGCTCCGAGGGCCGGTGCGAGGTCGTGCCGGCGGATCAGGGCCAGGCCCTCGGCGACGGTGGCGTCGGCGGAGACGATGATCGGCTCGGTGGTCATCAGGCCACCGGCGGTGTCGGGGGCGTAGGAGAGCAGGAACCTGACGTCGTCGGCCTCTTCGGGCTCCATCAGATCGAGCAGGTGCTCGCCGCGTTCCTCTGGCAACTGCGCGATGAGGTCGGCCGCGTCGTCGGGCTGCATGTGGTCGAGCACCTCGGCGGCGCGGGAGTCGCCGAGCCGGGTGAGGATGCCCACCTGTTCACTTTCGGGCATCTCCTCGAGCACGTCGGCGAGGCGGCCGTCTGGAAGCTCCTCCGCCACCTCGAACATGCGCTGGCGCGGCAGGTCGAGCAGGGTGTTCGCGAGGTCGGCCGGCTTCATGTCCGAGTACGTGGCGATGAGCTGCTCGGCCGACTGGGCCTCGCCTGCGGTGACCTTCTCGTAGACCTCCGACCAGGTCGCGAATGCGGTCGCGCCCTTGGTGAAAAGCGAGGAGTTCGTCTTGGGCCGACGCACGAACAGTTGGCTGATCGCCCAGTCGCCCTGGGCGGATTCCTCGATCGCGACGTCTTCGATGCTGGCTTCGCCTGAACCGTCGTTGAACGCGACCCTGCGGCCGAGCATCTCCGCGATCACGCGCACCTCGCCGCCGCGCTGCTCGAACCGGCGCACGTTGATCAGCCCGGTCGTGATGATCTGGCCGCTGCCGATGCTGGTGACTCGGCCGATCGAGACGAACACCCGGCGCTTGCCGGGAATCTCGACGATCAGGCCGACGACGCGGGGCGGGTCGTCTTTTCGGTAGACCACGAGCACATCGCGAACCTTGCCCACGCGGTCGCCCGCGGGGTCGAAGACATTGCACCCGGCCAGCCGGGCGACGAAGACTCTGGTGTTCACCACACCTATAACTTAGCTTGTGCGGGCTCCACGACGGCAGTGACGGATGCGGCGGACGTGAACCTCCGGTTCCGCTGTACCCCGGTCGACGGCGCAATCGTTTGGCTGATCATCGGGCCATTCTCCCAACGGATGCACAGTAAGCTCATCGGCGATTCCCGGTGGGCGTGAAAGAATGGCTGCATGACCAATCAGAGCCCATTCGGCCGTCGTGCAGCCGCTGCACTGTATCCCGTTCTGCCCAAGGGTGAGGTCGTGGCCACGTACGAGACCTACAACGAAGCCCAGCTGGCCGTGGATGTTCTCGCCAAGGCGGATTTCCCGGTGAAGCAGCTGTCGATTCTGGGCAACGACCTCAAGACGGTCGAGCGTGTCACCGGCAAGCTCACCTGGAGCCGGGTGGCGCTGGCCGGCGCGGCATCCGGTGCCTGGCTCGGTGTGTTCTTCGGCCTGTTGTTCTTCATCTTCTCGCCCGACGGCGCCGGCTTGCCGTTCGTGTTCGCCGCCGTGCTGATGGGTGCCGGGTTCGGCATGCTGTTCGGCCTGGTCAGCTACGCCGTGAATCGTCGGCGCAAGGACTTCACCTCGACCATGCAGGTGATCGCGGGCAACTACCAGGTGATCGTGAACGTGGAGCTGCTGAACAAGGCCCGCAACCTGCTCGCCGGTCGGGCCGAGCCCGAGCCCGCGGCCGCGGCGGCCCCGCACCCGTCCGACCCGCCGCGCTCAGCGCCGGAGCCGGTTGCCCCGCCGACCGATCAGCCCACCGCGCCGCCTGCGTACGGCCAGCCGGCCCCGCCGGTTTCCGCGCCGCCCGCCGCCGGACCGTCGGACCCGCAGCCGCCGGTCTCCGGCCCGGTCGACTCCGCCCGCTGACAGCGCGCCGGCCCCTCTCCCCGCCTGTCAGCTCTGTTGAGCGGCCGGGTGACTAGGCCTGCAGGGCCGCCATCCAGGCCTCTAGTGCTGCGGACTCGCGGGGGATACCGGCGGAGAGGTTCTCGGCGCCGGTCTCAGTGATCAGGATGTCGTCTTCGATGCGCACGCCGATGCCCCGGTACTCGGCGGGCACGGTGAGGTCGTCCGGCTGGAAGTACAGGCCGGGCTCGATGGTGAAGACCATGCCTGCCTCGATCACACCGTCCATATACATGTCGCGGCGGGCCTGCGCGCAGTCGTGCACGTCGAGGCCGAGGTGGTGGCTGGTGCCGTGCACCATGTAGCGGCGGTGCTGGCCGTTTTCCGGCTGCAGCGCCTCCTCGGCGGTGACCGGTAGCATCCCCCAGTCGGCGGTGTGCCGGGCGATCACGGCCATCGCGGCGGCGTGCACCTCCCGGAAGATGGCGCCGGGGCGGGCCACAAGGAACGCGGCGTCGGCGGCTTCGCGCACGGCGTCGTAGACCCGTCGCTGCACGTCGCTGAAGGTTCCGTCGATCGGCAGGGTGCGGGTGATGTCGGCGGTGTAGTAACTGTCCACCTCAACACCGGCGTCCAGCAGCATGACGTCGCCGGGCAGGACCGGGCCATCGTTGCGGGTCCAGTGCAGGATACAGGCGTGCGGGCCGGAGGCCGCGATGGTGTCGTAGCCGACGGTGTTGCCGTCGACGCGGGCGCGGGTGTTGAAGACGCCCTCGACCAGTCGTTCGCCGCGCGCGTGGGTGCTGGAACGGGGCAGGTCACGGATGACGTCTTCGAAGCCGCGGGCGGTGGCCGCCACGGCGAGGCGCATCTGGCCGATCTCGTAGGCGTCCTTGACGAGGCGCAACTCGGACAGGTCGCGGGCCAGTTGCGCATCCGCGTCGTGTTCGCCGTTGATTTCGACGCTGAACGGGGCGTCCGCCGCGTTCGTGGTGAGCATCCGCTCGGCGGCGTTGCGGAGCCGCGCGTCGTCGACCTGGCCGGTGAGGAACGGGTCGGCTTCGCGAACGAGCAGGGTTTCGCTGTCGACCCGGCGGAGCACCGCGGCGAAGTCGTCGATACCGCGCACGGCAACCCCGAGGTCACCGGCGACCTGGGCGATGGAGGGCCGCGGGCCGATCCAGAATTCACCGATCTCGGAATTGGCGTAGAACTCGTCGGAGTCGCGGCCGGCACGTTCCCGGAAGTAGACGGTGGCCTCGTGGCCGGTGGCCGTCGGTTCGAAGACCAGGACCGCGCCGGGCTCGGCGTCGCTGCCCCACCCGGTGAGGTGCGCGAACGCGGAGTGGGCGCGGAACGGGTAGTCGGTGTCGTTGGCGCGCTGCTTGAGCCGGCCGGCCGGGACGATCAGGCGGCGGCCGAGGTAGCGCTCGGAGAGACGGTCGCGCCGGGCGGCCGCGAACGGGGCCTGCTCGCGGGCGGGCGGCACGTCTTCGGAGCGGTCGGCCCAGCCACTGGAGATGTACTCCTTGAACCCTTCGGAGCCGGGCGTGGTCGAGCGGTTCTCGTTCGTCCGGGCGGCGGGGGCAGGTGCGGGAGCGGTGTCGGTGGAGTCAGCCATTCCTCCATTGTCCCACTCGGCCGGCCGGGTGCTCTCAGGCGGCGTTCGGATTCGAATCAGCCGACGGCCGACAGGGTGGCGGCTATGGGGCGGTGGTCACTGCCCGCCGTGTCCTCGGTGCCGATAACGTGCATGCTCTCGACCTGCCAGTTGGGCGTGGCGAGCACGTGGTCGATGGGTGTGCCGAGCAGGGTGGGCGCCCAGGTCGGCCAGGTGCCCACCGCGCCGGAGCCGGCCAGCAGAGCGGCATCCCGGCAGTCGCCGAGGACGGCGTCGTCGCTGACGGCCCGGCCGGCGAAGTGATCGACCGTGGCGTTGAAGTCTCCCGCCATGATCACGCCGTCGGTACCGGAGGCCCCGCCGGTGCACTGCCCGGCGAGCCAGTCCAGGTCCGAGCGCCAGTTGGCCATTTCCCACTGGATCGGTGCGACGGCGTGCACGGCGATGATCGTGGGACCGGCGCCGTCTACGGGCGCCGCGATCACGGTGGGCAGCACATTGGTGTTGCCGGGCGGGCCGGAGCCCTCGGCGGAGGTGACCGTGTAGTCGCCGAGGTCCGGGCTGATCAGAAGCGTCGTCGACCTGGCCTTGGAGATCAGGTCGAACGAGACCGTGTGCACCCACATCGGCCGCCCGGCGGCGCGCATGGCCTCGGCGATGAGGACCCCGGTTTCCTCGGTGGTCTCCGGCAAGGTGAGCACGTCGGCCTCTTCGGCCAGCGCGAGTTCGGCGATGGCGTCGGCGCCGGGCGCGTCGCCGAGGGTGTTCCAGCTCAGCACCGTGAGCGAGGCGGCAGGGTCATCGGCGGCCAGGCCGGACGAGGCGGTGTCGGCGGTGCCCGCCGCATCCGCCGTGCCTGTGGCATCCGTGCCTACACCACGGTGCAGCAGGATGCCGGTGTTGACCGCGCCGAACGCGACCAGGAGCACCATCAGCAGGGCGGTGGTGCCGCGCAGCGGCCGGGCCACCAGCAGCAGAATTCCCAGCACCGCCACGAGGGCGATCGCGACCGCCACCGCCAGGCCGCGGAAGGACGCGGCGTGCGCGACGACCCAGGTGTTCTGCAGGCCGACCAGTGCCGGCCAGGCCAGAACGGTGAGGATGGCCAGGGTTGCGAGCCCGACGACGGCGCGGAAAAGGAAGGAGAACATAGATGAGACACTGTAGGCGACAAGCGTGTATTCCCGCGCCAACTAGCATGGGGGAATGGCAGTCGAACGGCGTTCCACGGGTCCGATCGACCTGCACACCCACTCCAGTGTTTCCGACGGTACGGAGACCCCGTCGCAGCTCGTCCGCGCCGCAGCGGACGCCGGGCTCGGGACCGTGGCGCTGACCGACCACGACTCGACTGCGGGCTGGTCGGAGGCATCCGTCGCCGCCAGGGCGGCCGGTATCAGCCTGATCCCCGGGATGGAATTCAGCACCAGGGTCGGCCACACCAGCATCCACCTGTTGGCCTACCTGTTCGACCCGTCGGATGCCGGGATCGTGGCCGAGACGGCGCATATCCGGAAGGCTCGGCTCACCCGTGCCGAGCAGATGGTGGCCCGCATCGGCGCCGACTACGAACTCACCTGGAACGATGTGCTCGCCCAGACCACCCACGGCGGCACCGTGGGCCGGCCGCACATCGCCGACGCCTTGGTGGCCAACGGGCTCGCGCTCACCCGCAGTGAGGCGTTCGCCGGGATCCTGCACTGGGACGCCGGTTACTTCCAGTCGCACTACGCGCCCGACCCGCTCCGTGCAGTGGCTCTGGTGCGGGCGGCCGGGGGAGTGCCCGTGATCGCGCATCCGGCCACCCGCGGCGTGGCCGACGTGATGGCCGAGAGCCGGCTGGCAGCGCTCGTGGACGCCGGCCTGTTCGGCCTGGAGCTGCGGCACCGGGAGAACAAGCCGGAGGCCACCGCCAGGCTCACCATGCTCGCCGAGAAGTACAATCTGGCGATCACCGGCTCCAGCGACTATCACGGCGAGGGCAAGCTGAACCGTCTGGGCGAGAACACCACGACCCCCGAGGTGCTCGACCGCATCATCGCCGAGGGCCGCGGTTCGGAGCCGGTCTTCGCTGTCTGACCTGCCGCCTGACCCGCCGGGTGTCGGTCGCCGTCTAGATCGGCTCGGCCGAGAGGTGGCCTGGAGGCGACTGCTCAGCCGAGTCTGATGCCTTGCGAGACCCAGACCCGGCCGACGGCGTCGAAGTACTCCGGCAGGCAGGCATCCGCAACGGTCTGAATGGATGCGACGGCCACGTCGGTGGCTGCCTCGATGGTGTAGTCGACGGTGAGCTCAATACCGTTCGTCGTTACAGCGGACGGTTCGGCGCCCGAGGAATTGAGACACCTGTGCCAGTCGTCCGCCGCTTGGCGGTACTCCGTCTCGTCGACGACGAGGTCCGCCAGGACCTCCTGCTGGTAGGCACTCGCGCCGTCGCGCAGGTCGATGCGCTGCTCGTCGCTGAGCACGTTGAACGGTGAGACGCTGCACCCGGCGAGGAGGGCGACGACGCCGAGAGCCGGGATGAGAGCCCAGAGGCGCATCGGGTCAGCTCCCGGCCGCAAAATGGATGTCCATGACGCGAGCGTAGTGCCGACCCAACGCGAGTTGGGGCCAGCTGCCCCTTCCCGGGCGCTGAAGGGGCACATTCGTGCACATGAACGCGGACGGCGCGCGCGGGTTGGTTACGCCGTGGGACCCTGCGGCGAGCGACGGCGAGTGCGGCTGCGTCGGCGCGGTGCGCTGTTGCCGTCGTGGTGCTCGGCGCCGCCGCCGTCGTGGGTGCCAGCGGCCGGGGTGGCCGCGGGGGCATCCGGGTTGGTGCTCGAACTCACGCGCACCCGGGTGCGGGGCGCCTGGTCGGCGGAACGGGCAGCGCCAGAACGTCCGCCGTCGGAACGACCGCCGGAGCGGCTGTCGCTGCGGCCGCCGCGGTTGGTGTCGCGGCCGGATGCGGCGCCGGGCACGATCTCCTTGATCGGGGTCGCACGCAGACGGCCCTTCGCCCCGGCGGGGATGTTCAGGTCGGTGTAGAGGTGCGGGGACGAGGAGTAGGTCTCCTGCGGCTCGGGGGTGCCGAAGTCGAGGGCCTTGTTGATCAGGGTCCACTTGGGCATGTCGTCCCAGTCCACGAAGGTGACCGCGATGCCGGTCTTGCCGGCGCGGCCGGTGCGGCCCACGCGGTGCAGGTAGGCCTTCTCGTCTTCGGGGATGGTGTGGTTGATCACGTGGGTGACGTCGTCGACGTCGATGCCGCGCGCGGCAACATCCGTGGCGATCAGGATGTCCTTCTTGCCGGCCTTGAACGACGCCATGGCGCGCTCGCGCTGCTCCTGGTTGAGGTCGCCGTGCACGGCGGTCGCGTTGAAGCCACGGTCGCCGAGCTCTTCGACCAGCTTGGCGGCGGCCCGCTTGGTGCGGGTGAAGATCACGGTCTTGCCGCGGCCCTCTGCCATCAGGATGCGGCCGATGACCTCGTCCTTGTCCATGTTGTGCGCCCGGTACACCAGGTGCTCGATGTTGGCCTGCATGAGGCCCTCGTCGGGATCGCTCGCGCGGATGTGGATGGGCTTGGTCATGAACCGGCGGGCCAGCGCCACGATCGGGCCCGGCATGGTGGCCGAGAACAGCATCGTGTGACGGGTGGACGGGGTCTGCGAGAACAGCTTCTCGATGTCGGAGAGGAAGCCGAGGTCGAGCATCTTGTCGGCCTCGTCGAGCACCATCTCGCGCACGTTGGCGAGGCTGAGCAGGCGCTGGCTGGCCAGGTCGAGCAGGCGACCGGGGGTGCCGACGACGATCTGTGCGCCGGCCTTGAGCTGCTCGATCTGGCCTTCATAGGCCTTGCCGCCGTAGATGGAGACGATGGTGGTGCCGCGGTTGCCCGCGGCGAGCTCGAGGTCTTCACTGACCTGCACGCACAGTTCGCGGGTGGGCACGACGACGAGCGCCTGCACGCCGGGCTCGGGGTTCAGGCCCAGGCGTTGGATCAGCGGGAGGCCGAAGCCGAGCGTCTTACCGGTACCGGTCTTGGCCTGGCCGATGATGTCCTGGCCGCTGAGGGCGAGGGGGATCGTCTGGGTCTGAATGGGGAACGGCTCGAGAATGCCCTTGGCGGCGAGAGCCTCGACCATGTCCTGGTCGATATTGAGTTCGGTGAAAGTCACGTTTTTCGTTTGCCTGTCTAGCTGGATGCGGGATGCGCCCGTCTTTTGCTTCAGGCGCAAGTTCACCGATCCTGCGCCGGTGAATGACACCAGACTATAGGGCGGCCCTGGGCAACAGCCCGTGGCCACACCGCACCTGCCGTGTTATTCGAGAACGAAGCGCGGGAGGTGGACCTATGCTTGGCAGGTGATCTCCTGGTTAGGTGAACGCCCGAAACGGGCAGAGACGCCGCGGCTGTCGGCCCGGGGCGACAAGCGTGCCACCCGAAAGGTGGACATCACCGAACTGGTTCCAGACCTGCTCACCTACCTCGGTCAGGCCGCATATTTCGAACTGGGAATGTTCGAGAGCCTCTCAACGGCCGTGATCACGGCCCCCACGCTTACCGCCAAGGAGGGCCTGAGCCTGGCCGCCGGGCGTGCGCTGTCCAAACACCACGGACTCATCGACGAGATCCGCCGCCGCGACGGCGAACCGGCCAGCGTGATGGGCCCGTTCGTTCCGGCGCTGGACACCTTCCGTGCGGCCACCGCGGGGGAGGACTGGCATGAGCTTCTGCTCAGTTGTTATCTCACCGGCGGACTGCTCGACGACTTCTTCATCCGGCTCTCCGACGCGTTGCCCGGCGACATCGGCCCGCGCATCGCGCATCTGCTCGGCGAACACGGCGGCGCCGACGTGCTGGTGCACGAACTGGCCGCGGCCATCGCCGCGGAGCCTTCGCTCGAGTCCCGCCTGGCCCTCTGGGGCCGACGCCTGGTCGGCGACACCTTGCTGGTGGCCCGCTCGGCGATGGCGGTGTCGCAGGATTCGCGCATCGAGCCGGTCTTCACCGAGCTGATCGCCGCGCACACCCGGCGGATGGACGGCCTCGGCCTCACCGCGTAGCGCCGCCCGAGTGCAGGCGCCGAGGCACTCGAGCGCGGCCCGGGGAGGTGCGCGGGTGCCGTCCGGGGAGGTGCGCGGGTGCCGCGCCGGTGGGCGGGTGGCGCGCCAGGCGCACAGCGGCGCCTGCGCCGCATAGCGCCGCTCGGAATGTGCCGCCGCATCCGGTCGCGATCACGCAAAAACACCCTCACCGAACCCGAATGAGGGTGTTCTGGCAGCCGGCTGACGTTACGCCGGCAGGCCGGTCTTGCTGATGTCGTGCAGCATCGTGAGGTCTGCGGCCTCGCGGCGACGCCCCAGAACCACATCAACAGCGACAGATGCCACGGCGGCGACCACGAGGGACACCCACCAGATCCAGCCGCCATCCCACGCCCAGCCGAGCCAGGTCAGCGCGACCCAGACCAGCGCCGCCACACCGGTGCCCACGGCCGGCACCAGCACGGAACCGTGCGTGAGGCGGCGGGGCAGGGCGTAGCGTGCGGCCAGTCCGAGCAGCGCGCCGCCCAGGGTGACGAACAGGAGCTCCATCGAAGTCTTAGGCTACGAAGCCGACGCGGCGGGAGGACTCAGAGCCCAGCTCGACGTAGGCCAGACCGATGGTCGGGACGATGTACACGTGTCCCTTCTTGTCGCTGAGCTTGAGGTAGCCGGTCTGCCCCGCGAGGGCCGCGGCGACGGTCTCCTCGATCTCGTTGGCCGGCTGGGTCGTCTCGAAGCTGATCTCCCGGGGGGAGTTGAAAATGCCAATGCGAATGTCCACGGATGCGCCTTTCGGTTGCGTACCCGCTCAGATTACGACATGCCCCATGCTCGGCCCGCCACGTTCACTGTCGGCGCAACCCGTTACCGTTGGACCGTGATGAACCCGGTGTCCGAACTGCTCGACGAGCCCCCTGCCCCTGCCGCCTCGGCCTCGCCGGCCGAGGAGGCCGTGCCCGGCCGTTCCGCGGGTCTGGATGCCGCCCAGCAGGCCGTTCTGGCCCTGCCCGTCGGGCGCTCCGCCGCCGTGATCGGCGCCCCGGGCTCCGGCAAGACACACACCCTCGTCGAGTTCGTCGCCGACCGGGTCCTCGCCCACGGCTTCTCACCCAGCGAGGTGCTCGTGCTCGTGCCGACCCGCACCGGCGCGACCGCGCTTCGCGACAGGCTGGCCCTGCGCCTGCGAGCGCCCACCAACGGTCCGCTGGCCCGCACGATGAACTCCGTGGCCTTCCAGATCGTGCGGGACGCCGAGGTGGCGGTCGGCCACACCAGCCCCACCCTGCTCACCGGTGGTGAGCAGGACCAGATCATCGCGGAGATCCTGGCCGGGGACATCGCCTCGGGCACCGGACCGGCCTGGCCGAGCCCGCTCGACGCCGAGGTGCGGGGCCTGCGCGGATTCCGGACCGAACTGCGCGACCTGATGATGCGCGCCGTGGAGTACGGCGTCACCCCCGCCCGACTGGCCGCACTGGCCGCCGAGCACGACCGGCCGGAGTGGGCCGCCGCCGCCGCGTTCATCAACGACTACCAGGACATCAAGGACCAGAGCCGGCCCGGCCAGTTCGACTCCACCGAGCTTGTGCAGTTCGCCGCGGCCATCGTGCAGGATGCGCCGCGTGTGCCCGCGCGCCCCGCCGGCGCCGGCGCGTTGAGCGGCGTGAGCACCGGCAACCCCCTCGGCCCGCTCGGTGCGCTCAAGCTGATCGTGCTCGACGACGCCCAGGAGGCCACCCAGTCCACCCTGGCGCTGCTGGCCCAGTTCGCCGCCCGCGGCGTCACGATCGTGGCGTTCGGCGACCCCGACCTGAGCACCGGGTCGTTCCGTGGCGCCCACCCGGATGCCCTCGGCCGGCTCGGCCACTACCTGCGCCTGCCCGACGTGGCCACCCTCACCCTGCACACGGTGCACCGGCACGGCAGTGAGTTGCGCGCCGTGATCCGCGAGTTCAGCGGCCGGATCGGCGCCGCCGCCGCCGGAACCCAGCGCTCGGCCGGCAGCGCCGACCTCCCGCCGGCTGCTGCGCCGGCTGCTACGCCCGTCACCCCGCCCGCCGCCCAGCCGCCCACGGCCCCGCCCCCCGCCGCCCAGCCGCCCACGACCCAGCCCACCGCCGTGCAAACCGTCGTCACCGCCAGCCCCGCCGACCAGCTCGCCGTGATCGCCCGGCGCCTGCGCGAACGCCACGTGCTTGACGGTCTGCCCTGGGGGCGGATGGCCGTGATCGTGCGCACCGGCGCCCTCGTGCCGGCGCTGTCCAAGGGCCTCGCCGCGCTCGAGGTGCCCACCCAGGTGGCCGCCTCGCAGGCCGCCCTCCGTGACGAACCAGCGGTGCGCGCCTTCATCCTGGCCCTTGACGTCACCCTCGGCCGCCGACAGCTCGACGCCGACGCCGCCGTGGAGCTGCTCCGCGGCCCGCTCGGCGGCCTCGACCCGATCACCCTGCGGCGCCTGCGCGCGGCGCTCCGCCAGCAGGAACTCAGCCGGCCGGAGCTCAGCACCGACGACACCCGCACCGCCGACGAACTGCTCGTCGAGGTGTTCGCCGACCCGGCCCTGCTCGACCCGATCGACAACCGCACCGCCCGGCGAGCCGCGTCCTGCGCCAAGAACCTGCGGCAGACCCGCACAGCCTTCACCACCGGCGCCACCATCGAGGAACTGCTCTGGGGACTCTGGCAGCAAAGCGGCCTCGCCCCCGCCTGGGCCGAGCAGTCCACCGGCACCGGCATCGACGCCGACGAGGCCAACCACAACCTCGACGCCGTCGTGGCCCTGTTCTCCGCCGCGCAACGCTTCGTCGAACGCACCCCCGCCGCCCCGCCCGTGCTCTTCGTCGAGCACCTCGTCGACACCGACGTGCCCGAGGACACCCTCGCCCCGCGCGCCCTGGCCGAATCGGTGCTCGTGGCCACCCCCAGCGGCACCATCGGCCGCGACTACGACCTGGTGGTCCTGGCCGGCGTGCAGGAGAACGTCTGGCCGGACCTGCGCATCCGCGGGTCGCTGCTCGGCGCCGGCGATCTGGCGCTGATCATGGCCGGGGAGACCCCCGACCCGGCCGGCGCCCGCACCGGTGTGCTGCACGACGAGCTACGCATGTTCACCCAGGCGGCATCCCGCAGCACCGCCCAACTGCTGGTGACCGCAGTCGACAACGACGAGAATCAGCCCTCCGCGTTCCTGCGGCTGCTGCCGGAACCTGACCCCGCCCCGCTGGCCCGGTACCCGCTGTCGCTGCGCGGGCTGGTCGGCCGGCTCCGCCGCGACCTCACCCAGACCCTGCGGCCCCGGCTGCAACCCGTCGGAGCCGACCTCGACCCGGTTGCCGCGCTGCCCGCCGTGCTGCCGGCCCGGGCCACGGATGCCGCCGCCACGCTGGCACGCCTGGCCGCCGAGAAGGTTGCCGGCGCGTCGCCCGACGAATGGTACGGACTGCGCCCCGCCAGCACCGAGCGCCCCCTCAACGACCCCGCGGCCGGCGACGGGCCCGTTCGGGTGTCACCGTCGCGGATGAGCGCCTTCGAGACCTGCCCGCTGCACTGGCTGATCGGCCAGATCGGCGGTGGCGACTCGAGCACGGCGGCCAACCTCGGCACCATCATCCACAAGGTGATGGAAGACGCCACCGACCCGGCCAGGAGCCCCGATCCGGTCGGGATCACCGCCGACGCGCTCTGGGCGGGTGTCGAGGCCCGCTGGGGCGAACTCGTCTTCGACGCCGACTGGCAGTCCAGGGTGCAGAAGACCCAGGCCCGTGAACTCACCGACCGGCTCGCCGCCTACCTCGGCGACGGCGCCCGCGACGGCACCCGGCTGCTCAGCGCCGAGGGCCGGTTCGAGCTCGACCTCGGCGGCGCGGTGCTTTCCGGCACCATCGACAGGGTGGAGCGGCTGCCCGACGGCCGGGCCGTGATCGTGGACCTCAAGACCGGCAAGGGCGACCCCACCAGCGACAGCGGGGTGGCCGAACACCCGCAGCTCGGCGCCTACCAGCTCGCCTTCGCCGCCGACGTGATCGACGGCCTGGAACCCGGGATGGAACTGGCCGGCGCGCGTCTGGTGATCGTGTCCTCCGGTACCCAGAAGCAGAACTACCGCAATCCCACGCAGCCGGCCTTCAGCCCCGACGAACTCGCGGCCTTCACCACCCGGGTCACCGACGACGCCGCCGGCATGGGCGGCGCCACCTTCGTGGCGGAGATCGCCGACCATTGCCTCAACCCCCGTTCCTACGGCTCGTGCCGCATCCACGTCATCAAGCAGGTCAGCTCATGAACCCAGAAACCACGCCGGCCCGGCCGGTGTCCGCCCTCGACATCGCCGCCGCGCTGGGCATGTTCCCGCCCACCACTGAACAACAGGCCGTGATCGAGGCACCGCTTCGCCCCACCCTCGTGGTGGCCGGCGCCGGCAGCGGCAAGACCGAGACCATGGCCAACCGGGTGCTCTGGCTGCTGGCCAACGCCCACGCCAGGCCCGACCAGATCCTCGGCCTCACCTTCACCCGCAAGGCCGCCGGCGAGCTCGCCGAACGCATCAACGGGCGCATCCGGCAACTCAGCGAAGCCGGGCTGATGCCCTCTGCGAGCGGGGCCGATGGCGGGGCTGATGGTGCGGCGGATGCCGGCACGGGCGAAACCGCCTCCGTGCGGCCCCTCGACTCCGCCGACCTGTTCAACGCCCCGGCGGTCTCCACCTACAACTCCTTCGCCAGCCGGCTGTTCACCGACAACGCCCTGCTGCTCGGCCGCGAACCCGAGTCGGTGCTGCTCAGCGAGACCAGCGCCTGGCTGCTCGCCCGCCGGGTGGTCGTGGCCCACGGCGACGGCCGGCTGGTGCAGTACGGCAAGGGCGTGGACGCCGTCACCGAGGCGGTGCTCTCGCTCAGCCGCGCCCTGGCCGAGAACCCGCCCCCGTTCGTGCCCGGCGTGGAACCCGTGCCGCACGACCTCGCCCGGCTGGCGAACAGCTTCGGCTACCTCGCCGACCTGCCCTACGGCAACCCGCGCAAGAAAAAGCCGTACGACTCGGTGCTCGAGGCGATTTCCGCCGTGGCGCCGCTGCCGGTGCTGGCCGAGCTGGCGGATGCCTACGGGGCCGAGAAACGCCGGCAGGGCCTGATCGAATTCTCCGACCAGGTGGCCCTGGCCCTGCAGGTCTGCCGCAAGGTGCCGGCCGTGGTGTCCCGCTACCGGGACCAGTACCGCATCGTGCTGCTCGACGAATACCAGGACACCTCGGTGCTGCAGACCGAGCTGTTGCGCACTCTGTTCGCGCACCACCCGGTGATGTCCGTCGGCGACCCGCACCAGTCCATCTACGGCTGGCGCGGCGCCAGCTCCGCGAACCTGCTCGGTTTCTCCACCGACTTCGCCGGCCTGGCCAACACGGAGGCGCCGTCGATGTCGCTCTCCTTCACCTGGCGCAACCCGGTGACCGTGCTCGAGACCGCGAACGCCCTCGTCGCCCCGCTGAGCGCCGAGCTGCGCGCGCGGCCCAACGGCATCCAGGTGGAGACCCTGAAGGTGCCCAGCGGCAAGGCCGCCGGGCAGGTGCAGGCGGCCATGCACGAGAGCATCGCAGACGAGGCTGCCGCCATCGCCCGGTGGTTCGCCGCCCGGCTCGGCAGCAGACCCGGCGCACCCGAGACCGAACCGGAGTCCGGCGCGATGCTATTCCGCGCCCGGCGCGACATGGAGTTCTACGCCGAGGTCCTGCGCGAACACGGCGTGTCCGCGCACGTGCTCGGGCTCGGTGGGCTGCTCTCCACCCCCGAGGTGGCCGATGTGCTCGCCGTGCTGCGGGTGGTGCACGACCCGGCCGCCGGCAGCGACCTGATCCGGCTGCTCACCGGCGGCCGCTGGCGGATCGGCGTGCGGGACCTGCAGGCCCTGTCCGGGGTGGCCGGCTGGCTGGCCACCCACGACTGGGCGCAGAAGGCCGTACCCGACGAGCTCAAGGCCAAACTCCGGGCCTCCGTCGCCGCCGAGGAGAGCCGGTCCCTCGTGGACGCGCTCGACTTCGTCGCCTCGGCCCCCGAATCGCACGGCCAACTCGCCGCGTTCAGCGACGACGGCCGCCAGCGGTTGCGGCAGGCTGGCAGGCAGCTGGCCTGGCTGCGGAGCCGCTCGGGCCTGGGCCTGCTCGACTTCGTGCGGCTGATCGAACAGGAAACCCTGCTCGACCTGGAACTCGTCGCCAACGAGAGCCACGGCCGGGCCCTGGCCAACCTCTACGCCTTCCACGACGCCGTCTCCGCGTTCCTCGACAGTGACGAGGTCGGCACCCTGGCAAGCTTCCTGCGCTGGCTGGCCCGCGCCGAACGCCAGGACGACCTCGGTCCGCGCGGCGAAGCCGCCGAACCCGGCACCGTGCAGCTGCTCACCATCCACGGCTCCAAGGGTTTGGAATGGGACTACGTCGCCATCCCCGGACTGACCGAGAAGAACCTGCCCGCGCCGTCCCGCGAGGTCTCCGGCTGGTTGCGCTTCGGCGAGCTGCCCTACCCCTGCCGCGGCGACCGGGCCGAGCTGCCCGAGCTCAAACGCCTCGGCCACGAGACCCAGATGTCGTTCGACATCGAGTTCGAGCTCTACAAGCAGGAGCTCGCCGACCGGCACGACGCCGAGGAGCGCCGGCTGATCTATGTGGCCACCACCCGCGCCCAGCAGCAGCTGCTGCTCACCGGGGCGTTCTGGGGCGGCGGCACCACTGTGCGCAGGCCCAGCCGGTACCTGCTCGAACTGGCCGAAGCCGGGCTGATCGCCTCGCTGCCGGAGGGCAGCGAGCACGAGGAGAAGCCCGCCACCGACGAGGACGCCACCGAAGTCTGGCCGTTCGACCCGCTCGGCACGCGCCGCCCGGTCGTCGAGGCCGCCGCCGCCCTGGTACGCGCGCACGACGACCCGGAGACCGGCGCCGGCGCCGAGACGCCCTGGTCGCGGGAAGTGACCCTGCTGCTGGCCGAACGCGCGAAGCGCCTGGCCGGCCCCGACACCCTCGACGTGCCCACCCGCATCCCCGCATCCAGGTTCAAGGACTACGTCGACGATCCCGCCGCGGTGCTCGCCAAGCTGCGCCGGCCGATGCCCGAGCGGCCGTACCGGGCCACGCGCCTGGGCACCCTGTTCCACTCCTGGGTGGAGCAGCGCTCCACTCAGGCGTCGTCCGGCGACCTCATCGACGTCGGGCCGGGCGAGCTCGACCTCGACGGCGACACCGACGGGATGCCGCTCGAGCTTGAGCAGCTGGAGCGCTACAAGGCCACCTTCGAGAGGTCGCCGTGGGCCGCCCTGGCGCCGGAAGAGGTGGAGATCGAGATCCACCACGTGCTGGGCGACCAGGTCTTCATCTGCAAGCTCGACGCGGTCTACAAGACCCCGACCGGCTATCAGGTGGTGGACTGGAAGACCGGCAAGGCACCCAAGGACGCCGCCGACCTCGAGCTCAAGCAGACCCAGCTGGCCCTGTACAGGCTCGCCTACGCCCGGTGGAAGGGCATCGACCCGGCCATCGTGGACGCGGTCTTCTACTTCGTGGCCGACGACCGCATCGTCGCCCCCGAACGGCTCTACTCCGAGGCTGACCTCTTGGCGGCCTGGGCGTCGGTGGCCGGGGCATCCGCCGTGGCGCCGGTCGTGCCGCCGGTTGTGTCTCCGGCAGTGTCTCCGGCAGTGGAGATCGGTCCCGTCGCGTCGTCGGTGTAGTCGGTGTCGAAGCCGGTGCCGTCGAAGCTGGTGACCCTGGCGAATGAGCCGGTGTCGGCGAAATCGCTGGTGCCGTACTCCGAACTCTCGTCGCTGTTCCGGCCGCCGGACCCGGCCGCCTGGGTGCGCGGGGTGTCCTTGAGCATCGACTCGACGTCGGAGACGCTGAGGATCGGCCCGGTGTCGGGGGAGAGCGAGTTCATGGTGTGGCTGTGCACGTTGTCCACCAGCCCGTCGAGCATCGACACGGCGTCCTCCACGATGGCGTCGTCGTGCGTGTCGACGCCGTGCAACAGCCAACGGGCCAGTTCCAGCTCGGCGTAGAGCATCGCCCGCTGGGTGATCAGAGGGTCGTTGCCCTGCCGGGCGGCGGTGTAGGTGGCCACGGCGGTCTCCGCGGCGTTGCCGCGGGCGGCCAGTAGCCAGTTGAGGTCGCGGGCCGGGTCGCCCACACAAAGCCCCGACCAGCCGAGCACACCGCAGACGGCGTCGTCGCTGATCAGGAACGAATCCGCGGTCAGCGCCCCGTGGATCACGGTCGGCGCGAACTGCCAGAGAGCGTCATCGTCGGTGGCGAGTTCCCAGCGCCGCAGCAGCGCCGCGGGCAGCTTGCCCGTGTTCGCGGCCCGGTCGATCAGGTCGATGGTGGAGGTGCGGCAGTCCTGGGCGCTCTGCTGCACCAGACCGGCGTCACCGATGAACGCCGAGGGTAGACCGTGGATGGCGGCGATCGCTCGCCCGATCGAACCCGACACACCCTCATGGCCGGTGAGGGCATCCGCGTCATAGGAGGCGCCGGGCAGGCGCTCATAGACCACGGCCCTGGTGCCCTCGAACGGTGCCTGACCCACAAAAACGGGCACGTCGAACGGCAGCCGGCTGCGGTTGCCTGTGGTGAGCGCGCGGAGCGCCACGAGGTCGGCGGACTGCTCGGTTTCGGCCGCCTGCGACGTGGGAACCCTGATGATCAGCTCCCTCTCGTCGCGGGTGATCAGCAGGGCAGAGTCGAACAACCCGTCGCCGGCGTGACTGTGGTTTCGGGCGTGTGCGACGTCGAGCTCAGGCACTGCATTGGTGGCCAACGCGGCTAGAGTGAGATGGGATCTGGCCATGCCTTCTAGGTTAGGTCGAGTTCCTCCCGGTGAGGCCATTCGCCACGCCTGCAGACAACTTCGGCACGTGTTGCCCGATCTTTGAGGGGTCACATGTCGTTCAGGTTCACGGCCAGGCTGCCGCTGTCCCGGCACGCCGTCGATCGCGACCACGACGCCCGCTCCGAACCCGACCTGTTCGAGAGGCTCTGGGCGGATGCCGGCACCCGGGTTCTGCCGCTCTGGCACGGCAAGGTGCTGCTCGCCCCTGCCCTCGCACCCGCCGCTGCCCTCGCACCCGCCGTCGCCGGGAACGCCGCGCCCCGGCTGCTGCTGCTGGCGCCGGCCGATCTCGCCGACCCGGCGACAACCACCCCGCGGGTCTACCTCGGCCGGTCGCTGGACGCCGACGCCGCCGAACCCGTGGGCACCCCGCTCGTGGTCGTGCAGCTGGACGACGACCAGGCCGCCAGGCTCGAACCCGACGAAACCGCCTGGGTGGGCCTCCGCGACTACGCCACCCTGCTCTCCGACCGCGACACGGGCATCCTCACCGAGTCCCTCGGCATCCTGCACTGGCACGACTCGCACCCGCACTGCCCGCGCTGCGGCGCCGCGACCGACGTGACCACCGGCGGCTGGGTGCGGCACTGCCCCGTCGACGGCAGCCAGGTGTTCCCGCGCACCGACGCGGCCGTGATCGTGCTGATCACCGACGACCGGGACCGGGTGTTACTCGGCTCCAACGCCATGTGGGAGGCCAACCGGTATTCCCTGCTGGCCGGTTTCGTCGAACCCGGCGAATCGTTCGAATCCGCCGTGGTGCGCGAGGTCTTCGAGGAATCCGGTATCCGGGTCGCCGACGCCGTCTACCGCGGGTCGCAGCCGTGGCCGTTCCCGGCGTCGATCATGGTCGGTTTCACCGCCAGACTGGCCGACGGCCAGCACGCAGGCTCCCTGGTGCCCGACGGCACCGAGATCCTCGACCTGCGCTGGTTCAGCCGCGCCGAGCTCGCCGATCCCGACAACGGCATCATGCTGCCCGGACCGTCGTCGATCGCCCGCGCCCTCATCGACGACTGGCTGGCCCAGCCGGAGCTGCCGGGTGTCTGACCGCCTGACACCCTCCGCCGAATCCCTGCTCACCGGACTCGACGAGCAGCAGCGGGTGGCCGCGGAGGCACTGATCGGGCCGGTCTGCATGCTCGCCGGAGCCGGCACCGGCAAGACCCGCGCCATCACGCACCGCATCGCCTACGGCGTGATGAGCGGCGCGTACTCGCCCACCCGGGTGATGGCGCTCACCTTCACCGCCCGCTCCGCCGCCGAGCTGCGCGGCCGGCTCCGGCAGCTCGGCGCCGGCGGTGTCGCCGCGCGCACCTTCCACGCGGCCGCGCTGAGCCAACTGAACTACTTCTGGCCGCACGTCGTCGGCGGCCAGGCCCCGCGCATCCTCGAGGGCAAGGGCCGGCTGCTCGGCCATGCCGCCGAGGTCCTGAAGCTGAAGCTCGACACCGCCACCCTGCGTGATCTGGCCGGTGAGATCGAATGGCGGAAGACCAGCGGGCTCTCCCTCGACCAGTACGCCACCGCCGGCCGCGCCCTGCCCGGCCGGCTCGACATCGACCAGACCCTGGACATGCAGGCCGGCTACGAACGGCTCAAAGACGACCGCAAGCAGATCGACTTCGAAGACGTGCTGCTGGCCATGGCCGGCATGATCGAGGCTGAGCCCTCGGTGGCGCTGCAGGTGCGCGAACAGTACCGGTTCTTCGTCGTCGACGAATTCCAGGACGTCTCCCCGCTGCAGTACGACCTGCTCAAGCTCTGGCTCGGTGACCGGCGCGACCTCTGCGTGGTCGGCGACGCCAGCCAGACCATCTACTCGTTCGCCGGCGCCCGCAGCGACTACCTGCTCGACTTCCCCAAACACTACGAAGACGCCACCGTGGTGCGCCTGGAGCAGAACTACCGGTCGACGGCCGCGATCGTCGCCACCGCCAACCAGCTGATGCGCGGCCGTCCAGGCGCGCTGTCGCTGCACGCCGCCGTCGCCGACACCGGGGTGGAACCGGCGGTGCGGGAGTACCCCAACGACATGGCCGAGGCCCGAGGCGTGGCCCAGAACATCTTCGAACTCATCGAGTCCGGGGTGGCGCCGGAGAACATCGCCGTGCTGTACCGGGTCAACGTGCAGGCCGCCCTGCTGGAGACCGCGCTCGGCGACGTCGGCGTGAGTTACCAGATCCGGGGGTCGAAGCGGTTCTTCGACCTGCCGGAGGTGAAGCAGGCGGTGATGTCGCTGCGCGCGGCATCCGTCTCGATCATGGGCGAACCGCTGTTCAAGTCGGTCAGCGACGTGCTGCGCGGCCTGGGCTGGAGCCAGACCGCGCCGGACACCCGCGGTGCGGTGCGCGACCGCTGGGAAGCGCTGAACGCGATCATGGGACTCGTCGACCAGGCCGCCCCCGGCACCACCTTCCGCCAGTTCACCGACGAACTGATGGAACGCCAGGCCGGGCAGCACGAACCCACCGTCGCGGCGGTCACCCTGGCCACCCTGCACTCCGCCAAGGGCCTGGAATGGGATGCCGTGTTCGTGGTGGGCCTCTCCGAGGGGCTCGTGCCGATCAGCTACGCCGTCACCTTCGAGCAGGTCGACGAGGAACGCCGGCTGCTCTACGTCGGTGTCACCCGGGCGCGCAAACGCCTCTCCCTCAGCTGGTCCGCGGCCGGAAACCAGCAGCGTTCCCCGCGAGAACGATCACGCTTTCTGGCAGAAATCGGCACCCGCACCGCTCGTGCGGCCGGTGCGCGCGGCGCCTGACCGCCAGGGACGCCGCGTCGATCGCCAGCGACGCGGCCGCGAACTCGTTGGAGGACGCGAACACCCTCTCGTGCACGATGCCGGCCGCCGTTGCGGCCACCTCGATGCTCAACCGGGGCGTTTCGGTAGGCGCCGTGCGCGTCAGCAGCTGGCTGGCGATCGCCGGCCAGGCCGGGTCATCGTCGACGTGCTCGAGCTCCAGGCAGGTCAGGCACGGGCCGGCGCCCGGCTCCACGAGCGGGCCGATGCGCGCCTCGGTGTCGCTGAACAGCACCGGCAGGTGCGGCACGTCGCGGCGCAACCAGTGCCCGTGCCGCTCAGGTGCGAACACGTAGTGGTCCACGATCACGGCGAGGTCGGGGCGTTCGGGTGTGGGGGTGCCTGGCGGGAGGGCGGCCGTGATGCCCAGGTCGGCCAGCAGCTGCCGGATGCGTACGGCCGTGTCACCGTCGCCGTCGACGTGAACAACCGGAGCGGTGTCCCGACGGACCGCGGTCGCCGGCCTGCTGACGAACCAGGTCCCGGCGAGGGACGCCGCGTCGGCGCCCGGCAGCTCCGGTTGAGGATCCAGGCCCACCAGCGCAGGGGCCAGCGCGCCGAGCAGGGCGGTGGTGGCCGCATCCGTCGCGCCGGCCTGCCGGCCGAGCATCAGCGCACCCGACCGGGGGACCCCCACCCGCAGAGCCGCGATGACGCTCTCGAGCGGCGCCGTGACCCCCGGAACGATGGCCACCGGCCGGTCGATGCCCAACTGGATGGTGTCCGGGGTGCGCCAGACGAGCGGATACCGCGGGTCGAGTCGAAGGATCATCCGGCGATTTTCCCCCAGACCTGCCGGCGCCGCGGGATCCATCCACAGGCGCCGGCTGATGGCTGCGAGAATGTGCAGGTCCAGCCCAGACTCCGGCTCTAGGCTGACGCAATGACTGAGAAGACTGCTCGCCGCGTACTGGTCACCGGAGCCACCGGCTACATCGGGGGACGCTTGGTTCCCAAGCTCCTCGAGGCCGGACACACGGTGCGGGTGCTGGTTCGTTCGCCCCAGAAACTCACCGATGTGCCCTGGGCCGGTGACGTTGAGATCGTCGAAGGCGACCTCGGCGACCGGGACTCGGTGGCCAGGGCGAGCGCCGGCATCGACGTGTTCTACTACCTGGTGCACTCGATGGGCGCCAAGGGCGACTTCGAGCAGACCGAACGTGTCGCGGCGCGGAACGTGGCCGGTGCCGCTGCCGACGCCCGGGTTTCCCGCATCGTGTACCTCGGCGGTTTGCACCCCGACAGCCAGACCCTGTCTCCCCACCTGCGTTCCCGCGCCGAGGTCGGCCGTATCCTGCTGGACTCCGGTGTGCCGACGGTGGCGTTCCAGGCCGGGGTCGTGATCGGGTCGGGGTCGACGTCGTTCGAGATGATCCGGCACCTCACCGAGGTGCTGCCGTACATGCCGGCGCCGCGCTGGGTGCGCAACTTCATCCAGCCCATCGCGGTGCGCGACGTGCTGTACTACCTCGTCGCCGCCGCCGACGTGCCCGCGGAGGTCAACCGCACCTTCGACATCGGCGGCCCGGATGTGCTGAGGTACGGCCAGATGATGAACGGTTACGCCGTCGAAGCCGGGCTGAACCAGCGGCCCATCGCACCACTGCCGGTGCTGACCCCCTGGCTCGCGTCGCAGTGGGTCAACCTCGTCACGCCCATCCCGCGCAGCCTCGCCGTGCCGATCATCGCGTCGCTGCAATACGACTGTGTCATGCACGAGCACGACATCGACGCCGTGATCCCACCACCGGCCGGCGGCCTCACCACCTACCGCAGGGCGGTGCGGTTGGCGCTGGGCCGGATGCGCGACGGCGACGTGGAGACCAGTTGGCAGAACGCCGCGACGGAGGGGGCCTCCAGCAACCCGCTGCCCAGCGACCCCGATTGGGCCGGCCACCTCGTGTACACCGACCTCAAGGAGAAGCGCACCACGGCCAAGCCCGCCGACCTGTGGCGGGTCATCGAGAGCATCGGCGGGGACAACGGCTGGTACTCCTTCCCGCTGGCCTGGGCGGTACGCGGCTGGATGGACAAGATCGTCGGGGGAGTGGGCCTGCGGCGCGGCCGCCGGCACCCGGACCGCCTGCAGACCGGCGACGTGCTCGACTTCTGGCGTGTTGAACGCATCGATCGGGGCAGCTTCCTGCGGTTGCGCGCCGAGATGCGGGTGCCCGGCCGGGCCTGGCTCGAAATGCGGGCAGAGCCCACGGATGACGGCGGCTCGATCTACCGCCAGCGCGCGGTGTTCTTCCCCCGCGGACTGGGCGGCCGGCTCTACTGGTTCTCGATCCTGCCGTTCCACGGGGTGATCTTCAGCGGCATGGCCAACCGCATCACCGCCGCCGCTGAGAAGGAGGCCGCTGTCGTGACCACAGAACCCGGCGATCCCGCTGGTACCGCTGCGACCCAGGAGACCGTCGCGCCCGCGGAGGTCGCCCTCAACTCCTGACCCGCCCCGCGGAACGCACCCCTCCGATGGTCGAGAGTGTTGTCGCGGTGCTGAGCCAGTTGAGGTGGACCCGGTGACCCGGTGACCCGGTCTGTGGTTCGCCCCCGTTTTGTTGGTCGAGCTTGTCAGTGATGATGGTCGTGGGATCGTCTTGCGTGGTCTCGACCGGCTCGACCAG
Source organism: Cryobacterium sp. SO1 (assembly GCF_004210215.2). Lineage (NCBI taxonomy): Bacteria > Bacillati > Actinomycetota > Actinomycetes > Micrococcales > Microbacteriaceae > Cryobacterium > Cryobacterium sp. SO1. The sequence continues at coordinate 1,150,339 of NZ_CP067394.1, forward strand.
CGGGGTTGGTCGCGTCCCGGTCTGTGGTTCGACGCCCACCGTTGGGTAGGCAGCTGACGGAACCTTGCCAGCTTTGGCCCTAGCCACGGTCCGGCCGGGAGCGCATCATGGTAGCGAGTGTTGAGGAGTCGAAATGTCGTCAGTGGTGGTGTTCGTCGGCGATGGCCTCAGCGGGGGTGCTCGATGGGAGGAACGATTTCCCGAACTCGAGGTGCACAACCTCGGCGTGAACGGGGACACCACCGACGAGGTCCTCGGACGGCTCGATCAGGTCGTTGAGAGCGCCCCAGATGCCGTCGTCCTGCAGGTGGGCACCAACGACGTCGGCTGGAACCGCTCGGACGAGTACATCGTGCGCAACATCGAAACCATCCTCTGGACGCTTCGCAAACGGCTTCCCGGCGCGCGGGTGCTCGTACAGTCGGTGCCGCCGCGGGAGAAGGAGTTCGTGCGCCTGATCCGCTCGGTCAACCGGCACCTGCGCCAGTTCGCTCCCACCGTGAAGGCACGCTACCTGGACCTGTGGCCGGCGTTGGCCGCCGAGGACGGCACCCTCAGCACCGAGTGGTCAGCCGACCACCTGCACCTCACCGAGGCCGGCTACGTCGTCTGGCTCGCCGAACTCCGCCCGGCGCTCGCGGACCTGCTCGAAAGCCCGCCACAGACGATGTCGGTCAGCCGGCACCCAGCCTGACCCGACCCTCCCCGGCCGCCCGGATGGACGTGCACGCCACCGGTGACCCGGAGTCTGACGCTCTCGCTACCATGAGAGCATGCGCCGACCCGGACGATTCAGCTTGCGAGTGCTATCGGCCATCACGATTCTCGCCGGACTCCCAGTGCTCGCCGCCAGCTCAGCGGCGGCGCTGCCCGCCCCCGCCGCAGTGGCCGCCGGTGTCGACGATTTCAGCTTCGCCTCCATGCACGCCGACTATAAGCTCGACCGCGACGACGAGGGCCATTCCACCCTGGCCACCACCGAGACCCTCGTGGCCCGGTTCCCCGAGACCGACCAGAACCACGGCATCCGGCGGCTGATCCCCACCCACTACCGGGGTGAACCCACCGAGCTCTCCGTCGTCGGTGTCACCGACGAGACCGGCCGGGAGCGGGACTTCGAGACCGACACCGACAGCGACGACGACAACAACGAGTACCTCGTCGTCACCATCGCCGAGGACGGCTTCGTGCACGGCGACCAGACCTACGTGATCAGTTACACCCAGAAGAACATCGCCCACTACCCGGACGACACCCCGGACGAGGAGTTCTTCTGGGAGGTGAACGGCACCGGATGGGCCCAACCGTTCGGCACCGTCTCGGCGACCCTGCAGGTGGCGGCCGACCTGGTGCCCGCTCTCACCGGGGAGGCCGCCTGCTACCAGGGCACCTCGACATCCGGGGCCGCCTGCGACGCACTTGAGAGCGCCGCAGACGGTGACGAATGGGTCGTCCAGGCCACCGCCCGCGATCTGGCCCCGCGCGAAGGCCTGGCGCTGGCCGCGGGTTTCGACGAGGGAACATTCGTGCCACGGGACAATTCCTTCACGGCCAACGTGTTCCCGTCGATCGCGCTCCTCACGGCGCTCGCGGCGTTGGTCACGGCCGTGATCGGCGTCGCCGCCCGCACCACCCGGTGGCGTGACCAGCCCGGTCGGCCCACCATCATCGCCGAATACCTGCCGCCGGCGGGGGTGAACCTGCTGCAGGCCGGCGGTGTGCTCGGCGCCAAGGCCGGCGGCAAGTCCCTCACCGCCCAGTTCCTGCAGTTCGCCGTGAACGGCAACGTGCGAGTCCTCGAGGGCGAGGCCAAAAGCCACTACCTTCTGGAGCTTCGCACCCGGGAGGGTCTTGACCCCACCGAACACGCCGTACTCGACGCCCTGTTCCCCGCCGGCCAACCCATCGGCACGATCCGCGACTTCACGAAGACGGATGCGAAACTGGGCCCCGCTCTCACCGCCGCGCGGAGCGCGGCCCGCACGCAGCTGCTCACCGACGGTCTCCGCGAGAAGAAGGGCGGCCCGTTGCGCGGCTGGCTGGTCGGCGTGGCCGTCGTCACCGGTTTGGTCGCGATGATCGCGAGCATCATCTCGTTCGCCACCGAGGTCGCCGGCGCGTGGCCGGCGTTGTTGCTGATCGTGAGCCTGGCCGCGACGATTGTTACGATTGCCGTGACCGTCGATGTGCGACCGCTCACCATTCGCGGTGCCGAACTGCGCGACTACCTGAAGGGCGTCTCCGTGTACATCTCGCTTGCCGAAGCGGACCGATTGCGGGTGCTGCAAAGTCCCCGCGGCGCCCTGCGCACGCCCGACCGGCCCGACGCGGCCACAGCGGTGGCGACCGAACCCGTTCAGGTGCTCAAGCTCTACGAGCGGCTGCTGCCGTTCGCCGTGCTCACTGGGCAGGAGAAGGAATGGTCCGCCGTGCTCGGCGACTATTACGCCGGGGCCCACCAGCAGCCGGACTGGTACGTCGGCACCGCGCCGTTCAGCGCCGCGTACTTCGCAACCGGCGTCTCGGCATTCGCCACCTCCGCGTCGTCGGGCATCGCATCAAGCTCGTCAAGCTCCGGCTCGGGCGGCGGCGGCTCGGTCGGAGGCGGCGGCGGCGGCGGCGGCGGAGGCGGCGTCTGATGGGCACCCCGGCAGAACCGACCCACACCCGCTCGGCCCTGGCGCCCGGACTGCTCGCCGCGATCGCCCTCCTGGCCGGACTGGCCCTGCTCGATGTCGACAGCTTCGTGATCATCCGCTACATCGTCAGCATCCTCGCCCTCATCATCTGTGTCTTCGTCATCCAGGCCAAGGCGTGGTGGTGGCTGATCGGCCTGGTGCCCATCGCGGTGCTGTGGAATCCGATCGTCGTGATCGAGTGGCACGGCCAGGGGTGGGTGTCCGCGCAGTTCATCGCGGCCCTGATCTTCATCATCGTCGGGATCCGCACCAAGGTCCCGGTGCCGTTGCACCGCTAATTCCGGGGGCGGGCATAGACTAGGCATGCGTCTGGAGCCGGGCTCGACCGTGGCCCCGCGGCCATCAGTGCACAAGTGACTGAAAGTTGCGGCGTCCCGCTGTTCGTTCATGGGGTTCGGCGTATCGATCGCACAGGCATCCTGCGGATGCGCAACACGACGAGCGCGCATTGAGTGCTGCGCTGGTGTGAAGTGGAGAAAAATGGCATACACCCGCCCCAACCCAGCGGGCCGCGCTGGAGCCGGTAGTGGTCGAACACGTCAACGCCCGCGCTCGCGAGATGACGACGCCCCGATCATCCCGATCCTCGCCCGCAAGGTGCGCGAAGTCGAAGCCAAGGCCCAGAGCGGTACCAAGCTCGGCCCCACCAACCGAACGAAGTACCAGGTCATCGCGCTGCTGATGCGTGAGGAACGCGCCAGGGTCAAGGCCGACGGCGAGCTCACCGACGCCAACCGCGCCGAACTGCTCAAGCGCCTCGACGGCATCGCCCAGATCCTCGCGAAGACCGCCGCCAGGGACACCAGCCTGATCACCCTGCTCGAACCGGATGCCGGTGTCTCCACCGTCGCGCAGCGCTTCCGCCGCGACTGGCTCCTGGAATCCGGCGCCGAACTCAGCCCGGACGAGCTCATCATCACCCGCGAACCCGAGGCCAAGCCCGAGGTCCCGCAGAATCAGGTCATCCCGCAGTCGGTGCGCGCCCGGCAACTGGCCAACCCGTTCCTCGCCCCCGACTTCAGCGCCGTGAAGACGCAACCGGTCTCCTCCGCCCGCCGCCTGGCCAACTGGGAACTGCTCGGCCCGCTGTTCAAGTCCTTCGAATTCGGCTCCGGCGGCCAGGCCGCCAGCATGGACCTGCCCGAGGCACCGATAGTGGACCGGCTGTCCCCGCCCGGCATGGAACTCATGCGCCACCAGGCCCGTTTCATCGAGAGCGCCCGCCTCGGCCAGCGCAGCTACCTCCTCGCCGACGAGCCCGGCCTGGGCAAGACCGCGCAGAGTCTGCTCGCCGCATCCGTCGCCGGCGCCTACCCGTTGCTGGCGATCGTGCCCAACGTCGTGAAGATGAACTGGGTGCGCGAGGTGGAGCTGTGGACCCCGCACCGCCGTGCTACCGTCATCCACGGCGACGGCGACACCCTGGACGCCTTCGCCGACGTCGTCGTGGTCAACTACGACGTGCTCGACCGGCACCTGGCCTGGCTCGGCACGCTGGGTTTCAAAGGCATGGTCGTCGACGAGGCCCACTTCATCAAGAATCTGCAGTCGCAGCGCTCCAAGCACGTGCTCAGCCTCGCCGAGCAGATCCGCCGCCGCACACCGGGCAACAACCCGTTGCTGATGGCGCTCACCGGCACCCCGCTGATCAACGACGTCGACGACTTCCGGGCCATCTGGCAGTTCCTCGGTTGGATCGACGGCGACAAACCCACCGCCAAGCTGATGGCCCGCCTGGAGGAAACCGGGCTCACCCCCGCCGACGCCGGCTTCTACACCGCCGCCCGGGCCGCGGTCATCGACATGGGCATCGTGCGCCGCCGCAAGGTCGACGTCGCCGCCGACCTGCCCGCCAAGCGCATCGCCGACCTGCCGGTGGAGCTGGACAACGAACTCGGCCGGTCCATCCAGAAGGCCGAACGCGAACTCGGCGCCCGCCTGGTCAAGCGCTACAACGCCCTCGTGGCCGCCCGCCACCCCGGCGTCAAGGCGCCCGCGCTCACCGACGAGGAGCGCGCCGCGTACATCCGCGCCGTCGCCCACGCCGACCTCGAGGAGTCCAAGGGCACCACGACCGGCGAGAACGTGTTCACCATGGTGCGCAAGATCGGCCAGGCCAAGGCCGGGCTGGCCGCGGACTACGCGGCCCAGCTGGCCCACTCGGTGGGCAAGGTGGTGTTCTTCGCCAAGCACATCGACGTGATGGATGCCGCCGAGGAGATCTTCGCTAAGCGCGGACTCCGCACGGTGTCGTTGCGCGGCGATCAGAGCGCACTGGCCCGCCAGGCGGCGATCGACTCGTTCAACACCGATCCGGAGGTCGCCGTCGTGGTGTGTTCGCTCACCGCGGCCGGTGTCGGAGTGAACCTCCAGGCCGCATCCAACGTGGTGCTGGCGGAACTGAGCTGGACGGCGGCGGAGCAGACCCAGGCCATCGACCGGGTGCACCGGATCGGCCAGGCCGAACCGGTCACCGCGTGGCGGATCATCGCCGCGCACACCATCGACGCGCGCATCGCCGAACTCATCGGCAGCAAGCAGGGCCTCGCGGCCCGCGCGCTCGACGGGGCAGACGAGGACGTCTCGCCGGCCGATTCCGTGCAGGCCAGCGCGTTGGTCTACGTGCTCACGCAGGCGCTCGACGGAGAGCTGTAACCGGGCCGGAAGACCCTAGCCGAAAGCAGCGCCGCCGGTGTTGACTTGATCCAGGCCAGAGCGCGCCACCATGATGGTGGACGGGCAATCTGCCGCAACAAATATGTATGCACTAAGGAGCAGCCAGATATGAAGATCGGTATCCTCACCAGCGGTGGAGACTGCCCGGGCCTCAACGCAGTGATTCGGGGTGCTGTTCTCAAGGGAGGGCGCGCGTACGACTCCGAGTTCGTGGGCATCCGCAACGGCTGGCGCGGGCTGGTGCAGGGCGAGTTCATGAAACTCGACCGGCACAGCGTTCGTGGCCTCTCCCGCCAGGGCGGCACCATCCTAGGCAGCTCGCGCACCAACCCGTTCGAGGGTGAGAACGCGGGACCTGAGAACATTCAGAAGACCATGGACGCCGAGGGCATCGACGCCATCATCGCGATCGGCGGCGAGGGTACCCTCACCGCTGCCCGCCGTCTCACCGACGCCGGCATCAAGATCGTCGGCGTGCCGAAGACCATCGACAACGACCTCGCCGCCACCGATTACTCCTTCGGCTTCAACACCGCCGTCGAGATCGCCACCGAGGCCATCGACCGGCTCCGCACCACCGCCGACTCGCACGGCCGGTGCATGATCGTCGAGGTCATGGGCCGCCACGTGGGTTGGATCGCCCTGCACTCCGGCATGGCCGGCGGTGCCCACGCCATCCTCATCCCCGAGCAGCCGCAGACCATCGAGCAGATCTGCGCCTGGGTCGAAAGCGTCCGCGACCGCGGCCGCGCGCCGGTCCTCGTCGTCTCCGAGGGCTTCCTGCTCGCCGAAATGGGCGAGGCCCACTCGCACAAGGGCCTGGACGCGTTCAACCGTCCGCGTCTCGGCGGCATCAGCGAACTCATCGCCCCCATGGTCGAAGAGCGCACCGGCATCGAGGCCCGGGCGACCGTGCTCGGCCACACCCAGCGTGGTGGCGCCCCGTCGGCCTACGACCGGGTCCTCGCCACCCGCCTCGGCATGGCAGCGGTGGACGCCGTCATCGAGGGCAAGTGGGGTTCGATGGTGTCCCTCAAGGGCACCGACATCCGCAACGTCAGCATCGCCGACGCCACCATGGACCTCAACCGGGTCACCCAGGAGCGTTATGACGAAGCGGCCGTGCTGTTCGGCTAAACCGCTAATCCGCAGACAGGACTGCCCGGACGACTGAGGTCGGCCGGGCAGTGTGCGGTTCAACGACGGTGCGCGGTTGAACTGCGAAGCGGAAGAGGTCAGGCTGCGGGGGCGAGCTTGGCCTGCACCTGCGCGAGCGACGGGTTCGTCGCGGCCGAACCATCCGGGAACAGCACCGTGGGCACGGTGCGGTTGCCGCCGTTCAGGCTCATGACGAGCTCAGAGGTACCCTCGACCTCTTCGACGTTCACCTCGGTGTAACCGATGCCGACCTTGTCGAGCTGGCTCTTCAGGCGCGAGCAGTAGCCGCACCAGGTCGTGGTGAACATCGTGATAGTTCCGGTTTCAGGCACAAAATCCATGCGTACAGCGTAACCGAGGAAACGGCCGGTTCGGTGGGAGTGCTCGCCCGCTCGCTACGATGACACCATGACCGACCTGCCCCAGGTGTGCGTGTGCTACCTCACCCGCCTGTCCGAGACCGGCGAACCCCAGGTTCTGCTCGGCCGCAAGAAGAAGGGCCTGGGCCTGGGCAACATTGTCGGGCTCGGCGGCAAGCTGGAGCCGGGGGAGTCCGCCCTTGATGCCGCCGTGCGCGAAGTCGAGGAGGAGTCCGGCCTCACCGTCACCGCCGATGCGCTCACCCCGATGGGCGTGCTCACCTACCTGTTCCCGCACAAACCGGGCTGGAGTCAACGGTCGAACGTCTTCGTCACCGCCCGGTTCAGCGGCATCCCGCGCGAGTCGGATGAGTTGAACCCGCAGTGGTTCACGATCGCCGAGTTGCCCGTCGACGATATGTGGGATGACGCCAGGCACTGGTTGCCCGGCGTGCTGGCCGGCCGGAGTGTCGAGGCCACCTTCACGTTCGGCGCCGACCTCGCCACCGTCGTGGCCCGCGGCTGATCCCGGCTGGGCACCTCAACGGCGGGTAAACGCCGCGTGAACATCGCCCGAATTGACCTGCTCGCCTGAGACTGTCCTGATCGTGCTCTACGGCGTCTACCTGATCGTGCCCGCCCTCCACAAGTAGCCCCACCCCCTTCCGCGAACTGTGACTTAAGCACCTAAAAACGCCTCGCGAAGGTGCTTAGCTCACAGTTCGCGGGGGTGGTTAGGCGGTGCGGCGGAGGCGGGTGACCCAGGTCATCAGGTGGTAGATCACGATGGCGGCCACGGTGCCCAGTGCGATGCCGTTGAACGTGAGGGTGCCGGCGCTGAAGGTGTAGTCGGCGATGCCGATGATCAGCGCGGTCGCGGCGGTGAACTGGTTGACCGGCTTGCTGAAGTCGACCTTGTTGTCGAGCCAGATCTTCACGCCGATGATGCCGATCAGCCCGTACAGGGCCGTCGTGACGCCGCCGAGCACGCCCGCCGGGATGGTGCTGATCACGGCGCCGATTTTGGGGGAGAGGCCCAGCAGTACCGCGGTGATGCCGGCCACCCAGTATGCGGCTGTCGAGTAGATGCGGGTGGCGGCCATCACGCCGATGTTCTCGCCGTAGGTGGTGGTGCCCGAGCCGCCGCCGAAGCCGGCCAGCACCGTGGCGAGGCCGTCGGCGAGCAGCGCCCGCCCGGTGAGCCGGTTGACCGAGCTGTCGGTCATTTGCGCGACACCGCGGATGTGGCCGACGTTCTCGGCGATCAGGACCAGCACCACGGGCAGGAAGGCCGGCAGGATCGCCCACACGGCGGGGTTCTCGAACGGGTTCGTCGGCAGGGTGAGCGGCGGCAGCCCGACCCAGGCGGCGTCGGCGACGGCGTCGAATGTGACCTCACCCTGGATGACCGCGGCGATGTAGCCGACGATGACGCCCAGGAAGATCGAGAGCCGGCCGAGGATGCCGCGGAACAGCACGGTGGAGAGGATCACGGCGGCGAGGGTGATCACGGCGGTCAGCGGCGCTTCGGTGAAGTTGTTCTTGGCCACCGGCGCCAGGTTGAAGCCGATCAGCGCGACAATCGCGCCGGACACGACGGGCGGCATCAGCGCGTCGATCCAGCCGGCCCCGGTGACCTGCACGACGGCGCCCACAATGGCCAGCAGCAGACCGACGGCCAGGATGCCGAACAGGGCGCTACCCATGCCCGCCGTGGCGGTCGCGGCGGTGATCGGTGCGATGAACGCGAACGACGACCCCAGGTACGAGGGCAGCTTGTTGCGGGTGATCAGCAGGAACAGGATCGTGCCGATACCGGAGAACAGGATGGTGGTGCTCGGCGGGAAGCCCGTGATCAGTGGTACCAGGAAGGTGGCACCGAACATCGCGACGACGTGCTGGGCGCCGATGCCGATCGTGAGGGGCCAGTTGAGGCGTTCCCCCGGGGCCACGACATCGGTCGGGCCGACGGTCTTGCCGTCGCCGTGCAGGGTCCAGGGCAGTGCCATCGGTGTCTCGTTTCTGTGGAAGCCGCGCGGCCGGATACAACACTCGGCCCTAGCTGAGCGTAGTGCTCCGCCGACAGGGCCATCGAGTTTGCCTCGGGGTCAGCCGACCGGATTAGGATCAGCCCATGACTTCGCCCACTCGCGCCCGCCCCCTCGATCCGCTCGAGGTTCGGGTGTCGGGCGGCCTGGTGCGCGGCGTCAGCGAACGAGGCATCCGCGCCTGGCGCGGCATCCCGTACGCGGCCGCCCCGGTGGGACCGTTGCGCTTCCGCGCCCCGGCACCCGCCCTGCCCTGGCCGGGCGTGCGCGACGCGGCCCAGTTCGGCCCGGTCGCCACCCAGAGCCACCGTGGCCAGTTCATCGGCGCCCACCCGCGCATCCCGCAGAGCGAGGACTGCCTGTCCCTGAACGTGGTCGCCCCGGATGCCCCGATAGACGACGGCGCGCTCCGCCCCGTGATGGTCTTCGTGCACGGCGGCGCCTACAGCGTGGGGTCCTCACGCGAGAACCCCCGGCAGGGCGAGGGTCTCGTGCGGCGCGGCGGCATCCTCTACGTGGGCATCAACTACCGGCTGGGCGCGTTGGGCTACCTCGACTTCAGCCGGTACTCCACGCCGGAGCGGCCGTTCGAGAGCAATCTGGGGCTGCGCGATCAGGTCGCAGCTCTCGCCTGGGTGCGTGCCAACATCCGGGCCTTCGGCGGCGACCCGGATGCCGTGACGCTGTTCGGCGAATCGGCCGGCGGTAACGCCGTGACCACCCTGATGACCGTTCCGGCGGCCGCGGGCCTGTTCCAGCGGGCGATCGCCCAGAGCTCTCCGCCGAACGCCGTGTACCCACCGGCGTTGACCGCCGAGTGGGCGGCGACGTTCGTCGGCATCCTGGCCGAGCAGACGCTGGGCGCCCCGGCCGCCGGAGGCGACCTCGTGCATCCGGCCGCGCGGCTCGCGAGCCGGCCGGCCGAGCCGCCGGCGCGCTCGGGCCTCACCGACGCCGAGGCCGTGCGGTTGCTGCTGGACGCCGACCCGGCCCGCCTCGCCGGGGCGACCACCACCCTCACCGTGCGCTCGCCCGACCAGTACCCGGGCACCATCCCGCTCAGCCCGGTCATCGACGGTGACTTCCTGCCCGAACGTCCCCTGGACGCGTTCCGCGACGGCCGGGCGCACCGCATCCCGCTGATCATCGGCACAAACGAGCGCGAGGGATCGCTGTTCAGCGGCCGGATCGACATTCTCGCGTCGACACCGCCGCGCATGCGCGCCGTCTTCGCCAACACCAAGAAGAAGGCCAAGAAGGCGCTCAAGGCGCAGTACCCCGGCATGCCGGCGCCGCGGGCCGCGCTGGACTTCGGCGGCGACTACTCGTTCTGGTACCCGAGCGTGAAGGTGGGGGAGCGGCACTCCAGGTACGCTCCGGTGCACTTCTACCGGTTCGACGCGGCACCCCGGCTGCTGCGCCGGATGGGACTGGATGCCACCCACGGTCTCGAACTGTTCCCGCTCTTCGACAGGCTCGACGGCTGGTTCGGGCGCGGCATGACGGTCCTCGGCGGGCGCCGCGCCTTCAAGGCCATCGGTCTGCGCATGCAGGGCTGGTGGTTGAGTTTCGCCCGCACCGGCGTTCCGGATGCCGCGTGGCCGGCATACACCGAGGCCGACAGGCTGACGCTCGTGATCGACACCGTCGACAAGGTGGTGCCGGATCCGCAGGCCGAACGCCGCATCGCCTGGGGCGCCTTCGTCCCGCACGTTTGACCAGAGCGGTTGGCCTGATTTCCAGGACCGCGCTGCGAGTCGTAGACTAAGGCGTTTGGCGCGCCGCCGAACGTCGACTGGGAGAGCATCATTTCCGCATCAGAGCACGAGTCTGCCACCATCGCAGGCGCCACCACCGCAGCCACCGAGTCACCCGCTCCCGAGCCGGCCGCCAGGCCCGAACCGACCGGGCGCGGCACGAAGTCGGTGCTTGACCGCTACTTCGAGATCACCCGACGCGGGTCCACCTGGGGCCGGGAGGTGCGCGGCGGTCTGGTGACCTTCGTCACCATGGCCTACATCGTCATCCTCAACCCGCTCATCCTCGGTGGCTTCAGCGCCGACCAGGCCGCAGTGGATGTCGCCGGGAACTGGCTGCCCAACGGCCAGGTCGCCGCCGTCACCGCGTTGACCGCCGGCGTCATGACGATCCTGTTCGGTGTCATCGCCCGCTTGCCGTTCGGCTTCGCCGCCGGCCTCGGCATCAACTCGTTCCTGGCCGTCAGCGTCGTGGGCCAGGTCACCTGGCCAGAGGCGATGGGCCTGGTCGTCATCAACGGCCTCATCATCGTGCTGCTGGCCTCCACCGGCCTCCGCGCGATGATCTTCACCGCCGTGCCCCGCCAGCTCAAGATCGCCATCACCGTGGGCATCGGCCTGTTCATCGCGTTCATCGGACTGGTCGACTCCGGGTTCGTACGCGCCAGCGGCGTCCCCTCCCCGCCCGTGCAGCTCGGCGAGTCCGGTTCGGTCGCCAGCCTGCCCACAGCAGTGTTCGTGATCGGGCTGCTCGTCATCGGCGTGCTCGTGGCCCGCAAAGTCAAGGGCGCCCTGCTCATCGGCATCGTCGGCACCACCGTGCTCGCCGTCATCCTCGAGGCCATCTTCAAGGTGGGCCCGTCGCTCGGCACCAACCCGGCCGGCTGGAACCTGAACGCCCCGGTGCTGCCGACCAGTTTCGTCGCACTGCCCGATCTCTCCCTCGTCGGCCAGGTCAGCTTCGGCGCGTTCGAGCGCATCGGCATCCTCGCGGCCGTGATGCTGGTCTTCACACTGGTCTTCACGAATTTCTTCGACGCCATGGGCACCATGACCGGGCTCTCCAACGAGGCCGGCGTGGCCGACAAGAACGGCAACTTCCCCCGGCTCAAGTCGGCCCTGATCGTCGAGGGTGTCGGCGCCGTCGTCGGTGGCGCCACCTCCTCATCGTCGAACACGGTCTTCATCGAGTCCGGCGCCGGCATCGGCGAGGGTGCCCGCACCGGCTTCGCCAACATCGTCACCGGGCTGCTCTTCCTCGCGGCGATGTTCTTCACCCCGCTCACCCAGATCGTGCCGCTCGAGGTGGCCGCCGCCGCGCTGGTCATCGTGGGCGCCATGATGGTGTCTCAGATCCGGTTCATCGACTTCAGCGACTTCTCCACCGTGCTGCCGGTGTTCCTGACCATCATCGTGATGCCGTTGAGCTACTCCATCGCCAACGGCATCGGTGCCGGCTTCATCAGCTGGGTCATCGTGCGCTCCCTCTCGGGCAAGGCCCGCGAGATCAGCCCGCTGCTCTGGGTCGTCGCCGCCGGGTTCCTGGTCTTCTTCGTGCGCGGACCCATCGAGGTCCTGTTCGGCGTCTAACGGATGCCGGGCCGGCCACCGCCGGCCCGGTCTGCGTTTTCTTGCACCATCTGGCCTGAGGGCGACGGTTCGCTGCGTGGCGCTGTCGAAATGTGCGGCTCCGGTGCCAGGGTCTGCGCCCGCGATAGAGTGAATCGGTTATGAGCCACAAGCTCGTCCCCGACGGCAATGGAGCCAGCGTGCACACCACACCCAGCATGTCCGCAGAAGACACGGAAACGATGACCACAGACGTGACGACAGACACCTCCGGACCAGGCCCGATCGCACCAGGGGATGTGGGCGCCGATGTCCCCGCGGCCCCGGGTTTCCGCATCGAGCGCGACTCGCTCGGCCGGGTCGAGGTCCCCGCCGACGCGTACTGGGGTGTGCACACCAAGCGGGCGCTGGAGAACTTCCCCATCGCCAAACGGCCGATCTCGGTGTACCCCGACTTCGTGGTGGCGTTGGCGTCGGTGAAGCAGGCTTGCGCCCGCGCGAACGCCGAGGTGGGTGCGCTCAGCCAGGAACGGGCTGACTGGATCGACGCGGCCTGCCAGGAGATCATCGAGGGCAAGCACCACGACCAGTTCGTCGTCGGGGTCATGCAGGGCGGCGCCGGCACCTCCACCAACATGAACGCCAACGAGGTCATCTGCAACCTCGCCCTGGAAAACGCCGGTTACGGCCGTGCCCGGTATGACATCCTCAGCCCGATCGACCACGTCAACCGCAGCCAGTCCACCAACGACACCTACCCCACCGCGATCAAGATCGCGCTGGCCTTCTTCCTCAAGCACCTACTGCGCGAACTCAAGGCGCTGCAGGGCTCCTTCTCGGTCAAGGCCGACGAATTCGAGCAGATCCTCAAGGTGGGCCGCACCCAGATGCAGGACGCTGTGCCGATGACCCTCGGCCAGGAGTTCCACGGCTTCGCCACCACCCTCGGCGAGGACTACGACAGACTCACGGAGACGATCTGGTTGCTCGCCGAGATCAACCTGGGCGCCACCGCGATCGGCACCGGAATCACGGCCGATCCCGGCTACGCCGCTGCCGCCATCCGCCACCTCAACGGGATCACCGGGCTCAACCTCGAGGCCGCACCGGACCTGATCGAGTCGACCAGCGATGCCGGCAGCTTCATGTCGTTCAGCGGCAACCTCAAGCGCAGCGCCATCAAGCTCTCCAAGATCTGCAACGACCTGCGCCTGCTCTCCTCCGGCCCGCAGGCCGGTTTCGGGGAGATCAACCTGCCGCCCCGCCAGGCCGGGTCGAGCATCATGCCCGGCAAGGTCAACCCGGTCATCCCCGAGGTTGTCAACCAGGTGGCGTTCGCCGTCGCCGGGGCGGATGTGACGGTGACGATGGCCGCGGAGGGCGGGCAGCTGCAGTTGAACGCGTTCGAGCCCGTCATCGCGCACTACCTGTTCCAGAGCCTCACCTGGATGACCCAGGCGATGTGGACGCTACGGGTGAATTGCATCGACGGCATCACCGCGAACGAGGACCGGCTGGCGGCCATGGTGGGGTCCAGCGTCGGGGTGATCACCGCGCTGATCCCGCACATCGGCTACGCTGCCGCTGCGGCGCTCGCTCAGACTGCGCTGCTCACCGGGCGGAACGTGGCCGACCTCGTGGTGGAGGCGAACCTGATGACCCGCGACGACGTGATGCGTGAGCTCGAACCGGCCCGGCTCTCCGGCATGCTGCCGGACACCGGCACCTCGTCGATCCCCATCATCGAGTAGGGCCGGCCTCGAATAGGCCGCACGAGACGGGACACGGCGCTACTCTGGTGCCGTGTCCCTGCGTGTGAGGCAGCAGCTCCACCGGCACGAACCGACCCGGCCCGATCGGCTCGCGAGGCTCGACGCCGCCCTGCCGGACCTCGACTGGACGATTCTGCCGCCGGGAACCGAACGGTTGTCCTTCCTCGCGCCGAGCGGCCGGCTCGCCGCGATCGCCCTGGGCCGGCCGGGCGACCCGCGGGTGCTGCTGGTGCCGGGCGCCACCGGGTCGAAAGAGGACTTCGTGCTGCTCGCACCGCTCCTCGCCGAGGCCGGCTACCGGGTGGAGAGCTTCGACCTCGCGGGCCAGTACGAGTCAGCGGCGGCCGGACCGCCGACGGGCCGGCATTTCGACTACAACCTGTTCGTGGCTGACCTGGTCGGGGTCCTCGAATCCGGGGACACCCCGGTGCACGTGCTCGGCTACTCGTTCGCGGGCCTGGTGGCCGAGCTGGCCTTCGCGAGGCGGCCGGAGCTTTTCGCCTCGCTGGTGTTGCTGACCACGCCACCGCGGCCGGGCCAGACCTTCCGCGGCGTGCGCTGGCTCGGCCCGGTCAGCGGCCTGATGCCGCCGCACACCATCGCCTCCCTGCTGATCTGGGGCATCGTCACCAACCGCAACCACACCCGGCCGGGCCGGCTCGCTCTCGCGCGGATGCGATTCGAGGACACCAGCCGGGCGAGCCTCGACGAGATCATGGGCCTGATGAAGCACACCCCGGATGTGCTGAGCGAGCTGGCCAGGAGCCCGGTGCCGATGCTCATCGCCGTGGGGGACCGGGACCTGTGGACGCTGCGCCAGCACCGCCGGTTCGCCGACCGTATCGGCGCGGACCTCCGCGTCTATCCGGCCGGGCACAGCCCGTGCGAGACCACCCCGCACCAGCTAGCCCGGGACCTGCTGGCGCTCTACGCGCGCGGCCGCTGACGTGTGGCAGCCATCCAGAGCTCCCCGAGTCCGAGGCGCGAACCGGAGGCACGCGGAACGGCGCAGCGATAGCGGGTCAGGAGCAGATTCACAGAGCGCAGCGTGCTCCTTCTTCTGGCAGCTCGAGGTTGACCAGGTAGTCGGCCACCACGCCGTCGACGCACTCATTGCGCGAGATGATCGACCCGTGCTGGTTGCCGTCAACCGTGAGCAACCGGGCGCCGAGGGTCTCGGCCAGGCTGATACCACCACCGTGTGGCGTCACCGGGTCGCCGGTGGTCGAGGTCACGAGCACCTCGGGAAGCCCCTTGATGTCGGTGGCGTAGGGGAAGCCCAACGTCGGCTCGGACGGCCAGAACTCGCACCCGTCCCGCGTTGCCGGGCTTTTTCCGGAGTCGAGGAACGGCACTGCGTCGTTGAGCTGATTGCCGAGCTCGGTCATCTCGTCTGCCGTGAGTCGTTCTTCATCGATGCAATTGATGGCGAACGTGGCTTCGTAGTCGTTCTTGTATTCCCCGCTGTCGGATCGGCCGTAGTAGCCGTCGCGAAGCGCGAGCAGTGGCTCTGGCCGACCCGCTCGCAGCTCCGACAGCCCCGCGATGGTGGCTGGCCAGCTGGCTTCGGCGTACAGCCCGGAAATGATTCCCTCGGCTGCGGCGAGGAAGGTGACCTCTCGGCCGTCAGCGGCCACCAGCGGCTCGTCCACAAGCGGACGGAGGAGCTCCTGCGCCGCGGTGGTCGCTAGTGCGGGGTCGGTACCGAGGGGGCACTGTCCCTGCGCTACGCAGAAGTCGGCGAAGCGCTGGAACGAGGCTTGGAGCCCCTGGCTGAGCTGGATCCGGCGATCACCGGTGTCCTTGCGTGGGTCTACAGCGCCGTCGAGAACGAGGGCCCGGACGTTCTGGGGGAACATCTCGGCATACACCGCGCCGAGCCGAGTGCCGTAGCTTGCACCCGCGTAGGTGAGCTTGTCGTCGCCGAGCGCTGAGCGGAGCACGTCCATGTCGCGAGCGACATCTCTTGTGCCGAGGTGGGCGAGCGTCTCCTCGCCTCCCGATCCGGCTGCACACTTCTCGACGATCGCGCGCGCCGACTCTTCCGTCCACTCGTCCAGGGCCGACAGCGGCACGTCGGCGTCACGTTCTTCGTCCGTGTAACAGTCGACCGCTGGGTCGGTCAGCCCAACTCCGCGCGGGTCGAAGCCGACGAGGTCGAAGTGCTCGGTGATGGGTCCCCCCGTCCACAGCGCGGTGACGAGCGGGGCGAAGGTAGTCGCCTGCACACCGGGTCCGCCCGGATTCAGTACAACTGAACCGATGCGGTCCGTGCCCGTGGCGGCGTTGCGCGTCACGGCGATGCCGAGGGTCTCGCCGTCGAGGTTCTCATAGTCGATCGGCACCGTGAGTGTGGCGCACTCGGTTTTCTCCGCCACCTCGATGATCTCGGGAACGGGCGGCTGCGAGCCCACGATGGTGGGGTCGCAGGCCCCGAATTCGAGCGACTGCTCCAGGTACTGGTCAAGACCCGCCGCGTTCGCGCTTTCGCCTGTGTCCGGTGTCGCGTTGGTGCACCCAGCGATCAGCAGTAGCGAGGCAACGGCCACCACCGCCGGCCCCGGCTTCGTCCAGGGGCCTCGCCCGTCTTTCAATCGGTTACGCATCTGGTTCTCCTTTTCATCGTTCGACCATTGTTCGTCCAACACGGGACACCACTCACTCCCCGCCAAATTAGTACAGTGTGATAGCCAACGAGGAGCTAAGCTAGCACACTGTAATAAACAGAGGTCACACGAAGGAGAGTCATGGACGCGGAATCCAACAAACCAGGCACGCGCGCCAAGATCCTCATCGCTGCGGCGACGATGCTCGGCGAGAACCCGACCGCGCGCTTGAGCGTCCGCGCGGTAGCCGCTCGCGCCGAGGTGAGCACGGGCTCGCTACGACACTTCTTCCCGACCCAGCGCGATCTCATCGACACCGTCGTTGCCGGGATCTACGACCTCGACATCCCCGACGACCCGATCAACGATCACACGCTGACCCCGACCGAGCGCCTGATCGCCTGCTTGCGACTGATGCTCGCGCACGTGGGCGTCGGCGATCGCGCCCGGCAGCATTGGGGGGCACTCTACGAGGCCTACGTGGGATCCACTCCGTCCGGCGATGAGGTGGCGACCTACCTCGCGCTCGAGCGGATGGGTCGGCACCGTATCGAGCGATGGTTGACCGCGCTCATCGAGGAGGGCGTGATTCCGGCGGGGGCGGTCGAGTCACGGGCACGATTTCTCGCGACGGTGATCAACGGCCTCATGATGGAGCGCGCTCTACCCGCCGAGGCGGTGCGACTGGAGACCGAAACGGAAACGCTGCGCCTTGCGATCCACACCGTCACCTCGGTGTGGCCGAGCTAGCGTCAGAGCGCGCGAGAGAGGTTCTTGCGGCGACTCACTGAGCGCAGCCGGAGCCGCCAGGGCGAGTAGTCCGGCCAGTCGAAGAACAGCGTGCGGCCGGCCCAGGCCACCCGCCGGCCGAGCCCGCGAGGGGTGTCGAACGGCCGGGCGGAGATCAGCACCCGCAGGTTCGGGTCGAGGGTGACAGGTTCGTCCGGGCCCAGGTGCATGCTGAAGTCGAGGTCGTCGTGCACGTCGGTGCGCGTGCGCCGCACCAGGTCGCGGTTGGCGGCCCAGACCTGCCGGCACATCGCGAAGTTCGACCCGAACAGCGGCGGGTGGCCCAGCCACAGGCCCATCCAGCGGAAATACCCGCCGATGTAGAGGTGGCCACCCAGCCAGGCCGTTATGGGGCCGCAGTTGTAGAAGTCGCCGGGGCCGGTGTACACGGCGGTGCCGGGTTCGGCCGTGAACTGGGCCTCGATCCGCTCCAGCCAGTCCACCGGAGGCACGGAGTCGGAATCCAGCCGGGCGATCACGTCGCCGGTGGCCGCGTCGTAGCCGGCCGCCGACGCCGGCCAGATGCCCCGCAGGGGTTCGGTGATCACACGTACGCCGGCTGTCCGCGCGATTGCCGCGCTGGCATCCGTGCTCGCGTTGTCGACCACGATGATCTCGTCCGCCGGCCGGCGTTGCTGGGACAGGGCGCGGAGGCAGGTGCGCAGGAAGTCCGCGTCGTTGTAGACCGGAATGACCACCGAGAGGGTGATCGGGGGGTGTGACCGGCCCGGGTCAGATCTCACGGCAGTGGGTCGTGAGCAGTCCGATCCGGTCAATGGAGACCGTGACCGTCGACCCGTCCTTGAGGAACACCTGCGGCTTGCGGCTGTAGCCTGCACCGCCGGGGCTGCCGGTGGAGATCAGCGTGCCGGGCATCAGCGTGGAGGTCAGCGACAGGTAGGCGATGATCTCGGCGACGGTGCGCACCATGTCACCGCTCGACGCATCCTGCAGCACCCGCCCGTCGACGTGGGTGGTCAGCCACAGGTTCTGCGGATCGGCGATCTCGTCGGCGGTGACCACCAGGGGGCCGGTGGGCGTGAAGCCGTCGAACGACTTGCACCTGGACCACTGCGCCTCGGAGAACTGCAGGTCGCGGGCGGTGATGTCGTTCACGACCGTGTAGCCGAAGACGTAGTCGAGGGCGTCGCGCACCGAGACGTTGCGGGCGGGCCGGCCGATGATCACGCCGAGTTCGGCCTCGTAGTCCACCTGCGTGGTCAGGTCGGTGGGCCACGTGATGATCGACTCGTGCCCGGTGAGCGAGTTCGGCCAGAGCGAGAACACCGTCGCGGCGGTTTCGCTGCGCAGTTTGAGCTCGGACGAGTGCGCGGCGTAGTTGGCGCCGATGGCGATGATCTGCGGCGGCCGCAGTACCGCGGAGGAGTGCCGCAGGTCGTCGATGGGGGTCAGGCTGGCGCCGTGGGCCAGCGCGTTCGCGGTGAGCGCCCGCACCCTGTCGTACTCCGGGGCGCCCTTCTCGATGAGGTCCTGGAGATCGCGCGGGGCGTCGTCGATCACCTCGTCGAGGAAGAGCGCCTCGTCGTCTACCACGAGGGCTAGACGGGGGGTGGACTGGCCTTCGACTCTGAGATGCGCAAACTTCACTTCTTCAGCGTAACGGGGCGGCACCGTTCCCGCCGGTAAGTTCCGGCCCGGCCGGTCGCGGGCCGCCCGCCGCCCGCCAGAGGTGCATGCCGGCGTAACTGCGCCACGGCGCCCACACGCTGCCGTGAACGGCGAGGTCCCTCGCCGTGTCGGGCAGCCCGAGCCGACCCGCCCCCTGACGCAGGGCGAGGTCGCTGGTGAGCAGGATGTCGGGACTGCCGAGCACCCGCATCGCCACGTAGCCGGCCGTCCACGGGCCGATGCCCGGTAGGGCGGTCAGGCGGGCCTGGAGGTCGTCGCGGCTGTCGCCGACGTCGAGCACGAGATCGCCGGAGGCCAGGGCCCGGGCGACGCGGATGATCGTCTCGATGCGGGCGGCCGGGCCGCGCAGCACTTTTCTGCCGTTGTCGGCGATGTCGGCGGCGGGGGGGAACAGCAGGTGCGGGCTGTCGGTGTGCTCCTGGTCGTTGCCCGGCTGGGCATCGTCCACCGACGTGCTGAGCGCGGCGCTGAGCCGGCCGAGGGAGGTGCGGGCGGCGGCCACCGACACCTGCTGGCCGAGCAGCGCCCTGAACAGGGTTTCCTCCGGGTCAAGGCTGCCCGGCACCCGGACACCTGGGGTGCGGTGCACGGACCCGGCCAGCGCCGGGTCGCCGGCCAAGACCAGATCGATGGCCTGGGCATCCGCGTCGAGGTCGCACAGCCGGCGCACCCGGCTGACCAGCGGGGCGAGGTCGGCGAGGCTGTGCAACCGGGCGGTGCACTCGATCGCGGGAGCCTCGATGGTGCCGGCGAGGGCCAGGTGCAGTCGCGCCCAGCCGTGCGGAAGCCGCAGGGTGCGTTCGTACCCGGTCGGCGTGGAGCGTTCGACGCCGGTGACGGCCCGCGCCCCGAGGAAATCGAGCAGGCCCTGCCCGTCGAACGGCGCCCGGGCGGGCAGCAGCAGGCTGATCCTCGAGCCGGTGCGCACGATGGGATCGCCGCCGGGGTGGACCCCGGCGCCGGCGCGGAGGGCCGACGGGGTGCGCTCGTACACGGCGGCGATGGTGTCGTTGAATTGGCGCACACTGCCGAAACCGGCGGCGAACGCGACGTCGGTGACCGGCAGATCGGTGCTGGTCAGCAGCACCCGGGCGGTTTGGGCGCGGTGGGCGCGAGCCAGCGCGAGCGGCCCGGCGCCGACCTCGGCGACCAGCACCCGAGTGAGGTGTCGTGGCGTGTATCCGAGCCGGTGCGCCAGCCCTGGCACACCCTCGCGTTCCACGGTGCCGTCGCCGATCAGCCGCATCGCCCGGGCGGCCAGGTCGTCACGGATGTTCCACGCCGGCGACCCGGGCACGGCATCGGGCAGGCAGCGCTTGCAAGCTCGTAGGCCCGCCTCATGGGCGGCGGCGGCCGTGAGGTAGAACGACACATTGCCGGGTTTGGGCGTCATGGCCGGGCAACTGGGCCGGCAGTAGATGCCGGTGGAGTGCACGCCGGTGATGAACTGGCCGTCGAAGCGGGCGTCGCGGGAGGACATGGCCCGGTAGCGCTCGGCGAACACCGGGTCGTCGACGCTGCCCCGCGCCGACGAGCCGACCCGGCCGGGGCGCCGGGAGCGGGCCGGGGGGAGCGCTGGGTC
Organism: Cryobacterium sp. SO1; assembly: GCF_004210215.2. Taxonomy (NCBI): domain Bacteria; kingdom Bacillati; phylum Actinomycetota; class Actinomycetes; order Micrococcales; family Microbacteriaceae; genus Cryobacterium; species Cryobacterium sp. SO1. The sequence continues at coordinate 1,171,004 of NZ_CP067394.1, forward strand.
GGGGGAGTTGGTTGTGGGTATCACAGATCAAGACTGACACGCCGCCTGCCGGACCGGTAGCGGGAATCGGACACCGCCGTCTGGGGTCGGACTGGAGGCGGAAACCGCCGGCTCCAGCCATGCCCGTCCCCGTAAACTGGCGGGCATGACCCTCGACCCGACCGGCCGACCTCTGCCCATGCCCCCGCAGGACGCACCCATCCAGACGCCCGTGTGGAGCGCGCCGGTGCGGCGCACGAGGCTGAGCACGGTGGTGTGGGCGAGCATCGGCATCGTGGTCGCCGCGCTCGCGCTGCTGTTGGTGCTGGTGTATCTGTCGACATTCCTCGGCCCGGGCGCGCTCGTGGTGTGCCTGCTGCTCGCGCTCGTGCCGCTGACCCTGGTGATGCTCGCGGTGCGCTGGCTCGACCGGTGGGAGCCGGAGCCCCGGCCGGCCCTCTGGTTCGCGTTCCTGTGGGGAGCCGGTGTCTCGATTGTGACGGCGCTGGTGTTCGACCTCGGTGTGCAGATCGTCGTCGCGACCAGCGGGGTGGCCCGCCCGGCGGGCGACTTCACGGCCGCCGTGATCCAGGCGCCGCTCGTGGAGGAGTCGGCGAAGGGCTTCGGCATCCTGCTGCTGTTCTGGGTGATCCGCGGCCAATTCAACGGCCCGATCGACGGGGTCGTCTATGGGGCCATGATCGCCGCCGGTTTCGCGTTCTCGGAGAACATCCAGTACTTCAGCGTGGCGATGCTCGACGGCGGTATCGCCGATCTCGGTGTGACGTTCCTACTGCGCGGGGTGATCTCCCCGTTCGCGCACGTGCTGTTCACGGCCTGCACCGGCTTGGCGATCGGCCTCGCCGCCCGCCGCGCGAGCGGGTCGAGCTACCTCGGCGCGGTGCTTATGGGACTTCTCGCCGCGGTGCTGTTGCACGCGCTGTGGAACGGGGCGTTCTTCTTTCTCACCGACGACGCCTCCCTGGTGGGCTACTACTTCCTGGTGCAGGTGCCGCTGTTCATCGTCGTGATCCTGGTCATGCTCATGCTGCGGCGCAAGGAGGAGAAACTGACGGTGCAGCGGCTCGGCGACTATGCCGCGGTGGGCTGGTTCACCCCGGCCGAGGTGGCCATGCTGGCCACGCCCCTCGGCCGGCGCCAGGCGCGGGCGTGGGCCCACGGTCAACCGCCGGCGCGCCGCCAGGCCATGAACCGATTCATCACGGATGCCACCCGGTTGGCGTCGGTGCGGCAACGTCTGGTCAGCGCCCAGCTGCACCCGTCCCGGCGCGGGCCGGCACGCCCAGATGGGAGCCCCGACCAGATTGAGGAGGCCCGGCTGTTGGGGCTGCTGATGACCGACCGTGCCGCGGTGCTCGGCTGATCCGAGCGGCAGCTGACCCGTCAGAGCGCGGCCGGTCGGGAGCGCTGCCGGAGAGACCAGAAAAAACTCGTCGCCCGGTGGTGTGGCACTGCCGACAACTCTCCCGGTGCGACGAGTTTGTGAGATAAGGATGCACCTTGCGGCGGCGTTCGCGCAAGGGGGAATTTCCAGGTGTGCGTCCGGGCCCGGAATCCGATTGGATAGTCTCATGACTGATTTGAATGCCAAGCCCGAACTCGACTTCCCGGAGGGCCCCGCGCCCGAACAGCTCGACATTGTCGACATCGTGGTGGGTGACGGCGCCGAGGCCACCGCCGGCGCCACCGTCGACGTGCACTACCTTGGTGTCGAATACGACACCGGCGAAGAGTTCGACTCGTCCTGGAATCGGGGCCAGTCGATCAACTTCCCGCTGGGCTCCCTCATTGCCGGCTGGCAGCAGGGCATCCCCGGCATGAAGGTGGGCGGCCGACGCAAGCTCACCGTGCCGGCGCACCTGGCCTACGGCCCGGCCGGCTCCGGCCACCGTCTGTCCGGCAAGACCCTGATCTTCGTCATCGACCTGCTCGGCGTCAGCTAAATCGTTCGATCCATTCCGCTTGATTCGTGAACGGTGGCCCCGGAGAATGCCCACGGCTCTCCGGGGCCTCTTGCGGCGACCGGGCCCTCGCTTTCACCGGTGCCGCGCACCGATAATGGGGCATGATCACAATCGATTGTGCCCGTGCTCTGCAGCAGGCCGGCTTGCCGTGGCATCCGGCATCCGGTGACGCCTTCCGCATCGAGCGGCAGGGCTTCGACTCCGAGGTCTTCACGGTCAGCGAGATGACCATCGAGGCGCACGAGTTCGACACCGGCACCATCCTCGGTTTCAACGGAACGACGGAGTGGGCGCTCGATTCGCTTGCGCTGGAGGATGCCCTGTGGTTACCGCGCGAGGACCAGTTGCGGGCGCTCCTGCGCGGCACGTTCCGCGCTCTGCAGCGGCTCGGCGACGACCGCTACCGAGTGAGCGTGCACGTGAACGGGGTCGACGAGGTCTTCGAGGCGGCCACGGCGGCGGATGCCTACGGCCTGGCGGTGCTGATGCTCATCGGGCTCGCCGGCGAGGGCCGGGTTGCTCCGGCCGCGGCCAGCGACTAGTACCGTTCCGGTTCCGGTTCCAGGGCGAACCGGCGCCCGCTCAGCTCGGTCGGGGTGATCTCCACCCAGATGTACTTGAGGGTGGGAACGAGCGGTCGCAACGGGAGCGCGTTGGCGGCCTCGATCTCGGCCTGCGTGTCGAGGACCCGGGCGATGCCCTTCACGACGACACTCCAGGCGTCGGCGCGACCGATGTCGTCGGTCTCCAGGGCGACCTTGTTGTTCACGGTGAGGGCCAGGAGCTTGGTTCCCTCTGCGGTGCGAAACAAGAGGCGCTTGTCGGCCGCGACGAAGTTGAGCGGGAAGATCTCAATGTCGTCCGCGACGGCAGCCGCGAGACGGCCGAAGCTCGAGGAGAGCAGAAACTCCCAGCACTCGTCCTCGCTGAGAATGCGAACCGGATTCGGGTCGATGATGTCCATACCTCATAGTCCCACTTTGCGCTCCGCTCGGCGACTCCGCCACTGTGGAGCACTCCTGCCGCCGGAATGTGTCGCGCGTGGGTGCGGCGCGGACCTCGGTCAGCGTTCGCTGGCGGCGCGGACCCTGTCGATCAGGTCTTTCCAGGCACCCTGCACCTGTGGCTCGGCGAGCACGACCTCGTGCGGTGCGCACCGGATGCGGTACACGTAACGGTCCGGCGCCGGTGTGGTGTCTTCGGCCTCATCCCAGGGCAGCTCCTCGAGGAACTTCATCCAGGCCGCCGCATCCGGTTGTTCGTCGACCTGCAGATCCCAGGTGACCCGGAGCCCAGCGAACCCTCCGCTGCGTGAGACGACGACCTTCATGGCCCCATGGTACGTCCGGCCGAGGAACGATCGGGGATGCCGAGACGATCGGAGGTGGCTTCCCAGTGAACGCCGGGTGATGCCCGGCCCGTCAGGAGGCCGCCTGTAGCGGGTCCAAGCCCAGGCCCACGCCGTCCCAGCCGGCGAGAACGGCGTCGTGCTCCGCGGAGCCGGTGCCGTAGCGAATGGACGCGGCCGTCGCCGTGGCCGCGGCGAAGGCCGCGAAATCGGCGGTGGGGGAGAGGTTCGGCCCGGTCAGCGTGTCGTACCAGATCTGCCCGGCTGCCTCCCAGGCATTACCGCCGATGGCCTCGGCGACCAGGTAGAACGCCCGGTTCGGGATCCCCGAATTCAGGTGTACCCCGCCATGGTCGTCGTCGGTTTCGATGTAGCCGGCCATCGAGGCCGGCTGCGGGTCGGTGCCGAGCACGTCGTCGTCGTAGGCGGTACCCGGAGCTTTCATCGACCGCAGCGCCTGGCCCTGCACCTGCTCGGTGAAGAGGCCCGCGCCGATCAGCCAGCTCGCCGATCGGGCGTCTTGACCGGCGGCGTACTGTTCGACGAGTGCACCGAACACATCAGACACCGATTCATTGAGGGCGCCGGACTGGCCCTGGTAGGCGAGGTTGGCGCTGTACTGGGTAACGCCGTGGGTGAGCTCGTGCGCGATCACGCTCAACGAGACGGTGAACCTGTTGAAGACCTCGCCGTCGCCGTCGCCGAACACCATGCGTTCGCCGTCCCAGAAGGCGTTGTCGTAGTTCCGGCCGTAGTGCACCGTGGCGTCCAACGGCAGGCCGCGGCCGTCGATGGAGTCGCGCTGGTACCGGCTCCAGTACAGCCCGTGGGTGTCGCCGAGCCCGCTGTAGGCCTCGTTGACCGCCACGTCGGCGACCGGACCCTGCCCCTCGGTTCTCACGGTGCGGCCGGGGAGCCGCTGCAGTTGACCGGCATCGCTGATGGTGCGGCTGGGGTGGCCGGGCACGGCCCAGACTCTCGGGCTGGGCGGAGCGCTGGTGCGGCGTTCGACCCGCAGGTTGCGGATGGGCTCGTCGAGACGCAGGGACCTCCGCGCGGCCTCGGCCGCCGCCTCGAATCGCGGGTCCTCGACCGTGGCCAGGCGTTCGAGGAGGTAGGGCGGAACGACTCCGCATCCCACGGGAGGGACGGGGCTCTGAGTGTGGTCTGTGCCTGTCATGCGGTGAGTCTGCCAGTACCGTCCGACATCCGCACCCCGTTCACATCAGGCTCACATCGCCGACCAGCCGCCGTCTGACGCCAGGATGATGCCGGTCACGTTCGCGGAGTCTGCGCTGGCGAGCCAGGTGATGGCGGCGGCGAGCTGCTCGGAGGTGGCCACCGGCGGTAACACGTGCTGGAACACGGGCCCGAGGACCGACCCGGCCAGCGGGGAGAGCATCGGTGCCTCGATGTTGGTCTGCACCCCGCCGGGCGCAACGGCGTTGCAACGGATGCCTTGGGCCGAGTACATGACGGAGGTGTTGCGGGTCAGGCCGATCACGGCGTGCTTGGACGCCGTGTAGGCCACTCCGGCCGCGCCGCCGCGGAGGCCCGCTTCCGAGGTGACGTTCACGATCGAGCCGCCGCCGCCAGCGACCATGACGGGCAGGGCGGCGCGGATCAGGCGCATCATCCCGGTCACGTTGACGCCGAAGACCCGCTCCCAGGTGTCGTCGTCGACCTCCGCGACGGGCAGGAAACCGTCCATGATGCCCGCGACGTTGGCGACCACGTCGATGCGGCCGTTCGCCGCGGCGACCAGCCGGGTGGAGGTGTCCTCGTGGCTGATGTCGCCGTCGATCGTGACGATGTCGAGGTCGCCGTACTGGTCGACGAGCTCCTGCAGACGGGCGGGAACCACGTCGCCGGCGATCACCCTGGCGCCCTCCTGCGCCAGGCGCACGGCGCTGGCCCTGCCGATCCCGGAGCCGGCTCCGGTGACGATGGCGGTCTGGCCGGCGAACCGGCCCGGGGTCACGGCGGTGTCCATCGGGTGCTCCCTTGCAGTCCTGACGCGGGTGGTGCGGGTGTGCCGCGGGCGTGAACCTGCGAACGCACCATTCATAGCACCGTCTGGGCGCGGCGGCTGTGGGCGGCAGTGGGCGGGAGCGACGGGAAGAACGGTGTGGAGCGCTCAGGAATGCCGGCCGAACCGGTTTGTAGACTTCAGGGTATGCGCCATGGAATCGTGATCCTGCCCCAGTTCGAGTGGCCAGAGGCCCGCCGCAGATGGCAGGCCGCCGAAGAGTTCGGTTTCGACCACGCCTGGACCTACGATCACCTGTCTTGGCGCAGCCTGGCCGACCAGCCGTGGCACGCCACCATCCCCACGTTGTCCGCCGCCGCCGCGGTCACCGACCGGATCCGGCTGGGTACCTTCGTCGCGTCGCCGAATTTTCGGCATCCGGTGCCCTTCGCCAAGGAGATCGCCACCGTCGATGACATATCCGGCGGGCGGATGCTGCTGGGTGTGGGCTCGGGCGGAACGGGCTTCGACGCGATTGTGCTCGGCCAACCTGCCTATACGCCGCGTCAGCGGCACGAGAGGTTCGCCGAGTTCGTGACCGACCTCGACCTGCTGCTGCGCCACGAGCAGCCCGGCGTCGGCGGGATCAGCTTCGCCGGGGACTGGTTCAGGGCGGTGAATGCGCGCATGGTGGGCCGGCCGGCCCAGACCCCCCGGGTGCCGTTCGTGATCGCCGCCAATGGTCCGAACGGCCTGAAGCTGGCGGCCGAGCACGCGGCCGGCTGGGTGACCACGGGTGCCGACGGCGCCGTGGGCGACGAGTGGTGGAGCGCCGTGTCGGCCCTGGTGCGCCGGCTGGAGGACACCCTCGCCGCAGCGGGCCGGGAGCCCGGCACGCTGGACCGCTACCTTTCGCTCGACAGCGGCGGCGCCTATTCGCTGCATAGCATCGGTGCCTTCGACGACGCGGTCGGGCGCGCGGCCGAGCTCGGCTTCACCGACGTGATCAGCCACTGGCCTCGCCCCGACGGCATCTACGCCGGCTCGGAGTCGGTGCTCGACGAGGTCGCCGCCCGCCTCGCCTGAGCGCCCCCGGGCATCCGCACGGGCATCCACCACCCCGCGCCGCAGCCGCCCGACCCGCACACTTGCGGCAAAGCCCCTCGCCCAGAGTGTGCCCTGAACGATCCCGGGTCCTTGCCGTGAGCCGCGGATGCTGATAGCTCTGAAAGGGTAACTCCAATGTTTTCCGGGGCGACGGCGCACAGGTGCCGGTGGATCCCGGCCGGTGAAAGGGATGCCCAGGATGACGCCCAAGAAAGTGACCACCAATCCGGTGCACGAGAGCAACCCGGCGCACCAGAAGAGCCCCGTGCACCTGGACGACACCGACGAGGCCGGTGAGTCCACTCTGGAAGTCGGCTCACCCAAGTCCTGGGCGGCGGGGGTGCCGGGCGTGTTGCACTCCACCATCCCGGCGCTGGAAGGCATGGGCATCACCCGCACCCGCAAGACCCTCCTGGCGATGAACCAGAAGGACGGCTTCGACTGCATGAGCTGTGCCTGGCCGGACCCCACCCACCGCAAGACGTTCGAATTCTGCGAGAACGGCGCCAAGGCCGTCACCTGGGAGGCCACGCCCGTCACGATCGGTACGGAATGGTGGGCCGAGCATCCGGTCAGCGACCTGCTCGGCCGCACCGACTACTGGCTGGGCATGCAAGGGCGGCTGACCGAACCCGTGTACAAGGCCGCCGGCGACGACCACTACCGGCCGATCGGCTGGGCGGAGGCGTTCAGGGTGATCGCCGACAAGCTCAACAGCCTTGACTCGCCCGACCAGGCCGCCTTCTACACGAGCGGCCGCACCTCCAATGAGGCCGCCTTCGCCTACCAGCTCTTCGTGCGCGCCTTCGGCACCAACAACCTGCCGGACTGCTCCAACATGTGCCACGAATCGTCCGGCTGGGCGATGGGCCAGACCATCGGCATCGGTAAGGCCACCATCACCTACGACGACTTCGGCCAGGCCGACCTCATCATCGTGATGGGCCAGAACCCGGGCACCAATCACCCCCGGATGCTCACCGCCCTGGAAGAGGCGAAGGAGAACGGCGCCGAGATCGTCGCGGTCAATCCCCTGCCGGAGGCCGGCCTCAAACGTTACAAGAACCCGCAGCGGGTGAAGGGCATCATCGGGCACGGCACCGACATGGCCGACCAGTTCGTGCAGGTGCGGCTCGGCGGCGACATGGCGCTGCTGCAGGCGGTGTCCAAGCGGGTGCTCGCCGCGGAGGCCGCGAACCCGGGCACCGTTCTCGACCACGAGTTCCTGACCGAGCACTGCCAGGGCCTTGAGGAACTCACCGCGCACCTCGCCCGGGTCGACGAGAAGGCCGTACTCGAAGCCACCGGCCTCCGCGCCGCCGAGATCGACGAACTGGCCGCCCGGTACCTCCGCGCCGAGAAGGTGATCATCACCTGGGCGATGGGACTCACCCAGCACAAGAAGGGTGTCGCCACCATCAAGGAGATCATCAACCTGCTGCTGCTGCGCGGCAACATCGGCAAACCCGGCGCCGGCGCCTCGCCGATCCGCGGGCACAGCAACGTGCAGGGCGACCGCACCATGGGCATCTGGGAGCAGATGCCGCCGGCGTTCCTCGACAGCCTGGAGCGGGAGTTCGGCTTCGACCCGCCCCGCGAGCACGGTGTGGATGCCGTCGCCACCATCCGGGGGCTGCGGGATGGCCAGATCAAGGTCTTCATGGCCCTCGGCGGCAACCTGGTCAGTGCGATCAGCGACACCCAGGCCGCCGAGGCCGCCATGCACGGCGCCGAAATGACGGTGCAGGTCTCCACCAAACTCAACCGTTCGCACGCCGTGGTGGGCGATGAGGCCCTGATCCTGCCGACCATGGGACGCACCGAGATCGACCGGCAGGCCACGGGGGAACAGTTCGTGTCGGTGGAGGACACCGTCTGCGCCGTGCATCCGTCCTGGGGCAAGGTCCGCCCGGTCGCGCCGACCCTGCTCTCCGAAGTCGCCATCGTCAGCCGCCTCGCCCGCGCCGTGCTGGGCACGAAGGTGAACGTGGACTGGACGGGCTTCGAGCGCGATTACGACCTGATCCGGGAGCACATCTCGCACGTCGTCGCCGGCTGCGAGGACTACAACACCAAGATCCGCCAGGACGGCGGCTTCCTGCTGCCGAACGGGCCGCGCGACTCCCGCACCTTCCCCACCCCCACCGGCAAGGCGATGCTCACGGTCAACGACCTCGAGCGCCTGGAGCGGCCCGACGGCACACTCATCCTGCAGACACTGCGCTCACACGACCAGTTCAACACCACCATCTACGGCCACGACGACAGGTACCGCGGCATCAAGAAGGGCCGGCACGTGGTGTTCGTCAACCCCAACGACCTGGTCGAGCTGGGCTTGGCCGACGAGCAGCTGGTGGATGTCTATGGTGTGCACGACGACGGGGTCGAGCGGGTCCTCCGCAGCTTCCGTGCCGTGTCGTACCCCACCGCCAGAGGATGTGCCGCGGCGTACTACCCGGAGGCGAATGTGCTCGTTCCGCTCGACCTGGTGGCCGAGGGCAGCAACACCCCGGTGTCCAAGGCGGTGATCGTGCGGTTGGAACCGGCGCACAACGTCGAAGCGGTGCTGACCGTATAGGCGCCGCACGTCGTCGGTCTCGGACCGTCCTGCGACGAACGTTTATGAGGACAAAGGCCGGAAAAAAGGATCCGGTGTTCGATTCCGTCCTTGTAATCGCACTTTGTCCTGATATCGAGGTGCAGTCCCGGGCGCCAGAGCCGGGCAGGATGAAACCATGCGAAGCATCGAGTTGAACTTCGACCTGCCCACAGAGGCCACCTTCCGTGCGGAGTGGACGGCACTGGAGGAAGCCGGGCTGCCCAACCTGGGCCGGCATCAGGGCGCGAGCAACCGGCCGCACCTCACCCTGGCGGCCGGACCGGCACTCCAGCTCACGGATTCCGTTCGGGCCGCGTTCGACCGGGCGGCCGCCGTTCTGCCCGTTGAGCTCAGGGTCTCCGGACTGGTGCTCTTCCGGGCTGGGCCCGGCCGGTTCGTGCTCGCCCGCCCCGTGGTGATGACCCGGGCCCTGCTGGAGTTGCACCGGACCGTGCTCGGAGTGTCGCCAGGGGCCGTGGAACTCACCCAGCCCGATCGGTGGACGCCGCACGTCACCCTCGCCCGCCGGCTCGGCGCCGATCAGGTCGGGCAGGCGCTCGCGGTTCTCGGTGAGCCGCCGCCGGCCGGGTCCTGCGTCGCGGCGCGGTTCTGGAACGGCGAGACGAAGACCCTCACGGCCCTGGCCGGCTGAGCGGCGCTCCGAGCGGCCGGCTGGGCGGCAGCGCCGGGACCACGCCGATACGACGCCAGACTCGAGCGGCTACCACGGCAGCGGAAGCGTGGCGACCGGGTCGGGGGCGCACGCGCCGCCGGGCGGCACCACGGCCACGCCGTCGGCCTCCGCGAGTCCGCGCAGCATGCCGGAGCCCTGTCGTGCCGTGGGCACCGCGCCGTCGTCGGTGAGCCGGTACGCCACCAGGCGGGTCGATCCGCTGCGGTTCGCGATGTCGTGCGCGAGGGTCACCCGGCCCAGGGGCCGCAGCGGGCGGCCGAGCATCCCGTCGATCAGCGGCATGCCCAGGCTGGCCAGGACCAGCATCGCGGCCAACGGGTTGCCGGGCAGGCAGAGCATCAGTCGGCCGTCGGCCAGGCGGGCCACCATGACGGGGTGGCCGGGCCGCATCCGCACCCCGTCGATGAGCACGCTCGCACCGAGAGCGGCCAGGGCCGTGCGCACATGGTCGGCCGGGCCGCGGGCGCTGCCGCCGGTGCTGATCACCAGCGCCGCCGTGCTCGTACGGATGGCGTCGATGGTCTGACCGAGGTCGTCCGGCAGCCGCCGCAGCGCGCTCAGCCGCACACCCAGGCCGGTCAGAAAAGCCGGGAACTCGGGGGAGTAGGCATCCCGCACCTGGCCGGGACCGGGGATGCCGGACTGGATCACCTCGGTGCCGAGCAGCAGCAGCTCCACCGTCGGTGGCGTCGTCACGATGAGCGCGTCGTGGCCGGTCACCGCCGCCAGCGCCACCCGCGGCACCGTGAGCAGGCAGCCGGGCTCCAACATCCTCTCGTCGAGTCCGCACTCCTCGCCGCGCGCCCGCACGTGCTCGCCGAGGGCAGGTTCGGTGGAATCCGTGCCCGCCGAACGGATCAGCACGGGCCCGGTGCCCCCGGCACTGGCGAGCTGACCCTTTTCCGAGCGCAGGATGCCGTGGGTGCCGGCCGGCACACAGGCGCCGGTGGCGATCGGCCGCGCGGTCCCCGGCGCGAGGGCGGTCGTTGTCGGCGGGTCGCCCGCCAGAATCGCCTCGCCCACGATCCACGGCTCGGCGCCGTTGACGGCCCAGCCGTCCATGGCTGAGGACGCGAAGCTCGGCAACGCCGTCAGCGAGCGCACCTCGGCGGCGAGAGTGCGTCCGACGGCCTCGGACAGGGCCACGATCTCGGTGCCTCCGGGCATGCCCCTGCCCAACCGGTGCACGGTGTCCCTGGCCTCCAGCCACTCCATCAGAGCACCACGCCGCCGGTGCCCGGTGAGCCGAAACGGGCCGAACGGCCGGTGTGGGGCACGGGCATAGCGGACTCCTCGAGGATCATCGACGTCGGTGCGCCTGGGTCAAGGCTAGCCAGTCACCGCGCCGGCCGCGGTCTACTCGACGCGGCGGCGGCGGCGGGAACGACGATCCCGAGTCTGGCGGCGTCGGCGGGGGTGTCGACATCGTCGGCCAGCGCGTCGGGAAGGCGCAACTGAATCAGGTTCAGGCTGCCGATCAGGTTCTTCACCGGCAGGTTGTCTGCCGGATGGCGTCGTGCGGATGCCAGCAGCGCCGCCCGCCGGTAGACGGCGAGCAGCGGTTGGCGCCGACCGTCGGAGTCCACGCTGATCAGGCCGTCGATGGGCCGGTCGGCCCCGCTGCCGATTGATCCTGTGCTGATTGATCCTGTGCTGATTGATGAAGACGCGGTGTCGGCCATCTCGGAGGCGTTGATCCGGTCGAGCTCGGCGAGCAGGAGCGTCACGGCGGCGTCGGCGTGCACCAGGTCACCGGCGAGGACCAGGACCCAGTCAGCCTCGGCGTCGCCGGCCAGGGTCTCCAGGCCCGCCACAATCGCAGCGGCCGGGCCGCCCCAGCGCGGTCTCTCGACGGCGCGCAGCACCTCACCGGCAAGGTCGGCGTCGGATCCGACCACGCAGATCCGGGCTGCACCGGATGCTGCGGCCACGACGCCGTCGAGCAGGCTGTGCCCCTGCCAGACCAGCGCGGTCTTGTCGATGCCGCCCAACCGCGTGGCCCTGCCGCCCGCGACGATGATCGCACTCCAGCGCAGCCCGGCGGCGGCCGGTGGGGGAGAGCTCTCGTGGCGGGGCATTCCGGTGAGGTCCTTGCGCTGGAGTCGCACAACGTGCGACCAGATCAGGCTACTCGCGCCGGCGCGACAAACCGGGACCGGGCCTTCGCCCGATCCCGGTCCTGTCGCTGGCTATCTCGGCCTGAGCTCGCCCAGTCCTTGAAGTACTCAGTCCTTGGAGTACTCAGTCCTTGAGGTAGCCGTTCGGGTTGAGCACGTACTTCGTCGCCGCACCGGCATCGAATTCGGCGTACCCGCGCGGGGCATCCTCGAGGCTGATCGGCTGGGCGTGCACGGCCTTGGCGATCTGCACCTTGTCGTGCAGGATCGCCATCATCAGCTGCCGGTTGTACTTCATCACCGGGCACTGCCCGGTGGTGAACGACAGTGACTTGGCCCAGCCGGTGCCCAGGCTGATCGAGAGCGAACCCACCTTGGCCTCCTCGGTGGCGGCGCCCGGGTCACCCGTGACGTAGAGCCCGGGGATGCCGAGCGCGCCGCCGGCGGCCGTGACCTTCATCAGCGAGTTGAGCACGGTGGCCGGCTTCTCCTTGCCGGAGTCCTTGCCGTGGCCATGCGCCTCGAATCCGACGGCGTCGACCGCCGCATCCACCTCTGGCACACCGAGGATCTGTTCGATCTGATCCTGCGGCTCGCCCTTGGTGAGGTCGACGGTCTCGCAGCCGAAGCTGCGGGCCTGCGCCAGACGCTCGGGGTTGAGGTCGCCGACGATCACGACCGCCGCTCCGAGGAGCTGAGCCGAGACGGCAGCGGCGAGACCGACCGGGCCGGCACCGGCGATGTAGGCCGTTGAGCCCACGCCGATCCCCGCGGTGAACGCCCCGTGGAACCCCGTCGGGAAGATGTCCGACAGCATGGTGAGGTCGAGGATCTTCTCGAGGGCCTGCTCCCGGTCGGGGAACTTCAGCAGGTTCCAGTCGGCGTACGGCACCAGCACGTACTGTGACTGCCCCCCGACCCAGCCGCCCATGTCGACGTAGCCGTACGCGCTACCCGGACGGTCCGGGTTCACGTTCAGGCAGACACCGGTCTTGCGCTCCTTGCAGTTGCGACAGCGACCGCAAGAGATGTTGAACGGGACCGAGACGATGTCGCCGACCTTGATGAACTCGACGTCGCGGCCCACTTCGACCACCTCGCCGGTGATCTCGTGTCCGAGCACCAGGCCCGCCGGAGCCGTGGTGCGACCGCGAACCATGTGCTGGTCGGAGCCACAGATATTCGTGGTGATGGTTCTCAGGATGACGCCGTGTTGAACCTGCCGTCCGACATTCGCCGGGTTCACGCCGGGTCCGTCCTTCAGCTCGAAGGTGGGGTAGTCGATGTCGATAACGTCGACCTTGCCCGGCCCTTCGTAGGCAACTGCTCTGTTTCCTGCCATTTTGTATCCTCCTTGATACCTCTTCGTGACACCTGAACCGGTCGGTTCGCGCTTGTGGCGCGCGGCATCCTCAATGGTGTTTCTCGGTGGTACGCCCAACCGCCGACGGCAAGCCGCCGAGCACTCTGGGACACTGTCCACTGCACTACAGGAGACTGGGAATTTCAAGGGTGTACAGGCGTTAAAACGTGTGTATCGTAAGTGTGTCGACGCTGTGAGCGCTCTCTGTGAGCAGCGTGCGATTCCGGATGCCGCCCGGCGGGTTTTCGAGCCATGTCGCGACGGGTTGTCTAGGGTTATCCCATGCGAACCCCAGACAAATCCGGTGCCCGCGTGTCCGACGCGCAATCCGTCGGACCCACAACGTTGCGTACCCTGCTGACCGACAAGCTGGGTTGGCTCGGCCTGCGCAGCGCGCAGATCCTCCTGTCGCTCGCGCTGGTCGGCGTGATCGTCTTCATCCTCGTGCAGGTGAAGCTCGTGGTGATCCCGGTGCTGATCGCGATCATTCTCGCGTCAGCGCTGAGCCCGGTCATCCAGTGGTTGCGCCGCCGCGGGCTGTCGCCCATACTCGCCACCTGGGTCACCCTGCTGACCGCCATCATCGTGTTCGGCGGCATCGTGACCCTCATCGTCGTCGCCGTCGAGAACCAGTGGACCGAGCTGGCGGCAAGCGCCTCCGACGGCGTCGACCAGCTGATCACCTTCCTCACCGAGGGTCCGTTGGCCGTGGACGCCGCCCAGCTCGAGGATTTCCGCGACCAGGGTGTCGCCTTCCTCACCAGCAGCCAGTTCGGTTCGGGGGCCCTCGCCGGCGCGGCGGCCGCGGGTGAGTTCTTCACCGGCCTGGTGCTGGTCCTGGTGATCCTGTTCTTCTTCCTCAAGGACGGCGACGTCATCTGGGCGTTCTTCCTCAAGCCGTTCCGGGGTGAGCGCCTGCAGCGCGGCCGTCGCATCGGCACCACCACGGTGCGGGTACTCGGCGGCTACATCCGCGGCACGGCCATCGTGGCCTTCGTCGACGCGGCGGCGATCGGCACCGGCCTCGCCATCCTCGGGGTGCCCCTCGCCCTCCCGCTGGCCGTCATCGTCTTCCTCACGGCATTCATCCCCCTGATCGGTGCGACGGTGGCCGGCATCCTGGCCGCCCTGGTGGCGCTGGTCGCGACCGACTGGGTCACCGCCCTGATCGTCGTGGGCATCGTGATCCTGGTCAACCAGCTCGAGGGTAACTTCCTGCAGCCCGTTGTCATGGCGCAGTCGCTGAAGCTGCACCCGCTGGTCATCCTTGTCGCCCTGACCGCGGGTACGATCGTAGCCAACATCATCGGCGCTGTGCTCGCCGTGCCGATCGCCGCCGTCGCCTGGGCGATCGCGAAAACCTGGAATGAGCCGGGACTGACCCGGAAACCTCAACTCGACTAGGGGGTCGGCCGCGCTCGCTCACCCCTCGAGGCGCTTGGGCGAGCCGGCCTTGAGCGCCGACTCCTCCACGTCGATGAAGGCCAACGCCGAGCGGATGGCCGGTTCCTGGTAGCGGCCCTCCACGCGGGCGGCCAGTACGGCCTGGCGCTCGGCCTCGATCATGGCCCGCCGCAAACGGTTGTATGCGGCCGGCAGCGGCTCCGCGTCATCCGGAGCGGGGTTGTCCAGCGCGTCGGCGAGGAACACCGCGTTGGTGCGCAGCCGCCCGATCACTCTGGCCTCGTCGGCGTCGGTCACCTCGGCGTCCAGCCGGGCCAGGCCGGCGGTCTGCGCCTCGGCGAGGAGCATCTGCGCCTCGGTCCGCTCCTGCGACCGGTCCGGCGGCGGCAACCGCAACCGGCGGATGATCCACGGCAGGGCGAGCCCCTGCAACAGGGTGCCGACCACCACGACGAACGCCAACAGCTGCAACAGCTCGCGCTGCGGCGTCTCCGGCGGCAACAGGAACACGGCGGCGAGGGTCACCACCCCGCGCATCCCGGCGAACGACACGGCCACCCCGGTGCGCCAGCTCCAGCCGCGCTCCCGCAGCCGCCGGGGCCCGTACCGGTAGAGCGAGGTGGTGATCGCCATCCACACGAACCGCGACACGAGCAGCGCGGCGAGGATCACCAGAGAGATCCACACGGTGTCCCAGAACCCCGTGCCCGTGAGCCTGACCCCCTCGAGAATCGCCTCCAGGTTGAGCCCGATGAACAGGAACACGGCGTTCTCCAGCAGGAACTGGATGGTGCGCCAGTTGATCGATTCGGCGATACGCGCCTCGGCCGACTGGATGACCGGGGCACGGTAGCCCAGGAACAGGCCGGCGATCACCACCGCCAGAACACCGGAGCCGTGCACGAGCTCACCGAGGATGAACGCCAGGTACGGCGTCACCAACGACAGGCTGGTGTCGAGGACCGGGGCGTGCAACTGCCGGCGGATGACCGCGAGCACGAACCCGACCGCGAGTCCCACCCCCACCCCACCGACAACGGCCACGACGAAGTCGCCGGTCACCGAGAGCGGGCTCACCGAGCTGAGGATGGCCGCGATCGCCGCGTTCAGCGCCACCAGGGCAGTCGCGTCGTTGAGCAGGCTCTCACCCTCGAGCACGGTCACCACCCGGCGGGGCAGGCCCAGCCGACCGGCGATGGCCGTGATCGCCACGGCATCCGTCGGCGCCACGACCGCGCCGAACGCGAACGCGGCCGCGATCGAGATCGCCGGCACCACCAGCCAGGCGGTCAACCCCACGGTCACCACGGTGAAGACCACCAGGCCCACCGACAGCAGCAGGATGCCGTCGCGCCGGGCGCGCACGTCGACGATCGACGTGCGGATGGCGGCGGCGAACAGCAACGGGGGCAGCAGCCCGTAGAGCACCAGTTCCGGCTCGAGCTCGATCCGCGGCACCGTCGGCAGGAAGGACGCGGCCGCGCCGACCACGACCAGCACGAATGGCGCCGACCAACCGATCCGCCGGGAGAACCCGGTTACGGTGACCGTGACCACGACGAACGCGACAATCCAGACGATGGTGCTGACAGGGTCCATAGCGACCATTATCCGCAAACGGGCGGCCCGCCCGCCGCTGCACCGCCCGGCGCGGCCATTGCCGGTTCCCGTGTTCCCGCCTACGATCCCCAGCAACACGCAAGGAAGCGAGGCGCACATGGCCGTGAGCACTCTCAAGGAGATCGTCGATCGTGCGTTCGCCGAGAAGTACGGGGTGCCAGCGATCAACATCGTGAACGACCTCACCATGGAGGCGGTGCTCGCCGGGGCGGTCGAAGCCCGTTCGCCGGTGATCGTGCAGACCTCGGTGAAAACCGTCATGTCGATCGGGTCGGGCGTGCTCTTCGCCATGTGGTCCGCGATGACCGCAGGGATCGAGGTGCCCGTGGCACTGCACCTGGACCATTGCCCGGACCGGGACGTCATCACCGAGTGTCTCGAGCGCGGGTGGAACTCGGTGTTGTTCGACGCATCCACCCTGCCTGTGGAGGAGAACCAACGGCAGACCATCGAGGTGGTGCGGCAGGCCCGCAGCTTCGGCGCCCACGTGGAGGGCGAGATCGAGTCGATCACCGGCGTCGAAGACGGCGTGGGCAGCGATACCGAAGCGGCCAGGCAGAGCCTCGCGGTGTCGCTCAGGTTCCTCGAAGCCACTGGCGTCGACGTGTTCGCGCCGTCGATCGGCAACGCCCACGGCGTCTACAAGCGCGAGCCCGTGCTGGATTTCCAGCGGGTCAGTGACCTCGTGGCCGCCCACCCCATCCCGATCGCCCTGCACGGCGGCAGCGGCATGACCGACGCGCAGTTCACCGACCTCATCAGTCGCGGCTGCGCCAAGGTGAACATCTCCACGGCGTTGAAGATCACCTACATGAAATCCAACCTGTCCTTCCTCACGGATGCCCAGGCCCGTGACAAGTGGGATCCACCGTCGTTGTTCGCCAAGGTCCGCACCGACATCGTCAACCTCACCCGGGGTCTGGCCGAGCAGTTCGGCAGCGCGGGCAAGGCCTGAGATGCCGGCACTGATCTTCGACTGCGATGGGGTGCTCGCCGATACCGAACGGGACGGCCACCTGCCGGCGTTCAACCAGACATTCGACGAGTTCGGGGTGCCCGTGCACTGGAGTGACACCGACTACGCCGAGAAAGTGAAGATCGGCGGCGGCAAGGAGCGGATGCGGAGCATCCTCACCCCGGAGGTGGCCCGTCGGCTGGGCCTGCCCGACGACCCGGCGGCCTGGGGCGAGACGATCCTCGCCTGGCACCGCCGCAAGACCGCGATCTACACGGAGCGGGTGGCCGCGGGCGACATGCCCGCCCGGCCCGGCATCCGTCGGCTCATCCAGGAAGCCGCCGCGGCCGGCTGGACCCTCGCCGTGGCGTCGACCTCGGCGGAGGCGTCGGTGCGGGCGGTGCTCACCCACGCCGTCGGACCGGACCTGGCGGCGACGTTCCACGTCTTCGCGGGCGACATCGTGCCGGCCAAAAAACCTGCCCCCGACATCTACCTGCACGCCCTGCGTGAGCTCGGCGTCGAACCGAGCGAGACTCTCGTGATCGAGGACAGCGCGAACGGGCTGCAGGCGGCGCTCGCCGCCGGGCTCCCGACCGTCGTGACGGTGAGCAGCTACACAACCGACGAGAACTTCGACGGGGCCGCTCTCGTGGTGTCCTCGCTCGGTGACCCGGCCGGGCCCGCCGCCCGGACGCTCAGCGACCCGGCGGGCATCCACCCGGGCCCGTACCTGCGTCTGGCGGATCTCAGCACCATCCTGGGCGGGACCAGCCCAGCACCTCCCGGTACCGCCCGAACAGGAAGCGAGACGCCATGACCAGCCTGGCCGACACCGAATTCGTCGTGCACAGCATCGCCCAGACGGCGGTCGACAACGAGAAGGAGTTCGGTGACCTGGACGCCGTCGTCGGTGACGGTGACTTCGGCTACTCACTGGCCAGGGGGTTCGAAATCGTCCTGGCCGACTGGGACGACTACGACCGCAGCAGCCCGAGCGCGTTCCTGCAGAAGGTGGGCATGGTCATCTCCGGGCGCATCGGCGGCACCTCGGGGCCGCTCTGGGGCACCGCCTTCCTCCGCTCCTCCATGGCCGTGAAGGGCAAGGACGAGGTGACCGGCAGCGACGCCGTCGCCATGCTCCGCAATGCCATCGACGGCATCAAGTCGCGCGGCCACTCCGATGTGGGCGACAAGACCCTGCTCGATGCCCTGGTGCCGATGACGGATGCGCTCGAGGAGGAGCTCGCGGCCGGCGCCGACACGCCCACCGCCCTGCACCGCATGGCCGCGGTCGCCCGGCAGAGCTCCGACCAGACCGCCATGATGCAGGCCAGACGCGGTCGCGCCAGCTACACCGGCGAGCGCAGCATCGGCTCGCCGGACCCCGGCGCGGTGGCGGTGGCCGTGATCCTGGAGCGGCTCAGCACCGAGTGGGACGCGCGGGTGGGCGCTGAGCGGCCCTCCAGCCACACCGACTGACCGCGCCGATTTCCTGCGCCCACTGACGCCACCGACTGAATATCGACGAACCATCCGGCATTACCGAAGCCAGCACCGCCGAAGCGAGCACACCAAGAGAGGGAGCCATGAAGAAATTCGTCAATGATCCGAAGCAGTACGTTCCGGAGATGCTCAAGGGCATCGCCCTGGCCAACCCGGACACGTTGAAGTACGTGCCCGCCTACAACCTGATCATGCGCGCCGACAGCCCCAGCCCGGACCGGGTCTCGATCATCCAGGGCTCGGGCTCCGGGCACGAGCCGGCCCACGTGATGACGGTGGGCCGCGGCATGCTCGACGCCGCGTGTCCCGGCGACGTGTTCGCGGCGCCACCGATGGACTACGTCTACGAGACCACCAAGCTGCTGGCCTCGCCCAAGGGCGTGCTGCTGCTGGTGAACAACTACACCGGCGACCGGATGGCCTTCGAGATGGCGCAGGAGCTCAGCGCCGCTGACGGCGTGAACGTGAAAACCCTGTTCATAGACGATGACGTCGCCGTGCAGGATTCCACCTACACGGTGGGTCGCCGGGGGGTGGCCGGCAACTTCTTCGTGATGAAGGCCGTCGGCGCTGCCGCCGAGCAGGGCGCTGACCTGGACGAGCTCGTGCGCATCGGCGAGAAGGTCGACAGCGTCACCCGCACCATGGGGATCGCCCTCACGTCCTGCACGCCGCCGGCGAAGGGGTCGCCGCTGTTCGAACTCGGTGACGACGAGATCGAGGTGGGTGTGGGCATCCACGGCGAGCCCGGCCGGCGCCGTGCGAAACTCACCACAGCGAACGAGATGACCGACGAAATGCTGGATGCCGTCGTCAAGGACTTGCCCTATGTGGCCGGCGACCGGGTGGCGTTGATGATCAACGGCCTCGGCGGCACCCCGATCAGCGAGCTCTACATCCTGTTCGGTCGGGCGCACGAACGGCTCACCGAGCTCGGGATCACCGTGGGGCGCAGCTACGTGGGCGAGTACTGCACCTCGTTGGACATGGCCGGGGCGTCGCTGACCCTGGTGCGGCTGGACGACGAGATCGAAGCGCTGCTGGAGGCGCCGGCGGAGATCGCCGCGCGGGTGTTCTAGACGCGAGTGAACCGGGGCCGGCTCGTCATCCGGCCCCGGTTCTGCCCGCCGGCGGGTCCGGTCCCGCTACTCTGTGGGCATGAGTGAGACTTCGAGGGACTGGTCAGACACGCTTTTCGCCTTCGACACCGCCGCCAGGTGGTTCGTCGCCGTCACCGCGGGCATTGCCGAGCGTGCAGCGGGTGATGCCGAGACCTGGGCGCAGCTGGGCGTGGGGGAGTGGAGTGTGCGCGACCTCGTCGGTCACACCAGTCGGGCACTGTCCACGATCGAGGCCTACCTCGACCTCGCGGCGGAGGAGGATGCCGCCGGCGTCGCCGCGCCCATCGAAGTGACCTCGCCGGCGGCCTACTACGAGCGGGCGCTCGCCGCGGGAACCCCCGAGGTGATCGCACAGCGGGGCCGTGACACGGCCGCCACCCTCGGCGCCGAGCCCGCCGTGGCGGTTGCCGCGCTCGCCGCCCGGGTGCTGGCCAGGGTGGCCACCCTCGACGGGTCCGAACCGTGCGATACGCCGGCCGGGCGCATCCGGATCGCCGAGTACCTGCCGTCGCGCACCGTGGAACTCACCGTGCATACCAGCGATCTGCTGCAGAGCCAGGGGGTGCCGGCCGCCGAGCAGACCGTGCCGGAGCCCGCCGCCGCCGCGACCCTGCACGTGCTCGCCGACCTGGCCGCCCACAAGGGCGTCGCCGCCCCGTTGCTCCGCGCTGCCACCGGCCGGGCGCCGCTGCCCGCCGGCTTCACCGTGCTCTAACCTCAGTCGCCGCCCATCCCCCAACACGACTCGCCCGTTTTTGCTAGTGGGCGGCCGGCCCAACCAGCAAAACCGGGCGAGTCTGGGTGCGCTGTGCGGTGACTCGCCCAATTCTGCTGGTGCGAGGCCGGCCCAACCAGCAAAAACGGGCGAGTCAGGGGAGGGCGGCCGCCTCGTGCGCCTGGCGGGCGGCGTCGAGGGCGTCGAGTCGTTCGGCGAGTCGATCCAGTACAGCGACCTGGTCACCGAGCCACTCGGGCAGCCACACCCGCTCCACCGCCGGCCAGCCCATCAGCCTGGACAGCACCTCGACGGGCAGGCCGTCCCGGTCCGAGACGGTGCGGCGGGCGGCCCAGGTGGGGCCGTCCAGCAGCACCGCCATCACCGGATGCCCGGGCGCCCCGGCCGTCGCCACGCTGAGCTCCACCCGGAAGTCGGACAGGCCCACATCCGTCTGCACCGCGTAGCCGCGTTCGCGCAGCGCCTCGGCGATCTGCTCCCGGTGCCGGTCCAGCGACCCCGACTGGCGCAGCGGGCTGGCGAGCCCGGCGGCGCCGCCCGCTGCGAGGTCCAGGTAGGCGCGCAGGTCCTTCACCCCGGCGGAGATGGTCTCCTCGGCGCGCAGGTCCGCGGGGTCGAAGCTGCTGAACACGATCACCTGGCGCCGGGCCCGGGTGATCGCCACGTTCAGGCGGCGCTCGCCGCCGGGCAGGTTGAGCGGGCCGAAGTTCAACGGCAGCCGGCCGGACGCATCCGCGCTGAACGCCGTGGAGAACAGAATGGTGTCGCGTTCGTCGCCCTGCACGTTCTCGAGGTTCTTCACGAACAGGCCGTCGGTCTCGCTCTCCAGCGCGTGCACGATGCGGTCGTCGCCGCTGTCGCGCAGGCTCCCCTCGATGAGCGCCCGCTGCTGCACGTTGAAGGTGATCACACCGATCGACGGCACCCCCTCGGGGTCGGCGGCGAACCTGGCGACGATCTCGGCCACGATGGCCTGGGCCTCGACCGGATTGGTGCGCAGGGTCTTGCCCGTGCCGCTGCGGAGGAACTGGCCGTCGACCCGGCGGAGGCTGACGCCGTAGCCCGATGAGCCGGCGGACGCGGCGTCCGCGGCGGAGCCATCGACGCCGTGGTGCGGGGCCGGGAACGACGACAACCGGTCGCGGTAGTACGCCCGGTTGCTGAACGCGATCAACGACTCGTCCTGGCTGCGGTAGTGCCACGACAGCCACTTGCTCGGCACCTGGGCCTGCACGCACTCGGACAGGATCGACTCCTCGTCGCGCACGAACTCGAGGGAGTCGCCGTGCTCCTCGCCCGAGCCGATGGTGGATTCCGCGAACGAGGTGGGCGGCATCTGCTTGCTGTCGCCGACGACCACCACCGAACGGGCCCGCCCCATCGCGCCGACGGCGTCGGACACCCGCACCTGGGAGGCCTCGTCGAAGACCACGATGTCGAACAGGTCGGCCTGGGCAGGGAAGAACCTGGCCACCGACTCTGGGCTCATCAGCATGCACGGCAGGATGTCGGTGATCAGGTCGCCGAACTCGTGCATGAGCTCGCGCACCCCCAGGCCGCCGCGCTGCCGGTCGACCTGACGCTTGAGCAGGCCGAGGCGGGCCGTCGCATCGGCGTTCCCGGTTGCTCCGTCGCCGGCTCCGATGGTGCGCCGGCGCAGCACGCTGTACGGGATGAAGGTGGGCAGGTGCCGGCGCACCGCACCGGACGCGGTGGTGAAGCGGGTGATCGACCGGTTCTGGGCGGCGGCGTCGAACTGGTCCAGCGTGGTGGCCGCGCCGCGTTCGGCGACGGATGCGATGGCGAGGCCCTTCTCGAACGCCAGACCGGCGTCGTCGGCGTCGACCTCGCCGCGGAGCACCGCCGTGTGCGCGGCCGTGAGCCCGAGCCGGGTCAGCGGCTCGAGGTGGTCGAGCAGGGCGACCCACCGGGTGAGGGTGGGCAGGCCGGGCGCCTGCACGTCACGTTCGTCGCGGCCGCGGGACCACACCGCGACCAGGCCGCCGTCCGCGGCCCAGCCGGCGACGGCGGCCGGCCCGGCACCGGTGGCCGTCATCACGGCCTGCAGGGCCAGCAGGGCGCGGCCGAGCGCGGCGGAGAGAGCGGCATCCGGTTCGGTGCCGGCGTGGAGGTAGTCGCGCAGGGCGGCCACGAAGTCGTTGCCGAGGTCGCGGTGCTCGGCGGCGACGACGCCGCCGGCCCAGCGCAGCCAGGCAAGGCGGGCGGCGAGCTCATCGCGGCCGCTCTGCCCGGTGACCGCGCCGGCTGCGACGAGCAGGGGGTTCCAGTCATCCGCGATGCTCACGCCGTCGACGGCGCGTACCCGGTCGCGCAGGGCCTGCAGCTGCGCCTGGCTGTCGGCGAGCTGACCGGTGACGGTGGCGAGCGAGCCCAGCGGCAGCTTGGCCCCCGGCCGCAGCTCGGCGGCCAGGCGGGCGAGCACCGCCTTCCGGCGGCTGCGACGGCCGAAGAAGCCGGAGGCATCCGCCGCCTGGGCGTCACGGTGCAGCGACGCGGCCTCGAGGCGCAGCGCACCGGGCTCGAGTACTCTCAACGCCGGGTGCTCGGCCTGTGCGAAGGCGGCCGTGACCTGTTCGGCCGCCAGGGCGGCCGCCACCCAGCCGGGGGAGCGGGTGCCGTCGAGGGTGGCCAACGGGACCCGGTCCGCGGCGGCGAGGCTGCTCAGCGTGACGAGCTCGGTGGGGCTCGCCGCCGCGGCCACGACCCCGGCGGCCACGACGTGTGCGGGAGCGGCGTCCGGTCCGGCCGTCTCGTCGGCGCGGGGCAGCGCGGCCAGCGCGTCGTCCAGCTCCAGCGCGGCGCGGGTGACCGTGGCGAGGTCGAGCGGTGCGGCCGGCGGTGTGGTGATGAACGCCCACGGATGCTGCGGCCGCGGCCGGGCCGGATCGGTCACGTCGGGCAGGTCCCGCAGCATCCGCCGCAGCTCGGCCAGCTCGTCGGCCGTGAGGCGCGCGGGCAGGCCGGCCGGCACCGGCAGGGGGCGCACGTCGTCGTCGGCGGCGAGTTGTGCGGTGCGGGCGGAGTAGAACGACAGGCCCGCGCTGTTCTGTTCGTGCAGCCGGTCGGTGTACCGGGCCAGGCCGCGCCGGGCGGTGCCGAGCACGTCGAGGTCGTTCTTCAGGCCCTGGCCGTCCACGGACACCTCGTGTTCGAGGGCCTGCCGGATCTGCGCCCGCACGGCGGCGGGCTTGCTGGCCTTGTCGTGCAGGTCGAGGGCGAACGGGCCCATGCCCACCTCGTTCAGCCGGGCCTGCACCACCTGCAGTGCCGCGCGTTTCTCCGCGACGAAGAGCACCTTCTTGCCCTCGTAGACGGCGCGGGTGAGCAGATTGGTGATGGTCTGGGACTTGCCGGTGCCTGGCGGGCCCTCGAGCACGAAGGTGCGCTCGGCGATCGCCTCGGCCACGGCGGCCAGCTGAGAGGAGTCGCCGGGCACCGGGCACTCGGCGCCGAGCGCGTCGAGGTCGGCCGACTCCGGCAGGGCCACCGGGTCCACGAACGGTTGCGTCGGGGTGTGCACGAGGTGGTTCACCAGGGAGTTCCCGGCCAGGGTCTGCCAGTTCTCGTCGAGGTCCTTCCAGAGCCGGAACTTCGCGAACTGCAGGATCGACAGGTCCAGGGTCTCCTCGACCCGGTACGGCAACCCGGCCGCCAGGAGTGCCTCGCGGGTGGCGCGGAACGCGGCGGCCAGGTCGATGCCGGCCGCGTCGGCGCCCGCGGCGTTGACTCCCGCGGCGTCGCCGGCCGGGTTGGCCAGCCCCTCGATCGTGAGCCCGTGCTGCTGCCGCAGCTTTTCGAGAAGGCAGTAGTTGGGGGTGGAGGCACCGGACTCGTCGAGCCGCACCCGGTAGTCGCCGCCGCGGCCGGCCGGCTCCAGCAGCACCGGAACCAGCACCAGGGGGCTGCGGAGCTCCCGGTCGTTCACGGTCCAGACCAGCGAGCCGAAGGCCAAGTAGAGGTTGTTGGCGCCGGTCTCCTGCACCACGGTGCGGGCCTTGTAGGCCAGGGCGCGCAACTTGGTGGCATAGGCGGTGTCGGTCACATCGGCGTAGACGGCCTTCTTGTCGGCCAGCACGGCCGCGAGCTGGTCCACGGGCAGGTCCCGGCCGAACCGGATGCCGCGTTCCTTGTCGGTCGTCGACATGCGGTCGGCGGGCAGCAGGGTCAGTCCGGTGCCGCCGGTGACGAGGTCCTCCACCTCGGCCAGTCGCCGGTCGGGCACGGTCAGGGCCAGGGCGCCGCGCTCGGTGAAGTTGATCAGCCGGTTGCGCAGGCTCAGATCGAGCAGGGCGTTCTTCCACTGGCTGATCCGCGGCGGGGTGGCCCGGGCCGTGCTCGGGGGGTCGGTGCTCTCGGTCTCCGCGGTCGGCGAGTGCGTGCCAGGGGCGGGATGCGCGCCGGTGTCGGCAGCAGCGGGAACGACGCCCGCCGGCGCATCCGCGGTGCCGGCATCCGGCCGGTACTCGGTGACGATCACGGTGCCGTCGCCGGTCACGGTGCGCGCCGGCAGCGGCAGGATGTGGGTGCGCCGCGCCTGCACCACGTCGACGACGCCGATCACGGTCTCGAGGTTAGCGAGCCACTCCAGGTAGGGGGAGCGCTGGGCATGCGCGAAGGTGACCGGGGTGCCGGCCCCGCGGTCGGTGACCTGGGTGGTCTCGACGAGCCGGATCAGGTCGAGGTCGATCAGGTTGATCACCTCGGCCACGTCGGTGAGCGCGGGAGCGCCGAGGGTCTCCTCCTCGCGCCAGTAACCGAGGAACGCGTGCCCGGCGACCACCCAGAGCAGCGGATGCAGGCCGGCCTGCTCAAGCGCGGCGGCCATCACGATAACGGTGTCTAGGCAGGTGCCGACCCCGCCGGAGGCGACCCCGCCGGAGGCGACCCCGTCCGATCTGACCCCGTCCGCCGCGGTGCCCAGCACCTCGCCGGGGGTGCGCACCGTCTGGCCGTCGTCGGCCCAGCTGGCCGGCGGGGTGGCATAACGGATGCCGCGGGCACGCATGGCCACGAACACCGCCTCGACCACCTGGTCGACGCGGTCGGGGCCGGACTGGTAGCCGGGCATCGCCGCCGAGCCGGTGCGGGCCGCCAGTGCGGCGGCGGCCTCGCCCAGCAGGACGGCGATCTCGGGGTGGTTGGGCAGCACCTGCGCCGAGAGCATTTCCAGTGCCAGGTCCACCGGCTGGGCGATCCACTGCTGGGCGGCGAGCAGCAGGATGGGCTCGCCGGTCGCGGCCACGACGGCGCCGTCGACGAGCAGTCTGGCCCGGATCTCGGCCGGACGCTGCTCGTTGATGAGCAGCATGGCGGCGGGGTCGACGGTGAGGGAGACATCCGTGAACGTCGCGGTGCGTTCGGCGGCGAGGTCGACGAGCAGATCGCGGGCGGTACCGAGGGTGTCGCCCGCGCTGATCACCTCGAGCCGCAGCACGGCCTCCCGCACGGCGGGCCCGCGGTTGTCGACGCCCACCCGGCCGACCACGTTGATGCGGTTGTGCGCCAGGGCGTAGCTGAGCACCGGCGTCACGGTCAGCGACAGCGTGATGAGACCGGATTCGCGGATGGCTGACTCTGTGAGTGTCGAATCCAGTTCGGTCGATTCCATCGGGTGCTCCTCAATCGTGCCGTGCGGGTGCTGCTGGGCCCCCTCGTTCGGGGTGCCTAAGTCAATCATCGGCGACGGCAGCGGAGACCACGACCCGCCAGGCTCGGCTCGACTCTGCTAGGATCTTGAGGTTGCCGTTCAACGGCCGCGGATAAAGAGAGCTCAGGCATTCTGCCCCGAGCACCGCGCAGTGAGAGAAAGGGGATCCCATCTATGGCACTCGAAGCTAATGCTAAGAAGGCGATCATCGAAAAGTACGCTACCCACCCAGGCGACACGGGTTCCCCCGAAGTCCAGATTGCAATGCTCACGCAGCGCATTCTCGACCTCACGGAGCACCTCAAAGAGCACAAGCACGACCACCACTCGCGTCGTGGCCTGCTCCTCCTGGTTGGTCAGCGTCGCCGTCTGCTCGGCTACCTGTCCGACGTGGACATCAACCGTTACCGCTCGCTCATCGAGCGTCTCGGCCTGCGCCGCTAGGTAGTAGCCGAATGGTTCGCTGATAACGCGATCTTCTTCGAAACGGGCCGTCACCTTTGAGGTGGCGGCCCGTTCTGTGTGCCCGGCCACCCTCTCGCGAACCGTGAGTAAAGCACCTTTCCGGGGCCCGGATGCGTGCTTAACTCACGGTTCGCGAGCGGAGCCCGTAGCGCTCGGACGGGCAACCGACCAGAGTGGAGGGATGAACGACTTCGCCGGCGACCCTCGGGGGTTCGACAAGAGGCGGCACGGCGCACCGTCCGGGTTCTTCGAGGCCGAGGCGGCCGGCCTGGTCTGGCTCGCGGTGACCGGCGGAGTGCGCACGGCACAGGTGATCGACCTCGAGCCTGGACACATCGTGCTCGAAACCGTCGACGAGGTGCCGCCCAGCCGGGCTGCCGCCCGCGCCTTCGGCGCCGAACTATCGGTGACCCACTCCGCCGGTGCCGCAGCGTTCGGTGCCCCGCCGAACAACTGGAGCGGCCCGCTGTTCATCGGTAACCGCAGCCTGCCCTCCGCCTACGAAGATACCTGGGGCGCCTTCTACGCCCGGTACCGGGTGCTGCCGTACCTGGACATCGCCCTCGACGCTGGCGGTATCACGGCCAGGCAGGCCGAGGCCGTGCACGCGGCCTGCGGCCGCATCGAGGCGGGCGACTTCGACGACGGCGCGCCGCCCGCCCGGCTGCACGGCGACCTCTGGACCGGCAATGTGCTCTGGTCCGCCGACGGGGTGGTACTCATCGACCCGGCCGCGCACGGCGGCCACCGCGAAACCGACCTGGCGATGCTGGCTCTGTTCGGCTGCCCGTACCTCGAGGAGATCACCGCCGGCTACGAGTCGGCGACGCCGCTGCGGGCCGGCTGGCGGGCGCGGACGCCGCTGCACCAGCTGCATCCGCTCGCCGTGCACGCGGCCGGGCACGGCGCCGCCTACGGCCGGGCGCTCGAGCAGGCCGCCGAGGCGGTGCTCGAACTGCCCAGCGCCCGGTAACCGCAAGCGGTTAGGTAGTCTGCCCGGCGTGGGCGCCTTCCTGCACCTCTTCGATCACCTTGGCGTTGAAGGCCGGCAGATCGGCCGGGGTTCGACTGGAGACCAGGCCCTGGTCCACCACGACCTCCTCGTCGACCCAGTGGGCGCCGGCGTTCTGCAGATCGGTCTTCAGGCTCGGATACGACGTGAGGGTGCGCCCCTCGATCACACCGGCCTCGATAAGGATCCAGGCGGCATGGCAAATGGCCGAGACCGGCTTGTGCGCGGCGAAGAAGTCCCGGGTGAAGGCGATTGCGTCCACGTCCATCCGCAGGTGGTCGGCGTTCACCACGCCGCCGGGCAGCACCAGGGCGTCGAAGTCCGCGGCCTTGGCGTCGGCCACCGCCAGGTCCACGTACTGCGAGTGCCCCTTCTTGCCGGTGACGCTCTCGGTAGCGGGGGAGACGAGCACGGCGGTGGCGCCGACATCCGTCACGGCCTGCCAGGGGCTGCTCAGCTCGCTGTCCTCGTAGCCGTCGGTGAGCAGGAACGCGATGCGCTTGCCGGTGAGTTCGGTGGTCGTCATATGGTTCTCCTTCTTGTCAGTCGGTACGGATGGTGCCGGGCGGCCAGGATGTTCCGCCTCCGTTCCACGGTAGCCACGGTCGCGGCTTCAGCCGCGGATACCCACGAAACTTTGAGGTTCCTTCCGGCAGGAGGCAGGCCGGGGGTCGACACCGAGTACGAACTTTCGGTGTGCCGCCGGCGAACGGGACTGGCTAAACTTGAGCTTTACACGATCGGATACACCATGAGTCTCTGGCGCACCAAGAGCATCGAATCGTCGATAGCTGATTCCCTGGAAAAGGGGCACAGCCTCAAACGCACCCTCGGAACCTGGGACCTGATGGTCATGGGCGTGGCGGTCGCCGTGGGCGCCGGCATCTTCTCGGTGGGTGCCAAGGCCGCCGGCAGCTACGCCGGCCCATCCGTGACGCTCGCCTTTGTGCTTGCCGCCGTCACCTGCGCCCTCGCGATCATGTGTTACGCCGAGTTCGCCTCCGCGGTTCCCGTCGCCGGCTCCGCCTACACCTTCACCTACGCCACGCTGGGCGAGCTGCTGGCCTGGATCATCGGCTGGGACCTGATCCTGGAAATGCTCACCGCTGCGGCCGTGATCGCCAAGTACTGGGGCATTTACCTCAG
Organism: Cryobacterium sp. SO1; assembly: GCF_004210215.2. Taxonomy (NCBI): domain Bacteria; kingdom Bacillati; phylum Actinomycetota; class Actinomycetes; order Micrococcales; family Microbacteriaceae; genus Cryobacterium; species Cryobacterium sp. SO1. The sequence goes on from NZ_CP067394.1 coordinate 1,199,798, forward strand.
CGACGTCTTCGAACTCTGGGACTGGGACATCCCGGACACCATCAACGTGCTCGGCCTCAACGTGAGCTGGGGCGCCTTCGTGATCGTCGCCATCTTCACCACCTTGTTGGTGCTGGGCACCCAGCTCTCCGCCCGGGTCGCCAGCGTGTTCACCATCGTCAAGGTGGCGATCGTGCTCTTCGTGATCGTCGTGGGCGCGTTCTTCATCAACCCGGCCAACTACTCGCCCTTCATCCCCGAGTCCGTGCCCACCACGGATGGTGTGGGCAGCGACGTCTGGACCCAGTCGCTGTTCTCCTTCATGACCGGTGCCGCACCCGCCCAGTACGGAATCTTCGGCCTGCTCGCCGGTGCCTCGCTGGTGTTCTTCGCCTTCATCGGCTTCGACGTGGTGGCCACCAGCGCCGAAGAGGTCAAGAACCCGCAGAAGACCCTGCCGCGCGGCATCTTCGCCGGCCTGGCCATCGTGACGGTGCTCTACGTGGGTGTCAGCCTGGTGCTCACCGGCATGGTGCCGTACACCGTGCTCGCCGACGACCCCGACGCCTCGCTGGCCACGGCGTTCGTCGCCGTTGGCGCCGGATGGGCCGCCCAGGTCATCTCCATCGGCATCCTCGCCGGCCTCACCACGGTGATCATGGTGCTGCTGCTCGGCCTCTCCCGGGTGCTGTTCGCCATGAGCCGGGACGGCCTGCTGCCCCGCTGGCTCAGCGTCACCTCGGAGAAGCGCCGCACGCCGGTGCGCATCCAGATCATCACCGGTGCAACGGTCGCGCTGATCGCCGGCCTCACCGACGTGGGCGTGCTCGAAGAAATGATCAACATCGGCACGCTGTCGGCGTTCGTGCTCGTGAGCATCGCCGTGGTCGTGCTGCGCAAGAAGCGCCCCGACCTCAAGCGTGCGTTCAAGGTGCCGCTCTCGCCGTTCCTGCCGATCCTCTCGGCCGTGCTCTGCTTCTGGCTGATGCTGAACCTCACCACCCTCACCTGGGCGCGGTTCGCGATCTGGTTGGCGCTCGGCTTCATCGTGTACTTCGCCTACGGTCGCCGGCACTCCCTGGTGGGCATCAACGCCAAGCTCATCGTGGACGCCACCCGTCGCGAGGAGATCGAACGCGAGGAACGCGCCCTCCGCAGCGAGTAGCCCCGAAGCGCCGCGCAACCCCACAACTGGTCCCGTACGCAATGGACAAATGCACCCGGCACACCGGGTGCATTTGTCCGTTCGGGGACCAGTTGCCGGCTAGAGGCGGTAGAGCCGGGCCTCCCAGGGGCGGAGGGCCGCGGCACCGTCGCCGGGGTAGTTGCCCAGCAACAGCTCGGCGCCGGAGATGTCGTCGGGCAACCAGGCACCCTGAACCGTCAGCGGCTCATCCGAGACATTGGCCAGCACCAGCAGCGTCTGGGAGTTCAGGCTGCGGGTGAACGCGTACAGCTGCTCGTGATCGGGTTCGATCAGCGCGAACGCGCCGAGGGCCACCACCTCGTCGCTGTGCCGCAGCGCGATCAAGCGCTGGTAGAAGGCGAACACACTCCGCGCGGATGCCCGGTCGGCCGCCGCGTTGATGACGGGATAGTTCGGGTTCACCGCCAGCCAGGGGGTGCCGGTGCTGAAGCCGGCGTTGGTCGAACCGTCCCACTGCATGGGCGTGCGGGCGTTGTCCCTGCCCATGGCGTGCACGCCGGCCAGCACGCTCGCCGGCGACCGGTCGAACTGCTCCACGGCCTCGCGGTAGTGGTTGAGCGACTCGATATCGCGGTAGTGCTCGATGCTGTCGAACGTCACGTTCGTCATACCGATCTCTTCGCCCTGGTAGATGTAGGGCGTGCCGCGGTGCAGGTGCAGCACCAGCGCCCAGAGCGTGGCCGACTCGTAGCGCCACGAGGCGTCGTTGCCGAACCTCGACACGAGCCGGGGTTGGTCGTGGTTGTTCAGGTACAGGCTGTTCCAGCCGGTGGCGGCCAGGCCATCCTGCCAGCGCGCGAGGCTGCGCTTGAGAAGTACCAAACTGCGCGGCAGCGGGTCGAACTTGTGGGTGCCCTGGTCGAGGGAGACGTGCTCGAACTGGAAGATCATGTCGACCTCGGCGCGCGCGGCATCCGTGAACAGCACGGCGTCGTCGATGCTGACGCCCGGCATCTCGCCCACGGTGAGGTGCTCGCCGGTGCGGCCGGCGAACACGGCCGCGTGCATCTCCTGCAGGTAATCGTGGATCTGCGCGCCCATCGGGGAGCCGCCATCGGTGGCCGCGGCCGGCCCGCTGACCAGCTCGACCTGCTTGGCGATGAAGTTGATCACATCCATCCGGAACCCGTCGACGCCGCGGTCCAGCCACCAGTTCATCATCGTGTAGACGGCGCCTCGCACCTCGGGGTTCTCCCAGTTGAGGTCGGGCTGCTGGGTGGCGAACAGGTGCAGGTAGTACTCACCCGTCGTCTCGTCCAGGGTCCAGGCGGGGCCGCTGAACGCGCTGCCCCAGCCGTTCGGCTCGGCGCCGGTCGCGCCGGGCTGCCGCCACCAGTACCAGTCCCGCTTGGGGTTGTCGATCGACGAGCGCGACTCGACGAACCACGGATGCTCGTCGCTGGTGTGGTTCACCACCAGGTCCATCACGATCTTGATGCCGCGCTCGTGGGCCTCGGCCAGCAGCAGGTCGAATTCGGCCAGGCTCCCGAACACCGGGTCGATGTCCTGGTAGTCGCGGATGTCGTAGCCGTTGTCGTGCTGCGGGGACGGGTACACCGGCGAGAGCCAGATCGCATCGACGCCGAGCTCGGCGAGATAGTCGAGCTTGCCGCGCACCCCGCCGAGGTCGCCGATGCCGTCGCCGTTCGAGTCCGCGAAGCTGCGCGGGTAGACCTGGTAGACCACGGCCGTGGTCCACCACGGCGCGGCCGCGGCCGGCGTGGGAGTGCCGTCCGGCTGGGCCGCGGCGGGATCGTTGGCGGTGCCGCTGTCGAGACTGGTCACGTGGGTCCTCCCTGGCCGGAAGCGGGCGCGGGCGGGCGCGGGCCATCCAGCAGCAGACGAATTGGTTTGGCTACAGAATAAAACGTCGCTCCAATCTAGCGTCCGGCGCCCGAGGGGCACCACTGCGGGGGTGCCACCGGGGCCGGCTGGCTGCCCGTGCGGCGGTGGGGGCGCCTACGTCAAAATGAGACTGAGCCCGCTTCGGGGGCCAAGAGAGGCGACCTCCATGTTCGGGATTCCTGCCGCTGGGAGTACTGAGACCCTGCCCGGCGCGGCACATGCACCTTCGCCGTGATCCCGTGGGCATCGGCGGGGGCTCCGCACTCGGGATCGACGACCGGGGCATCGCCGCCAGGGACAGGGCGGGCACGTGCCACACGATTCCGACGGGCCGGTCTGCGGCTCCGGCGGCCGTGGCCATCCAGCGCACTCTGGCCCGGCTCACGCCCGTACCCTGATCCATGCGGCACGGCCCCGCCGAACCCAAACCTGCGATCTGCGGCCAGCGAGCAGGAGCCGGGAATAGGATCGAACCATCCGCCGTTGACACCCACATACATGCAGACGCATTGAGTCTTGGAGGCTGGAAATGCAGTTCGGAATCTTCACTGTCGGGGACCTCACCACAGACCCCACCACGGGGAACACCCCCACCGAGCACGAGCGCATCAAGGCCATGCTCACCATCGCCCAGAAGGTCGAAGAGGTCGGCCTCGACGTCTTCGCCGCCGGCGAGCACCACAACCCGCCGTTCGTGCCGTCGAGCCCGACCACGATGCTCGGCTACATCGCGGCCAAGACCGAGCGGATCATCCTCTCCACCGCCACCACGCTGATCACCACGAGCGACCCGGTGAAGATCGCCGAGGACTTCGCGATGCTGCAGCACGTGGCCGACGGCCGGGTGGACCTCACCCTGGGCCGCGGCAACACCGGCCCGGTGTACCCGTGGTTCGGCCAGGACATCCGCCAGGGCATCCCCCTGGCCCTGGAGAACTACGCTCTGCTCCGCCGGCTCTGGCGTGAGGACTTCGTCGACTGGGAAGGTCAGTTCCGCACCCCGCTGCAGAGCTTCCAGTCCACCCCGCGCCCGCTCGACGGTGTGGCGCCGTTCGTCTGGCACGGCAGCATCCGCAGCCCCGAAATTGCCGAGCAGGCGGCGTATTACGGCGACGGCTTCTTCTCGAACCACATCTTCTGGCCCGCCTCGCACACCGCGAAAATGGTCAAGTACTACCGCAACCGTTTCGAGCACTACGGCCACGGCACCGCCGCGCAGGCGATCGTGGGCCTTGGCGGCCAAGTCTTCATGAGCAAGAACTCGCAGGACGCCAAGCGCGACTTCCGGCCCTACTTCGACAACGCACCGGTGTACGGCAACGGCCCGAGCATGGAGGACTTCACCTCGCAGACCCCGCTCACCGTGGGCAGCCCGCAGCAAGTCATCGACCGTACCCTGGGCTTCCGCGACTACGTGGGCGACTACCAGCGCCAGCTCTGGCTGATGGACCACGCCGGCCTCCCGCTGAAGACCGTGCTCGAGCAGCTCGACATCCTCGGCGAGGAGGTCGTACCGGTGCTGCGGAAGGAGTTCGCGAAGAACCGCCCGGCCGACGTGCCGGATGGTCCCACCCACGAATCCCTGGTTCGCGCGGCCGAGGCCGCCGCGGCGCCGCCTGCCGTGGCATCCGCGCACCGCGACGACCTCGACACCACCGCCGCGATCGCACCGCACCGCCGCGCCAGCGGAGCCGCATTCGGCCTGGCCAGCGCCGGCCAGGCCGGAGCGTAGCGATGACCGAGCGCACCCTGGCGGTCGTCTCAGCCGGGCTCAGCCAGCCCTCCTCCACCCGGCTGCTTGCCGACAAGCTCGCCACGGCCACCGTGGCGCGCCTGGCTGACGAGGGCGTCACCACGGCGGTCGTGACCTACGAACTGCGCGACTACGCGCAGGACATCGTGAACAACATGCTCACCGGGTTCGCCAACCCGCGGTTGGAAGAGATGATCGAGGCCGTCACCTCGGCCGACGGCCTGATCGCCGTCACCCCGATCTTCACCACCAGCTACAGCGGCCTCTTCAAAACCTTCTTCGACGTGATCGACAACCGCAGTCTCACCGACCAGCCGGTGCTGATCGGTGCGACCGCAGGAACGCCGCGGCACTCGCTGGCCCTGGACTACGCACTGCGGCCGATGTTCACCTATCTGCACGCCGTGGTGGTGCCCACCTCGGTGTTCGCCGCCTCGGAGGACTGGGGCACCGGAGACAGCGGCGGCCGGATCGACAGCCGCGTGGCCACCCTGCCGGCCCGCATCGAGCGCGCGGCGGGGGAGCTCGCGGCGCTGGTCGCCCGCTCCGACCGCTCCGCCCGGGTGCGAGACCCCTTCGAGCTCCCCGCCGGCTTCAACCCCGCCGGCACCTTCCCGTCCCGCTAAACCCCGCCCCCCCTCCCCGCGAACTGTGAGTTAAGCCCCAAAAAACGCGAGTTTTCGGTGCTGTGCTCACGGTTCGCGGGATGGGTCGGGGACTTTTGGCACTTCTGGGAGCTCGGCTGCGGGCGGCAGACTCGAGAGCGGTGCGCCGGAGAGAGTGCTTCCGCGAGAGACGGAGGCCGTGACAACCGCGCAGACAGGTCGTCGCATGGTCCCCGTTCTCGACGACACTGCGGTCGCGGATGCCCGCGCCGCCCACCCGGATGCTCGCGCCGCCCACCCGGATGGTCGCGCCGCCCACCCGGATGCTCGCGCCGGCCACCCGGATGCTCGCGCCGGCCACCCGGATGCCCGCGCCGCGTTCTTCGCCGCCGCCCCGGTGCGCCCCGACACTCCGGGCGCCGCCACCGTCGACCTGACCGTGCGGATCGGCACCCTCACCTTGCGCACCCCGGTGATGCCGGCCTCCGGCTGCTTCGGCCCGGAACTCGGCACGCTCATCCCGGTCGCCGAACTCGGCGCCACCGTCACCAAGACCGTGTTCGGCTCCGCCCGTGGCGGCAACCCCGTGCACCGGCTCACCGAGATCCCGGCCGGAATGGTCAACAGCGTCGGCATCCCCAGCCGCGGCCCGGCCGGCTACCTGGCCACGCTGCATCCGCGCTACGCGGCGCTGGACGTGCCGACCATCATCAGCGTCGGCGGGCACCGCACCCGCGAATACGCCCCGGTGGTCGAGGCGCTCGGCGAGCACGGCGCCGCCTTCGAGCTGAATGTGTCCTGCCCCAACCTCGACCGCGACGGCACCGATATCGGCTCGGACCCCGCCGCGATCCGCGCCGTGGTGGCCGCCGTGCGGCTGGTGACCGACAAGCCGATCATCGTGAAACTGCCGGTGCTGGTCGCCTCGATCGCCGCCTGCGCCCTCGCCGCCGAGGAGGCCGGCGCCGACGCCGTCTGCGTGGCCAACTCGATCCCGGCGATGCCGTTGGATGCGCTCACCCGCCGGCCGATTCTCGGCAACGTCATCGGCGGCCTGTCGGGGCCCTCGATCAAACCGATCGTGCTGCGGCTGGTCTGGCTCGCCTCGCGGGCGGTGCAGATTCCCGTGATCGCCTGCGGGGGAATCGGCTCTGTCGAGGACGCCCTCGACTACTTCTCGGTCGGGGCCACCGCCGTGCAAGTGGGCACCGCGAGCTTCGGCCGGCCGTTCGCCGCGGTCGAGATCGTGCGCGGGCTGCGGCAACGGTGCCTGGATGCCGGCACCGGCAGTATCCGCGAGCTGCTCGAGCTGGAGGCCGCACTGTGAACCCGAACCTGTCCCCGCAGGTCGGCTCACCGGGTCTACTTCGACAGGCTCAGCACGGCGTCGACAAGCTCGACCAGCGGAAGGCGGCCGCTGCGGCTCGCAGGGCCGCCGCCGCACGGCAACGCGCATTCGCCGAGGCGGATGCCGCGGCCCTGGCCGGACTCATCTCGGTGCGCCCGCCCTCGGCCGTGCCGCGGCCGCAACCGGTCTGGGACGACGCCGAGGTGCTCGTGCACGAGCCGGTGGGGGAGCGCTACCGACGCCTGGTCCTAGCCAGCGACACCATCGCGCACACCGCCCAGGCCGGCCAGTTCCTGATGATCACGGTGCCGCCGAACGGCGGCGACACGATCCTGCTGCCCCGGCCCATGGCCATCCACCGTCGCCGCCTGGCGACTCCCGCACGCCCGGCAACCAGCGACCGACCGGCCGGCCCGCACACCGCGGGCACGATCGAGCTGATCTACGGCGTGGTCGGCCGCGGTACCCGCGCCCTGGCTGCGGTTGCGGTCGGCAGCCGGCTGCAGGTCACCGGCCCGCTCGGCCGCGGCTTCGACCTCGCCCCCGGCACCCGATCAGCCCTGCTCATCGGCAGGGGCGTCGGCATTTGCGGCGTGATGGGCGCCGCGGAGGATGCCGCGGCCCTGGGCATCCGCACCACCATGGTGCTCAGCGGCCAACGCCGCGACCAGCTGCTCGGCCGCAGCGACTGCGCCGAACTGGGCACGCGCGTGATCGAAGCCACCGATGACAACGGCTCCAGCGACCTGGCCACCCTCAAAACCCGGCTGCTCGCCGACTTCGATGGCAGCACAGCCGAGCGAACCCCGCCCGAGGTGGTCATGGTCTGCGGCGCCGGTGTGCTCGCCCGGCTCGCCGCCGAGCTCGGCGCGTACTGGGGCGTTCCCGTGCAGGCCTCCCTGGAGGCGCACATGGCCTGCGGCCTGGGCTACTGCCACGGTTGCGCCGCTCCCGTGCAGACCGACCCGAGCGTGGAAGGCCCGCTGGTCTGCGCCGACGGACCGGTCTTCGACGCCCGCATCCCTGTCGATTAACCCCTGTTCTGCTACGCTTGTGCAGGTAGTTCTTCGGATCTACACGCTTTACCCGGAGCAGACCGGCAGGACGCTGGTCCTCGGTGGTGGTTTCCCAACGTGCTCAACGCTGCCTCGTTGGTGAATTTCTACTGGTGGCCAGCAACGTCGGCGCCCAACTCATGTTCGGCAGCCAAATTCTGCCTGTTCCTGCTCCGATGTCCCACTCGCGCGCCACACGGGCAAACGAGTCTAAACAAAGGAGAGAACCCCCATATGGAGGGTCCAGAAATCACGTTCGCCGAGACCGTTATCGACAACGGCAAGTACGGCAAGCGCACCATCCGTTTCGAAACCGGGCGTCTCGCCCAGCAGGCGCAGGGCTCAGCCGCCGCCTACATCGACGAAGAGACCATGCTTCTCTCCGCCACGAGCGCCAGCAAGCAGCCGAAGGACAACTTCGACTTCTTCCCGCTGACCATCGATGTCGAAGAGCGCATGTACGCCGCCGGCCGCATCCCGGGCAGCTTCTTCCGCCGCGAAGGTCGCCCGTCGACCGAGGCGATCCTCACCTGCCGTCTGATCGACCGGCCGCTCCGCCCGTCGTTCGTCGACGGCCTGCGCAACGAGATCCAGGTTGTCGTGACCGTTCTGGCCATCGCGCCCGACGAGTACTACGACGTCCTGGCCATCAACGCCGCGTCCATGTCGACCCAGATCGCCGGATTGCCGTTCTCCGGCCCGATCGGTGGCGTCCGCGTCGCCCTCATCCCCGACAACAACGGCTCCGGCCAGTGGGTCGCCTTCCCGAAGCACTCGCAGGTTGAAGAGGCCGTGTTCAGCATGGTCGTCGCCGGCCGCGTTGTGACGGATGCCGATGGCAGCGAAGACGTCGCGATCATGATGATCGAGGCCGAAGCGACCGACAACGCCTGGACCCTGATCCAGGGCGGCGCCATCAAGCCGAACGAAGAGGTCATCGCCGAGGGTATCGAGGCGTCCAAGCCGTTCATCAAGCAGCTCATCGTCGCTCAGCAGCAGGTTGCCTCCGCGGCATCCAAGCCCACCGGCAACTACCCGCTGTTCCCGCCGTACACCACCGAGGTCTACGACGCCGTCGCAGCCCTGGCGTACGACGGCCTCAAGGACGTCTACGTCATCGCCGACAAGATCGCGCGTCAGGATGCCGACGACGTGCTCAAGGCATCCGTCAAGACCGTCATCGCGGCCAAGGTCGAAGCCGGCGAACTGCCCACCACCGCCAACAACCAGGTCGGCGCGGCCTACAAGTCCGTCACCAAGCTCGTGGTGCGCTCGCGCGTGCTCAACGAGGGTGTTCGTATGGACGGACGCGGCCTGGCCGACATCCGCCCGCTCGACGCCGAGGTTGCGGTCATCCCGCGCGTGCACGGTTCCGCTATCTTCCAGCGCGGCGAGACCCAGATCCTGGGTGTCACCACGCTGAACATGCTCAAGCTCGAGCAGACCATCGACTCCCTGAGCCCGGTCACCAAGAAGCGTTACATGCACAACTACAACTTCCCGCCCTACTCCACCGGTGAAACCGGTCGGGTCGGCACGCCCAAGCGTCGCGAGATCGGCCACGGAGCGCTCGCTGAGCGTGCCCTGGTTCCCGTGCTGCCCACGCGTGAGGAATTCCCGTACGCCATCCGTCAGGTCTCCGAGGCGCTCAGTTCCAACGGTTCCACCTCGATGGGTTCCGTCTGCGCCTCCACCCTGTCGCTGCTGAACGCCGGAGTGCCGCTGCGTGCCCCGGTCGCCGGCATCGCGATGGGCCTGATCTCCGACACCGTCGACGGCAAGACCCGCTACGCGGCTCTGACCGACATCCTCGGTGCCGAAGACGCCCTCGGCGACATGGACTTCAAGGTTGCCGGCACGAGCGAATTCGTCACCGCGATCCAGCTCGACACCAAGCTCGACGGCATTCCCGCGTCGGTCCTGGCCGGCGCGCTGACGCAGGCGAAGGATGCTCGCACGACGATCCTCGCCGTGCTGAACGCCGCGATCGACAAGCCCGACGAGATGGCACCGACCGCGCCCCGCGTGATCAGCGTGCAGATCCCCGTCGACAAGATCGGCGAGCTCATCGGCCCGAAGGGCAAGATGATCAACTCGATCCAGGACGAGACCGGCGCCGACATCTCGATCGAGGAAGACGGCACCGTGTACATCGGCGCTGTCGATGGTCCCTCGGCCGAGGCCGCGCGCATCATGGTCAACTCCGTCGCGAACCCCACCAACCCCGAGGTTGGCGAGCAGTTCCTCGGAACTGTCGTGAAGATCGCCGCTTTCGGCGCCTTCGTCTCGCTCCTCCCGGGCAAGGACGGCCTGCTGCACATCTCTGAGGTGCGCAAGCTCGCCGGCGGCAAGCGCGTGGAGAACGTCGAAGACGTTCTCGGCGTGGGCCAGAAGGTCCTCGTTGAGATCACCAAGATTGACGACCGTGGCAAGCTTTCACTCGCCCCGGTCCTCGCCGATGAAGCCGACACGCACGGTCGTGACGCTGCATCCGAGGGACCCGAAGCTCCGGCCGAGGGTTAGTCACTAGTTCTGCCGGTCACCTCTCGCCAGGTGTGCCGGTCAGACGGAAGGCCCGTCCTGCTTCGGCAGGGCGGGCCTTTTCGCGCGCCCGGCGCGGGCTGATCGGAGCGCCGACGGGGTTCAGGAAGGTTTGGGCTGGACGCCGCGCTCGAGCAGCGGAACGACCCGGTACGGAATCAGCTCGCCCATTGCCAGGGACGTCTCGGTGCGTTCAACGCCCTCGCAGGCGAGGATGGTGCGGTCGATCCGGAACAGGTCTTCGGCGTCGGCGCAGGCCACCCGCACCAGCAGGTCGGCCGCACCGCTCATACCGTGCGCCTGCACGATCTCGGGGATGCGGCTGAGCTCGGCGATGATCTCCGCGGCGCGCTTCTGCACGATGTACACCTCGATGAACGCCGTGAGCGGATACCCGAGCGCGGCCGCGCTGACGCGGCGATCGAAGGCCAGGAATGCCTGCGACTCCTCCAGCCGGCTCATCCGGGCCTGCACCGTATTCCGGGAGAGCCCCAGGGTGTGGGCGAGCCCCACAAAGGTGCTGTCCGGGTCGGCGCACAACGCGCGAAGCAACTCGAGATCGACTTTGTCCAGGTGGTGCATACTGCCAAACCGTAGCATGCGCAATGACCCCTGAACAGGGCACAGTGCACACCGTTACCCAAATCGGCTGCGCCGACGGGAAATCCGCCGCCCCACCGGGTGGCAGAGCGATGCACCGCCCAGGGTTGACCGGCTCGGCGCCGCGCGGAAGAGTGGTCGGATGGATGCCCCCCGTCAGACCCTGACTCCCAGCCAAACCCGATCGGTGCTCTCCGGGGGCGATTTCCTGCACCTGGAGGGAACCCTGTATGCCACCTACCGCACCTCGGACTTCGCCGCCGCGGTGCGCCTGGTCGATGCCGTCGCCACCGACGCCGAGGCCCAGGGCCACCACCCCGACGTGAAGCTCTGCTACGGCACGGTGGAGTTCGAGCTGACCAGCCACGACGCCGGCGGCGTCACCGAGCGGGACCTGCGGCTCGCGCTGCGGATCCAGGAGCTGGCCGCCGAGCAGGACGCCCACCCGACCCGCCTGGTGCCCAGTCGCACCGACATCGCCATCGACTGCTCCGACGCCGCGGCCGTGCGCCCGTTCTGGCGGGTGGGACTGGGCTACCTGGAGTCGGGACCGGCGGACGACATCGAACTGCACGATCCCCGGGGCGTCGGCCCCAAGCTGTGGTTCCAGCACATGGAGATCCAGCGCACCGAGCGCAATCGCATCCACCTGGACGTGTACGTGCCGGTGGCCGACTGCGAGGAGCGGGTGGCGGACATCATCGAGGTCGGCGGAGTGCTGCTCACCGACGAGCATGCCCCGGACTGGTGGGTGCTGGCCGACCCCGAGGGCAACGAGCTCTGTGTGTGCAGCTGGGACGCCTGATCGACGCAGGGGCCGGGCGCCGGGCGGTGTGACGGGGAACGGATCAGGCGGCGGCTCGCGCCAGTGCCTTCTCGATCGCCCCCACGAGCTGGGCTGATTCGGGCTCCACCGTCGACGCGAACCTGTCCACGATGACGCCGTTCGCGTTCACCAGGAACTTCTCGAAGTTCCACTTGATCAGCCCCGGCAGCACGCCCTTCTTGAACGCGGTGAGCTGGCTGTAGAGCGGATGCTGGTGCTTGCCGCGCACATCCACCTTGGCCGTGAGCGGGAAGGTGACACCGAAGTTGACCTCGCAGAACTGCTGGATCTCCTCTTCGCTGCCGGGTTCCTCGCCCATGAACTGGTTGCACGGCAACCCCAGCACCACCAGGCCGTCGTCGGCGAAACGGCGGTAGAGCGCCTCGAGACCCGCGTACTGGGGCGTGAAGCCGCACCTGGACGCCACGTTGACCACAAGCACGGTCTTGCCGGCGAACTGACCGAACGTGGTGGAGGTGCCGTCGATCATGGTGAGCGGCACGGCGTAGAGAGAGGATTCGGACATGCCGGAAAGACTACTCCCCGACCCTTCGAACAAGCTCGGCGGGGCAAAATTCCGGCTAAACGGGGGGTCAAGCCACACATTTGTGTAACGCTTGCCGCGCGCCCCCAGCGGAATGTGCGGATCGGGTTATTCTCGGCTATATACGGGTTGGTGCGGCAGCCGCACACACCCGTCCGAGGGGCGGTGGAGGCATGAGAGGCAGCGTGGCAACCGGGCGTGTGGTGACGGGACGTGTGGATACCGGACGTGTCGACACAACCAGCACCGACGAGGTCACCGGCCAGAGCGGAGCGGATGCCGCGACGCCCGACACCCTGCCCGACACGGCTACCGCCGCTCAGAGCGCCCTCCTGCTCGATGATCTCGCCCTACAGACCCGTCCGGTGCAGGTGCAGCACACCGCGCCGGTGCGGCTGCCGGAACGCTCGATCCACCCCGCCCCGGGCATCCGTCGGACCATCGGCGATACCGATCTCACCGTGCACCCGCTGGCGCTGGGCTGCAGCGTCTTCGGCTGGACCACCGACGGCGACACCGCGATGCAGATCCTGGACCGGCACTGGGAACTCGGCGGCAACTTCCTCGACACCGCGGACAGCTACGCGGCCGGCCGCAGCGAGGTGCTGATCGGGTCCTGGATGCGCACCCGCGGGTTGCGGGACGACATGGTCATCTCCACCAAGATCGGCCGCAACCGCGACAACCCCGGACTCTCACCGCGCAGCATCGTCGGCGCGGTGCACGCCTCCCTCGAACGGCTCGGTACCGATCACATCGACCTGCTGCACTTCCACTTCGACGACCTCGACGTGCCGCTGGAAGAGAGCCTCGGCGCCATGGAGATGCTCATCGCCGCCGGCACCGTGCGCTATCTGGCGGCCTCCAACTTCACGGCGGAGCGCCTGATGGAGGCTCGGGTGCTCGCCGCCAACGGCCTGCCCAGGTTCGTGGCTCTGGAGACCCCGTACAACCTGATGAACCGGGTCTCGTTCGAATCCTCGCTGGCCCTGGTCACCCGCGCGCAGGGGATTGCCGTGATGCCTTACTTCGCCCTGGCTCACGGTTTCCTCACCGGCAAGTACCACGCCAAGTCCGACCTCACCGACAGCATCCGCGCCGGGCGCGCGTCGGTCTACCTCAACCGCACCGGCCTCAAGGTGCTCGCGGTGCTCGAACGTATCGCCGAGGACCACGGCGTGGCCCCGTCGACGATCGCACTGGCCTGGCTGCTGGCCAGGGACGGCGTGGTGGCGCCGGTCGCCAGCGCCAGCCGGCCCGACCAGGTGGATGCGCTCGTGGCCGCGGCCGCCGTGCGGCTGGGCCGGGCGGACATGGTCGACCTCGACAAGGTGTCGACCTGACCGTCGGCGCTCTCGTTGGCACTCTCGTCGGCGCTGCCGCCGGCGGCGTCCGGCGGCGTCCTGCTGCGTCGTGGCGGGTGCGGTGTCGTAAGGTTGAACCGATATGAACGGTGCCGTTGAATTTCCCCTTGACCTGACCGAACTCTCGTTTCGGGCCGCCGGTGAGTCCCTCGTCAGGCGCACCGTGCTCCCCAGCGGGGTGCGCATCGTCACCGAACAGGTGCCCGGTAGCCGCAGCCTCACCATCGGCTATTGGGTGGCCGTCGGCTCCCGCGATGAAGACCCCGGCCACTTCGGCTCCACGCACTTTCTCGAGCACCTGCTGTTCAAGGGCACCGCCCAGCGCTCGGCGTTGGACATCGCCATCGCGTTCGACGCCGTCGGCGGGGAGCACAACGCCATGACGGCCAAGGAATACACCTGCTACTACGCCAAGGTGCAGGACCGCGACCTGCAGATGGCGGTTGAGGTGCTCACCGACATGATCACCTCCTCGCTGCTGGACCCCGGCGAATTCGAAACCGAACGCGGCGTCATCCTCGAGGAACTCGCGATGGCCGACGACGACCCGGCCGACGTCGCCAACGAAAGATTCTTCCAGGCGGTCATGGGTGCGCATCCGTTGGGTCGCCCGATCGGCGGCACCCCCGACACCATCCGCGCGGCGACCCGCGATGCGGTCTGGGAGCACTACCGGGCCAACTACCGGCCGCAAGACCTCGTCGTCACGGTGGCCGGTGCCATCGACCATGACGTGCTCGTGGCCGCGGTGACCCGGTCGCTCCTGCAGGCGGGCTGGGACCTGGGCGAGCGCGCCGCACCGGTGGGCCGCCGCTCCGGCGCCGCCGCGGTGATCAACCAGGGCCGGCCCGTCAGCGTGGTGCACCGCCCTCTCGAACAGGCGAACCTTCTCATCGGCGTGCCGGGGCTCGTCGCCGCCGACGAGCGCCGGGTGGCGATGAACGTGCTGACCTCAATCTTCGGCGGCGGCATGTCGTCACGGTTGTTCCAGGAGGTACGCGAGAAGCGTGGCCTGGCCTATTCCGTCTACTCCTTCGCGCCCGGCTACTCGGATGCCGGCATCTTCGGCATGTACGCCGGCTGCACGCCTGCCAAGGCCGGCCAGGTCGCCGAGATCATGCTCGACGAGTTGCACCGCCTCGCCGAGCACGGCGTGAGCGCCGACGAGATGAAGCGGGCCTCCGGGCAGCTCTCCGGCGCATCCGCCCTGGCCCTCGAAGACTCCGACACCCGGATGTCCAGGCTCGGCCGCTCCGAGATCACTCTGGGCGAGTTCGTCGACCTCGATGAGGCGCTGCGCAGGCTCGCGCTGGTCACCGCGGACGACGTGCAGGAGTTGGCGGCGGAGATGGTGTCCCGAGCGTTCTCGGTAGCCGCCGTCGGTGCCCTCGAGGAGGACGTCTTCGACGCCGTGCTGTCGTCCCGAACGGTGCCCGGCGCGCCCAACTGACCAGCCTTCGCGGTGGATCCCAGACCCGATGCGACGCTTTACCGACATCAACCGAAAGGGCGATGATGCCCCAGTACCTCTACCTTGTGCGGCACGGCGAACAGCAGGATGCCGAGTACGGCCTGCCGGACGGCCCTCTGTCGCCGCGCGGAAAGCGGCAGGCGCACCTCATCGCCGAGCGTCTCGGCGGGGTACCGTTCACCGGCGCCTGGCACTCGCCGTTGCAACGCGCCGCGGAGACGGCCGCCATCATCGCCGACCGGCTCCCGTCGCTCACGTCGGAGCCGTCCCCGTTGTTGTTCGACTGTGTTCCCTCCGGCCGGGCGCCGGAGATGCCCAAGTCGTACGCGCCGTTCTTCAACTCCGTCAGCGACGAAGCAATCGCGGCCGGCCGCGCCCAGATGGAGGACGCCGTCGCGGAGTTCCTGCATCCGCACCGGGGACCCCGGCACGACCTGCTGATCACCCACAATTTTGTCATCGCCTGGTTTGTGCGTGAAGTGCTCGGCGCCCCGGACTGGCGCTGGATCAGCATCAACCAGGCCAACTGCGGCCTCACCGTGCTGCAGCAGAAGCCCGGCCGGCCGTGGTCCCTGGTCACCCACAACGACCTCGGCCACCTGCCGGTGGAACTGCGCACCGGCCTGCCGGACCCGCTGCTGTTCTAACGCTCGGGCCGGGACCTGCGGACTAGGCGAGCGCCTTGAGGTACCAGTTCGTGGCGTTCGGGTTGTCGTTGTACGGCGGCACATCCACATAGCCGGAGCGCCGGTAGAGCGCCCCGGCCGCCTCAAGACTCGAGTTGGTGTCGAGCACGATTTCCGTGGCACCGAATGCGCTGGCCCGCTTTTCCAGTTCCGCCAGCAGCAGGCTGCCCCAGCCGCGGCCGCGCACCTGCGGCTGCAGCCAGAGGTGTTTGGCCTCGAACCGCACCGCACCATCCGCCCCGTCTTCGATACGCCGCACGCCGCCGCAGCCCACGAACGTGCGCGACCCAGGCTCTTCGCTGACAAGCAGGAACTGGCCGTTCGGCTCCACGAACTGCGCGGGGGTCGGGAAGGTCGTGCGGTATCCGCCCGCGGCCGGAAACGTTGAGGCTCGATCGCTGAAGTACTGGGTGAGCAGGGCGATGGACCCCGCATCCGTGACAGAGACCGCAGTGAATTCAGGCATGCCCCTAGGCTACGTGTCCGGGCGCCGGTGGCAACCGTCGCGCTTGGTAGATTGGCAGCATGACAACACGGGTGGCCGTCATCGGCGCAACGGGCAAGATGGGGCGCCTGGTCTGCGACCTGGTGGAGAATTCGGCGGAGTACGAGCTGGTGGCCCGGCTGGACTCGACCAGCGAGCTCAGCGAGATGCTGGGCGCTGATGTGGCGATCGACCTCACCGCACCGGCGGTCAGCCAGAGCGTCGTGGACTTCGCCGTGTCCAACGGCCTCCGGGTGCTCGTGGGCACCTCCGGCTGGTCGCAGGCCCGGATCGACGCGCTCGGCCACAAACTCAAGGGCCGCACGGATGTCGGCGCCGTGATCATCCCCAATTTCTCGCTCGGCTCGGTGCTCGGCACGGCCTTCGCCGCCCTCGCGGCCCGGTTCTTCGACTCCGTCGAGATCGTCGAGGCGCATCAGGCGGGCAAGGTCGACTCGCCGTCGGGAACCGCCGTGCGCACCGCGGAGCTGATGGCCGCCTCCCGCGCCGGCCTCGGCCCGGTCGCCGCCCCGCACGTCGACCAGCGCGCCCGCGGCCAGCTGGTTGCCACGGTCCCGGTGCACAGCCTGCGTCTGGCCGGAGTGCTGGCCCGGCAGGACGTGATCTTCGGTGGCTCGGGGGAGACCCTCACGATCACCCACAACACGCTTTCCGCCGACGCCTATGAGCGCGGCATCATGGTGGCGTTGGCCGCCACCGGGGACTGCGTCGGGGTGACAGTCGGCCTCGACCAGCTGATCGACCTCGGGCTCTCCGGCGAGGTGCTCGCTGCGGAGCCCGCTGGGCCGGCCGCTGGGCCGGCTGCCGGGCCGGCTGCCGGGCCGGCTGCCGGGCCGGAAGACGCCGAGATGGAGCCCGGCGAATGAAAGGTCGCATCGCCGTCATCGTGATGGCCGTCCTTCTGGTTTTCTACTTGGTGCTCGTCGGCTGGCGCGCTGTGCTCTTCGTGCAGAGCGGCGAGCCCGTCGGCATCCTCATCGGTATCGCGCTCATTGTGCTCCCGTTCATCGGCGCCTGGGCGCTGGTGCGCGAAATCAACTTCGGCATCCGCTGCGAACGCCTGGTCAATCAGCTCGACGCCGAGGGCGCCTTGCCCGTCAACGACCTGCCCAGTCGCCCGAGCGGCCGTCCTTTCCGCGAGGCGGCCGACGCGCAGTTCCCGCAGTACCGCGAGGCGGTGGATGCCGCGCCCGAGGATTGGCGAGCCTGGTTCCGCCTGGGCCTGGCCTACGACGCGTCGGGCGATCGCCGCCGCGCCCGCTCAGCCCTCCGCACCGCGATGAGCCTGGAGAAGTCCGCGGCCTGAACCGCCGTCCGCGCCCGCCGTCGGCGCCCGCCGTAGGCGCCCACCGTCCGCGCCCGCCGTCGGCGCCCGCCGTCGGCGCCCGCCGTCGGCGCCTGCCGGCCGCGGCCGTGGAGGGGCGCTGCGCGGGTGCCGCGCCGCTATGCGGGTGGCGCGCCTATAGCCCAGCGGCGCCTGCCCCGCATACCTCGAGGCGCCCCATCCGCAGGGTAGCCAGCGGCCACTACGCGGATGCTGCATAGCTGCGCGGTCTCGCGCCGGGGTCTTCGGCCGCGGTCTTCGGCCGCTGAGCGTCCACACTGTGCGCTGCGCGGGTGCCGCGCCGCTATGCGGGTGGCGCGCCTATAGCCCAGCGGCGCCTGCCCCGCATACCTCGAGGCGCCCCATCCGCAGGGTAGCCAGCGGCCACTACGCGGATGCTGCATAGCTGCGCGGTCTCGCGCCGGGGTTTTCGCGCCGGGGTCTTCGGGCCGGGATCTCACTCCGGGGTCTTCGGCCACTGAGCACCCCTCGGCCGTTGTGCGGGTGCCGCGCCGCTAAGCGGGTGGCGCGCCCATGGCCCAGCGGCGCCTGCCCCGCATACCTCAGTTGCCCCATCCGCAGGTGCTGCTTCCCCTTTCGATGCCGCAGCCCTCAGTGCTCGGCCAGTCGAGGGCGACCCCGGGTGAGGCCCAGGTGCGCCAGTCGCGCCGTCAATCGCGGCACGCTCATTCCGGTGGCGTGGTCCCAGCGCACGAAGCCGCGCACCTGCAGCCGAATGGCATCCTCACGGAGTTTCTCTTCGTACACCACCTCCGCCGGAGTTCGCCCGGCGAGCATCACGGGGTCGAAGTACTTCACCCGGCCGTCGCTCTCGCCCACACCTCGCACGTAGAGCCAGAAGAAATCGGAGAAGACCGTGCGGTCCTCGATCACGAACGGATGCTGCAACTCTGGCTCGGGCAGGCCGGCCAGCGCGATCGTCACTCGACTACCCGACTCGTCGGGGGAGCCCGAGAGCGGCGTGGCGAAGTCGATCACCGTGCGCGCCCGCACCGAACCGCGGAACGGCAGCATCCGATGCCACGTCTCGAGCAGGGTCGCCCGCTCGGTGAGGGGCGGAATCCGCCCAGACCGGTCCACAGCCAGGGCCCGGTCGGCCGCGGCGACCGCCGACCGGAGATCCACGACCGTCGCAAGTTCGATCACCGTGCGAGCGACCGACGTGACCAACACCCCATCCCGCGTAGTGACATCTCGCTCGTCGAAGCCCACCGTATGCCGGCGGATGCCGGACTCCGAGCGACCTCCGGTTGACCGTTCACCGAGGAAATGGATCTCATCGGGCCACGGTGTCAGGAGCGGTAGCTGCCACAACGCCGCCGCAGACTGGTGCGAAAGGGGCAGCGCGCTCCCGCGTGCCAGCGACGCGGCCCGGACCTTCAGCGCATACCGTTGGTCTCGGTCGAGGCCTGCCCAGACCGCGGCGGGGCAATACTGGCCCCAGCCGATGCGGTGCAGGTAGCCCCGCTCGGCAGCGCGCCGCAGGCGCAGGTCGGCACCGAGGGCGCGCCGGTACTCGGCGGCCAGGATCACCTCGGGTGGGACGGATGGTTGGTCTGGGTGATTGGTCATTGGGCGAGTCTGTGCGCCAGGCGCCACGGCCACGGCCGCCGAACAGCGGATGTTAAAAACTCCGGGTGGGGGAAGCTTGTGGAGGACCGGCCTGCCGCGCGCAGCAGCGTGCGGGGAGGGCGAGGCTCAGCCCGCGAAGGTGAGGATGAGGTGAACCCGAGGGGAATCTCGAGCTGTGCGGGGTAGGCGCCGCTGGGCTATGGGCGCGCCACCCGCCTAGCGGCGCCTACCCCGCACAACGAGATCGGGCCCGGCTGCGGCCCGCCGGCGCAACGAGATCGGGCCCGGCTGCGGCCCGCCGGCGCAACGAGATCGGGCCCGGCTGCGGCTACCCCGCGCACCGGACCCGCTAGCGCAGCATCCAGCTGACCGCTTCGGCGGCCGTGCGGTGGGTGAAGCGGAAACCGTCGGCCTCCAGCTTCGCCGAGCTCACCCGCTGGTCGGCGAGTAGCAGTTGCCTGGCGGCGTCCTGCAGGGCGAGGGTGAGCACCACCTCGGGCACCGGAACAAAGAACGGCCGGCGCAGCGCCGTGGCCACGGCCCGGATCACGTCGTTGGCGGTCGCCGGGGTGGGGCCGGCGAGGTTCACCGGGCCACTGAGCTCCGAGGTGAGCAGGTGCACGATCGCGGCGGCCTCATCGTGCAGGCTCACCCACGGCCACACCTGGCTGCCGCGGCCGAGCGGACCGCCGAGGCCGAGCCGCACGATCGGCATCAACGGCTTCAACGCGCCACCCTTGGCGAGCACCAGGCCGGTGCGCAGCATCACCACCCGGGTGGCCTGAGGGGCCAGGCGGGCCTCCGCCTCCCAGGTTGTGACGACCGTGGCGAGAAAGTCGGAGCCGGGCTGGGAGTCCTCGGTGAGCTCCTCACCGGGCCGGTTGCCGTAGATCCCCACGGCGGATGCGTTCAGTAGCGCCGACGGCGGCGTGGCGGAGCGGCGCATGGCGTCGGTGAGGGTGCGCGTGGCCTGCACCCGGGATTCCATGATCTGGCGTCGGTAGGACTTGGTCCAGGGCAGCCGCCCGATCGAGGCGCCGGACAGGTTGATCACCGCATCCACACCGTCGAGTGCGGCAGGGTCAAGGGTCAACGTCGCCGGGTCCCAGCGGAACTCCGCTCGGGTTTGCGGGGGGCGTCGCACGAGCCGGAGCACGGTGTGCCCCGCGGCCTCCAGCTGACGGGTCAATTCGGAGCCGATGAGTCCGGAGGCTCCGGAGATGAGTACGCGCATGGGAGTTACCGACGGCCGCTCAGGCCAGCTCGGCTTCAATGGTGATCGGGATGCCCGTCAGCGCCTGCGAAATCGGGCAGTTCACCTTCGCGTCCTGCGCGAACGCCTCGAACTGCTCCTCGGTGACGCCGGGAACGCTGGCGCTCACGAGCAGGTGACTGCCGGTGACGCCGGTTCCCGCGACGAAGGTCACCGCGGCGGTGGCCTGAATGCTGGTCGGCGGGTGCCCGGCGGAGGTGAGGATGTTGGCCAGCGCCATCGAGAAGCAGGATGCGTGCGCGGCACCGAGCAGTTCCTCGGGGTTGGTCGTATTGGCGGTGCCCTCTGCGCGGGCCTTCCAGTTCACCGGGAACGATCCGCCGTGCGAGGAATCGAGGGTGACGGTTCCGGAACCCGTCATCAGGTCGCCGGTCCATACGGTGGTTGCTTCGCTGGTCAGGGCCATGGTGTTACCTCCTGGAAGTGGATCACCAGCCTATCCGCCGGCCCCGGATCAGGCACGGTCAATCCACGGGCAACGGGCAGGTTCCCAGCCCCGCCCAGCCCAGCCCCGCGCAGCGCAGCCCGGCCCCGCCGTCCCAGCCCAGCCCAGCCCGGCCCGGCCCAGCCCAGCCCGGCCCAGCCCAGCCCAGCCCGGCCCGGCCCAGCCCAGCCCCGCCTCGTACCAGGCCCTCCCTCCGGTCAGGGCGCCGCCGGGCTCCGACCGAGAATCCCGCTTCGCACCAGTAGGAGGTGGAGCTGGCAGCCCAGGCAGTAGTCGAAGACCGCGTTCAGGAACGCCGCCACGAACGCGGCCGCTGCGGCGATGGGCACCGCCGCCGACACCCCGGCGAGGCCGAGTACCACTCCGATCAGGGCGACCAGTAGGCCGACCCCCTGGGCGAAGGTGGGCGGCGCCGGGTCTTCGAGTGCCGCAGCCGGGCCGAGCCGCGGGCGCACCAAGGTCTTGAAGAGCAGCCCGTACGGATGCCGCGCGACACCGGCCACGGTGCCCCAGGCGAACACCGCGGTCTGCGCGGCGAGCAGGGTCAGCGCGGCGACGGATGCGCCGACCAGCGCGAGGAAGATCGCCAGCAGCAGCAGCACGGCGGTGACGGCGGCCCCGAACCGGGGTCCGCGCGGGTCGACCCCTGGCCGTTTCGTGGCGGAAGCGGGAGTGGGCTGGGTCATCGGAACTCCTGAACGTCACGGGCGAGGTCGTCGAGGTGGGCATGCAGGGCGGCCCGGTTCGGCACACCGCCCACCCGGGCGCGCACCTGGCCGGCCCCGTCCAGCACAAGCGTGGTCGGCGTCTGCAGCACGTTGAACCGCCGGGCGAGGTCCGCCCGGCAGGTGATGTCCACGTCCACGTGCCGCACGCCGGAACGCCCATCCGCCACCTGGCGCAGCAGGGTGCTGGTGCCGGGGCAGCGGGAGCAGAACTCGGTGGAGAATTGCAGCAGGGTCGCCTCCGCACCGAAGACCGGCGCGGAATCAGACGAGGGCAGCCCGAGCTCGGCTGCCGTGACCAGATCAGCGCTCGCGCTTGACACCCGGCCCTGCCGGCGACGCCAGAGAAACCCCAGCGCGCAGGTCAGCGCGACCAACAGCACCAGAACAAGCAGGGCGGCGGCTGGGTTCATGCAGGAGAGGCTACGCCGCGGCGGGCCCCGAACGGCCCGTATGACGGCGGATGACGCGCGCGAGAGCACACGCGAAGGCGCGGGAGGGCGCGCTAGACGATAACCTGTAAAACGTGTCTACTCCTTTCAACCCTTTCGGGCAGGTCCTCGTCGCCCTGGTGACACCATTCACCGCTGACGGTGAGGTGGCCTGGGCAGACGTCGAGAAGCACATCGACGACGTCATCACCGCAGGGGCCGACGGCATCGTGGTCACCGGCACCACCGGTGAAACCTCCACCCTCACCGACCCCGAGAAGATCCGGCTCGTCGAGGTCGGCAAGGATGTCGCGGCCGGCCGCGCCAAGATCATCACCGGTGGCGGCTCCAACGAGACCGCGCACGCCATGCAGCTCGCCAAGCAGAGTGAAAAGGCCGGCGCCGACGGCAACATGATCGTCACCCCGTACTACAACAAGCCCACCCAGGCTGGCGTGCTCACGCACTTCCGTATGATCGCGGATGCCACCGACCTGCCGGTGATCCTCTACGACATCCCCGGCCGCACGGGCATCCCGATCACCTACGAGACCATCCTGCGCGCCGCGAAGCACCCGAACATCCTCGCCGTCAAGGACGCCAAGGGCGACCTGGCTCAGGTCAGCCGGGTGCTCAACCAGACCGACCTGCTCTACTTCTCCGGCGACGACCCCAACGTGCTGCCGCACCTCTCGATCGGCGCCACCGGCCTGATCGGCGTCACCGCGAACATCGCGGCCACCCCGTACCGCCAGATGGTGGATGCCGTCAACGCGGGCGACCTCAAGGCGGCGACGCTGGCTCATCAGCAGCTCGAACCGCTCGTGCGCGCCGTGATGACCCACGTGCCCGGCACCGTTGCGGCCAAGTACATCCTGCACGGGCTGGGCCGCATCGGCAGCCCCCGCGTGCGCCTGCCCCTCGTCGGCCCGGAGGAATCCGAGGCCGCCATGATCGAAGACGAGATCGACCTGGTCCGCAACATCCCCGGCGTCGACTTCACCAACTTCCGCCCCGACCGCAACGCCGCCGCAGGTGGCGCGCTGCCCAAGATCGCCGGAACCACACGCTAGAGACCACACGCTAGAAGCTAGACCGCACCACCACAGACTCCAGCAGCACCAACTTCACGTACCACCAACTCCACAATAGGAGGGCTTATGCCCAACGACGTATACGCACCGCCCGCGCTTCCCAAGGGAACCCTTCGCGTCACGCCCATCGGCGGACTCGGCGAAATCGGCCGGAACATGACCACCTTCGAGATCAACGGCAAAATCCTGATCGTCGACTGCGGGGTGCTGTTCCCCGAAGAGCACCAGCCCGGTGTCGACCTGATCCTGCCGGACTTCACCCCGATCAAGGACCGCCTCAAGGACATCGTCGGTATCGTGCTCACGCACGGCCATGAAGACCACATCGGCGCAGTGCCCTACCTGCTCAAGCTCCGCCAGGACATCCCGCTGATCGGCTCCGGCCTGACGCTGGCGTTCATCGAAGCCAAGCTCAAAGAACACCGCATCACCCCGTACACCCTGCAGGTGAAAGAGGGCCAGAAGGAACGCCTCGGCCCGTTCAACCTCGAGTTCGTCGCCGTGAACCACTCGATCCCCGACGCCCTCGCTGTCGCGATTAAGACCGAGGGTGGCAGCGTGCTGCACACCGGTGACTTCAAGATGGACCAGCTGCCGCTGGACAACCGCATCACGGACCTGCGGGACTTCGCCCGCCTCGGCGAGGAGGGCATCGACCTGTTCCTGGTCGACTCCACCAACGCCGACGTCCCCGGCTTCACGCCGAGCGAGCGCGCCATCGGACCGGTGCTTGAAGACGTCATCGCCCGTGCCCCGCGCCGGGTGGTCATCGCCAGTTTCTCCAGCCACGTGCACCGCGTGCAGCAGGTGCTCGACGCCGCCCACGCCAACGGGCGCCGCGTGGCGCTGCTGGGCCGCTCGATGGTGCGCAACATGACCATCGCCGCCGACCTCGGCTACCTCAAGGTGCCGGATGGTGTGCTGATCGACTTCAAGAAGGCCGGGAACATCCCGGACAACAAGATCGTCTACATGTCCACGGGGTCGCAGGGCGAGCCGATGGCCGTCCTCAGCCGCATCGTGAACAGCGAACACCAGATCGAGGTCGGCCCCGGCGACACCGTGATCCTGGCCTCCAGCCTGATCCCCGGCAACGAGAACGCGGTCTACCGCATCATCGACGGCCTCACCAAGCTCGGCGCCAACGTCGTGCACAAGGGCAACGCCAAGGTGCACGTCTCCGGACACGCCGCCGCCGGAGAGCTGCTCTACGTGTACAACGTGCTCCGGCCCAAGAACGTGCTGCCCGTGCACGGCGAATACCGCCACCTGGTGGCCAACGCCAAGCTCGCCGTGCAGAGCGGGGTTCCCGTCGAACGCGCCATCCTCGCCGAGGACGGCACCGTGCTCGACCTGCGCAACGGCGACGTGAAGAAGGTCGGCCAGCTCGACCTCGGTTACGTGTACGTGGATGGTTCCACGGTCGGCGAGATCACCGAAGCCGACCTCACCGACCGGCGCACGCTGGCCGAAGAGGGCTTCATCTCCATCATCGTCGTGGTCGACAAGTCCACTGGCAAGATCATCACCGGGCCGGAGATCCACGCCAAGGGGTTCGCCGAGGACGACTCGGTCTTCGACTCCGTGCGGCCCAAGATCGAGGCCGCCCTGGCCGAGGCCGCCCAGAGCGGAAGCCACGACACCTACGCGCTCACGCAGGTCGTGCGCCGTACCGTCGGCCGCTGGGTGCAGGCGTCGTTCCGCCGCCGCCCGATGATCGTTCCGATGATCATCGAGGCGTAGGCACCCGCTCTACCCGCAGCATCCGACAACCCCTGGCCGCCCCTCGGCGCCGGGGGTTGTCGTCTTTTTTCCAGCCCGACCAGGACGTCATCCTTCAGGAGGACTTTGCCCGAAAGTCGCCCTGACGGCTCGGGGCTGGCCGTAGGCTCGAGCCAGCCGACACCGTGGGGGTGCGGTGCGAGTATGGGGGAATCAGTGAATGTGATGCGCAAATGGGTCTTTCCGATCCTCCGGCTGCTGGTGATTGCGGCGATCGCCGTGGCCCTGGTGAAACTGGCCTTCTTCGCCGACACCGCAGAGGCACAGGACCCGGCCCAGCCGACCGGCCAGATCGTCGAACCGCAGGTGCCCGTGGCCCTGGGCACGATCACCAACGACGTCACGCTGCCCGGTACCGTGTCGGCGGATGCCGCAGTGCCCGTCAAGGCCGTGGCCGCCGGAACCGTCGATGAGATCTTCTTCACCGCCGGCCAGACCGTCGTGGCGGGCGACAAGATCTACGACATCAAGGTAGAGACCGTTGTCGACCCCGTCGAGACAACCGACCCGGCCACCGGGATGGTCTCGATCAGCCAGCCGAAGCCGGCGATCACGTTTGAGAAGGTCTTCGCCCCGGCGGACGGCGTACTCAGCGCGCTCACCGTCATCCACGGCCAGGCTGTCACCATCGGCGACACCACCGGCCAGGTCGCCCCGCCCAGCCACTCCGTGAGCGGATCGCTCAGCCCCGAACAGCAGTACCGGCTGGTCACCCAGCCCACCGAGGCCTCTATCGCCATCACCAACGGCCCGGCCCCGTTCACCTGCACGGGCCTGCGCATCACCACCCCGCTGGCCGGGGCGGATGCCGGCGGCGCCGGCAGCGACCCGACGTCGGGCATCGACACCGGCGGCACCGGCGGCGCCTCCGGCACCACCGTCAGCTGCGCCATCCCCGCCGGGGTCACGGTGTTCCCGGGCCTTGCCGCCCAGATCACCCTCGCCGGCGGCAAGGTGGAGAACGTGCTCGTCGTGCCCACCACGGCCGTGAAGGGCTCCGCCGAGACCGGCGTCGTCTGGTTCGTTCTGCCCGACGGCAGCACCGAAGAACGCCCGGTCACGCTCGGAATGAATGACGGCACCTCCGTGCAGGTGATCGAGGGCCTGGCCGAGGGCGACCTGATCAACCAGTTCGTGCCCGGTGCCGTCGCGGTACCGGCCGACGGCTGCATCACCGCGCCCGACGGCAGCGAGGTCTGCTCCGAACCCGGGATGACGCTCCGGTGACGCTCCTGCACCTGGCCGGTGTCACCCGCACCGTCCAGCTCATTGACGCTCCGCCGCTGACGATCCTCTCCGGCGTCGACCTCGACGTGGCGGTGGGGGACCGGGTATCCATCGTGGGCCGCAGCGGTTCGGGCAAGTCCACCCTGCTCAACCTGCTGGGCCTGCTCGACAACCCCACCACGGGTGACCTCGAGTTCGACGGTCGGCCGGTGAAATCGTTCTCCTCGGCCGAGCGTGACCGGGTGCGCGGACGCGATGTGGGCTTCATCTTCCAGCAGTTCAACCTGCTGCAGGGCCGCACGGCGCTCGAGAATGTGATGACCCCGCTGCTCTACGCCCAGGGTAAACAGTTCTGGAAGCGCGCGCGCATCGCCACCGAGATGCTCGACCGTGTCGGCCTCGGCCACCGGTTGGGCGCGATGCCCGACAAGCTCTCCGGCGGTGAACAGCAGCGCGTGGCCATCGCCAGGTCGCTGGTGCGCGGCCCGCGGCTGATCCTGGCCGACGAACCCACCGGGGCCCTCGACCTCGAAACCGGCGCCGACGTGATGGCGCTGCTCGACGAGGTCGCCACCGCCTCCGGCGCCGCCCTCATCACCATCACCCACGACCCGGCCATCGCGGCGCTGGCCACCCGGCACCTGCGCCTGGACCACGGCGTGCTCACCGTCGTCGGCGCTCCCGACGACCCGGCCCTGCCCGACGGCGCCGTGCACGACGGCCTGCCCGACGACCTGCGCGACGACGACCTGGCGGCGGTGCCCGCATGAACCGCCTGCTCAGCAACGTCGTCGGCTCCTTCGTCGAGGCCTGGCAGGAACTGCGCATCCACAAGACCCGGGTGATGCTCTCGCTGATCGGCGTGGCCGTCGCGGTCTGCGCGATCACCACCGTCGTGGGACTCGGCGCCGTGGCGGAGCAGGCCCTGCTGGAGCAGAACGAACGACAGGGCGGCCGAGCGGCGACCCTTTCCGTGTACGTGTCGAAGAACGACGGCACGCCGGTGGAGACCGAGCTCATGCAGGAGCTCTGGACCACCACGCTCGACCGGTACGGCATCGACTACGCTAGCCGGATCATGAACTCCAGCCAGACCGTGCAGTTCGCGGATGGCGCGGTGCCGGTGAGTGTCATGGCCGTCGACCAGGCCTACGGCACGATGCACCGCGTGAAGCTCACCGAGGGCATCTGGTTCAGCGCCGACGACGCCGAACGTCTCGCCCCCAACGTACTGGTGAACCAGGTCTACTACGACAGGCTCGGCCAGCCTGACCTGGCGACGCATCCCACCACCACCCTGCTCGGCGACAAGAGGACGACCGCCGTCATCACCGGGGTCTACCCGGTGAGCGTCTACGAGACCGAGCCCGCGATGTACATGCTGGCCGACACCCTCACGGCTCTGAGCTCGCCGGAACAGCAGGCGGCGAACGGTGTGGTGCCCAACTACGAGATGTGGGTGCCGACCGCGGTCAGCGAGGACCTGACGACCGCCATTCAGCGGGACTTCACCGCGGCGATCGGATCGGGAACCGACGTGTCGGTGAACCGGCAGGACTACGCCGCGTACAACGAGGACCCGTTCGGATCGATCAAGCTGCTCGTCGGGGGAGTGGCCGTCCTGGTGCTGCTGCTCGGCGCCCTCGGCCTGGTCAACATCGCCCTGGTGACCCTCAAACAACGCATCCGCGAGATCGGGGTGCGACGCAGCTTCGGCGCCACGGCGGGGAGGGTGTTCTTCTCGGTGATGATGGAGAGCATCGTCGCCACCCTGGTGGCCGGTGTGGTCGGCGTGATCGGCGCCGTGCTCATCGTGACCAACCCCCTGCTGCAGGGTTTCATCAGCCAGGGCACTGTCGCCGATTTCCCGCCGTTCCCGGTGGACGCGGCCATTCTCGGCCTCGTCTGCGCCACCGTCGTCGGCGCCCTCGCCGGTCTGCTGCCCGCCCTGGTGGCGGTGCGGGTCAAGGTCATCGACGCCATCCGATATTGATCACTCGCGAAAGCGGCCGTGTGGTCGCCACGGCACTGCCGGAGCAGCCACACGGCCGCTTTCGTGAGCTCGGGGACGGGTCTCGCCCGGGCAATTGGGCGTGGGATCGCGCCGATGTCGGGTGTCGGCGGTACCGTGGAACACATGGCTACGAGCACTAAGTCGACCGGGCGTGCCCGCAGCACGCCTGCGCGCGGCACCGGAACGACCGCGCGCACCAAGGCCGGCAGCACCGCGACCCAGAAGACCGTCAAATTCCCCGCGGCCGAGTCCAAGCCGGGCATCGCCGTGCGCATCTGGATGGGCCTGGCCCACGTCGCCGGCGGCGCGGCCCGCGCACTCGGCCCCGAACAGCTCTCCAAGGAGGAGCGCCGCGATGGACTGCCCTTCTTCCTGGTGCTGCTGGCCGTCGCCGGCGCCGTGATCGAGTGGTTCCTGATCAACGACCCGGTGGCCCAGACCCTGGATGCCTGGACCTTCGGTGGTCTCTTCGGCCGGGTCGCCTTCGCCCTGCCGGTGATCATCATGCTCTTCGCGATCTGGCTGTTCCGCAATCCGAGCTCCGTGCACGACAACGGTCGCATCGGCATCGGCCTCTCCCTGCTTCTGGTCACGGTCTCCGGCCTCTGCCACATCTTCGGCGGGCAGCCGGACCCCGAGCAGGGCGTGGAGGTGCTCGCCCTCTCCGGCGGTGTGCTCGGTTGGATGATCGCGACCCCGCTGATCTTCCTGATCACCACCGTGGGCGCGGCCATCGTCGTGATCCTGCTGCTGATCCTCAGCCTCTTCATCATCACGAAGACCCCGCCGAACAAGATCGGCGAACGCAGCCGGGAACTCTACGCCTGGCTCTTCGGCGCCCCGTTGCCCGCCCCTGAGGAGCGCGCGGCCGCCAAGGAGATCCGCCAGGAACGCATCCAGGCGCTCAAGACCAAGCAGATCGAACTCGACGGACTCGAGGCCGGCAACGACGACGACACCGACGAGGGCGCCCTGCCCTGGTGGCGGCGCAACACCAGCAAGCGCGAAGAGGACCCCGACTTCAGCAGCGCCATGTCGAGCGAGTCCGACGAGGCCCAGCCGCCCGCCGCGGACCCGCTCAGCACACTGCTCAACCACAGCGCGGATGCGGCCAAGGGCGGCTTCGACACGGCCCTGGAGTCGGCCCAGGCCCACGTTCCCCCCGTGCACAACGACCACTACGGCACCGAGGTGCTCGAAGACCTGCTCAAGGCCGAAGAAGCCATCAAGCGCTACACGGGTGAAGTGGATGCGCTGCCACACGTCACGGGACTGTCCTCAGACGATCCAGAAGGACTCACCGAGGCAATCCCGGCTCTGGACGAACTCGATCAGGCCGCCGCCTCGGTCGACCGCGGAGTGGCCGGATACGAGTTCGGCGAGAAGCCGAACCTGCCCTACGTGCTGCCCTCCGCCACGACCCTCACCGCCGGCCCGCCGGCCAAGGCCCGGTCGGCCGCCAACGACGAGATCGTCAAGTCCATCACCGAGGTGCTCAGCCAGTTCTCGGTGGACGCCAGGGTCACCGGCTTCTCCCGCGGCCCCACGGTCACCCAGTACGAGATCGAACTCGGTCCGGGCGTCAAGGTGGAGCGCGTCACCGCGCTGAGCAAGAACCTGTCCTATGCTGTCGCCTCCAATGAAGTGCGCATCCTCTCGCCCATCCCCGGCAAGAGCGCCATCGGCATCGAGATCCCCAACACCGACCGCGAGATCGTCACCCTCGGTGACGTGCTGCGGTCCACGACCGCCACCAACAGCACCCACCCGATGACCATCGGTGTGGGCAAGGACGTCGGCGGCGGATTCGTCATCGCCAACCTCGCCAAGATGCCCCACCTGCTCGTGGCCGGGTCCACCGGCTCCGGAAAGTCCAGCTTCGTCAACTCGATGATCACGAGCCTGCTCATGCGGGCCAAGCCCAGCGACGTGCGCATGGTGTTGATCGACCCGAAGCGGGTCGAGTTGGCCGCGTACGCCGGAGTTCCGCACCTGATCACTCCCATCATCACGAACCCCAAGAAGGCCGCCGAAGCGCTGCAGTGGGTCGTGAAGGAGATGGACATGCGCTACGACGACCTGGCCAGCTTCGGCTTCCGCCACATCGACGACTTCAACAAGGCCGTGGTCAACAACGAGATCGTGCTGCCGGCAGGCAGCGCCCGCAAGCTCAAGCCCTACCCCTACCTGCTCGTGGTGGTGGACGAGCTCGCCGACCTCATGATGGTCGCCCCGCGTGACGTCGAAGACTCGATCGTGCGGATCACCCAGCTCGCCCGAGCCTCGGGAATTCACCTGGTGCTGGCCACCCAGCGCCCCAGCGTCGACGTGGTCACCGGCCTGATCAAGGCCAATGTGCCGTCCCGCCTGGCCTTCGCCGTCACCAGTGTCACCGACTCCAGGGTCATCCTCGACCAGCCCGGCGCCGACAAGCTGATCGGCCAGGGCGACGCCCTGTTCCTGCCGATGGGCGCCTCCAAAGCCCTGCGCGTGCAGGGCGCCTGGGTCAACGAGGCCGAGATCGAGAAGGTCGTCAAGCACGTCACCCAGCAGGCCAGGCCCGACTACCGGCCCGACGTGTCCGCCGAGGCGCCGCGCAAGGAGATCGACTCCGATATCGGCGACGATCTCGAGGTTCTGCTCGCCGCCGCCGAACTCGTCGTGTCCACCCAGTTCGGCTCCACCTCGATGCTGCAGCGCAAGCTCCGAGTGGGCTTCGCCAAGGCCGGCCGCATGATGGACCTGCTTGAATCCCGGGAGATCGTCGGCCCGTCCGAGGGCTCCAAGGCCCGCGACGTGCTGGTGACCGCCGAGCAGCTGCCCAGCGTCCTGGCCAAGCTGCGCGGCTCCGACGCCGAGCACCACGCCGCCACCGCCCGCACGCAGTTCGAAGAGTCCCAGCGGCAGCAGGCGCACGAGCAGACCGCGCCCGATCCTCGCTACGCCGACGACCCGGTGGCGAAGATGAGCGAAGGGTACGCTGAGGAAGACGGCGACTCGGACGAAGACGCCTGGCAACTCACCGACAGGGAATGACCCCATGGTTACACCGAGCACCCCGGCCAAGCCGTCCAACTGGAACCTGCCGAACATCATCACCATCGTGCGGATCCTGCTCGCACCGGTGTTCTTCTGGATGCTGCTGGCCGACAACGGCGCCGACGGCGCCCTCCGCTGGTGGGCCGCCGTGCTCTTCATCGTGGCCATCGCCACCGACGGCGTCGACGGGGCCATCGCCCGGCGCTACAACCTGGTCACCGACCTGGGCAAGCTGCTGGACCCGATCGCCGACAAGATCCTCACCGGCGCCGCGCTGATCGGCCTGTCCATCCTGTTGGAGCTGCCGTGGTGGGTCACCATCGTGATCCTGGTCCGGGAGGTCGGCATCACGGTCTTCCGGTTCGCCATGCTGCGCGACCGGGTCATCCCGGCGTCCCGCGGCGGCAAGCTCAAGACCCTTGCCCAGTCCGTGGCGATCTCGCTGGCCCTGCTGCCGCTCTGGCTGGTCCTGGGCGACTGGATCAACTGGGTCAACACCATCACGATGACCATCGCCCTGCTGCTGACGGTGTACACCGGCATCGAATACCTCGTCGCCGCCCGCCGGGAGAACCAGCACGCCAAACCGACCCCGTCCTGACATGACGGCCCACCCGGATGCCGCCGCCGCCCTGGTCGCCGTCCTCACCGCCCGGCACCTCACCATCGCCGTGGCGGAGTCCCTGACCGGCGGATTGCTCGTGGCCGAACTCGTCCGCATCCCCGGCGCATCCGTCGTGGTGGCCGGGGGAGTGGTGGCCTACCAGACGCCGCTCAAGCACACGCTGCTGGGTGTGGACGAGACCCTGCTGGCCGAGCACGGGGCCGTGCACCCCGAGGTCGCCAGGCAGATGGCCGCCGGGGTGTGCACCGCCCTGGCGGTGGACGGACGCCCGGCCGACATCGGCATCTCGACCACCGGAGTGGCCGGCCCAGACGAACAAGACGGCCAAAGCGTCGGCACGGTCTACCTGGGACTCGCATTCGAGGATAAAGTGCGCGCCATACCGATCTCCCTCGCGGGAGACCGGGCCGAGATCCGGGCGCAGACCGTTGCGCACGCGATTGAAGCTGTGAGTGCGCTGATGGAATCCACAAAGCTGGAGATCACGGAATAGTTCGTATTACCGGTGGGTTACAGAACACATATTCACAAGAAAAGTCCAGTCATCCTCGGTAATCTCGAGGTGTCGGATGGATAGAGTACTGTTGGCCATCCGCTACACGAAACTGACCGGTTGAGTGGGCCCCAGCAGTCAAGACAGCACGAAGAAGGAGGTTCCGATGATTCTTGTTCGTCAGGAAATCGGCGATGTGCTCAGGGACTTCCGCCTGCAGAAGGGTCGCACCCTGCGTCAGGTTGCGAGCAAGGCAAGTGTGGCCCTCGGCTACCTGTCTGAAGTGGAACGCGGCCAGAAAGAAGCCTCATCCGAGATTCTTGCCTCGGTCGCGGACGCGCTTGACACACCCATCTCGGTGATCATGCGCGAGGTCGGCGATCGTCTGGCCGTCATCGAGGGAATCGATCGTTTCCCCGACACCGTGCCCGACGAGCTGGTTGCCAAGTTCGACGCCAGCATGATGATGCGCTGATCGGCCATCCCCACAGCACTCGCACTGCACGAATGAACGACAGCCGAATGAACGAAAGCCGAGTGAGCACCGCATGCGACTGAGCGAGTTCCGTCAGGCTCTGAAAGACGAGTTCGGCGAAAGCTACGGTCGGGTGCTCACCCGGGACCTCGTTCTCGGACCGCTCGGGCGCACCGCCGATCAGGCTCTCGCGGGCGGGGTGCCCGCCCGCGACGTCTGGCTGGCGCTGTGCGCCGAGACTGATGTCCCGCACGGGCGCCGACACGGGGCCGGGCTTCCGCCGGCCCGAGGCTGACCGGCACGCCGGCAGCCACCCGTCCGGCAGCCACACAGACGACAGCGCATCATGACCCAGCAACGGCCCGGCCCTCCAGCCGGGCCGTTGGTCGTTTCGGGAGAAGTTTCCGACACACCGAAGCAGTGTCGAATGCGTGTTCGGTTCTTGGTAGGCTCCTCCACAGTAGAAGTCGAAGACGGATTGTCCACCGTTGCAATGTCCACCGGCCAGTGTCGGTGGGGCTGCGTACAGTCGGATTCGTCAACGACAACCGCGCACTTGCCTTGTCGAGGGCGGTCACCGGGGTCCTCCCGCCGATCGAAACGACAGCCTATAGGCGCCACGCGCACGACCAGAAGGAGCACACCATGGCATCAGCAGCAGACCGCGAGAAGGCACTCGACACCGCCCTCGCCCAGATTGACCGCCAGTTCGGCAAGGGCTCGGTCATGCGCCTCGGCAGCGACGACCGCGCCCCCGTTGAGACCATCTCCACCGGGTCGATCGCGTTGGACGTCGCCCTCGGTATAGGCGGACTGCCCCGCGGCCGGATCGTGGAGATCTACGGCCCGGAGTCCTCGGGTAAGACCACCCTCACCCTGCACGCCATCGCGAACGCGCAAAAGAACGGCGGCATCGCCGCGTTCATCGACGCGGAGCACGCCCTAGATCCCGAATACGCCAAGAAGCTCGGCGTCGACATCGACGCCCTCCTGGTCTCCCAGCCTGACACCGGTGAGCAGGCGCTCGAAATCGCCGACATGCTGGTGCGAAGCGGCTCGATCGACCTGATTGTCATCGACTCCGTCGCCGCTCTCGTGCCGCGCGCCGAAATCGAAGGCGAGATGGGTGACTCCCACGTGGGCCTGCAGGCCCGCCTGATGTCCCAGGCGCTGCGCAAGCTCACCGGTGGCCTCAGCCAGACCAACACCACCATGATCTTCATCAACCAGCTGCGCGAAAAGATCGGCGTCATGTTCGGCAGCCCGGAGACCACCGCCGGCGGTAAGGCGCTCAAGTTCTACGCCTCGGTGCGGCTGGACATCCGCCGCATCGAAACCCTCAAGGACGGCACCGAAGCCGTCGGTAACCGCACCAGGGTCAAGGTCGTCAAGAACAAGATGGCGCCGCCCTTCAAGCAGGCCGAGTTCGACATCATCTACGGCGTGGGCATCTCCCGCGAGGGCAGCCTGATCGACTTCGGCGTCGACCAGGGCATCGTCAAGAAGTCCGGCGCCTGGTACACCTACGACGGCGATCAGCTCGGCCAGGGCAAGGAGAACTCGAGGAACTTCCTGCTGCGCAACCCCGACATGGCCAACGAGATCGAGACCAAGATCCTGGGCAAACTCGGCGTGGGCGCAGAGGGCAAGGCCGCGAAGAAGGCCACGGATGACGCCGCCACCGCAGCGGCCGCCGCCGAGGCCGCGGCAACGGGCGCGGCCACCGGCACCGACGGCGCCAAGGTGCCATCGATCGCGGCCAAGGCCGCCGCACGCAAGGGCGCCTAGCGGTCATGGTGCACTTCGAACCCTCGCCGGGTAAGGGTACTGCCGGTTCGGCGGCGGACGGCGCCGGTCTCGCCCCGGTGACCTACCTGCCGGGAGCGAGTCCCGCCGAACAGGCGGACGACGCCGTGGAGGACGCGGCCGAAGAACGCGAACAGGCAGAGAAGATGCTCCTGCAGCGCCTGCGCTGCCGTTCCCTCTCGGTCATCGAAGCCCAGAAGCTGCTGCGCTCCACCGACATCGACGAGGAGGCGGTGCAGGAGATCCTCGAACGCTTCGCCGAACTGCACTATCTGGACGAAGAGAAACTCGCCGACCAGATCATGCACAGCCACCACGAGCGCAAGGGCCTGGGCCGCAGCGGTGTCGCCGCCGAAATGCGCCAGCGCGGGCTGGATGCCGAACTGATCGCCGAGAAAATCGACGAGATGCCCGACGACGAGGCTGAGCGTGCCACCGAACTGGCGCTCAAGCGCGTGCAGCAGCTGGACCGGTTCGACGATGCCACCATCGACCGCCGGCTCACCGGGTTCCTGATGCGCAAGGGCTACGCCTCCGCGGTGGTGCGTGACGCCGTCAAGGCGGCCCTGGCGTCCCGGCGGGGCTCCGGCCGGGTCTCCACGGTCCGGTTCCGCTAGAACGGTCCGTTCCGCTAGAACGGTCCGTTGACCGCTTCGCGGGCTCGCTGGGAACAGCGGGCCCGCGCACGCGTAAGCTGAGGGAACTATGAGCAGCGTCACCGCACCACCCCTCGCCACCCCGCCGTCCGTCGACCCGTCGCACACGACGACCGTGATCGCCCCGTCGTCGGCGGCGCGAGACGACGAGGGTCGGCCCCGCACCTACGAGGTGCGCACCTTCGGCTGCCAGATGAACGTGCACGACTCCGAACGGCTCAGCGGCTCGCTCGAGGCCGCCGGCTACGTGTCGGCCGCGGGCGCCGAGGCCGACATCGTCGTGATCAACACCTGCGCGGTGCGCGAGAACGCCGACAACAAGCTCTACGGCAACCTCGGCTACTTGGCCTCGGTCAAGCGCAAGCACGCCGGCATGCAGATCGCCGTGGGCGGCTGCCTCGCCCAGAAGGACAAGGCCACCATCCTCGCCAAGGCCCCCTGGGTGGACGTGGTGTTCGGCACCCACAACATGGGCTCCCTGCCCAGCCTGCTCGAACGTGCCCGGCACAACGGCGAGGCCCAGCTCGAGATCCTCGAGTCCCTCGAGACGTTCCCCTCCACCCTGCCCACCAAGCGCGACTCCAGTTACAGCGGCTGGGTGTCGATCTCGGTCGGCTGCAACAACACCTGCACGTTCTGCATCGTGCCGGCGCTCCGCGGCAAGGAGAAGGACCGTCGTCCCGGTGAGATCCTCGCCGAGATCCAGGCCCTCGTCGACGACGGAGCGATCGAGGTGACCCTGCTCGGCCAGAACGTGAACTCCTACGGCGTGGAATTCGGCGACCGGCTCGCGTTCGGTAAGCTGCTGCGCGCGGCCGGCCAGATCGAGGGGCTCGAACGCATCCGCTTCACCAGCCCGCACCCCGCCGCCTTCACCGACGACGTCATCGACGCCATGGCCGAGACCCCCGCCGTGATGCCGCAGCTGCACATGCCGCTGCAGTCCGGATCCGACCGTGTGCTCAAGGCCATGCGCCGCTCCTACCGTTCCACCAAGTTCCTCGGCATCCTCGAGCGGGTGCGCGCGCAGATGCCCGACGCGGCGATCAGCACCGACATCATCGTCGGCTTCCCCGGCGAGACCGAGGAGGACTTCCTCGAGACCATACGGGTCGTCGAGGAGTCCCGGTTCGCCACGGCCTTCACCTTCCAGTACTCGATCCGGCCGGGCACTCCCGCCGCCACCATGGCCGACCAGGTGCCCAAGGCCATCGTGCAGGACCGCTACGAGCGGCTCATCGCCCTGCAGGAACGGATCTCTTGGGAAGAGAACAGCAAGGTCGTCAATCGTGAGGTCGAACTGCTCGTCGCCAACGGCGAAGGCCGCAAGGACGGGGCGACCCACCGGCTCAGCGGCCGCGCACCCGACAGCCGCCTGGTGCACTTCGACGTGCCGGCCGGTTCCGACCTGCCCCGCCCCGGCGACATGGTCACCGTCACGGTCACCCAGGCCGCGCCGTTCCACCTCATCGCCGATTCCCTCGACGGCGCGCCCTTGCGCATCCGCCGCACCATCGCCGGCGACGCCTGGGACCGGGAGCAGGCCGAGTCCTGCGGAGTGCCCACCCCGGCCGGCACCAGCAGCGCCGTCTCGCTGGGCCTACCGACCCTGCGGGTGGGCGGCCCGGCCGCGCTGAACCTCACGAACCTCAACCAGCACGGCGGCGCCACGACCATCCCGATCTACCCCGTCGACGACCAAGAACGCTAGACCGCGGTGCTCGTTGTCATCGTCGGGCCGACCGGTACCGGCAAATCCGAGCTGTCGCTGGACCTCGCCGAACGGTTGATCACGGCCGGCCGCCCGGCCGAGATCGTGAACGCCGACGCCATGCAGCTGTACCGCGGCATGAACATCGGCACCGCCAAACTGCCGGTGGCCGAACGCCGCGGAGTGCCGCACCACCTGCTGGACGTGCTCGACGTGACCGACGAGGCCACCGTCGCCCGCTACCAGGTCGAGGCTCGTACCGCCATCACCGGCATCCTCGAGCGTGGCGCCGTGCCGATCCTGGTCGGTGGGTCCGGCCTGTACGTCTCCTCGGTGGTCTACGACTTCCAGTTTCCCGGCACCGACCCCGTGCTGCGCGCCCGGCTCGAGGCCGAACTGGTCGAGCAGGGTCCCGGCCTGCTCTATGAACGACTGAAGACCGTCGACCCGGACTCCGCCGTGCGCATCGGCGCCAGCAACGGTCGCCGGATTGTGCGTGCCCTCGAGGTCGTCGAGCTCACCGGCGCCCCGCACACCGCAGTGCTACCGGGAGATCCGGTCTACTGGATGCCCGCCGTGACACTCGGTCTGCGCCTGCCCCGCGAGGTTCTCACCCCGCGGCTGGATGCCCGGGTGGACCGGATGTGGGCGGCCGGACTCGTCGAGGAGGTGCGCGGGCTGCTCCCCGCGGGGCTGGAGGGCGGCGTGACCGCCAGCCGGGCGATCGGCTACGCGCAGGCCCTCGGCCAGGTGCGCGGCACCCTCGCACAGGCCGACGCCGTCGAAGCGACCCAGCAACTCACCCGGCGTTATGCCCGCCGCCAGGTGAGCTGGTTCAAACGCGACCCGCACACACACTGGATCGACGCCGACGCCCCCGACCGTGTCGAGCAGGCGGCCGCTCAGCTGCCCTGACGCGAGAAGCACGCGGGCCCGAGTCCCTAAACTGGGCACATGGGCATCGATCTGCACTTCTCCAAAGGCCACGGCACCGGCAACGACTTCGTGCTCTTCGCCGACCCCGACGGTCTGCTGACGCTCACGCCCGAGCAGATTCAGGACATCTGCGACCGCCAGTTCGGCGTCGGAGCCGACGGCATCATCCGCGCCGTGCGCTCCGCCCACCTCGACGCCGGCGCGGCCGCCCTCGCCGAAGACGACGGTGCTGAGTGGTTCATGGACTACTGGAACGCCGACGGCACGGTGTCGGAGATGTGCGGCAATGGCATCCGCGTCTACACCCGGTTCCTGCTCGAGCAAGGGCTGGTCGAGCTCGGCCCTGGCGAGACCCTGGCCATCGGCACCCGCAGCGGGGTGCGCGACGTGCAGCGGAACGCCACCGGCTACCAGGTGGACCTGGGCCGCTGGCGTCTGGAGCCGGGGGAGACCCTCGTGCGCGCCAAGAACCTCGCTGTGGCCCGCCCGGGCCTCGGCATCAATGTGGGCAACCCGCACGTCGTCGTCGCCCTCGCCGACGAGGGCGAGCTCGACAGCGCCGACCTCACCTTCATCCCGCAGCTCGAACCGGAGCCGGCCGAGGGAGCCAATGTGGAATTCGTGCTGCCGCACGACCCGCTGGTGGTCGACGGCGTCGGCCGTATCCGGATGCGCGTGCACGAGCGCGGCAGCGGCGAAACCCTCTCCTGCGGCACCGGCGCTGTCGCGGCCGCGCTGGCCACTCGGCACTGGGCCGGCCAGGGCGCGCCCAACCAGTGGCGCGTCGAGGTCCCCGGCGGTGTGCTGGGCGTGCGGATGTTCCCCACCGAAGACGGCGAGCACGTTTCGCTCTCCGGTCCCGCGACCCTGGTCTTCACCGGAACCCTCACCGTCGCCTGAGCCGCCCGTCCCATTCCGCGAACTGCGAGTTAAGCCCCAAGTTCGCGCGTTTTTGGGTGCTTAACTCACAGTTCGCGGCAGGGAAAGGGGCTGGGTCTAGGGGAGGCGGTGGGTGCGCAGGATGCGGAAGCCCTTGTCGGTGGCGTACCGGGAGACCGCCAGGGCACCGGGCTGGTCCGGGAACTCCTCGGCCAGCCAGCGCTGCAGCGAATCGGACCCGAGGTTGCGCTGCACAACGAGCCAGGCATCCGTGCCGGGCGTCAGCCACGGCAACCAGTGCTCGAGCATCGAGTGCAGCTCGGCCTTGCCCACGCGGATGGGCGGGTTCGACCAGATGCCCGCGAAAGACAGGGTTTCGGGAACATCCGCCGGCAGAACCGCGTTGATGTTGGTGAGTCCGAGGTTGGCGGCGTTCATCCGCACCAGCTCGAGGGCTCGCTCGTTGACGTCGACGGCCCAAACCGTGGCGGACGGATCGGCCAGAGCCAGGTGCAGGCTGATCGGTCCCCAGCCGCAGCCGAGGTCCAGCACATCCCCGCCGCCGGAGGGCAGCGGAGCCTCACGCATCAGAACCTTGGTGCCGGTGTCGATGTGCTCGGGAGAGAAAATCGCGTTCGCGGTGGTGACCTCGCGGATCGCGCCGGCGATCTTCACGGTGATCTGCCGCAATTTCAGGTCGCTGCCCGGAGCCGACGAGAAATAGTGTTCGGATGCCATACAACGAACTTATCGAAAGAAGAGGAACTACAGTTAAAGCAATGGATGAATCAACCGCTCCACACGACGATGACGATGTAGTTGCGCGCGTGCTGGCGAGCGCCGAGAGCCGTTCGTCCGGCTACTCCTTATTCGCTAGCGGGTCCGCACAGGCCCTGCAGGCCCGACCTGCCGACGGCGGATTCGACGGCGGCGATCACGACGGTGAACAGACCGAGCGTGAAGACCGCAATGCCCTGCGCCGCGTCGGTGGGCTCTCCACCGAACTGCAGGACGTCACCGAGGTCGAATACCGCCAGCTGCGCCTGGAGAACGTCGTGCTGATCGGCGTGTACTCCGCCCGTAGCCTGCTCGACGCCGAGAACTCCATGCGCGAGCTCGCCGCCCTGGCCGAAACCGCCGGCGCCACCGTGCTCGACGGTCTGCTGCAGCGCCGGGCCACGCCGGACCCGAGCACGTATCTCGGCAAGGGCAAGGCCCTTGAACTCGCGTCTATCGTGGCGGCGCTTGGCGCCGACACCGTGATCGCCGACTCCGAACTGGCGCCCAGCCAGCGGCGTGCCCTGGAGGACGTGGTCAAGGTGAAGGTCATCGACCGCACCGCCGTGATCCTGGACATCTTCAGCCAGCACGCCAAGAGCCGGGAGGGCAAGGCGCAGGTCGAACTCGCCCAGCTCGCCTACCTGCTTCCCCGCCTGCGCGGTTGGGGTGACTCGATGTCCCGCCAGGCCGGTGGCCAGGTGGGTGGCGCCGGGGCCGGCATGGGCTC
The DNA here is from genome assembly GCF_004210215.2 of Cryobacterium sp. SO1. NCBI lineage: Bacteria > Bacillati > Actinomycetota > Actinomycetes > Micrococcales > Microbacteriaceae > Cryobacterium > Cryobacterium sp. SO1. Next base: position 1,240,162 of record NZ_CP067394.1, read on the forward strand.
GCGTGGACCCGGTGAGACGAAGATCGAACTCGACCGCCGCCGCATCCACACCCGCATGTCGCGGCTGCGGAAGCAGATGATCGAGATGAAGCCGGCCCGCGAGGCCAAGCGCGCCAATCGCAAGCGCAACGCGGTGCCCTCCGTCGCCATCGTCGGCTACACCAACGCCGGCAAGTCCAGCCTGCTCAACCGCATCACCAAGGCCGGGGTGCTCGTGGAGAACTCTCTCTTCGCCACCCTCGACGCCACCGTGCGCAAGTCCACGACGGCCGACGGCCGGCTGTACACCTTCACCGACACCGTCGGTTTTGTGCGCAACCTGCCGCACCAGTTGGTCGAAGCGTTCAGGTCCACCCTCGAAGAGGTCGCGGACTCCGACGTCATCATCCACGTCGTCGACGCATCCCACCCCGACCCAGCCAGCCAGCTGGCCACGGTGCGTGAGGTGATCGGCGAGGTCGGCGCCAGCGACATCCACGAGCTGGTGCTGTTCAACAAGAGCGACCTGGTCGGCGACGACGACCGTCTGGTGCTGCGCGGACTGGCCCCCAAGGCGATCTTCGTGTCGGCACGCACCGGTGAAGGCATCCAGGAGGTGCTGCAGGTCCTGGAAACCATGCTGCCCCGACCGGAGATCCGGTTGGACCTGCTGATTCCGTACGACCGAGGCGACCTCATTCCGATCCTGCACGAGCAGGGCAAGGTGCTGGCACTGGACTACTCGGAGACCGGCACCCAGGTCACCGCACTGGTCTCGCCCGGTATCGAGGCCCAGTTCACCCCGTACGTGGTGATCCCGGCCATCGCCGGCTAAGACGCATCCCGCCCGAAGGCGGCACCCTCATCCTGAACCAGGAGCGAGTGCCGCCTTCGGCTCGTTAAGCCGTGTGAATGCGGCACGTAACATTCGGCCATGCACCAGCGCGGCCCGAACGCGCATTGTTAGAGTCATCTCATTCGTTGCCGGCAGGGATATCCTGCCCGGCATGGAGCGACAGCCGAGCCCGGCACCCGCCCGCGAGCACCTGCCGGTTTGCCCGGCGGTCCGCGGCCGCCAGGCCCACCGATCTGAACCCACCATGCCGAATGAGGAACCATGACCGCGAGCCCAGAATCAGCATCAACGGACCCGGCCTGTCCGCCCACCACGCCATTCTCGTTCGAGCTGTACCCGCCCAAATCGGATGCCGCCGCAACCGCACTGCACACCACCATCGACGCCCTCGCCGCGGCCGCACCCGACTTCATCTCGGTGACCTACGGGGCCAGCGGCTCCTCCCGCACCTCGTCCCTGGACGTGCTTCGCTACATCCTCCAGGCCACCCGGGTCGACCCGATGGCACACCTGACCTGCGTCGGCTCCTCGCACGCCGAGGCGAGCAGCCTGATCCGCGAGTTCCTCGACGCCGGAGTGCGGAGCTTCCTGGCCCTGCGCGGAGACCCGCCCGAGGGGCTCGCGGAAGGCGACACCTTTCTGGGCGACCTGCAGAGCGCCGGTGAACTCGTGCAACTGATCCACCGGGTACAGGCCGAACGGGTGCCGTACCGGGAGACGCCGATCCCCGGACTGCCCCGTGCCCGCGCCGTCAAGACCGAACACGAACACGTGCGCATCGCGGTGGCCGGGTTCCCGAACGGGCACCCGCGCTCCCGGTCCACGGCGCAGGACATCGACACCCTGCTGGCCAAGCAGGCCGCCGGAGCCAACCTTGCCATCACCCAACTCTTCTTCCACGCCGACCACTACCTGAGCTTCATCCAGCGGGCCAGGGAGGCCGGGGTGGAGTTCCCGATCCTCCCGGGGATCATGCCCGTCACCAGCCCCGGCCGGTTGCGGCGCATCCTCGAGCTCTCCGGTGAGGACCTGCCCTCCGAGCTGGCGATCCAGCTGGAGGTCGAGCCCACCGCCGAAGGTCAGCGCGAGATCGGCATCGACCATGCCGTGACCCTGGCGCGAAAGCTCATCGCCGGCGGCGCGCCCGGCCTGCACCTCTACGCCTTCAACCAGCACGAGACCGTCCTCACCGTCCTCGACCGCGCCGGTGCTCTGGCGCCCGGCCGGTCCCAACCCGCACCCCCGACCTCGCCCAGCGCCTCTCTCGGCGTCCACACCGGCATTAACTCCACGAAGGACTATTGATGACCACCACCGTCCCCGCATTCCCCACCGGAACGATCCTCGGCTACCCCAGAATCGGACGCCGGCGCGAACTGAAAAAGGCCGTCGAAGCCTTCTGGGCCGGCCGCATCGACACCGCCGAGCTGGAGGCGGTCGCGTGGGCGCTGCGTCGCACCACCAGGGAGCGCCTCGCCGGACTCGGCCTCGGCCGCGCCGACTCGTCGATCCCCGAGAGCTTCTCGTTCTACGACCAGGTGCTGGATGCCGCCGTCACGGTGGGCGCCGTGCCCGACAGGTTCGCGGACCTCGTTGACGCCGACGGTCGCCTCGACCTGGCCGGCTACTTCACCCTTGCTCGGGGCGCGGGCCAGAACCTGCCCCTCGAGATGACCAAGTGGTTCGACTCCAACTACCACTACCTGGTGCCGGAGATCGGCCCCGAGACCCGGTTCCACCTCGCCAGCGACCGCATCGTGCGGGAATTCGAGGAAGCCGTCGCCGACGGTTTCCTCACCCGGCCGGTCATCGTCGGCCCGGTCACCTTCCTGCTGCTGGCCAAGCCGAGCGAAGTGGCCCCGGCCGGCTTCCACCCCCTCGACCGCCTCGACGACCTGCTGCCCGTCTACGCGACCCTGATCGAACGCCTCGCCGCGGCCGGCGCCGAGTGGGTGCAGCTGGACGAACCCGGTCTCGTGAGCGAGAGCATCGGCATCCCGCGAGATCGCGCCCTGGCCGCCCTCGCCCAGGCCTACAAGACCCTCGGCGGGCTCGACTCCCGCCCGGCCCTGTTCGTCGCAGCCCCCTACGGCAGCCTCGACGACGCCCTTCCCGTGCTGGCCGGCACCCCGGTCGAGGCGATCGGCCTGGACCTGGTGCGCGGCACGGTGCCGGCCGGCATCCCCGGGCTGGACGACACGACCCTCGTTGCCGGTGTCATCGACGGCCACAACATCTGGCGGGGGGACCTCGCGGCGGCATTCGACACAATCGGCCGGCTGCGCGCCCTGACCGACCGGGTCACGGTGTCCACCTCCACCTCCCTGTTGCACCTGCCGCACGACGTCACCGACGAGACCAAGCTCGGTGCGGACCTCACCGGCTGGCTGGCCTTCGCCGATCAGAAGATCGGGCAGGTCGCCACCCTCTCTCGCGGTCTGACCGCGGGCCGGGACGCCATCCAGGCCGAGCTCGCTGCGGCCACAGCATCCCTCGCCGAGCGCCGGGTCGCACCCGGCGTGCGCGACGGTGCCGTGCGCGCCCGGCTCGACAGGCTCAGCCCGGCGGACTTCAGCCGCGGCGACTACGAGACACGGCTCGCCGCGCAGACGGCCGTGCTCAACCTGCCGCCGTTGCCGACCACCACCATCGGCTCCTTCCCGCAGACCGGCGACATCCGCCGCGCCCGTGCCCGCTTGGTCTCCGGCGAGCTGGACCCCGCCGCCTACCAGGACCTCATGCGCGCCGAGATCGACCGGGTCGTGCAACTCCAGGAAGACCTGGGCCTGGACGTGCTGGTGCACGGCGAACCCGAACGCAACGACATGGTGCAGTACTTCGCCGAGAACCTGGACGGCTTCACCGTGACCGAGAACGGCTGGGTGCAGTCCTACGGCAGCCGGTGCACCCGACCGTCCATCCTCTGGGGTGATGTGTCCCGGCCGGCGCCGATCACAGTGGAATGGTCCAGCTACACCCAGAGCCGCACCGAGAAGCCGGTCAAGGGCATGCTCACCGGACCGGTCACCATCCTGGCCTGGTCGTTCGTGCGTGACGACCAGCCGCTGGGCGAGACCGCCCGTCAGGTCGCGCTCGCCCTCCGCGACGAGATCCGAGACCTCGAGGTTGCGGGCATCCAGGTCGTGCAGGTCGACGAGCCGGCGCTGCGGGAGCTGCTGCCGCTGAAGAAGAAGGACCACGCGGACTACCTCGACTGGTCCGTCGGATCGTTCAGACTGGCCACCGCCGGCGTGGCCGATGCGACCCAGATCCACACGCACCTCTGTTACTCCGAGTTCGGGGTCGTCATCGACGCGATCCGCAACCTCGACGCCGACGTCACCAGCATCGAGGCCGCCAGGTCGAAGATGGAGGTCGTGGCCGATCTGCAGGCCAGCGGCTTCGACCACGGTATCGGCCCGGGCGTCTACGACATCCACTCGCCCCGCGTGCCCGGGGTGGCGGAGATCACCGAGCTGCTCGAGCGGGCGCTTGAATCGATCCCCGCCCGCCAGGTCTGGGTCAACCCGGACTGCGGGCTGAAGACCCGCGGCTACGCGGAGACCGTGGAGTCGCTGCGCAACATCGTCGACGCGACGCGCGCCGTGCGGGCGACCCTGGTCTGATCCGTTTTCTTGAGTTCCGCCGGTAACAGAACAGGCCCGACCCCACGCGGGGTCGGGCCTGTTTCGTGGGAACCGGGGCTAGACCGAACGCAACACCGCGACGACCTTGCCGAGGACCTCGGCGTAGTCGCCCAGGATCGGCTCGAAGTTGGTGTTGCGTGGCAGCAGCCAGGTGTGGCCGTCACGCTGCCGCAGCACCTTCACGGTGGCCTCGCCGTCGAGCATGGCGGCGACGATCTCACCGTTCTCCGCGGTCTTCTGCTGACGGATGACCACCCAGTCACCGTCGCAGATGGCGGCGTCGATCATCGACTCACCGACAACCTTGAGCATGAACAGCTCGCCCTTGCCGACCAACTGGCGGGGGAGCGGGAAGATCTCGTCGATCTGCTGGTCGGCCATGATCGGGATACCGGCGGCGATGCGTCCGACGAGCGGCACCATCGCCGCGTCGCCCACCTGGATGCCGGACTGGTAGTCGTCTGCGGCGCCTGGCGTGACCTCCTCGGAGGACTGGGGCAGCTCGATGAGCACCTCCAGCGCGCGTGGCCGGTGCGGGTCGCGACGCAGGTACCCGCTCAACTCGAGCTGGTGCAGCTGGTGGGTCACGCTTGACAGCGAGGACAGGCCCACCGCGTCACCGATCTCGCGCATGCTCGGCGGATAGCCGCGGTCGCGGACCGAACGCTGGATGACGTCCATCACGGCGCGCTGTTTATCGCTCAGGCTCTTGCGGCGTCGCGTGCCGCCCTTGTCCCGAGGTGTGCTCTGTTGTGCCACGGTGTCGCTCCTCTGGTTAGTCGGTTGGGCTGGTGCTCGGTCTGGGGCTGGTGTTGCTAGCTGTGCGGCACGGACCGTGCCGGCACATGGTGCCACCGAAGTGCGTCTGAGAACCGTCGGCGGCAATGTCGGTGGTGTCTGTTTGAGTACTGCTACCCGATCAAAACTGTAGCCACCGAGCGACGATGTCGTAGACATGCATTCGAGTGTGTTGCGGAATATCTCTCCACAATATCCGGAAACAGGGTTGATTGTTCGAACACTCGAAGATATATTCGGAACATAGATTCGCATCTGGCCCTCCCGGCCGAGGGCCAGATGCGTTACCAGGAGGTTTGACATGAGCGCATACGCAGTGAAGCCCGGCTCCATCACCCACGCCGCGGCCAGCCACACCCGAATCAGCCCCGCCCAGGCCAGCACGCCCACCACGCACCTGCGACTGACCCGTCGCGGGCGCGCCGTGTTCACCACCCTCGCCGCGGTGCCCCTGGTGCTCGGCGCCATCGGCGTCGCCCTCAACGGCGGCATGGCCGCGGCCGAGGGCACCGCAGGCATCGGCGCGGCCGCTTTCGACTACGTCACCATCGAAGCCGGCCAGTCCCTCTGGCAGCTGGCCGAGACGATTGCCCCGTCGCAGGACCCGCGCGACGTGATCGCCGACATCGTCAACCTCAACCAGCTCGCCTCCGAGGCCGTGCAGCCCGGCCAGCGCCTCGCGCTACCCGCCGACTACTGATCCGGCCGACTACTGATCCGGCCGACAACTGATCCGGCCGACAACTGATCCGGCCGCCGCATGATCCGGCGCCCGCGTGATCCGGCCACCGCACAGGCCCGTTGAATGAGGCCCGGCGCGGCGCAACTAAGCTTGTTCGGGTGACCAGCCTCGACGACCTGCCCCTGCGTGCCAACCTCCGTGGACAAATCCCGTACGGTGCACCCCAGCTGCACGTGCCGGTGGCGTTGAACGTCAACGAGAACACCCACCCGATCCCGCCCGCCGTCGCCTCCGACATCGCGGCCGCCCTGGCCGACGCCATCCTTACCGTCAACCGGTACCCCGACCGGGAATTCAGCCAGCTGCGGGACGATCTCGCCGGCTACCTCGGCCACGGTCTCACCCGCGACAACATGTGGGCGGCCAACGGCTCCAACGAGGTTCTGCAGCAGGTGCTGCAGGCCTTCGGCGGCCCGGGCCGGTCCCTGCTCGGCTTCGCCCCGACCTACTCGATGTACTCCATTCTCGCGTCCGGCACCGATACCCGCTGGATCCCCGGCGACCGCGACGCCGACTACGAGCTCTCGCCGGAGACCGCCGCCCGGTGGGTGCGGGAGAGCGCGCCGGACATCGTCTTCCTCTGCTCGCCGAACAACCCCACCGGCACACCGCTGTCCCTGGCGACTATCGCAGCCGTCTACAACGCCACCCCGGGCATCGTCGTGGTCGACGAGGCCTACGCCGAGTTCGCACCCGACGGCACCGACACCGCCCTGACCCTGTTGCCGGGCCGGGAACGCCTACTGGTGTCGCGCACCATGAGCAAGGCGTTCGCGTTCGCCGGCGTACGGCTCGGCTACCTCGCCGCCGACCCGGCGGTCACGGATGCGCTGCGCTTGGTGCGGCTGCCTTATCACCTGTCCGCGCTCACCCAGGCGGCCGCCGTCGCGGCGCTGGCCCACACCGGCGAGATGCTCGCCATGGTCGACGACATCCGGGTGCAACGCGACCGGCTGGTCACCGAGCTGAGGGCTCTAGGCTTCAGCCCACTCCGCAGCAGCAGCAACTTTGTGCTCTTCGGCGGGGTCGCCGACCCGCGCGCCACCTTCGAGGCGCTCCTTCTCGACGGCATCCTGATCCGCGACGTCGGAATCCCCGGCCACCTGCGGGTCTCGGCCGGCACCGCCGCCGAGACGACCGCGTTCCTGGACGCCATCGCACGGCTCGCTCCGATAGCCGAATAAACTAACGCCATGAGCAATGTCACGCCCTCGCCTCGCCGTGCCCACCTGCAGCGCGAAACGAGCGAATCGAGCATCGACCTGTCGATCGACCTCGACGGCACCGGGGTGAGCGACATCCACACCAGTGTGCCGTTCTACGACCACCTGCTCACGGCCTTCGCGAAGCACTCGCTGACCGACCTCACCGTGCACGCCAAGGGCGACATCGAGATCGACGTGCACCACACCGTCGAAGACATCGGCATCGTCCTGGGTCAGGCCATCAAGCAGGCCCTGGGCGACAAGTCCGGCATCTCCCGCTACGGCGACGCGCTGGTGCCGTTGGACGAAGCCCTGGTGCAGGCCGTGGTGGACATCTCCGGGCGGCCCTACCTGGTGCACACCGGGGAGCCGGCCGGGTTCGAATTCCACCTCATCGGCGGCCACTTCACCGGCTCCATGGTGCGGCACGTCTTCGAAGCCATCGCCTTCAACGCCGCGCTCACGGTGCACGTCACCGTGGTCGGCGGCCGCGACCCGCACCACATCGCGGAGGCCGAGTTCAAGGCCTTCGCCCGCGCCTTCCGCCAGGCCAAGACCTACGACGCGCTCGTGTCCGGGATCCCGTCCACCAAGGGTGCCCTGTGACCTCGGTCGTCGTCCTGGACTACGGCACCGGCAACGTGCACTCGGCCGTCAAGGCGCTCGAGCTGGCCGGCGCCGACGTCACCCTCACCGGTGACCGCAAGCTCGCCCTCGAAGCCGACGGCCTCCTCGTTCCCGGCGTCGGCGCGTTCAGCGCCGTGATGGCGGCACTGAACGACGCCCACGGTGGGGACATCATCGACAAACGCCTCTCCGGCGGGCGCCCGGTGATGGGGATCTGCGTGGGCATGCAGGTCATGTTCGAACACGGCGTCGAACGCGGCGTCGACACCGAGGGCCTCGGCGAGTGGCCGGGTACCGTCACCGCGCTGCCGGCACCGGTGCTGCCGCACATGGGCTGGAACACCGTCACCGCCGACCCCGAGTCGGTGCTGTTCCGCGGGCTGGAGGAGGAGCGGTTCTACTTCGTGCACTCTTACGCCGCCCAGGAATGGACCCTCGACGTCATGCCGCCGTTCCCGGTTCCCCGGCTCACCTGGGCCGAACACGGAGCACCGTTCCTGGCCGCGGTCGAGAACGGCCCGTTGACGGCCACCCAGTTCCACCCGGAGAAGAGCGGGGACGCGGGCATCCGCCTGCTGAAGAACTGGCTCGGCACGCTCCGCGACTAGACATCCCCAGTCGGCCGCTCACACGCTGCCGCACGAACACGAAAAGGTCACCACAGCACATCATGAGCGAGTTCAACAAGACCCCGAAGCTGGTCCTCCTGCCCGCCGTCGACGTCGCCGACGGCAAGGCCGTGCGCCTCACCCAGGGTGAAGCCGGCACCGAGACCAACTACGGCGACCCGATGGATGCCGCCCTCGACTGGGCGAACCAGGGCGCCGAGTGGATCCACCTCGTCGACCTCGACGCGGCGTTCGGCCGTGGCAACAACACCAGCGTGCTCAAGAAGGTCATCAAGCAGCTCCGCGGCGTCAACGTCGAGCTCTCCGGCGGCATCCGCGACGACGCATCGCTGGAAGCGGCACTGAACACCGGCGTGAAGCGGATCAACCTCGGTACCGCCGCACTGGAGAACCCGGAGTGGGCCGCGAGTGTGATCGCGCAGTACGGCGACGCCATCGCGGTGGGCCTGGACGTGCGCGGCACCACCCTCGCCGCCCGAGGCTGGACCAAGGACGGCGGCGACCTGTGGCAGGTGCTCGAACGTCTCGAAGAAGCCGGCTGCACCCGGTACGTCGTCACCGACGTCACCAAGGACGGCACCCTCAAGGGCCCGAACCTCGAACTGCTGCGCGAGGTCATGGAGCGCACCCACCGCCCGGTGATCGCCTCCGGTGGCATCGCCAGCCTCGACGACATCGCGGCGCTGCGCGAGCTCGTGCCGCTGGGCCTTGAGGGCGCGATCGTGGGCAAGGCGCTGTACGCCGGCGCGTTCACCCTCGCCGAGGCGCTGGATGTCTCCGGCGCATAACCTCGGCTCCACCGGCCGGCCGGACCCGGGCGCCGACTCCGCCGGCCAGCCCTGGGCGGGCCGGTCCCTGGACGACACCGCGTTCGCCGACGATGACGGCCTGGCGCCGCCGGCGCTGATCGCCGCGCTCGGCCGTTTCCGTGCCAGAGAGCTGGGCGAGGAGGGCGTGATCGACGCCCTCCGCTCGGCGCGTCTGCTGATCCCGCTGGTTGCCGCGCTCGGCGCGGATGCGGACGGCGGTGACGGCGCCACCGGGTCCGCCGAACATAGCCCGCACGGCCTGCGGGTCGACAAGACCCAGGAACTGTCCATCATCACCGTCGCCGGGCCGGACGGCCGGGCGGTGCTGCCGGTGTTCTCGTCTTCCGCCACGATGCGCCAATGGAACACCGAGGCCAGGCCGGTGCCCGCCGACGCGGCCCGGGTGGCCCTGGCGGCCGCGCAGGAGAACACCGACCTGGTGGTGCTCGACCCCACCGCCGAGACCGAATTCGTCGTGCGCCGGCCGGCGCTCTGGGCCATCGCGCAGTCCGCGCCGTGGACCCCGAGCTACGCCAGCCGTCAGGTCGCCGCCGCGTTCGAGGAGTCCATCACGACCGAACTCGCCGCACTGTCGGTTCGCCTCACCGCCGGAGACCCCGAGGCCCGGCTGGCCGGACCCGAGCTGATCGTGCGCCTTGAGCTCGTCGACGGGCTCAGCCGCGCGGACCTCGACGCCACCCTGGCCCGCCTGGCCGCCCGCTGGGCCGCCGACGACGTCATCGCCACCGGCGTCGATTCCCTGCGCGTGCAGCTCGTCGCCTCCGCCTGACCCGTCCCGCCGCATCCGCCCGTCCCGCGCGCGGCATCCGCCCCGGCAGCACTAACTATTACCACTCCGGACAATTGCACCCGGTGTGCCGGGCACAATTGTCCGCATCGGGAACAGTGGGGGCGGCATCCGGGCCGATGTCGGTGGGATCGGGGAGGATGGGAGGATGACGGAGATTCTGCAGCGACTGTCGCCGGCCACCCGAACCTGGTTCTCCGGCGCGTTCGACGCTCCCACCGAGGCTCAGCTCGGCGCTTGGGACGCCATCTCCCGCGGCTCGCATACCCTCGTCGTCGCCCCCACCGGGTCGGGCAAGACCCTGGCCGCGTTTCTCTGGGCGCTCGACCGGCTCTACTCGGCCTCCGCAGGCACGCCGACGGTGACGGATGCCGCCGCCACTGATACCGCCGCCATGCCTGCGTCTTCCTCAGCTGCCGCCGCCATGCCTGCGTCCTCCCCAGCTGCCGCCGCCGCGCCTACGTCCTCCCCAGCTGCCACCGCCGCGCCCACCGGCACCCGGGTGCTCTACATCTCGCCGCTGAAGGCCCTCGGCGTGGACGTGGAACGCAACCTTCGCGCGCCACTGGTGGGCATCGGCCAGGCCGCCGAACGGCTCGGCCTGGCACCGGTGCGGGTGACCGTCGGCGTGCGGAGCGGCGACACCCCCGCCGCGGACCGCCGCGCGCTCGTGAAGACGCCACCCGAGATCCTCATCACCACCCCGGAATCACTCTTCCTGATGCTCACCTCCGCCGCCCGCGAGTCGCTGCGTGGTGTCGACACCGTGATCATCGACGAGATCCACGCCGTCGCGGCCAGCAAACGCGGCGCGCACCTCGCCGTGTCCCTCGAACGCCTCGACGCCCTGCTCGCCAAGCCGGCCCAGCGCATCGGCCTGTCCGCCACGGTCCGGCCGGCGTCGGAGGTCGCCCGGTTCCTCGGCGGCCTCGAGCCGGTCGAGATCGTGGCGCCGAAGAACGAGAAGCGATTCGACCTGCGCGTGGTCGTGCCCGTCGACGACATGACCCAGCTCGGCGCCGTGTCCGCCCCGGAGGGCGCCACCTCCGCCGCCGCCCCGCAGACCGGGTCGATCTGGCCGCACGTCGAAGACGCCATCGTGGATGCCGTTCTCGCGCACTCCTCGTCGATAGTCTTTGCCAATTCCCGGCGGCTGGCCGAGCGGCTCACCGCCCGGCTCAACGAGATCTATTCCGATCGGCTCGCCGCCGCGGACGAGGCCGAGCTGGTGCTCGCGGGTGGCCCAAGCGGCAGCGCAACGGATGCCGGCGGCACGGCTGGCGCCGGACCCGGCGCGGCAGGCGGCGCCGGCGCATCCTCTGCCCGGGCTGCCGTCACGCCACCGCCGCGGCCGCCCGCGGAACTGCTGGGCGGCAGCGGCCAGAGCGAGGGCGCCGAAGCGCTGCTCGCCCGCGCCCACCACGGCTCGGTGAGCAAGGAACAGCGGGCCATGATCGAGGACGACCTCAAGTCCGGGAGGCTGCGCTGCGTGGTGGCCACCTCGAGTCTTGAGCTCGGCATCGACATGGGCGAGGTCGACCTGGTGGTGCAGGTCGAATCGCCGCCGTCCGTGGCCAGCGGCCTGCAACGGGTGGGCCGGGCCGGCCACCAGGTCGGCGAGGTCTCCAGGGGCATCATCTTCCCCAAACACCGGGCCGACCTCATCCACGCCACCGTCGCCGCCGAGCGGATGGTCTCCGGCATGATCGAGTCGCTGCAGGTGCCCGCGAACCCACTCGACATCCTCGCCCAGCAGACCGTCGCCGCCGTCGCCCTCGAACCCATCGACGCCGAGGAATGGTTCGACGCCGTGCGGCGGAGCGCACCGTTCGCGACCCTGCCCCGCTCCGCGTACGAAGCCACCCTCGACCTGCTCGCCGGCCGGTACCCGTCCGACCAGTTCGCCGAACTGCGACCACGCATCATCTGGGACCGCGACTCGGGCCTGCTCACTGGACGGCCCGGCGCCCAACGCCTGGCCGTCACCAGCGGCGGCACCATCCCCGACCGCGGCCTGTTCGGCGTCTTCATGGTCGGCGGCGACTCGCCCACCGGCCGCCGCGTCGGCGAGCTCGACGAGGAAATGGTCTACGAATCCAGGGTCGGCGACGTGTTCGCGCTCGGCGCCACCAGCTGGCGCATCCAGGAGATCACCCACGACAGGGTGCTCGTGGTGCCCGCGTTCGGCGAACCGGGCCGGCTGCCGTTCTGGAAGGGCGACGGCCTGGGCCGGCCCGCCGAGCTCGGTGCGGCCATCGGCGCCTTCCTCCGTGAGGTGTCGGCGCTCACCCCCGCCAAGGCGAACGCGCGGTGCCTGGCCGCGGGCCTTGACGCACGCGCGACGACCAACCTGTTGGTCTTCCTCGACGAGCAGCGTGCAGCCACCCGGTACCTGCCCACCGACCAGACCCTGGTCGTGGAGAGGTTCCGTGACGAGCTCGGCGATTGGCGGGTCATCCTGCACTCGCCGTTCGGCCTCACGGTGCACGCGCCCTGGGCCCTCGCCGTGGGCGCCCGGGTGCGCGAGCGCTTCGGCATCGACGGAGCCTGCGTCGCCAGCGACGACGGCATCGTGGTGCGCATCCCCGACACCGAGGCGGAACCGCCCGGCGCCGACCTCTTCGTCTTCGACCCGGACGAACTCGAGCAACTCGTCACCGATGAGGTCGGCGGCTCCGCCCTGTTCGCCTCCAGGTTCCGCGAGTGCGCCGCCCGCGCCCTGCTGCTGCCCCGGTACCGGCCGGGCAGCCGGTCGCCGCTCTGGCAACAGCGGCAGAAGGCATCCCAGCTGCTGGACGTGGCCCGCGAGTACCCGTCGTTCCCGATCATCCTCGAAACCATCCGCGAATGCCTGCAGGATGTCTACGACCTGCCTGCCCTCGTGGCGCTGGCCAAGCAGGTGGCCAGCCGGTCGATCCGGCTGGTGGAGACCAGCACCGACTCGGCGAGCCCGTTCGCCAACGCCCTGCTCTTCGGCTACGTCGCCGCGTTCATGTACGAGGGCGATTCGCCGCTGGCCGAACGCCGGGCCACCGCCCTCTCGATCGACTCCGGACTGCTCGCCGAGCTGCTCGGCCGGGTGGAACTGCGGGAACTGCTCGACCCCGTGGTGATGGAGCGCACCGACGCGGAACTGCAGCGGGTGGCACCGGACCGTCGCGCCAAGGGACTGGAGGGTGTCGCCGACCTGCTCCGCGGCCTCGGCCCGCTCACCGTCGCCGAAGTTGCCGCCCGGCTGCAGACCAGCGCCCACGTCCCCGCGATCGCTGAGACACCGGATGCGGGCGAGTCCGAGTCCGACGCCACCGACGGCCCCGACGCATCCGCACCGCCCGCCGCCACCGAGGCCGAGGCCCGCGCCCACCTCGACGCCCTCACCAGTGCCCGGCGTGCCCTCAAGGTGGGTATCGCCGGCGAGGAACGCTGGGCGGTGATCGAGGATGCCGGCCGGTTGCGCGACGCCCTCGGCGTTCCGCTGGCCCCCGGCATCCCCGAGGCCTTCACCGAGAGCGTGAAAGACCCCCTCGGCGACCTGGTCAGCCGGTACGCCCGCACCCACGGGCCGTTCACCACGGCCGACGTCGCCGCCAGGTTCGGGTTCGGCGCCGCCATCGCCCTGGGTGCCCTGCGCCGGCTGGCGGATGCCCGGCGGATCCTCGAGGGCGAGTTCCGCCCGCACGGCAGCGGCAGCGAATGGTGTGACGCCGAGGTGCTGCGCCGCCTGCGCCGCCGCTCGCTTGCGGCGCTGCGGCACGAGGTCGAGCCCGTCGACCAGGCCACCCTCGGCCGGTTCCTGCCGGCCTGGCAACACGTGGGCGGCAAACTGCGCGGCGTCGACGGCGTTGTCTCCGTGATCGAACAGCTCGAGGGCGCCCGCATCCCGGCTTCCGCCTGGGAGACGCTGATCCTGCCCGCCCGGGTGAGCGACTACAACCCCGGCATGCTCGACGAACTCACCAACGCCGGCGAGGTGCTCTGGGCCGGCGCCGGCACCCTCGCCGGCAACGACGGCTGGGTGAGCCTGCACCTGACCGACACGGCTCCGCTCACCCTGCCCGTCCCCACCGCGTTGGACACCACCGCGCTTCAGCGGGAGATCCTCGCCACCCTGGGCACCGGTGGCGGCTACTTCTTCCGGCAGCTGGCCGACTCCGTGGGCAGCCAGGACGACGGCGAACTCGTCGACGCGCTGTGGGACCTGGTCTGGTCCGGCCTGGTGAGCAACGACACCTTCGCCCCGGTGCGCTCGCTGGTCTCCGGCGGCAAGACGGCGCACTCCACTCGCCGCGCCGCGCCGCGCGCCCGGCTGCACCGCGGCCGCGCCCTGCCCCGGCCCAGCCTGCCCAGCCGCCAGGGCCCGCCCACGGTGTCCGGTCGCTGGTCGATCGTGCCCGTCGCCGACACCTCGGCCACCCGCCGGGCGCACGCACTGGGCGAGACCATGCTTGAACGCTATGGCGTGGTCACCCGCGGCGCCGTGATGGGCGAGAACGTGCTGGGCGGTTTCGCGCTGGTCTACAAGACCCTCAGCGGCTTCGAGGAGATGGGCCGGTGCCGCAGGGGCTACTTCGTCGAGGGGCTCGGGGCGTCCCAGTTCGCCACGGCCGGCACCATCGACCGGATGCGTGGCTACGTCGACCAGGCGGGGCGCGCCGAACGCGGCGACAGGTCGGCGGCGAGCACGGTGACCCTGGCAGCCACCGACCCGGCCAACCCGTATGGCGCCGTGCTGCCCTGGCCGGCCCTGCCCGAGGGCACCGGCCATAGGCCCGGACGCAAGGCCGGCGGCCTCGTGGTGCTCGTCGACGGGCACCTGGTGCTCTATGTGGAGCGCGGCGGCAAGTCGATGCTCGTCTTCGATCCGGCCGCCGCCGACGCGGACAGACTTGAGGGTACGGACGACGCGACGACGTCCGCCGCGCCTTCCGCGCCCGCCGCGCGGGCAGGTTCTGCTCCGGCCCGTTCGGCGGCGGCGGCGCGCACCGCCCCGGCGAAAGCGGGCACGCCTCGACCGGCGCCGTCCGACACCGTGCTGGCGGCCGCCCGGTCGCTCGCCGCGACGGTCACCGCCGGGCGGGTGCCCAAGCTCGCGGTGGAAACCGTGAATGCCGAGTTCGTGCTCGGCACCACGGTGGGCGACGCCCTGCGCGCCGCCGGCTTCACCGAGACACCGCGGGGGCTGAGGCTCAGTGCCTGAGGGCGACACCGTTTACCGCAGTGCCCGCAGCCTGGACGAGGCCCTGCACGGTGCCACACTCACGCGCTGCGACCTCCGGGTGCCCGCCTTCGCCACCGTCGACCTCACCGGCCAAACCGTGCACGAGGTCATCAGCCGCGGCAAACACCTGGTGGCGCACGTAGGGGAGACCAGCATCCACTCGCACCTGAAGATGGAGGGCACCTGGCATCTGTACAGGCACGGCACGAAGTGGCAGCGGCCGGCGTTCCAGGCCCGAATCGTGCTGGAGACCGCGGACTGGGTGGCCGTGGGGTTCGAGCTGGGCACCCTTGAACTGTTTCCCACGGCTGAGGACGAGCAGCACCTCGGCTACCTGGGCCCGGACCTGCTCGGACCCGGCTGGGACGCGGCGGAGGCGGTGCGCCGGCTGCGCGCGGCAGGCACCACTGCGGCTGCAAGCAGTTCGGCTGCAATCGGTGCAGCGGGCGCACGTACGGCCGCTATCACCGGGGCCGGGAGCAGCGCGGGGGAGCGGCCGGTCGCGGTCGCCCTGGGCGACCAGCGAAACCTGGCCGGGCTCGGCAACGTGTACGTCAACGAACTGTGTTTTCTGCGCGGGCTGCTTCCTACCCGGCCCGTCAGCGAGGTCACCGACCTTGACGGCCTGGTGGCGCTGGCGCACCGGCTGATCACCGCCAACCGGGATCGCTCGGAGCGCACCACCACCGGCAATCTGCGCCGGGGCGCGCGCACCTTCGTCTACGGGCGGGAACGGCAGCCCTGCCGACGCTGCGGCTCCCGCATCCGGAGCGGCGAACTGGGCCGTAGCGAACTCGAGAAGCGGGTCACCTACTGGTGCCCGCGCTGCCAAACCTGAGGCGTGAACAGGTCGCGCCCCTGCGTTGGTCGAGCCTGTCGAGACCTGGTGACGTGCGCTCGGGTCGTCCCCGACCGTTGGTCGAGCTTGTCGAGACCTGGTGAGGTTGTCTCGCGGGGTCTCGGCAGTCTCGGCAGCGGGGTGGTGCGTTCTCGAGGTCGTCTTGCGGGGTCTCGACGGGCTCGACCAGCGGGGTGGTGCGTTCTCGAGGTCGTCTTGCGGGGTCTCGACGGGCTCGACCAGCGGGGTGGTGCGTTCTCGAGGTCGTCTCGCGGGGTCTCGACGGGCTCGACCAGCGGATGCGTCGCGACCGATCGTTGGTCGAGCTTGTCAGACCTGGTGGCGTGCGCTCGGGTCGCGCCCACGCGTTGGTCGAGCTTGTCGAGACCCCGTGAGATCGACTCCACAGGTCTACTTCGACAGGCTCAGCACGGCGTCGACAAGTTCGACCAGCGAGATGGTTGGGAAAAAGCCCTAGTTGACCGGGCCGGTGAACTTCTCGCCCGGGCCCTGGCCGATCGGGTCGGGGATGCTGGAGGCCTCGCGGAACGCCAGCTGCAACGAGCGCAGACCGTCGCGCAGACTCCGCGCGTGCATGTCAGAGATGTCGGGGGCGGATGCCGTGATGAGCCCGGCCAGAGCCGTGATCAACTTGCGCGCCTCATCCAGGTCGATCTGCGTGTCGGGGTCGTCGGCGAGCCCCACCTTGACCGCCGAGGCGCTCATCAGGTGCACCGCAGCGGTCGTGATGATCTCCACCGCCGCCACATCCGCGATGTCCCTCGTAGCCTGGCTGGACTGGTCCTGATCGTAATTGTCGCTCACTGGTTTCCTCTGCTATGCTTACCCGGGCTCCGAGATGAAAGTCTCGGTACGAAAGTGGATAATCTCCCACCCGCGCTTGACCGCTTCATAAAGGTTACCGGGTAGTTTGCACTCCGCCGTCGCTTGCTGGTTTCCAGCTTGCACGGCAGATAGGGTGCCGCACGTGGTTGATGAGTGGTGGAACAAGGAAATGTTCTGACACCAGGAATCGTGTGCGCGATTGTCTCCTCTTCGTCTCCGGACGACATCCGTTGTCAGGCTGTAGCCACGATGCTTGAGTAGAGGAGAGACGCATCAGCGATCCCCGTACAAATGACCGTATCCGCGTCCCCGAAGTCCGTCTCGTTGGTCCCAACGGCGAACAGGTTGGGGTCGTGGCGATTGATGTCGCCCTGCGCCTGGCACAGGAGGCTGACCTCGATCTGGTCGAAGTAGCCCCCACGTCCAAGCCGCCGGTCGCGAAGATCATGGATTACGGCAAGTTCAAGTACGAAGCTGCGCAGAAGGCCAAAGAAGCCCGGCGCAACCAGGCGAACACGATCCTCAAAGAGGTTCGTTTCCGTCTGAAGATTGACAAGCACGACTACGAGACCAAGCGCAAGCGCGCCGAAGGCTTCCTGAAGGCCGGCGACAAGGTCAAGGCCATGATTCTGTTCCGTGGCCGTGAACAGTCCCGTCCCGACCAGGGTGTACGTCTGCTTCAGAGATTTGCCGAGGATGTTGCGGAGTTCGGTTCCGTGGAATCGAGCCCGACCATCGACGGTCGAAACATGGTCATGGTGATTGGCCCGCTGAAGAACAAATCAGAGGCCAAGGCAGAGGCCAATGCACATAGAGCTGCTGATAAAGCAGCCAAACAGGAGGAAAAGAATGCCTAAGCAGAAGACCCACTCTGGGACAAAGAAGCGTTTCAAGGTCACTGGCTCCGGCAAGATCATGAAGCAGCAGGCCGGACTTCGCCACAACCTCGAGGTCAAGAGCACGCAGCGCAAGTCCCGCCTGAACCAGGACCAGGTTCTGGCCAAGGCCGACGTCAAGGCCATCAAGAAGCTTCTCGGCCACTAGGCCCCGTACCCCTAAAGGAATTAGAAAATGGCAAGAGTAAAGAGGGCCGTCAACGCCCACAAGAAGCGTCGCGTCATCCTTGAGCGCGCCCAGGGTTACCGCGGTCAGCGTTCACGCCTGTACCGCAAGGCCAAGGAGCAGGTCACTCACTCCCTCGTCTACAGCTACCGTGACCGTCGTGCACGCAAGGGTGACTTCCGTCGCCTGTGGATCCAGCGCATCAACGCTGCTTCCCGCGCGAACGGCCTGACCTACAACCGCCTGATCCAGGGCCTCGCCCTGGCCGGCATCCAGGTCGACCGTCGCATCCTCGCCGACCTCGCCGTCACCGAGCCCGCCACCTTCGCGGCCATCGTTGAGAGCGCCAAGGCAGCACTGCCCGCTGACACCTCCGCACCCAAGGTCGCGAAGTAGTCACACCTACTTGTACACGGGAGCGATCGCCACTGGCGGTCGCTCCCGTTTTGCATGCCCGGCGGGGCATTCTGTGGCCGGGTGGCGCGGCACCTAAACTGGATGCATGCTAGATAACCCCCGATCTCCTCGCGTGCGTGCCGTCGCGAAACTTGCGAACCGAGCCGCCCGCTCCGAGACGGGACTGTTCCTCCTCGAGGGCCCGCAGGCCGTCTCCGAAGCCCTCACCTTCCGCCCGGAACTCGTCGTGGAGCTGTACGCCACCCCGACGGCCCTCGAGCGCTACACCGAGATCGGCGATGCCGCGGTTGCCGCGGGCGTGGACGTGGAGTTCGTCACCGAGCAGGTGCTCGAGACGATGGCCGACACCGTCACCCCGCAGGGCTTCATCGCGGTGTGCCACCAGTTCCCCACCTCGATCAAGAAAATCTTCGCCAACGAGCCCAAGCTCATCGCGATCCTCGAAGAGGTGCGCGACCCGGGTAACGCGGGCACCATCATCCGGGCAGCGGATGCCGCCGGCGCCGACGCCGTGATCTTCACCGGCCGCAGCGTCGACCTGTACAACCCCAAGGTGGTGCGTTCGTCCACCGGGTCGATCTTCCACCTGCCCGTCGCCGTGGGCGTCACCCTCACCGACGTGCGTGAGCGTGCCAAGTTCGCCGGGATGCAGATCCTCGCCGCAGACATCAAGGGCGACGACCTGCTCGAGGCCCGCAACAGCGGTCTGCTGGCCGCCCCCACCGCCTGGTTGTTCGGCAACGAGGCCCGCGGTCTCACCGAGGAAGACCTGGCCATGGCCGACCGGTCAATCAGTGTTCCGATCTACGGCCACGCCGAATCGATGAATCTGGCCACGGCTGCCTCTGTCTGCCTGTACGAGAGCGCTTTCTCGCACCGCGCCTAGCATCTTTCCCGGTCGGGCGTCTATTACGTTTGGGTTACCGACCGGGCCAATGCCGCGCCAAAAGTGGTCTGGCGGGCCTTCGCGGGCCTAGGTTGGGGGGTATGGAGCCAACAGACGCATCACCGGCGACGTCCAACATCACGGTCCGCCGGGGGAACCCCTGGTCGTCATTACGGACGTCAACAAGAACTACGGCGAACTGCACGTACTGAAAAACATCACCGCCACGGTCAACCGTGGCGAGGTGGTTGTGGTCATCGGACCGAGCGGATCGGGCAAGTCCACCCTCTGCCGGGCCATCAATCGGCTCGAGACCATCGACAACGGCACGATCACCATCGACGGCAAGGAACTGCCCAAAGAGGGCAAGGCGCTCGCCCAGTTGCGGGCCGACGTCGGCATGGTGTTCCAAGCGTTCAACCTGTTCGCCCACAAGACCGTGCTCGAGAACGTCACCCTTGGCCCGATCAAGGTTCGCGGCATGAGCAAGGCCGACGCCGAGACCAAGGCCATGGCACTGCTCGAGCGGGTCGGTGTGGCCAACCAGGCCAAGAAGATGCCGTCCCAGCTGTCCGGCGGCCAGCAGCAGCGCGTCGCCATCGCGCGCGCCCTGGCGATGGATCCCAAGCTCATCCTGCTCGACGAGCCAACCAGCGCGCTCGACCCCGAAATGATCAACGAGGTACTCGAGGTCATGGTCAACCTCGCCAACGAGGGCATGACCATGATCGTCGTCACCCACGAAATGGGCTTCGCCCGCAAGGCGGCCGACCGGGTCATCTTCATGGCCGAAGGCGACATCGTCGAGGAGACCACCCCGGAGAAGTTCTTCACGAACCCCCAGAGCACGAGAGCGAAAGACTTCCTCTCCAAAATACTTGCCCACTAATCGGTCGGCGAGACACACAGCACACAGGAGGAAACCATGAGACGCAACAAGGGTCTAGTGATCTCTGCCATCGCCCTGGTCGGAGCGTTCGCGCTGAGCGGCTGCACCGATTCCGGCGCCAGCACGCCGTCGGCCGCACCCGTTGAGGAAGATGTCACGTTCGAAGAGGGCACCACCATGGCCGCCCTGAACGAAGCCGGTGAAATCACCATCGGCACCAAGTTCGACCAGCCCCTCTTCGGTCTCAAGGGCCCGGATGGCACCCCGGTCGGCTTCGATGTTGAAATCGGCAAGCTCATCGCATCCAAGCTCGGCATTGAGGCGTCCAACATCACGTGGACCGAGACGGTCTCCGCCAACCGCGAGCCGTTCATCCAGAACGGCCAGGTCGACCTCGTGGTCGCCACCTACACGATCAACGACGCCCGCAAGGAAGTTGTCTCCTTCGCCGGCCCGTACTACGAAGCCGGTCAGGACCTGCTCGTTCTCGCAGGCAACGACGCCAAGATCGCCGGCCCGGAGGACCTGGCCGACAAGAAGGTCTGTACCGTCAGCGGCTCCACCTCGGAGAAGAACATCGCGGCGTACACGACCAACATCATCGCCACCGACACCTACTCGAACTGCCTCGGCCCGCTGCGCAGCGGCGAAGTCGACGCCGTCACCACCGACAACGTGATCCTGGCCGGCCTCGCCGACCAGAACGCCGGTGAGTTCGAGGTCGTGGGCAACCCGTTCACCGCCGAGCCTTACGGCATCGGCCTGGCCAAGGACGACACCGAGTTCCGTAACTTCATCAACGACGTCCTGGAGGAGTCCTATGAGGACGGCTCCTGGGCCGCCGCCTGGGAAGCCACCGCGGGTTCCGTGCTCGAGACGCCGGAACCGCCGGCGGTCGACCGCTACTAGCCGTTCCGCACTACCGATCGGGGTGGCCGCACCGGCCGCCCCGATTGGCAGTGTTCCCCCACACGCTCGAAAAACACACAAGAGGAGGTGAGTCTTGGACGCAGTCATCGAAAACCTGCCGGTCTTTTTGGAAGGCTTCAAGAACACGCTCGGGTTACTGATTCTCTCCGGCATCGGCGCGCTCGTGCTCGGAGTGTTCGTGGCCGCCCTGCGGATTTCGCCCATCGCATCATTTCGCGCCTTCGCGACGGTGTACACCGAGCTGGTTCGCAACACCCCACTCACCCTCGTGCTGTTCTTCTGCGCGTACATCCTGCCGTACCTGCAGTTCTCACCTGGGTACTTCTTCCTGGCGCTCATCGGGCTCACCGTCTACACCTCCCCGTTCGTAGCCGAGGCACTGCGCTCGGGCATCAACGGCGTTCCCGTCGGTCAGGCCGAGGCCGCCCGCAGCGTAGGGCTCACCTTCGGCCAGTCGCTGAGCTACGTGATCATGCCCCAGGCGGTTCGGATGGTGATCCCGCCGCTGATCAACGTCTTCATCGCGCTCACCAAGAACACCTCTGTGGCCGGCGCGTTCTTCGTCTTCGAACTCTTCGGCGCCGGCCGGCAGGTCGTCAACGATCGCGGTGACGCCGTGATCGCGATTCTGCTGGCCGTCGCGAGCTTCTACCTGATCGTCACGATCACGCTCGGGCAGATCGCCGGCCGGGTGGAAAAGAAAGTGGCGGTACTCCGATGAGCTCAGTCCTCTACGACGCGCCGGGCCCCAAGGCGCGCGCCCGATCCCGGGTCATCTCCGTCGTCGGTGTGATCATCATCCTCGCCGGCCTCACCGCGCTGATCCTGGCGCTCGGTGCCCCCAAGCCCAGCGCCAACGGCGCCATCCAGCCCGGCATGTGGGACCCGACCCGCTGGGACGCCCTGCTCGACGTCGAGGTCTGGCGCACCCTCGGGCGTGGCGCACTGGCGACCCTCACCATGGCCGGAGTCGCGGCGTTCTTCGCATTGATCCTGGGTGTGCTGTTCTCGTTCCTGCGTTCGGCCGACCACGCCGCCATTCGGGTACCCACGACTATCGTCCTGGAATTCGTGCGCGGCATGCCCGTGCTGCTGATGATGCTCTTCATCCTGCTGGTGTTCTCCACCGGGTCGTTCTGGGCCGGTGTTGCGGCGCTGTCCATCTACAACGGTGCGATCATCGGCGAGGCGCTGCGGGCCGGCATCAATTCGCTGCCACGAGGCCAGCGGGAGGCCGGTCTCGCGATCGGACTGACGCCCATCTCCACCCGGTTCCGCATCGAATTCCCGCAGGCGTTCCGGCAGATGTTGCCGATCATCATCGCCCAGCTCGTAGTGCTGCTCAAGGACACCTCGCTGGCGTTCATCGTCGGTTACGAAGAGCTGCTTCGCAGTGGCCTGTACACGATGACCAACTTCTTCGGACAGCGGTACCAGTTCTCCTTCTTCCTGATCGTGCTGGCCATCTACCTGGCGATGAACCTGTCGCTGTCCTGGCTGGCCCGTGTGATCGCCCGCCGCTCGGGACCCAAGGCCGGCAAGCTTGTCGACCCGGAGCCCACGTTGACACCGAAGGACACCCTTGCGTCCACCCGAGGCAGCTACTCAACAGGTGAGACCGGGGGAGCGGGCTCGGCCTGACCCGGTAGGAACGGTCGGGTGGGGCCGGGCACTAAACTTGGGCCTCGTGTCTGTCCCCACTGAAATAACCGAATCCGCCGTCACCGCGGCCATCGATGCCGCCCTCGCGGCCATCGAAGCCGCGACCGACTCCGCCGCCCTCAAGGCCGTGCGCTCAGCGCACGTCGGCGAGGCCTCGCCGCTGGCCGCACTGAACGCCCTCATGCGCAGCGTGCCCGGCGACCAGAAGGCCGCCGCCGGCAAGCTCGTCGGCCAGGCCCGCGCTCGGGTCAATCAGGCGCTGAGCGCCCGCGAAACCCAGATCGTCGAAGCCGAGGCCACCGCCCAGCTCGCCGCCGAAGCCGTGGACGTCACCGCCGCCGCCTCCACCTGGCGTGCCGGCGCCAGGCATCCGCTGACCCTGCTGCAGGAACGCGTCAGCGACGTGTTCGTGGGCATGGGCTGGGAGGTCGCCGAAGGACCGGAGCTCGAGAGCGAGTGGTTCAACTTCGACGCGCTGAACTTCGACGAGGACCACCCGGCCCGCGCCATGCAGGACACCTTCTTCATCGACCCGCCCGAGGCCCACCTGGTGCTGCGCACGCACACCTCACCGGTTCAGCTGCGCGCGCTGCTGGGCACCGAGCCGCCCGTGTACCGCATCGCGCCCGGCCGGGTCTACCGCACCGACGAGCTCGACGCCACGCACACCCCGGTCTTCCACCAGATCGAGGGCATCGCCGTGGACAAGGGGCTCACCATGGCCCACCTGCGCGGCACCCTCGACCACTTCGTCAAGGCCCTGTTCGGCGACGAGGCCAAGGTTCGCCTGCGCCCCAACTACTTCCCGTTCACCGAACCGAGCGCCGAGCTCGACCTCTGGCACCCCACCTTCAAGGATGGCGCCCGCTGGATCGAGTGGGGCGGTTGCGGCATGGTCAACGCCAACGTGCTCCGCTCCGCCGGCCTCGACCCCGAGGTCTACTCCGGATTCGCGTTCGGCGTCGGCGTCGAACGAGCACTGATGTTCCGCAACGATGTGAAGGATATGCACGACATGGTCGAAGGCGACATTCGGTTCAGCCAGCAGTACGGGATGACCGTCTGATGCGCGTTCCCCTGAGCTGGCTCGGCGAATTCGTCGACCTCGAACCCGGCACCACCCCCGAAGCCGTGCACGCCGCCCTGGTGAGCGTGGGCCTCGAGGAAGAAGAAATCTACCGCTTCGAGCTGACCGGACCCATCGTGGTGGGCCAGGTGCTCGAGTTCGTCGGTGAGGTGCAGACCAACGGCAAGACCATCAACTGGTGCCAGGTGCAGGTCGCTCCCGAGGGCGAACTCGCCGCCGACGGCGGCCCGGCCGTCCACGGCATCGTCTGTGGCGCACACAACTTCGTCGTCGGCGACAAGGTCGTCGTGACCCTGCCCGGCGCCGTGCTGCCCGGCCCGTTCCCGATCGCGCCGCGCACCACCTATGGCCACGTGTCCGACGGCATGATCGCCTCGGCCCGCGAGCTCGGCCTCGGCGACGAGCACGCCGGCATCCTGGTGCTCGGCGACCTCGGCCTCGACCCCGCGGTCGGCACGGATGCGATCAGCCTGCTGGGCCTGGACGACTCCGCCGTGGAGATCAACGTCACCCCCGACCGCGGCTACGCCTTCTCGATCCGCGGGGTGGCCCGCGAGTACGCGCACGCCACCGGCGCCACCTTCCGCGACCCCGCCCTCGCGGTCACCGCGACGGCGTCCACCGAGGTCTTCCCGGTCTCGATCGACGACGCCGCCCCGATCCGCGGACGTATCGGCGCGAGCGTCTTCGTCACCCGGGTCGTGCGCGGCGTGGACCCCGGCAAGCCGTCCCCGGCCTGGCTGATCGCCCGGCTCAAGCTGGCCGGCATCCGCTCGATCTCGCTGATCGTGGACATCACCAACTACGTGATGATCGAACTCGGCCAGCCGATTCACGGCTACGACCTGGACAAGCTCACCGGCGGAATCACCGTGCGCCGCGCCGAGCCGCGCGAGAAACTCGTCACCCTCGACGACGCCACCCGCACCCTCAACCCTGAAGACCTGCTGATCACCGACGAATCAGGCCCCATAGGCCTGGCCGGCGTGATGGGCGGAGCGACCACCGAAATCGGCGCAGACACCACCAATGTGCTGATCGAAGCGGCCAACTTCGACCCGGTGTCGATCGCGCGCACCGCCCGCCGGCACAAGCTGCCCAGCGAGGCGTCCCGCCGCTTCGAACGCGGCGTCGACCCCGAGGTGGCCGCCGTGGCCGCCGCCCGCGTGGTGCAGCTGCTCGAGGAACTCGCCGGGGGAGTGGCCGACGGACTCGGCTCGCTGCACGACGCCACCCCGGAGCGCACCCCGATCGACCTGCCCACCGGCTTCGTCTCCGGCCTGATCGGCCTGGAGTACACCCGCGAGGAGGTGCGCACCTCGCTCGCCGAGATCGGCGCCTCGATGACCGAAACCACCGACGGCCTCGCGGTCGTCGCACCGAGCTGGCGCCCGGACCTCACCGACAAGTGGACCCTCGCCGAGGAGGTCGCCCGCATCGTCGGGTACGACCGCATCCCGTCGGTGCTGCCCGTCGCCCCGCCCGGCCGCGGCCTCACCCGCACCCAGCAGCTCAAACGCTCGGTCGCCACGGTGCTCGCCGCCACCGGCCACACCGAGGTCCTGGCCTACCCGTTCGTCGCCGAAAAGGCGAACAACCTCTTCGGTGACCCGGTCAGCAGCACGGTTCCGCAGATCAAGGTGGCCAACCCGCTCGACGGCGAAGCGCCGTTCATGCGCACGTCGATGCTGCCCGGCCTGCTCCAGATCGCGCACCGCAACCTCTCCCGCGGCTCGACCGACCTGGCGATCTTCGAACTCGGTTCGGTCTTCCGCCCGGTGGCGGGCGTCAGCTACGGCAGCGCCGTGGTGCCGCCGGCCGCCGTGCGCCCGAGTGCCGAACTCGAGGCGACGCTGAACGCGGGCATCCCGCCGCAGCCGTTCACCGCCGGCATCGTGCTTCTGGGCAACACCGTGCGGCACCAGCCCGGCCAGGCGCCCATCGCGGCATCCTGGCGCGACGCCCTCACCGCGGTCGCCCAGATCGGCCTCGCCGTCGGCCTGCCGATCCAGGTGCGCCAAGGCACACACCAGGCGATGCACCCCGGCCGCACCGCCGAACTGTTCGTGGCAACGGATGCCGGCGAGCTCTCGGTGGGCTTCGCGGGCGAACTGCTGCCCAACGTGGCCCGCGGTGCCGACCTGCCCGCGGTGGTCGCGGTCGTCGAACTGGACCTGTCCGCGGTCTTCGCCCAGGTCACCGAGGAACTGCAGGCCACCCAGATCGGCACCAAGCCCGCCGCCACCCAGGACCTCTCGCTCGTCGTCGACGCGCCGGTGCGGGCCAGCGACGTGCTCGCCGCCGTGCGCGAGGGTAGCGGTTCGCTGCTGGAGAGCATCGAGCTGGTCGACGACTACCGCGGAACGGGCATCGAAGCCGGGCAGAAGTCCCTCACCTTCGCCCTGCGGTTCCGCGCGCCGGACCGCACCCTCACCGCCGCGGAGGCCAGCGACGCGAAGCTGGCCGGCGTGCAACTCGCCGCCGCCCGTTACGGAGCGCACCTGCGCGAGTAGCGGTTGCCTGCCCTGCCGCCTCTTCCCAGCCGGGTTGAGAGGGAGCGCGGGGTCGCGGCACGCCTTAGGTCCGGCGGCACATGTTCGAACCCGTGCCGCCGGGACGAACCTGTGCCGCCGGGACTTACAGGTGCCGCCGGGACGAACCTGCGCCGCCGGGACTTGCAGGTGCCGCCGGGACGAACCTGCGCCGCCGGGACTTGCAGGTGCCGCCGGGACGAACGGGTGCCGCGAGGACTCAGGTGTGCCGCCGGGACGAATCTGTGCCGCGAGGCATCCGCCGGCCCGCGCGACTGCAGGGCTTGGCCACCGCTCACTGGGGAGCGCAACTGCGCGAGTAGCACCCCGTCGGAAGCACGTACCCGCTCGCCGAGTTGCCCCGTTCCGACGAATTGCCCCCGCACAGCGGGGCAACTCGACCGCAGCGGGGCAACTCGCGATTCTGGCGCGCGCGAGCACCCGGGTAAGTTTGAATCATGGTCTCTTCGGTAGCTGTTGCGGGTGCAAGCGGGTACGCCGGCGGTGAGCTGCTGCGTCTGCTGGCCGCACACCCCGATTTCGAGGTGCGCACTGTCACCGCGCACAGCACCTCCGGCCAGCGCCTGATCGACGTGCAACCGCACCTGCGCTCACTGAGCCACCTCGTGCTGGCCGACACGGATGCCACCACCCTGGCCGGCCACGACGTCGTCTTCCTGGCCCTCCCGCACGGCGCCTCCGGGGCACTGACCGCCCAGCTGCCGAAAGACACCCTCGTGGTGGACTGCGGAGCGGACCACCGCATGGAGAGCGAGGCCGACTGGGCCGCGTTCTACGGCGGGGACTACTTCGGCGCCTGGGCCTACGGGGTGCCCGAGCTTCCCGTGGCCGGCGGCCGGCAGCGCGATCGCCTGGTCGGAGCCCGCCGCATCGCCGCGCCCGGCTGCAACGCCAGCACCGTGGCCCTGGCCCTGGCCCCCGGCATTCTCGCCGGCGTGATCGAAGCGGCCGACATCGTCGCCGTGCTTGCCGTCGGCCCGTCCGGCGCCGGCAAAGCCCTCAAGGTGCCCAACCTGGCCGCCGAGATCCTCGGCTCCGCCAACCCCTACGCCGTCGGCGGCAGCCACCGGCACATCCCCGAGATCCAGCAGAGCCTGCGCTGGGCCGGCGCGACCGAACCGACGGTGTCGTTCACGCCGGTGATCGTGCCGATGTCCCGCGGCATCCTGGCCACCTCGACCGCCCGGTTGGTACCGGGAACGAGCGCCGCCGCCGTGCGGTACGCCTGGGAGACGGCCTACGCCGACGAGCCGTTTGTGCACGTGCTGCCCAGCGGCCAGTTCCCGCGCACCGCCGACGTGCTCGGCGCCAACACCGCCCTGATCGGACTCGCGATCGACGAGGCCGCCGGTCGCGTGATCACGGTGACCGCCGTCGACAACCTCGTCAAGGGCACCGCCGGCGCTGCCATCCAATCCGCCAACATTGCCCTGGGGCTGCCCGAGACTCGCGGCCTCAGCACGAATGGAGTTGCCCCGTGAGCGTCACAGCCCCCGCCGGATTCGCCGCCGCCGGCGTCACCGCCGGCCTCAAGAAGTCCGGTGGCCTCGACCTGGCCATCGTCGCCAACCTCGGCCCACTCACCAACGCCGCCACCGTGTTCACCAGCAACCGCTGCAAAGCCAACCCGATCATCTGGAGCCAGCAGGTCATGGCCGACGGCCGGGTGAGCGCCATCGTGCTCAACTCCGGCGGCGCCAACTGCTACACCGGCACCATCGGCTTTCAGACTACCCACGCCACCGCCGAAGCTGTCGCCGAGCAGCTCGGCGTCTCCGCGGGCGACGTCCTGGTCTGCTCCACCGGCCTGATCGGCGAGCAGCTCGACCTGGGCAAGCTCACCGCCGGGGTCTTCGACGCCGGCCTGGCCTTGAAGAACGACGCCGCCGCATCCGCCGCCGCCGGCCTCGCCGCCGCGCAGGCGATCATGACCACCGACACCCGCCCCAAGCAGGCCACCCAGGTCTCCCCGGCCGGCTGGACCATCGGCGGCATGGCCAAGGGCGCCGGCATGCTCGCCCCTGGCCTGGCCACCATGCTCGTCGTGATCACCACCGATGCGAAGCTCAGCTCGGCCCAACTGGATGCCGCGCTCCGCGAGGCCACCCGGGTCACCTTCGACCGGCTCGACTCCGACGGCTGCATGTCCACCAACGACACCGTGAGCCTGCTCGCCTCCGGCGCCAGCGGCGTCGACGCCGACCCGGCCGAGTTCACCGCCGCCCTCACCGCGCTGTGCCACGACCTCACCCTGCAGCTGCAGGGCGACGCCGAGGGCGCCTCGCACGACGTGGCCATCACGGTGCGGAACGCGGCGGCCGAAACCGAGGCCGTCACCGTGGCCCGTGCGGTGTCGCGCAGCAACCTGTTCAAGGCCGCGATCTACGGCAACGACCCCAACTGGGGCCGGGTGCTCGCCGCGGTGGGCACCATCTCCGAAGCGGATGCGGCCTTCGACCCGTACGGCATCGACGTGGCCATCAACGGCATCCAGGTCTGCACGGCGGGGGAGCCGGATGAGCCGCGCGAGCTCGTTGACCTCACCCCGCGCGCGGTCTCGGTGGTCATCGACCTGCACGCCGGCACCGCGGGCGCCACCATCTGGACCAACGACCTCACCCACGACTACGTCGAAGAGAACAGCGCGTACTCCAGCTGATGAGCATCGACCCGCTGAGCGCCGCTCCCGCCGCACCGCCGCTGGTGCCCACCCTCGACGACGTCGACAACACCCCCGCCGAAGCCAAGGTCAAGGCCGCCACGCTGATCGAAGCGCTGCCCTGGCTGAAGAAGTTCCACGATCAGATCATCGTCGTCAAGTTCGGCGGCAACGCCATGGTCAGCGAGGAACTGCAGCGCGCCTTCGCCGAGGACATGGTCTACCTGCGCTACGCCGGCATCCGCCCGGTCGTCGTGCACGGCGGCGGCCCGCAGATCTCCGCCATGCTCGCCCGGCTCGGCATCGAAAGCGAGTTCCGCGGCGGCTACCGGGTGACCACCCCCGAGGCCATGGACGTGGTGCGGATGGTGCTCACCGGACAGATCAACCGTGATCTGGTCAGCCACATCAACGCCCACGGCCCGCTGGCCGCCGGGCTCAGCGGCGAAGACGCCGGCCTGTTCCTCGGCCGGCGCCGCGGTGTGGTCATCGACGGCGAAGAGGTCGACCTCGGCCTGGTGGGCGACGTCATCGGCGTGGACCCGGAGGCCGTGCACGCGCAGCTGAACGCCGGCCGCATCCCGGTCGTCTCGTCCATCGCCCCGGACGTGGAGGTGCCCGGCCAGTCTCTCAACGTGAACGCGGATGCCGCCGCCGCCGCCCTCGCCGTAGCTCTGGGCGCGGCCAAGCTCGTGATCCTCACCGACGTGGCCGGCCTGTACAGCGACTGGCCCAACCGGGACTCCCTCGTGTCGGTCATCGACGTCGAGGCGCTCCGCACCCTGCTTCCCGATCTTGAATCGGGCATGATTCCCAAGATGACGGCCTGCCTGGACGCCGTCGAGGGCGGCGTCGCGAAAGCGGCGATCATCGATGGTCGAGTGCCGCACTCGATCCTGGTCGAAATCTTCACCGGAAGCGGCATCGGTACTGAGGTGGTTCCCGCATGACCCTGCACGAGCGCTACGCCGTAGCCATGATGAAAACCCTGTCGCCGCCCCTGGCCGTGCTGGTTCGCGGCGAGGGCTGCTACGTCTGGGATGAGAACGGCACCAAGTACCTCGACTTCCTGGCCGGCATCGCCGTCAACTCGCTCGGCCACGCGCACCCCGACATGGTCGCCGCCGCGCAGAGCCAGATCGGCACTCTCGCGCACATCTCCAACTACTTCGCCTCGCCGTCGCAGATCGAACTGGCCGAACGCCTCAAACGCCTCACCGGCGCCGGCGACGCCGGCCGGGTCTACTTCTGCAACTCCGGCGCCGAGGCCAACGAGGCCGCGTTCAAGCTGGCCAGGCTGAACACCGCCGGTGGTCGCCGCAACCGCATCCTCGCCCTGAACGACTCGTTCCACGGCCGCACCATGGGCGCGCTCGCCCTCACCGGCAAGCCGTTGATGCGCGCTCCGTTCGAACCCGTGCCCGGCGGCGTGCAGCACATCGAAACGAGCATCAGCAGCCTCGAGCGCGAAATCGACGACACCGTCGCCGCGCTGTTCCTCGAGCCGGTCAAGGGCGAGGCCGGAGTCATCGACCTGCCGGAGGGCTACCTGCAACGCGCCCGCGAACTGTGCACCCGGCACGGCGTGCTGCTGATCGTCGACGAGGTGCAGACCGGTGCCGGCCGCACCGGCAAGTGGTTCGCCTATGAGCACTCCAATGTGGTGCCGGATGCCGTCACCCTCGCCAAGGGCATCGGCGGGGGAGTGCCGATCGGCGCGCTCGTCACCTTCGGTAAGACCAGCGACCTGTTCCTCC
This sequence comes from Cryobacterium sp. SO1, assembly GCF_004210215.2. Lineage (NCBI taxonomy): Bacteria > Bacillati > Actinomycetota > Actinomycetes > Micrococcales > Microbacteriaceae > Cryobacterium > Cryobacterium sp. SO1. Next base: position 1,271,065 of record NZ_CP067394.1, read on the forward strand.
GCGGCCAGCACGGCTCCACCTTCGGTGGTAACCCGTTCGTGACCGCCACCTCCAACGCGGTTCTCGGCGTCATCGAACGTGATGACCTGGTCGGCAACGCGGCCCGCCGTGGCGACCAGATCCGCGAGATCATCACCCGCATCGACTCGCCCTTGGTCGAGGAGGTGCGCGGCCGCGGTCTGCTTCTGGGCATCGGCCTGACCGAACCGGTGGCCTTGCAGCTGGCCGCCGCCGCCCTCGCCGCCGGCCTGATCGTGAACGCCGCGAACGAATTCAGCATCCGGCTCGCGCCCCCGCTGATCGTCGGCGACGCCGAGCTGGCCGATTTCGAGGACCGCTTCCGCGCCGCCCTGGCCAGTGTGACCAGTTCGGGTCTCGCATCCGCCACTCGGTGACCCGCAAACAGACCACTTACCACCAGATAGGGTGGAGGAATCCCGCATTACACCGAAGAATTCAGCGAAAGTGACCCCGTGACCCGCCATTTCCTGCGCGACGACGACATCTCACCGGCCGAACAGGCCGAGATCCTCGATCTGGCCCTGGAACTGAAGCGGGACCGATTCGCGGTCCAGCCCCTGGCCGGACCGAAAACCGTCGCCGTGATCTTCGACAAGTCCTCCACCCGCACCCGGGTCTCGTTCGCTGTCGGCATCGCCGACCTCGGCGGCAGCCCGTTGATCATCAGCACCGCGAGCAGCCAGCTCGGCGGCAAGGAAACCGCCGCCGACACGGCTCGGGTGCTCGAACGCCAGGTGGCGGCGATCGTCTGGCGCACCTACGGGCAGGCCGGCCTCGAAGAGATGGCCCTGCACACCACGGTGCCCGTCGTCAACGCGCTCTCCGACGACTTCCACCCCTGCCAGCTGCTCGCCGACCTGCTCACCATCCGTGAGCACCGCGGCGACCTCAACGGCCAGACTCTCACGTTCCTGGGCGACGGCGCCTGCAACATGGCCCAGTCCTACCTGCTCGCCGGCGCGACCGCGGGCATGCACGTTCGCATCGCCTCGCCGGCCGGGTACACGCCCGACACGCAGGTCGTTGCCGACGCGCGAGCGATCGCCGCGAAGACCGGCGGTTCGGTGGCCCTGTTCACCGACCCGGCCGAGGCCGTGGCCGGCGTCGACGTGGTCATCACCGACACCTGGGTGTCGATGGGCAAAGAAGAGGAGAAGTCCACCCGGCTCGACTCGCTCGGCGGCTACCGCGTCGACGCCGCCCTGCTTGCCCTGGCCAAGCCGGACGCGCACTTCATGCACTGCCTGCCGGCCGACCGTGGTTACGAGGTCACCGCCGACGTCATCGACGGACCGCAGAGCATCATCTGGGACGAGGCGGAGAACCGCCTGCACGCCCAGAAGGCGCTGCTCGTCTGGCTGCTCGCGCACAACGCGTTCTAAGCATCCGCTCGGACGCACCACCCATAAACTTGAATCACAAAGCACGTATGAAGGAGAACCATGGCTGAGCGGGTTGTACTGGCATATTCGGGTGGCCTTGACACCTCGGTGGGCATCGGCTGGCTGAAGGATGCCACCGGCAAGGAGGTCGTCGCACTAGCTGTCGACGTCGGACAAGAGGGCGAGGACATGGATGTCATCCGACAGCGCGCCCTCGACTGCGGCGCGGTGGAGTCCATCGTCGTCGACGCGAAGGACGAGTTCGCCAACGACTACATCGTTCCGGCGCTCAAGGCCAACGCGCTCTACCAGAAGCGCTACCCGCTGGTTTCCGCGATCAGCCGCCCGCTGATCGCCAAGCACCTCGCCGCCACCGCGCGTGCCCTCGGCGCCGACAGCGTCGCGCACGGCTGCACCGGCAAGGGCAACGACCAGGTGCGCTTCGAAGCCGCCGTCACCGCCCTGGCCCCCGAGCTCACCTCGCTGGCCCCGGTGCGCGACTTCGCCCTCACCCGCGACAAAGCCATCGAATACGCCGCGCTGCACAACCTGCCCATCGCGCAGTCGAAGAAGAGCCCGTACTCCATCGACCAGAACGTCTGGGGTCGCGCCGTCGAGACCGGCTTCCTGGAAGACCCGTGGAACGCTCCGATCGAGGACCTCTACACCTACACGCAGGACCCGTCGATCCCGCGCGAAGCGACCGAGGTCATCATCACCTTCGACCAGGGCGTGCCCGTTGCCGTCGACGGCAAGCCCGTCACCCCGCTCGAGGCCGTCGTGCTGCTCAACAAGCTCGCCGGCGACCAGGGTGTCGGCCGCATCGACATCGTCGAGGACCGTCTCGTGGGCATCAAGAGCCGTGAGGTCTACGAGTCCCCGGCCGGGATCGCCCTGATCACCGCGCACGAAGAGCTCGAGAACGTCACCGTCGAGCGCGACGTCGCCCGCTACAAGCGCGGCGTCGAAGCCAAGTGGAGCGAACTGGTCTATGACGGCCTCTGGTTCTCCGGCCTGAAGAAGTCACTCGACGCCTTCATCAACGACACCCAGAAGTACGTCTCCGGCGACATCCGCATGAAGCTGCACGCCGGCACCGCCGTCGTCACCGGCCGGCAGAGCACGCAGAGCCTGTACGACTTCGACCTGGCCACCTACGACACCGGCGACTCGTTCGACCAGTCCATGGCCAAGGGCTTCATCGAACTGTGGAGCCTGCCCAGCAAGATCGCGGCCCGCCGCGACCAGGCCGCGAAGTAGGCCCCGGCATGACCGGCGACACGAGTGTGAACCGTGCGGGTGAGGCGGGCGCCCTGTGGGGCGGCCGCTTCGCCGGCGGACCGTCGCCGGAGCTGGCGCGGCTGAGCAAGTCGACCCATTTCGACTGGCAGCTGGCCGGCTACGACATCCGCGGGTCGCGCGCCCACGCGCGCGCCCTCGCGGCTGCCGGGTACCTCACCGACGACGAACTGGCGGGCATGCTCGCGGGTCTCGACACCCTCGATGAGGCCGTCAATGACGGTCGGTTCCAGCCGGCCGCGACCGACGAAGACGTGCACTCGGCGCTGGAGCGCGGGCTGATCGACATCGTCGGCACCGAACTCGGCGGCAAGCTGCGCGCCGGCCGCAGCCGCAACGATCAGGTCGCCACCCTGGTGCGGATGCTGCTGCGTGACCACGCCGCGGTCATCGCCCACCTCGTCGTGGACCTGATCGACGCCCTCGCCGCGCAGGCCGAGGCGAACGAGACGGCCATCATGCCCGGCCGCACCCACCTGCAGCATGCCCAGCCGGTGCTGCTGGCCCATCACCTGTTCGCGCACTGCTGGCCGCTGGTGCGCGACCTCGAACGCTTCGCCGACTGGACCAAGCGGGCCAACTTCTCCCCGTACGGCTCCGGCGCGCTGGCCGGCAACACCCTCGGCCTCGACGCCGAGATGATCGCCACCGAGCTGGGCTTCGGCGCCATGGTGGAGAACTCCATCGACGGCACCGCCAGCCGTGACCTCGTGGCCGAGTTCGCCTACATCACGGCCCAGATCGGCATCGACCTCTCTCGCCTGGCCGAGGAGATCATCCTCTGGAACACCCGCGAATTCGGCTTCGTCACCCTGCACGACTCGTACTCCACCGGGTCGTCGATCATGCCGCAGAAGAAGAACCCCGACATCGCCGAGCTCGCCCGCGGCAAGTCCGGCCGGCTGATCGGCAATCTCACTGGCCTGCTGACCACCCTCAAGGGCCTCCCGCTGGCGTACAACCGTGACCTGCAGGAAGACAAGGAGCCGGTTTTCGACTCCATCGAAACCCTCGAAGTGCTGCTGCCCGCCTTTACCGGCATGATCGCCACGATCACCTTCCACACCGAGCGCATGGCCGAACTGGCCCCGCAGGGCTTCTCCCTGGCCACGGATGTCGCCGAATGGTTGGTCAAGCGGCACGTCAGTTTCCGGGACGCACACGAAATCACCGGCACCTTGGTGAAAGTGGCCGAGGCCGAGGGCGCCGAGCTGCACGAGATCGACGACGCCGGTCTCGCAGCGATCTCCCCGCACCTCGTACCTGAGGTGCGCGAGGTGCTCACCATCCAGGGCTCGGTCAACCGTCGTGACGGTCACGCCGGCACCGCACCGGTGCGGGTCGCCGAGCAGCGCGCCGCCCTGGTGGCCCGGGTGCACGCCCTCGCCACGGCGCTGGTCCGCTGAGAACCGGCCCACCCGCTAGAAAAAATTCGGATGCCCGCCGACCGAGACCTGTTCGCCCAGGACGCGGTCGGCGTGGCTCCGCTCCTGCTGGGCGGACTGCTCCGGCACGGTGACACCGTGCTGCGCATCACCGAGGTGGAGGCCTACCTGGCCGAAACCGACCCGGGCTCGCACGCCTTCCGGCGCCGGACCGCCCGCAACGCCGGCATGTTCGGCCCGCCCGGGCACCTCTACGCGTATTTCAGCTACGGCATGCACGTCTGCGCGAACATCGTCTGCTCACCCACCGGCGAAGCATCCGCCGTGCTGCTGCGGGCCGGCGAGATCGTGACGGGAATCGACGCCGCCCGGGCTCGTCGCGGGCCGGCGGTGGCCGACCGGGATCTGGCCCGCGGGCCGGCGCGGCTCACCCGGGCCCTCGGCATCCGGCTTGACCAGAACAGCGCCGACCTGTTCACCGAGCCCTTCGAGCTCACTCTGCCCGGCACGCCGGTGGTCGCACTCACGGGCCCGCGCACCGGCGTGGCCGGTGCCGGTGGCGGCAGCGACTACTCCTGGCGATTCTGGATCCCCGGGGACCGCTCCGTCTCCGCCTACCGCCGGCACCCCGGCCTGGACCGGGACGCCACCATTTAGGTTGGGCGCAACATAATTGTGCATAACTCTGTTACGGTGGGAGCATGGCCACCCCGCAGATGCTCCCCCTCGAGCAACAGATCTGCTTCGCGCTGTACTCGGCGTCGCGGTCGCTCACCGGGAGGTACCGCAGCCTGCTCGCGCCCCTGGGCATCACCTACCCGCAGTATCTCGTCATGCTGGTGCTGTGGGAATCCGGTACCAGCACGGTGGGCCGGCTGGGCGAGCGCCTGCAACTGGACTCCGGCACGCTGTCCCCGTTGCTGAAGCGGCTGGAGGCCCTCGGCCTGGTGGTGCGCGGGCGATCCGACCGCGACGAGAGGGTGGTCGAGGTGGCGCTGACGCCCGCCGGCGATGCCATGCGCAGCCATGCTCCGCACATCGCCGAACAGATCTGCGCGGCCACCGGCCTCCCTCCGGCCGAGCTCCTGCACCTGCAGGGGCAGATCGCTGCCCTCTCCGAGCGCGTCCGCGGGCTCACCTGAACCTTCCCGTCCCGGCCGGCTCTGCCGGCCAGTCCCACCACAACAGATCGGAAATACCTATGCCCACTCGTACCGCGCGCACCGGCTGGACCGGAACCCTCGAAGCCGGAGAGGGCCAGGTCGAGCTGACCAGCTCAGGCCTCGGCACCTACGACGTCTCCTTCCCCAAGCGCAGCGCCGACAGCGCGAACGGCTTCACCAGCCCCGAGGAGCTGCTCGCCGCCGCTCACTCGGCCTGCTACTCCATGCAGCTCTCCGCAGAGCTCGCGGCAGCCGGCGACGTCACCATCGAGGCCCTGGATGTGGCGGCCGACGTCACTCTGGGCGCCGACCCAACGGGCGGCTTCCATCTCACCGGGATCCACCTCACCGTGCGCGGCGAGGTCACGGGCATGGACAGCGAGACGTTCCTCGCCGCGGCGAACACCGCCAAGCTGAACTGCCCGGTCAGCAAGGCCCTCACCGGCGTGGAGATCACGGTGGACGCGGCGCTCGAAGCGTAGGCATCCGCAGCACAAAGCCCGGTCGGCAGGATCATCCTGCCGGCCGGGCTTTGTCGTGCGTGCGCCGGTCGCTGACCGGCAGTGGATCAGGACTGGGCGAGGCTGACCAGGACGGCGCAGGCGCACGCCCAGATGAGGCTCGCGAACGTGCCAATGATGAACCGTTCCCTGGCCTCGGAGGAGGCGAGCTCGGTGAACCGGCCCACACCCTTGATGGCCACGACCACGGCCAGGGCCTCGGGGAAGCCGGCCAGGATGGCGCCCGCCACGGCGAGGCGCTCGAGCACGCCGATCGTCAGGCCGCCGCGCAGCACCTCGTGTACCGGCGGGGGAGCCGCCGCGGTGGCTGTCCCGGTGTCGCCGACCGGTGCCGGGGCGTCCGCGCCCACCAGGATGCCGCCGTGGTTGCCCGGGGCCACCGAGTTCTTCGTGGCCAGCTGCAGGGCCAGCACCGCGGCCGGGCCGCCGCCGATCACAGCGAGGATCAGGGCCGCGAGGCCGATGACCACGCCGAAAATCGCCGGGGTCGCGCCCACAGGAACGGCGGCGAGGAGGAGCGCGGCGGCCAGCGCGGCGCCGGAGGCGATGGCGAACGGCTGCTTGCCCAGCCGGAAGGCGAGCACCGCCAGGATCAGCGAGGCCATGGTCACCAGGAGCAGGAGGACCCAGTAGAGGTAGAGCACGACTGAAAAGGAGTCAAGGATGTTCATGCGGTCGATTCCTATTCGCTGGTGTCGCGGTCGAGGTTCTGTAGCAGCCTAACGAGTGCCGGATGCGCCGCGCGCTCCACCTTCCACTGCGCCGTCTTCACCCGCTGACTGACCGCGGCGGTGGAGATGCCGAGCCGACGGGCGATGGCGGTCTGGGCCAGTCCGCTCTCGAGCAGGTCCACGGCCGCCCAGCCCTCGGTGCTGCGGCGCTGGCGCAGCAGGAGAAGCATCGACACGAGTGCCTCGACATCGGCGGTGGTCGAGGGGCCGGGGGAGCCCCCGGCGCCCGGGGGAGCGGAGCCGCGGGGAGTCGCGTCGGCGTCGGTGGGCGCCGGCGTCTCCAGTGCGAACCGTGCCTCGGCCCGTTTGGCCCTGGTCACTGCGTCCCGCGCCGCGATGAAAGCGTCGCCCGTCGCTTGCCGGGTGGTGGCCGGCAGCGGGGTGCGGATCCGGCCGATCCCCAGGCCGACACTCCAGAACCCGGTGCGGTGCAGGTCGAGCAGCACGTTGAAGGCATCGGCGGCCTCGGGCACGAGCAGCTGGATCTCATCGCCCGAGGTCTGGTCGGGTGGCAGCGCAAACGCCGCCCCGTGCCGACCCACCAGGTCGGCGATCATCTCGGTGGCGCGGTCTCGATCGTGGCGGCTGTCGATTTGATCGGCGGTAATCACAAACATGGGTTAAGCCTCCGTCCTAAATGCAGCCTAATCAAGGTTCAGGGATTAATCCAGCCCGATTCATACTGCAGGCTTGATTGTTGACGGCGTCGCCTCGCGGGGGAAACCATCCGCGCTGGTAATCTGGCAGGGTGTCAGACCCCAGCATCCTTGCCCAGCAAGCCAACGATCCCACCTTCGACGACGTCTGGGAGGAAATCACCTGGCGTGGCCTGGTTCAGGTCTCCACCGACGAAACGGCACTCCGCACCCTGCTGACGGGGGCGCCGATCACCTACTACTGCGGCTTCGACCCCACCGCGGCCAGCCTGCACCTGGGTAACCTTGTGCAGCTGTTGCTGATGCGCCGGCTGCAGCTGGCCGGGCACCGGCCGCTCGGCCTCGTCGGCGGCTCTACCGGGCTCATCGGCGACCCGCGTCCCACGGCCGAACGCACCTTGAACACCCCGGAGGTCGTCAACGAGTGGGTCGGCTACCTGCAGGCCCAGGTCACCCGCTTCCTCAGCGCCGAGGGCGAGAACGCGGTGACCCTGGTGAACAACCTCGACTGGACGGCGCCGTTGTCGGCGATCGACTTCCTGCGCGACATCGGCAAGTACTACCGGGTGGGCACCATGCTCAAGAAAGACGCGGTGAGCGCCCGGCTCAACTCCGACGCCGGCATCAGCTACACCGAGTTCAGCTACCAGGTGCTGCAGGGCATGGACTTCCTCGAGTTGTACCGCAGTCACGGCTGTGTGCTGCAAACCGGGGGGAGTGACCAGTGGGGCAACCTCACCAGCGGCACCGACCTCATCCATCGTGCGGAGGGCACCAGCGTGCACGCGATCGGCACCCCGCTGATCATCAACACCGACGGCACCAAGTTCGGCAAGAGCGAGGGTAACGCCGTGTGGCTGGACCCCGCGCTCACGAGCCCGTACGCGATGTACCAGTTCTGGCTGAACACCGACGACGCCGACGTGATCGCCCGGTTGAAGGTGTTCACGTTCCTCAGCCGTGCCGAGATCGAACGCCTCGAGGAGGCGGTGGCCGCTGAACCGTTCAAGCGGGAAGGCCAGCGCACTCTTGCCTTCGAGGTGACCAGCCTCGTGCACGGGGTTACGGCAACGGATGCGGCCATCCAGGCCACCCAGGCCCTGTTCGGCCAGGGTGACCTCGCCGACCTTGACCCTGACACCCTCGAGGCGGCCCTCCGGGCGCTGCCGAACACCACGACTTTCCCGCAGGCTCAGGTCATGCAGCTGTTGGTGGACACCGGACTCACCAAGAGTCTGGGTGAGGCCCGCCGAGCGATCGGCCAGGGTGGCGTCTACCTCAACAACGTGAAGGTCACCGATGAGGCGGCCACCGTTGAGGGTTCGGTGTTGGCCGGGGGCGTGGCCGTGCTCCGGCGCGGCAAGAAGACCCTCGCCGGCGTCTTCGTCGAGTAGACGCCCGATCGATCCCCTTGTGTGACCGGCAGGTTACGGCGGCATTGCGGGTAGGTGTCGATTTGCGACACGCCCGGGATGCTGACGGGATTGCGGGGCCCCTGGAACCCGCGTAATGTCATCTCTTGTCACCCCACAGGTGCGGAAAGCCGAAGAGCTTCCCGGCCTCAAGCGGGACCACTTCCAAGTGATGGCGGCGAATTCATTCGATCCGGCGCACTTGATGACGTTTGTTCTGCGCCAACTCTGGAGCAGTTCGTAACGACACGAAAATAGAATTACATCGAAGTGCCTCAGTGCAATGGTCAATATGGCCGGCGGCTGGGTGCGTCCGATCCTTGAGAACTCAACAGCGTGCACAATGTCAAATGCCAAAAACCTCGGTCGTAGGGCTCCTTTCTAGGGAGTACCGCGGAAGAGATTCCTTTGGAAAACATTTAAACAACAAAGCAAGTCAGTAATGATTTGTTCTGTCAGTTTCAAACTTGTGTCTTGTTCGCCTATTCCGGCGGCTAGACACACTAGATGTGCCCACTGAGCTTGCTCGGTGAGGCTATTGAACATTTACGGAGAGTTTGATCCTGGCTCAGGACGAACGCTGGCGGCGTGCTTAACACATGCAAGTCGAACGGTGATGAGGGAGCTTGCTTCTTCTGATCAGTGGCGAACGGGTGAGTAACACGTGAGTAACCTGCCCCAAACTCTGGGATAAGCACTGGAAACGGTGTCTAATACCGGATACGAGCTTCAGCCGCATGGCTAGGAGTTGGAAAGAATTTCGGTTTGGGATGGACTCGCGGCCTATCAGCTAGTTGGTGAGGTAATGGCTCACCAAGGCGACGACGGGTAGCCGGCCTGAGAGGGTGACCGGCCACACTGGGACTGAGACACGGCCCAGACTCCTACGGGAGGCAGCAGTGGGGAATATTGCACAATGGGCGCAAGCCTGATGCAGCAACGCCGCGTGAGGGACGACGGCCTTCGGGTTGTAAACCTCTTTTAGTAGGGAAGAAGCGAAAGTGACGGTACCTGCAGAAAAAGCACCGGCTAACTACGTGCCAGCAGCCGCGGTAATACGTAGGGTGCAAGCGTTGTCCGGAATTATTGGGCGTAAAGAGCTCGTAGGCGGTTTGTCGCGTCTGCTGTGAAATCCCGAGGCTCAACCTCGGGTCTGCAGTGGGTACGGGCAGACTAGAGTGCGGTAGGGGAGATTGGAATTCCTGGTGTAGCGGTGGAATGCGCAGATATCAGGAGGAACACCAATGGCGAAGGCAGATCTCTGGGCCGTAACTGACGCTGAGGAGCGAAAGCATGGGGAGCGAACAGGATTAGATACCCTGGTAGTCCATGCCGTAAACGTTGGGAACTAGATGTGGGGACCATTCCACGGTCTCCGTGTCGCAGCTAACGCATTAAGTTCCCCGCCTGGGGAGTACGGCCGCAAGGCTAAAACTCAAAGGAATTGACGGGGGCCCGCACAAGCGGCGGAGCATGCGGATTAATTCGATGCAACGCGAAGAACCTTACCAAGGCTTGACATATAGAGGAAACGGCTGGAAACAGTTGCCCCGCAAGGTCTCTATACAGGTGGTGCATGGTTGTCGTCAGCTCGTGTCGTGAGATGTTGGGTTAAGTCCCGCAACGAGCGCAACCCTCGTCCTATGTTGCCAGCACGTAATGGTGGGAACTCATGGGATACTGCCGGGGTCAACTCGGAGGAAGGTGGGGATGACGTCAAATCATCATGCCCCTTATGTCTTGGGCTTCACGCATGCTACAATGGCCGGTACAAAGGGCTGCAATACCGCAAGGTGGAGCGAATCCCAAAAAGCCGGTCTCAGTTCGGATTGAGGTCTGCAACTCGACCTCATGAAGTCGGAGTCGCTAGTAATCGCAGATCAGCAACGCTGCGGTGAATACGTTCCCGGGCCTTGTACACACCGCCCGTCAAGTCATGAAAGTCGGTAACACCCGAAGCCAGTGGCCAAACCCGTAAGGGATGGAGCTGTCGAAGGTGGGATCGGTGATTAGGACTAAGTCGTAACAAGGTAGCCGTACCGGAAGGTGCGGCTGGATCACCTCCTTTCTAAGGAGCACAGCACCTCTCCTCTGTATACAGGGAGATTCACGGTGCCAAGTCATACGAAGACGAATGTTCTTCGATGGCGCTCATGGGTGGAACATTGACATTGATGCAGAACCAATCGGTTCGATCTCAGTACTTCACTTCGGTGAATGGAAAGGGTTGGGTCAGGCGGGTTTGCATATGCACGCTGTTGGGTCCTGAGGGACCGGAACAATCGTTGATCGAGCTTGTCGAGATCACGGTTGGACTTTTCCTCTGGACCTTTTCTTGTCAGCAGTCGTATCTTTCGGGGTCGCTGGCTTGGAGGGGTACCGCCCGTACTTTGAGAACTACACAGTGGACGCGAGCATCTTAAATTTGAACCCTTCGGGGTCAAATTACAAAGATCAACACACTCTTTGAGTGTGTGATCATTGGTCAATTTCGGTCACGAACTTTGTTCGTGGCACTTAATCGATTCAAACTCATGTGATTTCAAATTTTCAAGAGCAAACGGTGAATGCCTTGGCATGTAGAGCCGAAGAAGGACGTAGTAATCTGCGATAAGCCTCGGGGAGTTGATAAACGAACTGTGATCCGAGGATGTCCGAATGGGGAAACCCCGCCAGGCCCGTGAGGTGACCTGGTGACTCCCGCCTGAATATATAGGGCGGGTAGAGGGAACGTGGGGAAGTGAAACATCTCAGTACCCACAGGAAGAGAAAACAATAGTGATTCCGTTAGTAGTGGCGAGCGAACCCGGAAGAGGCTAAACCGATCATGTGTGATAGCCGGCAGGTGTTGCATGGTCGGGGTTGCGGGACTTTTCTGCTGCTTCTGCCGAAGCGTGAGGGTTAGAACGTTGTATAGACGAACAGGATTGAAAGCCTGGTCATAGAGGGTGCGAACCCCGTAGTCGAAATGCAGCAATCGCCCGAAGAGTATCCCAAGTAGCACGGGGCCCGAGAAATCCCGTGTGAATCTGTCAGGACCACCTGATAAGCCTAAATACTCCTACATGACCGATAGTGAACAAGTACCGTGAGGGAAAGGTGAAAAGTACCCCGGGAGGGGAGTGAAATAGTACCTGAAACCGTTTGCTTACAAACCGTTGGAGCCAGTCTGATTCTGGTGACAGCGTGCCTTTTGAAGAATGAGCCTGCGAGTTAGTGATATGTGGCGAGCTTAACCCGAGAGGGGAATGCGTAGCGAAAGCGAGTCTGAATAGGGCGATTCAGTCGCATGTCCTAGACCCGAAGCGAAGTGATCTATCCATGGCCAGGTTGAAGCGACGGTAAGACGTCGTGGAGGACCGAACCCACTTCAGTTGAAAATGGAGGGGATGAGCTGTGGATAGGGGTGAAAGGCCAATCAAACTTCGTGATAGCTGGTTCTCTCCGAAATGCATTTAGGTGCAGCGTTGCGTGTTTCTTGCCGGAGGTAGAGCTACTGGATAGCCGATGGGCCCTAAAAGGTTACTGACGTTAGCCAAACTCCGAATGCCGGTAAGTCAGAGCGCAGCAGTGAGACGGTGGGGGATAAGCTTCATCGTCGAGAGGGAAACAACCCAGACCACCATCTAAGGTCCCAAAGCGCGTGCTAAGTGGGAAAGGATGTGGAGTTGCATAGACAACCAGGAGGTTGGCTTAGAAGCAGCCACCCTTGAAAGAGTGCGTAATAGCTCACTGGTCAAGTGATTCCGCGCCGACAATGTAACGGGGCTCAAGCACGCCACCGAAGTTGTGGCATTGATATTTTTGGTAAGCCGCACCCAAGGGGTGTTGGTTCAGCCGTGTTGATGGGTAGGAGAGCGTCGTGTGGCCAGCGAAGCGGCGGTGTAAACCAGCCGTGGAGGCTACACGAGTGAGAATGCAGGCATGAGTAGCGAAAGACGGGTGAGAAACCCGTCCTCCGAAAGATCAAGGTTTCCAGGGCCAGGCTAATCCGCCCTGGGTAAGTCGGGACCTAAGGCGAGGCCGACAGGCGTAGTCGATGGACAACGGGTTGATATTCCCGTACTGACGAAGAACCGTCCAAGCTAATCCAGTAATGCTAAGCATCTGAATCCTCTAGATGGATCCCTTCGGGGTGAAGCGTGAGGCCTAGCGTGCGACCCTATGCTGGTGCGGTTAGCGTATTAACAGGTGTGACGCAGGAAGGTAGCTGAGCCGGGCGATGGTTGTCCCGGTCTAAGGATGTAGGCCGAGAGATAGGCAAATCCGTCTCTCACAACGGCTGAGACCCGATGGGTAGCCCGTGAGGGTGAAATCAGTGATCCTATGCTGCCAAGAAAAGCATCGACGCGAGGTTCTAGTCACCCGTACCCCAAACCGACTCAGGTGATCAGGTAGAGAATACTAAGGAGATCGAGAGAATCGTGGTTAAGGAACTCGGCAAAATGCCCCCGTAACTTCGGGAGAAGGGGGGCCTGAGGCGTGAAGGGATTTACTCCTGGAGCGTTCGAAGGCCGCAGAGACCAGTGGGAAGCGACTGTTTACTAAAAACACAGGTCCGTGCCAAGTCGCAAGACGATGTATACGGACTGACGCCTGCCCGGTGCTGGAAGGTTAAGAGGAACGGTTAGCCGCAAGGCGAAGCTGAGAATTTAAGCCCCAGTAAACGGCGGTGGTAACTATAACCATCCTAAGGTAGCGAAATTCCTTGTCGGGTAAGTTCCGACCTGCACGAATGGCGTAACGACTTCCCAGCTGTCTCAACCGCGAACTCGGCGAAATTGCATTACGAGTAAAGATGCTCGTTACGCGCAGCAGGACGGAAAGACCCCGTGACCTTTACTACAGCTTGGTATTGGTGTTCGGTGTGGCTTGTGTAGGATAGGTGGGAGACTGTGAAGCTTGGACGCTAGTTCAGGTGGAGTCAACGTTGAAATACCACTCTGGTCATATTGGATACCTAACTTCGAACCGTGATCCGGTTCAGGGACAGTGCCTGGTGGGTAGTTTAACTGGGGCGGTTGCCTCCTAAAAAGTAACGGAGGCGCCCAAAGGTTCCCTCAACCTGGTTGGCAATCAGGTGTCGAGTGTAAGTGCACAAGGGAGCTTGACTGTAAGACTGACAAGTCGAGCAGGGACGAAAGTCGGGACTAGTGATCCGGCAGTGGCTTGTGGAAGCGCTGTCGCTCAACGGATAAAAGGTACCTCGGGGATAACAGGCTGATCTTGCCCAAGAGTCCATATCGACGGCATGGTTTGGCACCTCGATGTCGGCTCGTCGCATCCTGGGGCTGGAGTAGGTCCCAAGGGTTGGGCTGTTCGCCCATTAAAGCGGTACGCGAGCTGGGTTTAGAACGTCGTGAGACAGTTCGGTCCCTATCCGCTGCGCGCGCAGGAAATTTGAGAAGATCTATCCCTAGTACGAGAGGACCGGGATGGACGAACCTCTGGTGTGTCAGTTGTTCCGCCAGGAGCACCGCTGATTAGCTACGTTCGGAACGGATAACCGCTGAAAGCATCTAAGCGGGAAGCCGGCTTCGAGATGAGATTTCCATCCCTTAGGGGGAGAGGCTCGCAGCTAGACTACTGCGTTGATAGGCCGGATGTGGAAGAGAGGACTAAAGACTCTTGGAGCTGACCGGTACTAATAAGCCGATAATTTGATAACACACAGTTTGAATAAGCTGTTCTGCGTCCACTATGTGGTTCTCGATGTACGGTCGAGAACAACGCCCTCCACGGAGGGCTCTATAACTGAAGAATATAGAATCGATTCACCATCACCAGGTGTTTCGGCGGCTATAGCAAGAGGGAAACGCCCGGTCACATTCCGAACCCGGAAGCTAAGACTCTTTGCGCCGATGGTACTGCAGGGGGGACCCTGTGGGAGAGTAGGACACCGCCGGACTTAACTTAGAAAACAGGAAAGCCACCCCACCGGGGTGGCTTTCCTGCGTTTAACCCCCACCCGCACCCACCCCCGCTGGTCGAGCTCGTCGAGCGCTGGTCGAGCTCGTCCAGACCCCGCGACACGACCCACGGACGCACCCCTCCCGCTGGTCGAGCTCGTCGAGGCCCCGCGACACGACCCGCGGACGCACCCCTCCCGCTGGTCGAGCTCGTCGAGACCCCGCGACACGACCCGCGGACGCAACCCCTCCCGCTGGTCGAGCTCGTCGAGACCCCGCGACACGACCCGCGGACGCAACCCCTCCCGCTGGTCGAGCTCGTCGAGACCCCGCGACACGACCCGCGGACACGCACGCCGCCGGCTCCGGCCCCGCACCCCCGTCACCTGGTCTCGACGAGCTCGACCAACGAGGTCGACGCGAGACGGGGCATCCGCGAACCGTGAGAAAAGCACCACACCACGCGCGTTTTCGGGGCTTAACTCACAGCTCGCGGCGGGGGAGGGGCGCGGCGTCCTGTAGACTTGGGCTATCGAAGCTTGATGGTTCGAAACGACTTGATGGCTGGCGCTTTGGTGCCGGTGCATCGCACATTGTTTCGGCGGCCATAGCAAGAGGGAAACGCCCGGTCACATTCCGAACCCGGAAGCTAAGACTCTTTGCGCCGATGGTACTGCAGGGGGGACCCTGTGGGAGAGTAGGACACCGCCGGACTTAACTTAGTCAAAATGGCCACCCATTCGGGTGGCCATTTTGTCGTTAACGTACGCTGGAGAAGTAGTCCGGTACGTATAGCCACACCTACAGGAGATAAACAGTGACCCCCACGGAACGCAACGGGAACGACGCACGCGACAACGGGAGCGGCGATCGTCGAACCGGCGGCTACCAGGGTGGTCGCGGAGGGTCGGACCGGCCCCGCCAGGACGGCGCACGTCCGCCGTACCGCGGTAACACCGGCGGCAACGACCGCCCGCAGCGGGATGGTGAGCGTCCGCCGTATCGGGGGAGCTCCGACCGTCCGGCGCGCGATGGTGAGCGTCCGCCGTACCGGGGCAACTCTGACCGTCCGCAGCGTGATGGCGACCGTCCTCCGCACCGCGGCAACAGCGACCGTCCGCAGCGTGATGGTGAGCGTCCTCCGTACCGTGGGAACAGCGACCGTCCGCAGCGTGATGGTGAGCGTCCTCCGTACCGGGGCAACAGCGACCGTCCGCAGGGCGGGGAGCGTGCGCCGTACCGGGGCAACAGTGACCGCCCGGGTTACCAGGGCAACAACTCCGACCGTCCGGCGCGCGATGGTGAGCGTCCTCCGTACCGGGGCAACAGTGACCGCCCGGCGTACAACTCGGACCGTCCGGCGTACAAGGGCAACTCTGATCGTCCGCAGCGTGACGGCGACCGCCCCGCATACAAGGGCAACCTTGATCGTCCCCAGCGTGACGGCGACCGTCCCGCATATAAGGGCAACAGTGACCGCCCCGCGTACAACTCGGACCGCCCCGCATACAAGGGCAACTCTGATCGTCCGCAGCGCGACGGCGACCGTCCCGCATACAAGGGCAACAGTGACCGCCCCGCGTACAACTCGGACCGCCCCGCGTACAACTCGGACCGCCCCGCGTACAACTCGGACCGCCCCGCATACAAGGGCAACTCTGATCGTCCGCAGCGCGACGGCGACCGTCCGGCGTACAAGGGCAACTCTGATCGTCCCCAGCGCGACGGCGACCGTCCCGCATACAAGGGCAACAGCGATCGCCCGGCGTACAAGGGCAACTCTGACCGTCCTCAGCGCGACACGGAGAACAAGCCGTGGCTGAAGGACAGCGCCCGGGGCGGCTCGCCGACCCGCGCCGGAGCCCCGCGCGACGCCGGCAAGAAGCTGTGGACCCGCGACGGCGCCCCCGCCCGCAACGACCGCGACGCCCGCGTCGTCGAGGAGGAGATGACCGAAGAGCAGCGTATGCAGCGCGAGCTGCGTTCGGTGCGTCCGCGTCACGACGACCCGGAGCTGCCCGACGACATCACGTCAGAGGACCTGGACCGCATCGCCCGCAACGAGCTCAAGACCCTCACCAAGGACAACGCCGAGGCCGTGGGCCGTCACCTGGCGATGGCCGCCCGGGTCATCGACGAAGACCCCGAACTGGCCCACCGTCACGTGATGAGCGCCGCACGTCGTGCCGGCCGCATCGCCGTGGTGCGCGAGAGCCTGGCCATCACCGCCTACGCCACCGGCGACTTCGCCCTGGCGCTACGGGAACTGCGCACCTACCGCCGCATCTCGGGCTCCAACGCCCAGCTGCCGCTGATGGTGGACAGCGAACGCGGCGTGGGCCGCCCCGACCGCGCCCTCGAGCTCGGCCGCTCGGTGGACCGCTCGAGCCTGCCGGCCGGCGTTCAGGTGGCCCTGGCCATCGCGATGTCCGGTGCCCGCCTGGACCTGGGGGAGACCGCAGCCGCGCTGAGTGAGCTCGAGATCGCCCAGCTCGACCCGAAGACAGCGTTCTCCTACAGCTCCGAGCTGTTCGCCGCGTATGCCGAGGTGCTCGAAGAGCTCGGCCGCACCGACGAGGCCGACGTCTGGAACGAACGGGCCTCCCGTGCCGATGCCGCCCTGAACGGCGACGTCGACGAGACCATCGAGATCGTCGAACTCGACGACGAAGAATTCGATGAAGACGAGGACGACACCGACGACGAGACCGATGACGTCAGCACCGACGAAGACGCCGCGGACAACGACGACACCGACGACGACGACGACACCGACGACGACGACGATGCCGACAACGCCGACGTGCCCGACGAGCTCGAGACCGCCGACGACACCATCACCATCACCGAGACCGAGGACGCTGCTTCAGCCGATGACGATTCCACCGACGGCGCCGAGGGCGTGGACGAAGATCCTGAAACGACGCCCGTTGACTGAGCCGGCCACACCGTTGGCCGGCATCGACGTCGTCCTGGCCGACCTCGACGGTGTCGTGTACGCCGGACCGCACGCCATCCCGTACGCGATCGACGGCCTCAACAAGGCCGCCGAGAGCATCCGGGTGGGCTACATCACCAACAACGCCTCACGCACGGATGCGTCCGTGGCCGGCCACCTGACCGACCTCGGTCTCACCGTGGCGCCGTCCGACGTCGTCACCTCGCCCCAGGCAGCCATGCGGCTGCTCGTGGAGCAGGTGCCGGCCGGCTCGCGGATCCTGGTCGTGGGCGGCGACGGGCTCGTCGACGAACTGCAGAAGCACGGCTTCACGGTCACCCGGTCCGCCGAGGATTCCCCGGCGGCCGTGGTGCAGGGCTTCGCCCCCGACGTGGGCTGGACCCAGCTGGCCGAGGCCTGCTTCGCGCTGAACGCCGGCGTCACCCCCGACGGCGACTACCCGGGGATCCCGTGGATCGCGACGAACACCGACTGGACGATTCCGCAGGCCCGCGGCATCGCGCCGGGCAACGGCACCCTGGTGTCGGCGGTGCACACCGCCGTCGGCCGGCTGCCGCTGGTGGCCGGCAAGCCGGAGATCCCGATCTTCCAGGAAGCCGTCACACGCTTCGAGGCGACCGCGCCGCTGTTCATCGGCGACCGGCTCGACACCGACATTCTCGGCGCCAACCGCGCCGGCATGCCGTCGGTGCTGGTGCTGACCGGCATCGACAAGGCCAAGCAGGCTCTGGCGGCCGGCCCCACCGAGCGACCCACGTTCATCCTGGAGGACCTGCGCCAGCTGCACGAGCCCTACCCGGTGACGGTGTTCTCCAAGGACAAGTCCCAGGCCACCGTCGAAGGCGCGAGCGTGCGCATCCACGGCGCCGACGTGGAAATCATGTCCGTGGGCGACGACGGCATCAACCTGTTGCGGGCCGCCTGCGCGGTGATCTGGGCATCCGGACGACCGATCTACGGCCTCAACGTTCCGGAGAGTCTGTATCTCGGACGGTAGCCTAGGAAGCGTGAGTGCAGACGGAGTAGATGCGGTCGGGCCGCCCAGAATGCCGACCCCGGCTCGCCCGGGGCCGCGCCCCACGCCGTCTGCTCCGGCGGCCACCGGAGACCTGCCCGCACCGCCCGTGCTGGACGGCGACCTCGACGCGCGCCTCGCGGCCGTCGAAGCCCTGCCGCTCGAGGACCGGGCCGCGGCATACGTCCAGCTGCACGACAGTCTGCGCGACCACCTCGAGGGTGGCGACGTGCCCCGATCGAAGGCCGAATGACCATCTCCAGCACGGAACAGCCAGACCCCGGGATGGGGACCCCGCACGAGGACGCTCCGCAGCCGAGACAGGCGCCACAGCCGACCAGCGTGCCGATCAGCCCGCCGCCGGCGCCCGCCGCTGAACCCGCGCCGTCGCCGACGGGGGAGCAGCGCCTGGACTCCGCCCTGTCCGACCGCGGTCTGGTGCGCTCCCGCACCGTGGCCGCCCGGCTCATCGCCGGGGGCCTGGTCACCGTGGACGGCACCGCGGTGGTCAAGGCATCCGCCAAGGTGCGCCCCGACCAGGTCATCGCCGTGGCGCCCACCGACCACTACGTGAGCCGCGGCGCGCACAAGCTCGTGGCCGCACTCGACGCGTTCGAGCTGCCGATCACCGACCGCACCGCGATGGATGCCGGCGCGTCCACCGGCGGCTTCAGCCAGGTGCTGCTCGAACGTGGCATCGGCCGGGTCATCGCCGTGGATGTGGGCCACGGCCAGCTGTCGCCGACCATCAAGGCCGACCCGCGGGTGGTGCTCGTCGAGGGCTGCAACCTGCGCTACGCCACCGCGGAGTCCATTGCGGCCGCCTCGGGCATCGCCGAGCGCCCCGACCTCGTCGTGGGCGACCTCTCGTTCATCTCCCTCACCACGGTGCTGCCGGCCCTTGTCGCCACCGCCGCCGAGGGTGCCGACTTCGTGCTGCTGATCAAGCCGCAATTCGAGGTGGGCCGGGGCGGCATCCGAGAGGGTGTCGTGCACAACGCCGGCCTCCGCGCCGACGCCGTGTCCGGCGTGCTCTGGGCGGCCTGGGACCTGGGCCTGGGCGTGAACGGGCTGATCGCGTCGCCGATCGCCGGCGCCGCCGGCAACCACGAATATCTCGTGTGGCTGAGACGTGGAACGGGCACCAATCCGACAGAATGGATCGACAGGATTACCGCACTGGTGGGAGCGTGACGAGCATGACCGCAACACCCAGGCACTTCCTCGTCGTCGCGCACACCGGCCGACAGGACTCCCTCCAGGCCGCGGCCACCGTGTGTGAGCAGCTCATCGCCGCCGGCGCCGTGCCGGTGCTGGCCGCCGAGGAGCGCGCCGACCTGCTCGCGTCCTGCCCGCAGCTGAACGGCAGCACCGCCGTACTCGGCGACACCGTGCAGGCCACCGACCTCGAACTCGTGATCGTGCTCGGCGGCGACGGCACCATCCTGCGCGCCGCCGAGATCGTGCGCGGCTGCTCCGCCCCGCTGCTGGGCATCAACCTGGGCCACGTGGGGTTCCTCGCCGAAAGCGAACGCGACGACCTGGGCGAGGCCGTGCGCCGCGCCCTGCTGCGCGACTACCTCGTCGAAGAGCGCATGACGCTCTCGGTGCGGGTGAAGGTGGACCACGAGGTGGTCTACGAAACCTGGGCACTCAACGAGGCCACGGTCGAAAAGGCCAGCCGGCAACGGATGATCGAGGTCATCATCGAGGTCGACGGCCGTCCGCTCTCCGCCTTCGGCTGCGACGGGGTGGTGCTGTCCACCCCCACCGGGTCCACCGCCTACTCGTTCTCCGCCGGCGGCCCCATCGTGTGGCCGAGCCTGGACGCCCTGCTGCTGGTGCCGCTGAGCGCTCACGCCCTGTTCGCCCGCCCCCTCGTGGTGGGACCGGACTCCTCCCTCGCCGTGGAGGTCCTCGCCCGCGGCGACAGCACCGCGGTACTCTGCGCCGACGGCCGCCGGGTCTCCGAACTGCCGCCGGGCGCCCGCGTGATCGTGCGACGCTCACCGGTTCCGGTGCGCCTGGCCCGGCTGCACAGCGGACCGTTCACCGACCGGTTGGTGAACAAGTTCAACCTCCCCATCACGGGCTGGCGCGGCCCGGTCGGACGCGAGTGAGATGACCGCATGATCGAAGAACTCGTCATCCGGGACCTCGGCGTGATCAGGGAGGCCACCCTCCCGCTCGGACCCGGCTTCACCG
Organism: Cryobacterium sp. SO1; assembly: GCF_004210215.2. Taxonomy (NCBI): domain Bacteria; kingdom Bacillati; phylum Actinomycetota; class Actinomycetes; order Micrococcales; family Microbacteriaceae; genus Cryobacterium; species Cryobacterium sp. SO1. The sequence continues at coordinate 1,291,723 of NZ_CP067394.1, forward strand.
CCATCACCGGCGAGACCGGGGCGGGCAAGACCATGGTCGTCACCGCGCTGGGCCTGCTGCTGGGCGAACGCGCCGACCCGGGCACCGTGCGGGCCGGCCAGCCACAGAGCTGGGTCGAGGGCCGCTGGCTGATCGCGCCCGACGGCGCCGTCGCCCAGCGGGTGCGGGACGCCGGGGGAGAGCTGGACGGCCCCGAACTGTTGCTCAGCCGCTCGGTCTCGGCCGAGGGCCGCAGCCGCGCCGTCGTCGGCGGCCGCAGCGCACCGGCCGGGGTGCTCGGAGACCTCGGCGGCGACCTCGTCGTGGTGCACGGCCAGTCCGACCAGGTGCGCCTGCGCTCCACCGCCGCCCAGCGCGACGCACTGGACCGCTTCGCCGGCACCGACCTCACCGAAGCCCTCAGCGCCTTCCAGCACGTCTACCACCGCTGGCACGCCAACCAGGCCGAACTGGACCTGCTCATCGCCGAGCAGGACCGCCGGGCCCGGGAGGCCGAGGACCTGCGCTTGCGGATCGCCGAGATCGAACTCGCCGCCCCGCAGCGCGGCGAAGACGACGAACTCACCAGCCGCGCCGAACGGCTCGGCAACCTCGAAGAACTCCGCCTGGCCGCCGCGTCGTCCCGGGAACTGCTCTCGGCCGAGGAATCCGGGGATGACTCGCCCGACGTCGTCGCCCTGCTCGACTCCGCCCGCCGCCAGCTGGAGCGCGCCGCCGAACACGACCCGACCCTGCCGCCGCTGGCCGAGGCCCTCGCCAACGCCGGGTTCCTCGTCGCCGACATCGCCGCGCAGCTCTCCAGCTACCTCGCCGGCCTCGACGCCGACGGTGCCCGGGAACTCGAGGTGGTGCAGGACCGTCGCGCCGAACTGAGCGTGCTTTCTCGGAAGTTCGTCGGCGGCCTGGACGAGGCCATCGACTTCCTGGACACCGGCAGCAGCCGGCTTCTCGAGCTGGACAGCGACTCCGAGCGGATCGACGCCCTGCGTGCCGACACCGTCGCCGACCGGGACCTCGTGCAGCGTCTCGCCGAGGCCCTCACCGGCATCCGCACCGCCGCGGCCGCCGCGCTCGGCACCGCCGTCACCACCGAACTGGCCGCGCTGGCCATGCCCGACGCCCGCCTCGTGGTGGAGATCGACCGGCTCGACGAGGTCTCGGTGACCGGACTCGACCTGGTGCGGATCATGCTGCAGCCCCACGCCGGCGCGGAGCCGCGGGCGTTGGCGCGCGGCGCATCCGGCGGCGAGCTGTCGCGAGTGATGCTGGCCATCGAGGTCGTCATCAACGCCACCGACCCCGTGCCCACCTTCGTCTTCGACGAGGTCGACGCCGGCGTGGGCGGTGCGGCCGCGATCGAGATCGGCCGGCGACTCGCCCGGCTGGCCGAAACCGCGCAGGTGATCGTGGTCACCCACCTCGCCCAGGTGGCCGCCTTCGCCGGCAACCACCTCAGCGTGGTCAAGGACAGCCAGGGATCGGTCACCGCGAGCAGCGTGCGCCAGCTCACCGGCGACGACCGGGCCGCCGAGATGGCCCGCCTGCTCTCCGGGCTGCCCGATTCCGCCAGCGGCCTCGAGCACGCTCGCGAGCTCATCGACCTCGCCCACTCAACCGGCTCCAAACGGAGAGGCCCCCGCTAGGTGATAGGATCGAAGCCCGTGGTGAACAATATAAACGCGGACAAATCAGACGTCATTACGAAGCACATTTTTGTGACCGGTGGTGTCGTTTCTTCATTGGGTAAAGGCCTGACGGCGGCAAGCCTCGGCAACCTGCTCACTGCTCGCGGACTGCGCGTTGTGATGCAAAAACTCGACCCCTACCTCAACGTCGATCCTGGAACGATGAACCCGTTCCAGCACGGCGAGGTCTTCGTCACCGACGATGGTTCCGAAACCGACCTCGACATCGGCCACTACGAGCGCTTCCTCGACATCAACCTCACCCAGGCGGCAAACGTCACCACCGGTCAGGTCTACTCGCAGGTCATCGCCCGCGAACGCCGCGGCGAGTACCTCGGCGACACCGTGCAGGTCATCCCGCACATCACCGACGAGATCAAGCGACGGATGCGCCTGCAGGCCAGCGACGAGCCCCGCCCCGACGTGATCATCACCGAGGTCGGCGGCACGGTCGGCGACATCGAGTCGCAGCCGTTCATCGAGGCCGCCCGCCAGGTGCGCCACGAACTCGGCCGCAAGAACGTCTTCTTCGTGCACGTGTCGCTGGTGCCGTTCATGGCCGCCTCCGGCGAGCAGAAGACCAAGCCCACCCAGCACTCCGTCGCCGCGTTGCGCTCGCTGGGTATCCAGCCGGATGCCCTGGTCCTGCGCAGCGACCGGGCCGTGTCCGAGTCGAACAAGCGCAAGATCGCGCTGATGTGCGACGTGGACGAAGACGCCGTGGTGAACTGCAAAGACGTGCCCAGCATCTACGAGATCCCCGCCGTGCTGCACGAGCAGGGCCTGGACAAGTACATCACCGACGCCCTGAACCTGCCGGTGAAGGACGTGGACTGGACCGCCTGGCAGCGGGTGCTCGACGCCGTGCGCGAACCCAAGCACGAGGTGACAATCGGCCTGGTCGGCAAGTACATCGACCTGCCCGACGCCTACCTCTCGGTGACCGAAGCGCTGCGCGCCGGCGGTTTCGCCCAGCAGACCAAGGTTAAGATCGAGTGGATCGCCTCCGACACCTGCGAAACCCCCGAGGGCGCCGCCGCGATGCTCTCCGAGCTGGACGGCATCTGCGTTCCCGGCGGCTTCGGCGTGCGCGGCATCGAGGGCAAGCTCGGCGCCCTCAGATTCGCCCGCGAGAACGCCATCCCGGTGCTGGGTCTGTGCCTCGGCCTGCAGTGCATGGTCATCGAATACGCCCGGAACAAGGCCGGCTTCGAAGGCGCCTCCTCCAGCGAGTTCGACCCGGAGACCGAGTTCCCCGTGATCGCGACCATGGAAGAGCAGGTCGAGATCATCGCCGGCGGCGACCTGGGCGGCACCATGCGCCTGGGCCTGTACCCGGCCGACCTCGCCTCCGGTTCCATTGTTGAGGAGCTCTACGGCGCCCCCGTCGCATCCGAGCGTCACCGTCACCGCTACGAGGTGAACAACACCTACCGTCAGCAGATCGCCGACGCCGGCCTGTGGTTCTCCGGCACCTCGCCCGACGGCCACCTGGTGGAGTACGTGGAGCTGCCCCGCGCGGAGCACCCGTTCTACGTGGGCACCCAGGCTCACCCCGAACTGCGCTCACGCCCCAGCCACGCACACCCGCTGTTCCGCGGCCTGATCGGTGCCGCCCTGGACCGCCAGCAGGCCAGCCGCCTGTTCGAGGTGAAGGAAGATGCCTAAGACCCTCGCCGCGCGCGCCGAGGCCGACGCCCTGCTGCCCCGCATCGAGGATGAGCCGGCACCCACCGCGCTCACCTCGAGCGCGGTGCGTTTCGACGGTCACGTGTGGAACATCCGCCAGGACGCGTTCGACTACAACGGCGCCGAGATCGTGCGTGAGTACGTCGACCACCCCGGCGCCGTGGCGATCCTGGCCCTCGACGACCAGGACCGGGTGCTCCTGATCCAGCAGTACCGGCACCCGGTGCGGATGCGGGAGTGGGAACTGCCCGCCGGGCTGCTCGACATCGACGGCGAACACGCCCTCATTGGCGCGCAGCGGGAGCTGGCCGAGGAGACCGACGTCGTCGCATCCGAGTGGAACGTTCTGACCGAGTTCTACACGTCCCCGGGCGGCAGCAACGAGGTCATCCGCATCTACCTGGCTCGCGGCCTGTCGCCGGCCACCGAGGTCTTCGAGCGCACCGACGAGGAGGCCGACATGGTCACCCGCTGGGTGTCGCTGGACGACGCCGTCGACGCCGCGCTGGAACGCCGGGTGCAGAACCCGTCGCTGGTCGTGGGGGTGCTGGCCGCCGCGGCCTCCCGTTCACGCGGCTGGGCGTCGCTGGCGCCGGCGGACCTGCCGTGGCCGCGGCATCCGAACAACTGGGATCACACGGTGTGACCGGCCCCGCGTTGGTTGAGGAGGCCGTGCACTCGTATCTGCGGCACGTCTCGATTGAACGCGGGCTGAGTGCTAACACCGTCGCCGCGTACCGGCGCGACCTGGTGATCTACGCCGGCTGGCTCACGGATGCCGGCGTCACCGACCTGCGCACCGTCACCGCAGTGCAGGTGAGCGCGTTTGTGCAGTTCCTCAGCGGCCGGGCGGAATCACCGTTGACCGCGGCGTCGGTCGCGCGCATCCTCTCCACCGTGCGCGGTTTCCACCGGTTCCTGCTCGAGGAATCGGTGGTGGATGAGGACGTGGCGCACGAGACGAAACCGCCCAAGCTGGGCCTCAGACTGCCCAAGGCCATCTCGATCGAGCAGGTGAACCAGCTGCTGGCCGCCACCGACGGCGACGCGCTGCCGCAACTGCGCGACAAGGCGCTGCTCGAGCTGCTCTACGCGACCGGGGCGCGGGTGTCCGAGGTGGTGAACCTCAACGTGGACGACATGCTCGAGGGCGACGTGGTGCGCCTCACCGGCAAGGGTGACAAGCAACGCATCGTGCCGGTGGGCAGTTTCGCCCGCGCCGCGGTGGACGCCTACCTGGTGCGGGCCCGGCCGGCGCTGTCGAGGCGGGGCAAAGCCACCCCGGCGCTGTTCCTCGGCGTGCGCGGACACCGGGTGAGCCGGCAGAACGCGTGGTTGATCATCCGCGCCGCCGCCGAACGGGCCGAGCTGGGCATCGAGGTGTCGCCGCACACGCTGCGGCACTCCTTCGCCACCCACCTGCTCTCCGGCGGGGCCGATGTGCGGGTGGTGCAGGAGCTGCTCGGCCACTCCTCGGTGGCCACCACCCAGATCTACACCCTCGTGACCATCGACACCCTGCGCGACATGTACACCACCGCGCACCCCCGCGCCCGCTGAGCGGTACCCGCGCGCCCCAGCCCGCGCATCCAGCCAACTGCACCCGCTACGGACAAATGGTCCCGGCACACCGGGTGCAGATGTCCGCACGGGGAGCAGTTACGGATGCGTTGGGCCGAGATGGCGATTCGCCCGCTGACCGGACCCCGCCCGCAACTGCACCCGCTGACCGGCCCACCGCCCGCAACTGCACCCGCTGCGGACAAAGGGGCCCGGCGCACCGGGTGCAGATGTCCGCACGGGCAACAGTTACGGATGGCCTTGGGCCGAGATGGCGATTCGACCGGCGGCAGCGGGCCGCATCGGTGACAATGGAGGAGTGACCCGTACCTCCCCGCCACCGCCGGCAGCGACGCCGGCCGGCCGCTTCGGCATCCGTCGTAATCTGCTGCGCCCGGATGACTCGGAGAGTGCCGACCGCGTCACCTACGTGGAACTGTTCTTCGACCTGATCTTCGTCTTCGCGCTCACCCAGCTCTCCCGCTACCTCTACGAGAACCAGTCCTGGACGGGAGCGCTGGAGTCGGCGATGCTCGTGCTCGCGCTCTGGTGGCTCTGGGTGTACACGACCTGGGTGACCAACTGGCTCGACCCGGCCAAGCTGCCCGTGCGCGGGGCCGTGCTGGTCCTGGCGCTGGTGGGCTTCGTGGTGAGCGTTTCGATCTACGAATCGTTCGGCGACCGGGGCATCGTCTTCGCACTGGCGTACTCTGTGCTGCAACTGGGCCGCACGATGTTCATGCTGCTCGCCGTGGCCCGGCACGATCCGGAGCTGCGGCGCACCTTCGTGCGGATCCTGGCCTGGCTGGCCCTCTCGAGCGTGTTCTGGATCGTGGGCGCGCTGTTGCCGCTGCAATACCGGCTGCCGTTCTGGCTGATCGCCCTGGCCATCGAGTACCTCTCCGCCGGGGTGGGCTTCCGGGTGCCCGGGCTTGGCGCCTCCGGGGTCGACCACTGGGACCTCTCCGGCACGCACATCGCCGAACGCAGCGCTCTGTTCGTGATCATCTCGCTGGGCGAATCGCTGCTGGTCACCGGGTTCGCGTTCGTCGACAAGGAATCGTCGGCGGAGAGCATCCTGGGCATGCTGCTCGCGTTCAGCGCGAGCGTGGCGATGTGGTGGCTGTACTTCGACCACAGCGAACGCGCCGGCGCCAAGGCCATCGCCGCCGCCGCCGAGCCCGGCCGCATCGCCCGGCTCGCCTACACCTACGTGCACGCGGTGATCATCGCCGGCATCGTGCTCACCTCGGTGGCCGACAAGGAGGTGCTCTCGCATCCGCACGCGGCGATGACCCTGTCGAGCGCGGTGGTGCTGGTCGGCGGCCCGCTGCTCTACCTGCTGGGGATGCTGCTGTTCCGGCTGGTGGTGGCCCGGGAGCTGCTCGTGTCGTATTTGGTGGGCCTCGGGGCGCTGCTGGTCGCGTTCGCGGCGGCGTTCGTCCTCACCCCGCTGCAGCTGGGCGCGGTGACCACCGCGGTGCTCGTGATCGTGGCCGGCTGGGAGACCGTGGTGCGGGTGCGCGCCGGCACCGCCGACGAGAAGGCCGGCTGACCTCGGCCGCCGCCCGCGCCGCCGCATCCGCCCGCCCTCACCAGCCCGCATCCGCCCGCATCCGCCCGCTAACTGGTTCCGAAGCGGACAAATGGTCCCGGCGTACCGGGTGCACTTGTCCGCACGGGGAACAGTTGGGGGCAGGGCGGGTGAGCTGGGGGCGGTGGGCGCGGGCAGAGTAGGCGCGGAGATGCGCGGGAGACGGCGCGGCGGATGCCGGAGGCAGCTGACGGCACACCGGGGATCTTGGCGGGGGCGGGCGTGGCGGCTCGGTAGAATCGACCAAGTGAATCGCATACGGATCGAGGACAGCCCAGTGGCGCGTAAGACGGATAGCCGGACGCAGCTTCCCGGACTCGAAGAGCTGCCGACCGGTGCGACCGGCCGTCCCATCCAGGTGTTCGACGAACCCGCGCCGCTGAAGAGCCACGGCCCGGCCCGCATCGTCTCGCTGTGCAACCAGAAGGGCGGCGTCGGCAAGACGACGACGACCATCAACCTGGGTGCCGCCCTGGCCGGCTACGGCCGCCGCGTGCTCGCCATCGACTTCGACCCGCAGGGCGCCCTGTCGGCCGGTCTCGGCGTGCCCACCCACGACGTCACCACCATCTACGACCTGCTCCTGAGCGGCTCCAAGGACCCGCACGAGGCCATTCAGCAGACCTCGGTGGAGGGCCTGGACATCATCCCGGCCAACATCGACCTCTCCGCAGCGGAGGTGCACCTGGTCAACGAGGTCGCCCGCGAACAGATCCTGGCCCGGGTGCTGCGCAAGGTCTCCAACGACTACGACGTGATCCTCATCGACTGCCAGCCGTCGCTGGGCATCCTCACCGTGAACGCGCTCACCGCCAGCCACGGCGTGCTGATCCCGCTGGAGTGCGAGTTCTTCGCCCTGCGTGGCGTGGCCCTGCTCATCGAAACCATCGACAAGGTGCGCGACCGGCTCAACCCGGCCATCGAACTCGACGGCATCCTGGCGACCATGTACGACTCCCGCACCCTGCACTCTCGTGAGGTGCTCGAGCGGGTCGTCGACGCGTTCGGCGACCGGGTGCTCGACACCGTCATCGGCCGTACCGTGAAGTTCCCGGATGCCAGTGTCGCCGGGATCCCGATCACCGAGTTCGCGCCGGAACACGCCGCCGCCAAGGCCTACAAGCAGGCGGCGCGGGAACTGATCCAGCGTGGCGCGGTCGCCTAAGCGGCTGTCGGCCCCGGCCTCCGCCCTGGCGACCACCGCCACGGCTGCAACCGGCAGGGCCACCACCGGCAGGGCCTCGACCGGCAGGGCCGGAACCGGCACGGCCAAAACAGGCACGGCCGGCACCGACTCGCTCGACGACGCCGGCACCGCCGCGCCGGGCTTCTCCGTGGCCCTGCAGAACTTCGAGGGTCCGTTCGACCTGCTGCTCTCGCTGATCGGCAAACACGAACTGGACATCACCGAGATCTCGCTGAGCCGGGTCACCGACGAGTTCATCTCCTACCTGCGCGGGCTGGATGCCGCGGAGGAGCTCGACCAGGCCACGGAGTTCCTGGTCGTGGCGGCCACCCTGCTCGACCTCAAACTGGTGGGCCTGCTGCCGCAGGGCGAGCTGGTGGATGCCGAGGACGTGGCGCTGCTGGAGGCCCGCGACCTGCTCTTCGCCCGGCTGCTGCAGTACCGGGCGTTCAAGACCGCGTCGGCGTGGTTCCTCGAGCACCTCGACCACGAGGCCACCCGGCACGTGCGCTCGGTGCGGCTGGAGGAGAAGTACCGCACGACGACGCCCGAGCTGGTCTGGACGTTGTCGCTGGGCGACTTCGGCGCGTTGGCCGCCCTGGCGCTGACGCCCCGGGAGCTGCCGACCGTGGGGCTGGAGCACCTGCACGCGCCGCTGGTGAGCATCCGGGAGCAGGCGGCGATCGTGGTTGCCATGCTGCGCGCCAATCAGAGCCTGACGTTTCGGGAGCTGATCGTGGATTGCGCCGAGAAGGGGCTCGTGATCGCCCGTTTTCTGGCCGTGCTGGAGCTGTACCGGCACGGCGCCCTCACCTTTGACCAGCTGGAACCGTTGGGTGAGCTCAGTCTGCACTGGGACGCCGAGGGCTGGTCGGATGACAGTCTTGCGAATTTGGGAGCCGACTATGACGCTTGATGCCAGCACTGCCGCAGTAGAGACAGAGGATCACAGCTCGACAGGCTCGACCGATCGTTGGTCGAGCTTGTCGAGACCTGGTGACGGGGTCTCGACAGGCTCGACCAGCGAGATGGGCGCGCCCGAGAGGTCGGGTCGCGGGGTCTCGACAGGCTCGACCAGCGGCGGGGTCTCGACCAGCGGAGGGGCAGCGGCGGCCATTGAGCGGCGGCTCGAGGCGATCTTGATGGTGGCGGATGAGCCGCAGAGCCTGGTGCACTTGGCCACCGCGGTCGGGCATCCGCTGGTCGGCGTGCGTGAGGCCATTCTGCGGCTCGTCGCCGACTTCGACGGGGTGCACGGCACCGTGCGGCGCGGCTTCGAACTGCGTGAGGTTGCTGGCGGCTGGCGCATCTACGTGCGCGCCGAGCACGACCCGGTGGTGGCCGATTTCGTCTACACGCAGAACCCCAGCCGGCTCTCCCAGGCCGCCCTGGAGACCGTCGCGGTGATCGCTTACAAGCAACCGATCAGCCGCGGCGCGGTAGCCTCGATTCGGGCCGTTAACGTCGACTCGGTCGTGCGCACCCTCCTGGGCCGCGGATTGATCACCGAGGCCTTCACCGATAGCGAGACCGGCGCGATCAATTACGCCACCACCGACCTGCTGCTTGTGCAGCTGGGAATCAACTCGCTTGACGAGTTGCCACTAATTTCGCCGTTGCTCGCCGACGGTGCGAACGGATTCGAGGATCTACCATGACCGACCACACCTCTGAAAACAGCCACGACGGCTACACCGACACCAGCAGCACCAACCCGGACTTCGCCACGAACCCCGAGGCCGCCGTCGACGGCATCCGCCTGCAGAAGGTGCTCTCCGCCGCGGGTGTGGCCTCGAGAAGGGTCAGCGAAGAGATGATCAGCTCCGGCCGGGTACGGGTCAACGGCAAGGTCGTCACCGAACTCGGTCGCCGGGTGCACCCCGAAACCGACAAGATCGCCGTGGACAACATCGCCGTGCAGCTGGACACCAGCCGTCGCTACGTGATGCTGAACAAGCCCGTCGGCGTGGTCTCCTCCATGCAAGACGAAAGCGGCCGGCCCGACCTCCGCCAGTTCACCGACGGCTACGAGGAACGCCTGTTCAACGTGGGCCGCCTCGACGCCGCCACCAGCGGCCTGCTGATCCTCACCAACGACGGTGACCTCGCCCACGTGCTCGCGCACCCCTCCTTCGGTGTGGCCAAAACCTACATCGCCAAGGTCGAGGGCCGCGTCTCGGCGCAGACCATCGGCAAGCTGCAGAGCGGCATCGAGCTGGACGACGGCCCCATCGCCGCGGACAAGGCCCGCATCCTCACCAGCCCTCCCGGCGACGGCTTCACCCTGGTGGAGCTGACCCTGCACTCCGGCCGTAACCGCATCGTGCGACGGATGCTCGACGCCGTCGGCCACCCCGTCGTGGACCTGGTGCGCCGTCAGTTCGGGCCGCTGCAGCTGGGCACCCTGCGGGCCGGCGCGGTGCGCGACCTCACTAAGGTGGAACTCGGTCAGCTGCTCACCGTGTCCCGCGCCGAGGTTCAGAAGTAGCCCCGCAGCATCCGTTTCACCCTGTCAACCGCGCAAGTTTGGAGCCGAACGTGGTCGAGTCTCGCCTGATCGGGCCGGTGCGTGTTGTCGGCGCCGGGCTGCTGGGAACCAGCATCGGCCTGGGCCTGAGCGCCCGGGGGATCGACGTGATCCTCGCCGACGCGTCGCCGACCAACCTATCGCTGGCCATCGACTACGGCGCCGGCCGCGCCGCCACCTACACGGACGCCCCGCAGCTGATCGTGGTGTGCGTGCCGCCGGACGTCACCGCCGACACCGTCGCCCGCGAACTGGAGGCCTTCCCCGACGCGATCGTGACGGATGTGGCCAGCGTCAAGCTGGCCCCGCTCACCGAGCTGCGCCGGCTGGGCGCCGACGTCTCCCGCTACATCGGCTCGCACCCGCTGGCCGGCCGGGAACGCGGCGGACCCCTCGCCGGCCGCGCCGACCTGTTCATCGGCCGGCCCTGGGTGGTCGCCGCGCACGACGACATCAGCTACCAGCGCGCCACCGCGCTTGACGACCTGATCCTCGACCTGGGCGCCACCCTGGTGGAGATGACCCCCGAGGAGCACGACCAGGGCGTCGCCCTGGTTTCCCACGTGCCGCAGGTGGTGAGCACCCTGATGGCCCGCCGTCTCACCGACGCGCCCGGCTCCGCGCTCAACCTCGCCGGCCAGGGCCTGCGCGACGTGACCCGCGTCGCCGCGAGCGACCCCGAACTGTGGGTGCAGATCCTCGGCGCCAACCCGGAACCGGTGCGGCAGATCCTGCTGGCGCTCCGCGACGACCTGGACCGGTTCATCGGCGCCCTGGCCGACCCCACCGCCCCCGGCGCCCGCCGGCAGGTGGCCGAGGAGATCGCCGGCGGCAACACCGGCGTGGCCCGGTTGCCCGGCAAGCACGGCCAGGACCGCCGCTACGCCAGCCTCACCGTGATGGTGGACGACACCCCCGGCCAGCTGGCCCGCCTCTTCAACGAGATCGGCGAGGCCGGCGTCAACCTCGAGGACCTGCGCCTCGAGCACTCCCCGGGAGCCCAGATCGGGCTCGCCGAGATCAGCATCCTCCCCGAGGCTCTCAGCCGCCTCACCACTGAGCTGGCCGCCCGCGGCTGGCGGATTGTCGGTTAGACGTTTGAGCAAGCACTCCTTCCCCCTGTTCGTCGCCATTGACGGGCCTGCCGGCAGCGGCAAGTCCAGCGTGAGCCGCGCCGTGGCCCAGAAGCTCGGCTACGGCTACCTCGACACCGGTGCCGCCTACCGGGCGCTGGCCTGGCATGTCATCGACCAGGAGGTCGACCCGCAGAACTCCGACGCCGTCGCCGCGTTGCTGCCCGACTTCGACTACACGATCGGCACCGAACCGGATGCCTACTTCGTGCGGGTGGGCCAGACCGACGTCACCGACGCCATCCGCGAGCCGGCCATCTCCGCCGCGGTCAGCGCGATCGCCCGGGTCCCCGCCGTGCGCACCCACCTCACCGAGCTGTTCCGCCGCCTCGCCCGGGCCGTTCCCCAGCCCGGCGTGGTGGTCGAGGGCCGCGACATCACCACCGTCGTGGCACCCGAAGCCGAGGTGCGCATTCTACTCACGGCAACCGAAGAGGCTAGAATGACTAGGCGCTCTGCGGAAATATCAACCCAATCGGCCCACACCGTGGCGGAACAGCTGCGATCGAGGGATCGCGCCGACTCCCAGGTAGTGGAATTCATGAGCGCCGCAGACGGTGTGACCACCGTCGAATCCACCCATCTCGACTTCGACCAGACCATTGACGCGGTTGTAGAGGTCATCAATACCGCGAGGAACTCGCATGACTAATCAATTCGACGACACGACGATCCCCGAACTCGACCCGGAAATCGCTTCGCGCCTGACCGACCTCGACGAGGACGACGCGCTGATCTCCCAGCGTGCCACCGCGCTGCGCACCGGCCTGAACGAATACGACCTCGACGACGAGGACTTCGACGTTCTCGACCACGTCTCCGAGGACCCCGACGCCATCACGTACCTGCCGGCCCTGCCGGTCATCGCGATCGTCGGCCGCCCCAACGTGGGCAAGTCCGCGCTCGTGAACCGCATCCTCGGCCGCCGCGAGGCCGTCGTGGAGGACACCCCCGGCGTGACCCGTGACCGGGTCACCTACAAGGGTGAATGGCACGAACGCCGCTTCAGCCTCGTCGACACCGGCGGCTGGGAGCCCGACGCCAAGGGGATCGACGCCTCCGTCGCCATGCAGGCCGAGCTGGCCATCGAGCTGTGCGACGTCGTCATGTTCGTCGTGGACTCCAACGTGGGCCCCACCTCCACCGACGAGGCCGTGGTCAAGCTGCTCCGTCGAAGCGGCAAGCCGGTCTTCCTCATCGCCAACAAGGTCGACGACATCCGTCAGGAGCCCGAAGCGGCCACCCTGTGGGCGCTCGGCCTCGGCCAGCCCTGGCCGGTCTCGGCGCTGCACGGCCGCGGCGTCGCCGACCTGCTCGACGCGATCCTGGAAGAGCTCCCCGAGATCTCCAACGTCGCCAAGCAGGAAGTCGGCGGACCGCGCCGCGTCGCCATCCTGGGCCGCCCGAACGTGGGCAAGTCCAGCCTGCTGAACAAGGTCGTCGGCGAAGAACGCGTTGTCGTCAACTCGCTGGCCGGCACCACCCGCGACCCGGTCGACGAGCAGGTCGAGCTCGGCGGCAAGGTCTGGCGTTTCGTCGACACCGCCGGCATCCGCCGTCGGGTACACCTGTCCCAGGGCGCCGACTTCTACGCGTCGCTGCGCACAAGCGCGGCGCTGGAAAAGGCCGAAGTGGCCGTCGTGCTCATCGACGTGACCGAGGTCATCAGCGAGCAGGACGTGCGCGTCATCGACCTGGTGCTCGAGTCCGGCCGTGCGCTGGTGCTCGCGTTCAACAAGTGGGACCAGATCGACGACGACCGTCGCCGCTACCTGGAGCGTGAGATCGAGCAGGACCTGGCCCACGTGGCTTGGGCCCCGCGCGTGAACATCTCGGCCAAGACCGGCCGCCACATGGAGAAGCTGGTTCCGGCGCTCGAGCTCGCGCTCGAGTCGTGGGACACCCGCGTCGCCACCGGCAAGTTCAACGCGTTCCTCGCCGAGCTGGCCGCGGAGCACCCGCACCCGGTGCGCAGCGGCAAGCAGCCGCGCATCCTGTTCGGCACCCAGGCCTCCAGCCGCCCGCCGACCTTCGTGATTTTCACCACCGGGTTCCTCGACCCGGGCTACCGCCGGTTCATCCAGCGCCGCCTGCGCGAGGTCTACGGCTTCGCCGGCAGCCCGATCAACATCAGCATGCGGGTGCGCGAGAAGCGTAAGCGCTAACCCGAGCGCCGGTCACACAGGCCGTATGCCGCCATCTTCGGATGCCGGCATACGGCTTTCGTGTGTCAGCACCACACCGCGCGCCGCAAGGTTTGCGCAAGGTTGGCGCAAGAGCGGCACCAGACCGGTGCAATCCGAGCCGGCCGATCCCAGCGTTGGCGCGGAACTGAGGTTTCAACCCCCAACCAGAGGTTGAAGGTGCCCCCGACCGGGGGGCTTCACTGGCTGGCGAGATTGTTCTAAATTTTTCTTGCTGGCAGATTCGACCCGGCTCCTCCGGCACCGACACGTCAACGAGCTTCACCCGGCTCGTGAACCACCTAGCAGTGATCCACCCCGACGTGCCCCCTCTGTTTTGGGCGCAGGCCCCCACCCAGCACCGCACCATCCGCTGTACCCGCCGGCCCCGAAGCCCGCGGACTACCCGCCAAGTGATACCGCCAGCTAGCCGTCGCACCACCCGACCGGTGCGTTGCAACCCTCCCGATTCACCTCAGCGTCCGCTTCCTAGAGCCACGCTGAGCCAACCTCTGTAGCCCTTCCGACATTTCCGTGTCCCTGCATTTCGTTGATACCTGGTCCGTACGAGAACCCGAAACTCGCGACCGTTGATCCGAGATCCCTGGCCCTATTCCAAGGATGTAGTCACTGTGCCATCGAAGTCCCTAGCTTCGCCTGCCCGCAAACGTCAATTCGGTGCCGAACGCAGCACCCACCCGCTCCCCACCGTTCACGACATTCCCAGCGATTCCAAGATCACCTGGGGGCGCCTGGCCATCATCGCCACCGTCCTCGCCTGGGTCGCGTACATCATCTACACGATCCTGCGCCAGTTCCTCAACAACGGCACCGAGAGCTTCCGGTTCACCACCGAAGCGGTGTCCTACGTGATCGTGGTGACCTTCCTCAGCTTTTCCGCGCTGATGTACCTGATCGCCCGGCAGGGGGCGCTGCAACGGTTCCGCGACCACGTGCGGGTGCCCCGCGCCGAGCTGGACAGCCACTTCACCACGCACCAGGGCTCGCTCACCGTGCTGGTGCCCTCCTACAGCGAGGAGCCCGGCGTGGTGCGGGCCACCCTCTGGTCGGCGGCGCTGCAGGAGTACCCCGACCTACGCATCGTGCTGCTGCTGGATGACCCGCCGCACCCCACCGACCCGGTGGTGGCCGCGCAGCTGCAGACCTCCCGCGGCATCGCCCGGGACATCGAACGGGCCCTGGCCGAACCCCGGGCCCGGTTCACCGAAGAGCTGCTGATCTGCGAGCTCGAGCTGGACAACGAGCCTCAGCCCAGCACCCGCGCCGTGCAACGCCTGGCCGACAACTACCAGTGGGCCGCCCGCTGGCTGCAGGCGATGGCCTCCGCCGAGACCATCACCGACCACGTCGATACGTTCTTCGTGGAGCAGGTGCTCGGCGGGCTCGCCGCCGAGCTGTCGCTCACCGGGGCCGCGCTCAGCGCCGCCGCCAAGGAGGGCACCGCGCCCACCGCCGCCCGGATGCTCGAACTGCACCGGCGCCTGGTCTGGACCTTCTCGGCCGAGCTGGACACCTTCGAACGCAAGCTGTACTCGTCGCTGTCGCACGACGCCAACAAGGCGATGAACCTCAACGCCTACATCGGCCTGATGGGCCGCCGGTTCCAGCGCGAGATCGGACCGGACGGCACCATCCTGCGCCCGGCCGCCGACGACGCCCCCGCCGACTTCGTGGTGCGGGACTCCGAGTACCTGCTCACCCTCGACGCCGACTCGCTGCTGTTGCGTGACTATTGCCTGCGCCTGGTCCACCTGCTCGAACAGCCCGACAACGCCCGGGTAGCCGTCACCCAGACGCCGTACTCCGCGTTCCGCGGCGCCCCCACCCGCATCGAGCGGCTCGCCGGCGCCACCACCGACATTCAGCACATCCTGCACCAGGGCATGACGCACTACGGCGCCACCTTCTGGGTGGGCGCCAACGCGGTGATCCGCAAGGTGGCCCTCGAGGACATCGTCGAGGTCGAAACCGTGGGCGGCTTCGAGGTGCGCCGGTACGTGCAGGACCGCACCGTGATCGAGGACACCGAGTCGAGCATCGACCTGGGCACCCACGGCTGGTCGCTGGTGAACTACCCCGAACGGCTCAGCTACAGCGCCACCCCGCCCGACTTCGGTTCGCTGATCGTGCAACGTCGCCGCTGGGCCAATGGTGGCCTGCTGATCCTGCCCAAGCTGTGGCGCCAGCTGCGCGAACGCCGCCGTGCGGGCCACCCGATCGGCCTGATCGAACTGGCGTTGCGGGTGAACTACATGAGCAGCATCGCCTGGGCCAGCTTCGGTCTGATCTTCCTCCTCGCCTACCCGTACGACAGCCGGCTGCTCAGCCCGGTCGTGGTGCTCGCCGCGCTGCCATACTTCCTCGCCATGGGCAGCGACCTGCGCTCCTGCGGCTACAAGTTCAGCGACATCCTGCGCATCTACGGCTTCAACCTGATCCTGCTGCCGGTGAACCTCGCCGGGGTGCTCAAGTCGCTGGAGCAGGCGGTCACCAGCAAGAAGATCCCGTTCGCCCGCACCCCCAAGGTGCGCAACCGTACCGCCTCGCCGATCATGTTCGTCATAGTGCCTTTCTTGATCGTCGCGTTCTCCGCGCTCACCCTGTGGCGGGATGTCTCGAACGAGAACTGGGGCAACGCCGCGTTCGCCGGGTTCAACGCCCTGCTGGCCGGCTTCGCGATTCTCGCCTACATCGGCCTGTGGAACTCGGTCGTGGACGTGGTGCTCGGTCTGACCCAGTGGATGTTCGTCGAACGGGCCCCGCGCGGCACCATCGAGACCGCCCCGCTGTCGCAACCGGCCGAACCCGCGCTGGACTGGCGGGCCGTGATCTACCACGGCCACGCGGTGGGCCAACTGCCCAGCGACGTGGAAGTGATCACCGGCCCGTTCGTAGGCCAGCCCGCGGCCAAGACCGCCAAGCAGGGAGCGGTGAAATGAGCGCCCCTGACGCCGCACCCGAGGTGCCGCTGATGGCCGAACCGGCCGAAACCGCCGGCCGGATCGCCCCGCCGCGCCGCCGCCTGTCGGTGGTGCGGGTGTTCCTCGGCGTCGTACTGGTCGTGGCGCTTTCCACCGGCGGCTACCTCGGTGTGCAGTGGTGGGGATCGGCGCAGGCCGCCGAGCCGTACAACCCCTGGTTCGCCGGCTACGTCGACGTGACCGCCACCCCCACCTACGACTTCGAGGCCTCGACCGCCCAGGCCGGCAGCGACGTGGTGCTCTCCTTCATCGTCGCCGCCACCGACGACGCCTGCACCCCCACCTGGGGCACTCACTACACCCTCGACGAGGCGGCGGACGAGCTGGACCTGGACCGCCGGCTCGCCCGGGTGAAGCAGCTCGGCGGCCAGGTGGTGGTGTCGTTCGGCGGCCTGCTGAACACCGAGCTCGGTACCGCCTGCACCGACACGACGGCGCTCGTGGCCGCCTACGGTGACGTGCTGGACCGGTACGAGGTCACCACCATCGACCTCGACCTCGAGGGCGACAACCTCACCGACACGGCCGCCGCCACTCGCCGTGCCGCGGCGATCGCCGAGTTGCAGGCCGACCGCCGCGCCGCCGGCGACGACCTCGCGGTGTGGCTGACCCTGCCCGTGGCCACGTTCGGCCTCACCGAGGACGGCACCACCATGGTCAGCGCCATGCTCGACGGCGGCGTGGACCTGGCCGGGGTCAACCTGATGACCATGGACTACGGCAGCAGCAAGGACGCCGACGAGACCATGGCCGAAGCATCCGTGCGCGCCGTTACGGCCGCGCACCGGCAGATCGGCACACTGTATTCGCGGGCCGGCACCGAACTGACCGCTGCCACCGTGTGGGGCAAGATCGGCATCACCCCGATGGCCGGCCAGAACGACGTGCCGGGGGAGATCTTCGGCCTCGACGACGCCACCGCGCTGAACGCCTTCGCCCGGGAGCAGAAGATCGGCCGGATGTCGGTGTGGTCACTGAACCGGGACATCACCTGCGGGTCCAACTACGCCGACGTCACCCGGGTGTCCGACTCCTGCAGCGGCATCGACCAGGGCGACACGAAGTTCGTGGACCTGCTGGGCAAGGGCTTCACCGGTCGCCCGGTCGAAGCGGCGGCGACGGTGACCACCGACGAAGCGCAGGAGATCGCGTCGGTCGTCGACAACCCGGCGACCAGCCCGTACTCGATCTGGGCGGAAGAGTCCTCCTACCTCGAGGGCACCAAGGTGGTCTGGCACAAGAACGTGTATCAGACCAAGTGGTGGACCCGCGGCGACCTGCCCGACAACCCGGTGCTCAACGAATGGGAGACGCCGTGGGTGCTGATCGGCCCGGTGCTGCCGGGGGAGACCCCGATCCCCAAGCCCACCCTGCCCGCCGGCACCTACCCCGACTGGGCCGGCACCGCCATCTACGAGAAGGGCGCCCTGATCCTCTTCGACAGGGTGCCATACGAGAGCAAGTGGTGGAACCAGGGCGAGAGCCCGGATGCCGCGGCCGCGAACCCCGACGGCTCGCCGTGGGCGGCACTCTCCGACGCCGAGGTGGAGAAACTCCTCGACGCGCTTCCCCAGTAGGTTTTTGGGCGGGGGTCCCAAACAGGGATATGCCCGGGGGCGGTGTTTAGGGCACCGCCCCCGGGCATTCCCCGGTGCGCTTCTGCGCGGGGTTGTTAGCGAGCGGTCTTGGGCTCGTCGGTGGGCGCGTCGCCCGTGCCGGTCTCGGCGGGAGCAGCGGCAGGCGTCTCATCGGCCGGCACCGAGGCCTTCGGGGTGAGGTCGGCCGGAGCGGTACCGGCGGCAGAGGTGACGGTGCCGGCCTCGGCAGCGCGCGCCTGCACCGGGGCGGTCTCCTCGGCGTCGAAGTCGGTGTCATCGTCGAAGTCGAAGTTCGGCTCGTCGGTGGCGTTCACCGGCGCCGCGACCACGGCGTTCTTGTTGATCGACCAGGACACGGCGTGCGCGGCGAGGGTGATGATGAAACCGATCACGCCGGCGCCGAGCAGGGTGGCGCCCAGGTTGCTGCCGGACTGGGCCGTGAAGTACGCGACGTAGTCGGAGGACTGCGAGGTGTAGAACTCGGCCTGGGTGGCGTTGGAGGAAGTGAGGACCAGGTACCCCGCAACGGTCACGACCACGTCGACCAGCCACAGCAGTGCCAGGGCGAGGTTGAACTTGGACAGGGGGCCTGAGCTTTTCTGGGACATAACTTCCTTCGTTGTGGGTGCGGCCGAAAACGACCTCGCGTCACGCTACGCACCGTTTCTATGGACAACCTATGTGTGAGCAGGGAATCGTCGCTGTCCCGCCTGTGCCCGTCTCACTACTCAAGCCCCGTTCGCTGGTCGAGCCGATCTCGCTGGTCGAGCTTGTCGAGACCCCGTGACCTCTCGATGACCAACCCGCACACCCGCTTATAGAGCCTGCACCCGCTGATCGAGCCTGTCGAGATCCGGTGCCCCGTCTCCGGTAGACACTAAAACGGTCTCGTCCGTTGTCAACCTCTCCCCAACCCCCAAAAGTGAACGCGAGTACTCTCCCGACGCGGTAAGCTAGTCCAGTTGTCTCCGGTAGATGCCCTCACGGGAATCCACCGGGAAACGGCGGGCTGTAGCGCAGCTTGGTAGCGCACCTGACTGGGGGTCAGGGGGTCGCAGGTTCAAATCCTGTCAGCCCGACCAAATGTCCCGGAAACTCAAGAGTTTCCGGGACTTTTTTGGTTAAGAGATTTGATTGCTTTGTCAGCTTCAGCAGTTCTCAGCCGCTGAGTCGGGCCGCCGCAACTCCGACGCCGGCCGAGAAGAAAGCTCTCGCCCAGTGCGCGGCGAATCTGACTGCCACGTGCTCAGTGGCAGTGGCGGCGGGCCCAGCGGCCTAGCCTTGGCGGGAGGCGCTCAGGATACTTTGGGTTGCTCAGCCATCTGGCTTCCGATTGGAGAACGAAATGGGAAAAATCACAGCGCTAACGATCGGCCTACTTTTCCTGGGTGTCGGCGTTTGGGTTCTGCTTACCAACGGAGATCCGATTTACGGATGGGGCGGCGTTGTTCTCGGTATCGCTTTCGTGACGTATATGACCGTCTGGGGTAAGAAGCGGAAGCGCGTCTCTAGTTCTTCCAACTAGCGCCGGATCCTGCAACAAACACGAGCGTTCGAGGCGTCCACGGCCCGGCACGCGAAGAGCGAAGCGCGGACCGGCTAGCCGAACTTCAGATCCAACACGGCATCCCCTGCCATCCACGCGAGCTCGGGGTCAGGGCCACGATGATGGAAGAAACCACGCAAAGCCCGAGCTGCAGTTTCGGACATCTCGGTGCGGATCCGGCGCCGTTCCTTGCGGCCAGCTTTCCGTGCAGGACGAAGACCGCGGCGGTCTCCGTTTTCAAGAGCTCCGCCAGCCGAGCGACATGTTCAACTCGGGTCGAGAGAACGAGGCAGTTCCGTCCCGCTCGATATGCCGCGAGCACGTCTGCCGCAATGCGTTGGTTGCGCTCGACATCGTCTGAGAGCTCGGTGTAGACGGCCTGAATTTCGGTGCTGGGCGCGTCTGCTGCGCTCGACCTGAACGTCGTCTTATGCACGACCAATTCTTGTTCGAAGACCGCGCTGTCGTCGATCGTGTGACGAATGGGCCCGCACTGCATGGTGATGATGTCGTCCATTTGGTCGGCACGGTACGGCGTCGCGGTCAGGCCGACCCAGTGCCTCACCGCGATCTGGCGCACGGCGGCCTCAGTCGCCGCCGCGCCCAGGGAATGGCATTCATCGACGATGATCAACCCGTAGCGATTCAGGAGTGTCGGATCCGCCGCGCGGTGGGCGATGCTCTGCAGCATCACGATATCGATCACGTGGGTGCGCTTGCGCCGGCCGCTGCCCAGCTGCCTGCGCGCGCCCTCGCCGAGCTTAATCGCGCCATGATGAATCGCGTCGACCACGACCACGACCACGACCCGCGGCGCCTGGGTCGTCGAGAAGCGTCCTAATCGAGCCGACTGCCAAGCGCGACTGCGCCGGTTGGCGCTTCCCCGATCGTAGCCAACGAGGCAAATCAGGGGAGGCGCGCCGCTACTCGTTGCTACCAAGACTTGATACCGGTGGGATATGACGGTGGCCCCGCGCCGTCCGCGCGGGGCCACCGGATCCTCGCTGGTGCTCGGCTATTCCGCTGAATTCTGCTTCTTCGGGCGCATCAGAATGATCCCTATGGCGAATATTGCAGTAACACCGCCGAGAATCATGGTCAGCGCTGCCTGGCTCGATTCGTGCGGACCGAATATTGCAGGGAGCGTCAGGACAAGAGCGGCTCCCGACACGACCAGTCCGATGAACAGTGCAAAGAATGTGCGGGACGGTTTCCAACTCATGGTGACTCCTTAGAAGCAGGTTGCGACGGCTGTGATGGACGCGCCACCGACGGTTGCGAAACCGGCAATGCAGGCGATGCAAAAGGGGACTCCGACACCGACCGCTGCAGCGGCGCAAGCCCCAGCACAGCCGTATGCAATGATGGCTCCAACCACGCCGGTTACGCCGAGCACCGTCGCGATGCAGGCGCCGGTGTTCTTCTCGGCTAGCGGAGCAGGAGCTGCATCCGCTGCCACGCTGCCGCTCTTGGCCTGCGAGGCAACGAGATCAGCCTTAAGCTCGGCGTCCGTCAGGTACACCAGGTCGGTGTCCTGGTTGTTCGTCATGACCCCATCGACGTAGGTCTTCACGTTGAAGAAGCCATCGGCGTTCTTGCTGACCAGCATTTCACTGGACTGCAACCGATTACCCGCGCTGTCGAAGACCATGGAGACATTGCTGGTGAAGCTGTAGGAACCGTCAATGGGTATGGTCACCGTAGTGAACGCACCCCCCTCGGCTAAAATCGTATTCACCTTGGTCTCGGCCTCGACCACTGCGCTCAGCGGTGCCTGCAGTGGCATCGCGCCACTGGCAAGGGCGGACATGGCGATTTCGGTCTTTAACGCCGCCTCCTGGTCGCTGACGGCGATCATGGTCAGGGGGTCTGCATTTGGGGCAACCGACACCGCATTGGCAGCGCCGGAGGTGCTAATCAGTAGCATCAACCCCACCAGGGAAGTTAGCAAAGCGGTTGATTTTCTTGTCATGCGCATAGGACTCGCATCTTTCTTCATTAATTTTGTGGACTTCATTGTCAAGAAAATCTTTCCTTTTTTTGGTTTGCAGGAAATGCAGTAGCTTTTTGGGCCTGTCGCAGGGCAGAACGTTCCCTGTTCAACGCCCGAACCTTCTTCTGCATGCGCGGCAGCCAATACCAGAACGGAGTAACCCCCAAAAGAAGACCCAGATAGCTGAGACTCTCTGTCAGCAAAGAGACGGCGCCTGCGACGAATTTGGTTTGAGTTTTTGTTTTTCCCCCTATTGGTTGTGCGTGACGAACTGTGGCATTCCAGAGCTACGCGGATGCCTTTGCGGCTCGGTTCGCCGCCCTCATGGAAAGGAGGGCAACTGCGACGATAATCAGGAAGCCGTTGACGGCAAGAATGTGGCCGAGAGCTTCCGAGTAGCTACTGAGCTGGACTGTCAGGAGTGCGACTGCGTGGCTACCGGCGATTAGCGCTATGCCGATTAGGTATGGAACGGCAGAGTCCTGCGCGGATGACCAAGCCTGGTCGGATGCCGACGTGTACGTTGTCCTGATACCAATGGCCAGATTCCTGCCTAGACCAACTCGGTGTTGAATGATCACCCAACCGATCATTGCCAGCGATACCAACGCGTAACCTGCGATTGGAGGGTAGAAGATGTCGGGTCCTTTCTAGCGTGGGACTGATCCGAGTCGGTGATTGTTTCCAGCGGGAAACGACCAACTTGAATCAGACCCGCTCTCCTCCGGTTCACCGGAGCTGGATCCTGCAGTAACAAGCATGGGGATACGAGACTTAGGTCACAAGTCGGCATTTGTGCCCCTTGTGCGCATCCAGCCTGTCTGGTAACAGCAGAAATGCAGGTTGATCAGCCTGAACAATATGGGACGTCGAGGGGTTCGATCATGAGCGCGATGATGCCTACCGTGACGCGACCAGCGCGGCCTATACGAGGTCGCGCCGAGACGGCCAGCCACTGTTGCCGGCAATGACGCTAATGGAGGCCCAGGCCTCGGCCGCTGGCTGTGGTCGGCTGCAGCTGCCGTCCGCGGGAACGGACCTAGTGAGAAACGTCACTAAACCAATGTCACGGATGAGAGGGCGGACCGTACGGGCCGGTAACGCAGGGCGACTGCCCCCGACCGGAACTCGTGGCGGTTCACGATTTCGAGCTGGATGTGCTCGCGCAGACCGGCGAGCAACGTCGGCCCGTGTCGGGCTAGGACCGGCTGCACAACGAACTCGTACTCGTCGATCAGACCCAGATCTGCCAAGGCCAGGGGGAGCGTCACGCCACCCACCCACAGGCCCTCGCCGGGCTCCTGCTTCAGCCGCTGAACCGCTTGCCCCACGTCGCATCGCACCAGCTCGGCGTTCCAATCGACCCCGCTCAGTGTGCTCGACACAACGTGCTTTTTCGCCCGGTCGATCGTCTCCGCAAATGGTTTCTGCCAGTCATCCAGCCAGTCCGGCCACGTGCCGGTGGCTGGCTTCTGCCACGCCGACGCCATCATCTCGTAGGTCACCCGGCCGAAGAGCAGGGCGTCGGCTTGCTCCAGCTGAGCGGTCCAGTAGCGCATCGACTCCTCGTCCGGGGGGAGTCCTGCCTCGTGATGGCAGCAGCCGTCGAGCGTGACGTTGATTGAGTATCGGAGTGGTCTCATCTCGTTGCTCTCCTTTGATGCGCCCAGGGTTCATCGGGGCGTTCTCAATCCATTGCCGGGCCCGATTCAGATCGACGCCCCAAATCGCGCTCATTTTATGGCGCCGTCGTGATGCGAACCAGACCGCGGACCAAACGCACGACCGATCGCCATCACCGGCAATTCTCGGTCATCTGCGGCGGCACATGGGGGAGAGGTTGAGAGGGGGCGGGGGACCGCTCAAGGCGGCCTCCCAAGGCCATCATTGACCCATCTAATTCATCTCTATTTGACCCAAAACGATGGCCTACAATCGGAGGCAGCGAACCGCCCGGTTCCCTGTAAACACAAGGGAATCCGAGGGTTCTCGGACACATTCGGCAACGACCAAATTAAGGCCAGAACCTTGAGGGGGTTGCAGTTTCAATTCCTGTCGGCCCGACTGAATTGCCGTTCGCGACCCTCTCCTCGAAGCGGTCCGGAAGGAACGAAATGGTCGCTCCTGAGGATTCTCAGGAGTGAATCTCTGGTCTTGTGCGCTTTCGTGGGCGTCTGCGCTTCGCAGCGCATGCCCTGACAGGCGCCATCGCTTGCGTCAAAAGCCGCTAAAACGTACACTTTTGAAATGACCCGAATCCCAGCCACTCGCGCGCGGCAGCAGTGGTCCCAGACGATCGACGAAGCCAAGAGGGCCCCGGTGACGATCACCGAGCACGGCCGCGAAACGGTCGTGCTCATGGACGCCGCACTCGGTCGGCGGGCGCTCGAAGCCCTCGAAGAGGCAGAGGGCGCCCGTGAGGCGGCCGAGGTCCTCGCCCGGTTCACGTCCGGCGAGGAGCGAACGTACACGCTGGCGGAGGTCGCGGACGAGCTAGGCATCATGCTTGAGTGATTCCTGGGAGGTCGTGTGGTCGGAGACTGCCGTGAAGGCGCTTCGAAAGCTCGACAAACCGAACCGCGAGCGGATCGCGAAGGTCGCCCAGCTGCTCAGGATCAACCCGCATCCGCCTACTGCGAAGCACCTCATCGGCACAGAGGGTATCTTCCGAATCCGCACCGGAGACTGGCGGTTGCTCTATACCGTTTGTGAGCGCGAACTTATCGTGCTGATTGTGCTGATCGTGAAGGTCGGCCACCGGAGCGACGTCTACCGCGGCGTCTAGCAAGGCATCCGAGGCGGAGTCCCGGGATGCAGCCATTCTGGCGCGGAACGCGGCGACGGCGTGCGCGAGGTAGAGCATCCACATATCGTCATCATCGGTCGCCACGACTCCAAGAGTGTCGACCTGGATGCCGTAGTCGGGCGGACTGCTGGGCAGCAGCTATGTCGTAAGAAATCTATCGGGAGGTGGCGGGCCCATATCTCTCACACTCTAGAGAGGGCCACCCCGGGCGCCCCTCTGCCGACAGAGTGGCTGCGCTCATCAGGGCACTCGTCGCGAGGCCGATGCCGGTAGCCCAGCGTGTGACTCACCCGTCGCTGTGAAGCCGAGCTTGGCCATGACGCGCTGCCGTTTGCGGAACATCCGATCAAACACCGGGACCTCGGCGTCCCAGTAGTCGTGCACCTGTGACGTGGCCGGGCCGGGGTTTGTTGTCGCGGGGCGGGAGGCGCGGGAGATGCGGCCGATTTGTTGCACGATTCGGCCTTTGAATGCCATCGGAACGGCGAGGAAGAGAGTGTCCAGGCTGGGCAGGTCAAAGCCTTCGCCAGCGATCTTGTCGATCGCCACGAGAATGAACGGATCGGAGGGGTCCCGGTCGGACATGTCGGTGCGGATCCGGCGCCGTTCCTTGGCGGCCAGCTTTCCGTGCAGGACGAAGACCGCGGCGGTCTCCGTTTTCAAGAGCTCCGCCAGCCGAGCGACATGTTCAACTCGGGTCGAGAGAACGAGGCAGTTCCGTCCCGCTCGATATGCCGCGAGCACGTCTGCCGCAATGCGTTGGTTGCGCTCGACATCGTCTGAGAGCTCGGTGTAGACGGCCTGAATTTCGGTGCTGGGCGCGTCTGCTGCGCTCGACCTGAACGTCGTCTTATGCACGACCAATTCTTGTTCGAAGACCGCGCTGTCGTCGATCGTGTGACGAATGGGCCCGCACTGCATGGTGATGATGTCGTCCATTTGGTCGGCACGGTACGGCGTCGCGGTCAGGCCGACCCAGTGCCTCACCGCGATCTGGCGCACGGCGGCCTCAGTCGCCGCCGCGCCCAGGGAATGGCATTCATCGACGATGATCAACCCGTAGCGATTCAGGAGTGTCGGATCCGCCGCGCGGTGGGCGATGCTCTGCAGCATCACGATATCGATCACGTGGGTGCGCTTGCGCCGGCCGTTGCCCAGCTGCCCGATTTGGCGAGGATCGACGTCAAGGAACTGACCCAGCCGCTCGCGCCACTGTTCGACGAGTTCCGCACGATTGACGATGACCGCTGTTGGCAGCCCGCGTTCAGCGATGAGAGCGCAGGCGATGACCGTCTTTCCCGAGCCCGGTGGTGCAACCAGCACACCAGTGTCGTACCGGTTCAGAACAACCACGGCTTCTTGTTGGGCGGCCGTCAACTCGCCTGTAAAAGTAACGTCGATGGCTTCAGCGGTCGGGATGTCCCAAACGACGTCGATCGTGATCCCGGCTGCCGCCATCAGCTGTGTGACGGAATCCAGAAGACCACGGGGGAGGCGAAGTGTCGATTCGTCGTGTTCAAAGCAATACACGAACCGTGGTGTGCCGAAGGTGCTGAATCGCTGCGCTTGTCTGCGATAGAACTCGGGGTTCGTCAGCGACGCCGCGTGTTTGAGATCCGAGACGAGTCCTGATGGTAAGCCGAGAGTCGGAATCGAGACGACTGAGCTGACGGTGACCACGACGGTGGTGGGCATCGAGACAGTAGCTGTCGGCTCAGTGCCCGGAGCGGGCCCGCCTCTCCTCGAGGCCTTGTTCGGACCCGGTCTGCCGTCGACCGGACCGTTGCGCAGGGGCTGGAGCGTGCTGATTGCCGCGGCCATTACCCCGGGCTCGAGCGGCACAACACTGGAGAGGAAAGCGAATTGGTCCTCGAACGGTATCCAGGTGACTGGATCGAGGAAGACCGTTGTTCCGCGGCGCCGGCATGAACCCTGCAGGGGTAACGCAATCAGGTTTCCAAGCCGCATTCTCCCGGGAGAACGGTGAGGTAACAGGTCTTGAGAGGGGAATAGGCGGTCGTAGCTCGTTAGGCTCATGCCGCTACGGATCGCCATAGCCTCTCGGAGCAGTGCCAGTCCCAGATTCCGAGCGTTGTGGGCTGATATGGCCTGGGCGAAGAAGATCCAGACGTGGGCGCCCTCACCCGAACGGGAGATCTCGGTGGCCGAGCTCACGCCATGGCCAGAACACGCCTGTGCGTACGCGGCGGCATCGGCCTTCCATGTTCCGTCGTCGAAGTCGCACACCAATAATCGGCAGGTGTCGTCCTCCAGCATCGGGTAGAGGCCGGCGTGGAGGCCATCCGCGCGAGTGCGGCTGCCCACCAGATGTCGTTCGATGACCTCATCGGACAGAGGGAGGAGATCGGCGGTGCTGATGGCATCGGTGTAATAGCCGCCGCGCACCGCGGGGCTCCATCCGCTTTTCCCGGTCTTGCTGCTTGTCCATCGGGTCGCGTAGACATCATTTCTTCCCACGAAGAGAGATCGGAAGAGCGCGATCTTGTCGGCGGCGGATGAATCGTGCCGGACACTCGCCTGAACCGTAAGCCCCGGACTCGTATCACCAATCGCCTGGGTTGTGTGCGCCTGCCCTGACCCGCGGAGTGATGCCCGGCTGGTGACCAGATCGTGTAGAACGCGACGGGACTCGGCCAGGTCTGCTTCAAGAGACGCTATGCGCTGCTTCAGGGCATCAATATCGGCGTCCAGATGGGGTGCTTCCACAGTCTCATTGTGCACGAGCATCGGGAACGTTTCCTCGAAACAGCCATATACTGGTGGCCTTTTCGGCCAAAAGGCGCATAAGAACACGCTCCTGAGGGATCTCAGGAGCGAGCTCTTGTTGTGCGGCTTTCCGCGCTAGCCAGCGATCAGTAGCCGACGGCCACGAGCCCTGCGGTCGCCTCCCCGTCGGAGAAGCCCTCGAAGATCAACTGGTCGTACAGACCATCACGGGAGAACGACTGGTACTCGAGATAGGACTTCGCTTTCGCCCCGGCCTGTGCGTTCCAGTCTGCGGCGATGTAATCGACCCCGAACGTGGCATCCTCAGTGCTGTAACCCTCGAACTCCAACTGCGAGATGAGGCCCGAGCGGGAGAACGCCTGGTAGTCGAGGTAGGATTCCGCCTTCCCCACCGCGTTCTGCTGGGGGAGGGTGAGCTTCGGCTTCACCTCGACGGTCAGGGTGACAGTGCTGCCGTCATCGGCGGTCCCGCCCGTCGCCGGGGTGGTGGCGGTGACGGTGGCGTCTGGGTCCTCTGCGTCGGCTACATCGAACCCGGCGGCCCGGAGGGTCGCGACCGCGGCAGAGGCAGTCATCCCGGTCACGTCGGGGACGGTCACCTTCGCCGGCTCGGCAGCGGGCTCGACGGTGGCCTCCTCGGTGGCCTCCTCGGTGGCTTCGGAGACCGGCGCGTCATCCGCACGCTCAACCACGCTGTCAACGGCAGCCGTTGTGGTGCCCCCAGAGCCGGCGGCACCGGACACACCCGAGATGATCACGCCAAGCACGATCCAGGCCGCGGTGACGATCCAGGCCACCTTTTTGTGCTGGTCGTAGCCCGCGAGCCGGCGACCTTGTTTGTCGCGTTGTGCGCCGGCGAGCACGAGGACCAGATCGACCAGGTACCACACGCCGAAGCCGGCGAAGGTGAAGAGCTTGAGCAGGCCGGTGCCGACCTTGCCCAGGTAGAAACGGTCCACCGCGAAGAATCCCAGGAGCCAGGCGAAGAGCCAGGTGGCGAGGAATGACTTCTCAGAGGGGATTACCGGTGCGTATAATGCGCCCGGCTTGGGCGGGGGCTGCGGGACCGTGAATGGCACGGATTGTTCCTTCTGGCCGATCGGTACGCCGGTCGGGCGCTGAGTCTGAGAGCTGTCGGTCATGGTGCGTATTCCTGTTCTAAGAGTGCTGGGCGTGCAAAGGGACTGGCGTGGTGCTGGCGGGGCGAGAGCTATTTGACGGATGCGTCGATGACGATGTCGAGGCCGTTATCGGGGTGGTATCCCCAGGAAGCTGAGAGGTCGTTCCACGCTCCTTCTTGGCGGCCGTCGAGCGCTCGGGTGGCGTCGATTCGACTCAGGACGCTGTCAGGAACATCAAGCGCGTCCAGAACGCAGAGGACGTCGGCGTAGTCGGCGCCGGATGATTCCGCGCCTTTGCTCTGCATCGAAATACTCTGGCCCTCATCACCGACGACGATCCAAGAGTTCGCCTCGACGTCGCAGCTCGACGCTGCCTCGGCTATCGCGTCGTTGAGTGCCAGCGATGTGATTCCGCTCGTCAGCGAGCCGATCAAAAGCGACCCCGCGACGCCTGCAGTGAGCCCGAGGGTGATGCCGGCCGTGCCGAACGTAAGCTCTCGGCGGCTGACGGTGGGCGCCGGCTTGGGAGAAGGCGTGGTCCCGGCGTAGGGATTCACGGTTGCGTTCGTGGGTCCTGCCTGAGTCTCTGCGTGAGAAGCAGCGGATTCGTCGATGGTCATGGTGCGTGGTCCTATTCGTCGAAGAACTTACGGAACGGCGGGTGAGAGTGGCGGGCGGTGCACGTCTGTTCCCCCAGGTGTGCGCCGCCCGCCGGCATCCGCTCCTTCGGGTGAATCGGGTGCAGGAACAAGCTAGGGCGGACGTCGGTATCCGCGCCAGAATTCAAGTGATAAGCCGGGTTATCACTTGATTCATCTACAGAGTCCCGAGTTGCCCTAACCTGAGTGCACACAACAAGTAGGGGGATGCCGCGTGACGATGACCGAGCAGACCCTGCTGATGACGATGTCTGACATCGCCGATCTCGCCCGTGTGCAGCGACCGGTTGTCTCGGTCTGGCGCTCACGGTCCGCGCACACTGACAACCCGTTTCCGCAGCCGGTCGCCCGGAGAGGCGGGCAGGACGTCTTCAATGCCGGTCAGGTGGCAACGTGGCTCACCAATACCCGGCGCGGAAACAATCCCGATCCCTCTGCGGATGCCGCCGCGCATGCATCTCTCAACTACGCGTCGGCCAACGACGAGAGCTCCTTCAGCGTGGTGACCGCCCTGCTCGCCTTGCGCACGTTGTCCGGACGCTCGTTCGGCGCCATGTCGGCCGCCGATCTCCTCGACCTCGCCGACGAACACGACCCCGACGACGCGTTCCTCTATGCCGAGCTCGTGGCAGCAGGCCCCGCCCTTACCGACCTCGCTACCTACGTCGACGCCCTCGTCGAGGCAGCCTTCGGCGAGGGGCCGGCATTTGAGCGGATGATGGCCGACCGGTTCCGACTAGACCTGCGCTCCCTCGGCGACACGGCCCTTGGTGACACCGCTCTAACTCTGATGGCCGAAGTCGCGACCGCGCTGCGAGCCGGTCAACCGCACGATTCCTTCATTGTTGACTCCACGGGTAGCGCGAGCGACGTGATCCTTGCCATTCACCGTGTCGAGAGCGCCCGCGGCGACATCACCGTGGCCACGCCCGACGACAACACCGATGCCTCCCGGCTGCTGCGCCGCCGCTTACTCGTGCACGGCATCACCCGCGAGGCTCTGGCGGTGCAGCCATCCGGCGCCTTCGCCGTGCAGGGTGCCGCCCTGCATACGGCGCAACTACCGCCCTCCCACTGCGCCGGGATGCCCCCGGTCGAGATGCTCTCAGCCATCGACCAGATCGTGCTGCAAATGACCGACGAGCAACTCGCCGTCGTCATCGCCCCGGCCGGGGTGCTCAGCGACACCGGCCTGACCCACGAGGTCGACGAGGCCCGTTCCACCCTGCTCCGCTCCGGTCGGGTGCGCGCGGTCGTTCGCCTGCCCGCCGGGCTGCTCGTGCACAAGCCGCTCCAGCCCCAAGCTCTCTGGGTGCTCGGTGCAGCTCACACCCAGGTCAGCCTCGCGGACCGTTGGACCCTCGTCGCCGACCTCACCGAGATTCCGCTGACTCCCGCCGCCATCGACGACCTGGTGAGCGACCTCGTCGCTTCCCTCGGTGACCGTTCCAGTGTGCGCGCCCACGCCTTCCGGTACGCCCGGCTCGTTCTCACCCGCACGCTACTGGCCAGCCGTGATTCCCTCGTGGCCGGTGCCCGAGCTGCCACTGCACCCGCAGGCTCAGCGGCGCAGCTCGCCCTCCGCGTCGATGAGCTACTTGCGGTTCTAACGGGCGATGCGCCTGCCCGCACAAACAGCACAACGGATACTCCCGCAGACGTGCCTGCGCTGGCTCGCCTCGTCATCCATCCCGTGCCACCCGCTGACGAACCTGCAGACGCAACCGTGGCGGCCACGGTCGCCCACCTGCTGGCAGACGGCCATGTTCGGTACATCCCCGGCAATCGCCTCGAAGCCGACGACATCGACCTCGAGCCCACCGGGCGGTCGGCCACGAGCATCCGTGTGATCGGTCCCGCCGAACTGCTCGGTGAGGCGCCGCTCGGTGGTCGCCGCATCGACCGACTGAAGTTTGCTGCAGCCTACCCGGCCGGCCGGGTAACCGAACCCGGTGACGTCATCTTCTGCACCTCACCGCACCCAGCGGCTGTAGTCGACGACGAGGGAACCTCGGTGGTGGTATTTCCCGCCCGTATCCTGCGCATCAACGTTGCCGAACCCGGCGGGCTGGTCGCTGCGGTGACCGCAGCCGACATTAACGCCCGAGACCGACGCGACAAGCGGTGGCAGCGCTGGCCGCTGCGGCAGGCCAGCCCAGACCAGCGCGGTGTGTTGGCCGCGGCCCTCGCCTCGGTACGCTCGGAACAGCAGCAGGCGCAGCAGCGCCTCGCCCAGCTCGAGGAACTCATCGCCTTGATTATGACCGGCGTCACCGCCGGCACCCTCACACTCGCGGCAGCCCCTGGATCGTCCGCCCCCGACTCATCTGACTCAGACTCACTCGCTCTACCGGAAGGAATCTCCTAGTGCCACCAAAGACCAAGGTCGCCGCGCTGCCGTCGACCATGAAAGAACTCAAGGACACGCTCTGGAAGGCAGCTGACAAGCTCCGCGGCTCGATGGACGCCTCCCAGTACAAGGACGTCATCCTCGGCCTGGTCTTCCTCAAGTACGTGTCGGATGCCTTCGATGAGCGCCGCGAACAGATCCGCACCGAGCTCGAATCCGATGGTCTCAACGAGGACCAGATCAGCCAGCTCATCGACGACGTCGACGAGTACACCGGCCGTGGAGTGTTCTGGGTCGCCGCGCGTGCCCGCTGGAGCTACCTCGCCGATAACGCGAAGGGCCTGGCGGCCGTTGCGGGGGAGGCGCCCAAGTCGATCGGTCTGCTCATCGACGAGGCAATGGACCTGATCTCCGCCGACAACGCCGCCCTCGCCGGTTCGTTGCCGCGCATCTACAACCGCGACAACGTGGACCAGCGCCGCCTCGGCGAGCTGCTCGACCTGCTCAACTCGGCCCGCTTCACCGGCCACGGGGCCACCAAGGCCCGGGACATCCTCGGCGAGGTGTACGAGTACTTCCTGGAGAAGTTTGCCCACGCCGAGGGCAAGCGCGGCGGGGAGTTCTACACGCCCGCCGGCGTCGTGCGGGTGCTTGTTGAAGTGCTCGAACCCTCCCACGGTCGCGTCTATGACCCGTGCTGCGGCTCGGGCGGCATGTTCGTGCAAACTGAGAAGTTCCTCGAGTCGCACCAGAAGGAGGGCTCGAACATCTCCGTCTATGGACAGGAACTGAACGAACGCACCTGGCGCATGGCCAAGATGAACCTCGCCATCCACGGGCTTAACGGAAACCTTGCCAGCCGTTGGGGCGACACCTTTGCACGCGACCAGCACCCCGACCTACAGGCCGACTTCATCATGGCCAACCCGCCCTTCAACATCAAGGACTGGGCCCGCAGCGAAAGCGACCCGCGCTGGAAGTACGGTGTGCCGCCAGCCGGCAACGCCAATTACGCCTGGATCCAACACATCATCTCCAAGCTCGCCCCTGGCGGCAGCGCCGGCGTCGTGATGGCCAACGGGTCTATGTCGTCTAACTCCGGCGGCGAGGGTGACATTCGTGCCCAGCTTGTCGAGGCGGACCTCGTTTCCTGCATGATCGCGCTGCCGACGCAGCTTTTCCGCAGTACCCAGATCCCGGTGTGTACCTGGTTCTTCGCCAACGACAAGACAGCAGGCGATGGCGGCAGCATCGACCGCACTGGTCAGGTTCTCTTCATCGATGCTCGCAAACTTGGCCACATGGTCGACCGTGCCGAGCGGGCACTGTCCGACGAGGACATCGCCAAAATCGCGAGCACGTACCATGCTTGGCGCGGTACATCTTCGGTAGTGGGGCGAGTCGAGACCACGGATGCCGCACTCGATTACACAGATGAGTCTGGATTCGCTTACTCGGCCTCCCTCACCGAGATCAAGGTGGCGAGCTACTCACTCACCCCTGGCCGCTATGTCGGTGCCGCCGAGGTCGAAGAGGACGACGAGCCGCTTGACGAGAAGATCGAGCGGCTAAGTAAAGAGCTAGTCGCCCAGTTCGAGCAGTCTGAGCGCCTCGCGAACGTCGTCCGCATGCAGTTGGGTCGAGTCAATGTTTGATCGGATCAGTCTCAAATTTGGAGACCTCGGGGAGCTCTTTGATGGGCCGCATGCGACTCCCCAACGCACTGATGTGGGGCCGTATTTTCTTAACATATCCAGCCTTGTGGATGGCCGACTTGACCTCACGCAGTCTGATCACGTCTCCCCCGAGGAATTCGCGCAGTGGACTCGACGAGTCACTCCCCAGGAGGGAGATCTACTGTTTTCGTATGAAACGCGTCTGGGGGACGCGGCGCTCATGCCACCCGGTCTTATTGCGTGCCTGGGCCGAAGGATGGCTCTTCTTAGGCCTTATCGGGACGTAGTCGACCCTGCGTTCCTGCTGTACTTCTACATCAGCCCAGAGTTCAAAGGGGTGATTGAGAAGCACACGATTCATGGTGCAACCGTGAATCGGATTGGTCTCTCGTCCATGGGATCTTGGCCAATCTCAGTTCCAGCCCTGGAGGATCAGCGGGCGATTGCAGAGGTGTTGGGCGCTATCGACAAGAAAATATCCGCCAACAGGAAGGCTGTCGATTTGCTCTCTCAATTGGCAAGGGCCAAATGGTTGCAGGCTGCTCTCTCAGCCGAGTCGGTTCCGCTCGGGACTGTAGTGGAAGTGGGTCTCTCGGGAGTCTGGGGTGAGGATAGCTGCACGGAAACCGCGACTGTGGAAGTACTTGCGCTTCGTGGCCGTGACCTCGAAGACCTCGCCCGCAGGCGCGAAGTCACTCCACCGAGGCGTTGGATCACCCCCGTGCAAGCACAGCGGCGAATTCAAAAGCATTCTTTGGAGATTTGGACGGCAGGTTCGGGATCGCACCTCGGCCCCACGCTACTCATTACTCCTGGGGTTCGTGAAGCATTTGACCTACCTGTCGTTTACAGCAATTTCGTAAAGAGACTCGTGCCTATTTCGGGGCGAGAAGATCTCCTGCCATCGGCTTGGTTTGCCATGTTGCTGGAATGGGAGCGACGAGGATTCGAGAACTTCAAGTCCGGGACTGCATTTCCCAACCTTGATGTCGGTGCGATGTTGGCTGGTGTCTCCGTGCCGATGCTGGTGGGCGAACAGCTCTTGCAGGTCAAGACGTGGGCGGACACTTTGCTCCGTGGAGAACTTCTTGATGAAAATCGCACCCTTGCCGCAACCCGTGACGCGCTCCTTCCGCAGCTCATGTCTGGAAAGCTTCGGGTGACGGATGCAGAGAAAGTACTTGAGGGGGTGCTCTGAATGGCGGGATTTTCGGAAGCGGAGTGGGAGAACGTCGCGCTTGATCTGTTAGCAGGTCCACTCGACTGGCAGCCGTCGGCAGGCGAAAAGATCGCGCCGGGCAGCGGGGAGCGGGACAGTTGGGATGAGCTACTCATTCGTCCGCGACTGCTTGACGCACTGCGGCGGCTGAACCCGACTGTTCCGGGGGAGTACCTGCAGCAGGCGCTCGCCGAGATCGCGTCGCCGAAGTCGCAGGACGCCATCACCGAGAATCACCGCGTCCATGACTATTTGATAGACGGGTTCCGGCTGAGCTACGTCGGCGACGACGGCACCGAGGTGAATCCGAGCATCCGCCTAGTCAGCGCCGAACCGTCCGAGAATGACTGGCTCGCGGTGAACCAGGTCACGCTCATCCGCGGCGACTACAAGCGCCGCCTCGACCTCGTGCTGTACTGCAACGGCATGCCGGTGAGCATCATCGAGCTGAAGAAGGCCGGCAGTGAGACGGCCGACGTCGCCGCGGCGCACGCGCAGCTACAGACGTACCTGCGCGAGTTTCCGATGGCGTTCCGGTTCTGCGTGTTCACGCTCGCCAGTGACGGGATCCTCGCCAAGTACGGCACCCCCTTCACGCCGCTCAACCACTTCTCACCGTGGAATATCGACGACGACGGCACCCCGGTGAAGCCCGGTGACACCAACGACTGGGACGCGACCACCGGCATGGAGATCGCGCTGCTCGGCCTTTACAACCAGGAACGGTTCCTGCAGCTGATGCGCTCCTTCACCGCCTTCGACGAGGGCGCCGACGGCCTCGTCAAGCGCATCGCCAAACCGCACCAGTACTTTGCCGTCACCAAGGCCGTGGGCAGCACCGTGCAGGCGGTAGAGAGCAACGGCAAGGCCGGAGTGGTCTGGCACACCCAGGGCTCGGGCAAGTCGATGGAGATGGAGCTGTACACCAACCTGGTGTCGCGGCATCCGAAGCTGATGAACCCCACCGTCGTGGTGATCACCGACCGCAACGAACTCGACGGGCAGCTCTACGAGACCTTCGCCGCGAGCCTGCTTCTGCCAGAGAAGCCCAAGCAGATCAAGCGCCGCAGCGAGCTGCGGGACGAGCTCAGCAACCGCACCACGGGCGGCATCTACTTCACCACGCTGCAGAAGTTCGGCCGCAGCGAGGCGGAAAAGGACGCCGGCGCGGAGCACCCGCTGCTCTCCGACCGGCGCAACATCATCGTGGCCGTCGACGAGGCGCACCGCAGCCACTACGACGACCTCGACGGCTACGCCCGGCACCTGCGCGACGCCCTGCCGAACGCTACCCTGATCGCGTTCACCGGCACGCCGATCTCGTTCGACGACCGCAACACCCGCGACGTATTCGGCGAGTACATCGACATCTACGACCTCTCCCGCGCCGTCGACGACGGGGCCACGGTGCCGGTCTACTTCGAGCCGCGTCTGATCAAGGTGAGCCTGGCAGCGGACGTGACGCAAGACACCCTCGACGAAGCGGCGGATGAAGCCACCGTCGGGTTGGACGACACCGAACGGGCGCGGATCGAAGCATCCGTCGCCGTGGTCAACGCTGTCTACGGCGCACCGGAACGACTGGCCGCGCTGGCGCTGGACATCGTGACGCACTGGGAGAACCGGAGCGGCCAGATGAAGAAGTTCATCGAGACCCCTGGCAAGGCCATGATCGTGGGCGGCACCCGCGAGATCTGCGCAAACCTCTATTCGGCGATCGTGGCGCTGCGACCGGACTGGCACTCCACCGAGCTCGACAAGGGTGTCATCAAGGTCGTCTACTCCGGCACGGCATCCGACAAGCCACCGGTCATCGACCACGTGCGCCGGGACTCGGCCAACGCGGTGATCAAGGGCCGGCTCAAGGACGTGGACGACGAGCTGCAGCTGGTGATCGTGAAAGACATGATGCTCACCGGCTACGACTCGCCGCCGCTGCACACGCTCTACCTGGACCGGCCGCTCAAGGGCGCGCTGCTGATGCAGACGCTCGCGCGGGTGAACCGCACCTTCCGCGGCAAAGAGGACGGGCTCCTGGTGGCGTACGCGCCGCTGGCCGACAACCTCGCCAAGGCGCTGCGCGAATACTCCAAGACCGACCAGGACCAGAAGCCCGTCGGACGTGACGTCGACGACGCCATCACGCTCACGCTCTCGCTCGTCGACACGCTGCGCGGCATGCTCGCCGGCTACGACTGGAAAACCGACCTCGCCAAGCCCGGACCCAAGCGCTACCTCAACGCGGTGACCGGCTCGGTCAACTACCTGCGCGACGTTGCGACGCCGGGCAACCAAGTTGAAGAGGGCGCCGAAACTCTCGCTGCCGCCTACCGGCGCTTCTCGGGTCAGCTGTCTCGCGCATGGGCGCTATGCTCGGGTGCCGGGTCGCAGGACCTGGAGGAGCGCCGCCCGGAGATCCAGCTCTACGAAGAGGTGCGCGTGTGGATGGCGAAGTACGACGCCGCCGACCGGCAGGCGCGTGGCGAGCCGGTACCGGAGGACATCCAGCGGCTGCTCAATGTGCTGGTCGAATCTGCCATGGCTACCGGGGGAGTGCTCGACATCTACGAGGCCGCCGGCATGCCCAAACCGACGCTCGACGATCTCAGCCCGGTGTTCATCGCCAAGACGCAGCAGGCCCGAAACCCGCAGCTCGCGATCGAAGCGCTGCGCAAGCTGCTGACCGAAGAGTCGGCCCGATCAACTCAGAACAACCTTGTGCGGCAGCGTGCGTTCTCGGACCGGATCTCCGAGGTGATGAACAAGTACACGAACCAACAGCTCACCTCCGCCGAGGTGATCGCCGCACTCGTGGCTCTGGCCCAGGAAGTCGCCGCGGAAGCGAATCGCGGCGCCGGATTCGCGCCACCGCTCAACCACGACGAGCTGGCGTTCTACGACGCGGTGGCGCAGAACGATTCGGCCGTCGAGGTGCAGGGTGAGGGCGTGTTGGCCGAGATCGCGCGTGAGCTGGTGGCCGTGATGCGCCGCGACGTGCGCACCGACTGGACCGTGCGTGACGACGTGCGCGCCAAGCTGCGCTCCTCGATCAAACGGCTGCTCGTCAAACACGGCTATCCGCCGGACCGCCAGCCTGGGGCCATCAAGCTAGTCATGGAGCAGATGGAGTCGATGGCTCCTCGATACAGCGAGGAGCGAGCAGCCTAGTTTGCCCAGACCACACCCGACAATCTCGTCACCACCATCCGAGCAGGAAGCCCACACATGACCCGCAACGCCGCTGTCCCACGCAAGACGCCAGTGTGGGCGAAGGTCCTCCTGTTCTTAGTCCTCACCCTTGTTGTTGGGGGCATCGCGGGTGGTGCCGGCGTGGCGGCGGGGATGTTTTTCGGTGCCGCCCAGGAACGAGAAGTCCAAGTGATCAGGTCTGTCGAGCTGGAGGAGCAAGTCGTGCTGGTGAGATCGGGCATTACCGGTCTCAAGCCGGAGCGTGAGGTCCAGGACATCAATGGCGTTGTGATTCCGTGGAGCGACCGTTCGTTGCTGCTTCAGTATGAGTTCGACACCATGGTGGGAATTGATGGCCGCGGAGTCTCCATCGTCCCGACCGGAGATAAATCGTTCCGAGTGGCGATCCCGGATTTCATCCTTATCGGAACCGCCGACCCCGAGTACTCCGTTGTCAACGAAAACAATGGTGTGCTCAGTTTCGCGACACCTGAGATCGACACCCTCCAGCTGACGCAGGAACTTCTCACCGACGACGTCGCGCTGGAGCACATCGAAGGCCTTCGTCCGGTGCTCGAGGAGCAAGCGCGCACTTTCTATACGAACATCGTTACCGCCATCGACCCGACCATCACGCTTGAATTCGAGTTCGCGCAGTGAAATCCCGAAACGAAAAGAAAGAGATCCCCACCATGGCGACGGAGCCAGAAGCACGCGCGGTGAAAGCGCTCGAGATCGACGACAAACCGTTTATCGAGGCAAACGCAGATGCGAAGTCCCGATACGGCCGATTCAATCTCGCGGTCATTGGCGGGACGGGCGTGGGTAAGTCCTCGCTAATCAACGCCGTGTTCGGGCGCGACTTGGCAAAGGTCGGCAAGGGCCTCCCCGTGACTCGAGGTGTTCACTACTACAACGATGAGTCGCTCGGGATTTGGGATCTGGAAGGCTTCGAGATCGGTTCGCGTGAAGCACCCGTCGACATCCTCCGGCGCCATCTCAAAACGGTCGCGGAGCGACCTTCCATCGAGCAGATATCGGTCGTTTGGTACTGCGTGCTCTCTCAGCTTCCCAGGCTCACCGAACCTGACATCGGAATGATCCGTGAACTGGATGCCGCCGGCTTGCCCGTCGTCCTCGTCCTCACAAAGGTGGACTGGATAAAGAACCCGGTCACCGGTAAGCGCACGGCACCGGACGATGTCGAGCAATTCCGCGACTGGCTCGAGAACCCCGTCGACGGGAACGATATGCCGGTTGACATCCCGATCCAACGCGTCATCCTGACATCGGCGCAGGGAAAGCATGGAAAGGGCAAGGAGCACGGCCTCGGTGAGCTCGTCACGGAAACCCTCACACTCTCTCCGGAGAACGAGAAGGATGCCTTTCGCATCGCTCAGCGACTCAACCTCCCGTGGAAGCGGGAGATGGCTCGTCCGATCATCGCAGCGGCCGCATCCGCAGCGGCCGGTGCCGCCGCGATCCCCTTTCCTGTCGCGGATGCCGTTGTTCTGGCGCCGATCCAACTAACCATGATGGGGCGTATCGCGGCCATCTACGACCTCGAGCTCAAGACCATGCTCTCCGCGGGTGCCCTGGCGCAGTTGGGCGTTCAGATCACTGGGCAGGCATTGGCGCGTAGCTTCTTCAAGCTCATTCCCGGTGCTGGGAGCGTTGTGGGTGCGAGCGTTGCATTCGCGCTGACGGCCGCCATCGGCGAGGGGTGGCTGCGTTTGTGCGAACAAGTTCATACCGGGAAGCTGGACCTCGACAAGATCGGTGACTCATGGGGTCAGTACGCACCGACCTTCCTCGATGTCATCCGCAAGATGACCGAGCAACGCATCGCAAAGCCATGACCGGCATCTCCGAAACAGACAGGGAACTATGATCCTCGATCTGGATTGTCCTGCATGCGGGACAGACGACCACGTCAGCCTTGTCGAAGTCTTGCCAGACTCACGACGAAAGTTGCGCTGTAGCCCGTGCGGTGAGGAGTGGACTCGGGGCACCGCAGCCTTCCAGGCCCCGGCGCCGCCGACCCTCGCAGCGATCAAGGCACGGTTTCCCAAGCCGGGGGACGTTGACCCAATACGCCTTGCCCGGGCTCAGGACCTCAAACGGGAATTCTTGACAGCGGTTCCTGTCCCAGATCCGGCCGTCGCTGTGTATTGGGACTACTACCAGGGAGTGTTCAGTGCCGACGGGTTGCTGAGCGCCGCCCCTCAGGACCTCAAAGACTTTGCTAACGCGAATATCGGTGCCAATCCCGGCAACATGTCCGTCTTCAACGACGCCTGGAACGACATGGGATCCGAAGACGGCGCCATCCGCGTACGCAAGGTTCTGGAGTACCTTCTACGCGGCCCGGAGAGCGTCGAGCTGGAGGAGCGGTTGACGGCCCTGATCCATGACACCAAGTCTTTCGGCATGAAGGGGTTTAAGGAGGCGTTGCTGACCAAGGTCTTGTGCATCGTCTATCCCGACCGCTTCCTTACCATCCTCAAGTACACCGGCGAAGCAGGAAAACGGGAAATCGCGAGGTCCATCTGGGGTCTCGAGCTCCCCGACCCAGAGCGAGTCACTTGGACAACAGGCCGGCTCATCATCTGGAGCAACGACTTGCTGTTGGCTCTCATCGGTGATGGTTTCCAAACACAACAACACGCCGCACAGTTTCTGTGGTGGGCGAAGGATCAAGGGACACCTTGAAGGACAAAAGGCCCGAGGGTTTAAGTCAAAAGTCTTGTCCGCGATAGACGGTGCACTACGTCGCCGGTGGACTGGGACGCGAGTGCCGGGTCAGCGTTGGCAAGACGCCGGTGGGCGCAAAGCAAGTTTCTTCGCCGGAGCGGGGCCGTCAATTCACCTGCCTGTGGACGTTTGATGATCCACGGACGGCGACGCTACTCCAGCCTTCCCGCAGCTCGATGAACGCCCCACCAATCTGTGTCACATCCACGAAGTCGTTGAGCTGCGAACCCTCGCTCGGCAGCTGACCTATCGAGTCAATTCGGATGTACCCGATGTCGCGAAGGTGACGAAGCTCCCGTTCGAGGGCTGTCGATTTCACGAACGCGCCGAAACGTCCGGTGCCCAGTTTTCTCAGGTTTTCGTACATGGCCGGTGACATCGTGAGCAGAAACAGTTCGCTGACCTTGTTTTGCAGCGCACCCACCTCATCCTTCACCTTGGCAAGCTCCTCACCGATTTCAAAGAACCCAACCCTCAGCGAGCTGCCGGACTCGAGGCGCGCTACGACCGCTCGCCGTATGGCAGCGAGATCCTTACGAAAGACGAATGTGACGATTCCAGCAATGATCACCCAGACGCCGGTCTGCAAGAGCGGGACGTAGTCCTCCATGTGGTCAAGATAGGGCGGCCGGGTGGAATCGGCAAGCGGGCAGCCTCACGCCGCGCATGACCTCAGCACGAGAGCGATTGACTGGGACACCGCCGTTTAGGTCAGAGCAGGGCGGGCGGATGCTTGAGTTGATGGTGACTGCGCCTGCGAGGTCACGCCTTCCCCTTTGTGGGATGCACCCGGCCGCCCCGGGGTCGAATCGCGGCGCCGCGCTGTCGGAAATGACCATCCCTCATGCCTACAGAGGCCCATGCGTGCAGCCGCGGTTGGGAATGGCTGAGAGCGCAGTTCTTTCTCAGGTGTTCCTCGACCCGCCCCGAGCCGTCCTTCCGTGGCGAGCTAGCGGCCAACGCGCCTGGACAAGACACGTCAAGCGGTAAGTCGCGTGGGCCGGAATCGCACGGCGACTGCCCCCGACCGGAACTCCTGGCGGTACACGAGGTCGAGCTGGATGCGCTCACGCAGACCGGCAAGCAACGTCGGCCCGTGTCCGGCGAGGACCGGCTGCACAAGGAACTCGTACTCGTCGATCAGCCCCAGATCTGCCAACGCCAGGGGGAGCGTCACGCCACCGACCCACAGGCCGTCGCCGGACTCCTGCTTGAGCCGTTGAACCGTTTGCCCCAAGTCGCCTCGCACCAGCTCGGCATTCCAATCGACCCCGCTCAGTGTGCTCGACACGACGTACTTCTTCGCCCGGTCAATGGTCTCGGCGAACGGCTTCTGCCACTCATCCATCCAGTCAGGCCACGTGCCCGTGGCCGGCTTCCGCCACGCCGACTGCATCATCTTGTAGGTCACCCGGCCGAAGAGCAGGGCATCGGCGCGCTCCAGCTGAGCGGTCCAGTAGTGCATCGACTCCTCGTCCGGGGGAAGTCCTGCCTCGTGATGGCAGCAGCCGTCGAGCGTGACGTTGATCGAGTATCGGAGTGGTCCCATCTCGTTGCTCTCCTTGATGCGCGTACCTCGTTCTCATTGGACCGACGGTCGGCCAGGCCCCGTCTTAGCTTGAACCGTTCTTGGCCGAGCGTAATCTGACCAGCCGTTTAAC
The DNA here is from genome assembly GCF_004210215.2 of Cryobacterium sp. SO1. NCBI lineage: Bacteria > Bacillati > Actinomycetota > Actinomycetes > Micrococcales > Microbacteriaceae > Cryobacterium > Cryobacterium sp. SO1. The sequence goes on from NZ_CP067394.1 coordinate 1,333,602, forward strand.
GGCAGTGTCAACGCTCGAATCCCACTTTGGTCGCGGCCGCCCGTAAGCGATCGCTCGAGAACATGTTGAGCAGGGGAGTGCAGCTGATGCTCGTGTCTCGGAACTAGTGCCAGCGGCGGCCCGGATACGAACACGTCTTGATGACTGACCGGCAATCCCGTAGAATCAAAGAATAAGGAGCGTGATTCAAGATGTCTGTCGTTGATGTTCAGATCGGGAAGCGGCTGGTTGCCGCACGTGAAGCTGTCGGACTGACCCAGCGTGACCTGGAGCAGTACTCCGGGATCTCGCAATCTACGATCCACCGGATCGAGACGGGGAATCGCGCCGTGTCAATCTTGGAGTTGTCCGCCCTCGCCGACTCCTGCGGCGTGCTGATCGCTGACCTGCAGGGGACCAACACTCTGGCTGAGCAGGTCCTGTGCGCTGGCCGAACGAACGATGCTGGATCCCAGGCGCTGGTCGACTATATGATTTACGCCTTCGGGCTGGCTCAGCGCCTCGACGAGCTCGGTGTAGCTGAGGCTGCGTGAGCAACGAGAGGATCGGTCAGAAAGCGGCCGAGGACTTCCGGCGCGAGTCCGATCTGGGCGTTGAACCGATCGCGAACGTGGCACGCCTAATCGAGCAGACGATGAATGTCGGCGTCGCCTACGTCGACACACCCGCTCCGGGACACGGTATGACAATGCGCCTCGGCAACCGATTCATGATGTCCGTGGCGTGCACCGAGCACCCGATGCGGCTCAGGTCCACGTTGGCCCATGAATTGGGGCATCTTCGTCTGGGCAGTGTGGACCGGGGCCTCAGTCACAGCGATTGGGATGAGCGCACGCCGGAGGAGATTCAGGCCGACGCCTTCGCGCGCCACTTTCTCGTCCCGCTGGATGCAGCACGAGCGGCGGCGCGCACGACTGAGGCCACGACCGCTCTGCTGTCAGACCTCGTGCAGAGATACATGGCCTCACCCAACATCGTGGCGATCCAGTTGCGAGACGCTAAAGCTATAGACCAGGACACCTGCCGCGAGTGGAGCAAACTGACCGCGGGCCGGCTAGCTTCTCAGTTCGGGTGGCGTTCGGAGTACCAGACGTTTGTCGCCCAGACCAAGACGCCTCGAGCACCGCAGGCGCTCTTGGCACGCGCCATTGAAGGCTATCGCTGGAACCTTGTCACACCCGCAACCATCGCGCGCCTGGACGGCAAGCGAGACCCGCACATTGTGACTGAGCAGTTGGAAGCCGAGGGCATCGTGCCCATGGGAGCAGACGACTCCGTACCCGAACGCCCGACAGACGTCGGCGAGGGTCTAACTCCGGACGAGCTGGCGCGGCTCATAAGTGGCATCGATTGATGCACATTCTAGATACCGGTCCCATCTTCAAGTTTCTCGCTACCGATTGCGTCCCCCAGCTCTTGGCTGCGCTAGGAAACAACGTCGTGAATGTCCCGGAGGCCGTGGACTTCGAGATCACGGACACGCCGAAGAGGCGGGAGCAGTTCAAACGGGCCGCGGAGGTCTGGCCGAACTTCCCGGAACGTTTCAAGAAAGTGATCCCGGATACGCCCACGGCCGATTTACGCGCGTGCTGCCGTAGCGTCCTCGGCTTGGACTTCGACGACATGTACGCAAGCAGGAAGGACCGTGGCGAGAACATGGCCATTCTGCACGGCGTACTCCTGGCCCGCGCAGGGGAACGGGTCGTCTTGGTCTGCGACGAAGAAGCAGGAACGTCGAAGATTAAACAGCAGGCGAGCGTGCTCAAGATGCAACACGTGCGTGGTCAACACGTCGCGGGCGGTCAGATCCAGCACGCGGACACGCTCACGCTTCTTCGCTGGGCCATCGAGGCCGGCGCTTTCGCCTCTCAGGTTGCATTTCTGAAGAAGTATCAAGCGATGGCCAACCTCGACGAGGCCCTACCCAAGGACGTGAAGGCTACAGGTCTGACCCGACGCCCGCCGTGGCCGCCAGCGTAGCCGCTGAGCGACTATAAGGCGGGCTGGCCCGAGCTCTACGGCTCTCCCTGAGCGGTCCGCGTGTCCGCGGAACGCGGCTCAGCCGCTCGTAACCTTGGGTGCCGTTTTCTCACCCAGTTCCGCGGTGTCATGGCGATCGGCGTGGGTTGACGTTCAGGCGGGCGCGAGCCGATCGAGGGCCGCAGCTCAAATGTCTGCGCTGGGCCAGGTGATCATTGGGGATCGTGCCGCTCAGCTGCTCGACGGTCGCCCAACGGCGTGACGCTCCCACCCTGGCGGGCATGGACCCGCTCGATCACATGCGGCGTCATGCGGGGGGAGCGGTTGGGAGGGGGGGTCTGGGTGTCGCTCAAGGCGGTTCACAAGTCCATTATTTACCCATCTAATTCATCTCTATTTGACCCAAAACGATGGGCTACAATCGGAGGCAGCGAATCGTCTGGTTCCCTGTAAACACAAGGGAATCCGAGGGTTTTCGGAGACATTCGGTAACGACTAAATTAAGGCCAGAACCTTCAGGGGGTCGCAGGTTCAAATCCTGTCAGCCCGACCGTGAAGTCCCGGAAACCGTGTGGTTTCCGGGACCTTTGGGTTCGCACCTGCAAAGTCCCGTCGTTGCACTGTGTGCTGCCGCGATTTTGGACGAGACTCCTACGCCCGGTCAGGCGAGGAATATGATCGCGCCATGGACAGCAAGGACATCGGTAAGACCGAGGGCGAGCCACCGGCGACGGAGGCTCACGCGCTAGGCGACACGGCCTGGACTCTGCCAGAAGCCATGACCGGCCGGGCCAGCCCCTCGAAAGCGGCCGTCGGCGACAAGCCGGTCTTCGCCTACATCGCAAGCCTCCCGCAGCCGCAACGCGGCATTGCGGAAGCAGTCGATGCTCTCGCGGTCAAGACGCTGACCGACCTCCAGCGCTCCGTGAAGTGGGGCATGGCGTACTACGGGGTGGGCGACGGATGGTGCTTCAGCTGCGGCGCCTTCGCCGGCCACGTCAAGCTCATGTTCATCAATGGCATGGTGCTCGAGCCGGTACCGCCGGTGACGCCAATCGGGATGGGCAGGTCAACGAGGGGCGTGGAGCTCGAGTCCGTGGACGACATCGACGAACGCCAGATATCTGCGTGGATGATGCAGATCGCATCCGTGCCGGGTGTCGGCGGTAAGAAGCGTTGAACTCTGGCCCAGCGCATTGTGCACCCTGTTCCGGAGCTCCTCGCCCAGCTTCAGGTCTGGGGCACCGTGCGTCCGAGGTGAAGCCGGCGGTGCGGCGATTCGTCAGGGTGCCGCCACCGCGGCGGCACAGCTTCATCTGGGATTTTACCGCAAACGCATCGAATACTGTTTCGCGTCGCCAAGCTCATTGACCGGGCGCCAGCGAGCGACGTTCGGTGAACCCGTCCGTCGTCCCACAGGCTGCTGGAAGGGACATTGGTTTAGCGTCCGCGGTGGCCGGCCCGTTCCGCGAAAGCGTCGACTGCTACGAGGATCTCGTCAGATCGCCAGAGGACGCCGATTTTGTACTCGGATTCTGATCGGAGAATCCCGAAACCCTGAAGCTGTTTGAGGTGCCGGTAGGTATTTGACGGCGCGATGCCGAGCTCCGCGGCGACGCCCTCAGCGGAGATGACGGGCTGACGCGCGATGATGTCGAGGATCTTCCGTGCGGCGGAGTCCCGGCGAACGGTCAGCTGGCCGTTCCAACTCTCACGGACGTCACGAATATCCTTCACGAGTTTCCGTGCGTTCCCGATCGCCCGAAGGGAGGCGTCGGCAGTCAGCTCGACGATCGGCCGAATGTCGCCCGCACGGTAGCTGGTGAGGGCCCACCCGAACACCCGGCCGGAGGCGAGTACAGTAACCGGCTTCTCGACCGCCAGGAGCTTATGCGCCCCGCTGACAAAGGCGAACGTTCGCCTGCAATGCTCGCACTCGAACAAAAAACTTTGCCCGGTGTGTCGAATTCACTCGAACTCGAACGTCCTCTCTCTGTACCGTCTAACAAAGGGAGAACAGATGCGATACATGATGTTTGTGGCAACGGACCCCGAGGGCGACCCGTATTCCGCTGAGGACGACCGGATTGAAGACTGGGGCAAGGAGGTCGAAGAGCGCGGCGTGTGGATCGACGGCAACCGGCTCCGGCCGGTCGAGGATGCCACAACGGTTCGCGTGCGTAACGGCGAACTACTGGTGACCGACGGGCCGTACACCGAGTCGAAAGAATGGATCGCCGGATACGACGTGCTCGAATGCGCGGATCTCGACGAGGCGATCGAAGTGGCGTCGAAGCATCCGATGGCTCGATTCGGTCGACTTGAGCTGCGCCCGATCTGGCCGTTCGATTGACGTCACCCCCGCTGGGTGCGGTCCTCGACGACCTGCACCGTGCAGAGTGGGGCGGGCTGGTCGGCGGTCTTGTCAGCATGACCGGCGACTGGGCCGTGGCTGAAGACTGTGTGCAGGACGCGTTCGCGTCCGCACTGGTGGCCGGGCGGTCCGGCGGCGTGCCGGACCGCCCGGCCGCTTGGCTGTATACAGTGGCCCGCAACAAGGCTCGTGACCGCCTTCGTCACACCATCGTCGAACGCGAAAAGCTCCGCGACATTGCCGATCTCGCAGCGCAGGTCGACGAGCTTCCCGAGATCGATGAAACAACGCTGCCCGACGAGCAGCTGCGGCTGTTGTTCACCTGCTGCCACCCGGCCCTCGCACTGCCGAACCGGGTCGCGTTGACCCTGCGGGCAGTCGCCGGACTCACGACCGGCGAGATTGCATCCGCGTTCTTTGTTCAGGAATCCACCATGGCCCAGCGTCTCGTGCGAGCGCGCCAGAAGATCACCAATGCGGGCATCCCCTACCGGATTCCGACGGCGGATCTGCTCCCCGAACGCCTCGGGGGAGTACTCGCGGTGCTCTACCTGCTCTTCAACCAGGGCTACAGCGATGCGAGCCGAACCGACCTTGCGGATGCCGCGATCCGGATGACCCGCAACGTGGTGCGTTTCGCGCCCTCCACCGACGAGGCACGCTGCCTTCTCTCGCTCATGCTGCTCCAGTCATCGCGCCGTGCCGCGCGCCGTGACAAGGACGGCCAGCAACTCACGTTGGAAAATCAGGATCGATCGCGCTGGGACCGGCAGTCGATCGACGAAGCCCTGAAGCTTCTCGCGCCGCTGACGCCGGGCAATAGGCGTGGGTTCTATCGGATCCAGGCCGAAATTGCGGCCTGTCATGCGCAAGCGCCGACCCCCGGCGCGACCGATTGGCGGCAGATCGTGCACCTCTACGACGTGCTCGTCACGATGTCGCCCTCGCCGGTCGTCGCCGTGAGCCGTGCCATCGCCGTCGGGATGGCGACCGGCCCCGAAGCGGCCCTGGAGATTCTCGAAGACCTTGACGCTGATGCGCGACTCTCCACCTCGCATCTCCTACCGGCGGCCCGCGCCGACATGCTCGTTCGGGCGGGGCGCCATATCGAGGCCGCTACCGCATTCGGGTGCGCCGCCCAACGTGCAACATCAGACCTCGATCGGCAGCAGTTGCTCCGCGAGGCGGCCGCAGCACTGCGACCCAGCGGCACGGCGAAGCTGGCTCAACCAGAAACTGACACTTCGACAAGGAAGAAGGATGACGATGACCCCCGCACCCACTGAACGAAGCTTCACCCTGAGTCGCACACTGCAGGCACCGCGCAGCGTCGTCTTCGATGCCTGGACCAAACCGGAACACCTCGACTGGTTCTACAACCCCGCTATGCCCACGCCCAGCACACCCATCCACGTCGACCTCAAAGTCGGCGGTATATGGCGACAACACATGGTGGTCAATGACGATCTCCAATACCCCACCGGCGGGGTGTACCTCGAAGTGGTCCCGGACGAACGGCTGGTCTTTCGGTGGGGAGCAACCGGCGGATGGCCAGAGCTCGCAGGAGATCACGAACACGAAGCACCCATCGTGACCGTCACCCTGCGCGACGACGTGGACGGCACACACCTCGAACTCACAGTCACCTTCTCCGACCAATTGACGGATGAGGAGGTGCGCAATCTCATCGAAGGCGGCACCCGAGACGGATGGGGCGCCACAATCGACCGACTCTATAACCTGTAGTGACTATTTGGGCTATAAGTTATAGTGGTGTATTGAACTTCACCTTATAGGAAGCCGACCAGAGCCATGAGACCAGTGACTGCCTCGGAGGGCCTCAACCTCCTCACCGCGCTGGGCGTGAACGTGCTGGTCCTGGACGCGGACACCGTGACCCTCACTCTGTCCGGCAGCCGCATCATTACCCGCGTGCACGTGCGCCGTTCACCCCCCTCTCACTGGGACATCCAGCGCGATGTGGAATCCGGTCGTTCACGGGACCCTGCCCCCGACATCCTTCTCTACGTAGTCCCGAAAGCGAGTGTAGGACTGGCCGAGGCAGCCCTAGCCGACTCAGGGATTGCGGTCGTGTCGCTGGAGGATGGGGTCGTCATTCTTGTGGGCAAGAGGGTAGAGGACGCGCTGCGAGGGCCGCTCTCCTCCGCCCGCGGAGCTGGGGCAGGACGTGGGCGTGTCGCGTGGGGTCGATTCGCCCTGCTTCGGGTGCTCCTCCGCACGTCACGACCGAGAACTCAGATGGACCTCGCCGCAGAGTGCGGCGTGTCCCAAGTGACCGTTTCCAAGGGTCTCTGCGCACTCGACAATGCTGTGGTTCGCGACGAGGGCGGCTGGCGGGCAGCGCGGCCGGAGACCCTGTGGGACCGATTCCTGGCGGAGTATCCGGGGCCGCAGGGCATTTCCAGTTATTGGTTGGGCCTGGACGCCATCGTGCGTCAGGCGCAGTCGGTTCGGGCCGCTGCCGCTGAGCTGGACGTCATCGTGTCGGGGGACCCGGCCGCTGATCTGCTCGCCCCGTGGCGGGTGGCCCGCCATGCGGTTGTCTACGCACGGACAGGTCTGGATCTGGTTCGACTCGGCTTCTCCGAGACGACGCCGGAGAACGCCACCCTCGAATACGTCGTTCCGGCCGACCCGACGATCTGGTCGACCGCCCGGGCGTGGACGTCAATGGTGTCCGGCTGGACGGCCGACCCGGTTCTCGTGGCGTGGGACGTCCAGCGGACTGGGGGGCCCGACGCGGCCGACGCGGTCGAGAGAATCCGGCGAACGGTTCTGGACGGCTTGCTTCCATGAACCAGCGCCGGATCCCGGGGGCCTAACGTCGGAACTCGCCCGATGCGGTGAAGCCGAGCTTCGCCATGACACGCTGGCGTTTGCGGAACATCCGGTCAAAAACCGGTACCTCGGCGTCCCAGTGGGTCCCGGTCAGACATTTCGGTCGTCCATTTGGTCGGCACGGTATGGCGTCGCGGTCAGGCCGATCCAGTGCCTCACCGCGACCTGTCGCACGGCGGCCTCAGTCGCCGCCGCGCCCAGGGAATGGCATTCATCTACGATGATCAACCCGGAGCGATTCAGGATTGTCGGATCCGCCGCGCGATGGGCAATGCTCTGCAGCATCACAATGTCGATGACTTGGGTGCGTTTGCGCCGGCCGTTGCCCAGCTGCCCGATCTGGCGGGGATCGACGTCAAGGAACTGGCTCGGCCGCTCGCGCCACTGTTCGACAAGTTCCGCACGATTAACGATGCTCGCCGTGGGTAGGCCTCTTTCAGCGATGAGGGCGCAGGCGATGACCGTCTTTCCCGAGCCTGGTGGTGCAACCGGTACACCAGCGTCGTGGTGTTTCAGAACATCCACGGCTCCGTGTTGGGCGGCCGTTAACTCGCCTCTAAAAGTAAGGTCGATGGACTCCGGGACGGCGTCATTTCTTATTCAAGCCCACCCCAGTTCATCGGATGGGTGACGGCACTGCAATGAGCGTGCTGCCGTCGCCGTTCTGATGATCGTGCTGGGCGTGGTCTGGCTCGTCAGGTCGCGCCGTCGCAACCTCTAACGGATGCGTGCCCTGGCCCGGGCCTACACTGGCGGGCATGCCCAGCTTCCCGCGCGTGGTCGTTCCGGCCAGTCAGGCGGGGTTCTGCCGTGACACCCATGCCGCGACGGCAGCGCGATTCGGCAGACCCAGGCGATGAAGGATGTTGCTGACGTGGTTCTCGACGGTTCGCTCCGACAGGAACAGCCGATGCGCCACTTCGCGATTCGTCATCCCCGCTCCGATGAGCTCGGCGACTTCCGCCTCGCGCAGAGACAGCGGCGACAGCGTCGAGCGCGGCGAATGCGGAGACGTGGGCGCACCGAGCCGTGCGATCGCCTCCCGCGCCCGGCGCGAGAATGCGGGCGCGTGCATGTCCTGGCTGCTCGAGAGCGCCGCCTCGTAGTGCGTCCGCGCACTCGCGGAGCGTCCCAGGAATGCGGCGAGGTCGCCGAGGTAGAGCGCGACCGGGCCCGAGTAAGGGGACATCACGGTCGGTATCACGTGCAGGTGCCCATGGGGGCCGAGCATTTCGTAGAGGTGAGCGGCGGCGGGCCGATCCCGGGCGATGATGCTGAGTTCGGCGTGTGTGGTCGCCGCGAGCAGCCACTCCATTGCGGTCGGCGGAACCTCATCGACGTGCGGCGCGAGCGCACGCCAGATCTCGAGCGCGTCGTCGATTTTCCCCAGTGCGATCAGGATGCCGGCCCGCCAGCCCTGCGCCAGGAACGGGGCATCCGTGAGCGCGTGTCGCACTTCCTCGTCGATGCCGGGGAGCCCTTCGCCCGTGCGGAGGGCGAGATCGGAACGCACTATCAGGTCGATGAACGCGGCCTCTTCCACACCGGCGTTCGCCCCGAGACGCGCGGCGTCCGCGGTGAGCGCGGGCACGTCGTCGATGTCGTCGTCCAGTAACGCCAACACTGAGCGGATGGTCGCGACCCGCCAATGCCATTGCGGGCTGTCCAGCCGGCGGATGACGCCGACCAGCTCAATGAAGTCCGCGTTCAGCTCGATTCGTCGGCCGAACTGAGCGAGCGCATCCAACCGCCACAACATCCCCCATGCGGTGTCGGCGTCCCGGTGCGCCGCGAGCGCCGTGTCTCGCAGCCGGGTCGCGATCTCGAGACGCTCTGCAAGCCGGTCGGGAGCCATGGCCGCGGCGTGCGCGGCGCGCAACTCGAGGATCAGGGAGTCTGCCTGCTCTTCGGTCAGGGGCACCCCTGTCACCGCGGGAGTCTCTGTCCAACCGCCCGAGAGCGCAGCAAGGTAGTGCTCGAGGCGCCGGCGCCGAGCGGATTCCCCGGGGTCCAGCATCCCGAGCGCCTCGACACACAGTGCCTGGCGCGCCGTGGTCATGTGGTGCGACCCGAGCTGGGGCCCCGGAATCAGCGTGGCCGCGTCCGTGATGAGACTGGCATCGCCGAGCTCCCGTCCGATTCCGGCCGCGATCATGCAAGCGTCCCAGCCGCGTTCGACGGAACCGTGCGCGAGTTCGTCGCGCGCCCGGGCGAGCGCAGCCAGCGCGTCGGAGCGTGAAGCTCGTCCTTCTGCACTGTCGCTACTCATGGTGACCTCGAGAAAATGCGTGATTCCACGGATGCCGCCCGATGGTCGCGAGCCTACCGTGAGAATTATTCGTAGAAGGCATTGACGAGGGAGGTGAGCCGGATGCGGGCTCGAGAACTGGCGATATCTGGTGGCTGGGCGGCTGTGGTCGCGGGACTATTGGGGGCGGGCGCGGCGGCGTTCTTGCTGTTCGTGCCGCCGGTAGTTGAGACCGACCGGTTCAGCTTCCCGCTCACCGCGACGGGGTTCGTGATCATCCAAGTCGCCTTCTTCCTGCACCATCTGCTTGTGGTGTGGGCCCTGTGGGCGTTCTGGCGGGCGGGGCTGGCCGGTCGCGGAGTCCTGGCTGCGATCGCCGGAATTGCTTCGGTGGTGGCGATGCTCGCACTCTCGGTGCAGGAACTGGTGGCGATCAGCGCCGCCGATTCGGCCTATCCGTCACCGCTGACCGATGGGATCGAGGCTGCTTATGGCATGATCACGCTCGCCACGGGTGCGGCGCTGATCGTTTTTGGAATTGCCGCCGTGCGGGCGCGAGCGCTCTCGGGCGTGGGCAGCTGGCTGGTGCTCGTGATCGGAGTCTGGGTCATCGTGCCGCTCACGCCCGCCATCTTCGCCGGGTACGAAGTCGGGCGGATCGCAATCGGACTGTGGCTGCTGCTGTTCACGTGGCTCGGCGCCGAGATGATCAGGTGGGCACACACCCTCGCACCGGCGGCAGCCGATACGGCGGCACAGCCCGAGAGAGTCGCGGGCCGATGAGCAGCCGCAACGCCGGCGCGACCGTGGCCCTCGGAGCCCTGTGCGGGCTTGCCTGGGCTGCGTCCTTCCGCGCCGTGATGAGCGAGTTCGCGGGCCCTGGGTCGACCGTCTCGTGGCTCGAAACGTTCGCCGCCATTCTGCTGCCCGGGGTGATCGTCGGCGGCCTGCTGGGGTGGGCGCACACGATTCGGCTGCGCGGGGGACGCGGCCGCTGGCGGTGGCTCGGTGCCGCGCCCGCGGCGTTCGCCATCGCCCCGATGCTCCTGCCCGATGCCCTTCTGGCGCTTTTCACCCAGGGTTTGGGTGGGGGAGCCATAGCGGTCGCGCTGCTCGCCATCGGCGGAGGGTTCGCCATCTCGGGGCGAGGTCGGCTCCCAGCGCGCATCGCCTGCGGCGTGTTCAGTGCCCTGCTGATCGTCGGCGTGACCCTCACGACGTTCGATATCGCCGGACCACGCCTTGCGGTGACCGAGGCGCGCGGCGTCTGGGTCGCCGTGCTCACGTTCTCGCTTCTCACCCTGCTCGCGATCGCGTCGTCGATCCCGTTCCGGCCGGTGGTTGAGGCTCACCCCGGCCAGGTCAGGTTGGCTGCATTCGAGCGGCGCGATGGGTGATGAGCCGCGGGCATCTCTACCTGTCAGAAAGCGGGGAGATTGTCGGCAGTCTAAATCTTCTGTTCTCTGACCAATCGAGTTTGAACTACATTCACCAGTGGCTTCGCGATGAGAACGTGGCCGGGCTTCCTAAAGAAACCGCGTCGCCTACGCGGACTTCCGTGACGACGAGAAAGTTAGCGTCGACCATCTGATCAACATCGGAGTTCTCGAGAACACTGGACAATGTGTCCGATTCGCGAAAACGGAGCAACTGCTCATTCTTTCCACGTTGTTCAACACTCAAGCGGCGACTTACCATCACCTCTCTAAGACGGGGTGCGTGGAAGCGGATGGCATGGTCGCAAGGGGCTGGGCGCGCAGCGTTGGGCCGGCAACAGTCACCGTGATCGAGCAGATCCTCGACGGCCAGACTCTAGCTCCCGACAATGGGCCCGATCAGAGATCGGTCTCGTCTAGATGAGTGAGTCCTTTGGGTGGCCCTCCGACGGCGAAGTGTCTCCGACTATGTCGGTGGTGTCTTGGTCTTCCCCGCGCGCTTGGACCGGTACATCGCCTCATCGGCTTGTTCGAGAATCAGGTCGGGAGGGACGTGATCCGGAACTCCGCCGAGATACAGGATGGTGCCGATACTCCCCGTGACCCGTTTCCGGCTCGCGCGCCCGGCGAGCGAGGCGGTCGTGACCGTCACCCTGCGCGACGACGTGGACGGCACACACCTCGAACTCACAGTCACCAATCGACCGAGTTGCGCACAGCACCGCCATCACCACGTGGAACAGCCACCAATCCGCTTCACCGGAGTGATGACCAGGCAGAGCGGCGCCGGTGTCAGCACCCACCAGTGCTGATTGGGGAACGCTCGCGCTCTGTGGCCGAAGGGTGACGTCGGCTTGATGGGGTCGGGCGCTATTTCGGCTGCGCTGTCGCCCCCACGCCGTCAATGAGCGCCTGCAATGCGAAGGCGTAGTGCGCGTCACTCCCGTAGTTGCTCAACTGGTCCGCTACCGACAAGGTAAGTGGGAAATGGTCTGCGGGAAGCATCGAGAGCGCCGTGGCGAGAACGGCCTCCGGTTCAACATTCATTCGAGTGGTGTCGCGAGCCGCCGTAAACGCGAACCAGCCGTAATTAAGGGCCAGAATTCCGCAGAAAATTGCGACGGCCTCACCGCCGGCGACGCGGCCTCTCTCAAGGATCCCTAGAGCGGCCTCGCCGATGATCGTGGCGTTGATCCCAGGATTCGAATGGGTGAACAGTGGCACTATCGCCCACGGGTGGTCGGCGAGAACGGCGCGGTGTGCCGTGGCGAACCCGGCCAGGTCCGCTAGCCAGTCATCCGTTGCATCCTTCAATTCGATCCGGCCCAGCACCCGGTCGAGCATCGCGTCAACGAGCTCGTCTTTCGTTGCGAAGTACCGGTACAGGGCCATCGGCGAGGCGCCCATCTGCGTGGCGACCGCCCGCATAGTCAGGGCATCGAAGCCGCCGCGCGCGACGACCTCAGAGGCCTGGAGAATTTCATCCGTGCTGACGGAACTTCGCTCGCGGCGTTGGCGCCGCAGGTGCTGCGAATTCTCTTCACTCATTGCTTGACTCTCTACTCGTGTACGTTGTACATTATCTTTCACGTACACCGTACACTAACCGATTGGAGAAACAGAAATGATCACGACGCTCCCAGCTGTGGGCGATCCCGCAGCTCTGCGGCGCCCCGCCGGCGTCCTCCTGCTGGTAGGGGCACTGTCTTTCGCGACTGCCGCAACGGTGCTCTCCGTCACGTTCGATTGGCCGGATATCCTGCGTGAAGACGCCGACATCGTGCTCCCTGCATTTCTTGCTGGGGGGTCGACTTTGATCTGGACCTGGTTGGCCACCGCGTGGACCTACGCGATTCTCTTCGTGCCCCTTTTGCTGCTACCCCGCGTGCTCGGCCGCGCCAACGACCCGGTCCTCCGGGTGGCGACCGTCGTCGGGGCGGCCTCGGTCATCTTCTCCCTCATCGGATTCCTGCGCTGGGTCTTCGTCGTGCCCGCTCTTGCGCGCTCCTGGGAAACAGGTGACGCGCTGACCCGTGCGGCAACCGAGGCCGCGTGGCTGGCCCAGCACCAATTCGGGGGAGCCCTCCTGGGCGAACACCTCGGCCAGCTCGGTGCCATCGCCTGGTCAATCACCGTGAGCATCGTCATCCTGCGGACCAGGGTTTTGCCGCTGTGGCTCGGCTGGTTCGGGATCGCGTCGAGCACAATTTACCTCCTGAACCAGGGCGACATCCTCGCCACCGCCGTTCCAGGGTTTCCCGTCATCGACATCGCCGGCCTCGTGGGCAGCGGCAGCTGGGGCATCTGGGTGGCCGCTCTCGGCCTCGCTCTCATCCTTCGCAAAACCGAACCAGAAAACGAGTCCACAACCAAGCCGACCACTGCAACGCCCGCCAAGGCTGGAGTGTGACCCTGATGGCGACAACCACACGAAAAACAGCCGTTCGCAGCACTGCGATCTTCACAGTCAGCACCTTCCTGGCTCTTCCCATCGCGGGATACCTGAGTACAGCCGTCGTCGGTCGAGTCGACAACGTCATTTCCGCCCTGGCCGGGGGAGCCACGGTTGGGGCGATCGTCGGCCTGGCCCAAGCGCTGGGAAGCGGCCGCAGGCTCAACGCGCCCACCTGGATACTCGCAACCGCAATCGGCCTCAGCGTCGGAACCGTGCTCGGTACGCTCGCCGTCGACTTCCGAACAGGTCTGCCCGACCTGGCACTGCGTGGACTCCTCGCCGGCGCCACCGTCGGACTCGCACAATCGCTCGCCCTGCCATCCCGAACGCGCCTCCGGTGGATGTGGGTACCCGCGATTGCAGTCCTCACCTCCCTCGGCTGGACCGTGACTACCCTGACTGGCATCGACGTCGACCAGCAGTTCATCACCTTCGGTGCCAGTGGCGCGTTTGTCTACGCCGCACTCAGCGGCCTCACCCTGCTCGCCCTCCTGCCCGCCACAGAGAACTCGCGACCCAACACTGCGGAACTGGCGGCCCGACGATGAGCGCGACTGAGCACGTCATCTTCGGTGCCGGCGCTATCGGTTTGGCGACTCTTGACGCCCTCCAACGTCGCGGCATCCCCCGTTACCTTGTAAGTAGCCCTTGAAGCTTGCTTCTGAAGGGTGTTGGCCTGTTAGGCCCGGCATGGTTGTTGCCCCCAGTCGTTAATGATCCGGGGGGTGTTGTCACCGGGCCTGACTGGCATTGGGTGATCGCTAATAGGGGCTCGACTGGAACTCGTTTCTGGGTCGAACGTAACGTGGATGCCGAGACTTGATGCCGTGGACAGGCCAACTAATCCGCATGGCTGACGGGAAACTCATGATTGAGAATTACGACAGCGTCGACGTGTTCATCGGTGTTGACGTTGGAAAAAGCGAACATCACGCGGTCGCTCTGGACCGCTCTGGGAAACGCCTCTATGACAAAGCGCTCCCCAATGACGAGGCAAGACTGCGCGCCGTGATCCAGAAACTCAAGGTCCGCGGGCAGGTCCTTCTGGTCGTCGACCAGCCCGAAACAGTCGGCGCTCTGCCCGTCGCCGTCGCTTATGCCGAAGGCATCCTCGTGGCCTATTTGCCCGGGCTGGCTATGCGTCGCATCGCCGACTTGCACCCCGGTGAGGCAAAGACGGATGCCCGCGACGCGGCCATCATCGCCGAAGCTGCCCGCACCCTCCCGCACGCTCTGCGCCCGCTGCGCCTTGAAGACGAGCAGATCGCTGAACTATCGATGCTGTGCGGATTCGACGATGACATCGTCGGCCAGATGACCGCCACCAGCAACCGGATCCGGGGGCTGCTGATGCAGATCCACCCAGCGTTGGAGCGGGTACTGGGCCCGCACCTCGACCACCCGGCCGTCCTGGATCTCCTCCAGAAATACCCGACACCGACAGCACTGACGGCCGCCGGGAGGGTCCGGGTCGGCAACCGCCTCATCAAGCTCGCGCCACGGATGGGCCGCCGCTTAGCAGAGGAAATCTTCCAGGCGCTCTCCGAGCAGACCGTCATCGTTGGTGGCACCCACGCCACACGCGCCGTGCTGCCGCGCCTCGCCGAGCAGCTCAGCACGCTCCACCGCCAACGCACCGAAATTGCCGTCGAGGTCGCCGAGCTCGTCGACGCCAACCCACTGGAACCGATCATCACGAGCATGCCCGGGGTCGGTGTGAGGACCGCCGCCCGTGTCATCACCGAGATCTCCGGCAAGGAGTTCGCCACCGCCGGCCACCTCGCTTCCTACGCCGGCCTGGCGCCGGTCACCAGACGCTCCGGATCATCCATCCGAGGCGAGCACCCCTCACGGCGTGGCAACAAAGTCCTCAAACGCACGCTGTTCCTCTCCGCCTTCGCGGCCCTCAGCGACCCCGTCTCACGCACCTACTACGACCGCAAGATCGCCCAAGGTAAACGCCATAACCAAGCCCTCATAGCCCTCGCCCGCCGACGCTGTGACGTGCTCTACGCCATGCTCCGCGATGGCACGCTCTACGAAAACAAAACCCCCATCAAGACTTGACGAAACACATAGGGGCACCCCCCCCGCATCGTCGACCGCTCCGGCACCGCCTGTGTGCACGACGGCGTCGAAGTGGTGGGCGGAGACGCCAGCGACCTCGCATTCGCCCTAGCCGTGACAGCCGGGGCGCGAGTCATCTACCAGACCCTCAACCCGCCCTATGCAGAGTGGGCGGAGAAGTTCCCTGGCCTACAGCGATCCGTCCTGCACGCAGCGCAGGCACACGGCGCCCGACTCGTGAGCATGGAGAACGTCTACATGTACGGCCGGCCCAATGGGCAGCCCCTCACCGAGAACCGAGCCCACAACGCGCACACCAAGAAAGGGAAGATCCGCTCGACGATGGCCGTCGAACTCCTCGAAGCGCACCGCCTAGGAAACATGGAAGCGACGATTGGCCGAGCATCCGACTATTTCGGACCTCGAGGGGGAGCCCAGTCACACCTCGGCGACCGTCTGTTCCCTGCGGCGATCGCCGGCCGGACCGCTGCAGTTCTCGGCGACCTCGACCAGCCGCACACCTACACGTATATCCCCGACATCGGCGAAGGGCTGGCAGTGCTCGGCGAGCATCCGGAGGCCCCCGGTCGAGCGTGGCACCTGCCCAACGACCGTGAGACGCACACCACCCGCGAACTGGACGACATCGTCTACCGCCAGCTCGGCCATCCGCGATCGAAGGTGCGATCGATGCCACCTGCAATCCTGCGAGCAATCGCGCCATCGTGCACGCGCGGCCGAACGCGGGTCCCTGAACCCGGTGGGGATCAGCAACCCGCGTCGACAACGGATGCGGCGAAGCCGTCAGCGTCGGCTACTCGTCCGTCGCTATGGAGTTGTTACTTTCCGCTCGTGAGTTCGAAGCTGCCCTGTGCGGGTTCGAACTTCGCCGCGGCGAACTGGAGATACAGGTCGAGATACGCGGCGCGGTCGCCCTGGGTTGCAGTGTCCTCTGAGGGGTTGTCGAGCGGTAGCGTCAGCGAGGTGTGGGACAGACGGATCTCCTCGCCGCTGGGGGAAACGATCCAGTCGTTGCTTCGGTGCGGGTTCGCTCCTGAAGGCGCGATCGTGCCGATCTCGATGGCGAGCTGATGGCCTTCGGCCAGTGTCCAGTCGGTCGACCTCAGTTCGATGGTTCCATCTCCGGGGCGAACGGCCGTGGCCTGTTCGTTGATCCAGGTGGCGGTGCCATCGGGGGCCACGTCGTAGAGCCGGATCATCGCATTGCCGTGTCCCTCGGCGGTGAATTTCAACTCGGGGGTGCCGGTCATTCGCGTCGGCTTAGTTACGGGTTCCGACCAGGTGAGGTAGCTGTTTGAATCCTTGCCAACGTCGGCCGTCCGTTCGGCGCCGTCATCGATGTAACTGGCGTCGTCGAGCTTGACCTCTTGCACACGATCCGTGGACGGCCATGTCTCCTCCCCGCGCCAGGTGCCGGTGTTGTCCTGCACAGCGAACGACGGCACGTCGGTGGCTGGCTCGGCGTCTTTGAGGTGCTCGTCGTAGAACGCGAAGACCTCGTCGTACCAGCCCGCCCGGCCCATCTTGAGCGCGCCGGTTGCCGGATCGACATCGTTGCCACGCACGTGGTCCCACGGCCCGAGCCAGCCACGCTCAGGTCCCTCGTGGTTTTCGAGGTACTCCTGGATTGCTTCGGGCTCGGTGTTCCACTCTGTGAGGCCCTGCGTAAGGAAAAGGGGAGTATCGGTTCCCTTCGCAAGAGACGCGAAATCGCGCTCGTCCCAGTACGCGGAGTCGGTCGAGCGCAAGTCGCTCTGATATTGGAGAGTGCAGAGGTAGTCGATGGCGGCAGCGTTGTCTTTGTAACGCTGTTCGTCATCCGGCATGCCCTGTAGGAACGACATCGTCATGTAGATCGTTCCGATGCTGGTGATGGTCTCCCGAGGAATGCCACCTGACCAGAAGTTTCGTTCCATGTCCCAGATGGGCTCCTGGGCGACGACTGCTCCGAGCTGGTCGAGATCGAGGTTGTTGCCGATAAGCCCGGTGATCGCGTCGTAGGACTTGCCGTACATGCCCACTTTCCCCGTCGACCATGGCTGAGCGGCAGCCCATTCAACTGCGGCGGTTACGTCGGCTCGCTCGCCTGGGCCGCCGAGATCCTGGCAGCCTGTCGAACCGCCGAAACCGCGGCCGTCAACGAGCACCACAGCGTATCCCCGTTCGAGAGCTCCACCTTCTGTGATCAGGTCGTTGAACCGGTCGTTAGGTCCCGCTTGCGCGTAGTCACCGTCCTCGAGCGAGCCGATGTGGGCAAAGTACGGTCCGACAGAGATGAGGGGCGTGACCTGGTCGCCCTCTTGAAATCCCTCGGGGAGGAGGACGTCGGCATGCAGTTCGGTCTCCGAGTCGTCGGCAGACGGGAAGTAGTGTTGCGTCCACGACGCGCCCTCCGGAACGCGCGGGTTTTCGTCGTGCGTCACGCCCTCCCCGCCGGTGGCCTCGGTGGCCAGCGTAGATCGGCTGGCGTTCGAGCCAGTGGAGATCATCGTGGTATCGATTTTCTGGCTGGCGAGCGTTGCCAGTCCACGATCCGCAGCCTGTGTCGGGCTGGAGGTACAGCCCGCGATGACTAAGAGGGAAGCTATGGCCGTGACGGCCATCACCGGCCTCCTCCATCGTTTACGGGTGTCGTTGCTGCGTTGACTCTGCTCGGTGTCCTCGCTGCGAGTTATCAACGTTTGGCGTCGATCGAGCCGGTGGTGATTTCGACGGTTTTTGTGGAGGGTAGGACGAGGGCGGGGTCGATCAGCCCTGGGCGGTCCGCATTCATGGTGTTCCTTTTGTGTGGGCCCTCGTACGCGCTGCTGTGTTCGCGGCCGTGCCGGAAAGGGCGCTGACAACTGCTTCTGATGTGTCGATGGTTGTTGCGATCCATGACAACTGAATGAAACGCCATGTTCCTGCCACAGGGTCAAGCGATTGCGCTGAAGACCACCGCATGTCATCGCGGGCGCTTTCTCGCTGGCACATCCTCAATGCGCCACGTTCCCTAAAGCCAGAACCTCCAGCGGGTCACGGGTTCAAGGGAACCGAGCTCAGCGACTAGATCCCGCTCAGCGCTTCCTCATCCGCCGCAACATTCTTCTGCACGGCGAACTGGGTCCGGTGCAATTCCTCGTACCGCCCACCCATAGCCAGCAGTTCCTCGTGCGTACCGCGCTCCACGATCGAGCCGTCCTCAACCACGAGGATCAGGTCCGCGCTGCGGATGGTGGAGAGGCGGTGTGCGATCACCATCGCCGTGCGTCCCTCGAGCGCCTCGCTGAGCGCCGCCTGCACGGCGGCCTCAGACGTGGAGTCCAGCGCCGCCGTCGCCTCGTCGAGGATGACGACGCGCGGCTGGGCGAGCAGGAGCCTCGCGATGGTCATCCGCTGGCGCTCACCTCCGGAGAGCCGGTAGCCACGCTCGCCCACCATGGTGTCCAGCTGGTCCGGCAGGGACCGGATGAGCGGCTCGAGCCGCGCACGGCGGACGGCGTCCCACACTTCGTCGTCGGATGCCTCCGGCCTTGCGAGGCGCAGGTTGGAGAGGATGGTCTCGTGGAACAGGTGGCCGTCTTGCGTCACCATGCCCAGGGTGTGCCGCATGGAGGCGAAGGTGACGTCGCGGACATCCGTGCCCGCGAGGCGTACGGCGCCGGTGTCGACGTCGTACAGGCGCGAGAGGAGCTGCGCAATGGTGGACTTGCCGGCACCGGACGAACCAACGAGGGCAACGGTCTGCCCCGGCTCGATCCTGAAGGAGACGCCGTGCAGCACCTCCTCGCCGCCGCGGGTGTCTAGCGTGGCAACCTCCTCGAGAGAGGCGAGGGACACTTTGTCCGCGGACGGGTAGGCGAAGCGGACTTTGTCGAACTCGACGGACACCTGGCCGTCGGGCACGGCGACCGCGTCGGGCTTCTCCTTGATGAGCGGGTCGAGGTCCAGTATCTCGAAGACGCGCTCGAAGCTGACCACCGCGCTCATGATCTCCACCCGGGCGTTTGCGAGGCTGGTCAGCGGCGCGTAGAGGCGGGTGAGGAGGAGCGCCAGGGTGACCACATCACCGGTATTCAGCTGGCCGGCGAGTGCGAGGGAGCCGCCGAGCCCGTACACGAGCGCGAGGGCGAGAGCGGAGACGAGCATTAGTGCGGTGAAGAAGACGAACTGCAGCATCGCGGTGCGCACCCCGATGTCGCGGACGCGGGCGGCGCGGACACGGAACTCCTCGGCCTCTTCGTCGGGCCGGCCGAACAGCTTGACGAGGGTGGCGCCGGGTGCCGAGAAGCGCTCGGTCATCTGTGTGCTCATGGCGGAATTGTGATCGGCGGCCTCGCGGCGCAGCGCGGCGAGGCGGCTGCCCATGCGGCGGGCGGGTATCAGGAAGATGGGGAGCATGATCACGGCGAGAACCGTCACGAGCCAGGACGTGCTGAGCATGACCATCAGGGTGAGGATCAGCGCCACGAGGTTCGTGACCACGCCGGACAGCGTGCCGCTGAAGGCCTGCTGAGCGCCGATCACATCGTTGTTGAGGCGGCTCACGAGGGCGCCCGTGCGCGTGCGGGTGAAGAACGCGATCGGCATCTTCTGCACGTGGTTGAAGACGGCGGTGCGGAGGTCCAGGATCACGCCTTCGCCGATCCGCGCCGAGTACCAGCGCGTAACGAGTGACACGCCGGCGTCGGCCACGGCCACCAGGGCGATGACAACGGCGAGCCAAACGATTGTGCTGACCGCGCCCTGGGCGACGATGACGTCGACCACCTGGCCGGCGAGCACCGGCGTCGCGACCGCGAGGAAGGCTCCCACGGTGGAGAGGGTGATGAAGATCAGCAGCTTGGACCGGTAGGGCACCGCGAACGTCAGGATCCGCCGAACGGACTCACGGGAGAAGCCGTGTTTGCCGTCCCTGGCGGTAGAGATCTTGTACAGCGAGCTCCAGGCCGCGCCTTCCATGCTCATTGAGGTTCCTTCCGTGGGCACCAGACTCAGCTTAGATGGCGGGTTGCCCGAGCTTTGCGACGCGGCTGCCGAGGTGACGAGCGGTTCGCCGGTCAGCGTCACGTCGGGTCCGCGGTCAGTCCACGACTGTCGCCGAGCGCCCACGATGGGGTGTCCCGCGCCCGTTAGAGGCAAGGACCGCATCCACCCAACGTTGATCGTGACGGAAGAATCGATGGACAAGAGTATCTTTGAGGAGCGGCTGAATGGTTCGGCGGCGTGCTCGGGGGGAGGACACATAGTGGTGGATCCGGTTGCTGCAAACGAGGCAAAGCTCAGCATAGAAATGAGTGCTGACGGGCTGATCCATCTGCGCTGGCTGCCCGGGGTTCACGTTCAGGTTGAGGACGCTCGGGCCGCGATGGCGAAAGTCAACGAGGTCTGCCAGCAGGAAGAGCATCCCATGCTCGTCGACATGGCAGCAGTCGGTTCGGTTAGCCGTGAGGCCAGGGCGGTTTGGTCCATTCCCTGCAGCGCCTCGCGCATTGCTCTGTTGGGCGAATCGCCTGTAGACCGGGTCCTGGCGAACTTCTTCCTCGGTGTGCACGTCCCGCCGTGTCCGACTCGTTTTTTTACATCGCGCAGCGCGGCCTTGGACTGGCTTAGTGTCCGTGAGTGAGCGCCGGGAAGTGCCGCTGGATTCAGGACGTGACAGATCGATTCAGGGAGACCCCGGGGCAGCTGGCAGTTCTTCAGCTGGGGTCTGCACAGGGCCAGACTTCCTGTCGTGGACTGAACCTTTGGACGATATGAGCCCGGGAAAGGCCCCGGAGGACCCGCGCCTGCAGCAGTTGGTGGAGACCATTGTGCGGTTGGCTGCCGGTGAGCTGGACACACGCATGAAAGCTTCCGAACGTAGGGATGACATCGATGCTGTCATCACGGGTGTCAACCTGCTCGCGGAGGAACTTGACCATATTTACTCTGATCTGGAACTGCGGGTTGCCGAACGCACCGCCATGTTGGGGCGAGCGCAGGCTGAGCTGGAACAGATGGCCAAGACGGATGCCTTGACAGGCCTGGCGAATAGGACCCTGCTCAACGAGCGGATCCAGGAGGCAATCCTGGCCAGTTCGGACAGCGGGAAAGCCCCGGCCGTGCTGGTGCTGGATCTGGATTCTTTCAAGGCCATAAATGACACTCTGGGCCATGGTGCCGGTGACGCAGTGCTGGTCGAGGTGGCCAAGCGTCTCCGATCCGCCGTCAGGGCCACCGATACAGTGGCCCGTCTGGGTGGGGATGAATTCGCCATCGTCATCACCGAGGCCACGGAACAGGAGATCCTGCAAATTGCGCACCGGGCATCCGAGCTACTGCAGGACAGCGTGCGTGTCGGAACCGAAACGGTTTGGGCAATGGCCAGCATCGGGGTTTGCATCGGCACGCCGGGGTATCCAGCCGAGGCGCTGATGCGCGATGCTGACATCGCCATGTATCAGGCGAAGGAGCAGGGTCGCAACAACGTCCAGCTCTTCCACCCCGATATGCTCGACGCTGTCCGGGAACGCTCGCGCATAACCGCCGAACTGCGCAGCGCTGTTGCCGGCGGCGAACTGGCACTGCGGTACCAGCCGGTGGTCGAATTGGCCTCCGGCAGGGTCATCGGTATCGAAGCCCTCCTTCGGTGGCATCATCCCGTGCGCGGAATCATCATGCCGGACAGCTTCATTCACATTGCGGAAGAAACCGGCCTGATCCAAGAGCTGGGGCGGTGGGTGCTGCATGAAGGAGTCGCCCAGATGAGACGCTGGAGCGAAACCGCACCTGACCTGACGGACTTCCGTCTGCACATCAATCTCTCCGCCGCCGAACTGCTTCGCAGCGATCTGCTGGAGGACATCAGGGATACGCTGGACCGGTATCAGGTGGCTCCGCGGCGTTTGGTTTTGGAGATCACCGAGACCGTGTTGATGTCTAGGGGAACGGCGGAAGAACAGGTCTTCAGCGGGCTGCGGGACATGGGCGTGGGGCTGCAAATCGATGACTTCGGTACCGGCTATTCATCCATCAGCTATCTCCGGTCGCTTCCCGCGGACACGGTGAAGGTCGACCAATCCCTGATTCAGGACATGGGCTCGGACCCGCAGCAGCTGAAATTCATTGCTGCCATTCTTCAGCTGATTTCCTCTGCAGGACTGATAGCGATCGTGGAAGGCATCGAGACCGCCGAGCAGGCGATCCAGT